>NZ_FONX01000002.1 GCF_900113035.1 Paracidovorax wautersii | reverse complement strand
GCTGTATATTTTTAAGGAACCGAAAGATCAGAATCTCTTCTTTTCTTTCAAGCTTTGCTGCGATCAGCAGAGCCTTGAATTCTAACAGGTTTTTTAAAGTCCTGTCAAACTTGAAGGTTATTCGCTTTAATCAACTTGCTTTCGCAAACCGCTTTCAGCGAAGCCCTCGATTATAACAGCATTTTTTAAACACCGTCAAGACCGAAGGTCTTTATTTTCACTTCACAGAACCGATCGCATCAGCAACCAACCCCGTTTAGCGGAGCCTTGAATTCTACACCGATTTTTCAACCAGCCGCAACTCAAAACCAACCTTTTTTCTCAACACCTCCGAAGCTCCTTTCGTTGCCCCGACTGCGCCAAGAGAGCTAGTGTATGACAACTTCAAGACGATTTCAGCCATCTGGCGCAATTTTTTCGCGCTGCGCTGTCAGGCTCCCTGCAGGGCCTCTTCCAGCGCATCTATATAGAGAGAGGCCACATCGCACCCGGTCTGGTCATGGATCTCCTGGAAGCAGGTGGGGCTGGTGACGTTGATCTCGGTGACGCAGTCGCCGATGACGTCCACACCCGCCAGCAGCAGGCCCCGCTCCTTGAGAACCGCGCCCAAGGCTTCGCCGATCTCCTGGTCGCGTTGAGTCAGGGGGCGTGCCACGCCCTTGCCACCTGCTGCCAGGTTCCCGCGCACTTCGCTGCCCTGGGGGATGCGCGCCAGGCAATAAGGAACCGGCTTGCCGCCGATGATGAGCACGCGCTTGTCGCCCTCGGCGATCGCCGGCAGGAATTTCTGGACCATCACGCTTTCGGCGCCGTCCTTGTTCAGGGTTTCGATGATGCTGCCCAGGTTGAGGCCGTCCGACTTGACCCGGAAGATGCCCATGCCGCCCATGCCGTCCAGCGGCTTGAGGATGATGTCCCCATGCTCGGCATGGAAGCGGCGGATGTCCTGCGCATCCCGCGTGACCAGCGTGGGGCCGATGAATTGCGGGAATTCCATGATCGCCAGCTTTTCGGGATGGTCCCGCAGCGCACGCGGTTTGTTGAAGACGCGCGCGCCATCGCGCTCGGCCTGCTCCAGCAGATGGGTTGCGTAGAAGTATTCGCTGTCGAAGGGCGGGTCCTTGCGCATCAGCACCGCGCCGAAATCGGCCAGGGCCGCAGCCTTGGGGGCCTGGGCGCTGTACCACTCTTCAGGATGGCCGGTGAGCGTGATGTCCTGCACGGTAGCGGTCACGCGCCCTCCCCGTTCCCAGTGCAGGTGCCGGGGTTCGCACACCGCCAGGGTGTGGCCGCGCCGCTGCGCCTCCCGCATCATGGCGAAGGTCGTGTCCTTGTAGATCTTGAATTGCTCGATGGGGTCGGCGATGAAGAGGAAATGCATGGTCATCCGGAGAGAGGTTCGGGCCGGCGCCTGGGGCGCCGCTATCCGTACTGTTGCACAAGTGGCGCCGCCTTGCCGGACAAGGGCTGGCCGCGGGACATGAACGGGCAAACGCTATCGATTTCATAGCTGACTGCGCAGAGGTGATCAGGGCTCAAGTCTGAAAACGCCCTGAATCCGGCCGACCCCACACGGAATCAGCAAGGCCCCCGCGCTCAGCGCCAGGGCCACGCACTCAAATTTCGATCTTGGAACCCAGCTCCACGACGGCGTTGCTGGGCAGGTTCAGGAAGCTCGCCGCGCCGCTGGCGTTGTGGTGCATCTGGGCGAAGAGCTTCTCGCGCCAGGGCGCCATGCCGCTGCCGATGGTGGGGATGACCACGTCACGCGACAGGAAGTAGCTGGTGGTCATGGATTCGAGCTCGCAGCCCCGGCCGCGCATGGATTCCAGCGCCCTGGGCAGGTCGGGGTCGTTCTTGAAGCCGTAGTGGACGACCACCTGCCAGCAGTCGCTGCCCAGCGGCTCGACCTGCAGCCGCTTGTCCAGGCCGATCCACGGGGTTTCGTGGCTGCGCACGGTGACGAAGAGGTTCTGCTTGTGCAGCACCTTGTTGTGCTTGAGGTTGTGCAGCAGCGCGTTGGGCACGGAGCCGGTCTCGGCGGTGAGGAACACCGCCGTGCCTTCGACCCGCGTCGGCGGGCTGATGAACACGGCCGTGAGGAAGTCGCGCAGGTCCAGCGACTCTTCCCGCAGCTTGTCGTTGAGCAGCTCGCGCCCGCGCTTCCAGGTCATCATCAGCATGAACAGCACGGTACCGATCATCAGCGGGAACCAGCCGCCCTGGAACAGCTTGAGCAGGTTCGAGGTGAAGAAGGCGAAGTCCACCAGGAAGAAGAAGCCGGTGGAGAGCAGGCACAGCACCAGCGGGTAGCGCCAGCCATAGCGGATGACGAAGAAGGTGAGCACGGTGGTGATCAGCATGTCCAGCGTCACCGCGATGCCGTAGGCCGCCGCCAGGTTGCTGCTGGAGCGGAACATGACCACGGCCAGCACGATGGCGACGAACAGCCCCCAGTTCACGAAGGGCATGTAGATCTGGCCGGTATCGCGCACGCTGGTGTGCAGGATGTTCAGGCGCGGCAGGTAGCCCAGCTGGATGACCTGCTTGGTCACGCTGAAGGCGCCGGTGATGAGCGCCTGGGATGCGATCACCGTGGCCATGGTGGCCAGCACCACCAGCGGGACCAGCGCCCAGTCGGGTGCCATCAGGAAGAAGGGATTGCTCACCGCCTCGGGCTGGGCCAGCAGCAGCGCGCCCTGGCCGAAGTAGTTGGTGACGAGCGCCGGCATGGCGACGCCGAACCAGGCCAGGCGGATGGGCTTCTTGCCGAAGTGGCCCAGGTCGGCATAGAGCGCCTCGGCCCCCGTCACGCACAGAACCACCGCGCCCAGGATGATGAAGCTGATGCCCGGGTTGTTCCAGATGAAGCGCAGCGCATGGTGCGGGCTGATGGCGCCCAGGATTTCCGGGTGGCCCACGATGTGCGGCACGCCCAGTGCCGCGATGGAGCAGAACCACACCAGGGTGACCGGCCCGAAGTACCGGCCGATGCCCGCCGTGCCGCGCTTTTGCACCGCGAACAGGCAAAAGAGCACGACCAGCGTCAGGGGAATCACGGCCGTGCGGAAGTGCGGCGACACCACTTCGAGGCCTTCGACGGCCGAGAGCACGGAAATCGCCGGCGTGATGACGCCGTCGCCATAGAACAGGCAGGTGCCGAAGATGCCCACGCCCAGCAGCGCCGCGCGCAGCCGGGGCTTGTCCTTCACCGCCTGGGAGGCGAGCGCCAGCATGGCGATCAGCCCGCCCTCGCCCTTGTTGTCGGCGCGCAGCACCAGCACCACGTACTTGATCGAGACGATGACGGTGAGCGTCCAGAACAGGATGGACAGCACGCCATAGACGTTGGTGGGCGTGAACGGCACATGGCCGGAACCGAATACTTCCTTGACCGCGTACAGGACGCTGGTGCCGATGTCGCCATACACGACGCCGATGGCGCCCAGCGTGAGCGCTGCGAGCGAGGATTTGGAGCTTTGCACTATGGAGGCCCGGCCACGCCTGCCGGCGCCGCCGGGTTGCTGTTCTTGCGGGGACCGCTATTGTGCGCCGGGGCCCTGAAGGCGCATTGCTCGGGAATGGCGTGTTGCACTGCAACAACTACACACAATTCCCCTGGCTTGCAGCGCCCACTCATGGCATGCGCTGCGAGTGGCCGGCGGCTCAGTCGTACACCTCTGCCTCAGGGTCGGTGGCTTCCAGCTCGTAGCTGGCGGCCAGCATGGCCAGGCGCGCCACCACGCCATACATATAGAAGCGGTTGGGCGCGCTGGCACCGGGGCGGGCGCCGGGCTGGGGCATCTGGGTGCTGTGCTTGAAGGCCAGCGGCACGAAGCTGGCCCCGGGGGCGTTGAGGTTCTCGTCCACGCCGCGCTCGGCATGCATGCGGTAGAAGCCGCCCACCACGTAGCGGTCCATCATGTACACCACGGGTTCGGCCACGGCCTCGTGCACGCGCTCACGGGTGAGCACGCCCTCCTGGATGATGAGGTCGTGCACGGTCTGGCCGTCCTTGATGCCGGCCAGCTTGTGGCGTGCCTTGCGGTTCAGGCCGTCCAGGTCCTTGGCGTCGCGCACGGTGATCACGCCCATGCCCTGGGTGGCGTTGTCGGCCTTGACGATGACGAAGGGCTTTTCGTTGATGCCGTATTCCTTGTACTTGCGGCGCACCTTGGTCAGCTGGGCGTCCACGGCGCTGCGCAGCACCTCCATGCTGGCGTCGTCGTCGAAGTCCACGCTCTCGCAGCGGCTGAAGAGCGGGTTGATGAGCCAGGGGTCGATGCCCAGCAGCTTGCCCAGGCGCTTGGACACCTCTTCGTAGCTCTGGAAGTGCCGGCTCTTGCGGCGCACGGTCCAGCCCGCGTGCAGCGGCGGCAGCAGGTATTGCTGGTGCAGGTCTTCCAGGATGCCGGGCGCGCCAGCCGAAAGATCGTTGTTCAGCAAGATGGTGCAGGGGTCGAAGTGCTTGAGCCCCAGCCGGCCCTTGGTGCGGATGACCGGCTCGAGCGTCACCGTCTCGCCATGGGGCAGCGTGACCACGGTGGACTTCTTGATCTCGGGGCTGATGGAGCCCACGCGCACGTTCAGGCCCGCCATGTTGAAGATGCGCTGCAGCTGCAGCACGTTCGACAGGTAGAACGTGTTGTTGCAGCGGCTCTCCGGAATGATGAGCAGGTTGCGCGCCTCGGGACAGATCTTCTCGATCGCCGCCATCGCCGCCTGCACGGCCAGCGGCAGCATCTCGTTGGTCAGGTGGTTCCAGCCGCCGGGAAAGAGGTTGGTATCCACCGGCGCCAGCTTGAAGCCGGCGTTGCGGATGTCCACCGAGGTGTAGAACGGCGGCGTGTGCTCCATCCACTCCAGGCGGAACCAGCGCTCGATGGCCGGCATCGAGTCGAGGATGCGCTGTTCAAGCTCGTTGATGGGCCCCGTGAGGGCGGTGATGAGATGCGGAACCATGGAAGCCCTCGGGGGATTGGCGGGGAAATGGATCGATGCCGGGGATTGTAGGGAGGACACGTGGGGCCGGATGCGGAATCCGCAAGCCCGGGCCGCCTCGCCCGGCCGTGGCCCGCCCGTCGCCCGCTCAGCGCCGCCAGAAGGCGGGCGTGAGCAGGGCCATGAAGCTCAGGATCTCCAGCCGCCCCAGCAGCATGGCGAGGTTGCAGACCCAGAGCTGGAAGTCGGTCAGCACCGCATAGGAAGACGCCGGCCCCAGCTGGCCCAGGCCCGGCCCCATGCAGTGCACGCTGGCCAGGATGGCCGAGAACGCGGTGACCGGGTCCAGGTCGGTCAGCAGCAGCACCATGCTGAGCGTGATGACCGTGGCGCCATAGACCAGCATGAAGGCCAGCACCGAGAAGATCATGCGCGGATCCACCACCGCGTCGCCGAGGCGCACCGGCTGCACCGCGCGCGGATGCACGATGCGCGTGAGCTCGCGCCGCGCCTGCTTGAGCAGGATCAGCATGCGCACCATCTTGATGCCGCCGCCGGTCGATCCCGCGCTGGTCGCCACGCCCGAGAGCAGCAGCATGAAGATGGGCGCGAACACCGGCCAGGCGAGATAGTCGGTGGTGGCGAAGCCCGTGGTGGTGGCCACCGAGACGACGTGGAACATGCCGTAGCGCAGCGCGTCGGACAGCGTATAGACGTTCTTGGCCCACAGCAGCAGCGCCACCACCAGCCCCCCGCCGATCAGCGCCACCATGGTCGCGCGCATCTCCGCATCGCGCCAGAAGCCGCGCAGCGTGCGCTTGCGCACGGCGACGAAATAGAGCGCGAAGTTGCAGCTGGCCAGCAGCATGAACACCACGGCGATGGCTTCGAGCAGCGGCGAGCGGAAGTGGGCGAAGCTCAGGTCGTGCGACGACAGCCCGCCCAGGCTGACCGTGGTGAACATGTGCATCAGCGCGTCTTCGGGCGTCATGCCGGCCGCCCAGTAGGCCAGCGCGCAGGCGACCGAGAAGAACACATAGACGCCCCAGAGGCCCTTGGCCGTCTCGGTCATGCGCGGGGTGAGCTTGGTGTCCTTCACCGGGCCGGCCGCCTCGGCCTTGAAGAGCTGGCTGCCGCCCACGCCCAGCAGGGGCAGCACGGCCACGGCGAGCACCAGGATCCCCATGCCGCCGATCCACTGCATGAAGGTGCGCCAGAGGTTGACCGAGAGCGGCAGCGTGTCGAGCTGCGTCATCACCGTGCCGCCGGTGGTGGTGAGGCCCGAGACGGCCTCGAAATACGCATGCGTGAACGACAGCGGCCGGCCCAGCTGGTGCGTGGCCAGCAGCAGCGGCAGCGCCGCGAAGAGCGGCAGCACGACCCACACCAGCGACACCAGCATCACGCCGTGGCGCGGCAGCAGCTCGCGGCTGTGGTGGCGGGTCTGCAGCCAGAGCACGCCGCCCGCGAGCCACGTCGCCAGCATCGAGAGCGCATACAGGCTCCAGAGCCCGTCGTGGCGCCACAACGAGGCGGCCAGCGGCACGGACATGGAGATGCCGAACATGCACAGCAGCACGCCGAGCACCCGCAGGACGGGAAGGATGTCTGCCATGGCCCGCCGGATTCAGAAGAAGGTGGCGCTCACGCGGAACACCTTCTCCACGTCGCGCACCAGCCGCTTGTTGGGCAGGAAGAACACCACGTGGTCGTTGCTCTCGATCACCGTGTGGCTGCGCGGGATGATGACCTCGGGCTGCGCATCGCCCACCGCGTCCGCCCCGCCGTCGTCGCGCAGGCCGCGCACGATCAGGCCCATGTGGACCTCGGGCGGCAGGTGGATCTCGCTGACCTTGCGGCCCACCACGCGCGAGCTCTTGCGGTCGCCGCGCGCCACGATCTCCAGCGCCTCGGCCACGCCGCGCCGCAGGCTGTGCACGGCCTGCACGTCGCCGCGCCGCACATAGGCCAGCAGCTCGCCCAGCAGCGCCTGCGCGGGCGAGAGGGCGATGTCGATCTGCGTGCCGTGCATCAGGTCGGCGTAGCTGCGGCGGTTGATGAGCGCCAGCACGCGCCGCGCGCCCATGCGCTTGGCCAGCAGGCTGGCCATGATGTTGTCTTCGTCGTCGCCGGTCAGGGCCAGGAAGAGGTCCACCTCCTCGATGCCCTCGTCGCCCAGCAGGTCCTCGTCGGTGGCGTCGCCCTGCAGCACCAGGATGTCGGAAGGCAGCTGCGCGGCCAGGCTCTGGCAGCGCTCCGCGTTCGATTCGATGATCTTGATGTGAAAGCGCCCCTGCTGCGCCAGCTGCCGCGCCAGGCGCTGGCCCACGCGGCCGCCACCGGCCACCATGATGCGGCGCACCGGCCGCGCGGGCTGGTCGCCGCGGCGGTGCAGCGCGGCCAGCACCTGCGGGATCTGCTCGCGCGCCGACAGCACGAACACCTCGTCGCCCGGCTCCACGCGCGTGCTGCCCTCGCAGGCGATGAAGCGGTCGGGCTCTTCGGGGAAACGGCGGTAGATGGCCACGATGCGCATGGCCACCTCGGGCGCCGATTCGCGCATGGCGGCGATGCGCATGCCCACCATGGGCGCGCCCTGCCGCGCCCGCACCGATACCAGGCAGGCCCGGCCGCCGGCGAACTGGCGCACCTGCAGCGCCTCGGGGAATTCCACCAGCTTGGCGATGTAACGGGTGAGCGACTCCTCGGGGCAGATGATGCGGTCCACGCCGAAGCCGTCCTTGCCCAGCAGCAGCTCGCCCTGCTCGGCATCGAAGCCGGAGGAACGCACCCGCGCGATGCGCGTGGGCACGTTGAAGAGCAGCTGCGCGATCTTGCAGCAGACCAGGTTGGTCTCGTCCTGCGCGGCGCAGGCGATGAGCAGGTCGGTATCGCGGGCGCCGGCTTCGGCCAGCACCTGCGGGTCGATGCCGTTGCCCACCACGCCGCGCAGGTCGAAGCGCGATTCCAGATCGCGCAGGCGCTCGGCATCGGTGTCGATGACGGTGATGTCGTTCTGCTCGGAGACCAGGCTCTCGGCCACGCTGTGGCCCACGCGGCCGGCGCCCAGGATGATGATCTTCATGCGCGGGCTCCGGCACGGCGGGCGGGCGCCCGCGCCTCAAGAGGGGGGGTCACGTTCAGGCGCGCACTTCGCCTTCGCCCAGCACCACCCACTTGAGCGAGGTCAGGCCCTCGATGCCCACCGGGCCGCGGGCGTGGAATTTGTCGGTGCTGATGCCGATCTCGGCGCCCAGGCCGTACTCGAAGCCGTCGGCGAAGCGCGTGCTGGCGTTGACCATCACGCTGGCCGAGTCCACCTCGCGCAGGAAGCGCTGCGCGTGCATGTGGTCGCGCGTGAGGATGGCGTCGGTGTGGTGGCTGCCGTAGCGGTTGATGTGGCGAATGGCCTCGTCGAGGCCGTCCACCACCTTGATGCTGATGATGGGCGCGAGGTATTCCTCGGACCAGTCCTGCTCGGTGGCGGGCGCCAGCAGCGCGCCGGGCACGTCGGCCAGCAGGGCCAGCGCCTCGGGGCAGCCGCGCATCTCCACCCCCTTGGCGGCATAGACCACGCCGATCTGGGGCAGGAATTCGGCGGCCACGCCGCGCGCCACCAGCAGGCCTTCGCTGGCGTTGCAGGGGCTGTACTTGTTCGTCTTGGCGTTGTCGGCCACCTTCACGGCCATGGCCACTTCGCAGGGGTCATCGACGTAGGTGTGGCAGTTGCCGTCCAGGTGCTTGATGACGGGCACCTTGGCATCGCGGCTGATGCGCTCGATCAGGCCCTTGCCGCCGCGCGGGATGATGACGTCCACGTAGTCGGGCATGGCGATGAGCTGGCCCACGGCCTCGCGGTCGGTGGTCTGCACCAGCTGCACCGCGTCTTCGGGCAGGCCGGCTTCGGCCAGCGCCGCCTGCACCAGCAGCGCCAGGGCACGGTTGGAATCGATGGCTTCGGAGCCGCCGCGCAGGATGCAGGCGTTGCCGCTCTTGATGCTCAGGCTCGCAGCCTCGATGGTCACGTTCGGGCGGCTCTCGTAGATCATGCCGAACACGCCGATGGGCACGCGCATCTGGCCCACGCGGATGCCGCTGGGCTGCTGCTTCATGCCCAGAATCTCGCCGATGATGTCCGGCATGGCGGCCAGCTGCTCGCAGCCCTGGGCGCAGGTTTCCAGCACCTTGGGGCTGAGCTTGAGGCGGTCCACCATGGGCTCGGCCAGGCCTGCGGCGCGGGCGCGCTCCAGGTCGCGGGCGTTGTCCTCCTGCAGCGCATCCACGCTCTCGCGCAGGCGCCGGGCCAGCGCCAGCAGCGCTTTGTTTTTAATAGCAGCAGGCGCCCGTGCCATCAAGGCAGAGGCGGCTTTTGCCTGCAGACCCAGGCTGTGGGTGTATTCGGCGATGTTGAGCGCGTTCATGGGCGTGATTTTGACGCACTCCGCAGCCGGGCGCCCGGCTGCGGGCTTCTCGCTCAGCGCAGGTGGCGTGCGAAGAAGTCCTGCGAGCGCTCGGCGGCCGTGGCGGCGGCGGTCGCTTCGTAGGAGCCGCGCTGGTCGCAGTTGAAGCCGTGGTCGGCGTCGTAGAGGTGGATTTCGACCTCGGGATGGGCGCGGCCGAAGGCCTCAACCGAGTCGAGCGTGATGAAGTGGTCGCGGCGGCCGAAGTGCGCCAGCACCGGGCAGCGCGGCTGGCGCTTGACTTCATCGCCCATCGTCATGCCGCCGCCGTAGTAGCAGAGCGCGGCCGACAGGCCCTGCAGCTCGCAGGCCGCGCGCCAGGCGAGCAGGCCGCCCCAGCAGAAGCCCACGATGCCCACCTTGCCGCCGCCCAGCTGCGCGGCATGCTCGATGGCGGCCTGGATGTCGGGCAGCACGCCCGCGCCCGGCAGCGCCTCGGCCTGGGCCTTGAGCGCGATGCCGTCTTCCATGTCCTGCGCGCTGTAGCCCAGCTCCACATCGGGCTTGACGCGCGCGAACATGGCCGGAGCCACGGCGGCGTAGCCCTGCGCGGCCCAGCGCTCGGCCACGCTGCGGATGTGCGAATTCACGCCGAAGATTTCCTGCAGCACCACCACGGCGCCGCGCGGCGTGCCTTCGGGCGTTGCGACCCAGGCGGGTACGGTGAAACCATCAGCGGAAGTGAGATCGACGAACTGGCCCATGGACTTGGCTCCTTGACAGGCGGTGATGAGAGGGGAAAAGCAGGGAAGATGGAGGGCGCGGCGGCCAGCGGCCGGAGCGCTCGGGCCCGCGATGCTGTAATGCCGTGCAGCACGGCCCGCCAGCCCCGCGGCGCCCCTCATTCTTGCAGCAGGAGACGGCACATGAACGACAGCAACCGAATAGCCCTCGTGACCGGCGGCAGCCGCGGCATAGGCGCAGCCACCGCCGTGCTGGCGGCGCGCCAGGGCTGGGCCGTGGCCGTCAACTACGCCCGCAATGCCGATGCCGCCCAGGCCGTGGTGCGGCAGATCACCGCAGCGGGCGGCACGGCCATCGCGGTGCAGGGCGACGTGGCCGTGGAGGCCGACGTGATGGCGATGTTCGCCGCCGTGGATGAGCAACTGGGCGACCGGGGCCGCCTGGGCGCGCTGGTCAACAACGCGGGCGTGGTGGACGTGCCCGCCCGCGTGGACGAAATGGGCGGCGAGCGCCTGCGCCGCATGTTCGACATCAACGTGCTGGGCAGCTTCTACTGCGCCCGCGAAGCCGTGCGCCGCATGAGCACCCGGCACGGCGGCGCGGGCGGCAGCATCGTCAACGTCTCCAGCGCGGCGGCGCGGCTGGGCGCGGCCGGGCAGTACGTGGACTATGCGGCGGCCAAGGGCGCCATCGACGTGCTGACCCTGGGCCTGGCGCGCGAGGTGGCGGCCGAGGGCATCCGCGTGAACGCCGTGCGCCCGGGGCTGATCGAGACCGAGATCCACGCCAGCGGCGGCCTGCCCGACCGCGTGCGCGACCTGGCGCACCAGGTGCCCATGGGGCGCGGCGGCTCCGCCGAGGAAGTGGCCGAGGCCATCGTGTGGCTGATGGGCGATGCCTCGCCCTACACCACCATGTCCTTCCTGGAAGTCTCCGGAGGCCGCTGATGGACTGGATCAAGCCGCTGATCGCCCTGCTCGCGATCGTGAACCCGCTGGCGATCGTGCCCTTCTTCATCCACTACACCACCGGCTTTTCGGCGGCGCAGCGGCGCCGCACCATCCAGGTGGCCGCCTTCAGCGCCTTCTGCGTGATCGCCGCCTGCGCCCTGCTGGGACTGCAGATCCTGGCGTTCTTCAACATCTCGCTGCAGAGCTTCCAGGTGGGCGGCGGCCTGCTGCTGCTCATCAGCGCGATGAACATGCTCAACGCCCAGCCGGCCGAAGCCAAGCCGATGACCAATGAGCTGGAAGAAGGCGCAGAAAAGGCCGCGCAGGGCGACAGCATCGCCGTGGTGCCGCTCACCATTCCGCTGCTGACCGGCCCGGCCAGCATGTCCACCGTGGTGATCTACGCCGACCGAGCCCAGACCGTGTGGCAGCACCTGGCGCTGGTGGGCTACGGCGTGGTCATCGCGGCGGCCACGGCGCTGTGCTTCTCGCTGGCCGAGCCCATCGCCCGCGTGCTGGGCAAGACCGGCATCAACGTGATGACCCGGCTGATGGGCCTGATCCTCGCGGCGCTGGCCGTGGAGGTGATGGCCGACGGGCTGGGCAAGCTGTTTCCGGTGCTGGTGGCGCGCTGACGGCGGCGCAGGCCTGCGCGCCTGCCCGGGCGCACCGCCAAGGCGTGCCGCTCGGTCAGGCCGGCACGGCGTCGTGGTGCGCGGTGCCGGCAGCCCCGGCGCGGTGGTGGGCTTCGTCGCCACCGCTACCGCTGGAGCACGCGCCGCCACAGCCCTCGATCAGCGTCTCGGGCAGTTCGGCCGGTGCGGCGACCACTCCGGTGACAGGATCGAACCCCACGCGGCGCAGGTGCAGCGCCAGCGCAGCGTCCATGCTCTGCGTGTGCTGCGGAAACCAGATCGCCAGCTCCGACGCCATGGCGCGCAGCACGTTCAGTTCGCCGTGCTTCTCGGCTCGCTCCGTGCCTTCGCCCAGCACCTGCAGGATCACGCGGTGCTGCATGGAATGGCAGTTGCCGGACGCGAAGCGGGTGCTCTGCATCCAGCGGTCTTCCTGGCCGAAATGCGCCACCGTGTGCACGACCAGCGCATGCCAGGCAGGCAGCAGCGCGGCATCGTCGGCCTCCTGCACGGCTGCCAGCAGTGCGACGAACTCCTGATGGGTGGTATCCATCAGGGGCAGATCCAGCGCCAATCCGTCCGACCATTCCAATCCAGCCATGGCTTTCCCCATCCTTCTTGCAGCGGCCCACCGATGGTGGCGAGGCCATGGCGCCAGCTTAGGGATGAGTCGCGGAGGGAACTTTGATCCAGATCACGGGGGTGGCTGAGCCTCCCGCAGCGGACGGGAGACGGTCATGCTTCAGCGTCCTGGCTCGGAAACCTGCGGGCACGTCCTGCAATCCCTTCAGCCTTGGGCGGTGACGGGCATGAAGCGCAAGGCACCGGCAATGCGGTTCCAGGCATTGATGGCCGCGATGGCCGTCGTCAGCGCAGCCAGTTCAGACGGGGTGAATGCATCGGCAGCCGCAGCATAGGTGGCATCGTCCACGGAGGAGCGCTCCATGCGGGTCAGCGCCTCCGCCCAGGACAGGGCGGCGCGCTCACGAGGGCCGAAACCACGGGCTTCGTGCCACACCGCCAGCATGTCCAGCTGCGAATCCGGAACACCCGCCTTGCGAGCCCAGTTCAGATGCAGATGCAGGCAGAAGGCGCAACCGTTCATCTGCGAGACGCGCACCTTGACCAGTTCGGCGAGCCGGTGCTCCAGGCCTGCGTCGGCGACGGCCCGGCTCAGGCTGCGCAATGCATCGCTGGCGCCAGGAACGGCCTGCTCGAATGTCTGCCAGCCGATACGTGGCTCGCAGGCAGGCAGCGCAGGGCCAGGGGCGGCGATGGGGGCGGAGATTGTCGTCATGGCGGGCAGATAAGATCAGAACTCTGACAACCCATCATATTCGAACCCTGACATCATGAGCAAGCCCCGCCAAGCTGCGATCGACTCCGCCACGCCAGCCCACGGCGAGGGCAAGCGCGGCATCGATGGGCACATCGGCTACCTCTTGCGGCAGGCCCATTCGGCGCACCGCGCCCGCATGGAGCGGGCACTGCTCGCCGACGGCGTGACGCTGCCGCAGTTCTCCGTCCTGACCATGCTGGCCGCCTATCCGGGCGCCTCGGGGGCCGAACTGGCACGCATGGCGCTGCTGACGCCACAGACGATGAACGTCATCATCAGCAACCTGCAGCGGAACGGCTTGATCGCGCGCAGCCCCCACCCCGGGCATGGACGCATCCAGACCAATGCGCTGACAGAGGAAGGCAAGGCGGTGCTCAAGCGTTGCAAGAAGCTCGTCGCGGCGGTGGAGGCGCGGCTGCTTCAGGGCCTCGCGCCAGAGGAGGAAGCCATCGTGCGCCGCTGGCTCGTGCAGGCCGTGGAGGAGGCGCCGCTCCCTGCGGATGGGGCCTGAGCCCGCAGTGCGGTCGCCATCGCAGCCTGCCCCTGCGCTGCGCGCACAGGTCACGCCCGGCGCCGGAAAAGAAAAGGCCCTGCATCGGCAGGGCCTGTCATCAGAGGATTCGGCGATGACACCGCCCCCTCTTCATGAAGCTCGTCCGGCCAGGCGAATCACACGGGGTGAGCTATCGCATGGCGGGGACGAGCACGGCCATCACTGGCCGTACATGCGCTTGGCGTCAGCCACGCACTTGTCCTTCACGTCGCCGGACATGGTGTCGCAGCGTTCCTTGGCGGCCTTGTACTGGGCTTCGCGCTTTTCTTCCGTGGCTTCCTTCTTCACCTCGGCGACGTTGGCGTCCTTCTTGGCGGCGTTGTCGGAGGGCTTGGCCTGGGCGCGGGCGACCTTGGCGTTTTCCTTGGCGGTCACGTGGGCAGCCTTGGCGTCCTTCTCGCAGATCTTCTTGGCATCGCCGGTCTGGTCATCGCACTTTTCCTTGGCGACGGCGTAGTCGGCATCGGCGCGGGCTTCGGCGACCTTGTAGGTGTTCTTGTCGCTGGGCTTGTACTGGGCTTGCAGTTCGGCCTTGGCCACGTTTTCAGCGCCCTTGGCTTCCTTCATGCAGATGTCCTTGGCGTTGTCCTTCAGGGCATCGCACTTGGCCTTGTTGACCTTGTAGTCGGCCGAGATGCGGTCCTTGGCGGCGCTGTGTTCTGCGCTGGTCATGGCCATGGCGGAAGTGGCCAGCATGGTGGCGGCGACGATGGCGAGCAGGTTGCGGGCGTGTTTCATGGGTATCTCCTCAGGTAAAAAAAGGGGTCTTCATCCATCCGGCTGCCCGCTGGTGGCCAGGCGGCCGGATGGTTGTTTGTTGTGTGTATGGGGGGGGGGAATGCGCCGCGGCGCTCAGCGGTCGTAGCGGAAGTCGGGATTGCGGCCTTCCCAGTCCTTCAGTTCCTTTTCGGCGGCGTCCTTGGCCAGGCCGTGACGCTCCTGCAGGCGGCCCAGGAGCTGGTCGCGCTTGCCGGCGGCGACGTCGAGGTCGTCGTCCGTCAGCTTGCCCCATTGCTCCTTGATCTTGCCGGTGAACTGCTTCCAGTTGCCCTTGAGGGTGTCTTCGTTCATGGTGCTCCTTCGTGCGTTGCCTGTATTCGCTTCAGCCCTTTCGCCCCGGGGAGGAAAGTCCTTGCTGCATGCGATAGACGCACTCTAAAAGCCGCCCCTGCCGCGGAGCGTAGGCGCGCCCGCGCACCCCACGTCAGTTCAAGCCTACGGTGCACCCGGGCGATCGGCAGGCGGAGCACGGGCGAAAAAAAGGCGTGCCCCGGGCACGCCTTGCTATCGAAAAATGAGTATCAGCCACGCGGCGGTGCGCCGCGCCCGCTCAGTGCGACAGGTGCAGTCCGCATTCGCGGTTGTCTTCGCCCTTGGTGGGGTCCACGTAGTCGAAGTTGTTGGGCAGGCCGTGGGCCTGCAGGTATTCGTAGAGGTCCTTGGACGACCAGTGCAGCAGCGGCGCGACCTTGACGAGGCCGTCGGGGTTGATGCTGACCGGGTCCATCTGCGCGCGCACCGCCGTGTCGGTGGCGCGCAGCGCGGTGAACCAGACCTGGGGCGCGGTCTCGCGCAGCGCGCGGGCGAAGGGTTCGAGCTTCACCTCTTCGGTGAAGGCGGCGTGGCGCGGATCGTCCAGCGCCGGCACCGGGCCTTCGACGGCCTCGCGGTGCGCGCGCGAGCGGCGCGGCAGGTAGATGCTGAGGTTCAGCTTCAGCTGGCGGGTGACCTCGTCGGCGAAGCGGTAGGTGGCCTCGGTGTTGTAGCCGTTGTCCATCCAGACCACGGGCACGTCGGGCTGGGCGCGCGTGACCATGTGCAGGATCACCGCCTCGAACGGGCGGAAGTTGGTGGTGACGATGGCCGGGCGGCCCAGGCCGACGGCCCAGTCCACCAGGCCCTGCGCGTTGCGGCCCAGTTCGGTGTTGATGCGTGCGAGATCGATGCTCATCGGATGTTTCCCCAAAAGTCGGTGTCACGGCCCGCCCCGAGGCGGCCGGTGGCCCGCGATTGTGCCCGCCGGCCCCTTCCCTCGCTGCCGTGGCGGCATTGCGACAGCACAAGAACATTGATGAGAATTATTTGCAATATCAATACAATGCAGCCGCTGCGCCACCACAACACCAAAAACCATAGCAGCCTGCGCTTTATCCATAAGCGCTTGCGGCGTATTGGGAGAAATTTCCATGGTGGCCCGGCCAGCGCATGCCGGCGTCCGCTGCGGACGGCTGGCGTGTCCACGATTCCGACGACCTTCCCTTCACGGCACTGCACCATGTCCAGCTCGTTCACCCTTTCCGCTTCCCGCAAGCCGCCGCTGCGGGCCTCTCTTCGTCCCTGCGCGCTGGCGGCCCTGTGCCTGGCGGGCGCCGCGGCATCGGCGCAGCAGGCCGCGCCCGCCCCGTCCCCCGGCACGGCAGCGGCCCCGGTGGCCACGATGCGCGAGGTGCGCGTGCAGGCCGACCGCAGCGCGGACGATGCGGCCTACAACGCGCCCACCTCGGCCAGCGGCACCAAGACCGAGGCCGCCCTGCGCGACGTGCCGCAGACCATCAACGTGGTGCCGCGCCAGGTGCTGCGCGACCAGGGCGCGGCCTCGATGCAGGACGCGCTGCGCAACGTGGCCGGCGTGGGCCTGTCCACGGGCGACGGCCAGCGCGACCAGGTCAGCATCCGCGGCTTCACCAGCATCGGCGACCAGTTCGTGGACGGCTTCCGCGACGACGCGCTGTATTTCCGCGACCTCTCCAACATCGACCGCGTGGAGGTCATCAAGGGCCCGGCCGCCGTGCTCTACGGGCGCGGCTCCTCGGGCGGGCTGGTCAACCGCGTGACCAGGAAGCCGGGCGTGAACGTGTCCGACGTGGCCCTCACGGTGGGCAGCTGGGCCGACAGGCGCGGCGAGTTCGACCTGGGCCGCGCCCCGGCCGGCAGCGACTGGTCGTGGCGGCTGACAGGCGCCGCCGAAGACGCCAACAGCTACCGCAGCCAGCAGTTCCTCAAGCGCCAGACGATCGCGCCCTCGGCCCTCTGGAAGCCCGACGCGAACACCTCGCTGCTGCTGCAGGCCGAATGGCTGCGCGACAAGCGGGTGACGGACTTCGGCATTCCCGCCCTGCGCGGGCGGCCGGTGGACGTGGCCCCCGGCACCTATTTCGGCTCGGCCAACGCGCGCGATGCGGACACCTCCGAATCCACCGTGGGCTCCTTCACCGCCACCTTCGAGCACCGTTTCAACGGCAGCCTGCGCCTGCGCAACGCGCTGCGCTACTACCACTACGAGCTGGACCGGCAGAACACCCTGCCCGGCGGCACCGTCAACGAGGCGGCCGGCACCGTGGCGCTCACGCGCTCGGGCATCGACCGCTTCGAGCACGGCGTGTTCAACCAGACCGAGCTGATCCAGAACCTGCGCACCGGCGGCATCGAGCACGAGCTGCTCTACGGCGTGGAGCTGGGCCAGCAGAACAAGGACGCGCTGAGCTTCTCGGACGGCACCGTCGCCACCGTGAACCTGCTCAACCCGGTGCTGCCGGTGGTGCCGCTCGACGGCGGCGGCAAGCTCAGCGGCAGCACGCTCAACCGCTACAAGACGCGCGGCTTCTACGTGCAGGACCAGATCACCTTCACGCCGCAGTGGAAGGTGCTGGCCGGCCTGCGCTACGACCGCTTCGGCCAGTCTTCCGACAACCGCCTGCCGGGCCAGGGCGACTTCGCCCGCACCGACACCACCTGGAGCCCGCGCCTGGGCCTGGTGTGGCAGCCCGACAGCGTGCAGTCGTACTACGCATCGGTCAGCCGCTCCTACCAGCCTTCGGGCGAGATGTTCGCGCTCACGGCGGCCAACGCCGACGTGGCGCCCGAACGCAGCACCAACTACGAGATCGGCGGCAAGTTCGACCTGCTGGATGGCCGCGCCACGGCCACCGCGTCGCTCTTCCAGCTCGAACGCACGGGCATCAAGTCCACCGACCCGTCCCGCCCGACGGTGCTGATCCCCATCGGCACGCAGCGCACGCGCGGGCTGGAGCTGTCGCTGGCGGGCGAGCTGCGCCCGGGCACGCAGGCCACGGTCAGCTACGCCTACCTGGATGCGCGCGTGACCGAATCCACCACGGTGGACGCAGGCCAGCCGGTGCAGGGCAAGCGCGCCACCATCACGCCGCGCCAGGCGCTCTCGGCCTGGGTGACGCAGGCGCTGGGCGCGGACTGGAGCGTGGGCGGCGGCGTGAGCTACGTGGGTGCGCGCTTCGCCAACCCGGGCAACACCGTCACCCTGCCCGGCTACACCGTGGCGGACGCCATGGCGCAGTACCGCATCGACCGCGCCACCACGCTGCAGCTGAACCTGCGCAACCTCTTCGACCGGCGCTACATCGTCTCGGCCCACGGCAGCAACGCCAACCTGAACCTGCCGGGCGCACCGCGCAACGTTGCGCTGACGCTGCGGCACAGCTTCTGAGCGGCAGAGCGGAGGCCGCAATGAAAAGGCAAAAGGGGCGCCAGTGGCGCCCCTTTTTCTTGATCCATTCGCCGGTGCGGCGGCGCGCTCAGCGGCCCAGCTGCTCCAGCCAGCGCTCGACCTCGGCCGAGGCCTGCCGAGCGGCTTCGGCCAGCGCGCGCGTGCCGCCCACCGCGTCGGCCGTGGGCGCGGGGCGCTGCACGGTAAAGACGCGCTGGGCCACCAGCTTCTCGCCGGCGGTGGTCGAATCGGCCACCGAGACCCGCAGGCGCACCAGGCCCGTGCTGGTGCCCGGCGCGCTGAAGACCTGGCTGAATTCCTCCAGCTGCGCGCGCACCACGGTGGGCGGGCGGCCGTTGTCCAGCAGCTGGCCGACGCCCGATTCGCCCAGCAGCACGGCGCGGCGCTGGCCCAGCTCGTCGCGCAGCGCCTGCTGCACCAGCTGCGCGGGCGGCTGGCTCCAGCGCGTCTGCGCATAGGGGCGCAGCTGCTGGGCGTTGGCGTAGTCGAGCCGGTAGAGCAGCGCGGTGCTGCCTTCGGGCATGCCGGTGGTGGAGACCTCGGCCAGCGCGAGCGGCGGCAAGGCCGCGGGCGTCGCCGTGGCGGCGCCGGCGGATGCGGTGGGCGAGGCCACCGTCGGCAGGCCGGGGCCGAAGTCGTACACCTCGGCGCGCTTGGGCGGATCGGGCAGCACGGAGCAGCCCGCCAGCGCGGCAGCCAGGCTCAGGCAGAAAACGGCCCGGGCGCGCATTCCGCCTGCGCTCTTTGCTATGTTTTTGATAGTCAGCATGCCAGTGTCCTCCAAGATGCGGTGCGGGTGCCGGCGGGCGCTCACTGCGCCGGCGCGGCGCGGGTGGGCGCCACGAAGCCGGCTTCGCCCGGGCCGGGCAGCGCGCTGCCGTTGCCGTAGATGAGCGACTGCGGGTTGTCGCTGATGCCGCTGGCCGTGCGGCCCAGGCGGCGGGCGGCGCGGGCGGCCTCGTCGGCGGCGTTGTTCAGGCGCGGCAGCGAGACGCGGCCGAAGCGGTCGGCCGCGGCCGAAAGCGACTGCGCACCGTCGGCGATCTGGTCCAGCGGCCCGCCCGTGGCGCTGAGCTTGGCGACGGCACCGCGCACTTCGGAGGCAGCCGCCGCGGCGTTGTCGCCCGCCACGCGCAGCGACTGCAGCGTGGCGCGCGCGTCCTGCGCCACGGCGGGCACGGTGGCCAGCGCCGGATCGAGCCTGGTGACCACGGTGTTGTCCAGCCGCTGCACCAGGGTGTTGGCGCTGGCGGAGGCCTTGGCGAGGTTGTCGAGCGCCTGCGCGAAGCGGGCCTGGTTCTCGTCGCCCAGCAGCTTGTTCAGACGCTCGGTGGCGTCCTGCACCTTGGCGAGGATGGCCGGGCCCTGCTCTGCGATCTGGCTGAGCGGCGAGCTCTTGAGCGGCAGGCGCGGCAGGCCGCTCTGGCCGGGCGCGGGGGGCTTGAGGGGCGCGTTGGCATCGTCGAGCTGCACATGTGCCAGCCCCGTCACGCCCTGGTAGCCCAGCGTGGCGAAGGTGGTGGGCGAGATCGGCGCGGATTCGTTCACGGCGATGCGGATCAGCACGTTGCCCGGCACCTGCGGGTCGAAGCCGATGCGCGTGACCTTGCCCACGGCCACGCCCTTGTAGCGCACGGGCGCCTCGGGCTGCAGGCCGCTCACGCTGTCCTTGGTGGAGAGCTCGTAGAGCGTGTAGTCGGTGCGGTCGCGCGTGAGCCAGAGGCCCATGACGGCCAGCAGGGCCGAGATGACGACGACGAAGATGCCGGCGGCGAGGGCGTGTGACTTGTTTTCCATCATGCGTCCTTGATGTGGGCGGGCGGCGGTGCCGGTTCGGCGGACGGCACGGGCGCCATGGCGCGCCGGCCGCGTTCGCCGAGAAAGAATTCGTGGATGAAGGGATGGTCGAAGCGCGCCACCTCGTGCGGCGTGCCGCTGACGATGACGCGCTTTTCGGCCAGCACGGCGACGCGGCTGGAGAGCGCGAAGAGCGTGTCCAGGTCGTGCGTGACCATGATGACGGTGAGCCCGAGCGAGGCGTGCAGCTCGCGCAGCAGGTCGCAGAAGTCGTCGGAGCTGTGCGGGTCCAGCCCGGCCGTGGGCTCGTCGAGCAGCAGCAGGGGCGGGTCCATGATGAGCGCACGCGCCAGCGCCACGCGCTTGATCATGCCGCCCGAAAGATTGGCCGGCATGCGGGTGGCGTGCTCGGGCTTCAGGCCCACCATCTGCAGCTTGACCATGGCGGCGTCGCACACCAGGCGCTGCGGCAGCGTGCCCTGCTCGCGCAGCGCGAAGGCGATGTTGTCGAGCACGCTGAAGGCCGAGAACAGCGCGCCCTGCTGGAACAGCATGCCCACGCGGCTGGCGGCGCCCCGGCCGGTGAGCTGCGCGGCGGGCTCGCCCAGCACGGTCACGCGGCCTTCGGTCGGCCGGGTCAGGCCCAGGATGTGGCGCAGCAGCACCGTCTTGCCGGTGCCGGAGCCCCCCACGAGCGAGAGGATCTCGCCGCGCCGCACCGTGAGGTCCAGGTTCTGGTGGACGGCGAAGGTGTCGTCGCCCTTGCCGAAGACGGTCGAGAGGCCTTCGATCTCGACCACTGCGGGCGCGTCGTCCGGCGGAGGTGCGGGGGTGGCGGGCGGGCGATGGGTATCGGAGGTCATCGCGTCAGACTCCCAGATTCTTGAAGCCGATGGCGAAGAGCGCATCGACGACGATGACCATGGTGATGGCGCTCACCACCGAGGCCGTCGTGCCCTGCCCCAGGCTCTGGGTGTTGGGCTTGACGCGCAGGCCCCAGTGGCAGCCGATGAGGGCGATGAACACGCCGAACACCACCGACTTGCCCATGGCCAGCCACAGGTTGGCGGGCGCCACCGCGGCCGGCAGCGCCTGGATGAAATAGGCGGGCGACACGCCCATGGCCACGTCGGCCGCGAGCATGCCGCCGGCCAGCGCGGCCAGCGTGGTCCACAGCGCGATCAGCGGCATGGCAATGCCCAGCGCGATCGCGCGCGGCAGCACCAGGCGGAAACCGTGGGCGATGCCCATGACGCGCATGGCGTCGAGTTCCTCCGTCACGCGCATCACGCCGATCTGCGCGGTGATGGCCGAGCCCGAACGGCCCGCCACCAGGATGGCGCCCAGCATGGGGCCGAGCTCGCGCGTGAGCGAGATGCCCAGGATGTTCACGATGAAGGTGCTGGCGCCGAACTGCCGCAGCTGCAGGCCCATGAGATACGCCAGCACGATGCCGATGAGAAAGCCCACCAGCGCCGTGATGGGCAGCGCCGTGGTGCCCATGCTGTAGAGGTGGCCCGAGACATCGCGCCACGGCCCCCGGCGCGGGTTGCGCACCAGCCGGCCCAGGTCCAGCACCAGCTGGCCCACCAGGATGAGCAGGTCGCGGCCATGGCCCACGCCCTGCAGCACCCGGGCGCCCAGCGCATCGATCTGCTCGGCCACGCTCCAGCGCTCGGCCGGGGGTTCCTGGGTGGCGAATTCGGCGATGCGCCCGAGCATGTCGCGCTGCGCATCGGTGGCCTGCAGGCGCTCGGGCAGCGCGCGGCCCCAGTGGTTCCAGAGCACCTGGGCGCCGACGTGGTCCAGCCAGTCCAGCTCGCGCAGGTCCCAGGCCAGGCCGGCATCGGCGGGCAGCGCGCGCAGCTGGGCGGAAAGCTCGCGCCACTGGCGGCGCTCGCCGAGTTCCGCCGCGCCCCAGCGGCCCTGCAGCACGGCGCACGGCCCCTCGGGCGCGTCGTCGCGGCGGGTGATGCGGGGCTCTAGATCGCTCATCGGAAAGTCGGTGGCTGCGGGCGTTGTGACCAGGGGCGTGGTCGGGGAAGGCATGGCATGCGGCGCACCCCAGGCGCTGCAACCGGGGGATGGTAGCCCAGAGCCCGCTGGGGCCGCGTCAGTCAAATTCGCCCAATGGCTGCGCGCAGGGGCTTGGCCGCCGGCCATGAAAATAGATCAAAACCCGCCTGCAGCCCAGGCGCCACGCCCGCCACAAGCTACAACAAACATAGCAATCAGCCCTTTCCCTATCGACAGGGCGGGCCCGCTCCGCACAATGGCCCGGCAACTTCCCGGCATTCCATGAGCGACACCACTTTCGACTACATCGTCATCGGCGGCGGCACCGCCGGCGCCCTGCTGTGCAACCGGCTCAGCGCCGGCGGCCGGCACCGCGTGCTGCTGGTGGAGGCCGGCCGCAAGGACGACTACCACTGGATCCACATCCCCGTGGGCTACCTCTACTGCATCGGCAACCCGCGCACCGACTGGCTCTACCAGACCGAGCCCGAGCCGGGCCTGAACGGCCGCCGCCTGCGCTACCCGCGCGGCAAGACGCTGGGCGGCTGCAGCAGCATCAACGGCATGATCTACATGCGCGGCCAGGCACGCGACTACGAGCAGTGGGCGCGCCTCACGGGCGACGACGCCTGGCGCTGGGACAACGTGCTGCCCGCCTTCCGCCGCCATGAAGATCACTGGCGCCTGGACCGGCCCGACACCGCCAGCGAGGCCTTCAAGCGCCTGCACGGCAGCAAGAGCACCGGCGGATCGGGCGAATGGCGCGTGGAAAAGCAGCGCCTGCGCTGGGACGTGCTGGACGCCTTCGCCCAGGCCGCGCAACAGGCCGGCATCGCGGCCACCGACGACTTCAACGGCGGCGACAACGAGGGCGTGGGCTATTTCGAGGTCAACCAGAAGGCCGGCTGGCGCTGGAACACGGCCAAGGCCTTCCTGCGCCCCACCTGCTACGGCCGGCCCAACTTCGAGATGTGGACCAGCGCCCAGGCCAGCCGCCTGCTGATCGACACTCTGCCCGACGGCAGCCGCCGCTGCACCGGCGTGCAGGTGTGGACGGGCGATGAGATGGTCACCGCCCACGCCGAGCGCGAGGTGGTGCTGAGCGCGGGCGCCGTCAATTCGCCGCAGCTGCTGCAGCTCTCGGGCATCGGCCCGGCCCCGCTGCTGCAGGCCCGCGGCATCGCCGTGCAGGCCGACCTGCCCGGCGTGGGCGCCAATCTGCAGGACCATCTCCAGATCCGCGCCGTGTACAAGGTCAACCACGTGCCCACGCTCAACGTGCTGGCCGGCAGCTGGGTGGGCAAGGCCAGGATCGGGCTCGAATACGCGCTCAAGCGCACCGGGCCCATGAGCATGGCGCCCTCGCAGCTGGGCGCCTTCACGCGCAGCAGCCCCGATCAGCCGCACGCCAACATCCAGTACCACGTGCAGCCGCTGTCGCTCGACGCCTTCGGCGAGCCGCTGCACGCCTTTCCGGCCTTCACGGCCAGCGTCTGCAACCTGAACCCGACCAGCCGGGGCACGGTGCAGATCAAGAGCGCGGACTTCCGCGAGGCGCCGGCCATCGCGCCCTGCTATCTCAGCACGCCCGAAGACCGCCAGGTCGCCGCCGACAGCCTGCGCGTCACGCGCCGCATCGCCAGCCAGCCGGCGCTCGCGCGCTACCAGCCCACCGAATGGAAGCCCGGCCCCCAGTACGAAAGCGACGAAGACCTGGCTCGGCTGGCCGGCGACATCGCCACCACCATCTTCCACCCCGTGGGCACCACCAAGATGGGGCAGGACGCCGATCCCATGGCGGTGCTCGACGCCCGGCTGCGCGTGCGCGACGGCCGGGGCGGCACCATTGCCGGGCTGCGCGTGGTCGATGCCGGTGCCATGCCCACCATCACCAGCGGCAATACCAACTCCCCCACGCTGATGATCGCGGAGAAGGCAGCCGAGTGGATGCGCGCGGAGGCCCGGTAACGGTGCGCCATGCACCGGCACGCGCATCGGCCGCCCCAGAAGGGGGTGGGAAACCCCCTATGCACCAAGCCTGAGCAAACCATTACAGTGCACCCACTCGATAGCGAGCCGCTAAGGCTCGCCAGACGAGGGGACCGAGGAGACAAACCCAAGCAACTCTAAAAATTCCAAGCATCCCCCGTGAGATGCATGCTTCCCAAGCGCCGGTGAACCCGGCGCTTTTTTTTCGTCCGTTCCCGGGCGCCGGCCCTGCCCCGGCCCCTCGCCGATGCCCATCCAGGCACTGCGGCGATGCGACAATCGCCGCCCTATGGAATGGATCATCGTTTCGCTGGCCTCGCTGCTGGCCGGCTTCGTGGACGCCATCGTGGGCGGCGGCGGCCTCGTGCTGCTGCCCGCCCTCTTCGCCACCTTCCCCACCGCGCCGCCCGCCACGCTGATGGGCACCAACAAGAGCGCCGCCGTCTGGGGCACCGGCATCGCCACCTGGCAATACAGCCGCCGCGTGCAGATGCGCTGGCAGGCCATGCTGCCGGCCGCCCTCGCGGGCTTCGCGGGCGCCTTCGCTGGGGCGTGGACGGTGACCATCATCTCGGCCGACTTCCTGCGCAAGCTGCTGCCGCTGATCCTGGTGCTGGTGCTGATCTACACGCTGGCCAAGAAGGAGCTGGGCCGCCACCATGCGCCGCGCCTGGACGGCCGCGCCGAAACCGCCGCGGCCTGCGCCATCGGCCTGGCCATCGGCTTCTACGACGGCTTCTTCGGCCCGGGCACCGGCAGCTTCTTCGTGTTCCTCTTCGTGCGGCTGCTGGGCTACGACTTCCTCAACGCCTCGGTCTCGGCCAAGCTGCTGAACCTGGCGACGAACATCGCCGCGCTGATCCTCTTCACGCTCAAGGGCCATGTCTGGTGGCACTTCGCCCTGCCGCTGGCCGTGGCCAACGTGCTGGGCAGCGTGCTGGGCGCGCACATGGCGCTCAAGCACGGCACGGGCTTCGTGCGCGGCATCTTCATCTTCGTGGTGAGCGCGCTGATCCTCAAGACCGGCTACGACGCCTTCCTGCGCTGAGCCACCGTCCCCCCTGCCTGGAGCCTCCCGCCCATGACCGCAGCCCCGCCCACCCTGACCCTGATCGGCGCCCCCACGGACGTGGGCGCCAGCGTGCTCGGCGCCAGCATGGGCCCCGACGCGCTGCGCATCGCCGGCATCGCCCGCGCCCTGCGCGCCCGCGGCTTCGAGGTGATCGACCGCGGCAACCTGCCCGGCCCGGGCAACCCGCAGGAGCAGCCCGCCAGCGGCTTTCGCCACCTGGCCGAGGTGACCGCCTGGAACGAATCCGTCTATGCCGCCGTGCTGGCCGACCTGCGCGCCGGCCACCTGCCGCTGATGATGGGCGGCGACCACTGCCTGGCCATCGGCTCGATCAGCGCCGTCGCCCAGCACTGCCGCGAGAACGGCCGGCGCCTGAAGGTGCTGTGGTTCGACGCGCATGCCGATGCCAACACGCCCGAATCCACGCCCAGCGGCAACCTGCACGGCATGCCCGTGGCCTGCCTGCTGGGCCACGGCCCGGCGGGCCTCACCGCGCTGGGCGGCACCACGGCGCTGCTGCCCGGCCAGATCGGCCAGGTGGGCCTGCGCAGCGTGGACGACAGCGAAAAGCAGTTCGTGAAGGAGCACGGCATCGAGGTGTTCGACATGCGCGCCATCGACGAGCTGGGCATGCGCGCGGTGATGGAAGCCGCGCTGCGCGGCGTGGATGCTGACACGCACCTGCACGTCAGCTTCGACATGGACTGCCTGGACCCGTCCGTCGCCCCCGGCGTGGGCACGGCCGTGCGCGGCGGCCCCACCTACCGCGAGACGCAGCTGTGCATGGAGATGCTGGCCGACAGCGGCGCGCTGCGCTCGGCCGACCTGGTGGAGCTGAACCCCGCGCTCGACATCCGCAACCAGACCGCCGAGCTGGCGGTGGACCTGCTGGAGAGCCTGTTCGGCAAGTCCACGCTGATCCGGCGCGGCTGAGCGGCGGCGCCGGGCCCCGAACTTGCATGCGGCCCGCCCAGGGTTTGCGGCAGTGGCCCGCAAAAGGGCGCCTCTCTATAATGTGACCTTCCCGTGACGCCCTGCAGCCCACCCGCTGCGCTGGCTCGCGAACCCCACGCTCCCGGCTTCGCCAACCGCCAAGCCGGTTTTTTTGTACCTGGATACAACCCCCTCTCAGGAACAGCCAATGAAGATGTTCAAGACGATCGCCACGGCGCTGGCACTGTGCGCCGCGTTCTCCGTGCAGGCCCGCACGATCGATGCCATCAAGCAGGACGGCAAGATCGTCATCGCCACCGAAGGCCAGTTCGCCCCCTTCAACTACTTCGAAGGCACCAAGCTCACCGGCTTCGAGGTCGAAGTGGCCGAAGCCGTGGTCAAGAAGATGGGCCTGAAGCTCGAATGGAAGACGCTGGGCTTCGACGCCCTGCTGACCGGCCTGCCGCAGGACCGCTGGGATGCCGTCATCGCCTCGCACGGCGTGAACGAAGAGCGCTCCAAGGCCGTGACCTTCGGCGAGCCGCACTACTGCTCGGGCGGCATCATCGTCTCCATCGACGGCAAGACCCGCACCGGCGCCGACCTGGCCGGCAAGGTGGTGGCCGTGCAGACGGGCACCAGCTACCTGGAGCAGGTCAAGAAGGTCGCCGGCGTGAAGGACGTGAAGAACTTCCCGCAGGACACCGACGCCCAGCGCGCCCTGATCTCCAAGCGCGTGGACGCCTGGGTCAGCGACAAGTTCGTGGCCAAGGAAGCCGCCACCAAGAACCCCAAGGCCGGCTTCAAGATGGGCGACATGCTGTTCATCGAGCACATCGCCCCGGCCTTCGCCAAGGGCAACACGGGCCTGGCCCAGGCCTGGAACAAGGCCTTCGACCAGATCCTGGCCGATGGCACCTACGCCGCCATCTCCAAGAAGTACTTCAACGAAGACGTGCGCTGCACGAAGTAAGCGCCTTGTGACCACCCCACCGGCGCCCGCGGCTCACGCTGCGGGCGCCGGCCTTATTTGAATCCCATGTTGACCGCAATCTGGCCCCAGCAGTGGAGCCGCCAGCAACGCAGCAATGCGACCCTGGTGACCGCCCTCGTGCTGATGGTGCTCGCCCTGTCCCTGCTGGGCTGGGTGCTCTCCTTCCTTCCCGAGCCCATCGGCAACAACGCGCAGGCGTTTTCCGACGGCGCCCGCACCACGCTGTGGCTCACGCTGGTGAGCGGCGCCGTGGGCCTGGTGCTGGGCACGGCCGCCGCGCTGGCGCGCACCGCGCGCTTCATCGGCCTGCGCTGGCTCGCCGGCATCTACATCTGGGCCATCCGCGGCACGCCGCTGCTGGTGCAGATCCTGTTCGTCTATTTCGCGCTGCCGGTGCTGGTGCCGGGCGCCAACCTGCCCGACTTCGCCGCCGCCGTGGTCGCCCTGGGCCTGAACGTGGGCGCCTACAACGCCGAGGCGATCCGCGCCGGCCTGCTGGCCGTGCCGCGCGGGCAGACCGAAGCCGCCCGGGCGCTGGGCCTCTCGCGCACCTACGTCTTCTTCGACGTGGTGTTCCCGCAGGCCTTCAAGATCTCGCTGCCGCCGCTGGTCAGCAACTTCGTGGCGCTGCTGAAGGACTCGTCCCTGGCCTACGCCATCGGCGTGGTGGAACTGACCAACGTGGGTAACCGCATCCAGTCGGCCACCTTCCAGCCCATCGCCACGCTGACCACGGTGGCCGTCACCTACCTGCTGCTGACCACGCTGGTCACCCAGGTGTCCAACGCCATCGAACACCGCTTCGACGTGGAAGGACGCGTGCAATGAAGTCCCCTCAGACCGGCAACCACTACATCGTCGCCGACCGGGTGTGCAAGTCGTTCGGCACGCACCAGGTGCTCAAGGAGGTCTCCACCGCCTTCAACACCGGCGAGGTCACCGTCATCATCGGCGCCTCGGGCTCGGGCAAGAGCACGCTGCTGCGCGCCATCAACCGGCTGGAGCCGCACGACAGCGGCACCATCACCATCGGCGGCGTCGAGGTGACGGACGACCAGCGCACGCTGCTGCTGCAGCGCAGCGAGGTCGGCATGGTGTTCCAGCAGTTCAACCTGTTCGGCCACATGAGCGTGCTGGACAACGTGACGCTGGCGCCGCGCCGCATCCGCCGCATGCCGCGCGCCCAGGCCAACGAAAAGGCCATGGCCCTGCTGCGCCGCGTGGGCATGCAGGACCACGCGCACAAGTACCCCTGGCAGCTCTCGGGCGGGCAGCAGCAGCGCGTGGCCATCGCCCGCGCCCTGGCCATGGAGCCCAAGGTGATGCTGTTCGACGAGCCCACCTCGGCGCTCGATCCCGAGATGGTGCAGGAAGTGCTGGACGTGATGCGCGAGCTGGCGCGCGGCGGCATGACCATGATCGTGGTCACGCACGAGATGGGCTTCGCCCGCGAGGTGGCCGACCGCGTGATGTTCTTCGACCAGGGCCGCATCGCGCACGATGCGCCGCCGGCCGAGTTCTTCAGCAACCCGGCCAACGACCGCATCCGCGCCTTCATCGGGCGCATGAGCGCATGAGCGTTTGAAACGCCTGCACGCCGGGGCTGCCGCCGCACGTCGGCCCGCCCTGGTGCTCCTGAAACCGGAGCGGCCTGCGCAGGTTTTGCGCGGCATTCGGGTACAAAACCCTTGAAACCCTTATGGAGCGAGCGCACTGCGCTCCATTTTCCATAGCAGGGCCTGGCGGCCCTTCACCCACCTTCCCTTCACCTATGCGCGCAGAACGACTGGGCCTGCTGGCCCTGCTGCTGGTGACCCTGGTCTGGGGCACCACCTTCCCGGCCATGAAGCTGCTCTCCGCGCAGCTCGACGCGCTGCAGCTGATCTGGCTGCGCTTCGCCATCGCCCTGGTGGTGCTCGCGCCCGTGTGGCGCGGCCTGCGCCGGGCGGAGCTGCGCTGGGGCCTGCTGCTGGGCGGGCTGCTGTTCCTGGCCTTCTGGCTGCAGATCGAGGGGCTGGCGCGCACCAGCAGCAACCGCAACGCATTCGTCACCGGGCTCAACGTGCTGGTGGTGCCGCTGCTGGCCATGGCGGTGCTGGGGCGGCGCTACGGCTGGCCGCTCTGGGCCGCCTGCGCGATGGCGCTGGCCGGCATGGCGCTGATGTTCCACGAGAACGAGCCCTGGAACCTGGGCGATACGCTGACGCTGGCCAGCACGGTGTTCTACGCCATCTACATCCTCACGCTGGAAGACTGCGCGCGCCGCACCGCGCAGGCGCCGCTGCGCGCCACGCGCATGGCGGCGGTGCAGGCGCTGGTGATGTTCGCCGCATCGGCCGTGCTGCTGCTGATCCGGCACGGCGGCGTGGCCTCGTCGCTGGACACGCTCGCGGCCCTGCCGGCGGCCTCGTGGGCGGCGCTGCTCTATCTGGGCATGGTGGCCAGCGTGCTGGTGGTGACGCTGCAGGCTTGGGGCCAGCAGCGGGTGGACGCGATGCGCAGCGCCATCGTCTTCGGGCTGGAGCCGGTCTTCGCCGCGCTCACGGCCTGGGTGCTGATCGGCGAACGCATGGGCCCGGCGGGCATGGCCGGCGCGGCGCTGATCGTGCTGGCGCTGGTGGTGAGCCAGTGGCAGCCGGCGGCGGCGCCGCTCAAGAGCGCCAGCTAGCGGCCTGCTTTCCGGCCCGGCCCGGGCCGCAGGGTTCTGCGAGCAGCGCCTGAAACCCGCTCAGGGCGCGGTGACGAGCGGCACATCGGCCGCTCGGCGCGGCGTGCCGATGGGCGCGCTGGCCTGGCCCTTGGCCACGGCGGCCATGTCTTCCACGCTGGGGTACTGGCCCAGCAGCACGTAGTCGAACACGCGGCGTGCGATGGGGCCGGCAGCCGCGGCGCCGAAGCCGGCGTTCTCCACGATCAGGGCCACGGCCACCTGCGGGTTCTCGGCCGGGGCGAACGCGGCGAAGAGCGAGTGGTCGCGCTGGTGCTCTTCCATCGCCTTGGCGTTGTATTTCACGTTCTGGCCCAGGCTCACGGCCTGCGCCGTGCCGGTCTTGCCGGCCGAGGTGTAGGGCGCGCCGGCGAAGATCCGGGTGCCCGTACCGCCCTTGTTCACGGACACGAGCGCGTTGCGCACGATCTCCACGTTCTTGCGCGCGTAGCCCAGCGGCTGGCCGGGCGGCTGCGGCACCTCGGTGACCTGGCCGCTCACGGTGTCGCGGATCGCCTTGACGAGGTGCGGCCGAAAGCGCGTGCCGCCATTGGCCAGCGTGGCCTCGGCGCTGGCCAGCTGCAGCATGGTGAAGTTGTTGTAGCCCTGGCCGATGCCCAGCGACACGGTTTCGCCCGAATACCAGCGCCGCTGCTCGGGGCGCTTGTAGGTGTTGCGCTTCCACTCGGTGCTGGGCAGCACGCCGCGCACCTCGCCGCCCAGGTCGATGCCGGTGAGCTGGCCGAAGCCCAGCGGCTTCATGAAGTCGTGGATGGTATCCACGCCCATGTCCACCGCGAGCGAATAGAAGTAGGTGTTGCTGGAGAACTGGATGGCGCGCTGCATGTCCACCGGGCCCAGGCCGCCTTCGTGGCTGCGGAAGGTGCGCCCGCCGTAGGTGAAATAGCCGGGGTCGTTGAAGATCGCCGTGGGCGAGCGCTTGCCCAGCTCCAGCGCGCCCAGCGCCATGAAGGGCTTGTAGGTGGAGCCGGGCGGGTAGGTGCCGCGCAGCGCGCGGTTGAGCAGCGGCTTGTCGATCGATTCGTTGAGCGCCTGCCAGTTCTCCGAGTCGATGCCTTCGACGAACAGGTTCGGGTCGAAGGTGGGCTTGGAAACCAGCGCCAGGATCTCGCCGTTGCGCGGGTCGATGGCCACCAGCGCGCCGCGCCGGTCGCCGAAGAGGTCTTCCACCATCTTCTGCAGCTTGATGTCCAGCGACAGCATCACCGTGTTGCCCGGCGTGGCCGGGTAGCTGGCCAGGCGCCGCACGGCATGGCCGCCGGCGGAGGTCTCCATGCGCTCCACGCCGGTCTGGCCGTGCAGCGTGGTCTCGAAGCTCTGCTCCACGCCCAGCTTGCCGATGTGGTCGGTGCCGCGGTAGTTGGCGGCCTCGTCCGAATCCTCGATGCGGGCCTTCTCGCGCTGGTTTATGCGGCCGATGTAGCCGATGGCATGGCTGGCCACCTCGCCCATCGGGTAGGTGCGAAAGAGCCGCGCCTTCACGTCCACGCCGGGGAAGCGGTAGCGCTGGGCCGTGAAGCGCGCCACCTCTTCGTCGGTCAGCCGGGTGCGGATGGGCAGCGACTCGAAGCTGCGCGCGTCCTCCATCAGCCGCTTGAAGCGGCGGCGGTCGCGCGCATGGATGTCCACCACCTTCGAGAGCTCGTCGATGGTGCCTTCGAGGTCATCGACCTTGGACGGCGTGATCTCCAGCGTGTAGGCCGAATAGTTGGTGGCCAGCACCACGCCGTTGCGGTCCACGATGAGGCCGCGGTTGGGCACGATGGGCACGACCGCCGTGCGGTTGCTCTCGGCCTGCTCGGCCAGGTCTTCGTGGCGCACCACCTGCAGCACGATCAGGCGCCCGACGATCAGGCAGAAGGCCAGGAAGACGACGGCCCCCACGGCCAGCACGCGCATCCGGAAGCGGGACGCGTCGGCCTCGTTGTTGCGCAGCTCGGTCATGCAGGCTCAGAAGGTGTGAAGGGGGCAGCCAGGGCGCGGGCTGCGGCGGGTGGCGGCAACGCGGCAGGGGCGGGTTCTGGCGGGGCGGGCGGGCACGGCGGAGCGTTCATGCCCTTTTAGAGGGGCCGGTTCTCATCGGGTTCCGGCGGACGGCGCTGGGGCGCGAGCAGCACCCAGCTGGCCAGCGGCCAGAGCAGTGCTTCCAGCACCGGCGCGGCCAGGCCTTCGATGCCCGGCACGATGCCGCCGGTCAGCAGGCGCAGCAGCAGCTCGATGGCATGGGCCACCACGAAGAGCGGCAACACCTGCAGCGCCTGCGGCCACACGCTGAACCACAGCAGGCGGCGGTGCGCGTAGATGGCGCCGTACATCAGCGCGATGTAGGCCAGCGCGTGCTGACCCAGCAGGGCCGACTGCACCACGTCCATGCACACGCCCAGCGAGAACGCCACGCCCATGCCCACGCGCTGGGGCTGGTGCACGCCCCAGAACGCCAGCAGCACCAGGAGCAGGTCGGGCGTCCAGACCACGCGGCCCAGCGGCAGCATGTTGAAGGCCAGCGCGGCCAGCAAGCTGGCCGCGATGAAGAGCGGGCGTGCCGGCAGCAGCAGCTGCTGGCCTTTGGGCATGATCATCGGCGGGCCTTGTTGCTGCGCTTGGGCGCTGGGTCGGGAGGGGCCGGGCGCTCGGGCAGCTCGTCGGTGAGCGGCTGCAGCACCATGACGTGGCGCGCGCCCAGCATCTGGGCCAGCGGCACGCAGTAGATGCGTGCGAAGGCGGAATCGGCACGGCGCTCCACGCGCACCACGCGCGCCACCGGCAGGCCCGAGGGGTACAGGCCATCGACGCCGCTGGTGGTGAGCAGGTCGCCCTCCTGCACGTCGGCATTGCCGGGCATGAAGCGCAGCTCCATGCCGCCGCTATGGGCGGCCACCGGGTCGCCGTAGGCCACGCTGCGCGCGCCGGTGCGGACGTTCATCACGGGAATGGCCTGGTCGCGGTCGATCAGCAGCGTGACCTCGCTGACCAGCGGCAGCACCCGGGTCACCTGGCCCAGCACGCCGGCGGCGTCCATCACCGGGGAGCCCAGCTGGACGCCCGCCACCTGGCCGCGGTCGATGACCACGCGCCGGGTGTAGGGGTCCGCCGTGTCGTAGATGACCTGGGCGGCATGGGCGGGCGTGGTGAGGCGCTCGCGCAGTTCGAGCAGCTTGCGCAGGCGGGCGTTTTCCTGCTGCAGGTCTTCGGCCTGGTTGACGCGCTGCGCCATCTCGGCCATCTTGCGCTGGGCCTCGTCGCGGGTCTGCTGGGCAGTCTCCAGCGTCTGCAGGTAGTCCGCCGCGCGGCGGGCGAAGTCCACCGGCTGCAGCATGGTCCACTGCAGCGGATACAGCACGGTCGAGATGGCGTTGCGCAGCAGGCCGGTGACGCCGAAGCGGGCGTCGGCCACCATCAAAAACAGCGCCAGGGCGCTGTAGAGGACGAGGCGGGAAAGCGGCGACGGCCCTTGCCGGAAGAAGGACGGAGCAGACCGCTCAAGGGTGCCGAAGAACATGCGAAGGACCTGTCAGGGCAAGGCGGCGCCAGCAAGGGGCGGGCTCAGGCAGCAGCCCGAAGCGCGCACGCCTGCGCCGGCACGGCGTACCGCCCTGCGCAGGGGCCAGCCACCAGGCGCAGGGCCATCTCGCCTCACTCGCTCGTGAAGATGCTGCCCTGGCGGTCCATGCGCTCCAGCGCGATGCCGCAGCCGCGCACCACGCAGGTCAGCGGGTCTTCGGCCACCAGCACGGGCAGGCCGGTTTCCTCGGCCAGCAGGCGGTCCAGGTCGCGCAGCAGCGCGCCGCCGCCGGTCAGCATCATGCCGCGCTCGGCGATGTCCGCACCCAGTTCGGGCGGGGTCTGTTCCAGCGCGTTCTTGACGGCCGAGACGATCTGGTTGAGCGGATCGGTCAGGGCTTCCAGCACTTCGTTGCTGGAGATGGTGAAGCTGCGCGGCACGCCTTCGGACAGGTTGCGGCCCTTGACTTCCATCTCGCGCACTTCGGAGCCCGGGAAGGCCGAGCCGATGTGCTTCTTGATGGATTCAGCGGTGGGCTCGCCGATCAGCATGCCGTAGTTGCGGCGGATGTAGTTGATGATGGCTTCGTCGAACTTGTCGCCGCCCACGCGGACCGAGCCCTTGTAGACCATGCCGCCCAGCGAGATCACGCCGACCTCGGTCGTGCCGCCGCCGATGTCCACCACCATGGAGCCGGAAGCTTCCGACACCGGCAGGCCGGCACCGATGCCGGCGGCCATGGGTTCCTCGATCAGATAGACGGCGGTGGCGCCGGCGGCCTCGGCCGCGTCCTTGATGGCGCGGCGCTCGACCTGGGTCGAGCCGCAGGGTACGCAGATGATGATGCGCGGGCTGGGCGTGAGCAGCGTGCGCGGATGCACCATCTTGATGAACTGCTTGATCATCTGCTCGGTGATGACGAAGTCGGCGATCACGCCGTCCTTCATCGGCCGGATGGCTTCGATGTTGCCGGGCACCTTGCCCAGCATGGCCTTGGCCTCGCGGCCGACGGCCTGGATGACCTTCTTGCCGTGCGGGCCGCCTTCGTGGCGAATGGCTACGACCGACGGCTCGTCCAGCACGATGCCCTTGTCACGGGCGAAGATCAGGGTGTTGGCAGTGCCAAGGTCAATGGCAAGGTCGGTGGAGAAGTACCGACGGAAGGCTCCGAACATTCAATATTCCTCTTGGGCACGGCACGCGCTTCGGCTGGCCGTCGCCTGGTTTTACGGGGTGTTTGCTGGCTTTTTTCGCCCAATGACCGGCGTTGGAGAGGCTATTGCGGCAAAGGCGGGATAATACCGCATCCCCTGTGAATAACTTTCAATCGCGCGTGGCTGAATTGGGCTTTACATCCCGTTTCTGCGCGCCGACATCGCTCCCACCCTATGGCACTGACACCCCAGGATATCGGCCGCATCGCCAATCTGGCGCGGCTGGAACTCAGCCCCGCCGACAGTGAGCGCATGCTCACCCAGCTCAACGGCTTCTTCGGCATCGTCGAGAAGATGCGCGCCGTGGACACCACCGGCATCGCACCCCTGCCCCATCCGGTGGCGGCGATCCAGGACGTGGCGCTGCGCCTGCGCGAGGACGTGGCCAGCGAGCCCGACCAGCGCGAGGCCAACCAGCGCAGCGCGCCGGCCGTCGAGCGCGGCCTGTTCCTGGTGCCCAAGGTCATCGAGTGAGGAGCGGCGCAGCATGACCGACATGAAGAACTCCGCCCTGCACGACCTGAGCGTCGCCGACCTCGCCCGCCACCTGGCGGCCAAGCAGGTCTCCGCCGTCGAGGCGGCGCAGCACTTTTTGGCCCGCGCCAACGCCCACCGGCAGCTGGGTGCCTTCGTGGCCGTGAACGAAGAGGCCACGCTGGCCCAGGCCCGCGGGCAGGACGCGGCCATCGCCGCCGGCACGGCCGGCCCGCTGGCGGGCGTGCCCATCGCCCACAAGGACATCTTCGTCACGCGCGACTTCCCCACCACCGCCGGCTCGAAGATGCTGGCCGGCTACCGCTCGCCCTTCGACGCCACCGTGGTCACGCGCCTGGCCGATGCCGGCGCGGTGACGCTGGGCAAGCTCAACTGCGATGAATTCGCCATGGGCTCGGCCAACGAGAACTCGGCCATCGCCCCCGTGGGCAGCGATGCGCCCGCCCCCGTGCGCAACCCCTGGGCCACCGACCGCGTACCGGGCGGCTCCTCGGGCGGCAGCGCCGTGGCCGTGGCCGCGCGCCTGGCCCCCGCCGTGACGGGCACCGACACCGGCGGATCCATCCGCCAGCCGGCCTCGTTCTGCGGCGTCACCGGCATCAAGCCCACCTACGGCCGCGCCAGCCGCTACGGCATGATCGCCTTCGCCTCCAGCCTGGACCAGGCCGGCCCGATGGCCCGCAGCGCCGAAGACTGCGCCCTGCTGCTCTCGGCGATCTGCGGCCCCGATCCGGACCGCGACTCCACCAGCCTGGACGTGCCCGCCGAAGACTTCAGCGCGAAGCTGAACGACTCCATCGACGGCCTGCGCATCGGCATCCCGGCCGAGTTCTTCGGCGAAGGCCTGGCGCCCGACGTGCGCGCCGCCGTGGATGGCGCGCTCAAGGAATACGAGAAGCTCGGCGCCAAGCTGGTGCCCATCACGCTGCCGCGCACCGAGCTGTCCATCCCGGTGTACTACATCATCGCGCCGGCCGAGGCCTCGTCGAACCTGAGCCGCTTCGACGGCGTGAAGTTCGGCCATCGCGCCAAGGACTACACCGACCTGGTGGACATGTACAAGAAGACGCGCGCCGAAGGCTTCGGCGACGAGGTCAAGCGCCGCATCATGATCGGCGCCTACGTGCTCTCGCACGGCTACTACGACGCCTACTACCTGCAGGCGCAGAAGATCCGCCGCATGATCGCCGACGACTTCCAGAACGCGTTCAAGGAATGCGACCTGATCGCCGGCCCGGTGGCCCCCACGGTGGCCTGGAAGCTGGGCGAGCACAGCAACGACCCGCTGGCCGACTACCTGGCCGACATCTTCACCCTGCCCGCGTCGCTGGCCGGCCTGCCCGGCATGAGCGTGCCCGCCGGTTTCGGCGAAGGCGGCATGCCCGTGGGCCTGCAGCTCATCGGCAACTACTTCCAGGAAGGCCGCCTGCTGAACGCCGCGCACCGGCTGCAGCAGGCGACCGACTTCCACCTCCGCGCGCCGGGAGGCCTGTGACATGACGACCACCAGCAAATTGATCCACGGCTACGAAGTCGTCATCGGCTTCGAGACCCACACCCAGCTCGCCACGCAGTCGAAGATCTTCAGCCGTGCGCCCACGGCCTTCGGCGCCGAGCCCAACACCCAGGCCTGCGCGGTGGACCTGGCGCTGCCCGGCACGTTGCCGGTGATGAACCGCGAGGCCGTGGCCTGCGCTATCAAATTAGGACTGGCCCTCGGCTCCACGATTGCGCCGGAGAGCATTTTCGCCCGCAAGAACTACTTCTACCCCGACCTGCCCAAGGGCTACCAGATCAGCCAGTTCGAGATCCCGGTGGTGCAGGGCGGCGAAGTGTCGTTCTTCCTGGGCGACGAGAAGAAGACCGTGCGCCTGGTACGCGCCCACCTCGAGGAAGACGCGGGCAAGTCGCTGCACGAGGACTTCATCGGCCAGTCGGGCATCGACCTGAACCGCGCCGGCACGCCGCTGCTGGAGATCGTGACCGAGCCCGACATCCGCAGCAGCGAGGAAGCCGTGGCCTATGCCCGCGAGCTGCACAAGATCGTCACCTGGATCGGCATCTGCGACGGCAACATGCAGGAAGGCTCGTTCCGCTGCGACGCCAACGTCTCCGTGCGCAAGCCCGGCGCTCCGCTGGGCACGCGCCGCGAGATCAAGAACCTGAACAGCTTCAAGTTCATGCAGCAGGCGATCGACTACGAGATCCGCTGGCAGATCGACCAGATCGAGGACGGCCACGCCATCCAGCAGGCCACCGTGCTGTTCGACCCCGACACGGGCGAAACGCGCGCCATGCGCACCAAGGAAGACGCGGCCGACTACCGCTACTTCCCCGACCCGGACCTGCCGCCGCTACGGATTTCGGAGCAGTGGGTGCAGGAAGAGCGGGCGCGCATGCCCGAACTGCCGCGCACCATGGCGGCGCGCTTCGTGGCCGACTACGGCCTGCCCGAATACGACGCGACCACGCTCACGCAATCGAAGGCCATGGCGGCCTACTTCGAAGAGGCCGCGAAGGCCAGCGGGCAACCGAAGCTCGCGAGCAACTGGATCATGGGCGAGATCTCGCGCCGCGTGAATGCTGGCGAGACCGACATCGCCGCCGCGCCGGTCACGGCCGCGCTGCTGGCGAAGCTCGTCGGCCGCATCGCCGACGGCACCATCTCCAACGCCGCCGCCCGCCAGGTGTTCGAGGCGCTCTGGACCGGCGAAGGCAGCGACGTGGACGCGCTCATCGAGGCCAAGGGCCTCAAGCAGATGAACGATTCCGGCGCGCTGGAGAAGATCATCGACGAGGTGATCGCCGCCAACCCCGACAACGTGGCCCAGTTCAAGGCCGGCAAGGACAAGGCGTTCAACGCGCTGGTCGGCCAGGCGATGAAGGCCAGCCGCGGCAAGGCCAACCCGCAGCAGGTCAACGACATGCTGCGCGCCAAGCTGGCTGCGGCCTGAGGCTGACGCCCAGGCCATGGCGCCTGGGCCTGGGCGGTGGGCGGCTCAGCGCTCCGCCGCGGCGGCTTCCGGCGCGGCCGGCTTGCCCGCCCAGATCGGCTGCAGCACGGCCCGTTCGGCATCGAAGCGCTGGTTCACCCGGCGCTTCTCGGCCTCCTGCGCGGCCACGAAGCGCTTGTGCGTCTCCAGGACCTGGTCCTGCTCGGCCAGCTGCCGGCGCAGCGCCATGGGTGCCTTGCCCGGCGTGCCGGCGTAGGCGGCCAGTTCCGCCTCCAGCTTATTGCGGTCGCGCAGCAGCTCATCCACATGCTTCTGGGTCACGGCAGTCACGTCGTCCACCCGGGCCAGCGCCGCGGCGCGCTCGGCATCGTGCGCGCTCTGCGTGGGGTAGCGCGCGGCCAGCACGCGCTCGCGCCGGCGCTCTTCGGCCACGCGGGCGCGCTCGGCGGCCTCGCGCTGGTGCTGGGCCTCGGCCGCGGCGCGTTCGTTCTCGGTGAGCGACGGGCCCATGCGGCGGCGCTCCGCGCCCGTCTGGTCCAGCACGCGCTGCTCGCGGTCGTTGCATTCCGGGATCGGGCGGTCGGCCGTGAGGCGACGGCCCTGCCGGTCGATGCAGGTATAGACGCTGCCGCCGCCCGGCGCAGGCTGCGCCCAGACGGAGCCCGCGCAGCAGAGGCCGGCCAGGGCCACGCCAGCAGCGGCCAGCGCACGCGGGCCGATGGGCTGGCGGGCCGCAGGACTCATGCGGCGCCTACGCCGTAGCGTTCGCGGTAGGCCAGCACGCGTTCGTGGTGGGCCGCCATGTCGGCGCCCGCGCCGCTCTGCGCCAGATACTGCAGCAGGTCGGCCAGCGTGGCGATGGTGCAGACCTGCATGCCGAGCTGGTTGCGCACGTACTGCACGGCGCTGTGGTCCACGTCCTGGCCGTTCTCGGTGGCCTTTTCCTGCCGGTCCAGCGCGATGGCGATGGCGTGCGGCACGGCGCCCGCGGCGCGGATGAGGGCGATGGATTCGCGCGCGGCCGTGCCGGCGGACATCACGTCGTCCACGATCAGCACGCGGCCCTTGAGCGGCGCGCCCACCAGCGTGCCGCCCTCGCCGTGGTCCTTGGCTTCCTTGCGGTTGTAGGCGAAGGGCACGTTGCGGCCCAGGCGGGCCAGCTCGACGGCCACCGTCGCGGCCAGCGGAATGCCCTTGTAGGCGGGGCCGAAGACCATGTCGAACTCGATGCCGCTGGCGACCAGCGCCTTTGCATAGAATTCCGCCAGCCGACCCATCTTGGCGCCGTCGTCGAACAGCCCGGCATTGAAGAAGTACGGGCTCATCCGGCCCGCCTTGGTCTTGAATTCGCCGAAGCGCAGCACGCCGGAGGCCTCGGCGAAACGCACGAAATCCTGCGCCAGGGAGCCTTGCTGCTCCACCGGCTGCGCCTTGTCTGTCACCATGAATGCACCTTTGTTCAAATTAACCAGCCTCAACCTCAACGGCATCCGCTCGGCCACCTCGAAAGGCGTCGAAGCCTGGATCGCCGCGAACCGGCCGGATTGTATTTGCGTGCAGGAGATCAAGGCCCAGTCCGCCGACATGCAGGGCCGCTTCGAGCAGCTCGCCGGCCTCACGGGCCACTTCCATTTCGCGGCCAAGAAGGGCTATTCGGGCGTGGGCATCTATACGCGCCATGAGCCTACCGACGTCATCGTCGGCTACGGCTCGACGGAATTCGACGCCGAGGGCCGCTACGTGGAAGCGCGCTTCGACACGCCCGCGCGCAAGCTCTCCATCATCAGCGCGTACTTCCCCAGCGGCTCGTCGGGCCCCGAGCGGCAGGAGGCCAAGTTCCGCTTCCTGGCCGAGTTCCACCCGCACCTCATGCGGCTGAAGGCCGAGCGCGAACTCATCCTGTGCGGCGACATCAACATCGCCCACCAGCAGATCGACCTGAAGAACTGGCGCAGCAACCAGAAGAACAGCGGCTTCCTGCCCGAAGAGCGCGCCTGGATGACCCAGCTGCTGCACACCGCCGAAGCCACGGGCGGCCTGATCGACGTCTATCGCCGGCTGCAGCCCACCGCCACCGACACGGCCTACACCTGGTGGAGCAACCGGGGCCAGGCCTATGCCAACAACGTGGGCTGGCGGCTGGACTAGATGATGCGTCAAAAAACCCGCAAAATCCGGGCATGACTACCACCCGCGTTTACTCCTACCGTCGCTTCTCATCAGGCCGCCAAGCACACGGCCACAGCCTCGAACGGCAGACCGCATCAGCGCGGGCATGGTGCGTTGAACACGGCTACGAACTCGACGAGGAGTTCGAGCTATCCGACATGGCAACTTCGGCCTATACGGGGAAAAATGCCACGGACGGAGCGCTAGCGGCGTTCCTGCTGGCGGCAAAGGGCGGAAAGGTGCCCAGTGGCTCCATTTTGCTTGTGGAAAGCCTGGATCGCCTCTCTCGAAACCACCTGACGGAAGCGATTGCCTTACTTACCTCAATTGTCCAAGCAGGCATCCGGGTGGTCTCGCTACTGGATGGCAAGGAGTGGAACCGAGAAAACATCAACGACACCATGAACTTCATGCTGTCCGTGCTGTTGTTCGCCCGTGCCCATGAGGAAAGCGCTACGAAGGCGAAGCGTGTGCGAGCAGCCTTTGCAAAAAAGCGGGACGCTGGCTTGGCGGTTGTTTCGCATGGGCATGGACCGGGATGGGCGTATCCACGAGAGGACCGGCAAGGCTGGGAGTTGGACGAAGCGAAGGCGGAGTCCGTGCGAAAAGTCTTTGAGCATGTGGCCGGTGGGCTGGGAGGCGTAGCCATAGCGAGGCTCGCTAATTCGGAGGGTTGGACGCTTCCGTGGCGAAACCGAGCCAACACCAACACGCGATGGGAACACACACAGGTCAGCCGATTGGTCCGCGACCGTCGCGTGGTGGGTGAGTGGCAGCCCAAGCAGATGGTTGACGGTTCGCTGGTGCCACTCGGCGACCCGGTATCCGACTACTTTCCACGGGTCATCACCGATGAGCTTTGGGGAAAAGTCCATGTCGCTTTGGATGCGCGGACTGGGATACCACGAATACGCGGTGTCAAGGCCGACGTGTTGGCGGGCCTCTTCTATTGCCGATGTGGGGAGAAGATGCAGCGCAAAGCCCCCTGGAAGCGAGGCTATGCCCGCTACTACTGCCTCGGTCAAATTGCAGGGAAAAGCGACTGCCGCTCCATCAGTGAAGCAGCCATCATCGACCATGGCTTCTCGTTACTGGGAACACTGGAACACGGCCAGTTCCAAGAAACCGAAGCGCTAAGGCTTGCACGTGCGGCCATTGACGAGGCGGTGGCCAAGCTGGCGGAACTCGACGAACGCGCCGCACGGTACATGGATGCAATCGAGGAAGGCAGCGGCCAGGGCATCAAGCTCATCACCGAGCGTTTGCGGCGAATTGAAGCCGAGCAGGACGCTTTGCAAGCAGTGCTTACCCAGCGCCGAGCAGAGTTGGCGGCTGCTCCGAAAACAGGGGTGGATTTCGGCGCGCTCTTCGCATACGACGTCCGGGCGGCGGTGGCGGACAAAGAAGCAGTCAAAGAGCGGCACCGCATCGCGACCGCACTGAACCGACTCCTAATCAAGATAGTGTGGGAGCCACCCAGCTTCCTGATGATGTACACCAGGGACGGGGGCATGGTTGCCCACATATTCCAGAAGGGCCAGTTGGACAGAGCACCTCGGCGTGACAGGGGCACAACTCATAGTTCGCGGTCAAGTCGGTAACTGCGCCGGTCCATCAACTAGCTTGTCCAGCGCTACACCCGGTTTGATGCCACAGGCTTGGCACCATCGCACGTAGAGAAGCACGTCCAGAAAGTTTTCTCCACGTTCAAGCTTGGATACATAAGACTGGCCGACGCCCAGCGTTTGCGCCATTTGGATTTGTGTCAATCCGGCTTGCCTTCGTATAGAGCGCAGCACCCTGCGCAAGTCTTCGTAGTCAGCATGGTAAAGAGAGGCAGACATGCCTCACATCGTTTAGTCCAACTAGGAATAGTCGTAACACGACTTTCTTGAGCTACGATGCGCCCCTGGTTGCGGCGTGGTGCCGCCATCGTCAACAGGAGGTCATCGCTTATGAAACTTGCAATCCTTGCCTTCACCGTCGCAGCCTTAGCAGGCTGCGCAACCTCCATCCCTCCGACAGCCAGCCACGGCCCGGCATCACCCGTTCAGCCACTTTCGTGGGCAACTGGCACCAATGGCATGGCGGATTGAGGGAAACAGATGCGCTCCATCATTGACAAAATACGCGCGTCGCTTGCCGCTAGCGTGGGCCTCGCCCTCCTCAGCTTCGGCGCCCATGCCACCGACATTGCTGGCGTCAAGCTGGGAATGTCAGTCGCAGAGGCAAAAGCGGCCTTCGGCAAACCTGCGCAGATGAAGGTCATCCCGATCTACACGAACAAGGTCGAAAGCGGCCTTGCTGCTTGGCAAGGGGAGCGGCTTTACGACAACTCGTGGAGTGGGCCACTCGATGAGTTCGTGGCATTCAAGGGCCACGCCGACAGCGTTTGGTTCGTGCAGAAAAATCAGCGCCTGCCGAAGACCGCGCGATACACCCGCCAAGTCCTGCTGGAAGCAGTCCGGAAGAAATTCGGTAAAGAGAGCTTCATCAAGGGTGAGATGGGCGACAAGTTCGGGGCCATCGTGGTTGGATGGGAGTTCGACCAAGATGGCAAGCAGTACTTTGGCCAGTACTCCGAAGGAGGACGAACCATCACGGGCGCGGCGATACCGGCAGCACCATGCCGGATGTTCGACGTTGTGAGGATTGGCTCAAACCCCACAGGAGGGGACAACTTCCTTCCGGAGCCCATGTCTATCGTCCTACCATCCGAGTTCAAGCGTTCATGCAGCCGCGCGTACTACGCCGAATGGACCCATGATGGAGACGGGCTTGTGGAAGCCGTAGCACTAAGAGCCATTGACTCCGCTGCCATGTTGCGCGCCATAGATGGCAAAAACGCGAGCAGCGAAGCCGATGCACGAAAACGGGTCCAAGACCAACAGAACAAGGGCGCGAAGCCTAGCTTGTGACGGATATCGTGAACTGGTCGAAGTAGTCGTCCGGCCAATCCCAGAAGGACAGCGGGGCACTGTTCGGCGTGCGCCGGTCACGCGCCCTCGCCTCTTTGCATAGTGCCTCCACCATTTGTAGCACCTTCGCGGTGTCGCCGTCCCTCGCTGCGCGCAGAATCATGGCCAAGCCTGGGCGCGGAGAGTCGGGGCACGTCGCGGTCAGGTGGTCGCGCATCGGATAGGTAATGCGCACCGGCTCGGGCGCGTCAGCGGAGAGGTTTTCCCTCTCCGCCTGCCGCTCCTCATCCTCCCAAGCTGTGCAAGTCGGAATGCCCAGTTTTTTGGCAATGTCGCCCGCGTGAAAGCGGCTACGGCCTTGTAGCGCTTCGATAGCGCGCAGCCATTCGGCGGATGCCTTGGCATCGCCTCGGCCGGCCCGGTCCAACAACTGCCCCAGCAGCAACCCCTTTTTGCGAGCCTTCTTGGTGTCGTGGTTCGACATTTCGTGAGCCAATTCCTGCTTGGCGAGGTAGTCCGCCATGGCGTTCAGTTTCAGGTCAAAGCCATGGTCGTTGCACTTGCCGCCCACCTGGGCCACCGCCTTTTCCCATTCGGCGCGGGCAAGCGCTTCGAAAGCGGTCAAATCCACCCCTAGCAGGTAGGTCAGAAGGACGTGGAAGTGCCCATGAATGCCATGGACGCCTACGGGCGCTTCAAAACTTTTCAGCTTTCCCATGCAGCCGATTGCCTTGTACCGTCGGGACATGTTCTTGTCGAAGAGCTTGAAGGCAGCGTGCAGCAGGTCAACAGAGTCCTTCCAGTTGCCGTCGTAGCTGTGGGCCATGGTGAACGTCATCATCGCGGCACCCAAACCATGGGCCTCCAATGCCGGAATCAAGGCGGCACGAATCCACGAGCGGGCCTGCGAGACTCGGGCGCGGGCACACTGGTCGCAGGTCCAGACGTTCCCGCATTTGAAGTGGCCGTGGAGCTTCGCGCCGTCCGCGCCAACCTCAATTTCCGCGTGAGTGGAGTCGAATCCGAAGGCGCGCCAACGACCGCAGCCGACCACCGACGACCCCCTGAGATTTTGGCCGTTGCGGTGGTAATAGCCCGCCATCAGCCGCGATGCGGTTGAAACGCGGATATACGACCTATTAGGGCTCGTTTTTGATGGTGTTTTTTGGTCAAGCGACATCGCCGGCTTTCGCGCCGACTTGTTTACTTGACAATGAACGATGAATTAGTATCATGGACTTGTTCCCTGTACTGCATTTCCGTCGAAAAGAAAGGTGCAGTAAAAAAGGCCCGCCCCGTGCGGGCCTTTTTCTTTGTCCAATCAACTTATCAATTTAAGGTAGGCGGGGTCAAGTGATGATGAGGGCAGGCCGCTCTTGATATCAGGTTGAAGCGATGTGTCGGAGTATTCCTATTCTTCCCAAGGTCGGCAGCCTGATATCAATTTTGCTTTGTGGCCCTCATCCATTTTTATCCAGAAAAATAGATGAGGTCGCCCCCGCGAGGCGGCGGCGATAATTAAAGAATGATATCAATCACCACTCCCACGGTTCGGGAATCTTTGGCGTTTGGTGCGGCGTCAAAGTGAAAGGGCCATTCCAAGTGTTGGACGGGGTTGCGCTGTGGTCTTCTGGTCCGGGCACCGGATTGGGACGGGGAGCATCGGGCAATGTCGCCTCGTGCGCCTTGACCCGCTCGCGGTGCTCGGGCCATTGCATCCACTCGTCATATTTGCGCTTGCGCTCGGGGTCATTGATGTACGCAGTCAAGGCCGTGTCGTTCTTCCTGCACCGCTCTATGGCCGCTCGGGCTTCGACTACCTTCTCTTCGTAAATCGCCAGGGTGTCCCGGACGCCGAAGGTGCGGAGCATTTTCGCCATCATGGAAACCAGTGGGTTGGGCGGGTCTGCTTCAAGCTCGCGAAGATGCGCTCGCCATTTGTTTGCCACTTCACGCCCCTCCTCTCGTCTGGCATGGGCCCGCTTTACTTCACGAAAGGCGTGCCGAAGGTCAAGCGAATTCGTGAGCTGCGATATCCGCTGTTGGGCATCCTCCGCCAAGGGGCTAGCACTGGGGGCAAATGGCCGACTTAATGGACGCTCTTGGGGCACTTCCGCGTTGACGATCTGGTGTTCCTGGGTTGCTGTGCTTGCGGCAACATGCAACGCTGCCTGGACCTGCGCGGACGTCTCTTTTGACTCTTCCATGATGCGTTTGAGAAGGGGGCGAGCCTCCACAATCGCTAAATTCTCCGCTTCCATGGCCTCGCGCAGTTCGGCGGGCGCGTTGACCGGAATATGCGCGGTGGGGATGTGCCATTCCTCCACCTCGACAAACTTCCCGGCGTAGACATACCAGTCGTCGCCGTTGGCCTGGGCATGCGCGTTCATGATGCGGCAAAGCTCTTCCCGCATTTTCTTCACCTCGCCGGTTTTCATGTCGTCAAGAATTCTGGTTTTTTTCCCAAAATTCATTTCTGCATCCACCTCCCTGGTCGTGAACAAAATATGGACATGGTCATTTTGTCCATTGGCTGGGCGATGGATGGAAGCCATCACTGCAACCCCGTAACGAGCCACTAGCATTTCCGCCAAACCACGAACACAAAGCAGCCGCTGCTCGTCTGTCCACCCGTGCGGTAGAGGGACCATCAGCTCACGAGCGACAGCCGAATTCTTGCGCTTCTCTGACCGTTCGGCTTTGTTCCAGAGGGTGCCGATATCCTCAAAACCCATTTTTAGCCCATCCACCCCGAATAACTCCGTAGAGACGTGGCCGGTCTTGGGACGGTAATCGGGCGATTTTCCAAGTTGCTCATCGTGCAATAGGGTGCAGGCACGGTAAGCAGCCGCTGCGACGGCGTTACGGCCTTTGGACCGCTGCAAGACTTGCAGCGAGGGGGTAAACCAAGTGGCGAGGTTAGGCACGGCACCCCCGAAGGCGATTGCGAAGCAACGGGGTCCAGGGGCGCAGCCCATGGCGAACGCAAACTCGAAGAGTTTGCATAAGTGAGCCCTTGCAGGGGGCTACTCGGGGGCTGGGACTAATTAACGCGCTCGGGACATTCACCCTATATAAATTAGCACAATCAAAAAGAAAGTGTTAATTTAGCATGAGAAATAGGAGATATATATCGTGGCTAGTATAAATGCGTTGAAAAAGAGAATGAGCCAATTGGACGCTGAAAAATCGGCCCTTCTCGCCAAGGTTTCAGTAACAGCCCGAAAAAATGCTGCTGCCCGCAAATACTCTCTTGGCGGCGCACTGTTGAAGCTGGCGACCTCCGACCCAGGAGCTTACGAGGTGTTGAAAAAGGCTTGGGCACTGGGAGAAAAGGACAAGCCCCGAGCGTTCGAGGATGCGAGCATCCCGAGCCCAGTTCTCCCCGCAGCGCCTGCGACAATGCGCTAGGGCGTTGCAGTCTCGGTGGTCCAAGGCGGTACGCAGTTGTTAATTGAATCAGGACAGGCATGCGCATCATCACCGCGAACCTCAACGGCATCCGCTCGGCCGCGAGCAAGGGATTTTTCGATTGGGCAGGGCAGCAGGAAGCCGACGTCATCGGTGTCCAAGAAGTCAAGGCCCAAGACGAACAGGTCAAGGGCATCCACTGCCACATCGGCAAGATGGCCGGGCAGTTCCACTACGCCCAAAAACGCGGTTATTCAGGCGTGGGCATCTACATGCACGAAGCGCCGTCCGATGTGGTCATCGGCTTAGGCGACAACGAGTTCGACAACGAAGGACGGTGGGTTGAAGCACGCTTCGACAAGCCCGGCCGCAAACTCAGCATCGTGAGTTGCTACTTCCCTAGCGGGTCATCAGGTGAAGAGCGCCAACAAGCCAAGTTCCGGTTCCTCGCCTTGCTTTACCCCAAGCTACTGTCCATGCGCGAGGAGCGGGAGTTCATTCTGATGGGGGATGTAAACATCGCCCATCAGAATGCCGACCTGAAAAACTGGCGTAGCAACCAGAAGAACAGTGGCTTTCTACCCGAAGAGCGTGCGTGGATGACCAAGGTGCTAAGTGAAGGCGGGCTCGTGGACGTGTATCGTCGCCTCCATCCTGACACGACAGAGACTTGCTACACATGGTGGAGCAACCGGGGTCAGGCCTACGCCAACAACGTTGGGTGGAGACTGGACTACCAGATAGCGACCCCGGGATTGGCGGAACTGGCTCGTTCCGTCAGCATCTACAAGGGCCAGAAGTTCAGCGACCACGCCCCGGTAGTCGTTGACTACGACATGACGCTTTAAGCCGACCGACACCCTTCCCACGTTCCAGGTCGCACTCAGTGTGCAGCGCTTTTGGAGAAGAGGTTGAGAACGATGACACCAGCGACGATCAGGCCGATGCCAGCAATCGCCGCAAGGTCGAGTTTTTGACCGTGAAGCAGCCAAGCAATGAGGGAGATGAGCACGATGCCGCATCCTGACCAAATCGCGTAGGCGATGCCGGTCGGAATCTCCTTCAATGTCTGCGAGAGCAGGTAGAAGCACACAGCGTAAGACACCACGGCGGCCACACTGGGCCACAGCCGGGTAAAGCCCTCCGATGTTTTCATGAAGGTCGTGCCAACCACTTCCAGAGCGATGGCACCGCCGAGAAATACGTACGAGTTCATTTCAGTTTCCTTCCGTTAGTTGAAGAAGTTCCGCCCCAAGGGCTTCGCGCTCTGCTTCCGATAGCTGGTAGGTACCCAGCATGTCCGACAGCCAAAGGCCATCTGCCGCAAGACGTGCTACTAGCTTTCCATTGACACCAGCACCGTCGTTTTTTCTGTCTGCTTGCACCCAGCGGTTCCATCTGGTTGCCAAAGCACGGTCGATGACGCAGGCAACAAGCAGCGCACGCCAGCGACGAGCCAATTCATCGTCGGTTTGAGCTTTCACGGTCGCGGCGACGTACGCGCCCGCTGCCGACAGACCAACCCCGGCCGTCTGAACCTGAGCAACGAAATGCAGTTCAAGCTCGTCGTATAGAGCCATCAGTAATGCTTCACGGGTGCCGAAGTGGTGTTGCACGGCTCCTTTGGTCACACCCGCCAGAGAGGCCACCTCGCCGATGGAAAGTGGAACGCCTTCGGACAGTAACTCCACACATGCGGCCAGCAGCCGCTCTCTGACTACCTGCGGTTGCTTGGGGCGATGGAGTCCAGTTTCGAGCATGCCGCAATCATAACATTACGGTCGTATTCTTTGGGCCTGTTGCACAAAGTTTTGCTGCTGATGCCCTACCGATAGTGGGTTTTTTGCCGCACCATCTACCACCTGGCGACGCCGGCCATCGCCGCGCTGGCGCGCAGCGAGAACATCTACAAGGACGTGAAGTTCTCGGACCACGCTCCGATCACGGTGGAATACGACTTCACCCTCTGAACACGCCCACCCAAGCAGCTGGCGCTCGCCCCATGGCTCCCCAGAAAGACCTTCGACACATGCTTAACGAGTGCCGCTCGAAGACTTGGGGCGAGTTCCGGGAAGCCAGTCATCTTCCAGGCCCATTTGCAGGGCACGACGTCTGAACAGCAGAACGATGACCAGCCGCTATCACACCAGCGGAGCCGAGGGCGAGTTCGAACCGGGCTCGAATGAGCAGGTGCTGCGCAACCTGGTTGGCATCAAGTCCGTAGATGACATGGACGAGCTTGAATTGCAGCTCCTGGGCGATTTGTACGAAGAGGTGCTTCTGCAGAATCTGCCGAATCGCCAGCTAACGGTGGACGACCTCAAGCGCTGGCACCGAATGTGGCTGGGCAACGTCTATCTCTGGGCAGGGCAGGAGCGCTCAGTCAACCTTGGCAAGGGCGGCTTTCAGTTCGCCACCGCAGGGCTGCTTCCAGGCTTGCTGAAGGATTTCGAACGGAAGTGCCTCAGGAGATGGACGCCCTGCAACCACCTGGCCCCGGACGTGCTGGTGAGCGCCATCGCCGTGACGCATGTGGAACTGATCTTGATTCACCCGTTTCGCGAGGGCAATGGGCGCCTGTCCCGCCTGCTCGCCGATGTGATGGCAGTGCAGGCCGGCCATGAGCCGCTGGACTACAGCGGCTGGGAGCAACACAAGACGGCCTACATCGGTGCGATCCACGCCGGCTTCTCCGAAAACTACGGTCCCATGGAGCGGCTTGTGGCCCAGGCCATGGCCGCAAGCGCTGGCGACCTCAGCGGGCCAGCTTGACGCGGGGAAACCTCACCACAGGCTGCTGTAGCCGGCGCTCCAGCAGGACGACGCTGTGGCCGGTTTCGACGGCGGTGGAGCTGGCCACAGACCGCAGCACCGCTTGGCGGCTAGGGGCCTTGCGTGGGGGTACGGTGGTCTTGGGCATGCGGTAGTGTTGCGAGGTCAGGTTTTGGATTTTATCGATAAGCCACGGTCTGGCTTTCATGGAGAAGAAGAGGCCGAATTCCATGCCAAGGCGTGCCCTGCTCCACCCGCCCGCCCGCCCGCCCGCCCGCCCGCCCGCCCGCCCGCCAGGAAGATCATTCACACGCATTGCAGCCTGCTAAGAGCGGCTATCAAAACCCAGCGAAGCGGTTCTGGCTAGGCGCGGCATCGCAGGCAGTAAGGGTAGTACGACAAGTTGCGACAACGACGCGTGCCCCTCACCCCTGCAGCAGCCAGCCGACGCCCAGGTTGATGGCCAGCCCGCCGCAGACCAGCCACACGAACAGCGTGGCCGCCAGCGCCAGCGGACGGATGCCGGCGCGGCGGATGGCAGAGACGTGCGTGGTCAGCCCGAGGCCGGCCATGGCCATGGCCAGCAGCACCGTGTCGATCTCGGTCAGGTGGGCGACGGCGGCGGCCGGCAGCACGTTCAGCGAATGCAGGCCAGCGACCGCGACGAAGCCCAGGGCGAACCAGGGGATGGCGATGCCGCCGCGCTGCGGGGCGCTCCCGCCGCCCTCCGCACCATCGGCAGCGCCTTGCCGGCCGTGGGCCGCGGCATCGCGCGACAGCCATGCCGAGAGGATGACCAGGAAGGGCGCGAGCATCATCACGCGGACCATCTTGGCGATCACGGCCGTATCGGCAGAAGCCTCGCCGACGGCGCGGCCGGCCGCCACCACCTGGGCGACCTCGTGGATCGTGGAACCCGCGAAGACGCCGTAGGCCTGGGCGGAGAGGTCGATGAGATGGTGCTGCGCGTTGAACTGGTAGAGCAGCGGGTAGAGGAAGATCGACACCGTGCCGAACACCACCACCGTGGCGACCGCGACCGTCACCTGCTCCGCCCGGCCGCGCACGACGGGCTCGGCCGCCATCACGGCCGCAGCGCCGCAGATGGAGCTGCCGGCGCCGATCAGCATCGCCGTGCGGCGGTCCAGCCCGAACACCCGGGTGCCGAGAAAGCACGCCAGCGCGAAGGTGCTGCCCAACACGGCCGCATCGATGGCGACGCCGGCCCAGCCGACATGGCCGATGTCCTGGAAGGTCAGCCGCAGGCCGTAGAGCACGATACCCAGGCGCAGCAGGCGGACCTTGGAGAGATTCACGCCCGCTCCGGCCACCGCGCCCATGCGGGCATATACGGTGTTGCCGACCAGCATGCCCAGCACGATGGCCAGGGTCAGCGCGCTGATGCCGTGGGATGCGAACCACGCGAGTTCGCCGAGGTGGATGGATGCGAACGCCAGCGCCCCCGTGAGCGCCAGGCCCGGCAAGGCCTGGCGCAGCGAATGCGCCAGGGCGGCGCTCCAGCGGGCCAGGGGGACCGGAGCGTGCGCGAAGGAGGTGGCGACGGGAGCCGAGGAGGGGGCGGTGTGCATAGTTTTTTTCTCCATCGCGTCGCTCACCGACGCGATGGGAGAACTTTGAACCGCAGCCATCTATCTGACAAACGGATAATTTAGCTATAACCAAATTACCAAACAGGTAATCAACAAGGGCCGACATGCGACTCACCCTGCGTCAATTGCTGATCTTCACGGCGGTGGCCGATACCGGCAGCACCACGGCGGCGGGCGAGCGCGTGGCGCTCTCGCAGTCGGCCACCAGCGCCGCGCTGAACGAGCTGGAGGCGCTGCTGCAGGCGCAGCTCTTCGACCGCATCGGCAAGCGGCTGCTGCTCAACGACTGCGGCCGCGCCCTGCTGCCCCAGGCCCGGGCCCTGCTCGATGCCGCGCTGGCCATCGAAAGCCAGTTCGGCCTGGGCGGCCCGGGCGGCGCCCATGCGCCGCTGGCCACGCGGCTGCGCATCGGCGCCAGCACCACGATCGGCAACTACGTGCTGCCGGCGCTCGTGGCCGGCTACCTGAAGGCCTGGCCCGGCGCGGCGGTGGACGTGGTCATCGGCAACACGCGGGAGGTCGCCGAAGCGGTGGACCGGCTGGAGGTGGACATGGGCCTGATCGAGGGGCCCTGCCACGAGCCCGCGCTGCAGGTCGTTCCCTGGCTGGAGGACGAGCTGGTGGTGGTGGCCGCGCCGGCGCATCCGCTGGCGCAGGCCCATGGCCCGCAGGCGCGCGTGCCGCTCAAGGCCCTGCGGCAGGCGCGCTGGCTGCTGCGCGAGCCCGGCTCGGGCACGCGCGAAGCGGTGGAGCACGCCCTGCTGCCGCATCTGCACCATCTGCAGGGCGACCTGCAGCCCGGCAGCACCGAGGCCATCAAGCAGGCCGCGGCCGCCGGCCTGGGGCTGGCCTGCCTGCCCTGGTGCGCGGTGCAGGATCTGGTGACGCTGGGCCGCCTGGCGGTGCTGCACACCACGCTGCCCCGGCTCAAGCGCCGCTTCTACCTGGTCCACCATCGCCAGAAGCGCCTGTCGGACCCGCTGCAGCGCTTCGTCGCGCATTGCGAGCGGCTGGATGGCAGCGCGCTGGCGGCTCCGATGCCATCGGCCGGCTGAGCCCGGGCCGCTTGCGGCGGCGGCCACCCCCTGGAGGGCCTGCGCCTACAGCGCGTCGAGCGGGATCTTGAGGTAGCGCGTGCCGTTCGCCTCGGGCGGCGGCAGCTCGCCCGCGCGGATGTTGACCTGGATGGACGGCAGGATCAGCACCGGCATGTCCAGCGTGGCGTCGCGCCGCTCGCGCAGGGCGACGAACGCGGCCTCGTCGATGCCGTCGCGCAGGTGGATGTTGCGCTCGCGCTGCGCGGCCACGGTGGTTTCCCACTGCGGGGCGCGGCCCTCGGGCGGGTAGTCGTGGCACATGAAGAGGCGCGTGGCGGCGGGCAGGGCCAGCAGGCGGCGCACCGACGCATAGAGCGTGCGCGCGTCGCCACCGGGAAAGTCGCAGCGCGCGCTACCGACGTCGGGCATGAACAGCGTGTCGCCCACGAAAGCCATCTGCGCCGTGCCCGACGCGTCTTCCAGCACATAGGCCATGTCGGCCGGCGTGTGGCCGGGCACGTGCATCGCCCGCAGGCGCAGGGCGCCGACATGGAACCGCTCGTCGGGCTCGAACAGGTGGCCGAACTGCGCGCCGTCGGCACGGAACCCGGGCTCGGCCAGATGGAAGAGCCGGCCGAACACGCCCTGCACGGTGCGGATGGCCGAGCCGATGGCGATGGTGCCGCCCAGCTTGCCGTGCAGGTAGTGCGCGGCGGAGAGATGGTCGGCATGGGCATGGGTTTCGAGCAGCCACTGCACCTGCAGCCCCTGCGCCTGGATGAAGGCGATCACCTGGTCGGCCGACGCGGTGGCGGTGCGCCCGGACTTGGCGTCGTAGTCCAGCACCGGGTCGATCACCGCGCAGGCGCCGCCCGCGCCCTCGAACAGCACGTAGGTGACGGTCGAGGTGGCGGGATCGAAGAAGGCGTGCACCTGGGCGGCGGGCGATTCGGCCGTGGCGGCGGGGGTGGGGCTGTGGGTCATGACGGATCTCCTGGCCGATGGCAAGCGCATGGACGCGATAACGATATGCAAACAATGAATATATATTTCAATATAATGATCGCATGGAAAGCACCGCACCGCCACCCCCGATGACGACCCAGGCCCCGTCCACCGAGGCGCTGGAGCAGCTGCGCGCCTCGGCCGGCCGCGCCTGCGCCCTGCTCAAAGCCATGGCCAACGAAGACCGCCTGCTGCTGCTGTGCCAGCTGGCCGAGGCCGGCGCAGAGCGCAATGTGGGCGAGCTGCAGGCGCAGACCGGCGTCGTGCAGCCCACGCTGTCGCAGCAGCTGGGCGTGCTGCGCGACGAGGGGCTGGTGGCAACGCGGCGCGAAGGCAAGTTCGTCTATTACCGGCTGGCCAGCGCCGAGGTGCTGGCCGTCATGCAGGCGCTGCACGCGGCGTTCTGCGGCCCTGCGGCATCCCCCCACCCTGAGGAATTCGCACCATGACCATCGACTGGACACACTTCACCCCCTGGCGGTCGCTCGCCGGCGGCGTGCTCATCGGCCTGGCCGCCGTGCTCTTCATGGCCTTCAACGGGCGCATCGCCGGCATCAGCGGCGTGATGGGCGGCCTGCTGGGGCGCAGCGCGGCGGGCGACCGGCTCTGGCGCGGGCTCTTCATCGCCGGGCTGCTGCTGGCCGTGCCGCTCTGGCGCCTGGCCGGCGCGCTGCCGCCCGCCACCATCACCGTGGGCACGCCTGCGCTGATCGTGGCCGGGCTGCTGGTGGGGCTGGGCACGCGCTATGCCGCAGGCTGCACCAGCGGCCACGGCGTGTGCGGCCTCTCGCGCGGCTCGCCGCGGTCGCTGGCGGCCACCGCCGCCTTCATGGCGGCGGGCTTTCTGACGGTCTATGCCCTGCGGCACGTGCTCGCCATTCCTGGCTGGGGAGGCTGATCCATGAACACCAACGCATTCCTCCGCCTGGGCTTCGCCCTGCTGTCCGGCCTGATCTTCGGGCTGGGCCTGGTGCTGTCGGGCATGGCGGACCCGGCCAAGGTGCTGGGCTTTCTCGACGTGGCAGGCGCCTGGGACCCGTCGCTCGCTCTGGTGATGGGCGGCGCCATCGCCGTCACGGCCCCGGCCTTCGCCTTGCTGAGGCGGCGCAAGCGCAGCCTGCTGGACGCGCCGCTGCAATGGCCCACGCGCACCACGCTGGACCGCCGCCTGCTGCTGGGCAGCCTGGCCTTCGGCGCGGGCTGGGGCTTGGCGGGCTTCTGCCCGGGCCCGGCCCTGGTGGGCGCCGCGGCCGGCTACGAGGGCGCCTGGTGGTTCGTGGCGGCCATGGCGGCGGGCATGGGCCTCTTTTCGCTGCTGGAGCAGCAGCGACAGGCGCGGCGCGGGAGCTGAGCGAAGGCGCAAAGCCAAGCCGGCAGCCGCGCGCAGGCTGCGGCCGGGTCGGTCAATCCTTGCCGGGAGCCGGCGGCGGCACCGGGGCGGGTGGCACGTCCAATGCTGCGCCGGGATCCTCCTCGCCCGCCACCGAGTGTTCGGGCGACACCGGAACGGCCGGCGCGGAAGGAGCGCCATCGGGCGGCGGGCTTGCAGCAGCAGGGCTATGCATGGACAGATCCTCCGGTGGCCTGTGGGAACGGGAACGCGCAGCGGCCAGCGACGGCATGGCTGGCCGCCAGATTCATGCAATGCGCGGCGGCGCCGGTGTCGGACAACCGGCCGATGCCGCCGCGGGCGCCCGTTAGCCTGCCGTCTGGCGTGAGCGGGCGCTTATTCGGCCGTGCCTTGCTGCTGGGGCGCAGCGGATGCAGCGCGGCCCTGGCGCACGGCCTGCTGCTGCGCCGGCACGCGGGAAGGCTCGCCGCTTTCCGTCACTTGCCAGTTGCCGCCGTTGCGCAGGGCTTCGATGGCTTCGGCGCGGACCTGCTCGCGGGTCTTGGTGCTCTGGAAATGGTCGGGGTGGACCGTGACACCGACTTCGTTGTTGGCCGGATGCCAGTAGCCGTTGGCCGATGCTGCGCCCGACAGCGCGAGCAGCGACAAACCGATGGCGCCGAAGGCGATCTGCGGCAGGCGACGGGTGTTGTTGTTCTTCATTGGAAAGTCCTTTCGTTGGTGGTTTTCAGAATCTCCGGAGCCTGTGCCCCGGTAGATGCAGCCACTGTAGAAATCGAACCCCGACAGCAGGCGGACGCGAAAATGACAAGTCCGTCATGTACGATGCAACGCTCGGCCGATGCGCCAGATGACAAACTTGTAATCCTGGCCGGGCCGAAACGACGGCCTCCAACCCCTAAGATCCACGCCGGAAGAAGCGCCTCCCCCGGCCCCTTCGGCAAGACCCACATCGCTGCTTCCGTACCGCCGCCGCCTTTCCCCGATCCCGCACGAATGTTCCGCCGCCTCGTCATCGTCTTCATGCTGCTTCTGCTGCCGCTGCAGTGGGCTGCCGCACAGGCGCACGAGTCCGGCGCCTCCGTGGAGTCGGTGGCGGATGAAGAGGACGCAGCCCCGGCGCAGCCCGTGGCCGGCGTGCCGGCGGGTGGCCACACCCAAGAGCACGGCGGCGAGCCCTGCCTGTTCCACACGCTGGCGCAGGCCTCGGCGCTGGCCGGCCTGCATGAAGCGCCGCTGCCCGCAACGCCCGGCCGCTTCGACTGGATCGTTCCGCCGGACATGAACCATCACGGCACAGGTGCCGCCAACGATATCGATCGCCCCCGATGGCCCGGGCGCGCTCCATCGACGGCGGACCGCCCGGCGCGCACCTGAACTGCGCGCGCGCCCTGGGTCCGCCGAAGTCCTTTCCACTTCGGAGATCCAGGTGCTCGACCCACGACCTTTCCTCGGAAAGGCCGGCCCCTACCTGCTGGCCAGCCTTTCCATCGCCCTTACCACCCTTGCCACCGGACTTGCGCCGGTCCATGCGCAGACCGCCGCCACGCCTCCGCCACCTGCGGCCACAGCAGCAGTGCCCCTGACGCTGGCCGAAGCCATCGCGCTGGCGCTGGCGAAGAACACCGGCATCGCCATCGCGCAGCGCGAATTCGACGCAGCGGGCGGTGCCGCCTTGCAGGCGGGCCTGCGCCCCAACCCGGAGCTCTCGCTCCAGCAGGAGGACTTCCGCCGGGGCCGGCAGACCTCCACCCTGCAGATCACCCAGAAGCTGGAACTGGGCGGCAAGCGCGCCGCCCGCACGGCCGTGGCGGAACGGGTGCGCGAACAGGCCGCCGCCGACCTGGAGCAGGTCCGTGCCGACGTGCGCGCGCAGGTGGTGGTGGCCTTCCACGAAACGCTGGTGGCCGAGGAGCGGCTGCGCCTGGCCCGCTCGTCCCTGGAGCTTGCCAGTGGCGATGCCGAAGCCACCGGCAAGCGGGTGCAGGCCGGCAAGATCGCACCCATCGAGCAGACCCGCGCCCAGGTGGCGCGGGCCGCCGCCCAGGCCGAGGCTGCGCAGGCCGAGGGCCAGCTGCGCACCAGCCGCCAGAAGCTGTTCGCGCTCTGGGGCGATACGAGCCGCAGCGCGACTCCGTTGCTGGGCCGCCTGGACCTGCCCGCGGAAGGCCTGGCCGACGGGGCCGTGTCCGCGCGCCTGGCCGCGTCCCCGGTGCTGCGGCGCGCCCGGCTGGAACTCGACCGGGCCCGGGCCGCAGTGGAGCTGGAGCGTTCCCGGCGCATGGTGGATGTCGCCGTCTCCGTGGGCGCCAAGCGCAGCCAGGAGTCGGGCGTCACGGCCGCCGTAGTGGGCCTGAGCGTTCCGCTGCCGCTCTTCGACCGGAACCAGGGAAACATCGCCGAAGCGCTGAGCCGCGAGGACAAGGCGCGCGAAGAGCTGACCGCCGCCGAGCTGCGGCTGGACTCCGAGATCGCCCAGGTCCGCGAGCAGCTGCGTTCGGCCCGCGCCGAGGCCCTGACCCTGCAGCGCGATGCGGTGCCCGGCGCGCTGGAGGCCTACCGCGCCGCCGCCCAGGGCTTCCAGCTCGGCAAGTTCAGCTACCTGGAGGCGCTGGACGCGCAGCGCACCTGGGTCACCACCCAGGCGCAGTACCTGCGCGCCCTGCTCGACACCTACCGCGCTGCGGCAGAGCTCGAACGCCTGCTCAGCATCGCCGACGCGGCATCCCCGCTGCTCCCACCCAGCCAGCCCCAAACACCATGAAAAAGATCCTTGTTGACTCCGGCTCCGAACAGAAGAGCCGCCCCCGACACACCCTCGCCATCGTCGCCATCCTGCTGGTCGCGCTCATCGCGGGCTGGCTCATCCTGCGGCCGGCCAAGACCGGCGGCGCGGCCAACCAGCCCGCCGCCGCTGAAGCCAAGGCCCCCGCCGAAGACGGCCATGGCCACGGCAAGGAAGAGCAGGGCAAGGCAGACCACGACGAAGAGGGCCACGCCGAAGGACAGGCCGGCGAAGCGGCCCACGGCCACGGCAAGGAAGAAGATGCCGGCCACGAAGGCGGCAAGATCGCCTTCACCGACGAGCAACTGCGCACCTCCGGCGTGGTGGTAGAGACCAGCGGCCCGGGCGAGATCGAGACCCGCGCGCAGCTGCCGGGCGAGATCCGCTTCAACGAGGACCGCACCGCGCACGTCGTGCCGCGGGTAGCGGGCGTGGTGGAAAGCGTGCATGCGGACCTGGGCCAGCCGGTGAAGAAGGGCCAGGTGCTGGCCGTGATCTCCAGCGTGGCGCTGTCCGAGCAGCGCAGCGAGCTGATGGCCGCGCAGAAGCGCCTGGCGCTGGCGAAGACCACGGCCGACCGCGAGCGCCGGCTGTTCGAGGACAAGATCTCCGCCCAGCAGGACTTCCTGCAGGCGGAGCAGGCCCAGCGCGAGGCCGAGATCGCCGTGGCGAACGCCAGCCAGAAGCTCAAGGCGCTGGGCGCGACCCCGGCTGCGGGCAGCCTGGCGCGCTACGAGCTGCGGGCGCCGTTCGACGGCATGGTGGTCGAAAAGCACATCGCGCTCGGCGAGTCGGTGAAGGAGGACGCCAACGTCTTCACGCTGTCGGACCTGAGCACGGTCTGGGCGCAGATCAACGTCACGGCCACCAACCTGGCGCTGGTGAGGGTGGGCGAATCGGCGCTCATCAAGGCCACCGGCTTCCAGCGCGAGGCCACGGGCAAGGTGTCGTACGTGGGCTCGCTCATCGGCGAGCAGACCCGCGCCGCGACGGCGCGCGTGACCCTGCCGAACCCCGAGATGGCTTGGCGCCCCGGGCTGTTCGTCACGGTGGAGCTGGTCGCTGACAAGGCGCAGGCACCCGTCACCGTCACGGCCGACGCCATCCAGACGGTGGAGAACCAGCCGACCGTCTATGTGAAGGTGCCGGGGGGCTTCGAGCCACGCGCCGTGAAGACCGGCCGCGCCGGCCCGCAGCGCGTCGAGATCCTGGAAGGCCTGGCGGCCGGTACGGACTACGCGGCCAAGGGCAGCTTCGCCGTGAAGGCGCAGCAGGGCAAGGGCTCTTCGGGCCACGAACACTGAGGCTGCACGGCATGTTCGAACGCATCATCCATTTCTCCATCGCCCACCGCTGGCTCGTGATGCTCGCCGTCGCGGGCATGGCGGCCCTGGGCCTCTACAACTACCAGCGCCTGCCCATCGATGCGGTGCCGGACATCACCAACGTCCAGGTGCAGATCAACACGGCGGCCCCGGGCTATTCGCCGCTGGAGACCGAGCAGCGCATCACCTACCCCATCGAGACGGTGATGGCCGGCCTGCCGGGCCTGCAGCAGACCCGGTCGCTGTCGCGCTACGGGCTGTCCCAGGTCACGGTGATCTTCGAGGACGGCACGGACCTCTACTTCGCGCGCCAGCTGGTGAACGAACGCATCCAGGCCGCGCGCGAGCAGCTGCCCGAGGGCGCGAGCCCCGTGGCCGGGCCGATCTCCACGGGCCTGGGCGAGATCTATCTCTGGACCGTGGAGGCCGAGGACGGCGCGCGCCGGCCGGACGGCCGGGAATACACGCCCACCGACCTGCGCGAGATCCAGGACTGGATCATCAAGCCCCAGCTGCGCAACGTGAAGGGCGTGACCGAGATCAACAGCATCGGCGGCTTCGCGAAGGAATACCAGGTCGCGCCCCGGCCGGAAAAGCTCTATGCCTACGGCTTGACGCTGGCCGACGTGGTGGCCGCGCTGGAGCGCAACAACGAGAACGTCGGCGCCGGCTACATCGAGCGCCGCGGCGAGCAGTACCTGATCCGCGCGCCCGGCCAGGTGCGCACGATGGAGGACATCGGCAACATCGTGGTCAGCCAGGCGGCCGGCGTGCCCATCCGGGTGCGCGACATCGGCGAGGTGGTGCTGGGCCGCGAACTGCGCACGGGCGCGGCCACGGACAACGGCAAGGAGGTAGTGCTCGGCACCGTCTTCATGCTGATCGGCGAGAACAGCCGCACGGTGTCGCAGGCGGTGGACCGCAAGATGCTGGAGATCAACCGCACCCTGCCGGCCGGGGTGAAGGCGGTCACGGTCTACGACCGCACGGTGCTGGTGGACAAGGCCATCGCGACCGTGAAGAAGAACCTGCTCGAAGGCGCGGTGCTGGTGATCGCGGTGCTCTTCGCCTTCCTGGGCAACATCCGCGCGGCGCTGATCACCGCCATGGTCATTCCGCTGGCCATGCTCTTCACCTTCACCGGCATGGTGTCGCAGAAGGTCAGCGCCAACCTGATGAGCCTGGGGGCGCTGGACTTCGGCATCATCGTGGACGGCGCGGTGGTGATCGTGGAGAACTGCATCCGCCGGCTGGCCCATGCGCAGCATGCGGCGGGGCGCGCGCTCAGCCTGCGGGAGCGCTTCGACGAGGTGTTCGAGGCGGCCCGCGAGGCGCGGCGCCCGCTGGTCTTCGGCCAGCTGATCATCATGGTGGTGTACCTGCCGATCTTCGCCCTGACCGGGGTCGAGGGGAAGATGTTCCACCCCATGGCCTTCACCGTGGTGATCGCACTGCTGGGCGCCATGCTGCTGTCGGTGACCTTCGTGCCGGCCGCGGTCGCGCTCTTCATCGGCCGCCACGTCGCGGAGAAGGAGAACCGCCTGATGTCCTGGCTGCGCCAGCGCTACGAGCCGCTGCTGGAGCGCGTGCTGGACGCCAAGGCGGTGATGCTGACGGCGGCCCTGGTCGCGGTGGTACTGTCCGGCCTCATGGCGACGCGGCTGGGCACGGAGTTCGCGCCCAGCCTGAGCGAGGGCGACCTCGCCATCCAGGCCATCCGCATTCCGGGCACCAGCCTGAGCGAATCGGTGGCCATGCAGCAGAAGATCGAAGCCGCCATCAAGGCGAAGTTCCCCGAGGTCAAGCGCGTCTTCGCACGGACCGGCACCGCGGAGATCGCCTCCGACCCCATGCCGCCCAACATCTCCGACGGCTACATCATGCTCAACCCCGAGAGCGAATGGCCCGCGCCGCGCAAGACGCCGGCCGAGCTGCTGGACGCCATCCAGGACGAGGTCGAGAAGATCGCGGGCAACAGCTACGAGTTCTCGCAGCCGATCCAGCTGCGCTTCAACGAGCTGATCTCCGGCATCCGCAGCGACGTGGCGGTCAAGATCTTCGGCGACGACATGGATCAGCTGAACCAGGCGGCCACCCGCGCGGCGGCGGTGCTGCAAAAGCTGGAGGGCGCCTCGGAGGTCAAGGTCGAGCAGACCACCGGCCTGCCGGTGCTGACCGTGTCCATCGACCGCTCCAAGGCCGCGCGCTACGGCCTCAATATCGCCGACGTGCAGGGCACCCTGGCCACGGCGGTCGGCGGCCGGCGCGCCGGCACGCTGTTCGAGGGCGACCGGCGCTTCGACATCCTGGTCCGGCTGCCCGAAGACGTGCGCACCGACCTGGACGCGATCCGCCGCCTGCCCATCGCCCTGCCCCGGAACGGCAACGGCGCGGCGACCGCGTTCATCCCGCTGAGCGAAGTCGCCTCGCTGGACATCGCGCCTGGCCCCAACCAGGTCAGCCGCGAGAACGGCAAGCGCCGCATCGTCGTCAGCGCGAACGTGCGCGGGCGGGACCTGGGCTCCTTCGTCGCCGAGGCGCAGTCGGCCATCCGGCAGGTGGCGCTGCCGGCCGGCTACTGGGTGGAATGGGGCGGGCAGTTCGAGAACCTGCAGTCCGCCGCGGACCGGCTGAAGATCGTCGTGCCGGTGTCACTCGGCCTGGTGTTCGTGCTGCTGTTCGCCATGTTCGGCAACGTGAAAGACGGTCTGCTGGTGTTCACCGGCATTCCCTTCGCGCTGACGGGCGGCGTGCTGGCGCTGTGGCTGCGCGGCATTCCGCTGTCCATCTCGGCGGGCATCGGCTTCATCGCGCTGTCGGGCGTGGCCGTGCTCAACGGCCTGGTGATGCTGAGCTTCATCCGGCAGTTGCGCGAAGAGGAAGGCATGCCGCTGGCCCAGGCCGTGCGCCACGGCGCCGTGCAGCGCCTGCGCCCGGTGCTGATGACCGCCATGGTGGCGTCGCTGGGCTTCATCCCCATGGCCCTGGCGACGGGCACGGGCTCGGAGGTGCAGCGCCCGCTGGCGACGGTGGTGATCGGCGGCATCCTGTCGTCCACCATCCTCACGCTGCTGGTGCTGCCGCTGCTCTACAGCCTGGCCCACCGCCGGGACGAAGCGCAGCCGGCCGATCCGGCCAGCGAGCTGCCGGCCCCGGCGGCCGGGGGGCACTGAGCATGTCGGCCGGACACGACCATGGCGCCAACGCCCATGAAGGCGCGCTGAAGAAGGCCCTGCTGCTCACCGCGGGCTTTCTGCTGGTGGAGGTGGCGGGCGGCCTCTGGAGCGGCAGCCTGGCGCTGCTGTCGGATGCCGCGCACATGTTCACCGACGCGGTGGCGCTGGGCATCGCGCTGCTGGCGATCCGCCTGGGCCGGCGCGCGGCCGACGACGCGCGCACCTTCGGCTACGCCCGCTTCGAGATCCTGGCGGCCGCGTTCAATGCCCTGCTGCTCTTCGGCGTCGCGGGCTATGTGCTGTACGAGGCCTACCGGCGCTTCTCGTCGCCGCCCGAGGTGCAGTCGCTGGCCATGCTGGCGGTCGCCACGGCGGGCCTGGCCATCAACTTCATCAGCATGCGCCTGCTGGCGGGCGGGCGGGAGCAGAGCCTGAACGTCAAGGGCGCCTACCTGGAAGTCTGGGCCGACCTGCTCGGGTCGGTGGGCGTCATCGCCGGCGCCATCGTCATCTACTTCACCGGCTGGACCTGGGTGGACACGGCGGTGGCCGTGGCCATCGGGCTCTGGGTGCTGCCGCGCACCTGGACCTTGCTCAGCGAGAGCGTGAACGTGCTGCTGGAAGGCGTTCCGCGCGAGGTGGACATCCAGGCGGTCAGCCGCCTGCTGCAAGGCTATCCGGGCGTGCTCGACGTGCACGACCTGCACGTCTGGAGCGTCTCGAACGGCAAGACCAGCCTGACGGCCCATGTGGTCTACGATCCCCGGATCGACCCGCAGCAGGCCCTGCGGGACCTGCGCGCGCGGCTGGCGAACGAGTGCTCCATCCATCATTCGACCATCCAGATGGAGACGCAGGCCTGCGAACGCGGCAGTGGCGCCCCACATTTCGGCCCGGCCTCCACTGCGGACGGCCAGCCGCAGGAGCCGAACCATGGCTGACGGCGCCACCCCGGGCCGCAGCCCATCGCATCACGGGAGCCCCCCATGAAACTGCTGCTGGTGGAAGACGAGCCCAAGCTGTCCGAGTACCTGAAGAAAGGCCTGGGCGAGGAAGGCTTCGTGGTGGACGCCGCGCTGAACGGCGTCGACGGGCTGCACATGGCGTCGGTGAACGACTACGACCTGATCATCCTGGACGGCAACCTGCCCGGCATCGACGGCCTGGCCGTGCTCGCCGCCCTGCGCCAGACCCGGCAGGTCCGGCAGACCCCGGTGCTGATGCTCACGGCGCGCGTGCAGGTGGAGGACCGGGTCCGGGGGCTGCAGGGCGGCGCCGACGACTACGTGCTCAAGCCGTTCGCCTTTTCCGAGCTGGTGGCACGCATCCACGTCCTGCTGCGGCGGTCGCAGGGCGGCGGCAACGGCGGCGAGGCCACCGTGCTGCGGCTGGGCGACCTGGAGCTGGACCTGATCCGGCGCCGCGCCATGCGCGAGGGGCAGCGCCTGGACCTCACGGCCAAGGAATTCAACCTGCTGAGCCTGCTGCTGCGCCGCCAGGGCGAAGTGCTGTCGCGCACCGAGCTGGCGGCCCAGGTGTGGGACATGAACTTCGACAGCGATACCAACGTGGTCGAAGTCGCCGTGCGCCGGCTGCGCAGCAAGCTGGACCAGCCGTTCGCGCGGCCGCTGCTGCACACGGTGCGCGGCATGGGCTACGTGCTGGAGCGCCGGACGCCATGAAGGCCGGCTGGCTGTCGCCGCACAGCCTGCGCGGCCGGCTGTCGCGCGGGCTGGCCCTGCAGGCCGCGCTGGGTCTGGGCGCCGTCTGCGCCGCGGTCTACATCGTCATCGCGTGGACGCTGTCGCTCCGGCAGGACGAAGTGCTGGCGCAGAAGCAGGCCGCCATCCAGCATGTGCTGCGGGAAGGGCGCAGCGCGCACGACGCACGGTTCGCTCAGCACCTGCTGGCCGACCTGCTCGCCGGGCATGGCGAGCTGAGCTTGCGCGTTATGGACGGCGAGGGCCGGTCCCTCTATGAAGACCCGGGCAGGCCAACGCCGGCCGGCACTGCCGCCGCCGCCGCGAAGCGCCTGGATTTCGACATCGCGCGGCCCGAATTTCCCGGCGGCCGCGCGCAGGCCACGCTGGCCCTCGACACCGCGAGCGACGACGCACTGCTGGCCCGGCTGGGCTGGACCCTGGCGCTGGCTGCGCTGCTGGGCACGGGCGCCATTGCGGCCGGCGGGGTCTGGCTGGTGGGACGGGGCCTGGCGCCGCTCGGCCAGCTGGTGGACCAGACGCGGCAGGTGAGCGCGCTGCGCCTGGACCGCCGGCTGGACGGCAGCGGGCAGGCCCAGGAGCTGCAGCCGCTCATCGCCCAGTTCAACGCGTTGCTGGACGGGCTGGCCGGGGCCTACGGGCAGATGGAATCCTTCAACGCCGACGTGGCCCACGAACTGAATACGCCCCTGGCCACGCTCATCAGCAGCTGCGAGCTGGCCCTGCGGCGCCCGCGCGGCCGGGAGGAGCTGTGCGAGGTGCTCGCCTCCAACCTGGAAGAGCTGCACCGCATGGCCGGCATCGTCGGCGACATGCTGTTCCTGTCGAATGCCGAGCGCGGCGTACCCGCACGCAGCACGCACCAGGACAGCCTGGCCCGGCTGGCGCAGGAGGTCATCGAATTCCACGAGGCGGCGCTGTTCGAGGCCGGCCTGGCCGCCGAGGTGCAGGGCGACGCGCAGGCCTGCGTGGATGCGCCGCTGCTGCGGCGCGCCCTGTCCAACCTGCTGGGCAATGCGACGCGCTACGGCCTCGCGGGATCGGCCGTCGCCGTGCAGATCACGCCGCGCCCGGATGGCGGCATCGAACTGGCGGTGCAGAACCGGGGCCCGGCCATCGGCGCCGAGCATCTGCCGCGGCTCTTCGACCGCTTCTACCGCGCCGACCCGGCCCGGGCCGACGCGGACCGCAACCACGGGCTGGGGCTGTCCATCGTGGCCGGCATCGCGCGCATGCACGGCGGCAGCGCCTTCGCGGAATCCGACTCGGGCCTCACCCGCGTGGGATTGCGACTGCCGGAATGCGCGATGGAAGGGACCATGGCATCTCCATCGGAGGCTGCCGCAGCCGGGCCGCGCGGCCCATGAACGGAGCGGGCCTTTCCCACCGTCGCGCCCGCTTTGCGCGCCACAATCCGGCCATGCTCCACTACCACACCCTTCCCGTCACCGCCTTCCAGCAGAACTGCTCGCTGCTGTGGTGCGACGCCACCCGCGAGGCAGCGCTGATCGACCCGGGCGGCGACCTGGACCGCCTGCTGGCCGCCGTGGCCGAGCGCGGTCTCCAGCTCACCCAGATCTGGCTCACGCATGCCCACATCGACCACGCGGGCGGCGCGGGCGAGCTGGCCGACGAGCACGGCCTGCCCATCACCGGCCCGCACCCGGGCGACCAGTTCTGGATCGACGGGCTGCCGCAGCAGAGCGCGATGTTCGGCTTTCCGCCCGCGCGCGCATTCACGCCCACGCGCTGGCTGCACGACGGCGACACGGTGCAGATCGGCGAGGAGACGCTGCACGTGCGCCACTGTCCCGGCCACACGCCCGGCCACGTGGTGTTCCACGCGCCGCAGATCGAACGCTGCTTCGTGGGCGACGTGCTGTTCGCCGGCAGCATCGGCCGCACGGACTTTCCGCAGGGCAACCACCAGCAGCTCATCGACAGCATCGTGCAGCGCCTCTGGCCCATGGGCGACGCCACGGTGTTCATCCCCGGCCACGGGCCGGAAAGCAGCTTCGGGCGCGAGCGGCGCAGCAACCCCTACGTGGGCGGGACCTGACGCAGCGCCTGGGCCACGGGCCGGCAGGGCTCGTGGGGCCTGCGGGGCCCGTGGAGCGGCCATCGACGCGGCCTTGATGGCGATCAACCCGTGACGGCGGCGGCGCGGGCATGCTCACGCACAGGCCCGATGGCGCCGCGCACCCGGTGGTTCTCTTTCCGGTCCATGGCGGCAGGCCACGGCCTCCACCCGTGAAAGAACCGCCTTCGCCATGACCACCCCGACCGTCCCCCTGCCCACCCCGGCCGCGCCCATCGGCTCGCAGCCCGAACCCGATTCGCGCCGCAAGCTCGGCTACCTGCTGCTGGCCCTGGGCCTCTATGCCCTGGTGCTGGCCCTGCCCGCGCCGGCGGGCCTCTCTCCTTCGGGCCAGGTCGCCCTGGGGCTGCTCGTGCTGGTCGTCACGCTGTGGATCAGCGAATGCGTCTCGCCCGCCAACAGCGCGGTGCTGCTCACCGGCATGGCGGTGGTGGGCCTGATGGGCAAGCCGCTCACGCCGGGCGCCAAGCCCATGGCTTCGTCCGATGCGCTCACGGTGATGCTGGGCGGCTTCTCATCCACGGCCGTGCTGCTGGTGGCCGCAGCGCTGTTCCTGGCCGTGGCGCTCAAGCACACGGGGCTGGACCGCCGCGTGGCCCTGCTGGTGATGAGCCGGGTCGGCATCTCGCCCGCGCGGCTCACCCTCGGCGCTATGCTGGTGGGCTTCGTGCTCGCGCTGTTCATCCCTTCCGCCACGGCACGCGTGGGCGCGGTGATCCCGATCATGGTGGGCATCACCGCCGCGCTCGGCCTGCCGGTGGGCAGCAGCCTGGGCGCCGCGCTGATGATCGTCACCGCGCAGGCCTGCTCGATCTTCAACATCGCGGTGAAGACCGGCGCCGCACAGAACCTCATCAGCCTGAACTTCATGCAAGGGGCCTTCGGGCACGGCGTGACCTGGGGGCAGTGGTTCCTGGCCGCCCTGCCCTTCACCGTGGGCATGTCCGTGGTGCTGTTCTTCACCTCGCTCTGGCTGCTGCGCCCGCAGGTGCCGGATTCCGCCAGCGCCGCGGGCAGCCTGCGCGACCAGCTGCGCGCCCTCGGGCCCGTGAGCGGCCCGGAAAAGCGCCTGATCGCCGTGGCGCTGCTGCTGCTCGTGCTCTGGTCCACCGAAGGCACGCTGCACCCGTTCGACACGACCACCACCACGCAGCTGGGCATCGCGCTGCTGCTCATGCCGCGCATCGGCGTGATGCACTGGGCGCAGGCCGAAAAGCTCGTGCCCTGGGGCACGGTGGTGCTGTTCGCCGCCTCGATCTCGCTGGGCACGCTGCTGCAGCGCACGGGCGCTGCCGGCTGGTTGGCCCAGCAGACGCTGGGGCAACTGGGCCTGGCCGGACTGCCGGTGGTGGCGGTGATCGGCGCGCTGGCCGTCTTCAGCATCGTGCTGCACCTGGGCTTCGCCTCGGCCACGGGGCTGGCGAGCACGCTCATCCCGATCTTCATCGCCTTCACGCAGACGCTGCCGGTGTCGAAGGAAACGGCCTTCGGCATCGTCTTCGTGCAGAGCTTCGTGGTGTCGTTCGGCTTCATCCTGCCGACGAACGCGCCGCAGAACATGCTGTGCTACGGCACGGGCGCCTTCGGCACGCTGCAGTTCGCCAAGGTCGGGCTGGTGGTGACGCTGGCCGGCCTGGCGCTGATCCTGCTGCTGTCGGTGACGCTGTGGCCGTGGATGGGCGTGCTCTGACGCCGCTGCGGCGCCACGCGCCAGGTCAACCGCGCCGGGCCGCCTGGTAGAGCCCTTCGACGCGCGGCACGTTGGCCTCCAGCTGGCGGATGCGGTCGGGCCCGCTCGGGTGGGTGGAGAGAAAGGCCAGGCCGCCCTGGCTCTTGGTCGCCTCGCCCATCTTGCGCCACAGGCTCACCGAGGCGTCGGGGTCGAAGCCGCCGCGCGCGGCGAGTTCCAGGCCCACGAGGTCGGCCTCGGTCTCGTCGCTGCGGCTGAACTTGAGCGACAGCAGCTGCGTGCCCAGGTTGGCGGCCACGTTGCCCAGGTCGCCCAGGCCCAGCAGCTGCGCGCCCAGCGACAGGCCCATGCTGGTGGCCTGCGTCTTGGCCAGCCGGGCGCGGGCGTGCTCGCGCAGCGCGTGGGCCATTTCGTGGCCCATGACCATGGCGGCCTCGTCGTCGGTGAGCTTGAGCTGGTCGAGGATGCCGGTGTAGAAGGCGATCTTGCCGCCCGGCATGCAGAAGGCGTTGATCTGCTTGCTGCCGATCAGGTTGACCTCCCAGCGCCATTCGCCGGCGCGGCGGTTCCACTGCGGGCTGAAGGGAATCAGCCGCCGCGAGATGCCGCGCAGCTTCTGCAGCTGCGGATGGCCGTCGGGCGCGAGCGCGCGCTTGGCGCGGGCCTGCTCCAGCAGCTGGCCGTATTGCTGCGTGGCGGCCTGCTCCAGCCCCTCGGCCGGCACCAGCTGGCGCATGGCCGAGGCCGAGCCCACGTCCACCTGCGCCAGCGCGGGCCCGGCGAACGCCGCGCCCGCCGCCAGCAGGAAGCCGCGCCGCGCATTCCACGCACCGTGGCCCTGGCGCAGGGCGCACAGGCGGCAGCCGGATGCGGGATGGGAGTCAGGGGCGGTGATGCGGGAGTCTGCTTGCATGGCGCGAGAGTTTAGGAAGAACTCGGCCCGCGGGATGTAAGAACGTGTCTACGATCTCAGCAACTTTCTCCTGTCAGGAACGCGCCACGCGCAGCTCGGCCCACACCACCAGCAGCAGGCCCGAGAGCACCGCCACCAGCCCGCCCACCGACAGCAGCGTGGCCGGCTCGCCCACCACCACGACGGCCAGCACGAAGGCGGTGACGGGCTCGGCCAGCGCCAGGGTGACGCCGGTGGCGCCCGAGATATGGCGCAGCGCGCTGGTGAAGAGCAGATAGGCCAGGCCCGTGGCCACCAGCCCCAGGTAGGCCACGGTGGCCCAGGTGCCGGCCGTGAGCGCGGGCGTGCCGGCCACGCCCCAGGCCACGGGCACCGACAGCACGGCCGCCGTGCCGAAGACGGCCAGGTTGACCGTGGGCGCCGGCGCGTGCTGCACCAGCGGCTTGTTGAGCAGCGTGTAGGCCGAATAGCCCAGCCCCGCCAGCAGGCACAGCGCGATGCCCAGCGCCTGCGCGCCTCCCCGGCTGCCGCTGCCGGCGCCGCCATCCAGCGCCATCGCCACGCCGCCGGCCACGCCCAGCAGCGTGCCCGCCCACCACACGGGCGCGGGCATGCGGCGCTGCAGCACGGTCTGCAGCAGCCCCGCCCAGATGGGCCCGCTGCCGATGGCCAGCGCCGTGCCCAGCGCCACGCCGCTGATCTTGATGCCCGCGAAGAAGCTCAGGTTATAGACGGCCACGCAGGCGCCGGCCAGCAGCACCTGGGGCCAGGCCAGCCGGCCACGCGGGCCGCCGCGCCGTCGCAGCACGCCCGCCAGCACGGCGAAGAAGGCCGTCGCCACGGCCAGCCGCAGCGCGCCCACCCAGTAGGGCGAGAGGCCCGCGGGGGCCAGGCTCTGCACCGTGCCGGTGGTGCCCCAGAGCATGGCGGCCAGCAGCACCATGCCGATGCCGCGCGCGCCGTGGCGGGCAGCGGCCGGGAAAGCGGGGGAGGAAGAAGAAGAGGAAGGGGCAGAAGAGACTTCGGACATGGCGCCCGAGCGTGCCACGGCCAGAGGCCGGGCACTATCGCGCAACCATCAAGGTGCGTGGCTGCCGCCGCTGCCTTCGCCGCCTGCGGGCCGCTCGGCCCCGCGCAGTGCACGCAGCTCCCGCAGCTCGCGCGCGCTGGTGCCGCGCTCGCGCCGCAGGGCCGCCGCCAGGGCCGGGCCGGTGGCGTAGCCGCAGGCCAGGGCCACGCGCTCCAGCGGCTGGCCGGCGGCCAGCTGCCGCTCCGCCGCATCCAGCCGCACGCCGCGCAGCCAGGCCTGCGGGGTGGCGCCGCAGAGTTCGCTCCAGCGGGTGTGAAAGCGCGGCACGCTCATGTGGCAGAGCGCCGCCATGCGGGCGGTGGGCCAGTCCTCGTGCAGGGCGCGGCGCACGGCCTGCTCCAGGCGCGCGGGCGCCAGGTCGCGCCGGGCCAGCAGGCGCGGCGCCTGCAGCAGGCCGGCCAGCTGCTGCGGCAGGCCGGCACCGCCTTGCGCCGCCGCCTGTGCGGGCCAGGCCTGCGCCACGCCGTCAGGCCAGTGCGCGCGGGCGGCGCCCCGCGCGGTATCGCCTTGCACGCCGGCATCGGTCCAGCGGGCGGCGGCGGCGTCGATCCAGCTGCGCGCCTGGGGCGGCACGGCGAAGCGGCGCACCCGCTCGGTGCCCGCGCCCTCGGGCAGGTCGAACACGCAAAAGCGCGCGCCCGGCAGCGCGGAAAAGCCATGCCGCACGCCGGCCGGCACGACGATGCCGCTGGCCCGGTCCACCCATAGGGCGCGGCCCGCGACTTCGAGTTCCATGCGGCCCGCAAGCGCATAGACGACCTGGGCATGCGCGTGGGCATGCACGGCGTATTCGCCGCTGTAGGCGCGCACGGAGCAGGCGGCAGGGCTGGCGGAGGATAAGAGCGTCACGGCGCCATGGTAGCGAAGGGCATGTAGGACTACCGCTCAACCTGCGCGGCCCCCGGAAAGCACCGCGGGCGCGGCGCAGGCAACTCGGGCACAATCAAATGTCAAGTTTTGTATCGGGCCGCCCGGCCGCCCCGCTCCCATGGATAGCCCCCTCGTCACGGCGTACCTGATCTCGGTCGGCATCCTGCTCATGGGTGCCGGGTATGCCGCCGTGCTGGCCTGGCACAGCAAGACGCCGCGCGTGCTCTGGAGCTACGCGGCGCTGTGCCTGTGCTTCGCGCTGTTCCAGCTGGGCAACGCGCTGCAGTATTCCGCCGACGACATGGCCGCCGCCTTGCACGCGCACCGCTGGCTCAACCTGTGGTCGCTGCTGGCGGTGCCGCTGGGCACGCTGTTCTTCGAATCGGTCGGCTCGCCCCGGCCACGCCTGCGCCTCACGGCCGCTGCGAGCGCCATCACGCTGGTGCTCGTGGTGCACAACTTCAGCACGCCCTTCGGCTACCGCTTCACCGAGTCCCCCGGAGCCAATCTGGTCGAATTGCCCTGGGGCGAATCCATCTACCTCTTCTCGGGCACGACCGACCTGCCGTTCCAGCTGCTGCGCCTGCTGTCGCTCCTGCTGCTGGTCGCCAGCCTCCCCCAGCTGCGCGATGTGCCGGGCCAGGCGCGCCTCTGGCGCACCGCGTCGCGCTGGGGCGCCGCGCTGCTGGTCGCGGGGGGTGTCATGGCCGTGCTGGTGGACAGCGGCAAGGCACATCTGCCCTACACGGGCGGCTTCTTCTTCCTGCTGGTGAGCGTGCTGGTCGTCGGCGCCCTGATGCGCGATCTGCGCCGCCAGGGCCTGCGGGCGCGCCCCTACGGCTCGGGCCTGCGCTATGGGCCGCCCACCGCTCCGGCGCCGCTGGAGGCCACCGCGGCATCCCGGCCCGCCGCGGCGCGCACGGCACCGGCAGGCGACTCGCGCTACGCCGACCTGCCGGACCGCGCCCAGCTGCTGCGCCGGCTCGCGCCCGTGCTGCAGGAGCACCAGCGCCGGGCCGAACCGCTGACCGTGTTCGTCTTCGACATCGACCGCTTCGACCTGCTCTGCGCCACGCAGGGCCGCGCCGCGGGCGGCTCCCTTTTGGCCCAGCTCACCGGCCGCCTGCAGAAGGCGCTGGTGGATGGCGACCTGCTCTCGCGCAGGCATGAGGCCGGCTTCGCGGTGGTCTGCAAGGGCTTGGCGCCCCAGGCCGTGGCCCAGCGCCATGTGCAGCTCGACCACGCCTTCGCCCTGCCCATCGCCTTCGCGGGCAAGGTGATGAACGTGCGCGCCAGCGCCGGCGTGGCGCGCTTTCCCGATGACGGCCTGACGGCAGAGGCCGTGCTGGACGCGGCCGAGCTGGCGCTGCACGAGGCCAAGACCAGCGGCCGCGGCAGCCGGCCGCTCAAGACCTTCACCACCGCCCTGAAAGACCAGGTGCAAGAGCAGCTGGAGCTGGAAGACGAGCTGCGCACCGCGCTCGAACGCGGCGAATTCGTGCTGCACTACCAGCCGCAGATCCACGGCGACACGGGCCAGCTGGTGTGCATGGAGGCGCTGGTGCGCTGGCAGCACCCGGTGCGCGGGCTGGTCTCGCCGCTGCGCTTCATCCCGGTGGCCGAATCGACCGGCCTCATCCATCCCCTGGGCGCCTGGGTGCTCGACACCGCCTGCGCCCAGCTGGCGCGCTGGCACGCCCAGGGCCACACGTCGCTGCGCATGGCCGTGAACCTGTCGGGCCATCAGCTGGAAGACGAGTCGCTCGAAGCCACCATCGCCGACGCCCTGGCGCGCCACCGCATCCACCCGGGCGATCTGGAGCTGGAGATCACCGAATCCGTGCTGATGCACCAGCTGGACCTGGTGGCCGCACGGCTGGCGGCGCTGCGCACGCTGGGCGTGCGCCTGTCCATCGACGACTTCGGCACGGGCTATTCGTCGCTCAGCTACCTGCGGCGCCTGCCCGTGCATGCGTTCAAGCTCGACCGCTCCTTCATCCGCGACATGGACCTGAGCGGGCGCGGCCAGGCGGTGTGCGCCACCGCCATCGGCCTGGCCTTCGATCTGCAGCTGGAGGTGGTCGCCGAGGGCGTCGAGACCCTGCAGCAGGCGCAGTTGCTCAAGCAGTGGGGCTGCCACCTGCTGCAGGGCTTCCTGTTCGCACGGCCCATGCCGGCGGACGCGGCGACGGAGTTCCTGCAAAGCGCCGCCAGCGCGGCCACGGCCCCGGACCTCGCGCCGGCCCAGCAGCTGCAGCAGACGCCGCAGGAGCGCTCCGCTGCGGCATTGCAGATGGCGGGTTCCTGAAGGCACCCGCCCGGGCGCAAGGCGCCGCCCGATAATCCCCGCAGACCCGCCCGTTGCGGCCCGGCGCCCCCGGCCCGCCGCACGGCACCGCCACAGACCCGCGCCCCCGGCAGCGCTGCAGGGCCGGCACCCGCCGCCCCGGCCGCGCGCCCTCTTTGTGCTCCCCCATGACGAATCCAGCGCCCTCTTCCCGAACCGCCGCATCCTCCCCCAGCGCCGATCCCGCAGCCACGCCACCGCAGCCACCCGCGCCGCGCCGCAGCTGGGGCCAGGCCCTGCGGGTCTATCGGGAACCGGCCAGCCTGCGCATGCTGGCGCTGGGCTTTTCGGCCGGGCTACCGCTCCTGCTGGTGCTGGGCACGCTGAGCTTCTGGCTGCGCGAGGCCGGCGTGGACCGCACCACCATCGGCTACCTGAGCTGGGTGGGCCTGGCCTATGCCTTCAAGTGGGTCTGGGCGCCGCTGGTGGACCGCATGCCCCTGCCCTGGCTCACGCGCGCGCTGGGCCGGCGGCGCAGCTGGCTGCTGCTGTCGCAGCTGCTGGTGATGGGCGGGCTGGTGGGCATGGCCCTGCACGACCCGCGCGTGGCGCTGGCGCCCATGGTGTGGTGCGCGCTCTTCGTCGCCTTCGGCTCGGCCACGCAGGACATCGCGCTCGACGCCTTCCGCATCGAATCGGCCGACGCCGACCGGCAGGCCGCCCTGGCCGCGACCTACCAGACGGGCTACCGCCTGGCGATGATCTGGGCCGGCGCCGGCGTGCTCTGGGTGGCGGCCCGGGCCGAATCGCCCACCGCCAGCGGCTACCAGCACGGTGCCTGGCAGGCGGCCTACCTGACCATGGCGGCCTCGATGCTGCTGGGCGCCATCACCGTGCTGCTCTCGCGCGAGCCCGCGCCGCGCCCGCTGCCGCCCGCCCGCAATGCCGCCGAATGGCTGCGCGGCGCACTCGTCGAGCCCTTTGCCGACTTCATCCGCCGCTACCGCTGGCAGGCCGCGCTGCTGCTGGCGCTCATCGCGCTCTACCGCATCAGCGACGTGGTGATGGGCATCATGGCCAACCCGTTCTACGTCGATATGGGCTACACCAAGGACGAGGTGGCCGCCGTGAGCAAGGTCTTCGGCGTGGTGGCCACGCTGGCCGGCGCCTTCGTGGGCGGCGTGCTGTCCATGCGCCTGGGCGTGATGCGCGTGCTGATGCTGGGCGCGGTGCTCAGCGCGCTGAGCAACCTGCTCTTCGCCTGGCTGGGCCAGCAGGGCCACAGCGTGCCGCTGCTGATGGCGGTGGTGTCGGCCGACAACCTCTCGGGCGGCATCGCCTCGGCCGCGTTCATCGCCTACCTATCCAGCCTGACGAACGTGCAGTACTCGGCCACGCAGTACGCCCTCTTCAGCTCCATGATGCTGCTGCTGCCCAAGTGGATCGCCGGCTTCTCGGGCCGCTTCGTCGATGCCTACGGCTACACCGACTTCTTCATCGGCACCGCGCTCCTGGGGCTGCCGGTGCTGCTGCTGGTGGCGCTGGCTTCCAGAGTCAAAATGGCCCCTAGCGCTTGATCCACAAGGGCAATTAGCTACATATTTGATAGCAATTACCGGGAATGCGGCCCCGGGCAGCCGCCGCCCTGAAGCGCTCGTTTACCTAACTTTACGGAGACTTCAACCCGGCGAGATGCCCTGGCGTCACCATGCAGCCTGTGCCCCGTTTTGTTTTCCGTTTCCTCTTCCTTCTTCCATCCTCCGCCCGCCTGCCATGAGTTCCCAACTGCTGATGATCGAAGACGACGCCCGCCTGGCCGAGATGGTGGGCGAGTACCTGGGCCAGTCCGGCCTGCAGGTCACCCACAAGGCGGACGGCGGCAGCGGCCTGGCGCATCTGCAGGGCGATGGCGGCTACGCGCTGCCCGACCTGGTCATCCTCGACCTGATGCTGCCCGACATGGACGGCCTCGAAGTCTGCCGCCGCATCCGCGCCCTGCCCGGCGCCGCCGCGCAGGTGCCGGTGCTGATGCTCACCGCCAAGGGCGACCCCATGGACCGCATCATCGGCCTGGAGCTGGGCGCCGACGACTACCTGCCCAAGCCCTTCGAGCCGCGCGAGCTGCTGGCGCGCATCCGCGCCATCCTGCGCCGGCGCGAGAGCGGCGCCCAGCCCGCGCCGCAGCTCATGCGCTTCGGCACGCTGGAGATCGACCGCGACGCGCGCAGCGTCACCGTGGGCGGGCAGCCGGCGGACCTCACCTCCTACCAGTTCGACCTGCTGGTCGCGCTGGCCGAGCGCGCCGGCCGTGTGCTCACGCGCGACCAGATCATGGAAGCCGTGCGCGGCCGCGAGCTGGAAGCCTTCGACCGCTCCATCGACGTGCACATGGGCCGCATCCGCGCCGCCATCGAGCAGGACGCCAAGAACCCGCGCCGCATCCTCACCGTGCGCGGCGTGGGCTACGTGTTCGCCAAGCAGCAAGACTAGATGTCCCTGGTCAGCCCCTTCTCCCGGCGCCTCTACCTGCGCATCTGGCTCGCCGTGGTGGGCGGGGTGGCGGTGTTCGCGCTGCTGGTGGGCCTGGCCTGGCGCATCGCGGCAGAGCACAACGCGCAGCAGGCCGCAGCGCAGCCGCCGGGGCGCGAATTCGTGCTGCGCGACGCCCAGGGCCACCCGCGGCTCAAGGGCCAGGCCCTGCGCCGCCCCACCGAGCGCGGCGAGGGCCTCGAATTCGTGCTCGAAGGGCTGGACGGCGCGGCCTACACGCTGGAGATGTCGCCGCGCCAGCGCCCGCCCGGCCCGGGCCGGCACGACGCCGCCTTCTGGCTGAGCCCGCCCTTCGGCTTCCTGTGGATGCTGGCGCTGGTCGGCATCGCCGTCACCGTGGGCGTGTTCCCCATCATCCGCAAGCTGCTGGTGCGGCTGGAGACGCTGCAGCGCAGCGTGCAGCGCTTCGGCGAGGGCGACCTCTCGGTGCGCGTGACCGAACGCGGGCAGGACGAGGTGGCCGACCTGGCGCGGCAGTTCAACGCCGCCGCCGCGCGCATCGAAACCCTGGTCAAGTCGCACAAGTCATTGCTGGCCAATGCCTCGCACGAGCTGCGCTCGCCGCTCACGCGCATCCGCATGGGGCTGGAGCTGATGCAGGGCAGCGCGCCCTCGCCCAACTTCCGCGCCGAGATCCTGCGCAACATCGCCGAGCTGGACCAGCTGGTGGACGAGATCCTGCTCGCCAGCCGGCTCGACGCGCGCGAGGCCGACGTGGGCACCGTCGAGGTGGTGGACCTCATGGGCCTGGCCGCCGAGGAATGCGTGCGCGTGGATGCCGAACTGCTGATCGCCGACGGCACGGCCGCCGACGCGCTGGAAGTGAACGGCATCCCCAAGCTGCTGCGCCGGGCGCTGCGCAACCTGCTGGAAAACGCCCGCCGCTACAGCCAGGGCGACATCACCGTCACCCTGCGCAGCACCGGCACGCATGTGGAAGCCAGCGTGTGCGACCAGGGCCCGGGCGTGCCGGCCGACCAGCGCGAACGCATCTTCGAGCCCTTCTACCGCCTGCCCGGCGCCAGCGAACGCTCCGGCGGCGTGGGCCTGGGGCTGGCGCTGGTGCGCTCCATCGCCGAACGCCACGACGGCCGCGTCTTCTGCACCGACCGGCCCGACGGCGCGAGCGGCGCCAGCTTCGTGCTGCAGCTGCCGCGCTCGGCCTGATCCCGGCGCCCGGCGCCCTCAGTTCGCTTCACGCAGCGGCCAGCGCCGCACCATTGCCCCCAGCACGCACGCCCCCAGCACCAGCGCCCCGGCCGCCATGGCCAGGCCCTGAGCAAAGCCCTGCTGCGGCGTGGCCGCATGGTGCAGCGCCCAGGCCACCAGGGGCGGGCCGGCGATCTGGCCCAGGCCGTAGGCCACCGTCAGCAGGCCCGCAAAGCTGTCGCCCGCCGCCGGCCAGATGCGCCGCGCCTCCTGCAGCGCATAGAAGGTGATGGCCGTGAACGGCAGCCCCAGCAGCAGGCTGCCTAGCGCGAAGCCCGCCGCGCCCGGCCACACCAGCCCCAGGCCAATGGCCAGCGCCTGCAGCGCGTAGCAGCCGGCCAGCAGCCAGCGCCGGTCCCAGCCGGCCGGCGTGCGGGTGGACAGCGCCGCGCCCAGCGCCACGCCCGCACCGAACACCGGCCAGAACAGATCGGGCCAGGGCGAGCCCGCCGGCAGCACCCCGCGCGCGATCACCGGCAAGAAGGTGGCCGTGACGATGTAGCCCAGGCCCGCGAGGCCATAGGCCAGCGTGAGCAGCGCCCGGGCGCTGCGGCCTCCTGCAGGGGCGGGCCTGGGGAGCGGCATGGCGGCGCTGGCCATCCCGGCCTGCTGCGCCGGGCCCCGCACCACCGGCCAGACCAGCGCGCACAGCACCGCGCAGAGCAGCCCGAAAGCCGCCCAGCCGGCCGCCGCCGGCCAGTGCGCCGACACCATGGCACTGGCCGAAAGGCCCGTGAGCACGATGCCCAGCCCCGGCCCGCAGAAGATCAGCCCGCCCAGCGCCGCCTGCCCCGACGCCACCAGCCGCGCCATGCACCAGGACGACACGTTGAGGAACACCACCGCGCTCGCTGCGCCCGCCGCCGCGCGCAGCCACGGCCAGGCGCCGGCCACCGGCAGCGCCATGCCGCAGGTCAGCAGCACCGTGGCCGCCAGGCCCCAGCGCGTGAGCGGCGCGCCCTGCCAGGCCCGGGCGGTGCGCGGCGCCAGCCACGGCAGCGCCATGCAGGCCAGGGCCCCGATCAGATAGCCCACGTAGTTGACCGTGGCCAGCCAGCTGCCGTCCGCCAGGGTGAGCACGCCGTCGCGCAGCATCATGGGCAGCAGCGGGGTGAAGGCGAAGCGGCCGATGCCCATGGCGGCGCCCAGCGCGGCCATGCCGGCCAGGGCGATGGCCAGCGGGCGGTGCGCCAGGGCGGGCGGCGTAGCGGCCTCGGGGCCGGACGGAGCGGAATCGGTGGACATGCGGCGGGGCCTCGGGTTGTCTGTTTATTCTCTTTTTCAGATTAACATTCAATCAATCCATCTCCAAACGGGAATTTCATGGACCTCTCCGCCCTGGAAATCTTTCGCGCCGTGGCGGCCGAAGGCAGCGTCACCCGCGCAGCCGAACGGCTGGGCCGGGTGCAGTCCAACGTCACCACCCGCGTGCAGCAGCTCGAAGAACAGCTCGGCGCCACGCTGTTCCTGCGCGAAGGCCGGCGCATGGCGCTGACGCCGGCCGGCACCTCGCTGGTGGCCTATGCCGACCGCCTGCTGGCGCTGGCCGAAGAAGCCCGCCAGGCCCTGCACCCTGCCGCGCCCAGCGGCCGGCTGCGCCTGGGCGCCATGGAAAGCACCGCCGCCGCCCGCCTGCCCGCGCCGCTGGCCCGCCTGCATGCGCAGTGGCCCGGCCTGCAGCTGGAGCTGCGCACCGGCGCCTCGCGCGAGCTGGTGGACCAGGTGCTGGCCCACACCAGCGACTGCGCCCTGGTCGCCTGGCCGCCGCCGGGCGTGGACCCGGAGGCGCCGGTGGACCGCACGCCGGTGTTCACCGAAGCGATCTGCATCGCCCTGCCCGCCGACCACCCGCCGGTCGAACGCCCCGGCGATCTGCAGGTGGGCACGCTGGCCGCCTTCGACTCCGGTTGCACCTACCGCCGCATGGGCGAGGACTGGATGCGCGCGCAGCGCCACGGCGCCGCGCCCCAGGTGCTGGAGCTGGCCTCCTACCACGCCATCCTGGCCTGCGTGGCCGCCGGGCGCTGCGCCGGCGTGGTGCCGCAGTCCGTCATCGACCTGATGCGCGAGCCGCCCGCGCTGCGCTGGGTGCCGCTGGCCGAGCGCGAAACCGTGCTGGTGCGCCGGCGCGGCTGGCATACGCCGGCGCTCGATGCCCTGCTGCAGGCGCTGCAGGGCCCGGCCTCCGCCTGACCCGCTTCGCTCTCGACCCCACCCTCCAACTCGACGAAAGCCTGCCATGCCTTCTGCACCCGCCACGCCGCCCGCTCGCCCGGCCCCGCTGTTCAGCCGCCTGGGCATCGCCCTGCCCATCGTGCAAGGCCCCATGACCGGATCGGACACGCCGGCCCTGGCCGCCGCCGTCTCCGAAGCCGGCGGGCTGGGCATGCTGGGCTGCGGCATGCGCTCGCCCGCCGCCATGGCCGAGGCCGCGGCCGAGGTGCGCCGCCGCACGGCCCGCCCCTTCGGCATGAACCTCTTCGTGCAGGCCACGCCCGCGCCCGATGCGGCCACCGTGCGCGAGGCGCTGGAACGGCTGGCGCCCCTCTACGCCGAATTCGGGCTGGAACCCGCCGTGCCCGCGCAGTGGTGCGAAGACTTCGCGGCGCAGTTCGAGGCGCTGCTCGCGGCGCGCCCGGCCGTCGCCAGCTTCACCTTCGGCATCCTCGATGCGCGCCAGGTGGAGCGGCTGCACGCGGCCGGCTGCACCGTCATCGGAACCGCCACCACCGTGGCCGAGGCCCGCGCCTGGGCCGCCGTGGGCGCCGATGCGGTCTGCGCCAGCGGTCTGGAAGCCGGCGGGCACCGGGGCACGTTTCTCGGGGGGACGGCGGCACGCGAAGCCGGGGCACGCGAGGAGCCATCCCTGGGCGACTTCGAGGCCAGCCTGGTGGGCACGCTGGCACTGGTGCCGCAATGCGTGGACGCGCTCGCCGGCCTGCCGGTGATCGCGGCCGGGGGCATCATGGACGGGCGCGGCATCGCCGCCGCCCAGGCCCTGGGCGCCGAGGGCGTGCAGATGGGCACGGCCTTCCTCGTCTGCCCGGAATCGGCCATCGGGCCGGCCTACCGCGCCGCGCTCGCCGCGGCGGGCGAGACCGATACGCGCATCACCCGCGTGTTCTCGGGCCGGCCGGCGCGCGGCATCGTCAACGCCACCATGGAGCGGCTCGCCGCCTTCGAGGCCGCCGTGCCGGCCTACCCGGTGCAGAACGCGCTCATGGGGCCGGTGCGCAAGGCCGCCGCCGCCCAGGGCCGGGCCGATGCCCTCGCGCTCTGGGCCGGCCAGGGCGTGGCGGCGGCCCGGCCGATGCCGGCGGGGGAGCTGGTGGCGCTGCTGGCGCGGGAATGGCGGGCTGCCCGCGCCGGAATCAAGGCCTGATGGCCCTGCAGCGCAGGCGGATCAAGCGCCTATAGCTATTTTTTCGATAGCAATCAGCGCGCAGTGCCCTTACCGGCCATGAGCTGCTGCCCGGCGATGCTGTCCGGCAGGTAAAGCCCGCGCTCCAGGTAGTCGTCCAGCCGCCGGCGATCCGGCGCACGCAGCTTGATGAGCGGCGGCAGCGCCCCCGTGGGCCGCGAGAACAGCAGCCGCAGCTTGAGCGGCGTGCGGCCCCAGCGGCCGAGCACGTGGTAGTAGAACGGCCCGTCTTCGGCGCGGGCCAGCGCCAGCCGGTAGCCGCCGCGCGTGCGCAGCACGAACTGCAGCGCCAGGTGCATGCTGAGGTAGTCGGGCGCGTCGATGTGCTGGCGCACGTCCTCGTAGATGCCCAGCGACTGCAGGTGGGCGATGTATTCATGCCCCGTGCGGTGGATGACCTGGGTGGTGAATTCGTGCTGCAGGTCGGCGATGAAGCGGCTGCCCGGGGGCGCGGCCATGAACCAGTTCTCGACCACCGGATAGGCGGCGTCGCGGGTGTGGCGCTCCAGGTAGAAGCCCACGAAGTCGGCCGGCGTGCGCGCCTGCTGCTCCAGCACCCAGTCCAGCGGCGCGGTGAGGATGCTGCTGGCATCCACCCAGATGCCGCCGTGCAGGCGCAGCAGCTCCAGCCGGATCCAGTCGGCGCGCTTGGCGGGCGAGACCTGGTCGAGCACGGCCGGGATCTCCGGCAGCCAGGCGCGGGCGGAGACGTCGTCCAGCAGGCGGATCTCGTAGCCCGGGCTCATGCGCCGCCAGTTGGCGAAGCAGCGCTGGATCAGCAGCGGCGGCGCATCGCCCTTCCAGTAGGCCCAGATGACGCGCGGGATGGGCCTGGCAGCGGCTTCGTCCACCGCCGGCACCTGCGCGCCGGGTGCCGGTGCGATGGCATGCAGCGCGAAGGCCGGCGGCGGGCAGGCTTCGAGCCGGCGCGGCCACAGGCCGTAGAACCGGCGCAGGCCGCGTGCCAGCCAGAGTTCGCCGCGCGTCTTGAGCGAGGGGCGGCGGGAGGGAGCGGAAGAAGTCATCGGGGTCGCAGCGCGTGGGCGCGCAGGAATTTCAGGCGCCGCAGCCACCAGCCGCGCAGCAGATAGGCCTGGGCCAGCGCCTCGGCGGGCAGCGGCGAGGCGGCGGCGAAGTCGGCGCGGATGCGGCCGGCCGCGGCATCCAGCGCCGCCGCATCGGCGCCGGGCTGGGCGGCGGCGCGGGCCACCACGCGCATGGCGCCCATCAGGCTGCGGGCGCACTGGTGGGCCAGGGCGAAGCGCAGGGCGGGGTCTGCGGCCTCGGGCCGGCCGCGCAGCGCATCGCCGAAGGGCCGCAGCGCGGCGGACTGGTCCAGGGCCTTGGGCAAGGTCATGGTGGACAGGATGCTGCCGCCGCGCTGGCGGTAGGCCACCCAGGGCTTCGGCACATGCCAGTAGCTGCGCGCGCCCAGCAGGGCCAGCGGCATGGTGGCCATGTCCTCGAAATAGCGGCCGGGCGGAAAGCGCACCGTGGCCGGCCAGAGGGCGCGACGCGTGATCTTGGACCAGGCATGCAGCTGGCCCGTGGCCAGCAGGCCGGCCAGCAGCTCGGGGCCGCCGGGGCGCAGCGCGGCGTGCGGGCCCGCGAAGGTGTTGCGATGGCCTTCGCCGCGCAGGCGGTGCTTCAGGCGCGGGCGCTCGCGCCAGACGGCGAAGTCGCAGAGCACGGCATCGGGCGCGTGCAGGCCCACCACCTCGCGCAGGCCGGCGATGGCGCCGGGCAGCAGCTTGTCGTCGGAGTCGAGGAACCAGAGGTAGTCGCCCCGCGCCGCCTCGATCATGGTGTTGCGCGCGGCGCTCAGGCCGGCATTGCGTTCGTGGCGCAGCAGCCGCAGGCGGCCGGGCCAGCGGGCATCCAGCGCGGCCATGGCCTCGGCGGAACCATCGGTGGAGCAGTCGTCGAGCAGCAGCACTTCGACGCCCGCATCGGCCGGCGCCTGGCCCAGCACGGATTCGACGCATTCGGCCAGGTAGTCGCGCACGTTGTAGACGGGCAGGAGCACGCTGAGCCAGGGCGTGGCAGCGGCCGGCGCAGCGGAAGCGAAAGGGTTCATGGCGTGGCGGGCTCCGCCGGCAGCAGGCCGTGCAGCAGCGCTTCGTAGCGCGCCGTCATGGTGGGCAGGCCGTAGTGCGCCACGGCGTCTTCGCGGGCGGCGGCGGCCATGCGGGCGGCGGCGGGGGTGTCGGTCAAGAGGCGCTGCAGCGCATCGGCGAGCGAGGCGGCATCGCCGGGCTCGGCCAGCAGGCCGGTGCGGCCGGGCGCGATCACCTCCTGCACGCCCACCACGCGGCTGCCCACCACGGCGCAGCCGGCGGCCATGCCTTCGATGAGCGAGAGCGGCATGCCCTCGTAGTGGGTGGAGAGCACGCAGATCCGCTGGCCCATCAGCAGCCCGGGCACGTCGGCGCAGTGGCCGATGAACTGCACCTGGGGCAGCAGGTCCAGTTCCTGCGCCAGCCGCTCGGCCGCCTGCCGGGCGCTGGCCTTGCCGCCGCCGGCCAGGCGCACGGGCGGGGTCAGGCCGCGATCGCGCAGCAGCGCCACGGCGCGCAGCAGCGTGGCATGGTCCTTCTGGCGGGCGAAGCGCGCGGCCATGACGATGCCGGGCTCGCGCGCGGCGAACGGGCGGGACTCGGCCTGGGCGAAGGGCTCGAGCCGCACGCCGTTGGGAATGGCATGGATGCGGTCGGCCGGAAAGCCGCGCTCCAGCAGGGTGCTGCGCACGCCTTCGGAAACGCCCACGATGGCCGCCGTGCGCCGCGCCAGCCAGCGCGCCTGTGCCAGCCGCCAGGCGGTGTAGCGCTCGCGGGAGTTGTGCTCCACGTGCACCAGCCGGGGCACGCCCGCCAGCAGGCCGGCATAGCGGCCCCAGAGGTGTTCGCTGAAACCATGCGCGACCAGGATGTCGGGCTGCCAGCGCCGGCACAGCGCCGCCAGCTGCCACACCGTGGCGGCGTGCGCCCAGCCGGGCACCAGTTCCACCGCCAGCCCCTCGGCGCGCAGCGCGGCCACGCGCTCGGGCGTGGTGGTGCGTCGCTTGGCGCGCAGCGCGAGCAGCGCCTCGAACCGGCCCGATGCGGCATGGGCGCGCACCAGATCGACGGCCACCTGCGTGGCGCCCGAGAAGCCGCCGGTCACGAAGTGCAGCACGCGCGGCCGGCGTGCGGCGAAGAGCGGGGGCGTCGTGCTCATGGAAGCATCATGGCGGCCACCGGGGCCTCAGGTGCGGGCAGCGGCTGCGCGCAAGGCCGGGTCGGAGCCCAGCAGGGCGGACCAGACGATCATGTTGGAGAAGAGATAGAACATGATCCCGCTGTTGTGCGCGAAGAAGACCTGCGTGAGCCCGAAGCCCACGTAGAGCACGGGAATGCACACGCCGGTGAGCCGCAGCGCCACGACCTGGGTGCGCTCGGCCTCGGGCAGGCCGTCCAGCGCTGCCAGACGGCGCCGGCTGGGCCAGAAAAGGAAGAAGGGCACGCCGTAGAAGCACAGCAGCAGGGCCACGCCGCCGATGCCGGTCTTGACGAAGACGTCCAGCGGCTCGTTGTGGACGTAGATGTATTCGGTGATGGACTTCTGGTAGAGGCCGGCCGCGACGCGCTTTTCCTTCTCGCGCATGTAGCCGGCCAGGCCCCAGCCCGTCAGCGGACGTTCACGGCCCAGGTCCCAGGCGAAGCGCCAGTGCTCCAGCCGCTGGCCCACCGAGCTTTCGGCGCCGGCGCGGGCGTTGTCGTCGTACTGCGTCACCTCCTGGTGCATCAGCTCCCAGCGCTGCTCGATCAGGCGCCAGTTCATCACCGTCAGCACCACCAGCGCAGCGAGCAGCGCCCCCGCGATGCGCAGCACCCGCCCGGGGTGCAGGCGATGGAAGAGATAGATGCCCAGCGGCAGCGCCAGCAAGAGCGCCAGCCACCCGCCGCGCGACTGCGACAGCACCGAGGCGTTGAGCGCCATCAGCGCCGCCGCCACGCCCACCCAGGGCACGGCACGCGGCAGCTGGCGCCAGAGCGCCACCAGCTGCATCGCCAGCATGGCGCCCAGGAGCAGCGCCAGGTTGCCCCACTGGATGGCATTGGTGTGGTTGGACGGAAAGCCTGAGGCGCGAAGCGCGCCTTCCACGCGCACCTGCCAGAGCGCCACGCAGCCCGCGCCGAGGCAGCCCAGCAGCAGCCCCCAGAAGAGCGCCCGGGGGCGCGGCGGGAACTTGGCGATGAACAGCAGGCACACAGTGCCGAGCAGGAACTTGATGGAACGGTCCCACTGCCCCATGCCTTCGCGCGCATCCGACATCACGCACCACAGCAGCCCCATGGCGAAGAAGATGGCGGCCAGCGCCAGCGTGCCGCGGTCGGGCCGATGCCGCGCCCAGTGCGGCAGGCTGACAACGGCGCCCAGCAGCAGCAGCACAGCACCGTAGGAATAGCCCGAGGAGACTGTCAGGGACAGGGCCAGCACGAGGAAGGCAGCCAGCGTGGTCCACTGGCGCTGCCAGGGCGACGGGCCCAGATAAGACGAGATTTGCATCGAAAAAGGAATTCGTAGGGGATTCAAGCGCCACGCCCAGAACTAGTACGCAGCTGCCGCTATCGTTTCAATCGAACGATTGGCGCGGATCGTAACCCGGTGGCCAGCGTGCAGAATGCCGCCGTCGCGTATCCGCGCGCTTTCGTGCATTTCGGTGCTGCTCTGACTCCATGACACATTCCCTCCCCGCTGCCGCCTTCCGCACCGTGTATGCCGTGCTGGCCCGGCTGCGCCCGCGCACGGCAGCGGCCTATGCCGCCGCGGCGCCCCAGGTCGCCGCCCCGGGCGACGGAGCAGCGGCCAGCGCCGCCATTCCGCGCCGCATCTGGAGCTACTGGCACAGCGTGCAGCCCGACGCCTTCGTGGAGCGCTGCATCGCCAACTGGCGCGCGCAGTGCCCGGGCTTCGAGGTGCAGGTGCTCAACCAGCAGACGGTGCGCGAGCACGTGCCGCCGGCCGACTGGCCCGAGGGCTTCGAGCGGCTCGACCCGGTCAAGCAGTCGGACTGGATACGGCTCTATCTGGTGAGCCGCTTCGGCGGCTACTGGCTGGATGCGACCGTGCTGCTGACCCGGCCCATCGACTGGCTGGAGGCGATGCGCCAGGCGCAGGGCGCAGACTTTGCGGGCTTCTACCTGCAGGGCTACACGCAGGACGCGCAGTTCCCGGTGGTGGAGAACTGGACCTTCGGCGCGCCCGCCGGCGGCGCCTTCGTCACCGCATGGCAGCGCGAATTCCACCATGCGCTCTTCGAGGTGGGCACGGCGGCCTATCTGCCCGCGCGGCAGGCGGAGCCCGGCTGGGCGCAGCTGCTGCAGGGCATTCCCGATCCGGTCTATCTGCTGGGCCACGTCACCGCGCAGCGGGTGCTGCGCCGGGATGGCGCGGCGCACCGCCTGGCACTCGCCCAAGCGGAAGACACGGCTTTCTTCTATCAGAAGGCCGTGGGCTGGAAGTGGTATCTGCTCTATCCGCGCCTGTGCCTCATGCCGGCGGACGCGCAGGTGCCGCCGCTGGTCAAGCTGCGCGGGGGCGAGCGGCGGCATTTCGCGCAGCTCTTCGCGCGGCATGGCGAGCCCCGGCCGGACAGCCTCTGGGGCCGTGCCTGCAGCGGGCATCGCTGAGGCGGGGGAATGAACGGGCCGGCAGTCCTGCCGGCCTGCGGAGATCAGTGGCCCGCGTGGACCACTTCGCCCGCCTTCAGGCGGTACACCGTGCCGCAGTACGGGCACTTGGCTTCGCCCGTGTGGGCCACGTCCAGATAGACCTTGGGGTGGTTGTTCCAGATCTTCATGTCGGCCTTGGGGCTCGGGCAGAAGACGCCGCCCTGGGGGTTGAGATCCTTGGCGAGCAATTCGATGACGGCTTGGGACATGACGATCAGACCTTGGTGAGCCAGTGGGCGTATTGGGGGTTGCGGCCGTTGACGATGTCGAAGAAGGCCTTCTGGATCTTTTCGGTGACCGGGCCGCGGCTGCCGGCGCCGATGGCGATGCGGTCCAGCTCGCGGATGGGCGTGACTTCGGCGGCGGTGCCGGTGAAGAAGGCCTCGTCGGCGATGTACACCTCGTCGCGCGTGATGCGCTTTTGCACCAGCTCGATCCCCAGATCCTTGCAGATGTGGAAGATGGTGTTGCGGGTGATGCCGTTGAGCGCGCCGGCCGACAGGTCGGGCGTATAGACCACGCCGTTCTTCACGACGAAGATGTTCTCGCCCGCGCCTTCGGAGACGAAGCCCGAGGCGTCCAGCAGCAGCGCCTCGTCGTAGCCGTCGTCCAGCGCTTCCATGTTCGCGAGGATGGAGTTGGTGTAGTTGCTCACCGCCTTGGCCTGCGTCATGGTGATGTTGACGTGGTGGCGCGTGTAGCTGCTGGTCTTGACGCGGATGCCGCGCTGCATGCCTTCTTCGCCCAGGTAGGCGCCCCAGGCCCAGGCCGCGACCATCAGGTGGATCTGGTTGCCGCGGGGCGACACGCCCAGCTTCTGCGAGCCGATCCAAGTCAGCGGGCGCAGGTAGCAGGATTCGAGCTGGTTCTCGCGCACCACGGCCTTCTGGGCCTCGTTGACCTCTTCCTTGCTGAAGGGGATCGCCATGCGCAGGATCTTGGCGCTGTTGAAGAGGCGCTCGGTGTGCTCCTGCAGGCGGAAGATGGCCGTGCCCTGCTCGGTCTTGTAGGCGCGCACGCCTTCGAAGGCGCCGCAGCCGTAGTGCAGCGTGTGGGTCAGCACGTGGATCTTGGCATCGCGCCAATCCACCATCTGGCCGTCCATCCAGATCTTGCCGTCACGGTCGGCCATCGAGGGAACTACGGGGCTCATCGTCATCCTTGTGTCATTGCGGGAAGTCGCAAAACCCGTGATTTTACGTTTCGGCGGCCGGTTGCGCCTGCTGCTGGGGCGTCTGCGGCGCGGCATCGTCCGCGGCCGGGCGCACCAGCTCCCAGCGCGCCAGCCGGCCGCGGCGGAACTCGCAGGTCACGTGCGACTGCGTGCCGTCCGTCCAGCGGAAGATCTCCGGGTCCTCGCCCTCGGGCGACTGCGGCTGGCCGAGCGAGCGCGTCATCGCCACCACGTGCATCAGGTTCACGCCCTCGCGTAGCCGGGCGTTCAGCATCACGGCGCTGCCCACATGGCCGATGGGGCGCTGGGCCGCCTTGTTCATCACGTTCATGAGGCGCGTGAAGTGCAGCAGCGCCCACATCATCAGGCCGCCGCCCACGGCGAAGACGCCCTGCCAGCCGTAGCTGCGCCAGGCCAGGCCCACCAGCAGCAGGATGCCGGCCGGAACGAGGTATTTGCGAAAATTCATGGCGCGCATTGTCCTATGGCGATTCCGCCGCGCCGGTGTGGAAGCTGCGTAGGCGAAGACCCTAGAGCCCGCGCACGACCTCCATGGCCTGCTCCACCCGCTCCACGGCATGGATGGTCAGCCCCTCGATCGGCTTCTTGGGCGCATTGGCCTTGGGTACCACGGCCACGGTGAAGCCCAGCTTGGCGGCTTCCTTCAGCCGCTCCTGGCCGCGCGGAGCGGGGCGCACCTCGCCCGCCAGCCCCACTTCGCCGAAGGCGAGGAAACCCTTGGGCAACGGCTTGCCGCGCAGGCTGCTGGTGATGGCCAGCATCACCGCCAGGTCGGCCGCGGGCTCGCTGATGCGCACGCCGCCCACGGCGTTGACGAACACGTCCTGGTCCATGCAGGCCACGCCCGCATGGCGGTGCAGCACGGCCAGCAACATGGCCAGGCGGTCCCGGTCCAGGCCCACCGACAGGCGGCGCGGGCTGGGCCCGCCCTCGTCCACCAGCGCCTGGATCTCCACCAGCATGGGCCGCGTGCCTTCCAGCGTGACCAGCACGCAGCTGCCGGGCACGGGTTCGCTGTGCTGGCTCAGGAAGATGGCGCTGGGGTTGGTCACGCCCTTGAGGCCCTTCTCGGTCATGGCGAAGACGCCGATCTCGTTGACGGCGCCGAAGCGGTTCTTGATGGCGCGCACCAGCCGGAACTGGCTGTGGGTGTCGCCTTCGAAGTACAGCACCGTGTCCACCATGTGCTCCAGCACGCGCGGGCCGGCCAGGGCGCCTTCCTTGGTCACGTGCCCCACGAGGATGATGGAGACGCCCGAGGTCTTGGCCGCCCGCGTGAGGTGGGCCGCGCATTCGCGCACCTGGGCAACCGAGCCCGGCGCGCTGGTGAGCTGGTCGGAATAGACGGTCTGGATGGAGTCGATCACCGCCACCGCGGGCTGCGTGCTGTCGATGGTGGCGAGGATCTTCTCCAGCTGGATCTCCGCCAGCACGTTGACCTGGCTGTGGTCCAGCCCCAGCCGGCGCGAGCGCAGCGCCACCTGCGCGCCGCTTTCCTCGCCCGTCACGTAGAGCGTGGGCAGGCCCAGGCGCTGCAGCGCATCCAGCGCCTGCAGCAGCAGGGTGGACTTGCCGATGCCCGGGTCGCCGCCGATCAGCACCACGCCGCCCTCGACGATGCCGCCGCCCAGCACGCGGTCCAGCTCGTCCAGGCCGCTGGGCGTGCGCGCCACGTCGGTGGCCTCGATGGCGGCCAGCGGCGTCACCGCCTGCGCCTGCGCCAGGCCCGCATAGGCAGGCGCGCTCAGCCGGTTCTTGCCGGGGCCGGCTTCGGCCACGGTCTCGACCAGTGTGTTCCAGGCACCGCAGGAGGGGCACTTGCCCAGCCAGCGCGGGCTGGTGCCGCCGCAGGCGGTGCAGGTGTAGAGGGTCTTTTCTTTGGCCATGGGAACGCAGCTCGGAAGGGGTCGGCGCGGGCGGGCCGGGGCCGGCCGCGCAAAGGCGGCATTGTCGGGGATGCGGCGCGCACGCCACTGCGCAAGGGCATGGGGCGTTCCCGCAGGTCAACGGACGTAAGCCATTGCAATGTCAGCCCCCTCCTACCCGAGGGGCCGGCCCGCGCACCGAGCATCTCGGCTCCAGCGGCGGTTCGCCGCGCCACTTTGATACAAGGAGCCTTCCATGACCTCTTCCCGACTGTCCCGTACCTCCACGCGCTGGTGGATCGCAGCCCCCCTGGTCGTCGTGTCCGCACTGGCCCTGAGCGCCTGCGACCGCACCAAGCCCGGCGAGCCGGCCAACAGCTCGGCGCCCATGACGCCGTCGCCCTCCGCTCCGACCACGCCCGTACCGGACGCCGGCACAGGCACGACGGGTTCCGGCATGGGCTCCAGCTCCAGCATGGGCACGGGTTCCGGCACCGGCACGGGCGGCATGGGATCGACCGACTCCGGCACGGGCAGCTCCATGCCGCCGGCCGCTGCCGCATCGGATGCGGCCAGCATGCCGCGCACCACGAACTGAGAACGTGTTCACGATCTCCCAGGGACGACTGGCGATAGGCTGAAGTAGCGGCCCGGGATTAGCATCAGGGCACCCTCAGCCCTGATGCGCCCCCGGCGCCTTCATCCATGCCCTCGTCCGAACTCACCCTCTACTACGCTGCCGGCACCTGCGCGCAGGCCGTGCGCATCGCGCTGGAAGAAGCCCAGGCGCCCTACCGCCTGGAACGGCTCGATTTATCCGCGCGCCAGCAGCAGTCGCCTGAATACCTCGCCATCAACCCCAAGGGCCGTGTGCCGGCGCTGGCCACCGGGCACGGCGTGCTGACCGAAACGCCAGCGCTGCTGGCCTACATCGCCCAGCGTTTTCCGCGGGCGCAGCTGGCGCCCACGGACGCATTCGGCTTCGCGCGCATGCAGGAGGTGCACAGCTACCTGGCCTCCACCGTCCACGTGGCCCATGCCCACCGCCCGCGCGCCAGCCGCTGGGCCGACGAGCCCGAGGCCATCGCCGCCATCCAGCGCAAGGTGCCGCAGAACATGACGGACTGCTTCACGCTGATCGAGGACCACTACCTGCAGGGCCCCTGGGTGCTGGGCGATGCCTATTCGGTGGCCGACGGCTATCTGTTCACCATCGCCGGCTGGCTGAAGAGCGACGGCGTGGACATCGCGCGCTTTTCCAAGGTGCATGCGCACTTCGAGCGCGTGGGCGCCCGCGCCGCGGTGCAGAGGGCGCTGGCCGACTGAGCGGGCGAGCCGGCGCACCCCCAGCGCCGTCCGCGCGCGGCTTCGGCCGCCTCAGTTCACCTTGAGCTGGCGCCAGTCGATGCGGTTGTCGGCGCGGTGGGTGATCTCCACCTTCTTGGACGCGGCCCACGGAATGATCTGGTTGTAGAGCGGGATGTGCGAGATCAGCGCATGGTCCTTGACCAGCGCCTGCTCGATCAGGCCGTTGCGCGTGGCGGGGTCGGTTTCCTTCTTGATGCGCTCGATCAGCGCGTCCTGCTGCGGATTGCTGAAGCGCCCCAGGTTGAAGTTGCCGTCGCCGCCCGCGCCGGGCGATCGCACCAGCGACTGCAGCGTGTAGAACGCGTCGAAGGTGGGCACGCCCCAGCCCAGCAGGTAGATGCTGGCCTCGTTGCGCTGGATCATCGGGAAATAGGTGGCGAAGGGCAGCGTGCGCAGCTTGGCCTTCACGCCCACCTTGGCCCACTGGGCGGTGATGGCCTGGCAGAGCTGCTCGTCGTTGATGTAGCGGCCCGCGCTGCAGGCGAAGTCCACCTCGAAGCCCTGCGGGTAGCCCGCCTCGGCCAGCAGCTTCTGCGCGGCAGCAGCGTCGTACGGCCAGCGCACGTCGGCCTTGGGCGTCCAGCCGTTGACCTGCCGGGCGATGAGCGTGCCGGTGGGCTGGGCCAGGCCGCGCAGCACCACGCGCTGGATGGCATTGATGTCGATGGCCTGGTAGAGCGCCTGGCGCACGCGCACGTCCTTGAGCGGGTTCTTGCCCTTCACGTTCGAGCCGGGCAGCTCGTCGCGGAACTGGTCCATGCCCAGCAGGATGGTGCGGTTCTCGGCGCCGTCCAGCACCTTCAGGTTGGGCTGCTGGCGGATGCGCGGCACGTCCTGCAGGCTGGGGTCGATCACGAAGTCCACCTCGCCCGAGAGCAGCGCGGCGGTGCGCGTGGCGTCGGACTTGATGGGCGTATAGACCACCTCGGTCACGTTGCCCGGGAACTTGCCGCGGCCCCACCACAGCGGGTTGGCCGTCAGCACCACGCGCTGGTCGGGCGACCAGGACTTGAGCACGAAGGGGCCGGTGCCCAGCGCGTTGCGGTGGGCGTAGTTCTCTTCGCTGACCTTGATGTCCTTCGGAATCGTGGTGTTGTTCTTCTCGGCCCATGGGCGGCTCATGATGCGCAGCTCGGTCAGCTGGTTGACCAGCACCGGGTTGGGCAGGTCAGAAAAGATGTCGATGGTCTGCGGGTCCACCACCACGACGCGGTCGATGCCCAGGGTGAAGACGGCGTAGTTGGAGCTCTTGGCCTTGGCGCGCTCCAGCGAGAACTTGACGTCGTCCGCGGTGAGCGGCGAGCCGTCGCTGAACTTCACGCCCTGGCGCAGGCTGACGCGCAGCTGCGTGGGGCTGACCTGCTTCCAGCCGGTGGCCAGCTGCGGCTCGGGCTTGAAGGTCTTGCTGTTGTATTCGACCAGCGTTTCATAGACGGCCGAATGCAGCGCGTTGTTGGTGCCCACGTTCTGCGCGTGGATGTCCCACGAGGTCAGGTCGGCCGAGCGGGCGTAGCGGAAGGTGGCGGCATCGGCCGTGGCCGGCAGGGCCGCGGCGGTGAAGACCGCCACGGCGGCGGCAATGGCAAGCAGGGGGGCGGGGGCGCGCATGGTGTGTCGGGTCCTCTCGGTGGCGTCGTCGCCGTGTTCATGGGTCCGCGCCGGCCGACTCTCTGGCGAGGCCGGGCCGACGGGGGCAAGAGCGCGACTATGCCGGGCCTGCGCCCGGCAGCGAACGAATCATTCGTGTTAACCATATGCACTGCCGGTGCTTGCTTGCGCGCGCACCGGGCAGCGCCACTGCACGTGCGCTGCGGGCTCGCTCAGTCGGCCAAGGCCACCGGCACCCGCTGCGCCAGCGCGCACATCAGCTCGTAGCCGATGGTGGCGCCGGCGCGCGCCACCTCGTCGATGGGCTGCACGGCGCCGCTGGAGGAACGGCCCCAGAGCGTGACCTCGCTGCCGATGCCCGCGCCGGGAACGCTGGTCAGGTCCACGTTCAGCATGTCCATGCTGACGCGGCCCACCAGGCGCGTGGGCGTGCCGTTCACCAGCACGGGCGTGCCGGTGCTGCAGTGGCGCGGGTAGCCGTCGGCATAGCCGCAGGCCACGATGCCGATGGTCATGGCGCGGTCGGCCGTGAAGCTGGAGCCATAGCCCACCGTGTCGCCCGGCTGCAGGTGCTGCACGCCGATGATGCGGGACGACAGCGTCATGGCGGACAGCAGGCCCCAGTCGGCCGCGGTGCGCTCGGGATGGTCGGGCGCGCTGCCGTAGAGCACGATGCCGGCGCGCACCCAGTCGCCGCGCACGGCCGGGTCGCTACCTTGGCGCAGCGTGGCGGCGCTGTTGCACACGCTGCGCTCGCCGGGCAGGTCCTGCGTGGCCTGGCGGAACACGGCCATCTGGTGGTCGGTGCCGCGCGGGCCGTCGGCGTCGCTGAAGTGGGTCATGAACGAGATCTCATCGACCTGCGTGAGCGCGTTGAGGCGCGCCCAGGCGGCGCGGTAGCGCTCGGGCGTGAAGCCCAGCCGGTTCATGCCGGAATTCATCTTCAGGAACACGCGGTGCGGCGCCTGCGTCTTGTGCGCGGCCAGCCAGTCGATCTGCTCGTCGCAGTGCACCGCGTGCCAGAGGCCCAGGCGCGAGCACAGCTCCAGGTCGCGCGGCTCGAACACGCCTTCGAGCAGCAGGATGGGACCGCGCCAGCCCAGGGCGCGCACGCGCTCGGCCTCGGCCAGGTCCAGCAGCGCGAAGCCGTCGGCGGCGCGCAGCGCGTCGAACACGCGCTCGATGCCATGGCCGTAGGCATTGGCCTTGACGACGGCCCAGACCAGCGCATCGGGCGCGGCCTGGCGGGCACGTGCCAGGTTGTGCTGCAGCGCAGCGGAATGGATGGTGGCCAGGATGGGACGCGGCATGACGGAATTTCCACGGGGAACAAGCATGGAATTCTGGCACTGCCCCCCTGGGGGTGCGTGATATAACCGCCGGTCCCTGCAGCAGTTCTGCAAGATTTAACAGGACATCAGTCCAACTGATGCACGACGCCCCAGCCATTCGATGAAGCGCGGTTTCTACACCATCATGTCGGCGCAGTTCTTCAGCTCGCTGGCTGACAACGCGTTGTTCGTCGCCGCCGTGGAGCTGCTGCGCACCAGCGGGGCGCCCGAGTGGCAGCGCGCCGCCCTGGTGCCCATGTTCGCGCTGTTCTACGTGGTGCTGGCACCCTTCGTGGGCGCCTTCGCGGACGCCATGCCCAAGGGGCGCGTGATGTTCATCAGCAATGCCATCAAGGTGGTGGGCTGCCTGATGATGCTGTTCGGCTCGCACCCGCTCATCTCCTACGCGGTGGTCGGCCTGGGCGCTGCGGCCTATTCGCCGGCCAAGTACGGCATCCTCACCGAACTGCTCCCCGCCTCGCAGCTGGTCAAGGCCAACGGCTGGATCGAGGGGCTGACCATCGCCTCCATCATCCTGGGCGTGCTGCTGGGCGGCCAGCTGATCGGGCCGGTGGTGTCGGGCCATCTGCTGGCCTTCGACATGCCGCTGATCGACACCGGCGTGAACACCGCGGCCGAAGCGGCCATCGCCTCGATGATCGCGCTCTACCTGGCCGCCGCCTGGTTCAACACGCGCATCCCCGACACCGGCGTCGAGATGCGCCCCATGCCGCGCAACCCGCTGGCCATGCTGCCGGACTTCTGGACCTGCAACAGCCGGCTGTGGCGCGACAAGCTGGGCCAGATCTCGCTGTCCACCACCACCCTGTTCTGGGGCGCGGGCGGCAACCTCAAGTTCATCGTGCTGGCCTGGGCGGCAGCGGCCCTGCACTACAACACCACGCAGGCCTCGGCCCTCACTGGCGTGGTGGCCATCGGCACGGCCGTGGGCGCGGTGGTGGCTTCCATGCGCATGCGGCTGGACGCGGCCACCAAGGTCATTCCGCTGGGCATCGCCATGGGCCTGCTGCTGATCGCGATGGTGTTCATCAAGAGCATCTGGGTCGCCGTGCCCTTCCTGATCCTGCTGGGCGGGCTGGGTGGCTACCTGGTGGTGCCCATGAACGCGCTGCTGCAGCACCGCGGCCACAACCTGATGGGCGCGGGCCGCTCCATCGCCGTGCAGAACTTCAACGAGCAGGCCTGCATCCTGGGTCTGGGCGCGTTCTACAGCCTGTCGCTCAAGATGGGCCTGTCGGTGTTCGGCGCCATCACGGCCTTCGGGCTGGTGGTGGCGGGGGTGATGTGGCTCATCAAGCGCTGGCACATCCACAACTGCAAGGCCTACCCGGACGAGGTCGAGCACCTGCTGCATCTGGCCCGGCACGACCACCATCACTGAGCCGGGCAGCGCTCGGCCTGCGCTCCATCGCTCCTTTATTGATAGCTGCACGCGCAGGTGGAAAGCGCGCCGCAGCCGTTTTTCGCCTTCAACATGCCGTTGCCTTCCTCCCTGCTGCCCGTGCTGGCCCTGCTGCTCAACGCCCTGATCTGGGGGCTGGCGTGGTGGCCGTTCCGGCTCATGCACGGTGCCGGGCTGCATCCACTCTGGGCTACAGCGGTGATGTACAGCGGCGTGCTGGCCACGCTGCTGGCGCTGCGCCCGGGCCTCATCGCCCAGCTGCGCGCGCACCCGCAGCTCTGGCTGCTGGCGGTGTGCTCGGGCCTCAACAACGTGGCCTTCAACTGGGCGGTGACGGTGGGCGACGTGGTGCGCGTGATCCTGCTCTTCTATCTGATGCCCGCCTGGGCGGTGCTGCTGGCCTGGCGCATCCTGGGCGAGCGGCCCACGCCCATGGCGCTGGCGCGGCTGCTACTGGCCTTCGGCGGCGTGCTGCTGGTGCTGGTGCCGGCGGGCGCCTCGCCCGGGCAGCTGCTGCACGGCCTCTCGATGGCGGACGGGCTGGCGCTGCTGGGCGGCTTCATGTTCGCCATGACCAATGTGACGCTCCGGCGCCTGAGCGCCGTGCCCGGCCAGGCGCGCATGTGCGCCATGTTCGGTGGCTGCCTGCTGATGGCGCTGGCGGCGGCCAGCCTGGGCAGCCGGGTGGGCGTGGTCGAGCCCTTTCCGGCCTTCAACGCGACCTGGGCGGTGACGGCAGCCGTGCTGGCGGCCTTGCTGCTGCTGGGCAACTGGGCGCTGCAGTTCGGTGCCGCGCGCCTCGCAGCCGGCACCACGGCGGTGGTGCTGCTGTCGGAGGTGGTGTTCGCCAGCGTCTCGTCGGTGCTGCTGTCCGCCGCGCAGCTGCAGCCGCGCACGCTGCTGGGCGGCGGACTGATCGTGACGGCCTCGCTGCTGGCGGCGCTGCAACGGCGCTGAGCCGCGGCGCGCGAAGCCAGCGCGGAGCCGATCCGAGCCGTCAGCTGCGCGGGTCGGTGGCCAGCAGCATCTCCACCATGGCCTTCAGGTCGGCCTGCAGGCGGGCGAAGCCGGCCTCTTCGATGGCCAGGGTCTGCTCGTCCATGTAGAGCTTGCGGTTGATCTCCACCTGGATGCTGTGGCGCTGCGCTGCCGGGTCGCCGTAGCGGCGCACCAGTTCCACGCCCTTGTAGGGGTGGTTGTAGTCCACGCTGTAGCCGCGCTCCTTCAGGAAGGCGCAGAGCTTCTTCGAGAGCGCCGGGCTGGCGGTGCTGCCGTCGCGGTCGCCCACGACGAAGTCGGCATGCACCAGGCCCGGGTGCAGCGTGGCGTGGCTGGCGGCCACGGCGGGCATGGAGTGGCAGTTGATGTGGATGCAGTAGCCGTGGCGCGCATGGGCCGCGTCGATCTCCCGCGCCACCGCCTGGTGGTAGGGGCGCCAGCAGTTGTCGATGCGCGCGCGGATCTCGTCCACGCCCAGCTTGCGGGCGTAGATGGGCACGCCCTCGTCGGTGAACTTCCAGATCAGGCCCTTGCCCAGCCGCACCTTCTGCAGCACGACCGGGTCGGTGGTGATGGGGTCGGTCCACTCGCCGTCGAGCAGATCGACATCCAGCTCGGTCGTGTCGCGGTTGGCGTCCAGGTAGATGCGCGGGAAATGCGCCTCCACCCAGCCCACGCCCAGCGCGGGGGCGAAGCCGTAGAGCTTCTCGACGTGCGTGTCTTCCGCGCGGCGCAGCACGGGCAGGGCCAGCGCGGCGCGGAAGTCTTCGGGATAGACCGTGCCGCTGTGCGGCGAGTCGAGCACCACCGGCGTGCGCCCCGGCACGGCGCTGACCATGCGGGCGGCGGGCGCCGCGCAGGGCCCGGAAGGCAGGCTGGGGGATGGGGTGGGACTCAACACGGCAGGCATGGACACGTCGCTCCGTCAGTTTTCATTCACTCATTCACTCATTCACTCGAGCTTGATCTTGGCATACGCCGCCACCTTTTTCATCTTCTCGATCTCCCTCACGATCTGCTGGGAAAACTGCGCCGGCGTGGTGCCCGAGGGGTAGAGCCCCTGCCCGGCCAGCCGGTCGCGCACGGCCGGCTCCTTGAGCGCCGCGGCCACGGCCTGCTGCACGCGCAGCACCTGCGCGGCGGGAGTGGAAGCGGGCGCCACCAGGCCGAACCACGAAGGCTCGTTGGCCTGCGGATAGCCCAGCTCGGCGTAGGTGGGCACGTCGGGCAGCACGTCAAGCCGCTCTGGCCACGACACGGCCAGGGCCTTGAGCTTGCCGGCCTTCACGTGGGGCAGCGACGAGGCCACCTGGTCGAAATACACCGGCACCTGCCCGCCCAGCACGTCGTTGATGGCCGGGCCCGCACCACGGTAGGGAATGTGGACCATGGCCGTGCCGGTGCTGCTCTTGAACAGCTCGCCCCACATGTGGCCGATGGTGCCGTTGCCGGGGGTGGCGTAGGAGATCTTGCCGGGGTGGGCCTGGAGGTACTTCACCAGATCGGCGAAGTCCTTCACGGGCAGCACCTGCGGGTTGATCACGAGGACGCCGGGCGCCTTGACGATCTCGGTCACTCCGGCGAAGTCCTTGATGGGGTCGTAGGGCAGCCTGGCATAGACGGCGGGATTCACGCCGTGCGTGGACAGCGTGGCCACGCCGAAGGTCAGGCCGTCGCCCGGCGCGCGGGCCACTTCGGCCATGCCGATGGAGCCGCCCGCGCCGGCGCGGTTGTCGATGACGACCGGCTGGCCCAGCAGGCGCTGCAGCGGCTCCTGCAGGGCGCGGCCGGCGATGTCGGTCGCGCCGCCGGGCGGAAAGGGCACGACGATGCGCAGCGGCTTGCCCTCCTGCGCGAACGAGACGAAGGGCGCTGCGGAGGCGGCCGCCAGGGCGGCCAGGAGATGGCGACGTTGCATGGGAGAGTGCTTTCTTGGGCAAGAGCCTGAACGAAGACCCTGACGCCCAAGCAACGGACATGCCGGGCGCTGCCACGAGAACCGACCCCCATCCGGACCGGTTCTAATCCAGGGCCATGTTCCGGCTTCCACCCGCCTGGGCCCGCCTCGCCGCGGCGCCGCTTCGCGCACTCAGAACCCCATCGCCCGACACGCCCGGCGCCGCCCACGGGCTGCGCCGGGCCGCCGCCTGGGCCGCCCTGCTGGCCTGCGCGCTGATGCTGATCGGCCTGGCCGCGCAGTGGGCCGAGCGCCGCGAAGCGCGCATGCAGGCCGACACCATCCGCCGCGCGATGGAAGTGCATGCGCTGGGGCTGCGCGATGCGGCCGGCAAGTACCGCTACCTGCCCTTCACCGCCGGCCTGCACCCCGACCTGCGCGCTGCGCTGGCGCACCCGCGCGACGCCCGCGCGCTGGCCCGCGCCAACCGCTACATCGCCCAGGTCAACCGCGAGGCCGGCTCCGACGCGCTCTACCTCATCGGCCCCGACGGCATGACCCTGGCCGCCAGCAACTGGGACACGCCCCAGAGCTTCGTCGGCGAGTCCTACGCCAACCGGCCCTACTTCGCCGAAGCGCGCGACGGCCAGAACGGCATGTTCTACGGCGTGGGGCAGACCACGGGCGAGCCGGGCCTCTTCCTCTCCGCGCCAGTGCGCGCCGAGGGCAGCGGCGCCGTGCTGGGCGTGGTCGCCGTCAAGCTCAGCCTGCAGCCGCAGCAGCAGGCCTGGGCCTTCGTGCGCGCGCCCATCGCGCTCTCGGACGCGAGCGGCGTGGTGTTCCTCAGCTCCGTGCCCGAATGGCTCTACCGCACCACCCGCGCCCTGCAGCCGGCCGAGCGCGAACGCATCCGGCGCGAGCAGCAGTACGGCGCGCGCGGCGATCTGGCGGCCGTGCCCTGGCGCGTGGAGCGCGACGCCGGCCAGCCCGGCTACTACCTGCTGCACACGCGCATCGGCGGCCGGCCGCAGCGCCTGCTGGCCGTGGACGAGGCCCTGCCCGACCTGGGCTGGACGCTCACGGTGACGGCCGACGACACCGAGGTCGCGCAGGCCGGCCAGCGGGCCTGGATGCTGGGCCTGCTGGTGGCCGCCGTGCTGCTGCTGGGCGGCCTCTACTGGCGGCTGCGCGAGCGCCGCTTCGCCGAGCAGCGCGACGCCCGGCAGGACCTGGAGCGGCGCGTGCGCGAGCGCACCCAGGCGCTGGACGAAGCCCACGCCTTCCGCAAGGCGATGGAGGATTCGCTGCTGGTGGGCATGCGCGCGCGCGACGCCGAAGGCCGCATCACCTACGTCAACCCCGCCTTCTGCGCCATGACGGGCCATGCCGCCGAAGACCTGCTGGGCCGGCTGCCGCCCTACCCGTACTGGCACCCGGACGACGTGCCCCAGCACTGGCAGCGCTACGAGGCCATGATCCGCGGCGAGCCCGCGCGCACGGGCTTCGAGTCGCGCCTCAGGCACCGCGACGGGCACGAGGTCATCACCATGGTCTATACGGCGCCGCTGGTGCGCGCCGACGGCACGCACGCGGGCTGGATGAGCTCGGTCGTGGACATCACCGAGCAAAAGCGCGCCGAGCAGCGCCAGCGCCAGAACGACGAGCAGCTGCAGCACGCGCAGCGCCTGGCCAGCCTGGGCGAGATGGCCTCCACCCTGGCGCACGAGCTCAACCAGCCGCTGATGGCGCTCAGCAGCTTCGCCAGCGCCGCCAAGGCCTTCGCGCAGCAGGGCAACCAGGCGCTGCTGGCCAGCAGCCTGGACGAGACCATGGCGCAGGCCCAGCGCAGCGCCGAGATCGTGCGCCGCATCCGCGGCTTCGTGCGCCAGCACACGCCCGGCACCGAGGACTGCGCCGTGCCCGCCCTCATCGCCAATGCGCTGGCGCTGCTGCGCGGCGAGATGCGCCAGCGCCAGGCGCGCGCCGTGGTGCAGGCGCCCGCCGGCCTGCCGCCCGCGCGCGGCGACCGCGTGCTGCTGGAGCAGGTGCTGCTCAACCTCGTCTCCAACAGCCTGCAGGCCATGGAGGCCAAGCCGCCCGAAGAGCGCGTGGTGGAGATCGACGCCCAGGTGCAGGACGGGCGCATGCACATCCGCGTGGCCGACCGGGGCGCGGGCATCGACGCGGCGCTCACCGAGCGCGTCTTCGCGCCCTTCTTCACCACCAAGCCCGCCGGACTGGGCCTGGGCCTGAACATCTGCCGCACCATCGTGGAGGCCCACCGGGGCCGCCTGGGCTTCGCCGCCCGGCCTGGCGGCGGCACCGTATTCACCCTCGAGCTGGAGATCGCATCGCCGTGAACAACGCCCCTGCACCTGCCCCTGCCGCGACGGCAGCCCTCGCCAACAACCTCTGCGTGGTCGATGACGACGAGGCCGTGCGCCGCTCGCTGGGCCTGCTGCTGCTCTCGCGCGGCCATGCGGTGCAGACCTTCGCCTCGGGCGAGGACTTCCTCGCCGGCGCCGACCTGCAGCGCCCGGGCTGCGCCATCCTCGACCTGCGCCTGGGCGGCATGAGCGGGCTGCAGGTGTTCGACGCGCTGCGCGCGCAGGACAGCCCGCTGGTGGCGGTCTTCCTCTCGGGCCACGGCGACATTCCCATGGCCGTGGCCGCCGTGCAGCAGGGCGCCTTCGACTGGCTGGAAAAGCCCTGCAACGACGAGCGGCTGCTGGAGACCATCGGCCGCGCGCTGCGCCGCGCCGGCGAGATCGCCGCACGCCAGCAGGTCCGGCGCGCCGCCCAGGCGCTGTGGGACAAGCTCACCCCGCGCGAGATGCAGGTCGCCCGGCTGGTGGCCGAAGGCAAGCCCAACAAGCAGATCGCGCAGGAACTCGCCCCGCTGGAGCAGCGCACTGTGGAGACGCACCGCGCGCACGCCTTCGCCAAGCTGGGCCTCGCCAACAGCCACCAGCTCGACCGCTTCCTGCGCGAGCACAGGCTGTAGCGGGCGGACGGCGCGAGGGAACCTGCGCCCGGGATCTCGGTATTAACCCTTGCGTATCGCTACGCAGGCGCCCGGCGGGCGGCTACGGACGACATGCGCGAGCGCACCGCGCAGACTCGGCGCATGGGCTGCCCCTGCGCGGCCCAGGCCCCGAGAGACCGAGACAAGGACCGCATCCATGAGCACTGCCACGGCGCCAGCCGATACGACCGACCACACGCCCTACACCTTCGAAGAGAAGAAAAAGCGCATCTTCGCCATCTTCGCCGCCTCGTCCGGCAACCTGGTGGAGTGGTTCGACTTCTACGTCTATGCCTTCTGCGCGATCTACTTCGCGCCGGCGTTCTTCCCCAAGTCCGACCCCACGGTGCAGCTGCTCAACACGGCCGGCGTGTTCGCGGCCGGCTTCCTGATGCGGCCGGTGGGTGGCTGGCTGTTCGGCCGCCTGGCCGACCGCAAGGGCCGCAAGACCTCGATGGTGGTCTCGGTCACCATGATGTGCGCGGGCTCGCTGATCATCGCCTGCCTGCCCACCTACGCGCAGATCGGCGCCGCCGCGCCCGCGCTGCTGCTGGCCGCACGGCTGCTGCAGGGCCTGTCGGTGGGCGGCGAGTACGGCACCACGGCCACCTACATGAGCGAAGTCGCCATGCGCGGCCAGCGCGGCTTCTTCTCGTCGTTCCAGTACGTCACGCTCATCGGCGGCCAGCTGCTGGCGGTGCTGGTGGTGGTGCTGCTGCAGCAGGCGCTGGACGACGCCGAGCTCAAGCGCTGGGGCTGGCGCATTCCCTTCGTGCTGGGCGCGGTCGCGGCCGTGGTCGCCCTGGCGCTGCGCCGCACGCTGACCGAGACGGCCAGCAAGCAGCACCGCGCCACCCAGGGCGCGGGCACGCTGCGCCACCTCTTCACGCACCACAAGCGCGCCTTCTTCGTGGTGCTGGGCTACACGGCCGGCGGCTCGCTGGTCTTCTACACCTTCACCACCTACATGCAGAAGTACCTGGTCAACTCGGCCGGCATGTCGATCAAGACGGCCAGCAACGTGATGACCGCGTGCCTCTTCCTCTACATGTGCATGCAGCCGCTCTTCGGCGCGCTCTCCGACCGCATCGGCCGGCGCAACAACATGCTGCTCTTCGGCGCCCTGGGCGCGCTGATGACGGTGCCGGTGATGAGCCAGCTGCAGCAGGTGGGCAGCCCGCTGGTGGCCGGCGTGCTCATCACGCTGGCGCTGGCGGTGGTGAGCTTCTACACCTCGATCAGCGGCGTGGTGAAGGCCGAGATGTTCCCGCCCGAAGTGCGCGCGCTGGGCGTGGGCCTGTCGTACGCGGTGGGCAACGCCATCTTCGGCGGCAGCGCCGAGTACGTGGCCCTGGGCCTGAAGTCGCTGGGCCACGAGTCGTACTTCTACTGGTATGTGACCGGCATGCTGGCCATCGCCTTCCTGGTCAGCCTGATGCTGCCCAAGCAGGCGAGCTACCTGCACCACGACAAGTAGGCGCGGCTCGCAGAGCCGCACAACGGGCCGTCAGTCGCCGCGCACGGCGGCGACCAGCGCTTCCAGGGCGCGCACGTCGGTGATCCGCACCGCGTGCGCGCCTTCTTTCTTGAGCACGCCGCGCCGCGTCAGCGCGCCCAGCTCGCGCGTGACCTGCTCGCGGTTGGTGCTGATCCGGCCGGCCAGGGCCACATGCGGCGGCATGGGATCGATGAGCGCGCTGTGGTCCTCCGCCACGCCGGCCTCGTGCGCCATGCGCAGCAGCTCGGTGTGCAGCCGCGTGTGCACGCCCAGCGTGCTGAGGTCGATCACCCGCTCGGTCAGGCGCCGCACGAGCAGCGCCAGACTGCGCATCATCCGCATGGCCAGCGCGGGCTCGCGCTCCAGCAGCGCCAGGAAGGCCTTCGGCGACATGCAGGCCAGCAGCGAGGGCTCCAGCGTCACCACGTCGGCCGAGCGCGGCTGCCCGTCCAGCGCCGAGAGATCGCCGAAATGCGCGCCGGCATCGCAGTCGCGGAAGGCCACCTCGCGGCCATTGGCCGAATAGGTGGTGATGCGGGCCTGGCCGGAGACGAGGAAATACACCTCGCCGCCCACCGACGCGCGCGTGAAGAGCGGGCGGCGCGCCTCCAGCATGCGCCAGTCGCAGTCCGCGGCGATGCGGTCCAGGCAGGCATCGCCCAGCCCCTCGAAGAGCGCGATGCGGCGCAGGGCCAGGCTGGAGCGGGCGGGAGCGGAAGCATTCATGGAACGGGGCGCAGCAAGGGAGGACGGGGCGCGGATTATGCTCAGCCCCCGCCGCGCGCGCAGACGCCCGGCGCTACAGCCCTGCTCGCCACATGCCCACACCGCCCTCCCCCGCCCACCGCCCCGCCTGGCCCACCGCGCGCAATCTGCGCTGGACCAGCGGCCTGGTGCTCTGGGCCTATGTGGCGCTGCACCTGGCCAACCATGCGGCGGGGCTGGCGTCGCTGGAGGCGGCCGAGGCCCTGCGCCGCACGCTGCACGGCGCCTGGGCGACGCTGCCGGGCACGGTGCTGCTCTACGGCGCCTTCGCCACGCATCTGGCCATGGCCTGCGTCGCGCTATGGCAGCGCCGCAGCCTGCGCATGCCCGCCATCGAGGCCGTGCGGCTGGCGCTGGGCCTGGCGCTGCCGCTGCTGCTGGCCGCGCACGCGGTGGGCACGCGCTGGACGGACGACTGGCTGGGCGTGGAGCCCAGCTATGCGCGCGTGGTGCGCGCCATCTGGACGCCCGAGGGCCTGAGCCTGCAATGGCTGCTGCTGGCCGCGACCTGGGCGCACGGCTGCCTGGGCCTGCACCTGGCACTGCGCAGCCGGGCCGGCTGGCAGCGCTGGCAGCCGCTGCTGCTGGCCGGCGCGGTGCTGCTGCCGGTGCTCGCCGCGCTGGGCGTGGTGGCGATGGCGCGCGAGCTGCAATGGCGGGGCCTGCCCGCCGCGCCCACCGCCACGGAAGCCGGTGCCGCCGCCGCCCATGCGCTGGCCGAACAGCTGCGCCTGGGCTGGCTGCTGGCCCTGGCCGCCCTGCCGGCGCTGCGCTGGGGCTGGGGCGCCGCCCGCCGGCGGCACTGCCAGGCCGGCCGCACCGTCACGCTGCGCTACCCGGACCGCGCGGTGCAGGTGCCGCGCGGCTTCACCGTGCTGGAGGCGAGCCGCGCCCACGGCATCGCCCACCTTTCGCGCTGCGGAGGGCGCGCACGCTGCTCCACCTGCCGCGTGCGCGTGCAGGCCGCGCCCGGCGCCCTGCCCCCGCCGGGGCGCGACGAGCGCCAGACGCTGGCGCGCGTGCAGGCGCCGCCCGACGTGCGGCTGGCCTGCCAGCTGCGGCCGCAGGGCGATGCCACCGTGACGCCGCTCTTTCGCGCCGAAGGGGCCGACGGCACCGCCGCCGCAGCGGCCCCGGTCGCGGCCTCCGCGGCCTACGAGGAGCGGCAGGTGGCCATCCTGTTCGTGGACCTGCGCCGCTGGTCGGGCCTGGCCGAGCGGCAGTGGCCGTTCGACCTGGCCTGGGTGCTGGACCAGTATTTCGCGCAGGTCGGCGCTGCCGTGCAGGCCAGCGGCGGCCTCGCCAACCAGTTCATCGGCGACAGCGTGATGGCCATCTTCGGCCTGCGCACCGACCTGCCCACCGCCTGCCGCCAGGCGGTGCAGGCCGCCGCGCTCATCGAGCAGCGCATGGACGCCTGGAACGCGCAGAGCTTCGCCACGCAGTTCGGCCATGCGCTGGACTTCGGCATGGGGCTGCATGCGGGCCGGGTCGCGCTGGGCCGCGTGGGCTGGGGCGACACCACCACCTTCAGCGCCGTGGGCGAGGTGGTGAACACCGCCAGCCGGCTGCAGGACCATTCCAAGCAGGCCGGCACGCGCCTGGTGCTGTCACTGGAAGCCGCCTGCCTGGCCGGCGTGGCGGACGCGCTGGGCCAGCCCGTGCCGGCGGCGGTGCGCGGGCGCTCGCAGCCGCTCGACGTGCTGCATGTGCCGCACCCGGCGCGGCAGTGGCCGCCGGCCGGCTGAGCGGCCCCGGGCCGCACCGATCTGCGAAAAGCTGTGCGTTTGCGCACATACGCCCATCAGGGAAAACCCGACACTTCTTCCCATGCAGACGGCAATCCCGCCCCTGCAGCAGACCAAGAAGGAAGAACCGTCATGAACCGCCATACCAAGCACCTGATCGCCCTCGCCGCCGTTGCCGCCGCCGCTTTCGCCGGCTCCGCATCCGCTGCCACCACGTCGCAGGAAGTCTGGTTCGGCGCCCAGCCCGCCGCCCAGGGCGCCCCGCTGTCGCGTGCCGAAGTGCAAGCCGATCTGAACCTGTGGAACCGCGCCGGCCTGGGCTCGATCAACTCGGGCGAATACAGCGACGTGACCAACCCCGCCTACGCCCAGCGCCTGGCCACCTACCAGCGCCTGCGCAGCGGCCCCGAATACGTGGCTGAAGTGCAGCGTCTGGGCGGCAGCGTGAGCACCGCCGGTGCCGCTGCACAGCGCAGCGTGAACTGAATCGCGGCGGCAAACGCGAGCATTCCCTTCGGAGTGCAAGCGCGGTAAGCCGCTGTAAGAAACAGGGCGGAAACGGTCTTTGCGGCCCGCCACTGCGCCGCCGGCGCGGCCCCGGGCGACATCGCCGGGGCCGCACCGGCGGCGCTGCTGTCTGCAGCGGTTTTTCATTGGGAAACCCGGCAGAAAGCCCACAGCCCGCAGCGCATCGGAGCACACGCCCGTCGGATGGGACCTGACACGAATACCTGCGTTTTCGCACACGTTCGGCCCCCCTCCCGGCGCGACACTGAAATCCCTGCAGCGAAAGATGCTGCCGCGGCAACCCCGCTGGCAACACCCTCTTTTCCTTTCACTGCATCCCTCTCACGTGTCATTCGAAAGGAACAACATGAACCGCAAGCAACTCATCGCCGCCGCCACCCTGGCTTTTGCCGCCACCGGCGCAGCCGTCGCAGGCCCCATGGGCAGCGCGAACGTGTCGCAGGAAGTCTGGGCCGGCCCCGCGCCCGCTCCCATCGTGTCGGCCACGAGCCGCCCGGTGACCACCGCCGAAGTGATGGCGGACTGGAACCTGTGGCAGCGCGCCGGCCTGGGCCGCTACCAGGTGGGCGAAGGCTCTCCCGCCAACGACCCGATGTACGCACAGCGCCTGGCCGAATACCAGCGCCTGCGCAGCGGCCCCGAATTCGTGGCTGAAGTCCGCCGCCTGGGTGGCGAGCCCAGCACCTATGCGTCGGTCTATGAAACCCGCACCTGGCCCGCTCCCGGCACCGCTGAATAAGCGCTGCTAGCCCGGCCGTGCCTGCCGCACCCCGTGCGGCAGCGCCCCGCCAGTGCCAGACCCGAAACCCGCGCCCTCCGGCGCGGGTTTTTTATTTCACCATGACTCCAGCACCGAAATTCGCTGGACTACGCTACAGCCCGATACAGCAGGTTTATCAATGACTTAAGCGAGTTCAACATATGCCGGTGCTTTCCGAAACCTGACCTGACTTCCGACCGCCTGACTCCTATCCGGCCCTTGGAATCCAGGTCTTTCCAAGGAGTCATCATGGCTAAGATCAAACTCACTAAGTCCGCTGTCGATGCGGCGCAACCCCAGGCAGAGGCCGTCGAACTCCGGGACACGCTGGTCCCCGGCTTCCTGTGCAAGATTACCCCGGCGGGTCGCAAGGTGTTCATGCTCCAGTACCGGACGAACGCTGGCGAGCGCCGCAAGCCCTCGCTAGGACTGTACGGGGAGCTGACCGTCGAACAGGCGCGGTCGCTGGCGCAGGAATGGCTGGCCCAAGTCCGCCGAGGCGGAGATCCCGCCGCAGAGAAGGCGGAGGCGCGCCAGGCACCTACGGTCAAGGAGCTATGCACGAAGTTCATGGAGGACTACTCCAAGAAGCGCAACAAGCTCAGCACCCAAGCCGGCTATCAGGCTGTCATCAATCGCAACATTATTCCGCTGCTGGGACGCAAGAAAGTTCAGGACGTGAAGCGTCCTGAAATCGCCGGACTGATGGAAAAGCTTTCGTACAAGCAGACCGAGGCGAACAAGGTATTCAGCGTCTTGCGCAAGATGTTCAACATGGCCGAGGTATGGGGCTATCGGCCCGACGGTACCAACCCTTGCCGTCACGTCCCGATGTTCCCTGCCGGCAAATCGACTCACCTCATCAGCGACGAAGAAATGGGCAACCTGTTCCGACAGCTCGACAAGATCGAGTCGGAGGGGCTGGAGAACTACGTCATCCCTTTGGGAATCCGCCTGCAGTTCGAGTTCGCCGGCCGCCGCTCGGAAATCATCGCGCTGGAATGGAACTGGGTTGACTTGCAGAACCGGCGCGTCGTCTGGCCTGACAGCAAGACAGGCGGCATGTCTAAGCCCATGAGCGAGGAAGCCTATCGGCTACTCTCGACGGCACCCCGGCAGGAGGGTAGCCGCTATGTGCTGCCTTCTCCTAGCCACGCTGGCAAGCATCTAACCACGGGCGAGTATTACGGTGGCTGGAGCCGTGCGCTCAAGGCGGCTGGCGCTACGCACGTGGGCACGCACGGCATCCGCCACCGTTCGGCGACCGACATTGCCAATTCGGGCATCCCGGTCAAGGTCGGCATGGCGCTAACGGCGCACAAGACCGTCGTCATGTTCATGCGCTACGTCCACACCGAGGATAAGCCGGTGCGAGAGGCGGCCGAACTGGTGGCGAATCGGCGTAAGACGATCACCGGGATGCAGGGAGCCAAGGAGGTGGCCGCATGACCCGGCGCAAGGCATCCGTCTCAGCGCCAGCAGCGCCGCCCGCGCTGCTGGGCGACATCCGGGCACTGATCGAAGCGTCGCGCCAGCGCGTCGCCTCGGCGGTCAATGCCGAGCTGACATTGCTGTTCTGGCGCATTGGCCAGCGCATCCATACGGAAGTGCTTGCCGGGCAGCGGGCCGGGTACGGCGACGAAATCCTGCCGACCCTGGCGGCGCAGCTTGTCCGCGACTACGGACGTAGCTTCGCGGACAAGAACCTGCGCCGGATGGTGCAGTTCGCCGCCACCTTCTCGGACGAGCCAATTGTCGTGACGCTGTCACGACAATTGAGCTGGTCGCATTTCGTGGCGCTGCTGCCGCTAAAAGACCCGCTCCAGCGGGACTACTACGTGCAAATGGCCAGCGCCGAACGCTGGAGCGTGCGGACGCTACGCGAGCGCATCGACTCGATGCTATACGAGCGCACGGCGCTGTCCAAGAAGCCGGACGAGACGATCACGCAAGAGCTGGCGGCGATGCGCGATGCGCAGCGCATGTCGCCGGCGCTGGTCATGCGCGACCCGTACATCCTCGACTTCCTGGGCCTGCGCGATACCTGGCAGGAAGGCGACCTGGAAGCCGCGATCATCCGCGAAATGGAGTCTTTTTTGCTGGAGTTGGGCGCGGGCTTCTCTTTCCTAGCCCGGCAGAAACGCATCCAGATCGACGACGAGGATTTCCACCTGGACCTGCTGTTCTATAACCGCAAGCTGCGGCGGCTGGTGGCGGTGGAGTTGAAGATCGGCGAGTTCAAGGCAGCATACAAGGGGCAGATGGAGCTTTATTTGCGTTGGCTCGACAAGCACGAACGCGAACCGGAGGAAGCCTCGCCGCTGGGCATCATTCTTTGTACCGGCAAGAAGTCAGAGCAGATCGAGTTGCTGGAGCTGGACAAGTCGGGCATCCACGTAGCCGAATACCTGACGACCCTGCCGCCGCGTGCGGTGCTGGGGGAGCGGTTGCAGCAGGCGACCGAACGGGCGCGGTTGCAGATCGAGCAGCGGCAGCCTGGCGAGAAGTCCTGACAGCAGCATCTGTCCAACCGTACACCCAAACCACAGCACGAGCATGTGGCAACGGATCTCTTGCTCTATCGAGGCTCCATGCTAGTGTGGAATCGCCATAGGCCGATAAGGAACTGGCCTGCGGCTCAAGGATGCGCTGGGGCTAGTGGGCGCGAGCGCCCAATCACATGATTATCGCGGGCAGCAGCGCCATGTTCTATGCCGATCGCTGTTTTAATTAAATATCTCAAACTATAAAGTCAGTTAATTTTTTCAAAATATTCACGAATCAAGTCATCATTTTTTAAATACGAATCGAGAACCTGAAACAGAAAAAGATCCCCGCTAATATTTATATCAAACGGGATCATTGAGTTATCTATTTTGAATGTCTTTATTTTTCTATGCCCCTTGATGTTGGCATTGCTCAATCTTTCTTGATAGCTATCCAACGTATATACGATAAATTCGTGATCCAAGTGAGTTATAAAAAAATCATCGCCTTTTGAACTGTATTCAAGATGGATGACTTGCGTTACGACGTCGTCGCCTGCCACCTCAAAGTCCTCCATCAATTCTTCAAAAGTCAAACTTAGCTTCTCTGCGTCATGGTGAATCCATAGATTGTTCTCATATTTATCGGTGGAGTAGAACTTTGACAATCTAGGAAGGGAAGATATTTTCAATCGCAACGGAGCGCCAAACTCCATCTCCTCCATTGCAGGGACATAATCGGAGACGTAATCAATCCTGAATGCTATTTCGGACAGCATTCCTTTTTCAATGAGTTCCTCGATAGAGGTAAGCAGCTTCCTCGGAACTTTTATCCAGAAGTGTCGCCCTATGCGTTCATCGCGTATTGTCTGACTATCCTTGTCGTTGAATATCTGAATATTCTCGTTCAGGCTGACAAGACTATATTTAGAGAACTGAGCATCTTCCTTTCTTATGTCAATTCCAATTTTCTCGTACTCACGTTCAACTACCTTGGAATATTTTAGCTCCAGCATCTCAGCCCTCCCCATGATTGATTGGTGCTTGGAATAAAAAATGCAGCCAATGCGATAATTTGCGTAATTTTCTTTTATGTACGAAACACCATCTTCGTCATGGATATGCTTGTAGGAATTGTTGAGAATTTCTAGCGATCCCGGATACTCGTTGAGATAATTATTTAAGTAGTCCATTAAATGCTGGATTGTCTTTATAGCCAATCGCTTGTCCACTAGATCAAGCTGTGGCCCATAAAACTTGGCTGCGTTTGGATGGTCGCGTTTGGCTTCAAATTCTTTCAGAATGGCCGCCTTTTCATTCATGCAGCCCTCCGTATAAGCACGCATTACGTCTGCCTGAAAGCTCTCATTTGCCAGAGAGGTTTGGATGAGGGGAAGCAATTTCTTGACAAAGATCGGGTCTTTATTAAGAAAGACGTAGCAAAATTTCCCAAAGCTGAATAACGCGATTTTTTCCGAAGAAAATTCATTGATTTCTTCAAAGATATTTTTCATATTTTTTACTCAACTCGCCGTAGTCCAAATAGTAAGCGACGGAACCTTGAGCGTCTCCACTTTGTGGATCGCGCTGCTCCACGTTCGCTATTCGCTCATCCCTGACGGGACTGGCATTCGCCAGCCCTCCACGGCCCGACACTGTGATCCGGGCCTGCGCGCTCCGCTTGCATGTTGAGCTGGCGACAGCAGGGCATGCAGAGCGAGCCGCGCGCAGATGATTCAGCCAAACGCTAAACAAAGCTGTAGGGCATCCCATAGAGAGCGCGGTTGCGCTACTCGTGATTTCTATGGAATTTGATCGTATCCAAAACTGCATGAGGCAAGCTTGCGAGTTACTTGATACTCTTCGCCAGAATACTGGCGAACTCGACCTCGTTCCGAAACAAGGTGCAGGTTCTTCCTTGCCCGCGAACCAATGACATACAGCAATTTCATCGCGCTTTCTTGACCGTTCGGATCATTGAAATGCGGCACCATATCTTCTAATAATGCATAAGCGATCACTGCATCGAACTCGGCTCCCTTGACGCCGTGTATCGTCGAGATGGTGATTCCAGTCCTATGCTGAAATACCTTCCTGAATGTCTCAATATCGCCTATAAATTCGCTACCTTCACTCTTCAATCGATTTACCCGGGCTTGCGAACTATCGAAGAAGGCAACGTGATGCTCTTGAAGCAGCGTGAAAAGGCGAAAGTCGATTGCTAAGTTTGCAAACAGACGCTCGAAAAATGCGCTCAAGTAGGTAAGACCATCTGTTTCATCGATCTTAATTGCATTGCACTCCCTCAACAAGGACCTCCGCGTGAGCTTCGACACGCTAGCCCCGGCCGCCTCTAGGTCATTCAGAATCTCCCCGGCCCACCGCAGTCTGCGCACATACATTCCCGGCGATGCCTGAGTAAGTGCAATCTTAGAAAGCCTGTACCAGAAATTCTCTGTGTCCCGTGCAAAGGGAACCATACCGGGGCCATCGAATGAGTACTCCGGCATGCTGGCGACCAAACGACGTGTCATGCTTGCAAGATGCGTCCACTGTGGCGCGAGAATGCACACCTCGTGAGGTGAGATGCCCATAGTCTCAATGTTGAAACGGATGAGCCGGATGAGCTCAGCGTCCAGATCATTTTTGCTCACTGTGTCGTCGAATGAAATAAGGCTTGGGTACGCCTTGTCCTCGGATGCGGCTTCGATGCGTGTGTTGTGAACGTTGTAGTTTCCGAAGTACTCAATGATGCGCTCAGAAGAACGGTAGTTCCGCGACAGTTCGAGTTCGTCCAAATCGATATTGGCCATCGCCTTGAAATCCTCGAAGGCAATCGGATATCCGCCAAGCGATTGATAAATCGCCTGGTTAGGATCTCCGACAATAAAGGCCTTGGTCGCACCTTGACCAGCTTTCAGAATGGCGGTGATGATCGAATACTGAATTCGTTTGGTGTCCTGATACTCGTCGATCAGCACGAAAGAGAACAACTGTGCCAGAAGAGTGCTGATCGCAGGATGACGTGCGATCAGTTGGTACGCATAGTAAAGAATGAGCTCAAAGTCTAGCTGCCGACTTTCGTGCAGAATCTCAAAATACTTGCCCAATATGACGTGAAGACCCGAATGCTTCCAATCTTGTGGGCAGGAGAGCACATATCCAGTTTCGGTGTAATAAAACTCACAATCCCAGAATGTTATTTTTGGCTTCTGGTAAGGCTTGCACAATGCCTCCAGGATTTTCTCGCGCTCATGCTGATCGATCACACGGAAGCCTCGATCCAACGCTTCGTGATAGATGCCGTACGGTTTCAATATCCATTCAAGACAGAACGAATGTATCGTTCCTATCCATAATCGGGATGTATCCACCCCAAGGCTCTCAATGCGCTCGTGGATTTCGTCGGCGGCACGGTGCGTATAAGTGATGGCAACGACAAACTGCTTGTTCGATTTCAGCCTGGACAACTCATAGGCGATTTTGTAGGTGAGCGTGCGCGTTTTCCCGCTGCCCGGGCAAGCGATGAGAAAGACGCTCCCTGGCTTCAGAATGGCTGCTTCCTGCTCGGGATTCAGATCATCTTTGTTCCACATGAACATGATCAGAACACCGCGAGTACATCGTTGATGCGATCATCTGGGAACGTGGCAAGCATCTCGTTTCGGATGCCGACGAAGTCGATGTCTCCATTTCGGAAGGCCAGCAGCTTGGCCCTAAAGTCGTCGAATACGGCAGACGCAGTGAAGATATCTTCTGCATCGATGTAGTTCACGCGGTAGCTCAGCACGTTAAACCAGACTTCCTTAGTGACCACCGGATGCGCAAAAGCGATGGCGTCCAAGATGTACTTCGGAATGGCGGTCTGCGGATCGATCTTCTTTCCCAGCAAGATGGCAAACCATCCCTTGCCGTAGTTGTCCGCCATGGTCAATGCGCGCTGACCGAACAACGCGATGTCCGCTGATTCGAGCTCCGCCTTGGCCGTCGCGATGGTTGGTGCATCCTTGTAGACATCAGGAAGGATGCCGACCACCTTACGCGCATTGCCGGCGGCAATGAAGTCGACCTCGAAGGTATGGGGGGCAAAGAATGGAGAAACCCACCCGTTATCTTTGAAGGTGTCTTCCAATAACGCTTTCCTGGCGACCCCTTTTTCCTGGGATGCCTGATACTTGCCCTTGCGCCGGAGCAGCCCTTCGGAGTCTCCCGCCGCCGGCGTTGTGTCAATGATGGACTTGTCAAGGTCGGTGACGATGCTGCACCGCTTCCGGATTCGGGCATCATCGAAAAGAACCGCGACGTTCTGAAATCCAGTGCTGCGGATATTAATTAAACTGATGCCGAGTTCATCAAGGCTGACGCCTAGCACGTTCTTGATCAGGATCGGAACGAGAATTTCTTCTGCATCGCCCTCCACTAAGAGGACGCTCTTGGCAAACAACAAGTTGCTACGGACAGCATCCAGGTAGCGTTGAATGTTGCCGATCTCTTCTGGGTTTAGGCCAATTGCAGGCTGGTATGCCTCGCAACGATCACCTTCTCTGCCGAGGATGTTCACGTTCTGAACATTGCTGACCTCAGAGATGTGCGTCGAATGGGTCGAATAAATGATCTGTGTGTCGTCGTATTTGAGCTTGTCGAACAGTGTTTTCTGGATATGTGTGTGAATGTGAGCTTCCGGCTCTTCGATAAGCAGAAAGTTGGCGATCGACTGTTTAGCCTTTTGATACTTGAATTCAAGCAGTTTCAACGTGAGGAATATCAGGTTTGCTCCACCAAGGCTCAGCTCGTGGATCGGTCCTTCGTGGCTCTCCCCCGATTCGCCAACGAACAGCTTGAGCGACTGGAACAACTTGTCAGCTTCGTCTGGCAGATCCGACTTGATAGAAAGAGAAGACGGCGAATACGCCTCACCCGCCGCATCCTTGATGGTGTCTCTGATATCCGTCCGGACGACCTGCACGTCTGGCAACGCTTCGATGGAGTCATTCAATGCCTTTACCCCGTCGGTGATAGCCTGGAACGCCACGGGGTCGATATCGCCGCTCTTGCCCTTCAGAAGCGAAAAGAGCGGATTTGTCCGGTTGTTGTGAAATTCGGAGACGACGTCCCGTAGCGCCTGGACGAAAGTGAACGAAATTTCTTTGGAGACGGACAGCACGTTCGGAATCTTCGCGCCGATAACACGAAATTCAACCTCTTCATTGAATCGAACATTCGCGAAGTCGCCGACCACATCCTTATAGAAGGCCTCGTCGTTGAAGTCGGCTTCACTCCGACCTGTGAAAATCGTTTCATAGTCGTCGATGGTGACCGGGTTCAGGATAGCGTCGAGGCCTGCCTGATCACCATCGTTCAATTGAGAAAGTCGCAGCCTGATTTCCTTCTTCGGACGAAAGATCAGGTTGTAAGTGGCCTTGCCGTTCGCCTCTTCCTCAATTACGCCCGTCCCATGTCGGAAGAGCGCCTGCACTGATTCATCCGCAGAGATTTCCTCAAACTCAAGACTGATGATGATCCAATGTCCCTGCCAGCGCCCTAGGCCGCGATGAAAGTCGGTATGCTCCAGCCGGTAGGCAGAGCGAATCATGTTGTCATCAAGCAGCAATCTGATTGCGCGAAAGAGATTGGTTTTGCCAGATCCATTTTCGCCGATGACAGTGTTGATACCCTTCTGGAACAGCAGCTTCGTGTTGGGAAAGTTCCGGTAGTTGACCAGGCTGAGCTTGGATATATGCATTTGATTCAATCTTGTTGTTGAAATCCACATGCCGATCGGCCGATGGATTGGTTGAACACTGCAGCCATTGATCCCAACTACGGAATGGCCAACTGTCAGTTGGTTTTAGAACGGCACCGTGTCTAAGGTAGGAATCGGTTGGAGCGCATTTTTAATCTCGGTTAGCCTTGCAAGTAGTTCATCGAAAGTCACGATCACGATCTCTGCGAACGCATTTCGAACGAGCTCGAATGACTTTCTTTGCTGATGCTCTTGTGGCGTCATGCCAGCGACAACTATGCAGCGAACCGCATAGCTGTGGAGGTCGTATCGGTTCATGTTATTTTTTATGACGGGTAGTTCACTCTGCAATTTGAAACGCTGATCTAGAATTTGAGCAATCGCTCCACCCAATTCTGTCGATGGGCCAAAAACATCATCTCCACGATAGGGAGATTTTCCTAGCAGTTCGGTTTGCGGCTTTTTTATCTCAATGAGGCCAAGATTGCCCGTGGAAGCGGATGCGTATAGAAAATCTGAAAATTTTCCGCCGGACCCGTTAAGTCGCTTGCCACCTGCATAAGCTTGCCCCTGAACCAGCATGGCTGGAACGGCAAATGCAAGACTAAGTATGAAAGGATTTTCCAGAAAGAAGCTTTGCCACTTGCTTTCCGTCAGTCCTTTTCCAAGCATTTCCTGGTATCGCTCAATCAGTTGATTCAGTGTGATGAGCTCAATATCATTCTTTAATGCCAGCAGCGAGCGCGGCTCAGATTCCGCCAGTGCTTCTATATTGTCTTGAACCATGCGAACAGCGGCGCGCCGATCACGCTTGGAAAGCGTCACATGCTGCCGCCCACCATCGGTCATTTCCGTTAGTGCATCAGGTCTTACGCTCTTCTTTAGAGCGGGAAATTGTGCTGAATCGGCAGCATGTAATAAGGTCTGGTAGACATGAAATTGCTTGTCCTTGCGCGCGTCTCTCTGGTGGCGAGAGGCTATGCGATTTAATTCTTTTCTTAATTCATGAAATCTTCTTATTCCGAGAATAAAGAATGGCGAATCAATTTTCGCGTCATTTCCTTTGTGGACAATGAGTATGCTTACGTTTTCTAAGCTGGCGGCTGTTTCGCAAATTTGCCGATATTCCCACAGAAGCCCCAAACCGAATCGAAAATCTTTGGCAAACCCATCCGGCAACTGCTCAAGAAGCCCAACGACATCGTCAGTAGTCTCTGGCAGTATGTAGGGCTCGATAACAGGCCGAGCGACGACGATGCGTTCAAGGGTGCCGTATTTAGGTTGCAGGTAATCGTCGCGATCTTCTCGAATATTAAGAGGCCAAATGGTCAATCTGTCTGGACACACATTGAGCAGTCTCGCTATTGGCGAATCCGGCTTGCGCTCCGCTGCGGGAATATCAGTGAAGAAAACGTTAATGCCTTCCTCTTCCGGTTCGGCTGCTTCAATGACAAGGAAGGGGCCGCCGTCCAAACGCTCACGTTGATTGAATGCTGAAGGTCTGATAGATGCCATGAACTATTCTTGATCCCTACTGTTCAGAGAAACGATTTGCGGGCCTTGCCTCAGCGCAACCTTATGGTGCCTTCCGATCAGAATCGGACGACACACGATTGATGTCAAAGGGGAGTGCCTTATCTGCCGCGATTCGGGTCAGCAGCATCCGAATCGCATCCGAAATTGATAACCCCATTTCAGCCAGAACAACAGTTGCGGCTTCTTTAATCTGCCCGTCAATCCGGGCACGAACGACGTCGTTACTTGCCATTGTTGCGCTCACAATAGATGTAGCTACATTGTGGCTCATAAGTACTATTGCGTCACTTACATTTTGTTGTGAACAGTAGAGCATCCCGGCGTGCCGCCGTCGGGCTCGCGGGCGTTGCCCCGCGCCTCGTGCCGAGTCGCGGCCATGCGGCTTTGATCCCTGATGCCTCCGGCCGTCTCTTCGCTCCTGGCCTGCGCGCGGCGCTTGCCCTCCAGGGGATCGGCTGGACAGCCCATCCCCGCCGCGCCTTGCTTGGCGCCCCTCGCATGCACCGAACAGGTTGCACCTGATCGACCAACAGCCATCCAGCTAGGCGTGCCGCTGGCACGCAGGGGCGCTCGCCGCGCGGCGTTGGTTTCAGCGCACCCCCTGGCCCATTGGCCGCTGTTCGTCTTTCCCCAAGTTCATCGCTTTTTCCCGCGACCGTAGCCCGCGGTGCCTGGCCGTCAAGGCGCGCAGGGCCGAGTCCTCGCTGCGCTGCGGGCCGCACCAACCCTGCGCTTCTCCCTTGACGGCCAGTCCCTCGCTGGCCCGGTTTTTCGCGGGCGATGAACTCAGGAAAGACGGCGGCAAACAGGACCGGCCCAGGTCTCTGCGCCGAACCAACCGAAGCCACAACGGGCTCCGAATCTTGGAATCCGGTCAGCTTTGAAACCACAGCAACTCATTGGAGAAAACCATGCAACTCGCATCTCGATTCGCTTCCCATTCCCCGACGCTGCGCAGTGACTACCCGCTGTCCGACGACCAAATCCGCCGCGTAGCCCCGTCCATCTTCGCGGAGGCCCCGCACGATAGCCGCTCCGAACGGTACGCCTACATTCCCACCGCCGCCGTGCTGGCGGAACTGCGCAAGGAAGGGTTTGAACCCTTCATGGCAGCGCAAACCCGCGTGCGGCACGACGACCGCCGCGACTACACCAAACACATGATTCGCCTGCGCCATGCCAGTCAGATCAACGGCGCGGAAGCCAATGAAATCGTGCTGCTGAACTCGCACGACGGCACCAGCAGCTATCAGATGCTGGCCGGAATGTTCCGGTTCGTTTGCAGCAATGGCCTTGTGTGCGGCGATACCGTGGCCGATGTGCGCGTGCCGCACAAGGGCGACGTGGCCGGTTCTGTCATCGAAGGCGCTTTCGAGGTGTTGAGCGGCTTCGAACGCGTGAAGGAATCCCGCGACCTGATGCGCGCTATCACGCTGGACGAAGGCGAAGCCGAAGTGTTCGCCCGTTCCGCGCTGGCCCTCAAGTACGACCCCACCGATAACAAGCCCGCGCCCATCACGGAAAGCCAAATCCTGATGCCGCGCCGGTTCGACGACCGCCGCCCGGACTTGTGGAGCGTGTTCAACCGCACCCAAGAAAACCTGACCAAAGGCGGATTGCATGGCCGCAGCGCCAACGGACGCCGCCAGCAGACCCGCCCCGTGCAGGGCATTGATTCCGATGTGCGCCTCAATCGCGCCCTCTGGATGTTGGCCGATGGCCTGCGCCAGTTGAAGGCCTGATTCCCCACGCGGCAGGGGCAGGCAGCAGCCCTTGCCGCTTTCTTCGCTGCTGCATCCCTGAACCGATAGGAGTTATCACCATGAACGCCATTACCCAAACCGAAGCCCGCGCCCTCAACACCGCCGCCGCTATCCCGCTGGAAGCCGCCGACCCGACCAAGAACCTGATTTTGGTTCCGCTGTCGCGGCTGGTGTCGCGTCCTGCTGGCCGCAACGTGCGCAAGACCCCGCGCATGTCCATTCCCGAACTCGCCGCGAGCATTCAGCGTGTCGGCCTGCTGCAAAACCTCATCGTCATTGCCGCCGCCGATGGCGAGCATTACGAAGTCGTGGCCGGTGGCCGCAGGCTGGCCGCGTTGAAGCTGCTGGCGAAGAAGCGCCGCATCAGCAAGGAATGGGAAGTGCCTTGCCTGTTGGTGGCCGATGGCACCGCCCGCACGGCCAGCCTCACCGAGAACGTGCAGCGCGAAGCCATGCACCCCGCCGACCAGTTCGAGGCATTCGCCGCGCTGGTGGCCGAAGGCCGACCCATCGAGGACATAGCCGCCGATTTCAGCGTCACGCCGCTGGTGGTGCAGCGCCGCTTGAAGCTGGCGAACGTCTCGCCCCGGCTGCTGGCCGACTACCGCGCCGAAGCCGTGACGCTCGATCAGTTGATGGCCCTTGCCATCACCGACGACCACGCCGCGCAGGAAACCGCGTTCTACGACGCGCCGACGTGGCAGCGCAACCCTTCCCAATTGCGCGACCGCCTCACCGAGCGCGAGATTGACGCATACCGGCATCCGCTGGTGCGTTTCGTGGGGCTGGATACCTACGGAGCCGCAGGCGGTGGTGTGCGCCGTGACCTGTTCGCGGAAGGTGACGCGGGCGTGTATCTGACCGATGCCGCGCTGCTGGAACGGCTGGCGCAAGACAAGCTGGCAGGTATCGCCGCCGAGGTGAAGGACGAAGGCTGGGCGTGGGTGGATGCCACCCCCGCCGTGACCCATGCCGACCTGCACGCCTTCCAGCGTGCGCCGAGGGAGCGCCGCGAACCGAACAAGCGCGAAGCGCAGCGCATCGAGAAGCTGCAAACCAAGATGCACGAACTGGCCGCCGCCGTGGATGACGCGCTTGATACCGAAGACGAGGAAAAGGCCGATGCCTTGCAGGAAGAAGGCGAAGCCGTGGGCGAGCAGTTGCAGGCGCTGGAAGATGGCTTGCAGGACTACGGCACGACCGTGAAGGCCGCAGCCGGTGCCATCGTCACCATCGACCGCAACGGGCAGGCAGTGATTCATCGCGGGTTGATGCGCGAGGCCGAGGCCAAGGCGCTGCGCACACTGGAACGCCTGCGCCAAGGTTTCGGCAGCGAAAGCGAAGCCGGGAACGACGACGAAGGCGAGGACGACGAGCAGCCCAAGACCGCCGCCATGTCCGACAAGCTGGCGCAGCGGTTGAGCGCCCACCGCACCGCCGCGCTGCAAATCGAAGTCGCCCGGCATCCGCAAGTGGCGCTGGCCGCGCTGGTGCATGGCATGGTGCAGACCGTCTTGCAGGGCAGCCACTACGGCCACGACTTGCCGCTGGGCGTGAGCCTGAAAGCGCAAGACCGGCTGGAAGGCATCGCCCCGGATATACCGGATTCGCCCGCCGCCGTGGCGCTGCGCGAGTTGCAGCAGGTAGCAGGCGAAGGCTTGCCGGAGGACAGCGCCGAACTGTTCGCCGTGCTGCTAGCGAAGTCGCAAGATGAACTGGTGCGGCTGCTGGCGATATCCGTGGCCGTCACGGTGGACGTGGTGACACCCCGCGCCACGCCGCAGCAACCGGGCGCGGAACTGGCGCAGGCTGTCGGCTTGGACATGGCCGCATGGTGGAAGCCCACCAATGAGGGTTATTTCCGGCATGTGCCGAAGGCCGCGATTCTGGAAGCCGTGGAGCAGTACGCCCCGGCGCACGTCACCCGGCTGGCGAAGTTGAAGAAGGCCGACATTGCCAGCGAAGCCGAGCGGCTGGCCGATGGCACCGGCTGGATGCCTGCCATCTTCAAGGCCGAAGGCACCGACGACACCACGGCGCAGGATGCGCCGCAGGCGGTGACGAACGACGAGCCGGAAGCCATCGACAACGACGACGAGCAGCAGGCCCACGCACTCGCCGCCTGACCTTCACCACCACCGAGCGCCCCGGTTTCGGCCGGGGCGCTTCGCTGTTCCATCAGCATCGGCCCCAGGCCGTTCCGCCCTGGTGCCGATGGTCAAAAATCCGGGCGCGGCGGTGGCCGCGCCCGGTTTCCAAGCCCAAAGCCAGAACGCCCCTTCGCCGCCTTCGGGCGGACGGCGAAGGGGCGGCGCACAAGTGACCTTGTGCGCGGGAAACCCTCGAAGCCCATAAGTGCGTCGGCGCACAGCGCCGACGACATTCCGAACGCGCCCCACCGCAATGGACGGGCGTGTGGGGCTACGCCCCGGCTTGCTGCCGCAGGTTGCACGAAAGCGTGCCGTCCTCGACGCTGGCGGTTCGTCGCCTGTACGTCACGAAGGACGGTTCACCGACACGCCGCCCGGCCTTGCAATGGAGCTTCCACGCCACGCCTCACGCAAAGGGCCGCAAGCAGCAGTAGGGACGCTTTCACCTTGTCGCTGGGCATTGTCCTTGCCCGTGTCAGGGCGCAGGCCGGTGAAGCCGTCGCGCGGGGATGCCGAGTCGGCCATGCCTCCATTCGGGAGCGGGCGGCCAGTACGTCCTTGTGTTGTTGTGAATCCTGGCGGTGGCTGGGCTTCATGGCCGCAACCTTCCAGCGAAAACAATTCCCCCTGCGCTGCGCGCATTCCTCGCGGGACAAATTCTTTTCGCTTCCAGGTTCTCCACGGTGTTGCGACCGCTGCGCGGTGCGGCCAGCCCATCCCCCGCCGGACGGATCACAACAAGGACGCACTGGCGCGACCTTGTTCAACCCGAAAGGAGAAATCATCATGGCTAACATCGGCACCTTCACCGCAGAGAAAGACGGCTTCACCGGCCAGCTCCGCACCCTGACCCTCAACTTCAAGGTCAAGCTGGTTCCCAACGACAAGGGCGAGAACGAAAGCGCCCCGGACTTCCGCCTGCAAGCGGCCGGCCACGACTTCGGCGCGGCGTGGAAGAAAACCAGCGAGGCCGGGCGGGATTACCTGTCGGTGGCCATCGACGATCCTTCATTCCCGGCGACGGTCTATGCCCGCCTGATCGAAGGCGAGAATGACACGCACGACCTCATCTGGTCGCGCAGCAAGCCCAAGGCGGCCTGACGGCCGCCCACCGCGCCCCGCCCATTGCGGCGGGGCGCGGTGCTGCTGATCGCAGCATCGCACGCACAGGGTTTCGGCAGTTGCCCCATGTCCCGCATGTCCAAGGCCAGCATTGCATTGGTGATGGTCGAATGGCTCGAAGCCCGTGGCAGTAGGAACAGCATGGCGTGTCGGCGCATTGCGCCGCCGGGCTTTCGGGCTGCGCCCCATGCCGCCAATGGCGTCATGTCCATTCGGCTTCAATCCCTCACGCCTTCGCGCCTGGCGGCGCTGCGCGCTCCGCTTGCGGGCATTCAGACGCGCTAGGGCGCGTCGCGCTCTTTCAGCACGGCCTCGAACTCCTGGCGCACCCGCGCCAGCAGTTCGTCGGCCTTGTGCGTGTCGTCGCCGGCGTAGGCCAGCGTCAACAGCGTCAGCGGATGCACTTCCATGACCTCGCACAGCTCGGTCAGCTTGTGCAGGGTCGGACTTTTCAAGTCGCGCTCCAGCGTACTCATATAGGTGCGGCTGGACACGTCGGAGAACGCTTCCTGGCTCAAGCCTCGCGCCTTCCTGACTGTCCGTATTGCCGTTGCCAATGAGTGTTTCGCTGTCACTAACTTGGTTTCCCCATAAAAACCAAGATGACAGCCCATTGCGCCCTATAGGGCTACAATCTATAGTGTTCATTCATGGCTGAAAGGCCCGCTTTCGTGCTTTTACGGAAATCCGCAGATGCGGATTCCGACAGAACCGGGGAATCGCATCCGTGTCTTTCCGGCTTCCGACAATTCCGCTTCGGCGCTTCTGTTCTTCTACGGATGCGATGGCTTGCACATCGGTGCTTCCACACGAATGCACGGATGCGTTTCGGCAGTTCTGCGCTTCGGCACCAAAGCGCATTCGCGCATCGTCGGTTTCGTGGAGAAGCTGCCCATGACCCTGCCGCTTGTCACCGCTGATGAACGCGCCCGGCTGCTGGCCCACGGCGCGGCGCTCGCCGCTGGTCAGCGGCTCGACCCGCTGCCCGTGGTGCGCTTGTTCACCCCGGACGCGCATGTGACCTGGCTGCTGGTGTCGCTCGACCCGGCGGATGGCGACACGGCCTACGGCCTGATCGACCTCGGTATCGGTATGCCTGAGCTCGGGATGGTCAAGCTGTCCGACCTGGCGGGCATCGTCGGGCCGCGCAAGCTGCCGGTGCGGCGGGATCGGTATTTCCAGGCGGTGCGCCCGTTATCGGAGTACGTCCGGCTGGCGCAGGAGAACGGCGCGATCACGGACTGATGAAAACCAGCGCGGCCTAGCCAGCCGGGGCGCATCGTGACTATTTCAATCTTGATCAAGACCGTGCAGGTCTGAATCCGCATTCTTGCACCGAAGTGGTGCGATCCTGTTGAAAACAGTCCTGATCTTGGGCGCGGGCTGCGGCACGGTGTTCGGTGCTGCGCGTCATTTTCCTGAAGGCGTAGCCGTCGCATTCAGACGATTTCCGCAACACGCAGAGCCAAATGGTCTTGACACCGACAGTTACAGCCTAACCAATTTTGATGACGACCTGATGGCATTTCGATAGTTCCCGCATCGCGGAAATCGTGGCGACGCATCCCAAACAGAGGGAGGTTTCGCCATGACTGATCGCAGCGCCGAACACTGGTATCCGACAGCGGCCTATCTCTACGTTCTGCACCTTGACGGCCCTGCGCTGGCGTGGGAATACCTGCGCCGAAATCCCGACTACCGCCGCGACTGGCTGCGCCGCCGCCGCCGGCCGGACACGGCGCAGGCGTGGGGCCTGCGCCTGCTGGAAGACCCAGCCCTGGATGCGCGCGACGCGCATCCGGCCTGGTTTCCCGATCACGATGCCGTCGTGCAGGTTTACCCGGACGATGACCCGCCACCCGAAGCCCATGCCTTCGAGTTCTGGCGCGTCCCTGGCCGCAAGCAACTGATCCACGACGGCAAGCGCCTGGTGCTGGTGTCGCATTGGCCCGGCTGCTGCCTGCGGCTCGCGCTCGCGCCGGGCCTGGAAGACGGCATGGCCTACCTCTACGCCACCCGCGCCTGCGCCACGCCCTGCGCGCGCTATCGCACGCTCGCGTCCGAGCTGGACGCATTGGCCGTGGCCACGGTTGCCACGCCTGCGGCGGCGGCCCGTTCCAGGCCCACGACGGCCGCGGTGCTGGAACTGCACACCTTGCAGACGCTCGACGCGACCCTGGCGGGCGCGTCATTGCGCGAAGTGGCCGAAGGGCTGTTCGGCGCCGATGCCGTCGCCGCCGACTGGCACAAGGACAGCGCCTTACGTGCCCGCGTGCGGCGGCTGGTACGTCGTGGCGATGCGCTGATGCGTGGCGGCTATCGCCGCCTGGCACAGCTTCCGCCGCCGTTGCAGTAGGGGGGGACGTTTCGCGTCCCCCGTAGATCGTCCCTTAGCAAGCAGCCTCGCTTTCTTGAAAGTGCCTCTAACCGGCCGCGTGGTGTGGCCGGGCTTGATGGAGGTACATCCCATGCGACCCGCTCCCTTGCGGCCTGCCGCCGCTGCTGTCGCTGCGCCTGCGCAGCCCCAACGCTACCTGACCAACGACGAAGCCGCCGAGTACCTGCGCCTGTCGCCACGCACGCTGGAGAAACAGCGCGTGATCGGCGGCGGCCCGAAGTTCCGCAAGTTCGGCCGCCGCGTCATGTACGCGGTGTCCGACCTCGATGCCTGGGCCGACCAGCGCAGCTACGAGGCGACTTCCGACCCGGAATATGCCGAACGCCACGCGGGCGATTACCGTGATGGCCGCTGATCGCTGGCGCGTGGGTGGCCGTCGCCATGTCCAGCCCGCCAGGGCAAGCCTTGCAGCGCGAACAGCTCGACCTGTTCCGCGCGCTGCCGGGCGACATGGCACCCCGCGACAGCCAGGACTTGATGGCCTTTCCGTTCTTCTCGCTGGCGAAGTCGCGGCGTACCGCGCCGATCGACTTCCGCGCCGGCGGCATCACCATCCGCGTGGAGGGTACGCAGGAGCACGGCATCGCAACGATATGGGATGCCGACCTGCTGATTTGGGCCGCCTCGCAGATCGTGGAGGCGCGCGACGCGGGCTTGCGCCCGTCGCGCTGGATACGCGCCACTCCCTACGAGATCCTGCGCTTCATCGGGCGCGGCACGTCTCTCAACGACTACCTGCGCCTGAAAGCCGCGCTCGACCGGCTGCAATCGACCACGGTGGCCACGTCCATCCGCGAAACCACGGGAAGGCGATTGCATCGCTTCTCGTGGATCAACGAGTGGAAGGAACTGGCCGATGCCAGCGGCGTGCCGCTGGGCATCGAACTGATCCTGCCGGACTGGTTCTATGCGGGCGTGCTCGATGCCGCCTTGGTGCTGACCATCGACCCAGCCTATTTCCGCTTGAAGGGCGGGATCGAGCGCTGGCTGTACCGCCTGGTGCGCAAGCACGGCGGCAAGCAGCCGGGCGGCTGGCAATTCGACTTCCGGCACCTGCACCGCAAGTCGGGCAGCGCTGCGCGCTTCTCCGACTTCGCTTACGACCTGCGCGTCCTGGTGGCGCGGCAGTCGCTGCCCGGCTACGTCCTGGGCATCGAGCGAATGCCGGACGACGGACAAGAACTGCTGACCTTCCGGCCCGTGCTGCACACGGCACGGGGATAACTCGTGGAAAAGGTGTGGACGGCCTCGTGCTATCAGGAGTACCGGGTATCGTGCTATCGGGAGTACGCCTATCGTGCTATCAGGAGTACGAAAACGCCGGAAAGCCAATAACGGCGCGGGTTTGCGGCCCCTCTAACTTCCCTAACAAGAAATACATAACTTTTAGTAGAAGCGCGCCGTTTCGGTGGACAACCGAGAAACGGCACGGCGAACAGCGTTTTGCACGGCAGGTAAAGCCCGGCTTTCCAGCAGGGAGGGCCGCGCCATGATCCTCGCTCTGCTCAACCAGAAAGGCGGTGTCGGCAAGACCACGCTCGCCACGCACATCGCGGGCGAACTGGCGATGCGCGGCCAGCATGTCGTCCTGCTCGATGCCGACCCGCAGGGTTCATCCCTGGACTGGACGCAGCGCAGAAGCCAGCAAGGCTTGCCACGGCTGTTCAGCGCCGTGGGCCTCGCACGCGAAACGCTGCATCAGGAAGCGCCAGAACTCGCCAGGCGGGCCGATCACGTCATCATCGACGGGCCGCCGCGCATCGCCGCCTTGGCGCGCTCCGCGCTGCTGGCGGCCGAGCGCGTGCTGATCCCGGTGCAGCCCAGCCCCTACGACCTCTGGGCCAGCTCGGAAATGGTTTCGCTGATCCGCGAGGCGCAGGTGTTCCGGCCGCTGCTCCGCGCGGCCTTCGTCATCAACCGGCGCGTCAGCACCACCATCATCGGGCGCGAGGCGCGGCAATCGCTCGCCGAACAGCCGCTGCCCGCGCTGCGCTCGGAGGTGCATCAGCGCATCGTCTTCGCCGACAGCGTGGCCGCTGGCCGGCTCGCACGCGAGACAGCGCCCGACAGTGCCGCCGCCCGCGAAATCACCGCCCTGGTGGACGAACTGCTGCGGTGGCCGACATGACAGCGCAGCAGCCACCCAACAGCAAACGCACGGGCAAGCGCGTCGGCATCGGCGCACGTCCGCCCGCGAATCCGCACGCCGAGGCGTGGATTCGTCAGGGCGATGCCGACGCGCTGGGCAAAGGCGACCTCTACACGGCCCGCCTCACGCTCGACATCACGCCCGCCATGCGGGCGCGCATCAAGGTGTCGGCCTTCACGCAAGGCGTGACCGTGGCCGACCTGCTGCGCGGCCTGCTGGAGCGGGAGTTTCCGCCGGAGAACACACCATGAACGCATTCGCTTGGCCTGCCGCGAACGCGGCACCGGCTGCGCCGCTGCCTGCGCTTTCGGCACTCGCCGGACAGGCCGGCAATGTGCCGCTGACGCGCGTTTCGCTGGCCTACCTCGAACATCGCTTCAAGCTCTACCTGCGCTTCGGCGAACCGGCGCGCACGCTTCAGCTCGACCGCTGGCGGCGCTGCGCGGTGTTCCTGCCGGGCGCGATGCTCTGCCGCATCCGCTGGCAGGCCAACGACTACGGCACGATCCGCTGGCAACTCATGGTGATGCAGGCTTGCACACCGCTGGACGCGGCGCAGCGCATCCCCGGTGTTCAGCCGGGCGCGCGCTTGCTCCTACACACCGAAGGCGATGCCAACGTGCGCGCCGTGCTGGAGCGCATCGACGGCATCGAGGCGCTGGGCATCGCTGCCATCGACGTGTCGCCGGCGTACTGGCGCACGCTGGGCAACCGTCTTGCGGCTCGCCTTGCGCTGCCCGAATACACCACCGAGCGGCATACCGCCTGGCTGGCCGGGAAGGTGCTGCCATGACCGCCCCGACCACCACACCCAACGCGCCCGACGTGGCGCCGCGTCCTCGCTCACGCCTGCGCGCTCGCATCGTGCTGGCGACACTGGCCGCCATCGGCTTCGCTGCGCTGGCCTGGGCGGCTTTCGTGTCGCCGCTGCCGCGTCTGACCTACAACCCGTCCGACAGCGTGGCGGTCGGCTGGTATCGCATTGACCCGTTCGACCCGCGCACCGCCTCGCTGCCACGTCCGTTGTCCGTGGACAGCATCGTGCTGGTGCCGCTTCCGGCCACGGCTGCCGCGCTCGCTGCGCAGCGCGGCTACCTGCCGACGCGCGTTCCGCTGCTCAAACGTGTGGGCGCGGTCGCGCCGCAACACGTCTGCATCGTCGCCGGTCAGGTACGCATCGACGGCGTGCCTTCGGCCGCCGTACTGCCCGCCGACCGGCTGGGCCGGGCGCTGCCGTCCTTGCAGCTTTGCCGCCGCCTTGAACCGGGCGAACTGCTCCTGTTGAGCGTGACGAATCCAGCATCGTTCGACAGCCGCTATTTCGGCCCGGTCAGCGCATCCGCCGTGATCGGCGTTGCGCATCCGGTGTGGCCGGAGATACGCCCATGATGGCCGCCGATTCGCTGCGCTCTGACGTGCCATCGGGCATGTCGTTCTGCTGGCTGCTTCAGTGTCGCTGCGCCTGTCGTGCCGGTGCATTCGCACCGCACGTCGCGCAGCATCCGGCGCAGCCGTCCAACGTTCAGGCGTCTTGCCTCGAACGCGCCCGGCCTGCGGCCATTGGCGCTTTCGCCGGCGCGCTGTCTGTTCACGCAGCAGCGCCGCCGGGCCGCCGTTGCCTGGAGCGACAGCGAAGGGCAAAGGCGGAAGGCAAGACAAAAGGACGCGGCACCTGGCCGCGTCGAAAGCCAGTCAGCACATGGGGGGAACGCGGCACGGAGCGGCTTCGCCACCGTGCCGCGTTTGGCGCGAGGGTCGCGCCAATGCTGGCATGTCCGCGTGCTTCGCACGACAGGACACGCCCAAGCTTGCGGGGAGCGCAGCCATGACCGACAGCCGCGACGACGACTTTCGCGTGCGCCCCAGCGCCCCGAAGAACCGGGGCAAGGGCCAGGGGCAGAGCTTCGTTTCCAAGGTGCTCAAGCAGGCCGGCAAAGCCAGCAGCGGCAAGTCGGCAGTACGCCGTCCTGGCGCGGCTGGCACCGGCCAGCGGCCCGGCTCTCGGCTCGGACGTGGCCACACGGCGGCGCGCTTCGCCGGGGCGAAGCTAATGCCCATGTCGCGGCGCGTGACCATCAAGACCTTGCTGGTCAATCACCAGCGGGCCAGCCCGCAATCGCTCGCCAAGCACCTGCGCTACATCGAGCGCGACGGCGCGGGTCGCGATGGCGAACCGGGCCGGGGCTACGGGCCACAGGCCGACGAAGCCGATCTGGACGCCTTCAAGGAACGCTGCGCCGACGACCGGCACCATTTCCGCTTCATCGTCTCGCCCGAGGACGGGGCCGAGCTGGACGACCTGCGCACCTACACCCGGCATCTGGTGAGCCGCATGGAAGCCGACCTGGGCACGCGGCTGGATTGGGTGGCGGTGGATCACTGGAACACCGACAACCCGCACACCCACCTGATCGTGCGCGGGCGCGACGACACCGGCAAAGACCTCATCATCGCGGGTGACTACATCGCCCACGGCTTCCGCCATCGCGCCGCCGAGCTGGCGACCGAGTGGCTGGGGCCGCGCACCGAACTGGAGATTCAGCAGACCTTGAGGCGCGAGGTGGAACAGGAGCGGTGGACGAGCCTGGATCGCACCTTGCAGCGCGAGACCGGCGAGGATGGCCGGGTGCATGTCGAACGGCTCAACGAGCCGAGGTTGCAACGCCAGCGCCTGCTGCTGATCGGCCGCCTGCAACGCTTGCAGCGCCTGGGCCTAGCCGACGAGGTGCAGCCCGGCACCTGGGCCATTCATGCCGATGCCGAGAAGACCTTGCGTGCCCTGGGTGAGCGTGGCGACATCATCCGAACGATGCAGCGGGCCATGAGCGGCCAGCCGCGTGAGCTGGCGGTGTTCGAGCCGGGCGACGATGGTCGCAGCCTCATCGGCCGCGTGGCCGCGAAGGGGCTTGCCGATGAGTTGCACGACCGAGGCTATCTGATCATCGACGGCACGGACGGTAAGGCCCACTACGTTGCACTGAACGCCCGCGACGAACTGGCGAACTATCCCACGGGCGCTGTGGTAGAGGTGAAGGGTTCGACTGAGGTGCGCACGGCCGACAAGAACATCGCCTCGCTGGCGAGCGATGGCCTGTACCGCACCGATCATCACCTGGTAATCGAGCAGGGCCGGGCTACGCCCGGACGCGACCCGCAGGAAGTCGTCGCCGCTCATGTCCGGCGGCTGGAAGCCCTGCGCCGGGCTTGCATCGTGGAGCGCGTGGCCGAAGGGCTATGGAAGGTACCGGACGACCTGGCCGAGCGTGGCCGCCAATACGACGCGCAACGGCTGGGCGATGTAGCCGTAGAGCTGAAATCACACCTTCCTATTGAACGGCAGGCCCGCGTCATCGGCGCGACTTGGCTTGACCAGCAACTGATCGGCGGTGGCCGTGGGCTGGGCAACTTGGGCTTTGGCGGTGATACCAAGCAGGCCATACAGCAGCGAGCCGATTTCCTCGAAGAACAGGGGCTGGCACAGCGCCGCGGGCAGCGCGTCATCCTCGCGCGCAACCTGCTGGGCACGCTACGCAATCGGGAACTAGTGCAGGCCGCGAAAGACATTGCGGCGGAAACCGGCCTAGAGCATCGCCCGGTGGCCGACGGGCAGCGCGTAGCCGGTATCTACCGGCGTTCCATTATGCTCGCCAGCGGGCGCTACGCGATGCTCGATGACGGCATGGGGTTCAGCCTTGTGCCGTGGCGGCCGGTAATTGAGCCGCGACTGGGACAACAGCTTGCCGCAAAGGTTATCGGCGGAAGTGCCTCTTGGGAACTTGGACGAAAGCCCAGTATCGGTATCAGTTAGATATCAAGGGAAGCTGAGTACCAGGCGCAGTCTGCTTGGCTGCTGTGATTCTTCTTAGAGATTCAATCAATGCCATAAACTCCTTGGATTGCCTCAGTGCTTCGCCTCCCGCAGTTTGCAGGTCCAAGACATCCGTAGCCTCGATCGTGAAGGCTGTGGGCACGCGCAGCAGCGAATGCCGGATCTTGTCGTCCGGCACGTCGTTCAGACTTACGCTTACTACGTAGATTTCTGCGTCGGCCGCAAAGGGGCTGTCCGCTTGGCCACGGGTGCGGACAATCTCGGAACGCCAGTGTTGCAGGTCGTCGTTAAGCATGGCCAGCGTCACCTGGGTCTCGCGAGCGCCGGCACCGAAGATCAGCGACTCAAGTACTTGCGTCGTGCTGGGAACTCGGTCGCTACTGTCCACTCTCTCGCTCAGTCCTCGTTCGGAGTTCACCGTCACCAACACGAGTCGGCGCAAGCTTCCGGGCTTGACCTCCGAGAAATTGGCGCTCATTGAGCCCGAAGCTACTAGCCGGTCTAGCATCAGACGTACGCCGAGGTTGTCGGAGACACCACCGTCCACGAGGTGGATATAGGGCCGATCGTGCGCATTGAGGTAGCTGTCTATGCCGCTTTGCAGGATGCGTGATCTGTAATTTTGCCCTCTGACAGGCAAAGATCGGAGAGGCGGCGGACAGGTATTGGCGTTGTTTCGCACCGTTACGGGCGACAGCACCAGCGGTACTGCCGACGAGGCCGCCACCGCGAAAGACAGCGGCGTTGCATCGAGGTCGGAACAGATTAGCCGGAATTGCTCGGTGGTGAAATCGAAAGGGGCACCGGTCGTGAGGTCGGTTGCCGTGATCATCAGTTCGGGCGCGCCCGGTCGTCGGCGCACGTCACCAAAGGTGCGGCCTTCAAAAAGTTCGTCCAAGCGTTGAGCCAGGATCTGGCTGCGCCCAAACCAAGGTGAAGTTAGTCTATAAAGACGCTCAGGCCACAGAGCTTCACGTATGAGTCGCCCCTCAAAAGGCACAAGCAGAAAATCCGGCTCGAAACGAGTCAGCGTGGCATCGCCGAAGGCCGCGAAGTGCGCGGCAAGGATGCTGCCCCCCGACACTCCGCTGACCAGGAACACCTGATCCAACAGAGTGGTCTCCTGGCCCTCTAGCGCGAAGCGTGTGGCCTTGAGTTCGCGCAGCACGCCCAGGCCGAAGGCCGCCGCCCGAGCGCCCCCGCCTGACAGTGTCACCGCTACAACCACCGGTTGGTTGACCTCCGACGGCCTGATGCGTTGGTCGTTCTCGGCGAGAGACATTAAGGCGGCGTCGGAAAGTGTCGGGTTGATCCAAGGACGGTAAGTGGAACACCCTGTCAGAACTACCGTTGCCAGCACACCGGCCAAACTCCATCGTGTGAATTTACACACCTCCAGGCGCTTTACCTCTGCAAGCAGCACCACGCAGCGTTTCGAATAGACAAGAACGAGAAACGCCGGCAATTTTGCGACGAAGCAGAGCCACTCCAGAATGCTGCAGACGTTACAAGAACGGCACCCTACGAATCCCCTTGATGAGGCTCCTCGCGATCCGCGCGAAGTTATGGAATAGCAGCTATTCACGAGCCAGCACTTCTCCAAGCGCTATTGATCCGTTCAAGGCAGGTGGTGATTGCAGACTTTGCATGCCCGAGCAGTGTGTAGGAGCCTTTGAAATCCGCGAGAGCGTTGCCGTGCTCGAAGCAGCTAGCAGCAGCCACCCGACGATCTGTTTGTTCATCTACTGCCTCAAACTCCAAACTAGCTCCCCCAGTTGTCACTGGTCCAACAAGCAACGTCGTTAGGGTGTTGACTGCTCTATTGGGCGTCTCAATGGTCGTAATTGCCACACGCACACGTATGCGGCCTGACGATGCGGGAGCTTCGGACTTAGTTTGGAGATGTCGCAGTTCACTGTTGACGTGATCGAGAAGCTCTCGCACTTGCTCAGCTTCAAGCCCACCTATGCGTCCAGTTGCCGTCACTACCTGAGCATCCTCGACTAATATTTCCCGGTAACGACTGGGTTCAAAGCCTGGCGCCTTGAAGAGCAGAACATTTTCGTACTTCGTTTTTCCCAATACATCGTAATCACCAAGAAACCCTGATCGAGTCATTCCGTTTGAAGCACAGCCAGATAAGGTTGCCGTGAGGCCTGCCAGCAGCACAAAATGGATTAATGAAATAGGGCGTTTCATATATATTTTCATTTATCCCATTTTCAGACAGACGATGCCAGCAACAACCAGCGCAATTCCAACCCAACGTATCAAGGAGGCGGTATCGCCGAACACATACACGCCCACGAAAAACGCGCCCAGCGAACCGATGCCGGTCCAGACCGCATAAGCTGTTCCTATGGGGATCTGTTTAAGAGATAACCATAGGAAAAAGCCGCTGGCTGCCATACAGGCAACTGCAATCGCCGGCCCCACGTAGCGCATCGCTGCATTGGCCGCACCCATCTTGAGGCCTAGTGGCCAACCGATTTCGAACAGGCCGGCAATCAGTAGAACCAACCATGGATTCCATGACAACGGGTTCATATATTTCTCCAAATCTATTCAGTGAAAATTGATTATCAAAGCATCAAAGCATCAAAGAATAGGCAGTAGGCGGTCAATTCGCTCTGCTTCTGATTTCTTCTTAAACTCTCTGATGGCGAGAATCTGTCTCCCCGATCTCTCCGGCCACGAGAGAGATCGGGGGAAGCGTGTGGACAGTTACGCTGAGGGATCAGACCGGTTGCACTGGTTGTTGTACCGCCTCGTGACTCCGTTTGCTGCCCGGCCACTTCATTCCGAACAGCACCTCGTAGAGCAACGGAATCAGGCCAAGCGTCACGAGCGTGCCAAGTGCGAGACCACCGATCATGCCGATGGCCATGCCCTTCCACAGCGGCCCCGCAAACAACATCAGGGGCACGAGACCCGCGATACAGGTCACCTTGGTCATCACGATTGGACGCAGCCGCTGCATCGCAGCTCCCACCAGGGCTTCATGTCGGGCGAGACCTTCCGAGAGGCCGTGTTCAATTTGTTCGAGCAGAAGAACGGCGTTGTTGACGATGATTCCGAACAGCGCAAGCACCCCGAATGTCGCCATGAAGCTGAAAGGAGTGCCTGTTGCCTTCAGTGCAATCACGACCCCAATCAACGTGAAGGGAATCGTTGCGAGAATCACGATCAGCTTGCGGAAGGAGTTGAACTGCCAGATGAATAGCAGCAACATCGCCAGAAGAGCGAACGGCATGTAGTGCGTGAGCGATGCATTCGATTCAGCCGATTCCTCAATTTCTCCACCAAGCTCTATGGCATAGCCTGCAGGTAGTTCAATTGCGGCGATCCGAGGTGCGAGGTGATCCACGATCTCTTGCGCGGTGTATGCGGTGTTCTGCCCCTGAACTGTGACTGTACGAATGAGATTGCGGCGCTGGATCACAGACGGCTCGCTAGCGAGCGTGACATCGGCCACTTGCGCCAGGGAAACCGGCTGGCCACCCGACGCTGGATAGATGGTCGTCGAACCAACGTCCGCAGTGCTGCGCCGATCATTGGACGTCCCGCGCATCACGATTGGCACGCTGGTATCGCCATCTCGGATCACAGAGATCGACTGGCCGATGTAGCGGGTGCCAAGCCAGGCAGCTATGTCGTCGGTGGTGACGCCAGCACGTCGCGCACGATCTTGATCGACCCGAACATCGAGACGGCCGACACGGGTATCCCAGTTGTTCTTGATGTTGGCCGTACCTGGCAGCTCCCGTAGCGCGGACTCAATTTTCGCCGCCGCATTCATCAGCACCTCATGATCCGGCCCACTGACCCGGTAGACGGCTGTGCCGGCTTCGGTAGTGCCTAGCGAGAACCGCTGAGGCTCTGCGCGTACATCTCCATGATGCTGCGCGAAGTAAGCCCGAGTTCGGGCAATCACGACGTCAATGTTGGTGCCTGCCTTGACCGTCACGACAAAGTACGCGATGTTCGATGCTGGCAATGGGGGATTGAGCCCAAGGATGAAGCGCGGCCCACCGTCAGCGACGTAGCCAATGTGATCCGTGATTTCGGGGTTGATTTCTTGATCACCGAGCCAGCCGCTCACTTCCTTCACTTTGGCAAGAGTGAGCCGTGAATCCGTTCCAGGGGCGAGCTGCACCGGTATTTGGAATTGAACTCGGTCGGACTTCGGCAAGAAGTCGTATGGCAGTGTCGTGAATCCGTACAGAGCTACGGCCAATGCACCCGTCATCACACCAACGTAGATCGCCTTGTGGTCAAGCACCCACTCAAGCAACTTGCGATAGCCGCGATAGAAGCGTGTGTTGTAGGTTTGCGCGTCATTCGCCGGTTGATGATGCACTTTGGTGAAGTGGTAGCACAGCAGTGGAGTGACGGTCAGACACAACAGCCAAGATCCGAGTAACGTGAGCGCGAGGACAATGACGAGAGAGCGCAGATACTCACTCGTCGCACTCTGGCCGAAGAAGAACGGGGAGAAGGCGATGACGATAACCAATGAGGACGTCAGCAGCGGCAGTGCGAGGGTACGACCCGCTTCGAGACAAGCCTGTTTGCGGTCTTCACCGGCTGCCAAGCGCCGTTCAATGTCTTCGGCAATCACGATGCCGTTGTCTACCAAGAGCCCCAAAGCGATGATGATGGCTGCCATCGAAACACTTTGCAGCTCGATGTTCAGCGCGCGCATCACGATCAGTGCCCCCAGAATGGTAAGCGGCACGATCATCCCGACGATGAATCCTGTGCGCCATCCCAGGAAAAGGACGACGACGCCGAGCACGATGACAATCGTTTCGATCATCACCTGGTTCATCTTGCCCATTTCACGTTTGACGACGTCTGCCTGGAATGTCACATAGGAGAGCTCGAAACCTGCGGGCAGAAGTTTCTCAAGCTCGGCCACACGGGATTTGAGGGCTACGCCGAATTGCTCCACGTTCTGGCCCGAGGTCATGGACACTGCCATCACTACGGCAGGCTGGCCCTTATAGACTGCAGCAGACTCGGGAGGATCTGCAGGTTGTACCTGCACGCGCGCAAGCTCTCCCAGTGAGATTGAAGGAGCAGGCGAAGCACCGCGCGCACCCTGAGCTTGCGCCATCATGATCGGCAACGCGCGCAGCGAAGCGGCGTCGCGAACCTCTCCACTAACAGCCAGCGAAGCGTTGATGCCACCGATGGCGATTTGCCCGCCTGAAAGCACGACGTTTTGTTTAACGAGTTGATCGATCACCCCTTGTGGGGTCAATCCAAGCTGGGCTAGTTTTGGTCGATCAAATTCGAGATAGACGCGCTCTTCCTGCAAGCCGTAGAAGCTGATGCGATCAACGCCGGGAAGCGCGTATAGGCGATCGCGCATCTCTTTCAACGACACACGCATTTCGCCCATGGAGTAGCCCGGCGCGGTCACCGCAATGGAGGCCACGGCAACACGGCCGAAGTCGTCGTTGACAAATGGCCCCAACGTACCCTGTGGAAGCAGAGGCTGAGCATCGGCAACCTTCGCGCGAACGCGCTGCCATATGGGGGCTAGGTCGGTGTACCGCTCCCAGATCGTGACCTGTATGACGGCCCCGCCCGCGCGAACGGTTGTGGTTACACGCTTGACCTCGGCCAGCTCCCGCAAACGCTCCTCGATCGGACGCGCGATCAACTGCTCAACACGTTCGGCTGGCATGCCAGGGTTCAGAACGGCAACAACCGCATCTCGAATCGTGACCGATGGCTCTTCCTGCGAAGGGAAATTGAGAAACGTGGCAATGCCGGCAACAAGAATGATGACCGCGGCAAGGTAGGTGAGTCTGCTGGCGCGCAGCGCCATTTCTGTGATCTTCATAGCGAAGTCTTCCTGTAGCGGGTCAGCGTCCGGCCAATTGGGTCGTGGCCTTGAGTGGGGTGACTTGTTGCTCGTTCGTCAGCCAACTCGCGCCAGCCGCGACTACCATCTCGCCGCGCTTCAGGCCGCCCACAACGCGAACGTTGTCGCCGCCTGGCTCGCTCTGGAATTGCACTTCCCGGCGGTGCACCTTCTTTCCGGTCACGTCATATACAAACACTGCGGCTTGTCCTGCTTTCTCACTGAGCACCAGTGCCGAATAGGGAAGCATCAGACGATCTGGTGAGGCATCCTTCGCTTCCGGTGCCTTCAGCAATACTTGAACGGCAGACCCGGGTCGAAGACTGCGCGCAAGAGTAGCATCTTGAGGAACGAGCACGACAGGTAAAAGTGAGCCATTTTCAGCACGCAAGCCGATGCGTTGTACCGAAGCACGAACGGGACTTGCTGACTCGCTCAGGCGCAGTTCGGCGACCTGCCCAATTTTGATATTTGCCGCCTGGGTCGTCGATGCAGTCGCAAGGACTTCTACGCCGCTGCGTAGTCCATCCACTTGAAGCACCGGCGCTCCGGCTGCAATATCTGTGAACGGCAGAGCGAGTTTCTCCGCGACGACGCCGTCGAATGGCGCATGAATGGCGGCCCCCCTTCGCGCACGCTCGGCAAGGCCGAATGCGGCCTTTGCATTGCGCACCTGGCCTTCAGCTGCAACCAACTGTGCTTTCACACTCTCGAATGCAGCCGGGGAGATTACGTTGCCCTCAAGCAGCCCCCTTTGCTGCGTTGTCTGCACGATTCTGTCTGCCAATGCGGCTTCCGCAGCAGCGAGTGTCGCCCGAGCCTGTTCTAGGCGGAGTTGCTCGGGCTGAACATCCAACTCAGCCAGAAGCTGTCCGCGAGAGAAGCGATCTCCCACGTCCACATGAAGCTTGCTGATACGCCCGCCAGTCTCGAACCCCAAGGTACTCCGCTCACTGGAGCGAGCTAGACCACTCAATTCAATGCGATTGGCCACAGAACCTACATCCCCCACCGTGAGCAGCTTGACCGCTCGCGGTGGATCGGAAGCAGGCTCCTTCTGACTACCACAGCCGGCAAGCGATGCGAGCAGAACAAACGCGAGGCCGACTTTCTGCATTTGCCAGGACTGGGATTTAAAGGGAGTGCAAGACACGGGAAGGCCTTTCATCAGCGTTTATCAATAGGGGTGAGTTCCAGTTCGCCGCGGGCGAGCGCCTGGAGGGTGTGCATGAGTCGAGAAAGGTCTTCGGCAGCAAACGTCGGAAAACCCATCATTTCGGCGAGGAAGACTCCGTCCAAGGCAAATAGAACGATTCCGGCGATATCGGTGCCGCGTGGAGATTTGCTCGCGTTCTCGTACTGCCTGCGGTACCAGCCGCGCACAGGCTCAAGCAGCGTGGGGTCTTCAGCCACGGCCGCCAGCAATGCAGCGCTCATCTTTTGCATCCCGCCGTCAGGCATAGCCGAGACCTGGCTGGATAGCCAAGGGTCTGGATCGCCGACGAATGGCAGCTCTCGCTCTTCCTGCCCGCCATCAAACGCCGAGACCTGGTCATCAATCATCGTGAGGAGCAGATCGCGCTTGGTCTTGAAGTGGTGCAGGAACGCACCTTTGCTCATTCCTGCCCGTGCAACGACCGCGTCAAGCGTTAGGTGCCCGGCACCTCCCTCCATGACTACGTCACGCGCAGCTTGAAGGATGCGCTCCCGTGTTTGTTGCGCTTTCTTAGAGATGGAGGGGGCTTCAGCGCCGTTGTCCGCCGAATGCGACTCCTCTGGGCTTGATTTCATACGAGTTGCCATGGTGAAACTCCAAAGATGCTTGATTTTTGAACCGTCTGGACGGTATAGTACACGCCATGAACTATGCCCGTCAAGACGGCCTCCTCAATTCACAACCTAGTGGCTCAACATGTCCGATCCCTACGCCCGCCGCGGCCTTACTGCTGTTGCATTCCTATCGATCACGCTTCTCGCCGCGTGCAGCCACTCGCCTCACAGGGTGGAGACATCACGCGTTGAGGTTCCGGCCAAATTCATGAACGAAGCGGGTCTGGCTGTGCAGCAGGTGCCAGCACAAGCACTCCCGGCCGAGTGGTGGACGGCGTACGGTGATCCGCTGATTGACGCGCTGGTGCGCAACGCGCTGGAGCACAACACCGATCTCGCTATTGCAAGAGCGCGGATTGATGAAGCTGTGGCGATCACCCGACGTACACGCGCTTCAATGTTCCCTAGCTTGGCGCTCACGCCCCAAGCAACGCGCGCGCGCGACTTTTCTTTGGCACCGACCATCAGCAGCGATGCCAGGCTTCCGCTGTCGGCTTCATGGGAAGTTGATCTAGCGGGCCGCCTCTCGCATGCCGCTGATGGCGCACGGATGGACGCAGTTGCTGTCGAACAGAACTGGTTCGCGACACGTTGGCAGATCGCCTTTGAGACAGTGTCCGCTGCACTGCAGCAGCGGCAGGCGGCAGAGCTGGAAGATCTGGCAAAAGAGCGACTTCAAGTCGCCGAGCGCCTTGAGCGTCTGACAGAGCAGAAGTTCAAGGCAGGTCAAGCTACGGGCTTTGACATTGAACGCACGCGTTCCGAGGTCATCGCCCTCCGGGTGGAGCAAGAGCAGTTGCGACGCGTACGCGGCGAAGCAACGCATGCCTTGGATGTGCTCGTTGGCCGGATTCCGGGGGCGCTTGGCAGCGGTCCTGCGCTTGCCTCTCTCACCATGCCCGATTGGACTCCCAGAAGCGTGCCAGGCGAATTGCTGCAGCAGCGCCCCGACGTCAGAGCCGCGCAGGCGCGTCTTGCAGCGGCGACGGCGCGATGGAACGCAGCAGAAGGCGAGCGGCTCCCCAAACTTGTGCTCGATTTGAGTGGTGGGCGCCAACGCTTCGAGAACAACGGAACACGTGTGGCAGGGAACATTTTCTCTCTGGGCTTGGGTGTGACGCTTCCGATCTTTGACGGTGGAGCAATACAAGCGGGAATCGACGAGGGCTCAGCACGCAGTCGCGGCGCACAGGCTGACCTGGAACGCACGGTTTTGCTTGCGCTTCAGGATGTGGAGAACGCTTATCTGGGCTGGCAGACCCAGCGGACTTCTCTGCAGCATCAGGTCGATGGTCTTGTCGTCGCTGATCGACTCCTTGACCGCAGTCGACGCCTCTTTGAGGCGGGACAGGTGGATGCGACCGTTGTTGCAGAAGCGGAGCGTGGCACCTTGTCCCAGCGAGCGGCTCTGGTCCGTGCTCGCGCCGACGCAGCCGTGCAATGGGGTGTTCTCGCTAAAGCGCTTTCTGGTTCGCCAGAGCATGTGAATCTGCAATCTTCACCCTGAGTCCTTGAGTTGGAAGAACGCAGCATGGCAGCGAGTTTTAAATACTGAATAGATCGACGATTAGTAGGGGACGCATGGAAATTCGACATCTACGTTGTTTTATGGCGCTCGCCGAGGAACTTCACTTCGCTCGCGCCGCTGCGAAACTGCATATTGAGCAGTCCCCACTGTCTCGCACGATCAAAGAACTCGAAGAGGAGTTAGGAGCACAGCTCTTTATTCGGAACACGAGAAGCACGCGTTTGACACGAGCTGGGTTGATGCTCATGGAGCACGCACCTCGGGTGTTCGCATCCTTGCAACAGGCGCGGGACTGCGTGAAGGCAGCAAAAAATGGCTTTCATGGACAACTCCGCGTCGCCTTGTCAGACGGCGCAACACTACTGTGCTTACCAGCCCTATTGGCGTTGTGTCGCGAGGAGGAGCCCGAGGTTGAGATTCGCTTTTTTGAGGTGCCACTATCCCAACAAATCAAAGGATTGCACGACGACCTGTATGACGTCGGCTTTGCACAGTCCGACGACGTAGGTGATGGAATCGTCGCACTTCCCGCGTGGACTGACACGCTTATGGTGGCGCTGCCAGCTCGGCATCCGTTGCTGGCTCTTAAGCGAATTCCATTGGATGAACTGCTGCGCTACCCGCTAGTGCTATCTGATCCTCAAGTGTGCGAGGGCCACGCCAAGCACATTGAGCGAGTACTTAGCCGGGCTGAAATGCAGCCTCTAGTTGCCGAGCGGGTTACCACTTTCGACCTGATGATGGCGTTGGTATCTGCCGGTTTTGCACTCGGACTTACAGGGGCTGCACACATTGCAGCCTCCCGAGAGCCAGGAGTCGTGGCGAGGCCGCTTTCGACACGCGTACCACCTTTGACGACCTATCTACTCAGACTTGAAGGCGATCCGTTTGACGAGCTTGCGCGCTTCATTCAGCGAGTACAGGCCATCGAATTGCCAGAGTTTCTCAGGTCAACAAAAAGCCGAAATCCCGATCTTCCGGAGGAATTGATGCCATGAGACTCGCCATCACGCTCGTCGCTGCAATGCTAGTCGCATGCGGTCAATCTGATAAACCGCACAAAGCCACTAGTGCAGAAAAGAAAACCCCGACAGTAGAAGAGCTGGTGGCAGACCCGGAACAGCTCAAGAAGTTGCGCCAGCAATGCAAGACGGATCGGCCTACTTTGGGCGAACTGCTTTGCAACCGGGTAGCGGAGGCAACACGTAAGCGGTTCTACGGTGACGGAAAAACGCCATACACACCGCCCAAAGAATCCCCCAAATTCTGAAATTCAGCAATTCAGCAATTCAGCAATTCAGCAATTCAGCAATTCAGCAATTCAGCAATTCGCTAGTCTGCCTGAATCTTCTGTTCGGCACGCTGATATTCGCCGGCGCTTACGGAGTCACTCCCTGGCTAGACACAGCGCGAATTCATTCTTTCTTATCGACCTTTCTGCCCCAAACGGTCTTTGACCGGCACTAAGCCAGCACCGATCCTGACGCCTGCGGCACATTTCTAAGCCGCGTTTCCCAAGGGAATCAGCGTAGGAGAGATTGGAGGCGGGGCTATGCAAGGTACGAATGTGCTGTTCGGTCAGATAGCCGTGGTATTCGGCATCGTGATCGCGGGTGTGTGGGGCGCCACACAATGGACGGCAGCAGCCCTTGGCTATCAGGTACGCCTTGGCTCCCCCTGGTTTGATTTCCTCGGCACACCGATCTACCTCCCGTGGAAGCTGTTTGAGTGGTGGTTCTTCTTCGATGCCTACGCGCCACGCGTTTTCGACACGGGCGGTGCCATAGCGGGTGGCAGTGGCTTGCTGGCGGTGGTGGTCGCAGTCTGCATGTCGATCTGGCGCTCTCGTCAATCACGCCTAGTCACGACCTATGGCTCGGCACGCTGGGCAAGTACGGAGGACATTCGCAAAGCCGGCCTTACGCAGCCGATCGGCGTGTTCCTCGGTCAGCACGATGGCAAGTACCTTCGGCATGAAGGCCCGGAACACATCCTCACTTTCGCGCCCACGCGCTCAGGCAAAGGCGTCGGCCTTGTGGTGCCGACGCTGCTTTCTTGGCCTGCATCCGCCGTAGTCCACGACATCAAGGGCGAGAATTGGCAGATCACCGCAGGTTGGCGCTCACGCTACTCACACTGCCTGCTGTTCAATCCGACCGATGCGAAGTCGGCGGCCTACAACCCGCTGCTAGAAGTTCGGCGCGGCGCACATGAAGTGCGTGACGTACAGAACATAGCCGACATTCTGGTCGATCCAGAAGGCGCGCTTGAGAAGCGCAACCATTGGGAGAAGACTTCGCACGCGCTGCTGGTCGGGGCCATCCTGCATGTGCTCTACGCGGGCGAGGACAAGACGCTGCGCGGCGTCGCCAATTTCCTCTCCGATCCGGCCAGCCCCTTCGAGCTGACCTTGCACCGGATGATGACCACACAGCACCTCGTGAACGTGGAAGGTGGTGGCCCGCATCCAGTCGTCGCTTCGGCGGCGCGCGAAGTGCTCAACAAGTCGGACAACGAGCGTTCCGGCGTGTTGAGCACCGCCATGTCGTTCCTGGGCCTCTACCGCGACCCCACGGTGGCCGAAGTCACCTCGCGCTGCGACTGGCGTATCGCCGACCTGATCGCGTCCGAGCATCCGGTGTCGCTTTATCTGGTAGTGCCACCTTCGGATATTTCGCGGACGAAACCGCTCATTCGCCTGATCCTCAACCAGATCGGCCGACGGCTCACCGAATCGCTCGACGGCAGCGACGGCATCGAACGCCGCCACAAGCTGCTGCTGATGCTCGATGAGTTCCCGGCGCTGGGCCGCCTGGACTTCTTCGAGACGGCGCTTGCCTTCATGGCGGGCTACGGAATCCGCAGTTTTCTTATCGCCCAATCGCTCAACCAGATCGACAAAGCCTACGGCCAGAACCATTCGATTCTGGATAACTGCCATGTCCGCGTGACGTTCGCCACCAACGATGAACGCACTGCGAAACGGATCTCCGAAACGCTTGGCACCGCTACCGAACTGCGCGCGCAGCGCAACTATGCCGGGCACAGATTGGCACCGTGGCTGGGGCACCTCATGGTGTCGCGGCAGGAGACGGCCCGCCCGCTACTGACGCCCGGTGAAGTGATGCAGCTTCCGACTGAGGAAGCTGTGGTGATGGTGTCCAGCGTGGCACCGATCAAGGCCAAGAAGCTGCGCTACTACGCCGACGCGAATTTCAAGAACCGCGTTTTACCGCCGCCTGTGCTCGCGGCCGGGCAATACGCGGACGCGCCACCGGCCCGGCCCGACGACTGGAGCGGCCTATCGATCCCAGCCGTGTCAACGGTCCGGGCTGCGGGCCTGTCCGGCGATGGCACAGGCACCGCCGATGACGGCGGCCCACGCCGACAGCCGGAGCTATCCGAAGTCAGCGAATACAGCCCCGAACCGCTGCTCGCCGGCCATGACCTGACTCTGCTCGATGACGACGACGACCTGCCGCTGCCGCTTCCCGGCCAGCTCGACCCGGCCATGCAGCGCACGGCCCGGCTGGCTTCCCTCGACCCCAACGACGGAATCGACTTATGAGCCAATACCGCCTCAATCTGTTCATTCAGCCCGAGCACGCCAAGCGTCTCGAAGAACTGGCCGCCAAGAAAGGCGTGTCCAAGTCGTCCATTGTCGCGGCGGCGCTCGCGTCGTGGCTATCGCCCGATGCTGGCGACCAGCGCGAGGCGGCCATCGCCAAGCGGCTCGATCGCCTGTCGCGGCAGGCCGAGCGCATGGAGCGCGACCAGAACATCCAGATCGAAACACTGGCGCTGTTCATCCGCTACTTCCTGACCGTCAGCACCCCGATTCCCGAAGCCCATCAGGACGCAGCTCGCGCCCAAGGCAAAGCGCGTTTCGAGCAATTCGTGGAGCGGCTCGGCCGCCACCTGCTGCGTGGCCGCAGCCTGGTGCGCGACGTTGTGGAAGAACTGCACCCAGACCCGGCGCGAATGGATGACGCGGAGGCACTGGCTGAAGCGCAGGAGCGTGCCTCATGAGCGCCATTCCGCAAACCCCGCCCGAACTCTCATCCGCCGCAACCTCTCTGGATCGCCGTATCCAGATGCTGCGCACGGCAATGGGGCCAGTCATCGCCGCTGCGCTGGCCGACCCCGACGTGGTGGAAATCATGCTCAACCCCGACCGCACCCTATGGGTGGATCGGTTGTCATCGGGCCGCATGCCGCTGGGCGTGGAGCTGTCCCAAGACGATGGCGAACGCATCATCCGGCTGGTGGCTGCGCACGTCGGCGCAGAGGTGCATCGCGGGCGGCCGCTGCTGACCGCCGAGCTGCCCGAAACCGGCGAGCGGTTCGAGGGCATCTTGCCGCCCGCAGCGCCCGGCCCAGCCTTCGCGCTGCGCAAGCGCGCCGTGAGCATCATCGGGCTGGATCGCTATGTGGCCGACGGCATCTTGACCACAGGCCAGGCCGAGTTCCTGCGCCGCGCCGTGCGTGAGCGCCAGAACATCCTGATCGCCGGGGCGACGAGCAGCGGCAAAACCACACTCGCCAATGCCTTGCTTGCGGAGATCGCCGCCACGGGCGACCGCGTGCTTGTGCTCGAAGACACCATCGAGCTGCAATGCGCAGCCCGCGACCATGTGCCGCTGCGCACCCGCGCTGGCGTCGTGTCTATGACCGAGCTGGTGCGGGCCACGATGCGCCTGCGCCCCGACCGCGTGATCGTCGGCGAGGTACGCGGCGGCGAAGCCCTGGACTTGGTTAAGGTGTGGGGCACCGGCCACCCCGGCGGCATCGCCACCATCCACGCCGGTTCCGCGCTGGGCGCGCTGCTGCGCCTCGAACAGTTGATTCTTGAAGTGGCGGTGAACCCACCGCGTGCGCTGATCGCCGAGGCGGTCAACGTCGTGATCCACATCGCCGGGCGTGGCCGCAAGCGCCGCGTCGAAAGCATCGCCCGTGTCGTCGGTTTCGACGGCACCGGCTATCGCCTGGCGGACGCGCTGGAAACACCGTTTCCCGAGCTGATGCCGGTTCCTCTCGCAGCCGATGCCGCTGCGCCTTCCTCGTCCCTTGACCTACCTGGAGAACTGCCATGACGCAGATGCACGTTCACGCTTTCCGTAATTCCGTAAATCCGGTTTCAACCATCGCACGCCTGCGGCGGCTGGCCGGCCCCGCGCACCACGGCCTGCTGCTGGCCGCAGTCATGCTGATGACGGCGGGCACGGCGAAGGCATCCGGCTCCTCGATGCCGTGGGAAGGCCCGCTGCAATCCATTCTGGAGTCGATTCAGGGGCCGGTGGCACGCATCGTCGCGGTCATCATCATCATCGCCACGGGCCTCGCGCTCGCCTTCGGCGACACGTCGGGCGGCTTTCGCAAGCTGATCCAGATCGTGTTCGGTTTGAGCATCGCGTTCGCCGCGTCCTCGTTCTTCCTGTCGTTCTTCAGCTTCTCCGGCGGGGCTGTCGTATGAGTGGCCCGGATAGCTTCGCGGCCGGCTTCGAGGTGCCGCTACATCGCTCGCTGACCGAGCCGCTCTTGATGGGCGGCGCACCGCGCACGGTGGCGATTGCCAACGGCACGCTAGCCGCTGCCGTCGGGCTGGGCCTGCAACTCTGGATTCCTGGCGTAGTGCTCTGGATCGTCGGTCACTCGCTGGCCGTGTGGGGCGCGAGGGTCGATCCGCAGTTCATGCAGGTCTTCGCCCGGCACATCAAGCACAAGCCGCTGCTGGACGTGTAGGAGACGCCGCCATGCTTAACCTTGCCGAATACCGCCAGCGGCCCGCCTTGCTGGCCGACTGGCTTCCCTGGGCTGGGCTGATCGCGCCGGGCGTGGTGCTGAACAAGGATGGCTCGTTTCAGCGCACGGCGCGCTTTCGCGGGCCTGATCTGGACAGCGCCACGCAGGGCGAATTGATCGCCACGACGGCACGGCTAAACAACGCGTTGCGCCGGCTGGGTTCGGGCTGGGCGCTGTTCGTGGAAGCCGAGCGCCAGTCGGCCGCGGACTATCCGCATTCCGACTTTCCCGAACCGCTGTCCTGGCTGGTGGACGAAGAACGCCGCGCTGCCTTTGAGGAATCGGGGAACCACTACGAAAGCAGCTATCACCTGACGCTAGCCTATCTGCCGCCGGAGGAATCCCGCGCTCGTGCAGCCAAGCTGCTCTACGAGCACGCGCCGGGCGATGGTGTGGACTGGCGCGGTCGGCTTGACGCCTTCCTGGCAGAAACGGATCGGGTTTTCGACCTGCTCGATGGCGTGATGCCAGAAATCGTCTGGTTGGACGATGCCGCGACGCTGACTTATCTTCACGCCACGGTGTCCACGCGGCGCTACCGGCTGGCCGTGCCCGAGGTGCCTTTCCACCTCGACGCACTGCTGGCCGATTCCGCCCTAGTCGGCGGCCTTGCGCCCATGCTGGGTGACCAGCATCTGCGCGTGGTGTCGGTGCGGGGCTTTCCGACCTCGACCTGGCCGGGCCTGCTGGACGACCTCAATCGCCTGGGCTTTGCCTATCGCTGGAGTACCCGGTTTCTCTGCCTCGATAAAGCCGAGGCGGAAAAGGAGCTGGGCCGCCTGCGTCGCCAGTGGTTTGCGAAACGGAAGAATGTCATTGCGCTACTGCGCGAAACCATCTTCCAGCAGGAATCGCCGCTGGTGGACACGGATGCCAGCAACAAGGCGGCCGACGCGGATGCCGCCTTGCAAGAGCTTGGCAGCGATCAAGTCGCCTTCGGCTACCTCACCGCCACGGTGACGGTGTTCGATGACGACCCTGCCGTAGCCGACGAAAAGCTGCGCATGGTGGAACGTGTCATCCAAGGACGTGGCTTCGTCACCATCCCCGAAACCTTAAATGCAGTCGATGCGTGGCTGTCGTCCATACCAGGCAATGCCTATGCCAACGTGCGCCAGCCCATCGTCTCGACGCTGAATCTGGCGCACATGATGCCGGTGTCCGCCGTGTGGGCTGGGCCGGAGAAAAACGCCCATCTCGACGGCCCGCCGCTGATCGTCACGCGCACGGATGGCGCGACGCCGTTCCGGCTGGTGACGCACATCGGCGACGTGGGGCATACGCTGGTCGCGGGGCCGACGGGCATGGGAAAATCTGTCCTGCTGGCGATGCTCGCCTTGCAGTTCCGCCGCTATGGCGGCTCGCGCATCTTCGCCTTCGACATGGGGCGATCCATGCGGGCGACGGTGCTGGGCCTGGGCGGCGAACACTACGACCTCGGCGCGGACGGCGCCATTGCCTTTCAGCCCTTGGCCCGTATCGACAGCGAAGGCTATCGCACCTGGGCCGCCGAGTGGATCGAAGGCCGCCTGCTGCATGAAGGCGTGACCGTCGGCCCCGACGAGAAAGCCGCCATTTGGTCGGCGCTCGGCAGCCTCGCTGGTGCGCCGGTGGAGCAGCGCACGATGACCGGGCTTTCGGTGCTGCTGCAATCGAACGCGCTGCGGCAGGCATTGTCGCCGTATGTGCTGGGCGGCGCGCACGGCAAGCTACTGGATGCCGACCGCGACCGGCTCGGCAGCGGCGACGTGCAGGGCTTTGAGATGGAAGAGCTAATGCACAGCCCCGCCGCCGTGCAAGCGGTGCTGCGCTACTTGTTCGCCCGCTTCGATGCACGTTTCGACGGTGCTCCCACGCTGCTGATTCTCGATGAAGCCTGGCTATTCCTTGATGAACCGTCCTTCGCGGCACGCATCCGGCAATGGTTGAAAACTCTGCGCAAGAAAAACGTGTCGGTGATCTTCGCCACGCAGTCGCTTGCCGACATCAAGGATTCGACCATCGCGCCCGCGATCATCGAAAGCTGCGCGAGCCGGATTTTCTTGCCCAACCCGCAGGCGACCGAGCCGCAGATTCGCACGGTCTACGAGGGCTTTGGCCTCAACAGTCGGCAAATCGAAATCGTCGCCACCGCGCAGCCCAAGCGCGACTACTACTACCAATCGCGCCTGGGCAATCGTCTGTTCGACCTCGACCTGGGGCCAGCCGCGCTCGCCTTCTCGGGCGCATCCACACCGCAAGACCAACGCGACATTGACCGAGTGCTGACGCAGGCCGGCGCTCCCGGCTTCGCCGGTGCGTGGCTACGCCATCGCGGCCTCGATTGGGCCGCCGACCTGCTGCCGTCCTCGCCGTCGGCGGCTTCTTTCCTCGCTACTCAACCCCTGGAGATTTCGCCATGAAGACCCGTGTACTTTCCGTTTCGCTCGCCGCCGCGCTGGCCGGCTCGCTGATGCTCGCTCAGCCAGCGGCGGCGCTCACTTTCGTTGATCCCGTCAACTTGGTGCAGAACACGCTGACTGCCATCCGCACGCTGGAGCAGATCAACAACCAGATCAACCAGCTCCAGAACGAAGCGCAGATGTTGATGAACCAGGCGCGCAACCTGGCGAATCTCGACTTCAACATCGTCAACCGGCTGCGCTCGACGCTCGCCACGACTGAACGCCTGATTGCCGAGGCGCAAGGGCTGGCCTACGACGTGCAGAGCATGGATGCCACGTTCTCGCGCCTGTACCCGGAGCAGTACGCCGCCACCATCAGCGGCGACCGCATGGCACAGGACGCACGCGAACGCTGGAAGAACACGCTCGACGGCCTGCACACCGCGATGCGGATGCAGGCGCAGGTGTCGCAGAACCTGACGCAAGACGAAAGCGCGCTGGCCGACCTCGTGAGCCAAAGCCAATCGGCCACGGGTGCGCTGCAAGCGATGCAGGCAACGAACCAGCTTCTCGCCTTGCAGGCCAAGCAGTCCATCCAGGCCCAGCAGCTCCAGATCACACAAGACAGGGCGGCCTCGCTGGAGCTGGCGCGGCAGGCAGCGGCCACCGAGCGCGCCCGCGAAGTGCGGCGGCGCTTCCTGGGCACCGGCACGCCGTACACACCGCAGTCCGTCAACTTCTACAACAACTGACGGGAGGCGGCCATGCGATGCGTTCCTGTCCTGCTGGCCGTGCTGCTGACCGCATGCGGCCAGCAGCCGGCTGAAGACCTGACCGCCACCTTGGCCGCCGATCCCGTGCGGCTCAAGGCGCTGCGCGCCCAATGCGCAGCCGACCGGCAAACCGCAGGCGAAGACACCTGTCGCGCCGCTGCCGAAGCCTTCCGGCGGCGCTTCTTCACCGGCCAGACTGGGCCGGACGAATACCGGACGCTGGCAGAACTGCCGCCGATTCCGGCGAGTTTCGACACGCCAACCGACGACGCGCCGGAAGGTGATGCGTCGCTCGCCGCTGCGGAGGACACGCCATGAACGACGTAACGATCATCGACAGATTCCTCGATACCTTCTCGCGCTACATCGACTCCGGTTTCGGTCTGCTGCAAGGCGAAGTCGCGTTCCTGACGGCCACTCTCATTGTCATCGACATGACCATTGCCGGTCTGTATTGGGCCATGAGCCATGCGACCGGCCAGGGCGAGGACGTGATCGCCAAGCTGCTGCGCAAGGTGCTTTACGTCGGTGCCTTCGCCTACATCATCGGTAACTTCAATTGGCTGTCGAGCATCGTGTTCCGCTCGTTCGCCGGGCTAGGCATCACCGCCACTGGCTCGGCCATAACGATGGAGAACTTCTTGCAGCCGGGTCGGCTTGCCAAGACCGGCATCGACGCCGCTGCGCCGATCCTCGACCAGATCGGTGACATGGCCGGCTTCCCCGAAGTGTTCGTGAACCTCGACCCCATCGTGGTGCTGTTCATCGCTTGGCTGGTGGTGATCCTCTGTTTCTTCGTGCTCGCGGTTCAGCTTTTCATCACGTTGATCGAGTTCAAGCTGACCACGCTTGCCGGCTTCGTCTTGATCCCGTTTGCGCTCTGGAACAAAACCTCGTTCCTCGCGGAAAAGGTGCTCGGCAATGTGGTTTCGTCAGGCATCAAGGTCTTGGTGCTGGCGGTAATCGTCGGCATCGGCTCGGGCCTGTTCGCGGAGTTCCAGGTTCATCCCGACGAGCCTTCCATCGACCATGCGCTTGTCGTGATGCTGGCTTCGCTTGCCTTGCTGGCGCTGGGCATCTTCGGCCCCGGCATCGCCACGGGCCTTGTGTCCGGTGCGCCGCAGCTCGGCGCGGGTGCGATGGCGGGCGCTGCCGTCGGCGCGGTAGGCACGGGTGTTGCCATCGGTGCCGCCGCGACCGGCGTGGGCGGTGCCGTCATGGCGGGCGCACGCATGGCCCCGGCCGCCGCAAAGCTGGCCGGGAGCGGCGCACGCGCCGCCACGTCGGCGGCCAGCAGCGCCAAGTCCGCATTCCAGGCCGGTTCCGCCGCTGCGGGCGGCGGGGCTAAAGGCGCGGCTGCGGGCCTCGGCAATGTCGCCAAGACCGGCGCGCAAGCGGCAGGCCGCCGAGCTGCATCGGGCGCTTCCGCTGCCGGTCAGAAGGTGGCCGACTCCTTCCGGGCAGGATGGAACGGTGCGGATGTCGGCGCTGCCGGTTCCGGCCAGGCCGCCGCAGGCGAAGGCGCAGCCAGCGCGCCGAAGCAAGAGCAACCCGCCTGGGCAAAGCGGATGCACCGCCGCCAGCAGATCACCCATGCCGCAACCACCGCAGCCCACACGCTGCGCAGTGGCGACGGCGGCGGCTCAGGGCAAGGCCCAAGCCTGCGCCCCGATGCGTGACCCGATACCTGACCACCAAGGAGAACCCTATGCGATTCAAACGCCCGCAGGTGCGCTATGCCGACACGCCGCAGCCTGCCACCCCGTACCAATCCGCCGCGCAGGTGTGGGACGAGCGCATCGGCTCGGCCCGCGTCCAGGCCAAGAACTGGCGTTTTATGGCCTTCGGCTGCCTCACGCTTGCGCTGCTGATGGCCGGTGGCCTGGTGTGGCGCTCGGCGCAGTCCATCGTCACCCCTTACGTCATCGAGGTCGATCAGTCGGGGCAGGTGCGCGCCGTCGGCGAAGCCGCCACGCCGTACCGGCCCGCCGATGCGCAGATCGCGCACCACCTGGCGCGCTTCGTGACGCTGGTGCGCTCGCTGTCTATCGATCCCATCGTGGTGCGGCAAAACTGGCTGGACGCCTACGACTACACCACCGACAAAGGCGCGGCGGTGCTCAACGACTACGCCAGCAAGAACGATCCTTTCGCCCGTGTTGGCCGCGAGTCGGTGACGGTGCAGATCACCAGCGTGGTACGCGCCAGCGATGCCTCGTTCAACGTCCGTTGGACGGAGCAACGGTTCATCAACGGTGCCCCCGCCGGGACCGAGCGATGGAACGCGGTGCTTTCCACCGTCCTGCAAACCCCGCGCACCGAACAGCGCCTGCGCAAGAACCCGCTGGGTATCTACGTCAACGGCCTGTCGTGGAGCCGCGAACTGGATTCTTCTGAAGGAGCCAAGCCATGAACCTGTCTTTCCGCTTATACGCTTTCGCGCTGACCGTGGTGGCCCTGTCGGGCTGCGCTTCGCAGGGCAAGCCGCCTCCGTCCATTTCGCTCGATGAGCCGGTGCAGGCACAGCCGCTGCCGGAGCCGCCTGCTCCAGTGGAAGTCGTCGCCATGCCCGAGCCGCTGGCGCTGCCAGCGCAGTTGAAGCCGCTGCACGAGTTGGACGCGGCCCCGGCTAAGCCGGAGCCGGCCGATGAGAAGGTGCGCGTTTCCCGTGCCAATGCCGAGGCGCGCATCGCGCCCACGCGCGAGGGCTACGTCAATGCGATTCAGGTGTGGCCCTTCACCGATGGTGCGCTCTACCAAGTCTATGCCGCGCCGGGACGCGTGACCGTGGTTTCCTTGCAGCCGGGCGAGGAACTAGTGACGGTCGCAGCCGGCGATACCGTGCGCTGGATCGTCGGTGACACGTCCAGCGGCAGCGGCGACGCGATGCGCATCAATGTGCTGGTCAAGCCCATCCGCTCAGGCCTCAAGACGAATTTGGTCATCACCACCAGTCGCAGAACATACCTGCTGGAACTGACCTCGACGGAAAAGGCATGGATGGCGTCGGTGTCCTGGGACTACCCAAAAGACCGGATGTTGGCCTTGCAGCGCCAGTCGCAGGCGGCTAGCGCCGCCGCACCGGTCGATACCGGACTGTCGCTGGAGAAGATCCGCTTCCGATATTCCGTCTCAGGCAGCAATCCGCCGTGGAAGCCGCTGCGCGCCTTCGACGATGGCGAGAAGGTCTATATCCAGTTCCCGCCGGGAATCGCCCAAGGCGAGCTGCCACCGCTGTTCGTCATCGGCGCGCAGGGCGACGGACAACTGGTGAATTACCGTTTTCGCTCGCCTTACTACATCGTGGATCGGCTGTTCGGCGCGGCCGAACTGCGCCTGGGCGGCGACAAGGGTGACGTGGTGCGTATCGAACGCACGGATGGCTTGGCGCGGAGGAACTGACCATGAGCCAGGACGACACTCCCGACCTCGCCACGCCGCATGCGGGCAAGGTGGCACCCGAGGCAGTTGCGCTGCGCGCCCAACCGCGCCCGGTCACGCGCCTGAACCGGCGCACGCTGGCCATCCTCGTCGGCGGTCTCTCGGTCGCTGTGCTCGGCGCGCTGATGTGGTCGCTGCAACCGCAGCGGCGCGGTGCAGGCGAGCAGACCGAGCTTTACAACGTCGATCGCGTCTCGAAGTCCGAAGGGTTGGACGCGCTGCCGGCGGACTACTCGAAGCTGCCGCCCCCCTTGGCGGCATCCGTGCCGGAGTTGGGGCCGCCGCTGCCAGGCGATCTTGGCCCGGCCATTGTGAAGTCGCAGCAGCCGGTGACGGCCGCCTACGCGGCCCCCGGCAACGACCCCAACGACGCGTTGCGCAAGGAAGCCGAAGCAGCAGCGGCATCGGCGGTGTTCTTCCGCTCTGGTTCGCAGAAGGCCGCGCCGGTGGCGCAGACACAGGTAGCCGCTGCGCCGGGCTTCACCGCCAATGCGGCCTTCGACCCGCTGGCGGCCGGGCCTGCGTCGACGGCGGCCCAGCCCGCCGACCCGACCGCCGTGCAGAACCGGCAAGACCAGAAAGAGGCATTCCAGAAAGCCGGAACCACGGAAGCCCGTGATTCCGGCAACCTGACGCTGCCGGCGTCGCCGTATCAGGTCATGGCCGGAACGGTGGTCGCCGGGGCGCTGGTGACGGGCATCAAGTCGGACTTGCCGGGCGATGTGATCGCCACAGTGACGGAGCCGGTCTATGACACGGCTACCGGCAAGTTCCTGCTGATCCCGCAGGGGTCACGCATCCTGGGCAAATACAACAGCCAGGTCAGCTACGGGCAGAGCCGCGTGCAAGTGGTGTGGAACCGGATCATCCTGCCCGACACGTCTTCGCTCAAGCTCGACAACTTGGCCGGCACCGATCCGGCCGGCTACGCCGGCTTGGAAGATGATGTGGATTGGCATTGGGATCGCGTCTTTGCCGGTGCGGCACTGACGACGCTACTGGGCATCGGTGCCGAACTGGCTGCGCCGGAGAACCGGCAGGACGGTGATCGCGTCATCATCGCCGGCCGCGATAGCGCCCAGGACAGCATCAATCAGGTCGGTCAGGAGATGACCCGGCGCAACCTCAACATCCAGCCCACCTTGACGGAGCGCCCCGGCTTGCCGGTTCGCATCATCGTCAACCGCGATCTGGTGCTGCGGCCGTACCAGCCACTTTTCTTCAACAGGGGGACTTCGCGATGACGACGCGCAAGCTACGGCTCGGGCCGCTGCCGAAAACGGAATCCACGAAGCTGACTTTTGCTTGCCCGGCCAGCCTGAAAGCCGACCTCGACCGCTACGCTACGCTGCACGCGCAGACCTACGGCGAGGCGGTCGATGCCACGGTGCTAATTCCGCACATGCTAGAAGCCTTCATGGTCGGAGATCGGGGATTCAGGAAGGGAGGCGCGGGCAAGGCCGCGCCGCCGAAGCCAAGCTGATGATGCCGGTTTCCGCTGGCGGCCATCCCTCAAACGCGCAGCCCAAGGCTGCGCGTTCTTCATTCTGGAGGACGGCGACCGATTGGGCTATGAAGACCAAACGCGGCTACCGCCTGCAGGCAACCGCCCCCGATGCAGCACGCTCGGGCTTTCTACCGCGAAGCTCCTATGTGGCTCCCAGCCCACAACGCCACAGCCCCGCAAGGCGGCCCGAAGTAGAGCCAAACCCGCACCCCATATAGACTTCCGGCCATCAGGCTGATTTCAACAATCGCTTGACTGCGGACATTTTTTATTGCCTGCGCGGCGCGCTCAATGCGTGGGCGATCGTCCCGTGAAGCGCACGGTGAAGCGCGCGCCGGGCGGCAGCTGGCCCGGATGGGCGTCGTCCAGCTGCACGCTGGCGCCGTGCTGGCGCGCGATCTCGACCACGATGGGCAGGCCCAGGCCGGAGCCGTCAGCCTCGGTGCCGAGCGCGCGGTAGAAGGGCTGGAAGATCAGTTCGCGCTCGGCCTCGGGCACGCCGGGGCCGGAATCCTCGATCTGGATCAGCACCACATGGCCGAAGGTGTCTGCCAGCACGCGCGCGGTGACCACGCCCGGGTGATCGGCGCTGGAGGGCGTGTAGTTCATCGCGTTGTCGAGCAGGTTGCGCGCGAGTTCCTTGAGCAGCGTGGCGTTGCCCTCCACCCAGACGCCCGGCGCACCGGGCTGCTCGCCTTCGTAGCCCAGGTCGATGTGGCGGTCCAGCGCGCGCGGCACGCAGTCGCGCACCACCTCGATGACCAGCCGCGCCAGGTCCACCGGCTGGCGCACCAGCACGCCGCCGCCTTCGGCGCGCGCCAGCGCCAGCAGCTGGTTGACGGTGTGCGTGGCGCGCATGCTGCTGCGGCCGATCTGCTGCAGCGAGCGGCGCAGCGCCTCGGTGTCGGAGCCCTCGCGCTGGGCCAGATCGGCCTGCATGCGCAGCCCGGCCAGCGGGGTCTTGAGCTGGTGCGCCGCATCGGCGAGGAAGCGCTTTTGCGTGGCGATGGATTCGTTGAGCCGCCGCAGCAGGTCGTTGACCGAATCGACCAGCGGCGCGACCTCCATGGGCACGGCCTTGTGGTCCAGCGGCGAGAGGTCGTCGGGCTTGCGCGCGCGGATGCGCTCTTCGAGCTGCGAGAGCGGCTTGATGCCGCGCGCCAGCGCCAGCCACACCAGCAGCACCGCCAGCGGCAGGATGGCGAACTGCGGCAGCATCACGCCCTTGATGATTTCAGTGGCCAACATGCTGCGCTTCTCGCGCGTCTCGGCGACCTGCACCAGCGCGGCGGGCGCGCCCGGCAGCGGCACGCGCACCCACAGGTAGGCGATGCGGATGTCGATGCCGCGCAACTCGGCATCGCGCAGCCGCACCTCGGCGGAGAAGGGCTTCTCGTCGTCGGGCGGCGGCGGCAGGCCGCGCTCACCCGAGAGGAAGCTGCCGTCCGGCGCCAGCACCTGGTAGTAGACGATGTCGGACTCGTCGGCGCGCAGGATCTCGCTGGCCGGCTGCGGCAGGTTGAACTGCACGCGCTCGCCCTGCACGGTCACCAGCTGCGCGAGCGCGTGGGCGTTGTATTCCAGCGCCCGGTCGAACGGCTTGTTGGCCAGGCCCTGCGCCACCAGCCAGGTCAGCGCCAGGCTGACGGGCCAGAGCAGCAGCAGCGGCGTGAGCATCCAGTCCAGGATCTCGCCGAAGAGGGAGCGCTGCTCGCGCTGGAAGATCTTCATGGCGCGGGCCGCGAATATTTGAAGCGAATGGGACCCGGGCGCAGGTGGATCAAGCGCATACAGCTATAAAAAACATAGCAAATGCGCAGCCGGCGCATCAGGCGGCGGGCCGTTCGGCGGGCGCCGCCACCCTTTCGAGGCAGTAGCCCAGGCCGCGCACGGTGGCGATGCGGATCGGGCCGCGCTCGATCTTCTTGCGCAGGCGGTGGATATAGACCTCGATGGCGTTGTTGCTCACCTCTTCGCCCCATTCGCAGAGGCGCTCGACCAGCTGCTCCTTGCTGACCAGGCGGCCGGCGCGCTGCAGCAGCACCTCCAGCAGGCCCAGCTCGCGCGCCGACAGCTCCACCATGCGCCCGTCGATGGTGGCCACGCGCCCGGCCTGGTCATAGACCAGCGGGCCGTGGCGGATGACGCTGGTGGTGCCGCCCATGCCGCGGCGCGTGAGCGCCCGCACGCGCGCTTCCAGCTCCTGCAGCGAGAACGGCTTGGCCATGTAGTCGTCGGCGCCGAAGTCCAGCCCCTTGACGCGCTCGTCCACGCTGTCGGCCGCGGTGAGGATCAGCACCGGCATGGCCGAGCCCCGGCCGCGCAGGCGCTTGAGCACCTCCAGCCCGTGCAGGCGCGGCAGGCCCAGGTCGAGGATGAGCAGGTCGAATTCGCTGTTGGCCATGAGCGCGGCGTCGGCCTCGGCGCCGCTCGCCACATGGTCCACCGCCGCGCCGGAGCCGCGCAGCGTGCGCAGCAGTCCATCGGCCAACACCTGGTCGTCTTCGGCGATGAGGATGCGCATGGGGAGGTCTCCTGGATTCTTCTGTGGGGCACGGCGGGGGGCGTGCAGCGATTCTAGGAGCGGGCCAGCCGCACGGGGGCGTTCACGCCGCGCTGCCGTCGCCGCCGGCATAGGCCTCCAGGCCCAGCGCGACCACGGCCGCCACCTCGGCGCCCACGGCGTCGCGGAACTCGGCCTCGGCCCGCGCCACCGCGCGCTGGAAGGCCTGCAGCCAGGCCCGCCCCGTGGCCGTGAAGCGCACGCGCCGCGCGCGCGCATCCAGAGGATCGGGCTCGCGCACGACGAGGCCCCAGGCCTCGCACTGGTCCACCAGCGCGGCCATGGACTGCTTGGCCATGCCGGCGCGCGCGGCCAGGTCGGTCAGCCGGTCGCCCTGCAGCGAGAGGTGCCGGGTGATGTGGATGTGCGCCGCGCTGACCTGCTCGCGCGCGGCGAGGTTGGAAAGCGCCAGCGGCACCTGCACGTCGTGCGCCATCAGTTCCAGCACGCGCGCATCGAAGCGGCGCATGGCGTGGCCCAGCAGCCGGCCCAGGTGGGTGAGGCGCCAGGCGTCGTCGCGCAGGTCGGCGGCCGAAGGGGTTGCAGGGTCGGTGGAAACCATACGGATATTGTCAGCCAAACTGACCATTTAATGCATTGCAGAGCAGATATACCGCCCCTACACTACTGTTCAAGCATCCAGCCTGTGCTTAACCGCAGACAGTCCTGGAACCACGCACCTCACCGTATCTCAAGGAGTTTTCCATGGACGTCGCCGTCAAGAACCCCAACCCCGCCCAGCCCGTCAACGCCGAAAAGGCCAAGGCCCTGCAGGCCGCGCTGGCCCAGATCGAGAAGCAGTTCGGCAAGGGCACGATCATGCGCCTGGGCGAAGGCGAGGTGATCGAAGACATCCAGGTCGTCTCCACCGGCTCGCTGGGCCTGGACGTGGCCCTGGGCGTGGGCGGCCTGCCGCGCGGCCGCGTGGTCGAGATCTACGGCCCGGAAAGCTCGGGCAAGACCACGCTCACGCTGCAGGTCATCGCGCAGATGCAGAAGCTGGGCGGCCAGTGCGCCTTCGTCGATGCCGAGCACGCGCTGGACGTGCAGTACGCGCAGAAGCTGGGCGTGCAGCTCTCCGACCTGCTCATCAGCCAGCCCGACACCGGCGAGCAGGCCCTGGAAATCGTGGACAGCCTAGTGCGCTCGGGCGCCGTCGATCTGATCGTGATCGACTCGGTCGCCGCACTCACGCCCAAGGCCGAAATCGAAGGCGAGATGGGCGACGCCCTGCCCGGCCTGCAGGCCCGGCTGATGAGCCAGGCGCTGCGCAAGCTCACCGCCACGATCAAGAAGACCAACTGCATGGTCATCTTCATCAACCAGATCCGCATGAAGATCGGCGTGATGTTCGGCAGCCCCGAAACCACGACCGGCGGCAACGCGCTGAAGTTCTACGCCTCCGTGCGCCTGGACATCCGCCGCACCGGCACCATCAAGAAGGGCGACGAGGCCATCGGCAACGAGACCAAGGTCAAGGTAGTCAAGAACAAGGTGAGCCCGCCCTTCAAGACGGCCGAGTTCGACATCCTCTTCGGCGAAGGCATCAGCCGCGAAGGCGAGATCATCGACATGGGCGTGGAAGCGCGCATCATCGAAAAGAGCGGCGCCTGGTACGCCTACAACGGCGAGAAGATCGGCCAGGGCCGCGACAACGCGCGTGAATTCCTGCGCGAGAACGCCGACCTCGCCATCGAGATCGAGAACAAGGTCCGCGAAGGCCTGGGCATCGCCCTGCTGCCCGGCGGCGCACCGGCCGAAGGCGCGGGCAAGACCGAAAAGGCCGCCAAGGCCGAGAAGTAAGCCGCAGCCCAACAGCAGCCCGCCCGGCAACGGGCGACGAGCTTGGGGGACCCCACAGCGCCAGGCGCCTTGCGAACGGGCGCCTGGCGCTTCCATTTCGATAGCATCCGCCACATCCACCATGGGTTTCGCCAGCCTCTCCCTCAAGGGCCGCGCCCTGCGCCTGCTGGCGCAGCGCGAGCATTCGCGCACCGAGCTGCAGGCCAAGCTGGCGCGCCACGTGCAGGAAGGCGACGACCTCGCCGCCGTGCTCGACGAGCTGGAGGCCAAGGACTTCATCAACGCCGAGCGCGTGGCCGAATCGGTGGTGAACCGCCGCGCCGCTCGCCTGGGCACCCAGCGCGTGGTGCAGGAGCTGCGCAGCAAGGGGCTGGACGACGCCCTGGTGCGCGCCACGGCCGAGCGCCTGAAGGACACCGAGTTCGAGCGCGCCCGCGAGGTCTGGCGCCGCCGCTTCGGCAGCCCGCCCGCCAGCCTGCAGGAGCGCGTGCGGCAGACCCGCTTCCTCGTCGCGCGCGGCTTCGGCGGCGACACGGTGCGCCGCGTGCTGGGCAGCGCGGCGGACGACGCCTCCGAAAGCGGCCACGGCGACCAAGGCGGCTGGGACGACGAGGCCTGACGGGCAGGCGCACTGCTGTCCATCCGGCTCATGCCGGCACGGCATAGCAGCCAGACCGCGCGGCCCCTCGCCACATCGGACGGCAGCGGGCATAGTGGCTCCCCGCCGCCCGCCCCGCAGGGCGGCGACCGAGAGGAGACATTCCGCATGCAGAGAAGACAACTGGCCGCCGCGCTGCTGGCGCTGGGCACGGCCCCCCTTTCCATCCTGGCACGGGCGCAGGGCGCGCTGTCCTCCCGCCCCATCCGCATCGTCGTGCCCTTCGGCCCGGGCGGCGTGGCCGACCTGACGGTGCGCAGCGTGGCGCAGAAGATGGCCGCCTCGATGGGCCAGAGCATCGTGGTGGACAACAAGCCGGGCGCCGGCGGCATCGTGGCGGCCGACGCCGTGGCCAAGGCCGCGCCCGACGGCCACACGCTGCTGCTGATGTCCAACGGCACGGCCGTGAGCGCCGGCCTCTTCGCCAGCCTGCCCTACGACACGCTCAAGGACTTCGCGCCCATTTCCACGCTGGGCTATTTCGACCTGGCCGTGCTGGTGCCCTCGGGCAGCAAGTTCGCGTCGATGCAGGCGCTGATCGCGCACGCCCGCGCCCATCCAGGGCAGCTCAACATCGCCACCATCAACACGGGCAGCACCCAGCATCTGGCGGCCGAGCTGCTCAAGAGCACGCTGGGCATCGACGTGCAGGTCGTGCCCTTCAACGGCACGCCGGCCGTGGTCACGGCGCTGCGCGGCGGCCAGGTGGATGCGGCGGTGGAGATCCTCGCGCCGGTGATGGCCCAGGTCACGGGCGGCGCCCTGCGCGCGCTGGCCGTGCTGGGCGCCCGGCGCGCACCCGCGCTGCCGAACACACCCACGGTGGCCGAAAGCGATGCCGCCGGCCGGGGCCTGGAAGTGGCCTCTTGGAACGCGCTGGCAGCACCCGCACGCACGCCGCCCGAGCTCATCGCCCGGCTCAACGGCGAGGTGCAGAAGGCCCTGGCCGCGCCCGATCTGAAGAAGACCCTGCAGGGCTTCGGCGTGGAGGCGTGCGGCAGCACGCCCGCGCAGCTGGCGGCCCTGCTGGCCAGCGAGGTGCAGCGCTGGTCCGCCGTGATCCAGCGGGCCGGCATCCCGAAGCAGTGAATGCCGCGGGCCCGCGAGGGCCCCGGCTCAGCCCAGCAGGCGTTCCGGGTTGGCGTCGAGCTTGGCAAGCGCCTCGCGCGTGGCGCGGGTGGTGATGCCCTCGTCGTCCTGCGCCACCAGCAGCCCGGCCTGCAGGTAGGCGCCCAGGCGGCGCAGCTGGATCAGGTAGTTGCGGCCATCGGGCGCGGCGAACAGGTGCAGCTGCCGGCGCGCGCTCCGCCAGGCGTACTGCACCTGCGCGGAGGAGCCGTTGTGGTCCAGCGTGAACCACTGGCCCGGCAGCAGTTCCTGCGCCGCCGCGAGGATCTCGGCCGGCACCGGGACGTCGTTGTCGGCCACCACGTGGATCGAGGAGGCGTCGATGCCCAGCAGCATCTCGATGCTGTCGGCATTGAGCGGCATGTCGCCCAGCATGTCCTCGGACAGATAGTCCTCCAGCCGGTCCAGCCGCTGCACCAGCGCGTCGATATGGGCCTGCGGAATGGAAGCGGTCTTGGAGAGGAAGGCGTCGGCCAGCGTGTCGGTCAGCACCTTCACCTGCGCGTCCTGCGCGGCTTCGTGGATGCCCACCAGCGCCAGGCCGTGGCGCACGCGCTGCAGCAGCGCCGGCAGGCTCTGGATGACCAGCGCCCGCTCGCTGCGGTTGGGCTTGGCGCTGGCGGCCCAGACCAGGTCGGCCGCCGTGCGCTTGAGCGCGGTGGTCTCGGCATGCCGAGGGCCGTCGCGCACGGCGGACAGCGCCAGCACCTCGGCCCAGGTCTTGAAGAGGAATTCGCGGATCTCGTCGCGCACCGGCATGTCCTTGAGCAGGGTGCGCAGCTCGATGGTGTACTGGATGGCGAGCGTCTCGCGCTGCTCGACCTGCTGCGCCACCGTGACCAGGCGCGCCGTGTCGGATCGCTCGGTCAGGAAGCCGGCGAGGAATTTCTCGAACTCGTCGTACACCAGCTGGAAGACGCGCTGCCCGGTTTCCGGATATTGCTCGATCACCTGCACCACGCGGCGGATCTCGCGTTCGATGGCGCTGCCGCTGATGTCCGACGGGTCGAAGCCCAGCACCACCGCGCCCATGCGGTCGATGAGCAGGCGCGCGGGGTGGTTCAGGTCGCCGAAGAACTTGGGCTCGGCCAGCGCCACGCGCAGCACCGGCACCTGCAGGCGGGCGAACCACACACGCACCGAAGGCGGAATGCGGTCTTCGCTCAGGATGCTCTGGAACATCAGGGCCACGACCTCGATGACGGCCTTCTCGCTCGGGGTGGAGGCCTTGTGCTTGAGCTCGGCGGCGCGCTCGCGCAGCTCGCCCGCCAGCTGCATGAGCGAGGCCGGGCTGTAGTCCTCGACCATGGTGGCCAGGGCGCTGACGTAGAAGCTGTCGGCCTGCACGCGCTGCGCCGCCAGCGCCTGGGCCAGTGCGGGAGACGGTGCCGAGAACGGCGCCATCGCCGCTGCGGCATCCACGCCTGAGCCTGCGCCGGCACCTGCAGCCGGCACTGCGTTGCCGGAAACGAAGCCCACGCCGGGCTGGCCCAGCAGGCGCCAGAGCTGCCCCATCACGCCTTGCGCCCGCATGCGGGCCCGGCCCATGGGCGTGGCCGCTGCGCCGCCCTCGCCAGGCGCCGCCGCATCGCCATGCCAGGCTGCGCCGCCCGCCTGCCTGGAGGCCTGCTGCGCCTGGGTGACGGGGCCCCCCATGCCGCGCCCCATGCCCTGCGTGGACGACGCGAAGCCCGTGGGAGCGCCCGCGCTGCCGCTGGTGCGGCGCACGCGGGAGCGCAGGTCGTTCATCGCCTGCACGCCCTGCGCCTCCAGCAGCGCGGTCACCTGCTGGTACTGCGCCTCGACGAGCCGGGCGAGCTCCCGCTGCAGCGTGTCCAGCGGCCATTGCAGGTCGGTGCGCGGCAGGCCCGCATGCACCCACTGGTCCACCAGCATGAGGCACAGGGCCTCGGGCCGCAGCACGTCGCCGCTTTCGAGCTCCATGCCGTCGAGCTGCAGCATGCGCTGGCGCAGGCCTTCGTAGGCGAGATCGGAATATTCGGCCACCGTGAGGGCCAGGCGCGAGGCGACGATCTTGTTTTCGACCACGTCGTCGCTCAGCAGCTCGAAGCCGTCGAGGGAGTCGGTCAGCGCACCGCGCCCGGTATTGACCACCGGCGCCAGGCTGCTGCGCCAGGCGAGGGCGAGGCCCTCGATCCAGGTGTGGTGGTATTGCTGGTAGCGCGTGAGCGCGTCACGCCAGGCCTGCATCTCGCGCTGGGTGGCGGTCTTGCCCGTCAGCGCGAGCAGGTAGTCGAGCAATTGCCCGTCCAGCGCGGGAAGGCCGGCGCACAGCCCCTCGACGAACCGGTGCCGCACGACACGGCCGAGACGGCGGTGGGCAGGGGATGAAGAGGCGGCGGCGCTTTGCATGGTGGAAGGATCTTAGCGGCGCCCCCAGACAAAGTCGTAGGGATAAACCGACGCCCTTTGACACAGATGGCCCTCTCTGCCGGACGAGGGCCGGACATCGCAGCCGCACGCCAGGCGCGGCTGCGGCGGTGCGTCAGACGGTGGCGCCTGCGTTCGGGTCGTTGGGGTCGCCTTCCTTGCGGGCCGGAGCCTTGACCAGGTCCTCGCGCTTGACGCCCAGCCACATGGCGATGGCCGCTGCCACGAACACCGACGAATAGATGCCGAACAGAATGCCGATGGTCAGCGCCAGCGCGAAGTAGTGCAGGCTGGGGCCGCCGAAGAAGAACATGGACAGCACCACCGCCTCGGTCGAGGCGTGGGTGATGATGGTGCGGCTCATGGTGCTGGTGATGGCGTGGTCGATGACCTCGCGCGTCTCCATCTTGCGGTACTTGCGGAAGGCCTCGCGGATCCGGTCGAAGATCACGACCGATTCGTTCACCGAGTAGCCCAGCACCGCCAGCACGCCCGCCAGCACGGCCAGCGAGAACTCCCACTGGAAGAAGGCGAAGAAGCCCAGGATGATGACCACGTCGTGCAGGTTGGCGATCACCGCGGCCACGCCGAACTTCCATTCGAAGCGGAAGGCCAGGTAGATCACGATGCCCAGCACCACCACGCCCAGGGCCATCAGGCCGCCGTGGACCAGTTCCTCGCCCACCTGCGGGCCGACGAACTCGGTGCGGCGCAGCGTCACGCCGGGGTCGGACGCCTTGAGCGCGCCCAGCACCTGCTCGCTCTGCTGTGCCGAGGTCACGCCCTTTTGCACCGGCAGGCGGATCATCACGTCGCGCGAGGTGCCGAAGTTCTGCACGATCACGTCGGCATAGCCCAGGCTGGAGACCGTGTCGCGCACCTTGCCGATGTCGGCGGTCTGCGTGTAGGCCACCTCCATGACGGTGCCGCCCGTGAATTCGACCGACAGGTGCAGCCCGCGCGTGAGCAGGAAGAACACCGCCAGCGCGAAGGTGATGAAGGACACCGCGTTGAGGACCAACGCGTACTTCATGAACGGGATGTCTTTCTTGATGCGGAAAAATTCCATGATCCGCTCCCTTTATTGGTTCTTGCCGGCCACCGGGCGCGCGGCTGCGCTCTCGGGTCTCCAGACCTGGCCGATGGACACGCTCTTGAGCTTCTTCTTGCGGCCATACCAGAGGTTGACCAGGCCGCGCGAGAAGAACACGGCCGAGAACATGCTGGTCAGGATGCCGATGCAATGCACCACGGCGAAGCCGCGCACCGGGCCGGAGCCGAAGGCCAGCAGCGCCAGGCCGGCGATCAGCGTGGTGACGTTGGAGTCCAGGATGGTCGCCCAGGCGCGCTCGTAGCCCGCGTGGATGGCCGCCTGCGGCGAGACGCCCGCGCGCAGTTCCTCGCGGATGCGCTCGTTGATCAGCACGTTGGAGTCGATGGCCACGCCCAGCGCCAGCGCCATTGCGGCGATGCCGGGCAGGGTCAGCGTGGCCTGCAGCATGGACAGGATGGCCAGCAGCAGCAGCACGTTCACCGACAGTGCGATGGACGAGATCACGCCGAACAGCGCGTAGTAGATGCACATGAACACCGAGATGGCGACGAAGCCCCAGACCACGCTGTGGATGCCGCGCTGGATGTTGTCCTCGCCCAGGCTCGGGCCGATGGTGTATTCCTCGATGATCTCCATGGGCGCGGCCAGCGAGCCGGCGCGCAGCAGCAGCGCGGTGTCGTTGGCTTCGGCCGTGGTCATGCGGCCGGAGATCTGCACGCGGCCGCCGCCGATCTCGCTGCGGATCACGGGTGCCGTGACGACCTCGCCCTTGCCCTTTTCGAAGAGCACGATGGCCATGCGCTTGCCGATGTTGTCGCGGGTGATGTCGCGGAAGATGCGCGAGCCCTTGGCGTCCAGCGTCAGGTTGACGGTGGGCTCCTGGGTCTGGCTGTCGAAGCCGGGCTGCGCGTCGGTCAGGTTGTCGCCGGTCAGGATGACCTGCTTCTTGACGATGATGGCCTGGCCGTTGCGGTCGAGGTACTTCTCGGAGCCGAAGGGCACGGGGCCGGAGCCCATCTCGGCGGAGCGGGCGTCGGAGCCCTCGTCCACCATGCGCACTTCGAGCGTGGCGGTGCGGCCCAGGATGTCCTTGGCCTTGGCCGTGTCCTGCACGCCGGGCAGCTGCACGATGATGCGGTCCAGGCCCTGCTGCTGGATCACCGGCTCGGCCACGCCGAGTTCGTTGATCCGGTTGTGCAGCGTGACCATGTTCTGCTTGAGCGCCTGCTCCTGCACGCGGCGCACGGCCTCGGGCTTGATGGTGGCGCGCAGGCGGAAGCCGTCGCCGTCGGGCGAGCTGGTGGTCTGCAGGTCGGCGAACTGGTCGGCGATGAGGTTGCGCACCGCCGTCAGCGTGGCGTCGTCGCGCACGCGGATGTCCACCGCATCGCCGTCGCGGGTGATGCCGCCGTGGCGGATGTTCTTGTCGCGCAGCGTGGTGCGCAGGTCGCCGGCCAGCGATTCGGCCTTCTTGGTCAGAGCCGCGGCCATGTCCACCTGCAGCATGAAGTGCACGCCGCCGCGCAGGTCCAGGCCCAGGTACATGGGGCGCGCATGCAGCGCCGTGAGCCATGCGGGCGAGCGCGACACCAGGTTCAGCGCCACGATGTAGGAAGGATCGTTCGGGTCGGTGACCAGGGCGCGCTGGATGGCGTCCTTGGCCTTGAGCTGGTTGTCGGGCGTGTCGAAGCGCGCGCGCACCGAGCTGCCTTCCAGCACGACCTGGTCGGCGGTGACGCCGGCCGCCTGCAGCGCGGTCTCGACCCGCTGCAGCGTGGCCGTATCCACCTTGACGGTGGACTTGGCCGAGGAGACCTGCACCGCAGGCGCCTCACCGAAGAAATTGGGCAGGGTGTAGAGCACCCCCACCAGCAGGACGATCACCAGGATCGCGTACTTCCAGACCGGGTAACGGTTCATGTTCGCGCTCTTCTATCAGTTATGGACCCAGGCCAGCGGACGCCGCGCAAGGGCCGCCCCGCAGCGCTGACGTCGTCCCCCTTCCCGTCGCACGGCGATGGGATAAGGGGGAAGCGGCGCAGCCGCTCAGGGGGTTGTCACTTACTTGACCGTGCCCTTGGGCAGCACCTGCGCCACGGCGCTGCGCTGGATCTGCACTTCCACGCCCGAGGCGATCTCGAGGTGCAGATAGCCTTCGGACAGGCGCGAGACGCGGCCCAGCAGGCCGCCGGAGGTGACGATCTCGTCGCCCTTGGCGATGGCTTCGATCATGGCGCGGTGCTCTTTCTGGCGCTTCATCTGGGGGCGGATCATGATGAAGTACAGCACCACGAACATGAGCACCAGCGGCAGCATGCCGGTGAGCGAGCCCATCAGGCCACCGCCGGTGGCGGCAGCGGCAGGAGCGGTTTGGGCGAATGCGGAAGAGATGAACACGGCGGGAAACTCCACGAAAGTGAGAGAAAGGGTCGATTCGGCAGCCCGCCCGGCAGCTTGCGCGGCCGGGCGGACGTAACCGCGCATTGTATTCGTGGCCCATGCCGGGGGTGCGTCATACCCCGGGCCCCACCGGGCCATGGCGGCCGGCAGCGCCGGCGGCGCTCCATCACGCGGCCCGGAAAGCCCGGCAGCGCCCGTGGCATGGGCGCATGCAGCTATCGAAAGAGGAGCAGCCGAGCAGCAGCCGGACCGTGCTCCGCCGCGTCAGGCGCTGCGGCGGCCGGCCTGCGGGTCGCGCCACTGGCCCATCAGCGCCGCCCACTGCGGGCGCACGCTGGCCAGGTGGCGGGCCTTGACGTGGCCGTAGCCGCGGATGCCTTCGGGCATGCGGGCGATCTCCACCGCCAGCGGCAGGCGGGCGGCGTTCAGCCCGGCCAGCAGCTCTTCGATGCAGGCGCGGTATTCCTGGATCAGCGCGCGCTCGGTACGGCGCTCCTCGGTGCGGCCGAAGGGGTCGAGCGCCGTGCCGCGCAGGCCCTTGCAGCGGGCCAGGATGGCGAAGGCGCGGCGCATCCAGGGGCCGAAGGCCTGCTTGACGGGCTCGCCGCGCTCGTTGGTGCGGCCCAGCAGCGGCGGCGCCAGATGGTGCACGACGCGGTAGTCGCCCTCGAACATGCCGTCGATGCGGGCGGCGAAGGCGGCGTCGGTGTGCAGGCGGGCGACCTCGTACTCGTCCTTGTAGGCCATCAGCTTGAAGAGGTAGCGCGCCACGGCCTCGGTCAGGCGCGTGCCGCTGCCCAGCCGGGCCTCGGCCGCCTGCACCTGGCCCACGAAGGCCTGGTAGTCGGCGGCATAGGCCGCGTTCTGGTAGGCGGTGAGGAAGTCCACGCGCTTGGCGATCATCTCGCCCAGCCCCGGCTTCTTCACGAACTGGATCACCTGCGCGGCCCGGAAGAGCGCCTGCACCGCGGCCAGGTCGTGCGCGCAGCGGCGGCCCCATTCGAAGGCGGCCTGGTTGTTCTCGACCTGCACGCCGTTGAGCGCCATCGCCCGCATCAGCGCCGCATGCGAGAGCGGCACCCGGCCCTGCTGCCAGGCGTAGCCCAGCATCAGCGGGTTGGTGTAGATGCTGTCGCCCAGCAGCTGGGTGGCGACCTGCTCGGCGTCGAAGGCACCCAGCCCTGCCTGCCCCACCGTGGCGGTGATGGCGGCTTCGCAGCTGCCGGTGGGGAACTGCCAGTCCGGGTCGTTCACGAAGCTGGCCGAGGGCGTGCCGTGCGTGTTGAGCGCCACGTAGGTGCGCCCGGGCTGCATGGCGGCCAGCGTGGTGCGGGTGGCGGCCACGATGGCGTCGCAGCCGATGACCAGGTCGGCCTTGGCCGTGTCCACCTTGGTGGTGTAGATGGCCTCGGGCCGGTTGGCGATCTGGATGTGGCTCCAGGTGGCGCCGCCCTTTTGCGCCAGGCCCGCGGAGTCCTGCGTGATGACGCCCTTGCCGTCCAGGTGCGCGGCCATGCCCAGCAGCGATCCGATGGTGATCACGCCCGTGCCGCCCACGCCCGCCACGACGATGCCCCAGGCCGTCTCGGCCACCGGCAGCACCGGCTGCGGAATGGGCGGCATGGCGGAGAGGTCGCCCTTCTTCTCCTTCCTGGGCTTCTTGAGCTTGCCGCCTTCGACGGTGACGAAGCTGGGGCAGAAGCCCTTCACGCAGGAATAGTCCTTGTTGCAGCTGTTCTGGTTGATGCGGCGCTTGCGGCCGAATTCGGTCTCCACCGGCTCGACCGAGAGGCAGTTGGACTGCACGGAGCAGTCGCCGCAGCCCTCGCAGACCAGCTCGTTGATGACCACGGTCTTGTCGGGCGTGGCCAGCGTGCCGCGCTTCCTGCGGCGGCGCTTCTCGGTGGCGCAGGTCTGGTCGTAGATGATGGCGGTGCAGCCGGGAATCTCGCGGAATTCGCGCTGGATCGCGTCCAGCTCGTCGCGGTGGTGCACGCTGACGCCCGCGGCCAGCGGCGCGCCCTGGTACTTGGCCGGCTCGTCGGTCACGATGACCAGCTTCGCCACGCCTTCGGCCGTGAGGCTGTTCATGATCTGCAGCACCGAGTGGCCCTCGGGCCGCTCGCCCACCTGCTGGCCGCCGGTCATGGCCACCGCGTCGTTGTAGAGCACCTTGTAGGTGATGTTGGCGCCCGCGGCGATGCTCTGGCGGATCGCCAGGAGCCCGCTGTGGAAGTAGGTGCCGTCGCCCAGGTTGGCGAAGACGTGCTTTTCCCGCGTGAAGGGCTGCTGGCCCACCCAGGTCACGCCCTCGCCGCCCATCTGCGTGAAGGTGGAGGTGTGGCGCCCCGGCATCCAGTTGACCATGTAGTGGCAGCCGATGCCGGCCACGGCGCGCGAGCCGTCGGGCACGCGGGTGCTGGTGTTGTGCGGGCAGCCGCTGCAGAACCAGGGCGTGCGGTCGCCCGTCTCCACCTTGAGCTCGGCCATGCCGCGCTCTCGCGCGTCGATCACGGCCAGGCGCTCGTCCATGCGCGCCGCCACGTCGGCCGGCACGCCCAGCTTCTTCAGGCGCTTGGCGATGGCGCGCGCGATGATGGCCGGCGTCAGGTCGGCCTTGGGGCGCAGCAGCCAGTTCTGGCTGGGGTTGGGCATGCTCCACTCGCCGCCGGAGTTGTCGCCCTCCACCTCGTCGAACTTGCCCAGCACGTTGGGACGCACGTCGGCACGCCAGTTGTAGAGCTCTTCCTTGATCTGGTATTCGATGACCTGGCGCTTTTCCTCCACCACCAGGATCTCCTGCAGCCCTTGCGCGAAGTCGCGGGTGATGGTGGCCTCCAGCGGCCAGACCACGTTCACCTTGTGCAGGCGCACGCCCAGCTGGTGGCAGACGTCTTCGTCCAGCCCCAGGTCGATCAGCGCCTGGCGCGTGTCGTTGAAGGCCTTGCCGCTGGCGATGATGCCGAAGCGGTCCTGCGGGCCGGCGATGACGTTGTAGTTGAGCCGGTTGGCGCGGATGTACGCGAGGGCCGCATACCACTTGTAGTCCATCAGCCGCGCTTCCTGCTCCAGCGGCGCGTCGGGCCAGCGGATGTGCAGGCCGCCGGGCGGCATGGCGAAGTCCTCGGGCAGCACGATCTTCACGCGGCCCGGGTCCACCGAGATGCTGCTGGACGACTCCACCACCTCCTGGATGGTCTTCATGCCCGCCCACACGCCCGAGAAGCGGCTGAGCGCGAAGGCGTGCAGGCCCATGTCCAGGATCTCCTGCACGCTGCTCGGGAAGAACACCGGCAGCCCGCAGGCCTTGAAGATGTGGTCGCTCTGGTGCGGCGCGGTGCTGCTCTTGCTGATGTGGTCGTCGCCCGCGATGGCGATCACGCCGCCGTGCCGGGCCGTGCCGGCCATGTTGGCGTGCTTGAAGACGTCGGAGCACCGGTCCACGCCCGGGCCCTTGCCGTACCAGATGCCGAACACGCCGTCGTACTTCTTCTGCTCGGGGTAGAGGTCCAGCTGCTGCGTGCCCCAGACCGCCGTGGCGCCCAGCTCCTCGTTCACGCCGGGCTGGAAGACGATGTGGTTGTCGGCCAGATGCTTCTTGGCCGCCCAGAGCGCCTGGTCGTAGCCGCCCAGGGGCGAGCCCCGGTAGCCGCTGATGAAGCCGGCCGTGTTCAGCCCGGCCACCGCATCGCGCTGGCGCTGCAGCATGGGCAGGCGCACCAGGGCCTGCACGCCGCTCATGAAGGCGCGGCCTTCCGGCAGGGTGTACTTATCCTCCAAGGACACCGTCTCAAGGGCGCGGCGGATGTGTTCGGGCAGCGGGGCGTTCATGGTCTTGTCTCTCCATCGTCGTGGGGCCGCGGCCTCGTGGGTGCGGCGGGTCGGCGCGCCCGGTGGGGCGGGGGCCTTTTCGGTCCAGTGTAGGGACGCGGGCCCGATATGTCCTTTCTCGTTCATGCCGTGTTTACCCTCGTTTCAGAAAGATCCTTTCTCGAAACAATCGCCATATGGAAGAACTGGACAGATACGACATCGCCATCCTCGGCGAGCTGCAGGCCGACGCGCGCCTGACCAATGCCGAGCTGGCCCAGCGCGTGGGCCTGTCGGCGGCGCCCTGCTGGCGGCGGGTGCGGGCGCTGGAGCAGGCCGGCTTCATCAAGGGCTACCGGGCGGAGATCGACCGCCACCGGATCGGCCTGGGCGTGCTGGCCTTCGTGCGGCTCGATGCCGACCGCAGCACGGGCGGGCTCACGCGCGAGATGGAAGAGGCCATCGCGCAGATTCCCGAGGTGATCGCCTGCCACTACATCAGCGGCACCGGCACCTTCGAGCTGCAGGTGGTGGCGCGCGACCTGGACAGCTTCTCGCACTTCGCCCGCAACGTGCTGCTGAACCTGCCCAACGTGAAGGACATGCACACCAGCTTCTCGCTGGGCGAGGTCAAGGCCGGCGGCGCGCTGCCGCTGGCGCACCTGGAGCGCGCCGTACGCAAATGAAATCAGCCGGCAGTGGCCCCAGAGGGCTGCAGCGCAGCGGCCACCTGGGCATTCCGCTATGCATTCAATAGCAATCTGATCGGCGCAGCGCTGCGCCACAATCACGCCCATGCTGCAACTCCAAGACATCCGCGACGCCGCCACCCGCCTGCAGGGCCAGGTGCTGGCCACCCCCTGCGTGGAATCCCAGACGCTCTCGCACATCGTCGGCGCCCAGGTGTTCCTCAAGTTCGAGAACCTGCAGTTCACCGCGTCCTTCAAGGAACGCGGGGCCTGCAACAAGCTCAGCCAGCTTTCGGCCGAAGAGCGCGCCCACGGCGTGGTCGCCATGAGCGCCGGCAACCACGCGCAGGGCGTGGCCTACCACGCGCACCGGCTGGGCATCCACGCCGTCATCGTCATGCCGCGCTTCACGCCCGGCGTGAAGGTGGAGCGCACGCGCGGCTTCGGCGCCGAGGTGGTGCTGCATGGCGACACGCTGGAAGAGGCCCGCGCCCACGCCTATGCGCTGGCCGACGAGCGCGGCCTGACCTTCGTGCACCCCTACGACGACGAGGCCGTGGCCGCCGGCCAGGGCACGCTGGGCCTGGAGATGCTGCAGGCCGTGCCCGATCTGGACACGCTGGTGATCGCCGTGGGCGGGGGCGGCCTCATCTCCGGCGTGGCGACGGCCGCCAAGGCGCTCAACCCGGCCATCGAGATCGTGGGCGTGCAGACCTCGCGCTTTCCGGCCATGGTCAACGCCGTCAAGGGCACGCAGCACCCGCAGGGCACCTCCACCATCGCCGAGGGCATCGCCGTGGGCCGCCCGGGCAAGATCACGCAGGAGATCATCACCCGCCTGGTGGACGACCTGGTGTTGGTCGAGGAAGGCGACATCGAGCAGGCCGTGCTGATGCTGCTGGAGATCGAGAAGACCCTGGTCGAAGGCGCGGGCGCCGCGGGCCTGGCCGCGCTGCTGCGCTACCCGGAACGCTTCAAGGGCCGCAAGGTGGGCCTGGTGCTCTGCGGCGGCAATATCGACCCGCTGCTGCTGGCCGCCATCATCGAGCGCGGCATGGTGCGCTCCGGGCGCCTGGCGCGCATCAAGGTCGGCGTGCGCGACGTGCCCGGCGCGCTGGCGCGCATCACCGCCACCGTGGCCGAGGCCGGCGCCAACGTGGAAGAAGTCCACCACCAGCGCGCCTTCACCATGCTGGCCGCGCAGAACGTCGAGGTCGAGCTGGTGCTGCAGACGCGCGGGCACGAGCACGTGCAGCAGGTGCTGCAGCAGCTGCGCAGCGCGCAGATGCAGGCCGACCTGATCTGATCGATCAGGCCCGCCCGGGGCCGCCCGCCCGGCCCCGGAGCACGTGATTCCTGTAGGAGAACGCGCCCATAGCGCGTCCCGAAGCCCTGCATTCACACCCGGTTGCAGGCTGCGGCGCAGGTTGTCGGCACACTGCGTTGCCATGCAGAAACCGCAACGACGCCACTTTCTCCGCACCCTCGGCCGCGGCGCCGCGCTGGCCTCCGCCGGCAGCCTGGGCCTGAACTGGACGCAAGCCTTCGCCGCGCTCAAGCCGCTGGGCCAGCCCCGGCCCTTCGACTTCGCCGCGCTGAAAGGGGAGGCCCGCACCCTCGCCGGCAAGCCCTACGTGCCGCCCGCCGCCACGCTGCCCGCATCGGTATCGGCGCTGGACTGGGACCAGTACCAGTCGATCCAGTTCCGGCCCGACCACGCCCTCTGGGCCGACGAGCACCTGCGCTTCCAGGCCAAGTTCTTCCACCTGGGCCTCTTCTTCAAGAAGCCCGTCCACATGTACGAGCTGGCGAACGGCCAGGCCCAGGAGCTGGCCTACGACCCGGCCATGTTCGACTACGGCAAGAGCGGCCTGAAGGCCGGCGATCTGCCGCCCGACCTGGGCTTCGCGGGCTTTCGTCTCAACTTCCACACCGACCCGGTGCGCGACGTGGCCGCCTTCCTGGGCGCGAGCTATTTCCGCGCCGTGGGCGGCGAATGGCAGTACGGCCTCTCGGCCCGGGGCCTGGCCATCGACACCGGGATGCAGCAGCCGGAGGAGTTCCCCGACTTCACCGCCTTCTACCTGGAGCGCCCGGCGCCCGGCTCCAACACCGTGGTGGTGCTGGCCCTGCTGGATTCGCCCAGCATCAGCGGCGCCTACCGCTTCGCCATCACGCCCGGCGACGTGCAGGTGATGGAGATCGACGCCGCGCTCTACCCGCGCAAGCAGATCGAGCGCATCGGCATCGCGCCCTGCACCAGCATGTTCCAGCACGGCGAGAACGACCACCGCATGGCCAACGACTGGCGCCCGGAGATCCACGATTCCGACGGCCTCTCGATGTGGCGCGGCAACGGCGAATGGGTCTGGCGCCCGCTCACCAACCCGCCCACGCTGCAGTTCAACGCCTTCGCCGACGAGAACCCGCGCGGCTTCGGGCTGCTGCAGCGCGACCGCAACTTCGACCACTACCAGGACGACGGCGTGTTCTACGAACGCCGTCCCTCGCTCTGGGTCGAGCCCAAGGCCGACTGGGGCAAGGGCTCGATCCAGCTGGTGGAGATCCCCACCGTCGATGAAACCTTCGACAACATCGTGGCCTTCTGGAACCCGGAGCGCAAGCCGCAGGCCGGCGAGGAGTGGCTGGTGGGCTACCGCCTCTTCTGGGGCGCCGACACGCCAGCGCACCTGCCGCTGGCGCGCTGCGTGGCCACCCGCACCGGGCTGGGCGGCGTGGTGGGCAAGCCGCGCACGTATTTCTCGTGGCGCTTCGCGGTGGACTTCGCGGGCGAAAGCCTGCTGGGGCTGGGGCGCGACGCCAAGGTGGAGCCGGTCATCACCGTGAGCCGCGGGCAGGTGGAGACCACCTCGGCGCGCCCGCTCGAAGCCATCAACGGCTGGCGCGCCATGTTCGACCTGCGGCCCGGCGACGACAGCACCGAGCCCATCACCATCCGCCTCTTCCTACGCGAGAACGGCCGCCCGATCACCGAGACCTGGCTCTACCAGTGGGTGCCGCCCGCGCAGGCTGATCGCAAACCCTACTGAACGCCGCCGTGCCGCGGCCACTAGAATGGCCTGCAGCACGCTTGTAGCAACGCACGCACGCCACCGCAGGAGACACCGACCATGGCCCACGACACCAGCACGGCACCCCACGCCGGCGAAACGAACGCCCCCGACGCCATCGAGGCCGTGGTGCCGCTCATGCCCCTGGTGCTGCCCGCCGTGGGCGCCGTCATCATGTTCCTGCTGGCGTTCATCGCCATCTACATGGCCTGACGGCGCACCGCGCACCGCCCGACTGCAAGCCCCGCACCGCGGGGCTTTTTGCATTTCGGGCGCCCTGCGGTGCCGTCTTTCGCCTTCGTATCCGTATCCGTCTTTTTTCTTCGCAAGGAACCCTTCCCATGAGACCCGGCCACGCACTCGTCCTCTTCTCCGGCGGGCAAGACTCCACGACCTGCCTGGCGTGGGCGCTGACCCATTTCGAGCATGTCGAGACCATCGGCTTCGACTACGGCCAGCGCCACCAGGTGGAGCTGCAGGCCCGCACCGAGGTGCTGGCCGCCGTGCGCGAGCGCTTCCCGCAATGGGCCGGCCGGCTGGGCGAGGACCACATGGTCGATCTGGCCGTGCTGGGCCAGATCAGCGACACTGCCCTCACCCGCGACACCGCCATCCAGATGACCGCAGCCGGCCTGCCCAACACCTTCGTGCCCGGGCGCAACCTGCTCTTCTTCCAGCTGGCCGCCGCCGTGGGCTACCGGCGCGGCCTGCACACGCTGGTGGGCGGCATGTGCGAGACCGACTTCTCGGGCTACCCCGACTGCCGCGACGACACCCTCAAGGCGCTGCAGGTGGCCGTCTCGCTGGGCATGGGCCAGCGCTTCACCTTCGAGACCCCGCTGATGTGGATCGACAAGGCCGCCACCTGGGAGCTGGCCCGCGAGCTGGGCGGCGACGCGCTGGTGGACATCATCGTGCGCCAGTCGCACACCTGCTACCACGGCGTGCGCGACACCCTGCACAGCTGGGGCTACGGCTGCGGCGAATGCCCGGCCTGCGCGCTGCGGCGCGCCGGGCACGAGCAGTGGGCGGCGCGCAGCGGCGCCTGAGCCTTCATTCGCGTCAGGCGGCGCTGCCCTTGACGAGGTTCACCGCCAGGCGCAGGCCCTGCAGATAGCTGTCCACGCCGAAGCCGGCGATCTGGCCCTTGGCGATCTCGGCGATCACCGAGTGGTGCCGGAAGGCTTCGCGCGCATGGATGTTGGACATGTGCACCTCGACGATGGGGCACTTCAGGATGGCCAGCGCATCGCGGATGCCGTAGCTGTAGTGCGTCCAGGCGCCGGCGTTGATGAGCACGCCCTCCACCTCGTCGAAATACGCTTGGTGGATGCGCTCGGCCATCGCGCCTTCGAAGTTGGTCTGGAAGCACTCGACCTCCACGCCCAGCTCGCGGCCCAGCGTGACGAGCTGGGCATCGATCTCGGCCAGCGTGGTCGTGCCGTATTGCTTCGGATCGCGCTTGCCGAACATGTTCAGGTTGATGCCGTGGAGTACGAGGAAGGTCATCGAAAGAGTCCTTGAGATCGCCATGCACGATGGCGTTGGGATGGAAAAGAAGAAGAAGAGGAAGAAGAAAACGAAAAGGAAAAGGGGAACAGCAAGGCCTCAGCCGCCGCAGCCCGTGGGCACCACGGCGCCCGTGCGCGCGGCCTCGGCGATCGCCTCGACCACCCGCAGGTTCTGCAGCCCGTCGCGCACCGACACCAGCGGCTGCGCCGTGCCGGCCACCACGTCGCAGAAATGGGCCAGCTGGCGCTCCAGCGGGTCGGCCCGCAGGGCGTCGAGCGTAGCCTCCGCAAAGGGCTCGAACCACGAGCGGTCTGGCTCCCGCGCGTAGGTCTTGAGCCGCATGGTGGGCACCGACAGCGTGCCATGGGTGCCGGCGATGACGTAGCAGTCTTCGTCCGGGTAGGTCGCGTAGTCCGGATTCTCCTGCGAAGTCTGCTCCCAGCTGCGCGCCGAGGCCGCGGTGTCCGACAGCAGGAAGCTGCCCAGCGCGCCGCTGGCGAAGCGCAGACTGATGGCCGCCGTGTCCTCCACCGCGAAGCCGCGCACCGCGTTCGACGCCATGGCCTGCACGGCCACGATCTCGCCGCACAGCGAGCGCAGGTTGCCGATCTCGTGGATCAGGTTGATGAGGATCGGCCCGCCGCCCGGCTGGCAGCGCCAGGGCGCGGCGTCGAAATAGCCGGCAGGCTTGTAGAAGGTGGCGCTGCCCTGCACGGCCACCAGCCGGCCCAGCCGCCCTTGGCGGATCACCTCGCGCGCCTGCGCCAGAAGCGGGCTGTGCGCGCGGTGGTGGCCCACCAGCAGCCGGGCCCCGGCCGCCTCGGCGGCGCGCAGCAGGCGCTCGCCCTCTGCGAGCGTGTGGGCCACGGGCTTTTCGATCAGCGCCGCGACGCCGGCCTCCACGCAGGCGAGCGCCTGGTCCACATGCAGCGCGTTGGGCGTGGCCAGCACCACGCCATCGGGCCGCTGGGCGGCGAGCAGCGCGGCCAGGTCGGGAAAGAGCGGCACGCCCGCTGCCTGCGCGCAGGCCTCGGCGCCGGGCGATGGGTCCACGATGGCGGCCAGCCGGCAGCGGGGCTGGGCCTGGATGAGTTCGATGTGCCGCCGGCCGATGATCCCGGCGCCCGCGACGGCGATGTTCAGTGTGGTCATGTGCTGGTCTTGTCTCCGGATGAGCCGCGCCGCATAGCGTAACGGCGCCCTGCCGGGCCCCTCGCGCCGGCGGCTTTCGCACGCTCCAAATCACACATAACCCCATGCATCTTTTGCATGGATTTCCCTGGTGTCTGACAGACACGCGGAGGGTGCCTTCATAAAATCGTCATTCCAGCCGACCCGTGGAAGGCCGGGCACCCAGGCTTTCAACGGCCTGCAGCCCCCGCGCACCCGACCACCCGCCGACTGAGCATTCCGCCGTTTTCTCAAAGGCAGCGCTCAGGAGTTCGACTAGCGTTTGCCGGCAGCCCGCACCGCCGTGCGGCGCGCTTCCTTTGAAAAAACGGTTTTTTCAACTCCAGGAAGCTCCCGATGAACGCACCCACCATGCAAGGCCTCGATCTCCAGGCCCCCGCATACGTCAAGAACGCCCGCCTGCTGGCCTGGGTGGCCGACATGGCCGCCCTCTGCAAGCCCGCCAGGATCCACTGGTGCGACGGCTCGCAGGAAGAGTACGACCGCCTCTGCCAGCAGCTGGTGGACGCCGGCACCTTCAAGAAGCTCAACCCCGCCAAGCGCCCCGGCAGCTACCTGGCCTGGTCCGACCCGTCGGACGTGGCCCGCGTGGAAGACCGCACCTACATCTGCTGCGAGAAGAAGGAAGACGCCGGCCCGACCAACAACTGGATGGCCCCGGCCGAGATGCGCAGCACGCTGCAGCCTCTCTTCGACGGCTGCATGGCCGGCCGCACGATGTACGTCGTGCCCTTCAGCATGGGCCCGCTGGGCTCGCCCATCGCGCACATCGGCATCGAGCTCTCCGACAGCCCCTACGTGGCCGTCAACATGAAGATCATGACCCGCATGGGCAAGGCGGTGTACGACGTGCTGGGCGTGGACGGCGAGTTCGTGCCCTGCGTGCATACCGTGGGCGCGCCGCTGGCCGCCGGCCAGCAGGACGTGTCCTGGCCCTGCAACAAGACCAAGTACATCGTGCACTACCCAGAGACGCGCGAGATCTGGTCGTACGGCTCCGGCTACGGCGGCAACGCGCTGCTGGGCAAGAAGTGCTTCGCGCTGCGCATCGCCTCCACCATGGGCCGCGACCAGGGCTGGCTGGCCGAGCACATGCTGATCCTGGGCGTCTCCAACCCCGAAGGCAAGAAGTACCACGTGGCCGCGGCCTTCCCCAGCGCCTGCGGCAAGACCAACTTCTCGATGCTGGTGCCCCCGAAGGCCTTCGAAGGCTGGAAGGTCACCACCATCGGCGACGACATCGCCTGGATCAAGCCCCAGGCCGACGGCAGCCTGCGCGCCATCAACCCCGAAGCCGGCTACTTCGGCGTGGCCCCCGGCACCAACTACCACACCAACCCCAACTGCATGGCCAGCCTCGACAAGGACGTGATCTTCACGAACGTCGCGCTGACCGATGACGGCGACGTGTGGTGGGAAGGCATGGAAAAGGACACCGGCAGCCTGCCGGGCCACCTGATCGACTGGCAGGGCAAGGACTGGACGCCCCAGATCGCCAAGGAAACCGGCGCCAAGGCCGCCCACCCCAACGCCCGCTTCACCGTGGCCGCCACCAACAACCCCGCGCTGGACGAAGCCTGGGACGACCCCAAGGGCGTGAAGATCGACGCCTTCATCTTCGGCGGCCGCCGCTCCACCACCGTGCCGCTGGTGACCGAGGCCCGCAACTGGACCGAAGGCGTGTACATGGCCGCCACCATGGGCTCCGAGACCACCGCAGCCGCCGCCGGCCAGCAGGGCGTGGTGCGCCGCGACCCCTTCGCCATGCTGCCCTTCATGGGCTACAACATGAGCGACTACTTCCAGCACTGGCTGAGCCTGGGCGAGAAGCTCGCCGCCTCCGGCGCCACGCTGCCGCGCATCTACACGACCAACTGGTTCCGCAAGGACGAAGCCGGCAAGTTCGTCTGGCCCGGCTACGGCGAGAACATGCGCGTGCTCAAGTGGATGATCGACCGCATCGAAGGCCGCGCCACCGGCCAGGAAACCGCCTTCGGCGTGGCTCCGAGCTATGCCGAGATCAACTGGAGCGGCCTGGACTTCACGGGCGCGCAGTTCGAGACCGTGACCCGCATCGACAAGGCCGCCTGGGCCGACGAGCTGAAGCTGCACACCGCGCACTTCGACCAGCTGGCCTACCACCTGCCCGCGCAGATGCTGGCCACCAAGGCCCAGCTGGAAGAGCGCCTGGCCGCCTGAGCGCCTGATGCCGCCGCGCTGACCCGGCCCTGCCCGCCCCGCGCGGGCAGCGACCCACAGAAGCCCCGCACCACGCAAGTGGCCGGGGCTTTTTCATGCCCTGGCGCAGGATCTACAAGCGCCTGCAGCTATTGATTCGATAGCAAACAGCTGCCAGGCGAGTCGCCGCGCCTCACCCCAGCGGCCCGCGCGAGCGCGTGGCCTCGTCCAGCAGCCAGGCGCGGAAGGCCGCGAAGGCCGGCAGGTGCATGCGGTCGGGCCGGTAGCAGAGGTAGTGGCCCTGCTCCACCACCACCGGCTCGCCGCAGGGCACGCGCAGCGTGCCTTCGGCCAGCTCGTCTTCGACCAGCACGCGCGGCACCAGGGCCAGCCCCAGGCCGCTGCGCGCCGCCTGGATCAGCGCCGAATACTGGGCGAAGCGCGGCCCGGCCGCCACCCAGCTCTCGGCCACGCCGTGCTGGCCCGCCCAGCGCGGCCAGGCGGTGGCGGCCTCTTCGTGGTGCAGCAGCGTGTGGCCCAGCAGGTCGGCGGGCGTGTGGATGCGGTGCGGGCCTTCGAGCAGCGCGGGCGAGGCGACCGGCACGAACTCCCGCCCGGCGATGTATTCGGCCACCACGCCGGGCAGCTCGGCCGGGCTGTAGCGGATGGCGGCATCGACCTGCGGCGGCAGGTTTTCGGTGGGCGCGAGGTGCCGGCTGAAGCCCAGCGTGACCTGCGGATGGCGGCGGCTGAAGGCCGGCAGGCGCGGGATCAGCCAGCGCGTGAGAAAGGTGGGCACGCTGGCCAGGGTGACCACGCCCGCATCGCCGCCGCCTGCGCGCGCCTCGAAGCTCGCGGCCTCCAGCGCGCGAAGCGGGCCGGCGATCTTCTGCCAGTAGGCCCGGCCCTGCGGCGTGAGCTGCACGCCGCGCCCCTGCTTGCGCAGGACCGGCACGCCCAGAAAGGCCTCCAGCCCCGCGATCTGCTTGCTGACCGCGCTCACGGTGAGGCACAGCGCCTCGGCGGCGCGGGTCAGGCCCTCGTGCCGGGCCACGGCATCGAAGGCCAGCAGTTCCTGGATGGTGGGGCAATCGCGCTTCACGGAACTCCTCCTGGTGGCCGGCAAAACGCCGGGCTCCGGTGCCCGGGCGAGCGCATGATACTTTCCAAAAGCTCAAGCTTTGTCATGCAAGCTTCACGCAAGCCTACGCACTGATTCCTAGAATTCCGGCACACGCACCGCCGTCCAGTCGCTGCCGGAAAGTATCCGGCCCCGCTGCGCGGCCACCGCCCCCACACACCCCACCGTTCCCGCACGAAAGCAGCGCCCTTGGTTCGCGGCATCACCCTTCTCTACGGCCTCTACCTGCTGCTGCCCATGGGCCTGCTGGTGCTGGGCAGCTTCGGCCAGAGCTGGACCAACACGCTGCTGCCCACGGGCGTCACCGGCCATTGGTATGCCGAGCTGTGGCAGGACCCATCTTTCCGCAAGGCCTTCGGCAGCAGCCTGGTGGTGGCGCTCTCGGCCTGCGCCATCGACGCGCTGCTGGCGCTGCCGCTGGCTTACGCGCTCTACCACGGCGCGCGGCGCGGCGGCGGCATGGCGGCGCGGCTGGTGTCGGCCATGCCGGTGGCGGTGCCGGCGATCACGCTGGGCTTCGGCTACCTGCTGGTCTTCAACACCGACACCCTGCCCTGGCTGGGCAGCACGCCGCTCCTGGTGGCAGCGCACGCCATCGCCACCCTGCCCTACCTCACCAACACCCTGCTGACCGACCTGCGCCACCTGGGCCTGGAGCGGCTGGAGCAGGCCGCGGCCACGCTGGGCGCGGGCGAATGGCAGCGCTTCACCGGCATCGTGCTGCCCAGCCTGCGGCAGAGCCTGCTGTCGGGCCTGGTGATGGTGGCGGCGCTCTCGATCGGCGAATTCAACCTCTCCAACCTGCTGGCGGGCTTCCAGAACCGCACCTATCCGGTGGTGCTGCTGCAGGCCTTCTACGGCGCCACGGGCTTCGCCTGCGCCGCCACCGTGGTGCTGCTGCTGCTCGCCGGCATCGCGGCGCTGCTGTCGTCCACCGTTTTCCGCAAGTCCCCATGAGCCTCGTCTTCGATCAGGTCAGCTACCGCTATCCCGGCTCCGCGCAGGGCCTGCACGATGTCTCCTTCGACGTGGCGGCCGGCGAGCTGGTGGCCGTGATCGGGCCCAGCGGCTCGGGCAAGTCCACCCTGCTCAAGCTGGTGGCGGGCCTGGAGACGGGCCACGGCGGGCGCATCGTGCTGGGCGGGCAGGACATGGCGGGCACGCCGGTCCACCAGCGCGGCATCGGCATGGTGTTCCAGAGCTACGCGCTCTTTCCGCACCTGAGCGTGCAGGACAACGTGGCCTACGGCCTCACGCTGCGCAAGGTGCCGGCCGCCGAGCGCCGCCGCCGCGCCCTGGAACTGCTGGAGGTGGTGGGCCTGGCCGAACACGCGCAGCGCGCCGTCACGCAGCTCTCGGGCGGGCAGCAGCAGCGCGTGGCGCTGGCGCGGGCCCTGGCCATCGACCCGCGCGCGCTGCTGCTCGATGAACCGCTTTCCGCGCTGGACGCCAGCGTGCGCGGCCACCTGCGCGACCAGATCCGCAGCCTGCAGCAGCGCTTCGGCGCCACCACGCTGCTGGTCACGCACGACCAGGAAGAGGCCCTGGCCATGGCCGACCGCGTGGCCGTGCTGAAAGACGGCCGCCTGCTGCAGATGGCCACGCCGCGCGCGCTGTACGAGCGGCCCGCCTGCCGCGCGGTGGCCGAATTCGTGGGCCTTTCGACCCTGCTGCCCGCCCGCGTGAGCGCCGCAGGCCGCGTGGACGCGGGCTTCGCCGAGCTGGCCGTGCCCACCGCCGGCCGCGCCGTGGGCCAGGCCGTGCATGTGCTGTTGCGGCCCGAGCACGTGCGCGCCGACCCGCCCCCGGGCACGCCCAACCGCCTGGCCGGCACGGCCGGCGCCCAGCGCTACCTGGGCGCGGTCACGCGCTACGACTTCGCCATGGCCGGCGCGCCCCGGCCGCTGCTGTGCGAAGGCGCGCAGCCGGCCCGCGAGGCCGTCGCCATCGCGCCCGAGCACCTGCAGCTGCTGGACGACTGACCGGCCGCGCTCTTCGCCTTCATCCCCCGTCTTTTCCCTTCATCCAGGAGCTTTCCCCATGCAACGCAGACACCTCCTCCAGGCCGCCGGCAGCCTGCCCCTGGCCTCCTGGCTCGCGCCCCGCGCCGCCTTCGCCTTCGAGGGCGCCGAGCTCTATGCCGGCGAGCGCGCCCTGTACGACGAGGCGAAGAAGGAGGGCCTGTGCGTCTCCTTCGACACCGGCCCCGAATGGGCCAACTGGAAATCGCTGTTCCGCGACTTCAAGAAGCGCTACCCCGAGATCGAGCTGACCTACAACGACCTGGGCTCGGCCGCCACCGTGGTCGCGCTGGAGAAGATGCGCCGCCGCCCGCAGGCCGACACGGCGTATTACTTCGCCGCCTCGGCCGTCGATGCGGTCAGGAAGGACGTGGTCGCGCCCTTCAAGCCGCTGCACTTCGAGCAGCTGCCCGAGGTCTTCCGCGACGCCGAAGGCCGCTGGTTCACCATCCACACGCTGAACATCGCCTTCCTGGTCAACAGGAAGCTGGTCAGGAACGTGCCCGCCGGCTGGGCCGACCTGCTCAAGCCCGAATACAAGGGCGCCGTCACCTACCTGGACCCGCGCAGCACCGGCGTGGGCCAGGTGATGGCCTTCGCCGCCGCCTACGCCAACGGCGGCAGCGTGGACAACGTCAAGCCCGGCATCGACTACCTGGGCCGCCTGCATGCCGCGGGCAACGTGCAGCGCGTGGAAGGCACCACGCCCTACGCCAAGTTCCTCAAGGGCGAGATCCCCGTCTGGATCGGCTACGAGAACGACGGCCTCAAGGCCAAGTACAGCGACGGCATGGGCGACGACTGCGCGGTGGTCATCCCCAGGGAGGCCAGCGTGGCTGCGCCCTACGCCATCAGCCTGGTCAAGAACGGCCCCAACCCCAACGCCGGCAAGCTCTGGCTCAACTTCATCATGAGCACGGCCGGCCAGCAGCTCTTCGCCCAGGGCTTCGTGCGCCCGGCCGTGCCCGGCACGCCGCTGCCCGCCGACATCGCCGCCAAGATGCCCGCCGCGCCGCAGATCCGCCCGCTCGACGTGGTCAAGGCCGCCGCCCGCAAGGCCGAGGTGGACCAGCTCTGGGCGCAGGTGGCACTGGCCGGCAAGTGATCGACCGACGTGCACCGATGATCCGCCGCTTCGGCGCCTGGCCCGCCTGGGCCTTCATGGCGCTCTTCTTCGCGCTGCCGCTGGCCGCGCTGGTGCCCGAGGCCTTCGCCGAGCACGGCAGCGCCTTCGGCCGGCTCTTCGCCAACCCGCTGCTGCCCGGCGCGCTGCGCAACACGCTGGCGCTGGGCCTCACGGCGGGCGGCGTCTCGGCCCTGGTGGGCACGGCCGTGGCCATCGAGCTGGCGCGCCAGCCGGCCGCGCGCAGGCGCTGGATGATGGCTCTCCTGGGCTTGCCGCTGGCGTTCTCGGGGCTGGTGATCGCCTACGGCTTCATCCTGGCCTTCGGCCGCGCCGGCTTCGTCACCCAGCTGCTGGCCGGCCTGGGCGCCGACCCGGCGCGCGTGGGCGGCTGGATCTACGGCGCGGGCGGCCTGGGCCTGGCCTATGCCTATTACCTGGTGCCGCGCGTGGCGCTCTCGCTCTACCCGGTGTTCGCCAACCTCGACCGGCGCCCCATGCTGGCCGCGCGCACCCTGGGCGCCACGCGCTGGCGCGCCTTCAACGACACGGTGCTGGCCGAGGTCGCGCCCTCGGTGCTGTCCAACGCCTGCCTGGTGGCGGCCATCGCCATGGGCACCTACGGCACGGCGCTGGCCCTGGCGGGCACGCAGCTCAACATCCTGCCGCTGATGCTCTACGCCCAGGTGGGCGACGGCGGCTCGGACTTCGGCGTGGCGGCGGCCCTCTCGCTGCTGCTGATGGCGCTGTGCGTCATCGTGATGGGGGCGGGCGACGCACTGGCGCGCCGGCGCGATCGGACCAAGCATGCAAGCACACCGCACTGAGACATCGACAGGCGCCGCCGACGAAGGCGCCTTCCTGGACACCCTGCCGCCCGCCGTGCGCGCCGCCCTGCAGCAGATGGCCGAGCGCCAGCGCGGCCCGCGGCGCCACCGGCGGCCGGTGGGCATCATCGGCCCGGGCGATGGCGGCGAGCGCGAATGCAGCGCCGCGCGCCAGGTGGCCCGGGCGCTGGCCGGGGCGGGCCTGGCCATCGTCTGCGGCGGGCGCGGCGGGGTCATGGCCGCCGCATCGCAGGGCGCGGCCGAGGCCGGGGGACTGGCCATCGGCATCCTGCCCGAGGAGGACGAGCGCCACGCCAACGCCTGGCTGGGCGTGGCCCTGCCCACCGGCATGGGCGAGATGCGCAACGCCCTCATCGCCCGCAGCGCCGTGTGCCTGGTCGCCATCGGCGGCAACATGGGCACGCTCTCGGAAATGGCGATGGGCCTCAAATGGGGCACGCCCGTCTTCGTGATGCACGGCGACGTGGCCCTGCCCGGCGCGGTGCCGGTGGCGGACGTGGCCGGAATGCTGGCCCGCGTGGCGGACTGCCTGCTGGGCTGAACCGCCAGCGCGGAGGGGCCGCGCGCCGGCGGCCCCTTTCCCTTCAAGCTTTCAAAGCCTTTTTGCGCTGCAGCGCGCACGCAGCCTGCGCGTACAGCTATCTTCTCAATAGCAAACGCTTTGCAGCGCCCATGAAAAAGGGCACCTTGCGGTGCCCTGAAAGCTTCTTTTCGGATCTGCGGGCTCTGGGGCCCGGCGGGATCAGTAGTAGCGGCGGACGTTGTCCACGGCGATGCCGTTCATGGCGCGGCTCAGGTCGGCCATGATGCGGGCGTCGCGCAGGGCGGCGTTCCAGGTGCGCTCGTCTTCCTCTTCGCGGCGCAGGGCTTCGGCCCACAGGGCATACTGGGCGCGCAGGCTCACGACCACGCGGCGGATCGGGCCGGCCAGCAGGGCCAGGGCGGCGAAAGCGACCATCCACAGCACCATCCAGGCAGCCAGCAGGTGGCCTTCGCCCCAGCTGTCGATGAACTTGTTGGCCACCACCAGCAGCGAGGCCACGATGGCGGCGAGCAGCAGGGAGGCGCCGGCACGGGCGCTGGTGACGTTGGCGTAGGCGCCCTTGAGGGTGGCGGCGGCGTTCTCGACGCGCTGCACGCCGGGGTGTTCGGTGCGGTAATCGACTTGGACGAAGCTGGTCATGATGTGGAACCCTTGTAAGCCGCTTGTGGCGAAATTGCCGGGCTAGTGGGGTGAATCATAGGGTTTACCCCAACCACGGTCCACTTTATATCTTGAATTCCAGTCATTCACTTCAGTGATGGTTTAGGCATGCAGCCCCTGAATTTCAGAACCTTCGACCTGAACCTGCTGCGCGTGTTCGACGCCGTGATGTCCGAACGCAACCTGACCCGCGCCGCCGAGACGCTCTCGCTCACCCAGCCGGCCGTGAGCAACGCGCTGCGCCGGCTGCGCGATGCGCTGGGCGACGAACTGCTGGTGCGCAGCGGCCAGGGCGTGGAGCCCACGCCGCGCGCGCAGGCGCTCTGGCCGGCGGTGCGCGCCGCGCTGGCGCAGCTGCAGCAGTCGCTGGCGCCGGGCGAGTTCGACCCCGCCACGGCCAACACCGCCTTCGTGCTGGCCATGGCCGATGCGACGGGCGCCATGCTGATCCCGCCGCTGATGGAGATCCTCGAACGCGAGGCGCCGGGCGTCTCGCTGCGCGTGGTGCCGCTGACCACGCGCGACCCGCGCCAGCTGCTGGACGACGAGGCCGCCGACCTGGCCGTGGGCTACTTTCCCGCCGTGATGGCCGACCTGACGGCACGCGCGCAGTCGGGCAACCTGGTCGCCTACGAGAGCACCCGCATCTACGACGGCGAATACGTCTGCGTGATGCGCCACGGCCACCCGCTGGCGGGCGTGCCGCTCACGCTCGACCGCTTCTGCGCGGCGCGCCACCTGCTGGTGAGCTTCTCGGGCCGGCCCTACGGCTTCATCGACGAGGCGCTGACGGCGCTGGGGCGCGAGCGGCGCGTGGTGCTCACCGTGAACCAGTTCTTCACCGCCGGCCGCGTGGTCGCCTCCAGCGACCTGCTGACCGTGCTGCCGAGGCACTTCGTGGGCGTGGCCAGCCTCAAGGACGAGCTCGTCTGGCGCCCCCTGCCCATGCCGCTGCCCACGGTGCATGTCGATGCGCTCTGGCACCGCAGCCGCCGGCACGACAGCGGCCACCGCTGGCTGCGCGACGCCATGGAGCGCTCGGGCCGCCGCAGCGGCGCGCCCCACGAGGCGCTCACGCCACAATCGACGAAATGACGCAAGCGACCCCGACGAGGCAGAAGAAGACCACCATCCAGCTGCTGTCCGACCTGCACCTGGAAACCCACCCCCACTTCACCGCCACCCCCGCGCCCGGCGCCGACGTGCTGGTGCTGGCGGGCGACATCGGCTCCTACCAGTCCGGCTCGCAGCTGGAAGACGACGATTTCGGCCTGGCGCGCTTCTCGCCCCTGCCCCAGCACGCGGGCTGGCCGGTGCCGGTGCTGTTCGTGCCGGGCAACCACGAATACGACGCGCAGGACTTCGACGCCGCGCGCGCCCGGCTGCAGCGCACCTGCGAGCGGCTGGGCATCGCCTGGCTGGACCGCGCCACCCTGGCCCTGGGCGGCGTGCGCTTCGTCGGCACCACGCTCTGGAGCGACTTCGACGCCCTGGCCGACAACGAGCACGCCCACGACCCCACGCGCCGCCTGCGCCTGCGCGAGAAGGCCTTCCGCGCCGCGAATTTCTACCTGAAGAAAACGGGGGGCACGCGCGCGGGCGAGCCCTTCCTGGCCGAGGCCATGCGCGAAGAGGCCCTGGCCTGCCAGGCCTGGCTGCGCGATGCGCTCGCCGCGCCCTGGGCCGAGGGCCCCACGGTGGCCGTCACCCACTTCGCGCCCAGCCTGCTGAGCGCCGACCCGCGCTACGGCCTGGTGCCCGGCACGGCCGGCTTCTGCAACGCGCTCGACGATCTGCTGCCCCATGCCGACCTCTGGCTGCACGGCCACCTGCACGCGCCCAGCGACTACACCGTGCAGGGCACGCGCGCCGATGGCACGCCCTGGCACTGCCGCGTGGTCGCCAACCCGCTGGGCTATGCCCGCAAGGGCGAGCAGGCATCGTTCCAGCCGCACGGAACCGTGACCGTATGATGGGCCGCGCAGGGCCCCCGCCCTGCGCAGCGCCCGGCACAAGAACCTGTTCAGGGATGACCCAGGTCAAGACGACAGACGCGCGCCCGCTTTAGTCTGGCATTCCAACCCTGGAGACACGCATGAACATCCTGCTCGCCGTGGACGGCAGTCCCTACACCAAGAAGATGCTGGCCTACCTCGCCACCCACGAGGAGTTGCTGGCCGGCACGCACAGCTTCACCGCCGTCACCGTGCAGCCGCAGCTGCCGGCACGCGCCCGCGCCGCCCTGGGCAAGCAGGTGGTGGACAAGTACTACGCCGACGAGGGCGAGAAGGTCATGGCGCCGGTGGACAAGTTCCTCGCCCGCCACGGCGTGCAGATCAAGACCATCGTCAAGGTGGGCCCGGTGGGCGAAACCATCGCCAAGGTGGCCGACTCGGGCCGCTACGACCTGCTGGTGATGGGCACGCACGGCCACGGCGCGCTGGGCAACCTGGTGATGGGCTCGGTCAGCACGCAGGTGCTGGCCAACAGCCGCGTGCCGGTGCTGCTGGTGCGCTGAGCGCAGCGGGCGCCTGTCGGCGCCTTTCAGCGCCGCGCGGCGAGGCCCGCCAGGCAGGTCTGCATCGCCCAGTCCACGATCTGCGCGTCGCTGTGGCTGCCGCGCTCGCGCAGCATGGTCAGCATGGGGTCGGCCGAGCGCGCGAAGAGCGCGCACACGATCACCTCGGCCGGCAGGGCGGTGCTGATGTCGCCCGACTGCTGCGCCTCCTGCACCCATTCCTGGATGCGCTTGCGCAGCGCCTGCAGCGATGCCTGATAGGGCTCGCAGACCGCCAGGGCGGCAGCCAGGCTCGAATTGCGGCTCAGCATGAGCGGCATCTCGTCGGTGAGCTGCAGTTCGAGCAGCGAGCGCAGGAACGCGCTCAGCCGCTCGAAGGCCGACAGCGCCGGGTCCAGGCCCGCCACGAACTGGTTGGCACGGTCCACGGCATGCACCATGGCGGCGGCGCAGAGTTCGTCCTTGCCCGCGAAGTGCTTGTAGAGGCTGGCTTTGGCGATGCCGGCGGCACAGGCCACCTCATCCACGGTCATGGCTTCGAAGCCCTTTTCACCCATCAGACGGCTGGCCGCGATGATGATGGCTTGCTCGCGCGCATGGTGCATCTGTTCCTTGAAGGAGCGGCGGAGCTGCAAAATGTTCATCGCTACGATCTTATCGATAGCTTGACTCAAACAGGACGAAACACGGGCCGTCGGCCTACAAAATGTTGCGACACTGTCACACGTCGCAACATCGGGGCCTCTGGCAGGGGTCAGGCGGGCGTGGACAGCAGCGCGCGGGCGGCGGCGCTGGTGAGCGCATCGGTCATCGCGTCCAGCACGTCGGACTCCAGATTCCAGCAGTGCCAATAGAGTTGCACCGGCAGCGTATGGCCGGCGGCCAGGTCCACCAGCCGGCCATCGTCCAGCAGCGGGCGGGCCAGCGCCTCGGGCACCACGCTGGCGCCCCAGCCGGCGACCACGGCCCGCACCTGGCCTTCGGAGCTGGGCACGAAGAGCTGCTGCAGCGCCACCCGCTTCAGGCCGAAGGTGCGCGCGACGAATTCCGCCTGCAGGTCGTCCTTGCGGTTGAAGGCGACGAAGGCCACGTCGCGGAAGTTGTGCGCCGTCAGCCCCTGCGGCAGGTAGCGGCGGGCCAGGTCCGGCGCGGCCACGGCCACATAGGGCATGGCGCCCAGAGGCACCACCTTGCAGCCGCGCAGCGCGTTCTTCAGGGTGGTGACGCAGCCCAGCACCTGGCCCGAGCGCAGCCATTCCTGGGTGAAGTCCTGGTCGTCCGCGATGATCTCCAGCGGCAGGCGCTGGCGCACCAGGGCCTGCAGCGCGTCCAGCGCCCAGGTGGCGATGCTGTCGGCGTTGATGGCGATGGAGATGCGCTCGTCCTCGCGCCCGCCGCCCGGCGCGCTGGGCGCCAGGTCCTGCAGGTCGCGCTCCAGGTCGGCGCGCAGCAGGCGCATCTGCTTGGTGTGCTTGAGCAGCAGCTGCCCGGCGCTGGTGGGCTTGAGCGGCCGGCTGCGCACGATGAGCACCGAGCCCACCTGCGCCTCCAGCGCGCGCAGCCGCTGCGAGACGGCCGACTGCGTGACGTTCAGGCGCTGCGCCGCGCGCTCGAAGCCGCCCTCTTCCACGATGGCGGCCAGGCACTCCAGGGCGGCGGGATCGTAGGTGCTCATGGCGGGCTCTCTATAAGTGTGGCTGATGAATTTGGAGCAAGTTTAATTTCGCTTTTAATTCAAGCCAACGCGCAGCACACTGCCCAGCCATGAAAACCATCGTTCTCGGCGCCGGCATCATCGGCATTTCCACCGCCTGGCATCTGCTCGAGCAGGGCCATGAGGTCACTGTGGTCGATCGCCAGCCCGACGCGGCGCTGGAGACGAGTTTCGCCAACGCGGCGCAGATCTCGGTGAGCTACTGCGAGCCCTGGGCCAACCGCGACGCGCCCTGGAAGGCGCTCAAGTGGATGTTCGACAAGGAAGCGCCGCTGCTGTTCCGCCCGCAGTTCGACTGGGAGCAGTGGCGCTGGAGCCTGAAGTTCCTGGCGCAGTGCAACGACGCCGCCTTCGAGCGCAACGTGCAGCAGATCGTGGCCCTGGGCGCCTACAGCCATGAGGCGCTGAAGGACGTGGTGCGCGCCACCGGCATCGAATACAACCGTCTCGAGCGCGGCATCGCCCACTTCTATACCGACGAGAAATCCTTCGACGCCGCCGGCCATGCCGTGGACCTGATGCGCCGCTACGGCGTGCAGCGCCGCCTGGTCAGCCGCGACGAGCTGCTGAAGATCGAACCGGCCTTCAAGGCCTACGGCGACCGCATCACCGGCGGCACCTACACCAGCACCGACGAGAGCGGCGACGCCCGCGTCTTCACCCAGGCCCTGGCCCGCCGCTGCGCCGAGCGCGGCGTGCAGTTCCTCTACGGCCACGACGTGGTGCGGCTGAACCAGGCCGGCGGCGCCATCGAAACCGTCACCGTGCGGGCCCACGAAGCCGGCGCTGCCCTGCAGACCCTGACCGGCGATGCCGTGGTGGTGGCCTGCGGCAGCTACAGCGCGCCGCTCTTGCGCACGGTGGGCGTGAATCTGCCCATCTACCCCGGCAAGGGCTACAGCGCGACCTTCCCGCTGCTCAAGCCCGAAGGCGCGCCCATGGTCTCGACCATCGACGACGGCAAGAAGATCGCCATGAGCCGTCTGGGCGGCTTCCTGCGCGTGGCCGGCACCATCGAGCTGGGCGGCTACGACCTGTCGCTGGACAGCGCGCTGGCCCGCGCCCGCTGCCACATGCTCTCGCGCCGCATCGCCGAGATCCTGCCCGGCGTGTGCGACACCCGCACGCCCGAAGAAGGCGGCAACCCGCAGTACTGGACCGGCCTGCGCCCGGCCACGCCCACCAACATCCCCTACATCGGCAAGACCCGCGTGGGCAAGCTGTGGGTGAACGCCGGCCACGGCACGCTGGGCTGGACGCACGGCGCGGGCTCGGGCAAGGCCATGGCCGAACTGCTCTGCGGCCGGCGCCCGGCCATGGCCTTCGGCTTCCTGGGCATGGACGCCCCGGCAGGCCGCGCCTCGGCCACGCCCGTGGCCGCCTGACCCGCTCCTGAACTGAACTGAGCGCCGGCGCGGGGCCCCGAAGGCCCCCAAGGCCCCGCCGCCCTCACGCCGGGCGCGGGCCCGGCACGCCGTCTTCCACCACGAAGCGCGCCTGCGTCGCCACGGCGCTGTCGGCGCGCGCCACGTCCTGCACGGCGCGCAGCGTGGTCGTCCAGCCGGAAGGCGTCACCTCCGCCACGCCGTAGCCGCGCTGGTCGGCACGCGCCAGCAGCACGTGCGGATTGCGCTGCACCATCTTCTGCGCCTGCTCGGGCGTCACATGGCTGGCCGAAGCGATCGAGGTGCCGCAGAACTCGCTGGCGATGGCGGGCGAGCGCGCGTCGGCGACATCGGCCGGCACGCGGCAGACGTAGTTCTGGTGGATGTCGCCGCCGAGGAAGACGGTGTTGCGCGGCTGCGCGCCGGCCACCGCATCGAGCAGGCGCTGGCGGGCGACGGGGTAGCCGTCCCAGGTGTCGGTGCTGTAGCGCTCCTCGGGCCAGGCGCGGGCGTTGCGCTGCGAAAACAGCGTCTGCTGCGCCAGCACGCTCCAGCGCACGCCGCCGGCCGCGTCCTGCGCCAGGCCCTGCGCCAGCCAGCGTTCCTGCTCCATGCCCAGCAGCGAGCGGGCCGGGTCGCGCAGTGGCGGGCAGGCCTGGGGCGACACGCTGCCCTCGGGCGGCGCGCCGGCCGCGCGGCAGGCCTGCAGGTCGCGGTACTGGCGCGTGTCCAGCACGTGGAAATCCAGCAGCCGCCCCCAGCCGTAACGCGCGTGCACGCGCACGGCGTCCAGCGTGCCCAGCCCGCCCAGCCCCCGGCGCAGCGCGCTGGCACGCAGCGGCATGTTCTCGTAGAAGGCCTGGTAGCCGGCGTTGCGGCGCGCGAGGAAGCCCTCGGCCGGGCCCTCGCCGAAGAGGCCGGCGTAGTCGTTCTGCACCTCGTGGTCGTCCCAGGTCACGATCCAGGGGCAGGCGCGGTGCGCGGCCTGCAGGTCGGCATCGGTGCGGTAGAGCGCGTAGCGGTCGCGGTAGTCGGCCAGCGTCGTGGCCACCGGCAGCGTGTGGGTGCGCGCCAGCGGATGGCGCGGCGGCTTGGCCGGCATGGCGTATTCGTAGATGTAGTCGCCCAGGAACAGCACGGCGTCCAAGTCTTCGTCCACCATGTGGCGGTAGGCGGCGTAGTGGCCGTGCTCCCAGCGCTGGCACGAGGCGAAGGCCAGGCGCATGCGCTGCGGCAGCGCCTCCGGCGCCGGGGCGGTACGGGTGCGCGCCACGGGCGTGGCCGCATCGCCGTGCATGAAGCGGTAGAAGTACCAGCGGTCCGGCTCCAGGCCGGCCACCTCGACATGCACCGCATGGCCCAGCGGCGCCAGCGCCGTGGCCTGGCCCCGGCGCACGATGCGACGAAAGCCTTCGTCCTCGGCGACTTCCCAGCGCACGGTCAGCGCGTCGGGCAGGGGGCGGCGGGGCGTGCCGGCGGGCACGGTGCCGGGCACCGGGCCGTCCAGCAGGCGGGTCCAGAGCACGAAGCCGTCGGGCGACGGCGCGCCGCTGGCCACGCCCAGCGGAAAGAGCGCGCGCTGCGCCAGGGTGGCGGACCAGCTCCAGCGCGGCTGCCAGGTCGCGGCAGCGGCGGCCGCTGCCAGGCGGATGAGTTCACGGCGTTGCATGGATCGGTCTCCCGGCGGCACGGCGGCCGGCCGGCCACCCGTGCGCCTGTCGATGCACTACGATTTTCATAGCAGCCTGCGCTTGATATGCGAGGGCTGCGGGCCTATTCCGCCGAATGTTTGCGCTCAGTGCGCGTTGCGGGCGGGGGCATCGGCCAGATTGTTGTCCATCCAGCGCAGCAGGTCGCGCCACATCTGCAGCACCTGGCCGTCATCGGGCATGTGCAGTTCGTGCTTGAGCTCGATGGTCACCACCGGCATGCCCTGGCGCACGCTGCCGTAGTGGCCCAGCGAGCCCGGGAAGATGCCCAGCTGGTCCAGCCGCAGCTGGCCCAGGCGGTTGGGCGGCGGCAGCGGGCCGTCGTAGTCGAGCACGCCGTAGGGCGCGTGGATGCTCACCACCAGGTCGGGCTTGAAGTCCGTGTCCATCTGCGTGTGCAGGAAGCGCGACTCGGGCTCCGACAGCGGCGTGGGCCCGGGCCAGCGGCGTGGGTCGCGCCGGGTGCGCTTGTCCCAGTAGATGGGCGCGTCGCGCTCCCAGTTCGGCGTGGGGAAGTTGCGGTTCAGATCGACGCCGTGCGCGTTCACGCGCGTGGGCTTCCTGGCCAGCAGCCCGTCGGGGTTGAGCACGGGGATGAAGCGCCAGTGCACCGGCTGGCGCGAAGCCACGGCGCCGTCCTGCGCCAGCTCGATCCAGCGCATCGCCAGCGCGGCGGCGGTCAGCTCGTCGCCATGCATGGCGCCGACGACCAGCACGCGCAGCGGACGCTCGGCCGGGCCCGCCGCCTTCGCGCCCGGACCGGAGGCCTTGGGCGGCAGCACGTCGCGCCAGTAGAGCGGCGTGCCCTGCACCGAGAAGGCGCCGCTTTCGGCCAGATGCGTGGCGGCGCAGTCCTTGGCGCTGATGGTGGGCAGGCGCTTGAGCAGGCGCTCGCAGGCGGCCGCGGCGGCCTGGGGCGATGCGGCCTGCACGGCCGCAGGCGCCGTGGCGGGCGGCGCGGCTGCGGGGGCCTGGGTGGCCGAGGGCTGCGGCGGCACGGCGATCACCATCTCCACCGGCTTGGGCGCTTCGGGCAGCGGCAGCCGGGCGGCCGGGCCCAGCAGGCGCAGCGGCGCATCGGCGCCTTCGGCGAAGAGCGCCGCGCCCAGCGCGCCGCGCGCGGTGTCGAGCCCTTCGTGCGGCGATCGCGCCAGGCGCAGGCCACCGGCAGCGAGGGCCAGGGCGGCAAGAGCCACCAGCGCGGCAGGCCAGCGCCACGGCTGGACGGAGGCGACGGCGGTCCCGCCCGCCGGCATGCGGTCAGCGGCGGGGCGCATCAGTGCAGCACCCGGGCGCGGGCCGTGGCGAGGAAGTCCAGCAGCGCGCCGTCGAAGGCGTCGGGGGCTTCCAGCTGCGGCCAGTGGCCGACGTTCGGCAGCGAGAGATGGCGCGCGTCGGGCAGCACATGGGCCAGGGCCTGCAGCGCCTCGGGCGGGGTGCAGCGGTCATCGCCGCCGCCCACCAGCAGCACGGGCAGCTGCAGCCGGGCGAAGTCGGCCGCGCTGCGCGCGAAGGCCGGCAACGCATGCAGCGCACGCCGGTAGGCCGAGGGATTGACCTGGCCCAGCGCGTGGCCCGCCAGGCGCAGGCCTTCGGGCAGCGCGCCGCTGCCGGCCTGGCGCGGCACCAGGGCCTGCGCCAGTGCTTCCATGGACTGGCCGGCGTCCAGCGCCGCCAGGCGGGGCGCCACCCAGGCGCTTTCGCCGGCCTCGTCCAGCGCCGGGCCGCCGGCGCACAGCACCAGCCGGCGCACCGACTGCGGCTGGCGCAGCGCCACTTCCAGCGCCAGCATGGCGCCCAGGCCGTGGCCCACCAGCGAGACGGGGCCGCATTGCAGCGCCTCGATCAGCCGCGTGCAGGCCAGCGCCAGCCCCTTGAAGCCGTAGGGCTCGATCGGCGCGCTGCGGCCGTAGCCCGGCATGTCCCAGGCGACGGCTCGGTAGCCGGCGCTGGCCAGGGTTTCGACCTGCGGGGCGAAGGTGAGGTGATCGCCGTCCGCGTCATGCAGCATGAGAACGGTGTGGCCGGAGCCGAGGGTGGTGAAAGTGGGGAGCAGCGACATGGACGAGAGGCAGGGGCACTACGGCGCGGGCAGCCAGAGCGGCCCACGCGACCCAGCGAAGCGGTTCCGGGCAGGCGCTGCATCGCGGGCGGTACAGCGAAGTACGAGACGTTGCGGCGGCGACGCCAGAAGGGTTGGGGGGGCCGCGCCCCGTGCGCGCGGCAGCGGGGCGGAGGCCGGCCCATAATAGCCGACCCCTCCCTTCCCGACCGCCGCGCGCGCCTTTGCCTGTGACCCAGACCCCGCCCCGCATGACCACCGCCCGCCCGCCGGAATTTTCCGCGCGCGAATTCCGCGATGCACTGGGCATGTTCGCCACCGGCGTGACCATCGTCACCGCCCGTGCGGCCGACGGCTCGCTGGTCGGCATGACGGCCAGCTCGTTCAATTCGGTGTCGCTCGCGCCGCCGCTGGTGCTCTGGAGCCTGGCGCACAAGGCCTCGTCGCTGCAGGCCTTCGCGGCGGGCTCGCACTACGCCATCAACGTGCTGGCGGCGGACCAGCAGGCGCTGGCCGAGCGCTTCGCCACGCGCGGCATCGACCGCTTCGCGGGCGTGGAGCACCGCCCGGGCATCGCCGGCGCGCCGGTGCTGGCCGGGGCCGTGGCGGTGTTCGAATGCTTCAACCGCAGCCAGTACGTGGAGGGCGACCACACCATCTTCGTGGGCGAAGTGGAGCAGTGCAGCCACCACGCGGGCGCATCGCCCCTGCTCTACCACGGTGGCATGTTCTACGCCGAACACCCGCTGGGCCGGGCCCCGGCCATGGCGGGCGCCACCCAGAAATGAGAGCAGCCAGCCCTTGTGCACCAAGGGCTGGCTGCGGTTCTGACCTCATGAAGAGACTGGCCGCACGCGGCCCAGCCTCTTTTACTTGGCGGCGGTGTCGGGCAGCTCGATCTTGACTTCGAGCACTTCCAGGTTGTCCTGGCGCTCGAGCTGCACCTTCAGGTCGTCGGGGCTGATCTTCACGTACTTGGAGATCACGGCCACGAGTTCGCGCTGCAGCGCGGGCAGGTAGTCGGGCTCGGAGGCATTGCGGCCGTTGCGCTCGTGCGCCAGGATGATCTGCAACCGCTCCTTGGCGACGCTGGCGGTCTTCTTCTTTTCGCCGAGCAGGAAAGAGAGGAACGAAGCCATGGACTACCTCCCGCCGAAGATGCGCTTGAAGAAGCCGGGCTTCTCTGCCTCGACGAAACGCATCGGCTTGTCTTCGCCCAGGAAGCGCGCCACCACGTCCTTGTAGGCCTCGGACACGTCGGTGCCCTGCAGATGGATGGCGGGCGTGCCCTGGTTGGAAGCGGTGAGCACGCTCTCGGACTCGGGCACCACGCCGATGAGATCGATGCGCAGGATGTCCTGGATGTCCTCCAGGCTCAGCATCTGCCCGTCCTGCACGCGGCCGGGATTGTAGCGCGTGATGAGCAGGTGTTCCTTGATGGGCTCGCCGCCTTCGATGGCGCGCTTGGTCTTGCTGCCCAGCATGCCCAGGATGCGGTCGGAGTCGCGCACCGAGGAGACTTCCGGGTTGGTCACCAGCAGCGCCTCGTCGGCGAAGTGCATGGCCATGAGCGCGCCGCTCTCGATGCCGGCAGGCGAGTCGCAGACGATGTATTCGAAGTCCATCGCGGCCAGGTCTTTCAGCACCTTCTCGACGCCTTCCTGCGTGAGCGCGTCCTTGTCGCGCGTCTGGCTGGCGGCCAGCACGAACAGGTTGTCGCACTGCTTGTCCTTGATGAGGGCCTGGTTCAGGTTGGCCTCGCCATGGATCACGTTGATGAGGTCATAGACCACGCGGCGCTCGCAGCCCATGATGAGGTCGAGGTTGCGCAGGCCGACGTCGAAGTCGATCACGGCGGTCTTGTGGCCGCGCAGAGCAAGGCCCGATGCGAAGCTGGCACTGGTGGTGGTCTTGCCCACGCCCCCCTTGCCGGAGGTGACGACGACGATTTTGGCCATGTTGTGCTGATTCCCTGAAATGATGATCGCGGTGGACCTGAAATGATGTGGCGGATGGACCGAAGAAGGCGGGCGCGGCGGCGTCAGAGCGGCTCGATGAGCAGCTTCTCGCCATCGAGCCGCACCTGCGCCGGCTTGCCGCGCACGTTGTCGGGCAGCTCGGTTTCGGTGGTGCGGTAGATGCCTGCGATGGAGAGCAGCTGCGGCTCCAGGCAGGTGCTGAAAATGCGGGCGCCGGTGTTGCCGCGCGCGCCGGCGATGGCCCGGCCGCGCATGGGCGCGTAAATGTGGATGTTGCCGTCGGCGATGACCTCGGCGCCGAAGCTCACCACGGCCATCACCACCAGGTCGCCCCCCCGGGCATAGACCTGCTGGCCGGAGCGCAGGGGCTTGTCCAGCACCACCGTGGTGGGGCCGGCGACCGGCACCTCGACTTCGCGCACGACCTCGCGGATCACCTCGCGCACCGGCGCGGGCGCGGCGGGGCGGGCCGGGGGCGCCTCGGGCGCGGCCACCAGGCCGGCGGCGAGCGCGGCCTCCATCTGCGCCGGGCTGCCGCCGCGCACCGCCACGGGCTGGGTGTGCAGTGCGCGCAGGGAGGCGCTCAGGGCGGCGAAATCGACGGGCTCCTCGGCGTCGCGCACGGCGGCCAGGTCGATCAGCACCGGGTCGTTGTCGAAGAAGCCGGGATCGTCGGCCAGGCGCGCGGCCAGGTCGGCAGCGAGCACGGCGGCATCGGTGGTCTTGAGCGCCACCGCCACCACGGGCAGCTGGGCGCTCTTGAGTTCAAAGCTGGTGCGGGCAGCGCCCGCCGTTTCGACGGCCATGGAGCAGGAGGTGCGAGGAGGGAACGCTGCGCAACGAAGAACAGGAAGGGGCGAACCCCGGACCCGGCGCACGGCACGCGCGCGCACGGGAAAGCGGGCAAGTGTACCGTGGGCGGACCGCGCAGAGTTGCGTCAGATCGTGTCACGCCCTCGCCGGGCCACACCGGAGCGCGTACGGCGCACCCGGCACACCAATACCCGTCAAAATGGCTTTCAGCCCTTTTCCAGCCTGCGCAGGCAGCTATCGAAAGAGAAGCACCAGCCCCTCAGAACGTGTTTACGATCTCGCAGGGGATCGCGTTGGAGCGCAATCGGGATGAGTGGATGCTTCGGATGCGCCGCATGGGCTCATGCCCATGCAAGCAGCCGGGGCGTCCAATCGCCCGATTTCGCTCCAACCCGAAGGGCAGCTACGTCGGCGGGCGGTCTGCGGCGTTGCGGCGCTTGTGGATAGCTGTGCTATCCACTGCGCACCGCGCCTTGCATCCCATCCCGCCGACGTAGCTGCGTGACCCCTGGGAGATCGTAAACACGTTCTCAGCCCCGGGGGCGGCGCAGCGATCTCAGAGCTTGGGAATGCGGATGCGGCTGATCATCAGCGAGCCCGACAGCGCGAACAGCAGCACCAGCGGGTGCAGCGTGAAGCCGCCCAGCAGCACGCGGCCGAACCAGAGCTGCTCGCCCACCGCGCCCATGGCGGCGGCCAGCGACATGAGGCCCACCAGCACGATGGAGGTGGGAATGGGCGTGCCCTCGAAGTACTTGACCTTGCCGGAGCCCTCGGAGAGCGTTTCGGCCGTGACGTTGTAGCGCGCCAGGCGCGAGACGCCGCAGGCCACGAAGTAGGCCAGCACGATGCGGTCGTACAGCCCCTGCATGCCGCAGGCGTAGGCGATGATGGCCGGCGCCACGCCGAAGGAGATCACGTCGGCCAACGAATCCAGCTCGCGCCCCATGGCCGAGGATTTCTGCCGCCAGCGCGCGATGCGGCCGTCGAGCACGTCGAAGATGAGCGCAGCCAGCACCAGCGCGGCCGCGAAATGGATGTGCCGCACCTCGCCCGCGGCCAGGTAGGTCATGGACGAGAACAGCGCGCCCACGCCGCACACGGCATTGCCCAGCGTGAACCAGTCCGCGAGATGGAACTCGCGGATCATCGAAAAGCGCTTGGGGGCGGGTGCATTCATGGAAACGGGTCCTCGGAGGAAGCAGGAAGACAGACAGACAGAGAAAGGCGGGCGGGCAGGCAGGCGATCGGCCGGATGGGCGGCGACGGCCAGGCGGCCCGCCAGCGGACCATTATGGAACGGGCCCATGGCAGCTCCCGTCAGGCGAGTCCTACGGGCGAACGCCCGGGCACAGGCTCAGCCGGGGAGGCAGCCCACCCGGTTGCGGCCTTCGCGCTTGGCCTGGTAGAGCCCGGCGTCGGCGCGGGCCAGCAGGCTGTCGAGCGTGTCGCCGGGCTGCAGCGCGCTCACGCCCAGGCTGGCCGTGACGCGCACCGCGCCGCCGCCGGGCAGCGCGGCCTCGATGGCGGCGATGCGCGCGCGCAGCTGCTCGGCCAGGGCCAGCGCGTCATGGAAGCCGGTGGCGGGCAGCAGCACGCCGAACTCCTCGCCGCCCAGCCGGCCCAGCAGGTCGCAGGCGCGGATGCGGCGGGCGCAGGCATCGGTCACGGCGCGCAGCACGGCGTCGCCGGCGGCGTGGCCGTGGAGGTCGTTCACTTGCTTGAAGTCGTCCACGTCGAGCATCAGCATCGACAGGCGCGACTCCTGGCCGCCCGCCGGCGCGCTGCACGCCTGGGCCAGCGCGGCCTCGGCCCGGGCCATGAAGTGGCTGCGGCTGGCCGTGCCGGTCAGCGCGTCGGTGGTGGCGGCGATGCGCAGCGCGTCTTCCATGGCCTTGCGGCCGGTGATATCCACCACGGTGGCCAGCGCGCAGGGCTCGCCGTCGTAGGCGATGGGCACGATGGAGATCAGCGCCCAGATGTCGCGCCCGCCTGCGGCCACCAGGCGGACCTCGTAGTCGTTCACCCTGCCGTCGCGCTGGAACAGGGCGAAGAGCCGGTCGCGGTCGGCCGGGTTGCGGTAGATGCTGCGCGGGGAGCGGCCCAGCAGCTCGGACTGCGACATGCCCGACAGCAGCTGGGCGCGGTCGTTGGCATAGACGAAGGCGTTGTCGGCGATGCGCGTCACCGTCATGGGCAGCGGCGCGTGGTTCAGGATGGACAGCAGCCGCGATTCGCTCTCGGCCAGCGCCCGCGTGCGCTCGGCCACGCGCTGCTCCAGCGTCTGCGCCAGGCCCCGCCACTGGGCGTAGAGCCGGGCGTTGTCGATGGCGTTGACCACGTTGCCCGAGAGCAGTTCGAGGAACTGCAGGCGCGCCTGCGAGAAGACGCCGGCCGTGGCGTCGTTTTCCAGATAGAGCGCGCCCACGGTGCTGCCCTGGCGCACCAGCGGCATGCAGAGCGCCGAACGCACCGGGCGGTTCGAGAAATACGTGAGCCGGCGCCACACGTGCGCCTGGGCCAGGTCGGGGATGAGCACCGGGCTGCCCAGGTTCAGCACCGTGCGCAGCACCTCCAGCGGCAGCCGGTCGCCGGCCTCTTCGAGCGGCACGCTGGCGTCGCCCGCGCCGGCCTTCACGGCGGCGTCAGCGGCGCTGTCGGCCTGCAGCGACCAGGCGCCCGCGCCGTCGCGCAGCACCACGGCGGCCCGGCCGGCGCCTGCGCTCTCGCGCAGCACCTGCAGCAGGCGCGCCAGCAGCGCATCGAGCGCGATCTCGGCCGTCACCGCCTGGGCGGCCTTCATGAGCGTGGCCAGGTCGAGGCTGTGGCCCGGCGTGGCCGGCAGGGTGGCGGCGGCAGCAACTGCAGCAGCGGCGGGCACGGCAGCGGCGCCAGGCGCCAGCGGCAGGCTCGCGGGCACCGGAGCGCCCGCGAGCGACGCCGCGCCCCAGCGCAGGAAGAGCGCCCGCGTCTGGGCACGTTCGGCCAGCGCCGGTGCCGATACCGCCGCATCGGCCGGCCGGCACAGCGGGCTCGCCCAGTGCACCAGGCCCTGGATGAAGAGGTTGTCCAGCGCCTCGGCGGCCTGCCGGGCGGCGGCGATCTCGGCCTCGGCATCGATCGGCGGGCCGGGCAGCCCGATGCCGGCGACCGCCATGCGCGCGCGCAGCAGGTGCGCCAGCGGACGCACGTCGGAGCAGGTATGCGCCCACAGCTCCAGCCGGTGCAGCGCCGCCTTGCAGCGCGCGGCGGCATCGCCGCGGCGGCTCTGCGGCGCAGACAGGGCCGAGAAGAACACGCAGAACGGCACCATGGCCATGCCGCGCCCGGCCGAAAACAGGGCCTGCGCGGCATCGCCCTCGGCCACGGCCTCGTCGGCGCGGCCGGCCAGCGCGTGCAGCATGCACTGCCAGGCGTGCAGGAACATGGCGCCGGTCTGGTCGGCCCGCGCGGAATAGGTCTGCAGCAGCGCGCGCGCCGAGAAGCCCGCGGCGGGCTGCTCCAGCGGCTCGGGCTCGAACGCCGGGCGGCGCAGCGCGCGCACCACGGCCAGCAGGGCGCTCAGGTAGTCGTGCGCCACGGGCTGGCGGATGCGGCGCAGCGTGGCGGCGTCGGCTTCGAGCTGGGCCTGCAGCTCGGCCAGCGGCATGCCGGCCAGCAGCGCGTGGTAGCCATGCACATAGAGGCCCAGGCCCGCGTGGCGCAGGTTGCCGGTTTCCAGCCCGTTGCGGTGCACGGCCATGAGGCCCGGCAGGCCGCTGGCGATGCCTTCGATCCAGTGCCGCAGGAAGGCGTTGAACGAGAAGCCGGCATGGGCGTGGACGTGGCGCCAGCCGTGGCGCTCCACCAGGTCCATCGACAGGCGGCCGAGCCGGTAGCCGAAGATGTGGTCCTGCAGGAATTCGGCCACCATCAGGCCCATGACCGAATAGGCCGACAGGGCCACCGGCGCGTGGCCGTAGGCCACCATCCAGCGCACCTGCAGCACGGTCAGCAGCGGCAGCAGCGCGGGCCGGGCGATGTAGGCGGCGGCGGTCATCTTGGCGACCACGGCCAGCTGCTGCAGGCAGAGCGCGTCGGTCATCACCGGGCGGGCGGCCAGGGCGTCGAAGCCCAGGGCCTCGATCTCGGCGCGCACCTCGGTCACCAGCTGCACCGTGTCGGCGGGCGATGCGGCCTCGGGCGGGGCCGCCCCCAGCAGGCGCAGCACGGACAGGCCCAGCTCCAGCGTGTCGTCGAGCCGGCCCAGGGCGTAGAAGGATTCGATGCGCACGTCCAGCAGGCGGGCGCGGTCCATGGCGGAGGCGGCGTGCGGCAGCGCGGCGTCGATCAGCGCGTCCATGCCGGCCGTGTCGCCCGAAAGAGCGGCCATGCGCGCGGCATGCACGTGCAGGTCCAGCAGGCCCGCGGCGTCCGCCGCCCAGCCCTGCGCGCCGTACAGGGCGACGGCCTGCGCGGCGTAGTGCGCCGCCAGATCGAACGAGGCGGAGGCGCAGGCCTGCCGGCTGGCATGGGCGTTGTAGCCCGCCAGCTGGGCGCGCTCGGCCGCATCGGCCACCAGCGCCTGGCCCTGGTTGAGATGGTTGATGACGGCGAAGTCCGGCAGCTCGCCCGGCCGTGCGGCGCACAGCAGGCGGCCGATGTGCAGGTGCAGCGCGGGGCGCGCCTCGGCGCTGGAGAGCAGATAGGCAGCCTCCTGCACGCGGTCGTGGGCGAAGGCGAATTCGGCCTGCACGCCCTGGCCCTCGTGCGCGTCCAGCACCGGCAGCCACTTGTAGCGGGCATCGCGCGGCACGACCAGGCCGGCTTCCAGCGCCGGGTGCAGGGCGCGCACCACGCTGGCCGTGGGGCGCGCGCAGGCAACGCCCAGCAGGTGGGCGTCGAAGCGGCTGCCCAGGCAGGCGGCGGTGGTGAGCACGTTGCAGGTCTCGGGCGGCAGGCGGCGCAGCTGCTCCAGCATCAGCGCCACCACGTTGTCGGCCACGCGTTCCTGGCGGATGCGGTCCGCATCCCAGCGCCAGCGCGGCTCGGCCCGGTCCAGCCAGATGAGGCCGTGCTGGTGCAGGTCCTGCAGGAAGCGGCCGAGGAAGAAGGGGTTGCCGCCGGTCTTGGCGTGGCACAGCCGGGCCAGCGCCTGCAGCTCGGACGTGGGCCGGTGCAGCGTGTCGGCCAGCCACTGCACCACGTCCTGCGGGAGCAATGGCTCCAGCCGCAGCGCGCGGTAGCGGCCATGGCCGGTGTCCACCAGCATGGCCAGGTCCTGCAGCAGCGGGTGGCCCTCGGCCACCTCGTCCTCGCGGTAGGCGCCGATCACCAGCAGGTGCTGGAGGCCTTCGTCGAGCACCATCTCGCGCAGCAGCCGGCGCGAGAGGCGGTCGCTCCACTGCAGGTCGTCCACGAACACCAGCAGCGGCGCCTGGGCGCTGCACAGCCCCGCCAGGCACAGCTGCATGGTGCGGATGAAGCGGTTCTCGGCCTCGGCGGGGCCCAGCGCGTGGCCGTCGGGCGCGGCCGGCCCCAGCAGGGCGACGAGTTCGGGCAGCGCCGCCTGCGCCAGCGCCGCGTTCACGCCCAGGAGCGCCCGCAGCCGCTCGGCCCAGACCTGGCGTTCGGCCGGTGGCAGCGCCAGCACCTGGCGGATGCGCTGCGCCAGCGCCTGCACGAAGGCCGCACAGGGCGCGGGCTGGCCGAACTGGTTGAACTTGCCGCTGGCCATGTGGCCCTGGCGCGCCAGCAGGCTGCGCTGCACTTCCTGCACCAGCGCGGTCTTGCCCACGCCGGGGGCGCCGGCCAGCACCAGCACGCGCGCGGCGCCGCCGGCGGCCTCTTCGCAAGACTGCAGCAGCTGCTGCACTTCGGCGGCGCGCCCGTAGAGCCGGGTGGCGACCTGGAAGCGCTCGGAAAGATCGCCCTCGGCCAGCACCAGCGGCTGCAGCGGGTCCGCGTCGCCCAGCCGGGCGCGGATGCGCTGCAGGTCGCGCCGCAGCACGTGGTGGCTCTGGTAGCGCGCCTCGGGCTCCTTGGCCAGCAGGCGCTCGACCAGCGCGCAGAGCGCCGCGGGCGCCTGCGGGCAGGCGGCCTGCAGGGGCGGCGGCAGCAGCGCCAGGTGGGCGTGCAGGGCGCGCAGGGGGTCGTCCAGCGCGCCGAAGGGGGGCGTGCCCGCCAGCAGTTCGTAGAGCGTGGCGCCCAGGGCGTAGAAGTCGGCGCGGTAGTCCACGTCGCGGTTCATGCGGCCGGTCTGCTCGGGCGCCATGGAGGCCAGGGTGCCTTCGAGGTCGCGCAGGCTCACCGCCTGGGTGCGCTCCACCGAGACGCTGGCCGCGATGCCGAAGTCGATCAGCTTGATGAGGTCGCTGCCCGGGCGCACGATGATGTTGCCGGGGGCCACGTCCTTGTGGACGATGTTGCGTTCGTGGATGGCGTCCAGCGCGTCCACCACCGCCAGGGCGACGTCGATCGCCTGGGCCGGATCGAGCGGCCCGCCGGAGCGCAGCCATTCGCGCAGGGAAATGGCGCCGTCGTCGGGCATGGCGATGAACAGCACGCCGTCGTGGCTGCCGAGCGCGGTGGCGCTGACTACCCGCTCGTGCGGCACCCGGCGCGAGAGCTCGTACTCCAGCCGGAACCGGGCGACCTCGCCCGGCCCCAGCCGCGCGCAGCGCAGCAGCTTGACCACCGACGGCACCCCGCCGGGGCCCCGGCAGCGCAGCACGACGGAACGGTCGCCCTCGTACAGGCTGGTTTCCACCGTATAGCCGGCAAAGGACCGCCCGGGGCGGGCGAAGTCGGGGACGGCCACGGTGCCGGGCTCGTCAGCGGCGGGAAAAGGCGGTTTTTGCATGGAGCGAGGCGGGGAGCGCGATCATAGTTCGGCGCTTCGGCCCGTGCGCGCGTCTCCCGCGAGTGCCCGCCCAAGGCCTCAGCCGGCCGAAGCCCCCGTGCCGGCGCGCGCTGCCGCGAAGGCCACGAACCAGTCCAGGCTGCCCGGGTTGGCCATGGCATCGCGGTTGACCACCTTCTCCGCCGGCTGGCCCAGCAGCAGCTTCTTGACGGGCAGCTCCTGCTTCTTGCCGGTCAGGGTGCGGGGCACCTCGGGCACGGCCAGGATGTCGTCGGGCACGAAGCGCGGCGAGAGCGCCGCGCGGATCGCCCCGGCGATGCGCTGGCGCAGGGCCTCGTCCAGCTCCGCCCCGGGCCGCAGCGCCACGAAGAGCGGCATGTAGCTGGGCCGGCCCAGGTATTCCAGATCGACCACCAGGCTGTCGAGCACCTCGGGCAGCCCCTCGACCGCGCTGTAGATCTCGCTGGTGCCCATGCGCAGGCCGTGGCGGTTGATGGTGGCGTCGCTGCGGCCGTAGATGATGCAGCTGCCGGTGGGCGTGACCTTGATCCAGTCGCCGTGCCGCCAGACCGGGCCCATGGCGGCGGGCCCGTCGCCACCGCCCGGGCGGCGGCCGTGGCCGGGCGGGTACATGTCGAAGTAGCTGGCCAGGTAGCGCTTGCCGTCCGCATCGCCCCAGAGATAGAGCGGCATGGACGGGATGGGCTGGGTGCAGACCAGCTCGCCCACCGCGTCCACCACCGGCTGGCCCTGGGCGTCCCAGGATTCGACGGCGGCGCCGAGCATGCGGCACTGCATCTCGCCGGGCACCTGGGGGAGTTCGCGGTGGCCGCCGATGAAGGCGCCGCAGAAGTCGGTGCCGCCCGAGATGTTGTCCCACCAGATATCAGCGGTGCCCAGGCGCTGGAACTGCTGCGTCCCCCACTCCTGCACCTCGGGCGAGAGCGGCGAGCCGGTGGTGCCGAGCGCGCGGATGCGGGAGAGGTCGCCGCAGGCGGCCAGATCGACGCCGGCCTTCATGCAGTTGGCGTAGAAGGCGGCGCCCGCGCCGAAGAAGCTCACGCCGGTCTCGGCCGCGAAGCGCCAGAGCGTGCCCCAGTCGGGCCGCTCCCGGGTGCCGCCCGGGTTGCCGTCGTAGATCACGCAGGTGGTGCCCGAGAGCAGCCCGCTGGCCTGGGCGTTCCACATCACCCAGCCGGTGGAGCTGTACCAGTGGTAGCGCTCGCCGAAGGAGTTGGGCGCGTAGCTGCAGCCGATGTCGTTGTGCAGGCTTTTCAGCTGCAGCGCCACCAGCAGCATGCCGCCGTGGCCATGGACGATGGGCTTGGGCAGGCCGGTGGTGCCGCTGGAATAGACGATCCAGAGCGGATGGTCGAACGGCACCCAGCGCGGCTCGAAGGCCGCGACTTCGGCATCGTTTTGGCCGCTGGCGCTTGCGTAGTCTGTGCAGTCCGCTATCTTTTTAGAAGCATCCAGGTTGTTCACCAGCACCACGTGCTTGAGAGAAGGCAGCTGCGCGCGCAGCTCGGCCAGCACGCCGGTGCGGTCCAGGTCGCGCCCGCCGTAGGTCACGCCGTCCACCGCGATCAGCGCCTTCGGCTCGATCTGGCGGAAGCGGTCCAGCACGGCGGCCGTGCCCATGTCGGGCGCGCACACGCTCCAGACGGCGCCCAGGCTCACGGTGGCCAGCAGCGCGACCATGGCCTCGGGGATGTTGGGCAAATAGGCGGCCACCCGGTCGCCCGGGCCCACGCCCTGGCGCTGCAGGTGCAGGGCCAGCGAGGCGACCTGCCGGCGCAGCTCGGGCCAGCCCAGCTCGCGGTGCAGGCCCTTTTCGTTGCGGCTGATGATGGCCGGCTGGCCGGCGGCATGGGCGGCCTCCACATGCCGCAGCGCCTGCCGCGCGTAGTTGACCTGCGCGCCGGGAAACCATTCGGCCCCCGGCATGGCATTGCGCGCCAGCACCGCGCTGTGCGGCGTGGGCGACTCGACCTCGAAATAGTCCCACACGCTCTGCCAGAAGGCGTCCAGGTCGGTGATGGACCAGCGCCAGAGCGCGTCGTAGCCGTCGAAGGCCAGACCGCGCTCGCGGCGCAGCCAGTCCTGGTAGAGGCGGATCTGGGGGATGAAGGGCGGCGGTCCGGGCATCTGCGTGCCGGCCGCCGGGGTTGCGAGGGCGGTGCTTGTTGTCTCCATCGGCGCAGCGTAGCGCGCACCGCCGGGGGCGTCATCCGGGGAAGGTCCCCGGATTGACAGGCGCCCCCGCCTGTATCAGTCCACCAATGAACAGTCAGTCAGTCAATCGGTCTGCTCGCGCACGCTGGTGATGGCGTAGCCCTTCTCGCGCAGCTGGCGGCCGGGCTCGGGAATGCCGAAGTCGTCCCAGTGCGCGGCGGTCTCGTCCAATTCCTGCCCGGTCAGCTCGCTCTCCCAGTCGGTGTTGGTGGCTTCCTGGGGGATGGTGCGTCCTTCGGGCACCACCAGATGGGAATATTTGCCCTCGGCTTCTGATCGGCGATAGATGTCCACGCGCATGGTCGGTTCCTGGGTCGGGTTGAAAGGACACCCACTCTAGCCGCTGCGCCCGCCCGGCGGCGTAGGAATACGTAGCGGCCCGGCCGATACCCGCGCCACCTTCCTGCTCCTTGCGCCAGGGCAAGCCCGCCGGCCGCCGCCCGGCCCACAATGGCCGCCCCGCCCGCCGCCTGCAACGCCCTGGAGCCGCCCCATGCCCGCACCCGCCCTGCCCCGCCCCCACGGCCACGATGCCGACGCTGACGTGCTCATCGTCGGCGCCGGCCCGGCCGGCCTCTCGCTGGCGGCGGCGCTGGGCCAGGCAGGGCTGCGCGCCACGGTGGTCGAGCGGCAGGACGAGGCCGCCCTGGCGGACCCGGCCCCCGACGGCCGCGAGATCGCCCTGACCCACCCCAGCGGCGATCTGCTGCGCCGCCTGGGCAGCTGGCAGCGGCTGGCCGCGCACGAGATCGGCCGCATCGCCCGGGCGCAGGTGCACGACGGGCCGCTGGGCCGGCATGCTCCGCTGGAAGTGGCGCCGGCCGCCGGCAGCGGCGCCGGCCACCTGGGCTGGATCGTGCCCAACCACGCGCTGCGCCGCAGCGCCTGGCAGGCCGCGCGGGCCACGCCGGGCGTCACCCTGGTCTGCGGCGCGCAGGTGGACCGGGTGGCGGCGCTGCCCACGCAGGCCGAGGTGGACTTCACCCGCGCCGGCAGCGCCCCCGGCACGCCGGCCACGCGGCTGACGGCGCCGCTGGTGGTGGCCGCCGACAGCCGCTTTTCCAGCGCCCGGCGGCAGCTGGGCATCGCCGCGCAGATGACCGACTTCGGCCGCAGCGTCATCGTCTGCCGCATGCGCCATGCCGCGCCCCACGGCGGCGTGGCGCACGAATGCTTCGGCTATGCGCGCACCCTGGCCGTGCTGCCGCTGCCGGACGACCCGGCGGATGGCGCGCCGCAGTGCTCGGTGGTGGTCACCGCCGGCGCGGCCGAGGCCGCCGCGCTGATGGCGCTGGATGCGCAGGCCTTCGCGGCCGAGGTGCAGGCCCAGTTCGGCCACCGCCTGGGCGCGATGCGCCTGGTGGGCGAGCGGCACGCCTACCCGCTGGTCGCCGTCTATGCCCAGCGCTTCGCCGGCACGCGCTGCGCGCTGCTGGGCGATGCCGCCGTGGGCATGCACCCGGTGACGGCCCACGGCTACAACCTGGGGCTGGCGGGGGTCGAGACCCTGGCCCACACCCTGGCCGAGGCCCGCCGGAGGGGCGAAGACATCGGCGCGGCCGGCGTGCTGGCGCGCTATGCCAGCGCGCACCACCGCCGGGCGCTGCCCATCTACCAGGGCACCAACGCCATCGTGCGGCTCTATGCCGACGCCCGGCCCCTGCCCCGGCTGCTGCGCCGCTGGGTGCTGGAGGGCGCGCGCCGGCTGCCGCCGCTGCAGGCGGCCATCGCCGGCCAGCTCACGGGCCGCACCGCCGCCGCCGGCTGAACGGGCTCGGCGGGGGGCAAAAAGGGGGCGAAGGGGCGCCGCGCCCCGTCGAAATGGGGCCGTGCGGCGAAAGAACGCCGATCTTTGGGCGCCGCGTACACACAACGGACAAATTCCGGGATTACCCTTGCGCCCTTTGCCGCCGGCCGCCCGCTTTGCTTTGGGGCAGCCGGCCCGTCCGTTCCTGTTGCCGGCCCCCCGCCATGACCCAGCCCCAGCGCCGCGAGTTCCTCCCCCGCCAGATCGTGGACGCTCCCCCCAATCGCTGGGACTGGGCGCTGCTGCCCCTGGTGCTGGCCGCCATCGTGCTGCTGGCCTACGGCGCGGCCCAGATGGCCCAGCCCTTCCACATGGGCGATGCGCTGCCGCTGTCGCTGGACCCGTGGCAGCTGCCCTATTACCTGCTGCGCACCACGCTGCGCATGTTCATCGCGCTGGGCGCCTCGCTGGTCTTCGCCTGCGTGTTCGCGGTGCTGGCGGCCAAGTACCGGCTGGCCGAGCGGGTGCTGGTGCCGCTTCTGGACATCCTGCAGTCCATTCCCATCCTGGGGTTCCTCTCCATCACGGTGACGGGCTTCATCGCGCTCTTTCCGGGCAGCCTGCTGGGCGTGGAATGCGCGGCCATCTTCGCCATCTTCACCTCGCAGGCCTGGAACATGGCCTTCAGCCTCTACCAGTCGCTGCGCACCGTGCCGGCCGAGCTGCAGGAGGCCGCGCGCGTGTTCCAGCTCTCGGGCTGGCAGCGCTTCTGGCGGCTGGAGCTGCCCTTCGCCATGCCCGGGCTGCTCTGGAACATGATGATGTCCATGTCCGGCGGCTGGTTCTTCGTGGTGGCGTCGGAGGCGATCTCCGTCTCGCACCAGGACATCAAGCTGCCCGGCGTGGGCTCGTACATCGCCATGGCCATCGAGGCGCGCGACCTGCCCGCCATCGGCTGGGCCATCGCCTGCATGCTGGTGGCCATCCTGCTGTATGACCAGCTGCTCTTCCGCCCGCTGGTGGCCTGGGCCGACAAGTTCCGCTTCGAGGAAGGCAGCGCCGACGCCGCCCCGCGCTCCTGGCTGCTGGACTGGCTGCGCCGCGCCCCGGCCACGCAGAGCATGGCCGGCTGGTGCCAGCGGCAGCTGGGCCGCACGCTGACGCTGTTCAAGCGCAGCCACGACGGCACCTCCATCCGCGCGCGCCCGGCCGCCCCGTCGGCCCGCGCCGAGCGGGTGTGGGACGCGGTGATGGCCGCCGGCGTGCTGTTCGCCGTCGCCCGGCTGGTGCAGTTCGTCCACACCGAGGTGGGCTGGCACGAGGTGGTCCACGTCTTCACACTGGGCGGCTACACGCTGGTGCGCGTGATGGTGCTGATCGCGCTGGCGGCCCTGGTGTGGGTGCCCATCGGCGTGTGGATCGGCATGAACCCGCGCTGGGCGGGGCGGCTGCAGGCGGTGGCGCAGTTCCTGGCCGCCTTCCCGGCCAACCTGTTCTTCCCGGTGGCGGTGATGCTGGTGGTGCACTGGAAGCTCAACCCGGACGTGTGGCTCTCGCCGCTGATGATCCTGGGCACGCAGTGGTACATCCTCTTCAACGTGATCGCGGGCGCATCGAGCATCCCCAACGAGCTGCGCCTGGCCGCGCAGAACCTGGGCCTCTCCGGCTGGCTCAAGTGGAAGCGCTACCTGCTGCCCGCCGTGTTCCCCAGCTTCGTGACCGGCGCCATCACCGCCAGCGGCGGCTCGTGGAACGCCAGCATCGTGGCCGAATACGTGACCTGGGGCGACACCACGCTGCAGGCCCAGGGGCTGGGCAGCTACATCGCGCAGATGACCGCCTCCGGCGACTTCCCGCGCATCGCGCTGGGCATCGGCGCCATGGTCGTCTTCGTGATGGGGCTGAACCACTTCCTCTGGCGCCGCCTCTACCGCCTGGCCGAAGACCGCATGCATTTCTGATCCGTCGCCGCCCACTGAAGGCGGCCCGCCCCCAAGACAAGAACAGACTCGAACCGACCCGGAGCCGTTTCCGCCATGACGCAATCCATCATCGAACTCCACGGCGTGGGCAAGACCTTCCGCTCTTCCGACGGCCGCGAGCGCCCCGTGCTGCAGAAGGTCGATTTCACGCTGCGCGAAGGCGAGATCGTCGCCCTGCTGGGCCAGTCCGGCTCCGGCAAAAGCACGCTGCTGCGCATCATGGCCGGCCTGATCGCCGCCGACGAGGGCGAGGTGCGCTACCGCGGCCAGCCCCTGCACGGGCCGGCGCGCGCGATCAGCATGGTGTTCCAGTCGTTCGCGCTCTTTCCGTGGCTCACGGTGCAGCAGAACGTGGAACTGGGCCTGGAAGCGCGCGGCGTGCCGCAGGCCGAACGCGCCACGCGGGCCGAGGCGGCCATCGACCTCATCGGCCTGGCGGGCTTCGAGGGCGCGCTGCCGCGCGAACTCTCGGGCGGCATGCGCCAGCGCGTGGGCATCGCCCGCGCCCTGGTCACCCAGCCCGACGTGCTGCTGATGGACGAGGCCTTCTCCGCGCTCGACGTGCTCACGGGAGAGCGCCTGCGCGAGGACATCCTGCAGCTCTGGCGCAGCGGCAGCATGCCCACCAAGGCCATGCTGGTCGTCTCGCACAACATCGAAGAGGCCGTGATGATGGCCGACCGCGTGCTGATCTTCGCCAGCGACCCGGGCCGCATCCGCAGCCAGATGGCCATCCAGCTGCAGCGCCCGCGCGATGCGGACGGCGCCGAAGTGCGCGCCCTCATCGACGAGGTCTATGCGCTGATGACCGCCGGCTCGCACCGCCCGGCCAGCGCCGCCGGCACGGCCGGAGCCGCAGCGCCCGACGCCGCGGCCAGCCCCGCCACCCACCGCCTGCCCGAAGCCGACGTGGCCCGCATGGACGACCTGCTCGAAATGCTGGCCGATCCGCCCTTCGACGGCCGCGCCGACCTGCCCCAGCTGGCCGAGGAAGCGGGCCTGGCCGACGACGAGCTGCTGCCCACCGCCACCGCGCTATCGCAGCTGGGCCTGGCCGCCCTCGCCCAAGGCGACCTGCAGATCACGGCGCTGGGCCGCCGCTACGTCGATGGCGCCCACGCGCTGCGCCAGGAGCTGTTCGGCCAGCAGCTGATCGCCCATGTGCCGCTGATCGCCCACATCCGCCACAGCCTGGAGCAGGAAGCCACGGGCGAGCTGCCCGAGGCGCCCTTCGTGCGCCTGCTGAGCGAGCAGCTGGGCGAGATCGAGGCCGAGACCGTGCTGCGCACCGCCATCACCTGGGCCCGCCACGGCGAGGTGTTCGAGTACGACTACCTCACCGGCCGGCTGCGCCTGCCGGGCGGCGACGCGGCGCAGGACTGACGCGCGGCCGCAGCCGCCGGGGCGGCGCCACGGGGTCGCTGGCCTGACCGGCCGGACCGCGCGTCGGCGGCAAGCCACAGCCGCATGGCGGCGGGGAAAATTCGTTACGGGCTGCCGTGCTTCTGCTAACCTATCGCAACCTCTTGTTACATAGGTGGCAGCAAATAGCGGAAGGGTCGCCGGCTCATTCTCGGGCGCAGGAACACGCCCGAGCGGCTTCGGCCCCCTCCCATGCGATCTGCCCCCGCACTTCGCACCGGAAAGACCCCGTGAAGCTCCTGAATTCGCTCGCGCTTCAGTTCCGTGCGCTGGCCGGCGCCGTTCTGCTGCTGGCCGCCGTGCTGCCCGCGCTGGCGGGCGTCGGGAACGTACGCCAGCAGGCGCAGCAGGACTTCGCGCAGGTCAGCCCGCACCGCATCGCCCAGGCCGGCGAATCGCCAGGCAGCATCGCCGGGGAGGCCGGGCAGCGCCTGGACCACCTGGCGCAGGCGGCCCAGGTGCGCGCCGCGGACGAGAGCCCGACCGCCGCCCCGTGCATGCACGGGAAAACACCAAGCCATTCCCATCAACTTGACGCATCCGCATCGCGAAACACGATGCTTTGCCTCGGATAATTTCCCGCATGAATCAGCTCTTCGAGCAGTTGTCGCTGTCCGTCTCCACCGCCCAGAACGTGGAAGAGCTCACCAGGCCGCTGCTGGAGATGCTCCAGGCGGTGACGGGTCTCGAATCCACCTTCCTCACCACCGTGGACGAGGCCCAGGGCATGCAGCAGGTCGTGCACGTCCACAACACGGGCAGCCTGCATCTGCACGAAGGCGTTTCCCTGGCCTGGGCCGATTCGCCCTGCCGGCGCGCGATGAAGGAAAACCTGCGCTTCGCCAACGACATTCCCACGCGCTGGCCCGACATGGAAGGCATGCACCAGCTGGGCATCCAGACCTACACCAGCGTGCCGGTGCGCAACAGCGACGGCCAGCTGTTCGGCACCCTGTGCGCCGTCGATACGCAGTCCCTGCCGCAGGCGCCGCAGTCCGAACGCGTGCTGATCCTGTTCGCCAGCCTCATCGGCCGGCAGATGGAGCGCGAGCAGCTCATCCAGCAGCTGCTCGAAACCAACCAGCGCCTGGCATCCTTCGCCGGCACCGACCCGCTCACCGGACTGCCCAACCGCCGCGCGCTGATGAGCGCGCTGCAGCGCATGCTGGAGCAGGGCCAGCGCCGGCAGCTGGAGGTGTACGTCACCTTCCTGGACCTGGACGGCTTCAAGTTCGTCAACGACAACTACGGCCACGAGGTCGGAGACCAGCTGCTGACCGCCATCGCCGAGCGGCTGCGCGGCGCGCTGCGTGCCGAGGACTTCGTCGCGCGGCTGGGCGGCGACGAATTCGTCGCCATCGGCCTGGGCCCGGCGCTGGAAAGCGGCGCGGCCAGCACGCCCGCACCGGAATCCTGGGCACGGCGCCTGGCCGATGCGACGCGCGGCCACTTCGACCTGGCCGGCGCCTCGCTCGACTATGCCGGCGCCAGCGTGGGCACCCTCAGCCTGCACCCCGAGACGGTGCACCAGGCCGACGCCGTGCTGCGCCTGGCCGACGAGGCCATGTACCAGCACAAGATGGCGCGGCGCCTGGCCCGCCAGTGCGCGGGCCAGCCCGCCGCACGGCCCCGGGACTGACGGATTTCCCCGGGAGCGCGTCCGGCCTGCCGCGGCCGGCCATGCCCCCGGCCCGGCGCGGGCAGGCCCTGGCCGGGATAATCGCGCCTTGCCCTCCCCCACGCCGTCCATGTCCGATTCCGCCTGCCGCGTGCTGGCCGTCATCCCGCCGATGACGCAGCTGAACACGCCCTACCCGTCCACCGCCTACCTCACGGGCTTTTTGCGCTCGCGCGGCGTCTCGGCCTTCCAGGAAGACCTGGCGCTGGCCCTGGTGCTGCGCCTGCTCTCGCCCGAAGGGCTCAAGGCCGTGGCCGAGCGCGTGCAGGCCCTGCCCGAGCGCCAGCGCAGCCCCGCCGTGCAGTCCTTCGCGGCGCAGCAGGACCGCTATCTCGCCACCATCGGCCCGGCCATCGCCTTCCTGCAGGGGCGCGACAGCACGCTGGCGCATCGCATCGCGGGCCGCCACTACCTGCCCGAGGGCCCGCGCTTTTCCACGCTCGACGTCTATGTGGACGACGAAGGCGGCGACCCGCTGGGCTGGGCCTTCGGCGCCCTGGGCCTGCACGACAAGGCCAAGCACGTGGCCACGCTCTACCTGAACGACCTGGCCGACGTGCTGCGCGACGCGGTGGACGAGCGCTTCGAGTTCGTGCGCTACGCCGAATCCCTCGCCGGCAGCCAGCCCACCTTCGACCCGCTGGCCGATGCCCTGGCCGCCGCGCACACGCTGGTGGACGACCTGCTCGCGCAGCTCACGCACGAGGCCATCGAGCGCCACCGGCCCACGGTGGTGCTGCTCTCGGTGCCGTTCCCCGGCTCGGTCTATGCGGCCTTCCGCATCGCCCAGGCCATCAAGGCGCGGCACCCGCACATCGCCACCGTGCTGGGCGGCGGCTTCGTGAACACCGAGCTGCGCGAGCTGTCCGACGCGCGCGTGTTCGACTTCTTCGACTACGTCACGCTCGACGCCGGCGAGCGCCCGCTGCTGGCCCTGCTGGAACACCTGGAAGGCCGCCGCGGCCGCCAGCGCCTGGTGCGCACCTTCGTGCGCAACGATGGGGAGGGTGGCGACGGCGCCGTGCAGTACGTCAACATGATGGAAGCCGACGTGGCCTTCGCCGAGGTCGGCACGCCCACCTGGGACGGCCTGCCGCTGGACCGCTACCTCTCGCTGCTGGACATGCTCAACCCCATGCACCGCCTCTGGAGCGACGGGCGCTGGAACAAGCTCACCGTGGCGCACGGCTGCTACTGGAAGAAGTGCAGCTTCTGCGACGTGGGCCTGGACTACATCGGCCGCTACGAGGGCGCCAGCGCCCAGGTGCTGGCCGACCGCATCGAGGCGATCGTCGCCGAGACGGGGCAGACGGGCTTCCACTTCGTCGATGAGGCCGCGCCGCCGAAGGCGCTCAAGGCCCTGGCCACCGAACTCATCGAGCGCAACGCGGGCATCAGCTGGTGGGGCAACGTGCGCTTCGAGAAGACCTTCACGCCCGAACTGGCCGAGCTGCTGGCCGATTCGGGCTGCATCGCCATCTCTGGCGGGCTGGAAGTGGCCTCGGACCGGCTGCTGGCGCTCATGAAGAAAGGCGTCTCGGTGGACCAGGTGGCCCGCGTGACCCGCGCCTTCAGCGACGCGGGCATCCTGGTGCATGCCTACCTGATGTACGGCTTTCCCACGCAGACCGTGCAGGACACGGTGGACGCGCTCGAATACGTGCGCCAGCTCTTCGCCAACGGCTGCATCCAGAGCGGCTTCTTCCACCGCTTCGCCTGCACCGTGCATTCGCCGGTGGGGCAGAACCCGGCGGAATACGGCGTCACCCTCGCCCCGCTGCCGCCCGGCGGCTTCGCCAGGAACGACGTGGCCTTCATCGACCCGACGGGGGTGGACCACGACGCGCTGGGCACGGGCCTGAAGAAGGCCATCTACAACTACATGCACGGCATCGGGCTGGAGGAGGACGTGCGCGCCTGGTTCCCCTTCCACGTGCCGAAGACGACGGTGAACCGGCGCCGGATCGAGAAAGCGCTGGCCGCCCGCGGCTGACCCGGCAGGGCACGGCACGGCGCGGCGCGCGGCGGCGGCGCCCGGCCGCCCCGCGCCGCTCTAGCTCCGCTTCCTGCGCGGCGAAGGCCCCGGCGACGCCACGGCGCCCACCGTTTCCACCGCATCGGCCAGCAGATCGAAGGCCGGGCCGATGCGCTCGTCGGGCACGCAGCCGTAGCCCAGCAGCAGCCCGGCCTGCGCCGACCGGGCCAGGCTGTAATAGGCGCTCAAGGGGCGGGCGACGATGCCGCGCTCCATGGCCGCGCGGCACACCGCCCAGTCGTCGCGCAGATGGGGCAGCCCCAGCACCAGGTGCAGGCCGGCTTCGTCGCCCATCACCGGCAGCGCCTGGCCGAAGCGGCGGTGGATGGCCGCGATCAGCAGGCTGCGCCGTTCGGCATACACGCCGCGCATGCGGCGGATGTGCGAGGAGAGATAGCCCTCGTCGATGAACTCGGCCAGCACCGCCTGCTGCATCAGCTGGCCTTCGCGGTACAGCTCGGCCAGCCCTTGGGAGAAGAGATCCGCCAGCGGCGCGGGCACCGCCATGTAGCCCACGCGCATGCCCGGGAAAAGCGTCTTGCTGAAGCTGCTGAGATAGATCACCTGGCCGTTGGTGTCCAGGCCCTGCAGCGACGCCAGCGGGCGGATGCCGAAGCGGAATTCGCTGTCGTAGTCGTCCTCGATGATCCAGCAGTTGTGCTGGCGGGCGTACTCCAGCAGCATGCGCCGCCGCGCCAGGCTCATCACCATGCCCAGCGGGTACTGGTGCGATGGCGTGCAGATGATGAGCCGGGGCGGGCGCGCCAGGTGCCGGGCCTCGGGGCGAATGCCCTCGGCATCCACCGGGATCGGGGTCAGCTTGAGCCCCGACGACTGCAGGATGCCGCGCAGCCCCCAGTAGCAGGGCTCCTCGATCCAGACATGGTCGCCCACGTCGCACAGCAGGCGCACGGCCAGGTCCACCGACTGGTGGATGCCCGTGGTGATGATGATCTGCTCAGGCTGGCAGTTGGCCAGGCGCGCCACCCGCAGGTAGTCGGCCAGGGCGCGGCGCAGGGGCCGGTAGCCGCCGCCGGGCGCATAGGTCATCAGCTCAGGCTGGGGCTTGCGCCAGATGCGGCTCTGCAGGCGGTTCCATGACTTGAGGGGGAACTCGGTCACGTCGGGCACGCCGGGCATGAAGGCGCCCCACTGCAGCTTCGAGACACCGCTCAGCTCGATGGTGCGCTTGCCGCGTGCGGACAGCCGGTGGCGGTCGCGCACCGCGCGGCGCGGCGTGGCCTCGGGGCCCGTTTCCACGCGGTCGGGCTGGGTATCGGCCACATAGGTGCCGCTGCCGCTTTGCGTCTCCACATAGCCTTCGGCCAGCAGCTGCTCATAGACCTGGATCACCGTGTTGCGCGCGATGGAGAGGTCCGCGCTCAGCGCGCGGGACGAGGGCAGCTGCGTGCCCGCGGCCAGCCGCCCCGACAGGATCGCCTGCTGCAGCAGCCGGTAGAGCTGCCGGTAGGCCGGCTCTTCGGCGCTCGTATCGAGGTTTTCCGCAAGCCAATCCGACAGGATGGAATACATGGCTTACCCGTAGAAAGTGGTTCCATCGAAATGGAAGAAATGGCTCTTCATTGTAGGGCCGAGATTGCACACACTCTGTCCACGTTTCAACCACTCACCGCCCAACCGAGGAGCCGCCCATGGACAACCAGACACTGCAGCAACGCAAGGACGCCGCCACCCCGCGCGGCGTGGGCGTGATGTGCAACTTCTACGCGGACCGCGCCGAGAACGCGGAGCTCTGGGATGTCGAAGGCCGCCGCTACATCGACTTCGCCGCCGGCATCGCGGTGCTCAACACCGGCCATCGCCACCCGAAGGTGGTGGCGGCGATCAGCGATCAGCTCGGCCGCTTCACCCACACCGCCTACCAGATCGTTCCCTATGGCTCCTACGTGGAGCTGGCCGAGCGCATCAACCGCATCACGCCCGGCAGCCACGCCAAGAAGACCGCCTTCTTCAGCACCGGCGCCGAAGCCGTGGAGAACGCGGTGAAGATCGCCCGCGCCGCCACCGGCCGTCCGGGCGTGATCGCCTTCGGCGGCGCCTTCCATGGCCGCACCATGCTCGGCATGGCGCTGACCGGCAAGGTGGTTCCGTACAAGGTCGGCTTCGGGCCCTTCCCCGGCGACATCTACCACCTGCCCTTCCCCAACGCGCTGCACGGCGTGACGGAAGAAGCCGCGCTCAAGGCGCTGCAGCAGGTGTTCAAGGCCGACATCGACGCCGCTCGCGTGGCGGCCATCATCGTCGAGCCCGTGCAGGGCGAAGGCGGCTTCTACATGGTGCCGCCCGGGTTCATGCGCGCGCTGCGCCAGGTCTGCGACGACCACGGCATCCTGCTGATCGCCGACGAGGTGCAGACGGGCTTCGCGCGCACCGGCAAGCTGTTCGCCATGGAGCACTACGACGTGCTGCCCGACCTGATGACGCTGGCCAAGAGCCTGGCGGGCGGCATGCCGCTGTCGGCCGTGTGCGGCCGTGCCGAGATCATGGACGCCGCGCAGCCCGGCGGCCTGGGCGGCACCTATGCCGGCAACCCGCTGGCCGTGGCCGCGGCGCATGCGGTGCTGGACGTGCTCGAAGAAGAGCAGCTGGCCGAGCGCGCGAACCACCTGGGCGGCAAGCTCAAGGAGCGGCTGCAGGCGCTGCGCGGGCAGGTGCCGCAGATCGCCGACGTGCGCGGCCCGGGCGGCATGGTGGCGGTGGAGTTCAAGCACCCCGTCACCGGCGAGCCCGACGTGGATTTCCTCAAGCGCGTGCAGTCGCGCGCGCTGGCCGGCGGCCTGCTGCTGCTGAGCTGCGGAACCTACGGCAACGTGATCCGCTTCCTGTTCCCGCTGACCATCGCCGACGCCACCTTCGACGAGGCGCTGGACGTGCTGGACAACGCGCTGCGCCAGGCCTGAGACCGCAAGACAACCCTGCCGGAGAACCCCGCACATGCCTACCGCGCACACCAGCGAACCGCCCGGAGACAAGGACGTCCTCGTCAGCTTCCGCGGCGTGAAGAAGACCTACGACGGTGAAAACCTGGTGGTCAAGCAGCTCGACCTGGACATCTACCGGGGCGAGTTCCTGACCCTGCTCGGCCCCTCGGGTTCGGGCAAGACCACCTGCCTCATGATGCTGGCGGGCTTCGAGTTCCCGACCAGCGGCGAGATCCGGCTGGACGGCAAGCTGCTCAACCGCGTGCCGCCGCACAAGCGCGACATCGGCATGGTGTTCCAGAACTACGCGCTGTTCCCCCACATGACGGTGGCGCAGAACGTGGGCTACCCGCTGCAGGTGCGCGGCATCGGCGGCGAGGCGCGCAAGCGCCAGGTGGCCGAGGCGCTGCAGATGGTGCGCATGGAAGCCTTCGGCGAACGCTTTCCGGCCCAGCTCTCGGGCGGCCAGCAGCAGCGCATCGCGCTGGCCCGCGCCCTGGTGTTCAAGCCCCAGCTGGTGCTGATGGACGAGCCGCTGGGCGCGCTCGACAAGCAGCTGCGCGAGCACATGCAGCTCGAACTCAAGGCGCTGCACCGCCAGCTGGGCGTGACCTTCGTCTACGTGACGCACGACCAGGGCGAGGCGCTCACCATGTCGGACCGCGTCGCCGTCTTCGACCAGGGAATCATCCAGCAGCTGGACCCGGTGGGCTCGCTGTACGAGACGCCGCGCAACGCCTTCGTGGCCAGCTTCATCGGCGACAGCAACCGCCTGCAGGGCCGGATCGGCCCGAGCGACGACGCCGGCCAGGCCGCCGGCCACTGCACGCTGCAGCTGCCCGACGGGCACGTGCTGCGCGGCGTGCGCGTGGCCGATGCCGCCACGGCCGGCCAGGCGGCGACCGCCAGCATCCGGCCCGAGCGCATGCGGCTCGCGGATGCCGCCCAGGCCGGCGCAGGCAACGTGCTGCGCGGCCAGGCCGCGGGAATCATCTATTTCGGCGACCACGTGCGGCTGCAGTGCGACATCGCCGGCCAGCCGCAGTGCTTCGTCAAGGTGCCGCTGGACACGCCCGCGCTGGCCCAGCTCGCGCCCGGCCAGCCCGTGGCGCTGGCGTTCGAGCCCGAGCACCTGCGCATCTTCGCCTGAGCCTTCCCGTTTCCCCACCCCGCCCCGCCCCTTCCTCCCACTGAAAGGCACCCACCATGCAACGCACTCCCTTCTACGCCGCGGCCACCGCCCTGCTGCTTGCCTGCGGCACGGCCAGCGCCCGGGACCTGACCGTCGTGAACTTCGGCGGCGCCAACGGCAATGCGCAGAAGCAGGCCTTCGTGCAGCCGTTCGAGAAGCAAACCGGCCACAAGATCATCGGGGTCGAATACAACGGCGAGCAGGCCAAGGTCAAGGCCATGGTCGAAGCGCGGCGCGTGACCTGGGACCTGGTCGAAGTGGAGACCGGCGACCTCGCCCGGGGCTGCGAGGAAGGCCTCTACGAAAAGCTGGACTACAGCAAGATCGGCCCCAAGAGCGGCTTCATCCCCGAAGCCACCCAGGAATGCGGCATGGGCATCTTCGTCTGGTCCACCGTGCTGGCCTACAACAGCGACAAGCTCAAGACGCCCCCCACCGGCTGGAAGGACTTCTGGGACGTCAAGAAGATCCCCGGCAAGCGCGGCATGCGCAAGACCGCGCTCTACAACCTCGAATTCGCGCTGATGGCCGACGGCGTCGCCGCCAAGGACGTGTACAAGGTGCTGGCGACCAAGGAGGGCGTGGACCGCGCCTTCAGGAAGCTCGACGAGATCAAGCCCTTCATCCAGTGGTGGGAAGCCGGCGCCCAGCCGCCCCAGTTCCTGGTGGCCGGCGACGTGGTGATGAGCACGGTGTTCAACGGCCGCATCGACGCCGCGCGCCGCGAGGGCAAGGCGCTGAACGTGGTCTGGGACGGCGGCATCTATGACCTGGACTACTGGGCCATTCCCAAGGGCACGCCCAACAAGGACCTGGCGCTCGACTACATCGCCTTCACCGTGGCCCCGGCCCAGCAGGCCGCCTATGCCAAGCAGATCGCCTACGGCCCGGTGAACCAGGCCGCGCTCAAGCTGCTGGACGCCAAGACCCTGGCCGACCTGCCCAACGCGCCGGCCAACAGCAAGAACGCCGTGCTGCTCAACGGCGCCTTCTGGACCGACCACGGCGAGGAGCTGCAGCAGCGCTTCACCGCCTGGGCCGCCAAGTAAGCGCACGGGGCCCGCTGCCATGAACGACGCCGCCGCACTGCCGCCACCGCTGCCCCCGGGCGGCGGCGCCCCTGCCGGGTCTTGCGCCCCGGCCTGCGACGCCCCCTCCGCTGCGGCCGCCGGCCAGCGGCGGCTCAAGCAGGAACTGCACCGCGCCGAGCTGCGCAGGAAGGCCTCCGCGCTCGCGCTGATCGCCCCGCTGGCACTCTTTCTGCTGGTGGTGTTCGCGATCCCCATCGGCGCGCTGCTGCAGCGGGCCGTCTCCAGCCCGGAAATCCCCGACGCGCTGCCGCAGGCCGTGGCCGTGCTGGAGCACTGGGACCGCCGCTCGCTGCCGCCCGACGCCGCCTTCACGGCGCTCGCCGCCGACCTGGCCGCGGCCCGCCAGGGCAACGGCGTGGGCGAGCTCGCGCGCCGGCTCAACAACGAGATCAGCGGCTACCGCTCCCTGATCACCAAGACGGCGCGCGCCCTGCCGGCCGAAGGCGACGCCCGGGCCGCGCTGATCGCCATCGACCCGCGCTGGGGCGAGCTGCCCTACTGGCAGGCCATCGCCAAGAACGGCAGCCGCACCACGCCCTTCTTCCTGCTGGCCTCGCTCGACCTGAAGCAGGACAACCTGGGCCACATCCAGAAGGCGCCTGACGAAGGCGCGATCTACCTGGACATCTTCGGCCGCACGCTCTGGATCGGCGCGCTCACCACGGGCCTGGCGCTGCTGATCGCCTTCCCGCTCGCGTACTGGGCCTCCACCCTGCCCGCGCGGCAGGCCAACCTGGTGATGATCTGCGTGCTGATCCCGTTCTGGACTTCGGTGCTGGTGCGCATCGCCGCCTGGGTGGTGCTGCTGCAGCAGTCGGGCCTGGTGAACGGCGGGCTGCTGGCGCTGGGCGTGATCCAGGAGCCGCTGGCCCTGCTGTTCAACCGCACCGGCGTGACCATCGCGATGGTGCACATCCTGCTGCCCTTCATGATCCTGCCGCTCTACAGCGTGATGAAGGCCATTCCGCCCACCTACCAGCGGGCCGCCATCTCGCTGGGCAGCCACCCGTTCGCAGCGTTCTGGCGCGTCTATGTGCCGCAGACCTATGCGGGCATCGCCGCTGGCGTACTGCTGGTGTTCATCACCGCCATCGGCTACTACATCACGCCAGCGCTGCTGGGCGGGCCCGGCGACCAGATGGTGAGCTACTACGTCGCCTACTTCACCAACCAGGCCGTCAACTGGGGCATGGCCTGCGCGCTCGGCGCCCTGCTGCTGGCCGCCACGCTGGTGCTCTACGCCGTGTACCAGCGCATCGTGCAGACGAACGCCAACGCCAACATCCGCTGACCATCACCGGGGAACGACTTCCATGCGCTCGCTGCTCCACACCTTCCCGCCCTATGCCACGCTGGCCGAACGCGTCTGGTACTACGCGCTACGCGTTCTGTGCGTGCTGGTGCTGCTCTACCTGGCCCTGCCCATCCTCGCCATCGTGCCGCTGTCGTTCAGCGACAGCAGCTTCCTGGCCTATCCGATCAGCGGCTTCTCGCTGCGCTGGTACCGCAACCTGTTCGAGGCCGAGGAATGGATGCGCGCCGCGAAGAACAGCTTCATCGTCGCGCCGGCCGCCACCCTCATCGCGACCGTGCTGGGCACGCTGGCCGCCACCGGGCTGAGCAAGGCGGAGTTCCGCGGCAAGGCGCTGCTGATGGCGGTGCTGATCTCGCCCATGGTGGTGCCGGTGATCGTGGTCGGCGTGGGCATGTACCTCTTCTTCGCGCCGCTGGGCCTGTCGGACAGCTACACCGCGCTGATCCTGGCCCACGCCGCGCTGGGCGCGCCCTTCGTGGTCACCACCGTGCTGGCCACGCTGCAGGGCTTCAACCACAACCTGGTGCGCGCCAGCCTGAGCCTGGGCGCCGGCCGGCTCACCACCTTCTTCCGCATCACGCTGCCGCTGATCGCGCCGGGCGTGATCTCGGGCGCGCTCTTCGCGTTCGCCACCTCGTTCGACGAGGTGGTGGTGACCCTGTTCCTCGCCGGCGCCGAGCAGGTGACGCTGCCGCGCCAGATGTTCACCGGCATCCGCGAAAACATCAGCCCGACCATCGCCGCGCTGGCCACCATCCTGATCGTCTTCTCCACCACGCTGCTGCTGGCGCTCGAATGGCTCAGGGGCCGTGCCGCCCGCCGCGGCGCCTGAGGCAAACCACCCATGCTCACACTGAACAACCCCTCGCTCCTGCGCCAGCAGGCCTTCCTCGCCGGCCGCTGGTGCGACGCCGACAGCGGCGCCACCTTCGCCGTCACCAACCCCGCCACCGGTGAGGTGATCGGCCATGTGCCCGACATGGGCGCGCATGAGACGCGCCGCGCCATCGACGCGGCCCAGGCAGCCTGGGCGGGCTGGCGCCGCCGCACGGCCAAGGAGCGCAGCGCCATCCTGCGCCGCTGGAACGACCTGATGCTCGCGCACGCCGACGACCTCGCGGCGATCATGACCGCCGAGCAGGGCAAACCGCTGGCCGAGTCGAAGGGCGAGATCGCCTACGCCGCATCGTTCATCGAATGGTTCGCCGAAGAAGGCAAGCGCGTGCACGGCGACACGCTGCAGTCCCCGGCCGGCGACAAGCGGCTGCTGGTAGTCAAGGAACCCATCGGCGTCTGCGCCGCCATCACGCCCTGGAACTTCCCGGCCGCGATGATCACCCGCAAGGCCGGCCCCGCCCTGGCGGCCGGCTGCACCATGGTGCTCAAGCCGGCCGAAGGCACGCCCTTCTCGGCGCTGGCGCTGGCGGCCCTGGCCGAAGAGGCGGGCGTGCCGGCCGGCGTCTTCAGCGTGCTGACGGGCGATGCGCGCGCCATCGGCGGCGAACTCACCGCCAACCCCATCGTGCGCAAGCTGAGCTTCACCGGCTCGACCGAGGTGGGCCGCCTGCTGATGGCGCAGAGCGCGCCCAGCATCAAGAAGCTGTCGCTGGAGCTGGGCGGCAATGCGCCCTTCATCGTGTTCGACGATGCCGACCTGGACGCCGCCGTGGCCGGCGCCATGGCCTCCAAGTTCCGCAACGCGGGCCAGACCTGCGTGTGCGCCAACCGGCTCTACGTGCAGGCCGGCGTCTATGACGCCTTCGCCGCAAAGCTGGTGGCGGCCGTACGGGCGCTCAAGGTGGGGCCGGGCACCGAGCCCGGCGTGGAGCAGGGCCCGCTGATCGACGCGGCGGCGCTGGACAAGGTCGAGGCGCACATCGCCGACGCCGTCGCCCAGGGCGGCCAGGTGCTGACGGGCGGCAAGCGCCATGCGCTGGGCGGCACCTTCTTCGAGCCGACCGTGGTGGCCGGCGCCCGGCCCGGCATGCGGGTGGCGCGCGAAGAGACCTTCGGCCCGCTGGCCCCGCTGTTCCGCTTCGAGACCGATGCCGAGGTGGTGCAGCTGGCCAACGACACCGAGTTCGGCCTGGCCAGCTATTTCTTCAGCCGCGACATCGCCCGCGTCTGGCGCGTGGCCGAGGCGTTGGAATACGGCATGGTCGGCATCAACACCGGGCTGATCTCGAACGAGGTGGCGCCCTTCGGCGGCGTGAAGCAGTCGGGCCTGGGGCGGGAAGGTTCGTCCTACGGCATGGACGACTACCTGGTCGTGAAGTACCTGTGCATGGGCGGCCTCGCGAGCCTCTGAACCGGCGCAGGGCCCGGGCGCGAGGGGGCCGCCAGCGCCCTCTCGCCATGCAAATCATAGCTATGAGCGCAGGCGCAACAAGCGCAGAGCGGCATTTTCGCCGCAATCCTGCGGGCCTTGCCGGCGCCCGTCAGTTCTCGATCATCTCCCGCACCTTGCCCGCCAGCGCCTCCATGTCGAAGGGCTTGGTGATCACCTGCATGCCGTATTCCAGCAAGCCGTTGCCCACCGCCGCGTTCTCGGCGTAGCCGGTGATGAACAGCACCTTCAGCTGCGGCCGCGTCACCCGGGCCGCGTCGGCCACCTGGCGGCCGTTGAGGCCGCCGGGCAGGCCCACGTCGGTCAGCAGCAGGTCGATGCGCCGGTCGGACTGCAGGATGTGCAGGCCCGCCTGCCCGTCTCCGGCCGAGATGACCTGGTAGCCCATGTCCTGCAGCTCCTCCACGATCAGGCTGCGGATGGTGCCCTCGTCCTCGATCACCAGCACCACCTCGCCGTCGGCCTGGTGCGCGTAGCGCGTGCGCTCCTGCTCCAGGTCGGGCTCGGCATCGCCCAGATGGCGCGGCAGGTAGAGGCACATGGTCGTGCCCTCGCCGGGCTCGGAATAGATGCGCACCTGGCCGCCCGACTGGCGCACGAAGCCATAGACCATCGACAGGCCCAGCCCCGTGCCCTGGCCCATGGGCTTGGTGGTGAAGAAGGGGTCGAAGGCGCGGGCCACGACGTCGGGCGTCATGCCCGAGCCGGTGTCGGTCACGCAGATGGAGATGTACTGGCCGGGCGGCAGCTCGCGCTCGCTGCCGGCGCGGTCGTCCAGCCACTTGTTGGCGGTCTCGATGGTGAGGCGGCCGCCGTGGGGCGCCATGGCGTCGCGCGCGTTGATGCACAGGTTGAGCAGGGCGTTCTCCAGCTGCGGCGCATCGACCTTGGTGAGCCACAGCCCCCCGGCGCCCACCACTTCCAGCTCCACCGACGGGCCCACCGTGCGGCGCACGATCTCCTCGATGCCGGCCACCAGGCGGTTGACGTCGGTGGGCTTGGGGTCCAGCGTCTGGCGGCGCGAGAAGGCCAGCAGCCGCTGGGTGAGCGATGCGGCGCGGCGCACCGAGGCCTGCGCCATGCCGATGTAGCGCTCGGCGTTGTCGTAGCGCTGCGCGGCCAGGCGCTTTTCCAGCACCTGCAGGCTGGCGCTCATGCTGCCCAGCAGGTTGTTGAAGTCGTGCGCGATGCCGCCCGTGAGCTGGCCGATGGCCTCCATCTTCTGCGCCTGGCGGAAGTGCGCCTCCACCTCCATCAGCTCCTGCGTGCGCTGGGCCACCTTGCGCTCCAGCGATTCGTTGACCTCGCGCAGCTGCGCCTCGGTGCGCGCACGCTCCACGGCCGTGCGCGTGCGGCCGGCCACTTCGCGCATGAAGTCGCAGTCCTCGTCACTCCAGTCGTGCCGGCCGGCATGGCTGGCGAAGAGCAGCGCCACCAGCCGGCCCTGCTCCAGCACCGGCACGTGCAGCAGGGCGGACACGCCGCGCTCCTGCAGGGCGGGCAGCGCGGCGCGGGTGCGCTCGTCGGCCGCCACATCGGCGATGCGCACGATGCGGTCGGCCTTGAGGTCATCGACGAAGCTTCCGTAGTGGCGCAGGTTCAGCCGGCCGGCGACCGAGGCCACGCCCGGCTGCGTCCAGTCGCAGGGCACCGTGGCGTCTTCGGCGCTGTGGTCCACCAGCGCATAGCCGGCGCGGCTCACGCGCAGGGTGCGGCCCAGCAGCTCGGCGGCAGCGGCGCAGATGTCGTTGGCGGAATCCAGCACGCGCAGCAGGTCGGTGAACTGCGCCAGCGCCGCGCGCCGGCGCTCGGCCTTCATGCGGCCGGTGACGTCCACGCCCTCCACGAAGATCCCGGTGACCACGCCCTGCGCGTCGCGGATGGGCTGGAACACGAAGTCCACGTAGTGCTCGCCCTCAGGCGAGTCGTAGCGCGCGCCGTGGGCCGTGAGGGCCTCGCCGCTGCGATAGACGCCGTCGAGCAGCTGCAGATAGCCCTGCGAGACGATTTCGGGCAGCGCCTCGGCGACGGTCAGCCCGATGAGGGCACGCGGGCCCACCAGGCGCCGGTAGCCGGGGTTGGCCATGACGATGCGGTGCTCGGGCCCGTCGAGCATCACCATGAAGCTCGGGGACTGGTCGAAGAGCTGGGCGAAACGCTCGCGCTCGGTGGCCAGGCGCCGCTCGGCCTCCACCTTGGCGGAGGTGTCGGAGACCAGCGCCAGCACGCCGCAGGGGCTGCCCTGCTCGTCGGTGATCGGCGAATAGTGCAGGTTGAACCACACCGTCTCCAGCGTGCCGTGCAGGTTCAGCTCCAGGGCGATGTCGTGGTAGTCCAGCGTGCCGCCCGCCATGCACACGCGCAGCACGTTGTCGTTGAAGTCGCGGGCCTCGGGCCAGGCATCGCCCACCGGCATGCCCAGGATGCCCGGGTGGCGCTGGCGGCTGAACGCGGCATAGCCCTGGTTGTAGAGCAGCGTGCCGCCTTCGCCCCAGATCAGCGCCATGGGCACCGACGAGCGCAGCATGGTGGCCACGGCCACCCGCAGATGCACGGGCCATTGCGCGAGCGCGCCGACCGGCGTGGCGGCCCAGTCGAAGTCGGCGATGAGCTGGCCCATGGAGCCGGTGCCCGTCAGAAAGGGCGGCACGGAAGGTTCTGCGCCCGGTGTGGTGGATGACATGCAGTGTCTGCTTTCCGATATGTCTTTGTTCTTTTGGCTGGCCGGCGGCTCTCAGGGCGCCCGGGGCGGCACGGCATCGACCGCAGCGGCCATGGCGGCAGCGACGCGGCGTGATGCTGGCCACGGGCAGGACGAAGGAAGGCGCGCGCATCGCATGGCTGGCACCTGCTCAATCCGGGTCGCGGTACACGGGCGCGGGCGTGGCCCGCCCGCCCGAGGGGGCCGAGCCAGGACCTGCGCTGCCGCTGCTGCCGCCGCCGAAGAGACGCCGCAGCGTCTCGCCCAGCCGCGCGCCCAGCGCCGTGCCCACCCCGGGCGCCACGGCGGTGCCGACGGCGGCGCCCGCCAGCGCTGCGGGCGGCAGGCTGATGGAGGGGTCGGCCACGGTGCCGGAGAAGGTCAGCGGCACGCCGACCACGCCTTCGACCAGATCGACGGCGATGTCGCCCTGCACCCGGCCGCCCTGCACCACCGCGCTGCCCGTGGCGGTGAGCACGCTGGAGGTGGCGCGCAGGTCCGAATAGCGCACGATGGTGCCGTCGCGGTCGGCCTCGGTGCTCACGACGCCGCTGAAGCGGTCCAGCGGCGTGCTGCCCTTGCGCTGCTGGCCGGCGCTCTTCACGGCGCGCTCCAGGTCGAAGGTGAGCAGCCGCGCCTGGGGCATGTCGAAGCGGGTGCGGGTATGCAGCGAACGCAGGGCCTCGGCCGGATCGGCGCCCTCGGCGATCAGGTCGGCATGGCCGCTGGCCCGGCCCGCCACGAGGGAGCGGCGATCGAACGCGGCCATGAGGCCGACCACATCGACGTTGCGGAAGTCGATGGCGCCGGTGACGCGCCAGCGTTCGCCCAGCACCTGCAGCCGCAGCGTGCCCTGCTCGGTGCGGCCGCCGGCCGTCACGTCGGCGCGCCAGCGGTCTTCGTCGCCTTCGCGGGTGATCTCCAGGCGGGCCGGCTCGGCCGCGCCCTCGCGCTCCAGCACGCCGCTGCGGGGACGCCAGCCGGCGTCGAACCGCACCTGGCCCGCATAGGCCAGCGCCCGGCCGGTCCGCGAGACCCAGCGCACGCCGCGCCATTCGGCCGACTGCAGCGGCGTGGCGGCGAGCCGCAGCGGGCCCAGGCCGGCCTCGGTGGCATCGGCGGCATCGCCCTCACGCGGCTGGATCTGGAATCCGGACAGCGAGGGCTGCGGCACCGTGGCGTCTTCCAGCACCAGCCGGGTGATCGCCAGGCGCAGGTGCAGCAGGTCGGACCAGGCCGCCTCGGCGGTGATGCGCGCGGCGGTCACGGGCTCCGGCTGCTCGGTGGCCACGCCTTCGAGCACCAGCCGGGGCTCGGGCCAGAGCGACCACTGCAGCCGCTGCACGGTGACGGGCACGCCGAGCGCGTCCGAGGCCTCGGCCTCCACCTGGCGCGCCAGGGCCTCGTCGGACGGCAGCCAGAGCCACGCCGCCAACGCAGCCAGCGCAGCCAACGCCGCGACGGCCAGCAAGCATGAGGCCAGTGCGATCCACACGGTGCGGCGCTGAAGCATGGGCGGGGCGGCGGAAAAGGAGAAGGAAGAGAAAGGGGGGAAGCGGAGGGCGACACGAGCCGGCGCAGGCGTCCGGCAAAGCAGGCGCCCTGCAGACGCGATGAAGCTCGATTCGAGGGTACCAGCGGCGCGCCGAATCGGCCCGTCGTCCCCGGCCTACACGGAGTGTGCGGCAAACGCCCGGTTTCTGCTCGCCAGCCCCTACACTTCGCGCCGTCCGGGCGAGCCGCCCGCCGCACACACGCATTCCCCCAGCAACCCCCATCCAAGACCCAGGAGGCCCGCCCTTGTCCCATTACTTCCCCCGCTGGCGCGAAACCCACGCGATCGAAGGCACCGTCGTCGCCCCCGACGAACGCCTGCCCTGGGGCCAGACCACCGTCATGGGCGTGCAGCACGTGATCGCCATGTTCGGCTCCACCGTGCTCGCCCCCATCCTCATGGGGTTCGACCCGAACGTGGCCATCCTGATGAGCGGCCTGGGCACGCTGATCTTCTTCCTGGTGACCGGCGGGCGCGTGCCCAGCTACCTGGGTTCGAGCTTCGCCTTCATCGGCGTGGTGATCGCCGCGTCGGCCTACGCCGGCAAGGGCCCCAACGCCAACATGGGCGTGGCGCTGGGCGGCATCATCGCCTGCGGCCTGATCTACACGCTGATCGGCGCGCTGGTGCAGGTCATCGGCACCGGCTGGATCGAGCGCTTCATGCCGCCCGTGGTCACGGGCGCGGTGGTCGCCGTCATCGGGCTGAACCTGGCGGGCATCCCCGTCAAGAACATGGCGGCCAACAACTTCGAGAGCTGGATGCAGGCCGTGACCTTCGTCTGCGTGGGCCTGGTGGCCGTGCTCGCGCGCGGCATGGCGCAGCGCCTGCTGATCCTGCTGGGGCTGATCGCCGCCAGCATCGTCTATGCCGTGTTCACCAACCTGCTGGGCTGGGGCAAGCCGGTGGACCTGTCCGCCCTGGCGGCCGCGCCCTGGCTGGGCCTGCCCAGCTTCAGCGCGCCCGTCTTCAGCGGCCCGGCCATGCTGATGATCGCGCCCGTGGCCATCATCCTGGTGGCCGAGAACCTGGGCCACATCAAGGCCGTGACGGCCATGACCGGCCACAACCTGGACCGCTACATGGGCCGCGCCTTCATGGGCGACGGCATCGCCACCATGGTGAGCGGCAGCGTCGGCGGCACGGGCGTGACCACCTATGCCGAGAACATCGGCGTGATGGCCGCCACCAAGATCTATTCGACCGCCGTGTTCCTGGTGGCCGGGCTGATCGCGCTGGCGCTGGGCTTCAGCCCCAAGTTCGGTGCGCTGATCCAGGCCATTCCGCTGCCCGTGATGGGCGGCGTCTCCATCGTGGTGTTCGGCCTGATCGCCGTGGCCGGCGCCAAGATCTGGGTGGACAACCGGGTCGATTTCTCCGACAACAAGAACCTCATCGTCGCGGCCATCACCCTCATCCTGGGCACGGGCGACTTCACGCTGAAGTTCGGCGAATTCGCGCTGGGCGGCATCGGTACCGCCACCTTCGGCGCCATCGTGCTCTACGCGCTGCTGAACCGCCGCCGCTGAAGCACGCAGGGCAGACGCCGCCCGCTGCGGCGGCGATCACTTTGCGGCATGGGGGCCAAGCCGGGTGCAAAACCCGGCTGCTACCATCTTGCGCTCCGGCGACCCGCCGCCTTGCGGAAGATCAAGACCCATGCCTGCACAGGCCCCCGACACCCTGTCCGACCGCGTGCGCTACGCGGATTTCCATTCCCGCATCATGACCGCCGAACAGGCGGCCGCCCTGGTGCCCCACGGGGCCAACGTGGGCATGAGCGGCTTCACCGGCGCCGGCTACCCCAAGGCGCTGCCCCAGGCGATCGCGGCGCGCGCCACCGCCGAGCACGCGGCCGGCCGGCCCTACAGGATCAACGTATGGACGGGCGCCTCCACCGCGCCCGAGCTGGACGGGGCCCTGGCCGAGGCCGACGCCATCGGCCTGCGCCTGCCCTTCAACACCGACCCGCGCTGCCGCCAGAAGATCAACGCCGGCAGCATCGACTTCATCGACATGCACCTCTCGCACGTCGCGCAGCAGGCCTGGTTCGGCTTCCTGGGCCCCATGCAGGTGGCGGTGATCGAGGTGCTGGGCGTGACCGAGGACGGCCACCTGATCCCCTCCACCGCCGTGGGCAACAACAAGACCTGGCTGGAGATCGCCGACCGCGTGATCCTGGAGGTCAACACCCGCCCGCCCGCCGAGATGGCCGGCATGCACGACATCTACTACGGCACGGCCATTCCGCCGCGCCGCGTGCCCATCGCGCTCACGCATGCGGACGACCGCATCGGCCAGCCCTACCTGAAGGTGGACCCGGCCAAGGTGATCGCCGTGGTGCCCACCCACCAGGGCGACCGCGACAACACCTTCGCGCAGCCCGACGAGAACTCCAACCTCATCGCCGCAGCCATCATCGACTTCCTCGCGCACGAGATGAAGGCCGGCCGCCTGCCGCAGGAGATGCTGCCCATCCAGTCCGGCGTGGGCAACGTCGCCAACGCGGTGCTGGCGGGCCTGCTCACCGGCCCGTTCGAGAACCTGCTGGGCTTCACCGAAGTGCTGCAGGACGGCATGCTGGACCTGCTGCGCGCCGGCAAGATGAGCCGCGCATCGGCCACCGCCATCTCGCTCAGCCGCACGGCGTATGAAGACTTCGAGCGCAACATCGGCTTCTACCGCGACCGCATCATCCTGCGGCCGCAGGAGATCTCGAACCACCCCGAGCTGGTGCGCCGGCTGGGCGTGATCGCCATGAACTCGATGATCGAGGCCGACATCTACGGCAACATCAACTCCACCCACATCATGGGCTCGGCCATGATGAACGGCATCGGCGGCTCGGGCGACTTCGCCCGCAACGGCTACCTGTCGTTCTTCGTCACGCCCTCGGTGGCCAAGGGCGGGGCCATCAGCTGCATCGTGCCCATGGTCTCGCACGTGGACCACACCGAGCACGACACGCAGATCATCGTCACCGAACAGGGCCTGGCCGACCTGCGCGGCCTCTCGCCGCGCCAGCGCGCGCAGGTCATCATCGACCGCTGCGCCCACCCCGACTACCGCCCCATGCTGCAGGACTACTTCGACCGCGCCCGCGCCGGCGCCGCGCAGCACACGCCGCACCTGCTGGGCGAGGCCCTGAGCTGGCACCAGCGCTGCCTGGAAACGGGCAGCATGCGCAAGCAGCCCTGACGGGGCCCAGCCTGCAGGCGGGGGCCCGGCCCGCCCGCGTCGCCCCCGCGCCTGCACGTTCTGGCGCAGCGCACCATAATTTCCTGCCGACCACCCCGCCCCCTGCGGGCCGGGGCCGCGTGCGGCCCGACAAGACACACGACAACAGGAGATCTCACCGCCATGCCGTCCATCTGGAAACGCCCCATCGAACTCTCGATGCTCAACACCGGCGCACCCACCGCCCTCACCCACCTGGGCATCGAGTTCACCGAGATCGGCGAAGACTTCGTGCGCGGCCGCGTGCCGGTCGATGACCGCACCAAGCAGCCCTTCGGCCTGCTGCACGGCGGCGTCAGCGTGGTGCTGGCCGAGACGCTGGGCTCCATCGGCGCGACCTTCGCTGCGCCCGAAGGCTGGCGCGCCGTGGGCCTGGACATCAACGCCAACCACCTGCGCTCGGCCACCAGCGGCTGGGTGACGGGCACGGCCCGGCCGGTGCACATCGGCCGCACCACGCAGGTCTGGCAGATCGACATGGTCAACGACGAGGGCGAGCTGACCTGCGTCTCGCGCCTGACCATGGCCATGCTCGCACCGCGCTGAAGCGCCCACACATCAAGCGCTTTCAGCTATCGATTAGATAGCAACCTCACCCCGCCGCTCGCGGGCGGCCACCGAGGCCGCGCCGCCTTCGGCCCACACGTCGAGCCGGAAATCCGCCTCCTGCAGCGCCACGGCATGCCCCAGGGCCAGACGCGCGTGCAGGCGGCTGTGGACGGCATCGCCCGCCAGCGCGCAGCCTGCGATGGGGTGGCGCCAGTGGCAGGCGGCCACCACGCCGCCGGGCGCGAGGGCCGCGCGCGCGCAGGCCGCCAGCCGGTCGATGTCGGCGGGCGCCAGGTAATAGACGAATTCGCTCAGCACGATCAGGTCGAAGCGGCCGGGCGGCCAGTCGTCCGGCAGCCAGAGGCGCGCGCAGGCGACATGGGCCTGGCCCGCCAGCCGGGCCGCCGTGGCGGCCACGGCGCGCTCGGCGCCGTCGCTGGCCAGCAATTGGCCGCAGCGCGGCGCAAGTTCCTCGGTGAGCAGGCCGGTGGCGCAGCCGGGCTCGAAGGCGCTGGCGTAGCGCGCATGCGGCAGGCTGGCCAGCAGCAGGCGGCGCTTGCGCGCCTCGTACCAGCTGCCCTCGAAGCGCCAGGGGTCGCCGCTCGCGGCATAGAGCGCATCGAAGTCCTGGGCCGCATGGCGCGGCGGCGAGGCCGTCATGCAGGCGCGAAGAAGGTTTCGAACGGCCAGGCGGCGCGCTGCACGATGGCCGCATCCAGCACCGGGCCTGCGCCATCCACTCCCGCGACGCCGCCGGCACGCGGGGCGAGCTGCGAGCGGTGATGTGCCAGCGCCATCTGCTTGCGGGCCACCGCGCAGGCGGCTTCGGAGCCGCCCAGGCGCAGGGCGCGCAGCCGCTGCCACGGAATCTGCGCATGGGCGGGCTCGGCCCAGTGCCACATCCAGACCGGTGCCTCCCAGAGCGTGGCGCCGGCGGCGCGTGCGGCTTCGGCAGCGGCGGCGCCGCAGGCTTCGTGGTCCGGGTGGCCGTCCAGCCGCCAGGTGCTGACGACCACATCGCCCGGCGCCAGCGCCTCGTGCAGCGCACGCGCCAGCGCGGGCCGCTGCTGCGCCACGCCGCCATCGGGCAGGCCCAGCAGCCGCAGCGGCGTACCCTGCAGGCCCAGGGCGCGCAGGCCGGCCAAGCGCTCCTCGCGCCGGGCGGCGGCCAGCGCGGGCGCGGCCCAGGCAGGGTCGCCCGCATGGCTGGCCTCGCCGTCGGTCACGCCGATGATGAGGCTGCGCCCGCCTTGCTGGGCGTGGGCCTGCATCAGGAGGCCGCAGGCCAGCAGCTCGTCGTCGGGGTGCGGCGCCACCACCACCAGGCGTTGCCGGGCCGGGACGATGTCCGCCACGCCCAGGCGCGCCACCGGGCGGGCGGTGATCCATTCCTGCCAGGCGGCGGGCGCATGCAGCGGCTGCGGGCCGATGTGGCGGGCAGCGGCAGCGAGAGGCGCTGCAGGCGCGGCGGCCGGCAGGCTTCGGAGGTCTTCCATCACAGCGACCATGGCAGGGTCTCCTCGTCGTGGTTCAGGGGCAGGGCGGCCACGCGCTCGCCCAGGGTGGCGTCGTCACGCTCGGCATGGCTTTGCCGGATGAAGACGGGCAGGTCGGCCGCCCGGCGGGCGAAGTCGGCATCGCGGCAGAACGGCGTGGCGCCCAGCGCGCGGCCGACGTCGTCGAGCACGCGGCGGGCACAGGCTTCGGCCGCCTGACGGGCACGCAGCGCGGCGCGCAGGGCGTCGTCTTTCGGGTGCGCATCGATCCACGCGGCGGCCTGCTGCAGCAGCGCGGCGGTGGCGCCCAGCGCCACGTCCACCCGGCCCAGCGCCGCCAGGCGAAAGGGTGTGCGCAGCGCGGCGGGCGACTGGGCCACGGCAGCATGCAGGGCACCGCCCAGCGCCCGCGCGCCGCCCCACCAGCAGGCCGCGATGCCGGCGCCGCCCTGCCAGAAGCCGGGCCGCGAGAGGTAATCGCCCACGCCGCCCACGAGCACGCCGCGGGCCTGGTGGAAGGAAACGTCGCCGCTGGAGCTGTCGGCCATGCCGATGGCGCGCCAGCGCTGGGTGGAGACGCTGATGCCGGTCTGCAGCAGATCGACCGCCACCAGCTGCGGCCCGCGCCCGTCGGGCCACCAAGCGGTGAGCAGCGCGTGCGTGGCGTGCTCGGCGCCCGAGCACCAGGGCTTGGTGCCGGTCAGCCGCACGGTGCCTGCGCCGCCATCCGCATCGGCCTGCAGCGTCACGCGCTCGCCCGGCGGCTCGGCCGCCCAGGTGCACCACATCGACTGCGCGTGGCTGCCGACGATGTCCTGCGGCGCCCGCAGCTCGCTCAGGATGGCGAGCGCATCGGCATGCCCTTCGTAGAGCTTGGCGAGCGAGAGATCGTGGTGCGCCACCTCGGCCAGGGCCTGCCAGCGCTCCAGCGTGCGGCCCTGCGCGGGCAGCGGCAGCTGGGCATGGCCGGCGGCCACGAGCTGCTGCATGCGCACGCCGGGGCTGAGGCGGCGGCCATCGGCCAGCGCGAGCTTGAGGGCCGGCAGCGTGGTCGGCACGGGGGGCGGTTCGGCCGCCGCGCGCCGGGCGCCGGTGTCTTCCATGAGCGCGCTCATGCGAGCGCTCCCGCCGCCGCGCGGGCCGCCGTCGCCGCCCGCAGGCCCACGAGGTGCGCGCCGAAGCCGGCCGGCGCGCGGAAGCGGCTGCGCGCGCTGGTGGCGACGCGGGGCAGGTTGGTCCAGGCGATGCGGGCGCCCGAGGCTTCGAGCGCGCGCACCAGGGCCACGTCCTCGCCCGTGCGCAGCGCGGCGAAGCCGCCGGCCCGCTCATAGGCCGCAGCGCTCACGCCCAGGTTGGCGCCGTGGATGTGGCGGTGCCCCGGCCGGTCGGAATAGCCTGCGTGGTAGAGGCCTTGCACATCGCTGCCGTAGCCGCACCAGTCGCGTACCTCGACCGTGCCGCAGACCGCATCGCTGGCGAGCCAGAGGTGCTGCACGAGCCAGTCGGGCGCCACGGTGGAATCGGCATCGGTGAAGCTCAGCCAGCGCGCACCGGCCTGCAGCGCCTGGCGTGCGCCAGCGGCCCGCGCGGAGCCCACGTTGCGCGCCTCCAGCCGCACGGTCTGCACGCCCAGGCCCTGCGCGATCGACTCCGACGCATCGGAGCAGGCATCGAGCGCGACGACGATGCGCACGCCCTCGCCCGCCAGCGTCGCATGGCGGGCCGCGGCCTGCAGCGACTGCAGGCAGTCGGCGAGGCAGCCCTCTTCATCGTGCGCTGGCACGACGACGCCGATCATGGCCGCCCTCCGGACACCGCCGCAGCCTGGGAGTCATCGTCGTGATGCGCCATGGAGTTCCTCTCTGGTATGGCTTGCCAAGCTAAGCGGCGAGGGCGCACCGGATCGTAGGAAGACAGCGCGCCCTGCCGTAGAAGCCTGGCCGCCACGGCACGGCCATGCGGCGCCGCACGGGGGGCGAGCACGGCTTTTCCCGCAGCGTCCTACAGGCCGCCGCACGGGCCTGGGGCACAGTCGCCGGCATGGGTCCGCACGCCCCCTGATCCGCTGATCCGCTGATCCGCTGATCCGCCCGCACGCCACCACACAACTCACCGAACCGGAAAGCCCCCCATGACCGCCTGCGGAGCCCCTTGCCCATGAACCACTGGGCCGACCGTCTCGCCAAGCGCGTGCGCAGCGCCGCATGGGCCGTGCCGGGCCTGCCGGTGATCGCGCTTGCGGTGCGCAACTACGTCATGCACCAGAGCGCCAACCAGGCCGGCAGCATGGCGTTCTCCACCGTGCTGGCGATGTTCCCGCTGCTCATCCTGCTGTCGGCCAGCGCCGGCTACATCGGCCAGCCCGGCGATGCGGCGGCGCTGGTGCAGCGCGTGCTGGACTACGCGCCCGGCGTGGTGCGCGAGGCGCTGCAGCCCGTGGTGCAGGAGGTGCTGGCGCAGCGCAACCAGGCGCTGCTGACCATCGGCGTTCTGGTCACGCTGTGGACGGCCTCGTCGGGCATGCAGGCCGTGCGCACGGCGCTCAACCGCTCCTACGGCATCCAGCGCGGCATGCCGTTCTGGAAGGCGCGCATCAAGGTCACGCTCTTCACCGTGGTGGTGGGCGGCGGAGTGCTGCTGGCCTTCAGCTCGGTCATCGTCATGCCCTACGTCTGGCAGCTGCTGGAGCAGCAGATGGGCGCCGATCCCGACGCGCCCTGGCTGCGCAACAGCGTGCGCTACGGCACGGCCTTCCTCGTGGTGGCGGTGCTCTATGCGCTGCTCTACGGCGGCCTGCCCGACCTGCGCCAGCGGCTGCGCACCGTGGTGCCCGGCGCCATCGTGGGCGCGGCGCTGTGGGTGGGGGCCGCCGCCACGCTGTCGTACACGCTGCGCAGCGCGGGCAAGCTGGCGCTGATCTACGGCAGCTTCGCGGGCGTGGTGGCGACCCTGGTGTTCCTCTACGCGAGCGCGACCACGCTGATCTTCGGCGCCGAGGTGAACGGCGTGCTGCGCGAGCGGGCGCGCAAGCCGCAGGCCGAAGCGGACGATGCCGCGCCGCAAGGCGCACCCGCGCAACCACGGGCCTCCGCCGATCAGCCAGGATAGAAAACCGCCGCAAGCGCAGGCGCCACCTGCGTCTGCAGCTATTTTTTCAGGAGCAAATCGGCCAGACGCCGGAGCGCTTCTTCGGCCGAGGCTTCCAGCCCGCAGGAGCGCGTGATCATGAGATTGAGCCGCTGGCCCAGCCCCTCGACCATCATGCCGCCGTCCCGCTCGCGCACCATGCCATCGGCGCCCCGCACGCAGGGGATGGCGGCGCTCACGCGCGCTTCGTAGCTGTCCGCAGGCACGTGGTAGGCCACCACCGGCTTGCCGAGGGCGATGGCGTAGCCGACCTCGAACACCGTGCCCGAATCGGGCTCCAGTCCGCGGAAGGCCTGCAGGTTGGCGGCCACGCCGTCGGCCTGGCGCAGCAGCGCGATGTTGCCGTCGTAGATGCCCTGGGCCAGGGCATCGTCCGAGCCGCGCTCCGCATGGGTGTCCACCTGCGTGTCGGTGGGGGCCATGCCTTCCAGGCCCAGGGCGGCGCACTGCGCCTTCAGGCGCGCGAACAGCGCGGGCGCGTCGGGGTGGAAGACGTCGGGGCCCGCCAGATAGATGCGTGGGCGCATGGCGGCTGCGCTGCGCAGCGTCACAGGCCCAGCTGGGCCAGGGCGGCCTGCAGGCCGGCCAGGCCGCCCACGCGCTGGTCGTTGATGAAGACCTGGGGCATCTGGCGCACGGACGGGCCGCACTTCTGGAAGAAGGCCAGGCGCTCGGCCTCGTCGTCGATCTTGATTTCTTCGAAGGGCATGGAGCGCGCCTTCAGCAGCATCTTGGCGGAATCGCACTGCGGGCAGGCGGACTTCGAGTAAATGACGATCTTCAGTTCCATGGGCACGTAGTCTATGCGCCGTCCGATGCCTGCTGCGGCTGCTGCGCTGCCATGCGCTGGCTCCTCCAGTACACGTCGTCGCCGCCGTCCATGCGGTTGAGCACGCGGGCCAGCACGAACATCAGGTCCGACAGGCGGTTCAGGTAGCGGCGCGGCGCATCGCGCAGCGGCTCTTCGGCGCCCAGCGCCACCACCGCGCGCTCGGCACGCCGCGCCACCGTGCGGCAGACGTGCGCCTGCGCAGCGGCGCGGGTGCCGGCCGGCAGGATGAATTCCTGCAGCCGGGGCAGCGTGGCGTTGTGCAGCGCGAGGGCCTCGTCCAGCTGGGCCAGCGCCTCGTCCTTGAGCAGCTCGAAGCCCGGGATCGACAGCTCGCCGCCCAGGTTGAAGAGTTCGTGCTGCACGCTCACCAGCAGCTCGCGCACCGCATCGGGCAGCGGCTCGCACAGCAGCAGGCCGATGTGCGAATTGAGCTCGTCCACATCGCCCATGGCGTGCGGGCGCGGGCTGTTCTTGGAGACGCGGGTGTTGTCCCCCAGCCCCGTGGTGCCGTCGTCTCCGGTGCGCGTGGCGATTTGTGTCAGGCGGTTTCCCATGGCGTGTTTTCTCCTGGATTGGCGTTGTCACGGCGATTTTGCGTTACACGGGCCAACCGATTGTGTGACCGGGCAACGGCCGGCAAAAGTGCTGGCCGGCAGCGCTCCGGCACGCTGCAATAGGGGCCTGTTCAACGCATTTCGAGGAGCCAGACCCCATGCCCCGATCCCCGTCAGGAAGGTCTTTTCCGTTCGATGCCCGCAGCGTGATGCTGTTCGCAGCCATCGCGGTAGGCGGCGTGACAGCGCAGGCGCAAAGCCCCACGCCCACCAGTTCAGCCAGGCTGGCGACGTCGTCATCGACCTCCAGCAGCTCTGCGCCCCGCGCCGCATTGGGCGGCGCAACCCTTGCCGAAACCACCCGGGCGGATCGCTCCGCCAGAACAGGAGGACGCCAACGCTGAAGATCGCACAACCCCTCTTTTCACTCACTCATTCATTCCTCACTGATTGATTGATATTTCATGGCCTGCGGCCCGCCGTCCTCCACCAGGGGCGGCGGGCCTTTTTCCTGGCATGAGCGGGCACGGTCGGCCTCGGGCCTGGCGGCCTCGCGCTTGAACGCTGGCAGATAGCGCCTGCGGCCCACGGATCGGCAGTGCCGGCTCCGCGCCACCGGGTATCCGAGCGGCGCACGGCCCGCTCACCCCCACAGGGAGCGGGCCCTGTCAGGTGGGCGCATCCCAGAGCTGCAGCAGCGCATCGTCCGGCTGGCCGGTGCAGGCCTGATCCGTACCGAACCGCATCGTCCAGGCCTCGCGCTCCGTGAACGCGGGCCAGCCCGGATCACCCGATTCGGCAAATCGGGCCCAGCACCGATGCATGGCCTGCGACAGCGCCGGCGGTGGCGACGGGCCGGTGAATTCCAGGCCCTGGGGCGTGCGCAGGTTGGCGAAGACGAAAGGCAGCTCCACCGCATGCGCGGCCCCCAGGCGGCCGCCGGCCTGGAGCGAGGGCCACTCGAAGCTGTAGCGGTGAGCGCCCCCCGTGCAGCGCGACGCGAGCAGGGCGATGCCGAGCGCCGGCGCGCGGTAGTAGTAGTCGGCCTGCAGGGCCGCCAGCAATGCGCCCGGCGTGGCACGGCCGCCATCCACCCGCGCGCGGTAGGTGGCGACGAGCGCGGTAGGCAGCTCGGCATCCTCGGCGAAGGCATCGACATGCGCGTCCGTGGCCTGGTCCCACAGGCCCGTGGGCAGGTGGTAGAGGCGCATCTCGTCGGCATTGCTGCCCACCAGGATCTGCAGCGCGCGCGCCTGCGCGGGCTGTGCGGCCCAGAGCTGCTGCATGGCCACGAGCGGCGAAGCCGGCAGCACCTGCCCGTCCACCACGGGCCGCAGCGGAAAGAACTGCCGCCCGCCCAGGCCCATGCGCCGGCGCAGCGCCGGGTCCACGGCCAGGCGGTGCACGGCGTGCAGCACTGCGGGCAGCGGGGCCTGGGCCAGGGCCTCACGCTCGGGCGCCACGCCAGCCAGCGCGGCGACGGCTTCCCGCGCTGCGGCCGCTTCTACCGGCGTCTGGCAGGCCACGCTCGGGCTTTGCAGGATGGCCCGCTGGAACAGGCCCTGTGCCTGCGGCATGCCCAGCAGGCAGGCCAGCGCGCCCGCGCCTGCGGACTGGCCGAACACCGTGACGCGTTCCGCATCGCCGTTCCAGGCACCGATGTGCCGGCGCACCCATTGCAGGGCTGCGACGATGTCGAGCAGGCCCCGGTTGTCCGGTGTGCCGGGGATCTGCAGAAAGCCGTCGATGCCCAGGCGGTACTGCACCGACACGAACACCACGCCGCTGCGGGCCCACGCGGCGCCGTCGTAGAGCGGGTCGCTGGCGGCGCCCCGGAAGAAGCCGCCGCCGTGGACCCACACCATCACGGGCAGCGGGCGCCCGGCATCCGTCGGCGCCCAGATGTTGAGCGCCAGGCAGTCCGGTCCGCCCACCACGGGCGTGTGCGCGTGCGCCACACGCGGCAGCTGAGGTGCGGCGGGCGCGAACGCCAGCGCATCGCGTACGCCCTGCCACGCCGGCTGCGGCGCGGGCGGCTGAAAGCGCAGCGCACCGAACGGCGCCTGGGCATAGGGAATGCCCCGGAAGACCCGCAGGCCGGCCTCCACGCGGCCGCGCAGGCGCCCGCCGTGGTCCAGCACGGCTTCGCAGTACGCGGCGGGAGCGGCCTGCGTCATTCGGTGGCCAGGCCCAGCTTGTCGATCAGCGGGCGCCACACGGCGGCATCGCGCTCGGCCCAGGCACGCACGTCGCGCGGCGTGGAGGCGGTGAGGCTCACGTTCATGGCCTCGAAGCGCGCCTGGTAATGCGCGTCAGCGCGGCACTTTTCCGTGGCCGCGTTCAGGCGGTTGATCACGTCGGGCGGCGTTCCGGCGCGGGCTACCACGGCGATCCACGACGGGCGTGCCAGGTCGGCTGCGGCCGGCAGCGCCTCGGCGATGGTGGGCACGCCAGGCAGCAGCGGCGAGCGCTGCGCGCCGAACACGGCCAGCGCGGTCAGCTTGCCGGCCTTGACCTGCGCGGCGGCCGTGCCCATCACCAGGGTCATCGCCTGGATCTGCTGGCCCATGAGGGCCGTGAGCCCCGCGCCCTCGCCCACGAACGGGACGTGCGTGCCGGGCGCGCCCATCTTGTCCAGCAGCGCCGAGGTCAGCAGGTGCGCCGGGCTGCCCTTGCCGGGCGAGCCGAAGTTGACGCCGCCGGGCGTGGCGTGCGCGAGCTTGTCCAGGTCCTGCAGCCGCGCGATGCCGCTGCCCGCGGGCACGGCCAGCACCAGCGGCGAGGTGCCGAGCACCGCCACGCCGTCGAAGTCCGCCAGCGGGTCGTAGGGGCGCTGGCGGTACACGTACGGCGTGATGCTCATCTGCGACATGCCGATGCTCATGAGCGTGTAGCCATCGGCCGGCTGGCCCTTGAGGAAATTCACCGCCAGGATGCCGTTGGCCCCGGGCTTGTTCTGCACCACCACGGGCTGGCCCAGCTCGCGCGCCGCGCAGTCGGCCCAGATGCGGGTCATGGCGTCCGAGCCGCTGCCCGGCGGCTGCTGCGCGACGATCTGGAGGAGCTTGGCCGGGTACGCGGCCGGCGGCTGGGCGTGGACTGCAGGCAGCAGGGCGGCGCAGGCCAGCAGCGCTGCGGCCGGCACCCGGCCATGGGTGCGGAAAGCATGGAACGGCTTCATGGGATGTCTCCTGGTACTTGTTTGCTATGTGCCGGGCTGCGCCGCGGCCTCGCAGCGGCTGGCGATCAGGCCGGCCAGGCACGGCAGCTGCGCCTGCGGCCCGGCGGCCGACACGTCGGGGAACAGCTGCAGAAACCCCATGCCGCGCAGCGTGGAAAACACCAGCCCCAGGAAGGCCTCGCGGTCGGGTGCCGCGGCCAGCTCGGGGAACGCGTCGAAGAAGCCTGCGCGCATCTGCGCGTTGATCTGCTGGCGCAGCTGCGCGATGTGGCCCAGCACCTCCGGCTGCTGGCGGCAGCCCAGGTAGATGTTCCAGGCCACGACGAACCGGGGCTGGGCGTAGATCAGCTCCCAGGCGGTCTGCACGAAACGCTCGGCGCGTTGCGCCGGCGCCAGCGTGTGCGGCGGCCACAGCTGCCCGGCATCGATGCGCTGCGCGACCAGCTCGCTGAGCACCTGCATCATGAGCACCGCCTTGGATTCGAAATGGTGCTGCACCGCGCCGGACGTCATGCCCGCGGAGCGCGCCAGTTCGTGGATGGACATCTCTTCCAGGCTGCGGCGCTGGATCACGTCGATGGCGGTGGCGATCAGGTGCCGGCGCGTGGCCGCGCTGCGTTCTGCATGGCTACGGCGCTCAGGGATGTTCCGGGTGTTCATGCAGCGGGGAAAATATACATTTCGAACGTAATGTAATTACGGCATCCCGGCGCCCCATACGGAGATACCCGCGGCCGCCCCGCCCACCTTAGACTGCGGCCTGCAACCAGCCCGGCCACCCGGAATGCCTTGCCCACGCCGACCGAAGGAGACTCCATGAACGCCCCCGCCACCCACGCCCACCTGCAGCCCGGCGCGCCGCTGCGCCCCGTGCCCGAAGCGTTCCTGGACGCGCTGCGCGCCCGCTTCGGCGCGCAGTGCTCGACGGCACAAGCCGTGCGCGAGCAGCACGGCCGCGACGAAGGCTCGATCCAGGCGCCGCCGCCCTCGGCCGTGGTGTTCGCCGAAAGCACGCAGGACGTGGCTGACGCCGTGCGCCTGGCCGCGCAGCACGGCGTGCCGGTCATCCCCTACGGCGCGGGCTCCTCGCTCGAAGGCCACCTGCTCGCCATCCAGGGCGGCATCAGCATCGACGTCTCGCGCATGAACCGCCTGCTGCGCGTGGATGCCGACGACCTCACCGTCACCGTGCAGCCCGGCATCACCCGCAAGCAGCTGAACGAAGCCATCAAGGACACGGGCCTGTTCTTCCCCATTGACCCCGGCGCGGACGCCAGCATCGGCGGCATGGCCGCCACGCGCGCCAGCGGCACCAACGCCGTGCGCTACGGCACCATGCGCGAGAACGTGCTGGCGCTGGAAGTCGTCACGGCCGCGGGCGAGGCCATCCGCACCGGCACCCGCGCCAAGAAGAGCGCCGCCGGCTACGACCTGACCCGCCTGCTGGTGGGCAGCGAAGGCACGCTGGGCGTCATCACCGAAGTCACGCTGCGCCTCTACCCCCTGCCCGAAGCCGTGAGCGCCGCCATCTGCTCCTTCCCGAGCATCGAGGCCGCCGTGCGCACCGTCATCCAGACCATCCAGCTGGGTGTGCCCATCGCCCGCGTGGAACTGATCGACGCCAACACCGTGCGCATGGTCAACGCCCACAGCAAGCTGGGCCTGCGCGAAGAACCCATGCTGCTGATGGAATTCCACGGCTCCCCCGCCGGCGTGCAGGAACAGGCCGAGACCGTGCAGTCCCTCGCGCAGGAGTGGAACGGCAACGCCTTCGAATGGGCCACCACGCCCGAAGAGCGCACCCGCCTCTGGACCGCGCGGCACAACGCCTACTTCGCCGCCGTGCAGAGCCGCTCCGGCTGCCGCGCCATCAGCACCGACACCTGCGTGCCCATCAGCCGCCTGGCCGACTGCCTGCTCGATTCCGTGGCCGAAGCCGACGCCAGCGGCATCCCCTACTTCCTCGTCGGCCACGTGGGCGACGGCAACTTCCACTTCGGCTACCTGATCGACCCGGACAGCCCCGCCGAACGCCAGACCGCCGAAGCCCTGAACCACCAGCTGGTCGCACGCGCCCTGTCCCTGGGCGGCACCTGCACCGGCGAACACGGCGTGGGCATCCACAAGATGGGCTTCCTGCTCGACGAAACCGGCCCCGGCGCCGTGGCCATGATGCGCGCGATCAAGCAGGCGCTGGACCCGCAGAACATATTGAATCCGGGGAAGATCTTTGCGCTTTGATGGGCGCTGACCGCTGTCGGTGAGATAGCGAACCAGGCCGGTCGGCGCCCGGGTACTTCACCGCCAGCGCATGCGGCAAATACACCCGGCCCCGCCCTGCCGCCGCATCCTTGTCGTGCAGGGCTCGCGCCTTGTGGAGCTGCGCCTGCAGGGTTGCGATCAAATTTTCAGGCAGCACCGTAACCCGGTCCTTGCCGCCCTGGCCCTCCCTCACGACCACCTCGCGCCGCGCGAACTCCACATCCTTCACCCGCAGCCGCAGCGCCTCCAGCAGACGCATGCCCGTGCCATAGAGCCATTGCGCAACGAGCCCCGGCGTTCCATCCACATGCAAAAGCAGCTCACGGACCTCGGTCGGCGTGAGCACCACCGGCAAACGCTGCGGCCGCCTGGCCTGCACCACCTCGTCCAGCCACGCCAGTTCTATCCCTAAAACCTGCTTGTATGAATAAATACAGAATCGACGCCTTGGCCTGGTTCTGCGTGGATGCGGAAACCTGCCTTTCCACAGCCCAATGGCTCAGGAATGCTTCGACCTCGGCTGCACACATATCCTGCGGGTGGCGCTTGCCGTGAAACAGGATGAAGCGGCGCACCCAGTCAATATAGGCTTGCTCCGTGCGCAGGCTGTAATGCCGCGTGCGAAGGTGGGAGCGCATGCGCTCCAGCAACTTGGGCTGACGCGCTTCAGCAAGCGATTCAGAAGTCGGAGCTGGACCAGGGCTCATCCGCCAAATTTTAGGTTTGCCTAACCGGCGTGATGCTGGGGTCTTCCTGGGGATGGGACGAACGGTGTTGTGTTGGCAGACTGCGGCCGGTAGGATGACTGTCGTCTAAATCTAGTTAGGCCACATGAACAAGGCTGAAGCACTTGCCGCAATTCAAGCCTCTTTTAAGAGAGGCTCAAACACGCCTTGCTCATGGGCAACAGATCCTGCCACGTACATCACTCAGAAGCAGAGTGAGTTACTCGAACTGGTCATCGAACCTATTACTGCCAAAATCACAGACGAAACATATCGCTATGGCGTCAAGCAAGAACTTGCGTCTACACCAGACTTCGCCATCGCACGAAGGGCAAGTACTTGGCTGCTGTATGCGCCAACAACTGAGGTGTTCTCACTAGCGCATGGCGACAGTCCAGAAAATATGTCCATCCTCGGCTTTTCAAGCAGCGATGCACTCGCTGAATGGCTAGGCTAGGCAAATGCGCGGGCAAACCAAAATGTGGCCTAACAGGTCGGTCAAGCGAACGCCAAGAAGGCCCATGGCTTCGCCATTTTCATGGGCCTTGTTGGTGCCCTGCACTCGCTGCGCTCCTTCCGGCGCCGCTTACCTTTAGCGTTAGGCTTCAAAGCCCACGCCCCAATGCACTCCTCGAATCAGAAAGCCCTTCTCGATGGCAACAAGTGAGATCCGCGATTCTACGAAGACTGCGCTCCTCGAAAAGGTGCGAAGACATGACTATGGGAAATACCTACTGAAGGCGAGCATCGCCAAGATTCGAGGATTCGAAGGCGAAGACATAACCTTTGACTTCCCTGTAACCGCTCTGATCGGCCCCAACGGCAGTGGCAAGTCATCTGTACTAGGGGTCGCAGGCTGCGCCTACAAGCCAATCAAGCCTGGCATGTTTTTTCCGAAGAGCACTGTCGGTGACGAGTCAATGTCCGGTTGGCGTGTCGAATACGACCTCATCGACAAGGACCTGAATCCTCGACAGGTCGTCAAGCGCAGCTCCAGTTTCCGACAGGCAAAATGGGTCCGGGCCGAAGTAGCCGATCGAACGGTTGTGTTCTTTGGAATTGATCGAACCGTACCTGCGGGCGAGAAGACACGATACAAGCTACTGATGCGCTCGACCTATGTCCATCGAGCAGCGCTTGAGCCACTTGGCGCAGAAGTCGCGCGTCAGGTCGAGCACATTCTTGGCAAGTCCGTCGCCGACTATCGAGTCACCCGCTATGGCGTTGATGACACCTTTTTGGTCGGACGAACAGGCCCAAACCAGTTCTCCGAGTTTCACTTCGGCGCTGGCGAATCTTCAATCATCCGGATGATCACGGAAATCGAGCGCGCCCCTGAGAACAGTCTCCTTCTCATCGAGGAAATTGAGAATGGGTTGCACCCAGTGGCAGCAAAGCGAATGGTCGAGTACTTGATTGACGTTGCTGCTCGAAAGTCAATTCAAACCGTATTCACCACACATAGCGACTACGCTCTCTCGCCACTCCCGAACGAAGCGATCTGGGCAAGCATCGCAGGTCGCCTACGCCAAGGGAAACTGTCAGTTGAAGCTCTGCGCGCAGTAGCCGGCCGCGTCGACAAGAGACTTGCCGTATTCGTAGAAGACGAATTTGCCAAGACCTGGGTGGATACCATTCTCAGAGAGAAGCTTGGCGCGGACTACGATCAAGTCGAAGTCCACGCGGTGCACGGAGACGGCAACGCGGTCGCCACGCATCGTGGCCACATGGCAAACCCCGCAGTCACCTTCAAGTCGCTGTGTGTAATCGATGGCGATTCGCAGCAGCGAGAAGATCCTGCGCAGGGAATCATCCGACTTCCTGGCGCGATGCCGGAGCTATCCGTCTATGAAGCAATTCAGGCCCGACTGACTCATGACATAGCAATACTGACTGTGTCATGCCAACGTGCACCCGAAGCCCAGGACCAAGTGGGCAGAGCCATCGAAGAAGTCTCCAGAACCAATCGCGACCCACATCTCCTATTCAACCAACTGGGGATGAAGATCGGCTTTGTTCCTGAATCGATTGTTCGAGGTGCGTTTCTGGCGCTCTGGGTCAGAGCGAACGGATCCTTCTGCGACGAGCTTTCCAACCGAGCACGAGCGCTCATTGAAGCCTAACCCCTCGTATATAGACTCCCCTACAACAGAAAGAGCCTGACCGATTGGGGATCAGAGGGTAGAGCAGCTGCAGTCGTATATCCGCCATCTGTAGTGGACTCTGCGGTGGTCCGTGCCGACATAGAATCTGCGTCATCGCGTCGCCACACGATACAAGCGGCAGGCAAGCTGCCGGAATATTTATCGGCGTAGTGCGGTGTGGGAGTAACCCGGTTGGCCATGATGGCCGATCAAACCCATCGCAAGTGGTGAATCAATTCTGGCTTTGGCGTGGAGTACATTTTATCAGTTTGGCATCGCAAAGCTTTGGCGGCTTTCTTTCCGGATCAACCTGGCTGCCTCATCAAACGGCTTGTGATCGCGCAGCGTCGTATAGCAGATGCGCGCGAGCTTATTGGCCAGCGCGCAGATAGCCTCGTTGTGGTTGTTTCGCCCCTGCCCCTCCAGCGCCCATTGGCGCACCCCCTGTATCTCTTTGCCCGCACCTGAATCGCCCCGAGCTTACTAGACACATCTGAGCATCAAAACCAAGACAAAATCATCCGCTCGCACAACAATGATTTTCGAACTACTTGACACCTTAATACTCATAGGTTTACCGGCCATATTTGCGCTAGCTGCTTCAAGGATTGTGAGGCAGCAAACATCAAAAGCACGATTATTCTTTATATCTAGCACTATCGCGCTTTACGTGCTGTACGGTGCAGTCTTCTACCTAGCCGCACCCACCGTCGTCAGCATGGATTTAATAGTCTCTCCAGGCAACTCAACGTCCACCGATGGACATTTCAGAACCGGAGGCGAAAGCCTATTGCCCCTGGTCACAGCATATCTTCGGCCCATTGCATTGTTCTCCGCCGCAGCACTTCCAATGCTCTGGTTCTCCGTTCGGTACATTCGAAATGCCTCGACCAAAATCTGACCGGAATTTCCAGCCAAAAGCCAAAGACAGAGATAAACGACATCACCGGAACATTTGCCGCCAGCGCTGACTGGCGCAGATCAAGCCCATACTCCGAACTTCGCTGAGGGCTGCTAGCTCGTACGGCGGCAAGTGCAGTACGGCAAGATGCGGCGACGACGCCAGAAGCGTTTCGTGAGCCATTCACCCAACCAACCAGGGGCTCCCATGAGGCACAGCGAACGGCACAGAACGCACCGAACCGGCTGGCTGCGCGCTGCCGTTCTCGGTGCCAATGACGGAATCGTCTCCACGGCCAGCCTGGTCCTGGGCGTCGCGGCGACGGGGGCCGGCACCCGGACGATTCTCATGACAGGCGTTGCCAGCCTCGTGGCGGGGGCCATGTCGATGGCGGCGGGCGAGTATGTGTCCGTCAGTTCCCAGGCCGATACCGAGAGCGCCGATCTGATCCGCGAGCAGGCGGAACTGGCGGACAACCCCGCTCAGGAGCATGCGGAGCTGGTCGCGATCTACATCAAGCGCGGGCTCGATGAGGCGCTGGCGTCGCGCGTTGCGACGCAGCTGATGGCGCATGACGCGCTGGCCGCGCATGCGCGGGACGAGCTCGGCATCTCGGACACCTTGTCCGCCAAACCCGTGCAGGCGGCGCTCGCCTCGGCCAGTACCTTTGCTGCGGGCGCCTTGCTGCCCCTGCTGATGGTTCTGCTGCTGCCCGCTGCCGCGCTCATGTGGGGGCTTGCGGCGAGCTCGCTCTTCTTCCTCGCGTTCCTCGGGGTGATTGCGGCGCGCGCCGGAGGTGCGCCTTTGCTCGCATCGGCCCTGCGCGTGAGCTTCTGGGGCGCCTTGGCCATGGGGCTGACCGCTGGAGTGGGCGCCCTGTTCGGGGTGGCCGCCTGAAGGTTACCGAGCTTGCGGCGGCGGGCCGCTGACCGTACAACCCAGGCACCCCGCACAAGGGGCGCTCGGCGGCATTTGCATCCGTGCATGACGACACAAAGGAAACCCCATGGACCCGATTCTTGGACAAATCCAGCTCTTCGCCTTCGGCTTCGAACCCAGCGGCTGGATGATCTGCGACGGAAGAAGCCTTCCGATCAACCAATACATGGCGGTCTTTTCCCTGCTGGGGACGACCTACGGGGGTGACGGAAAAACCCATTTCGCGCTGCCCAACCTGAAGGGCAAGGAACCGGTCGCCGGCTCCGTGTATTGCATCTGCATGGAAGGCATCTTCCCGAGCAGGCAATAGTTGGCGGGGATGGCGTGGGGCCCGAAGGCCGTCATCCCCGCGCCAGGGCTGCTTTCGATTCGGCAAGCGAGCCGGGGCCCATGACGCTCGCCCGGCCATGCAGCCCGTTGACGACCTGCCCAGATTCGGCACCTGCCTTGCGCTGTGTCGATTGTCATTTCCGCAGGCCCTTGACGGCCCTGCTGCCGAATCATTCAATGGCGTGCCGCCCCTGATGCACCAGCCTTGCTGGCTGGCTGCTCCGTTCAGCGTCGATGCGCCTTTCTTCTTCTCCATAGAAGTGCGCATGGCTTTGCCATGGGCTTCTTCCTGGATGTAGTGACAAGGCCCATCGCACTGCAGAGCCTGCGAGTTGGGGCATGGGGTGGCAAGAAAAGCCGTGCATTTCCGCGTCGGCAACAACAACAGCCTTTGTTGAGAGGTATCCCATGCATCACCCACTCCTTCGGATCATCCCGCTGATCTGCACCGCGTCCCTGGTGGCCTGCGCGTCAGCGCCGGGGTCGAGCAGTTCCGGATCGGCAGCCCCTGCAGCCATGAAGACCGCTGCAGCGAGCACGACCACCGAGACCTGCGAGCACATCACCCCCGAACAGGTGGCCGCCCTCTTCGACCGCTGGAATGCGTCGCTGGCCACCGGCGATGCCCACAAGGTGGTGGAGAACTACGCGCCGAACTCCATCCTGCTGCCGACGGTGTCCAACAAGCCGCGGATGACGGCGGCGGAAGAGGAAGACTACTTCGAGCACTTCCTGCACGACAAGCCGAGCGGCAAGATCAACCAGCGCTTCATCAAGACGGGTTGCAACACCGCGGTGGATGCAGGCCTCTATACCTTCACCTTCGCCAAGACCGGGGCCGTGGTGAAGGCCCGCTACAGCTATACCTACGATTACATCGACGGCCAATGGCTCATCACGAGCCACCACTCCTCGGCCATGCCGGAAAAATAAGGCGCGCCCCGCGGATGCGGCGGCAAGGGAGAGCACGAGGCAAACGCCACGCGGCGTTGACGCTCTTCATATCTTGCCGCCAGGGGCCAGCCCGACGTCTTCAAAACGTCATGCTCACCTCGCATCCTGCAGGCGTTCACCCGTTCCGCCATCGCAAGAAGGCACCCAGCCCAGGAGCAACGCCATGAAATGGAACCCGCCCCCGTCCCGCCACCGCAGCCGGCGCCTGAGGAAGAAGCTGCGCATCGGCGAGTTTCGTGAATGGGGCTTTCGGGTGGACGTGGAACTGCACCGCCCGCTGGCCTTCGAGGAGCAGAACGCCTTGCTGTCGGCGCTGCTGGATGAGTCGATCGAGGCGCGCGGCCTGGCCTATGGCGGCAGCGTGGGCGGGGGCTTCGTCTCGCGCTGGGGACGCGGCTCCGCCACCGAGGACGACCGCGAAGCCGTGTCGGCCTGGCTGTCGGCCCGGGAAGAGGTCAAGGCCGTCACGGCCGGCCCGCTGCGGGACGCGTGGCACGACGGCCCGCACTATGCGTAGCGATGCGGTGATGCTCTGAGGCACTGCGCGGCCGTGGCGGTGTGGCAAAGCGGCAAGGCGCCGCCGGGATGCCGCGTGATGCATATTTCCGCGGTGCCCCTGTGAACCTGGCGGAGCGCACACACGCCACGCTGCCGCCAGGCAGATGCTCAGGAACGAATCATGGGGATCAATCGCGATGGCTGGCGCACTTGCCGTTGGCCTTGCGGTAGCCCGGGCCGCCACGCGAGCCGCAGCCCCCGCCGCTGCCACCGCCGCCACCCCCGCCGCCCGCGAACGAGGCCCGGCCACGGTGGGAAGACGAGCCGCCGCGCCGGCCGCCGCGGGCCTGGGCCTCACCCGCCACGGCGCCCAGCAGCCCCGCGATCAGCGCCACACCGAGGAAGCGGCGCTTCATGGCTCCCTCGTCCCGTCTTTGCCGGTGTAGGGGTTTGTGTTGCCCTTCGTGGTCCAGTTGTCGTGCGCCGTCTGGTTCGGGTTCGTGGCATGGCTGGGTGCCACATAGGTGCCGTCCTTGCGGGTGTAGCCGCTGACCGAATGGCTGCTGCCGATCGACGATGTGCCGGCATGGCTGGAATGGCTGCCGCCGTGGCTGCTGCTGCCATGGCTGCCGTAGTGGCTGCCGCCACCGCCGTGGCCCTTGGCCGAAGCGATCGCGCACAGCGACATGGCGGCGATCAGGATCAACTTTTTCTTCATGTGGGGAGTCCTCCATAGCGCCTGCATGGGCGCTCCCGGAGGGTAAGCCCGCGTGCCTGCGCCGCGTTTGCGGCAACGCAAAAAGCGATTCAGGACAAACCCGCATGCCCCTCTTGCGGGGGCTCGCAGCCTCACACGCCGATCGGCATCCGCCGCCCACGCGCGGGCGTGGTGGGCGGATGGAGCAACGGCCTCAAACGCCCAGGCCCCAGGCCGGCGCGCTCTTCACCGCCAGCAGGTCCACCTGCCGGATCTCGGGCGGCACGGCCAGCATGTCGTGCTGCTCCTTGCGCAGCGACTTCACGATCTGCCCGTGGACGTGCTGCTCGCGCCCTTCTTCGGAGAGGAAGGTGTCGTAGATGCCGTAGGTGTGCTCGTCGATCTTGAAGGCGTACCACGAGGTGGTGCCCTGCTCGTCCAGCGCGTGGCCCTGCATGTCCTTGAGCCAGCCTTCGAGCTGCTGCACGGTGTCGGGCTTGGCCTTGAGGGTGACCAAGAGGCCGACGTTGCGCGGCGAGGTGCGCAGGGTGACGGGGGCGTTGGCGCGCCGCGCGGCGGGGCGCGCCGGGCCGTGCTTGAAGAGCGAGCCGGGGTGGTCGTCGCGCAGGCGCGGCTGGCCATAGATGCGCTCGCGCAGGGTCTGGTTGCGCAGATCCGATTCCTGCGGGATCAGGCCGCGCTTGCGCAGTTCGGGCGTGATCAGGTCGCGGAAGTCTTCGAAGGTGCCGAAGTTGGTGACGCGGGCGATGTTGAAGCCGTCCACGTCGGCCACTTCGAGCCATTCCTCCATGTGATCGACGATGGTCTGGGGCGAGCCGACGCAACTGGCGCTCATGCCGCCTACGCAGAGCCATTCGGCCAGGCGGCGCGGCGTCCAGACGAGTTCGCTGTCCACGCGGGTGAGCATGTCGCTGAAGGCGCGGATGCCGTCGCCGCGGAACTGGTCCAGCGGCTTGTCGGGGTCGGCGCCGGAGAGGTCGATGCCCGTCCAGCCGCCCCAGAGCGCCAGGGCCGCATCCACCTGGGCGCTTTGCTTGATGGTGGCGAGCTTCTGCTGCGCGAGCTCGTCGGTCTCCGCCACGATGGGCGTGAGCATGATGATGATCTTCAGGCTGCGCGGATCGCGCCCCTGCTGCGCGGCCATCATGCGGTACTGGTCCACGATGGGGCGCAGGTCCTTGGGGTTGGTGCCAATCAGGAACACGGCCTCGGCATGCGTGGCGGCGAAGTTGCGGCCCCGCGCGGAGGCGCCGGCCTGGAAGAGGAAGGGCGTGCGCTGCGGCGAGGGCTCGCACAGGTGCGCGCCGGGCACCTTGAAGTACTTGCCTTCGTGGCGGATGTCGTGGACTTTCGACGGCTCGGTATAGACGCCGCGCTCCACGTCGCGCACGACGGCATCGTCTTCCCACGAGCCTTCCCAGAGCTTGTAGCAGACCTCCATGAATTCGTCGGCGATGTTGTAGCGCTCGTCATGCTCGATCTGCTGGTCGAGCCCGAGGTTGACGGCGGCGCTCTGCTGGTAGGAGGTGACGATGTTCCACGCCACGCGGCCCTTGGTGAGGTGGTCCAGCGTGGTCATGGTCTTGGCGAACTTGTAGGGCAGCTCGTAGGTCAGCGACACGGTGGCGCCGAAGCTCAGGCGCTTGGTGGCGGCGGCCATGGCGGCGATGGTCATCAGCGGATCGCCGACCGGGGCCTGCGCGGCGGTGCGCAGGGCCGCATCGCGGTTGCCGCCATAGACGTCGTAGAAGCCCAGCACGTCGGCGATGAACAGGGTGTCGAAGCCGCCCTGCTCCAGCACCTTGGCCATATCGACCCAGTACTCGATGTCCTTGTAGTTGTGCGTCTGGTCACCCGGGTAACGCCACATGCCGGGGTTTTGGTGCACGACGCAGTGCATGTCGAAGGCACTCAGCAGGATGGGGTCGCGTTGGCTTGTCTTCTGGGACATGGTGTTTTCCGGGGAGAGGCGCAAAGGGGTTCAGGGAGAGGCCGCTCAGATCTTGGCGGCGACGATGGAGATGGGCTGGATCTGCGGCGCGCCGTCGAGCACGTCGGCACCGACCTGTTCGAGCGCCCTGGCGATGTCGCCCTGCAGGTGGGCATGCCGCGAGTGCTCATCGACGAAGGTGTCGAAGATGCCGAACTTCGTGTCGGTGATGCGGTAGGCGTACCAGGTGACGGTGCCGGATTCGCGCGCCGCCGCATTCAGCGCATTGCTGAGCAGCGTGGCGACCTGGTCCTGCTTGCCGGCCTTGGCGTCGAGGGTGACGAGCAGGCCGTGGTTCAGTGCCTGGGCCTTCTTGCCCTGGGCGGATGCGGCGGTCAGCGATTGCGAAGAGCTGGACATGTCGGGGGTTTCCTTTACGAACGATGGGACTCCGGCCGGCCCCTGGCTGCCGCGAGGGCGGCGCCGGTACGGCCATGGGGCCTGGCGACTTCATGCATATGGATCGGAGCGTAAGTGCGGCGTGCGCGGCATGGTTAGAACGATTGGGCGCACCCAAGCACGTTTTCTGCATATGGCCGGAGCCGGCGCGAGAGGCAGGGAAAGAAGACGACCGGGAGCGGCCGGGTGCCGCGGCCGCACAATGGCTGCGCCCGCCCAGCGACCGGCGATCGGCTATCGCCGATGGCGCAGGGCCAGCGCCCTTCTTTCCAACCCACTCCAAGGACAACGCACCATGGGCCTTCTCGACGGCATGCTCGGCAACGCTTCCAAGATCGATCCGCAGACCATCCAGCAGGAGTTCGCGCAGATCCTGGCGCCCGGCGAAAAGGTGGAACACGCCTATCAGCTGATCCGCGACTACTTCGTCTTCACCGACAAGCGCTTCGTGCTCGTGGACAAGCAGGGGCTCACGGGCAGCAAGGTGTCCTACCACTCCATCCCCTACCGCAGCATCACGCATTTCAGCGTGGAGACGGCCGGCACCTTCGATCTGGATGCAGAGCTGAAGATCTGGATCTCGGGCACCGCCGTGCCCGTGCAAAAGCAGTTCAACAAGCGGCTCAGCATCTACGAAGTGCAGGCGGTGCTGGCCAGCTACGTGCTGCGGTGATGCGCCGCCGCGCCGACGGTTCGACGCGATGAGCGAGGGCACCTGCGCTGTGCCTTCCTTTTAAGTCCGGTCTAAGTCGCCGCTCCTACGATGGACTCGTCGCTGAAAAGTCGTCGATAGCCAGCCCGCCAGGGGACAGCCCCTCGCGCACCGCACGACGGCTCCAGGCGGCAAGGCCACGGGGCACCAGACGGCGCTCCGCCAACACCATCGATCCCAAGGAGTGACATCATGCGAGTTCTTCCCTACATCACCGCACTGGCCCTGACCGCAGTGACCGCCACCGCCGCGCTGGCCCAGACGCCCGCACCGGCAGCCGCACCTGCCAAGCCCATCGTGAAGACGACCTGCGCCGACTACATCGCGCTGAGCGAGACCGTCAAGCCCAAGTTCATCTACTACGCCGTGGGCCACTCCAAGAAGGGCAACAAGGAAGCGGTGTTCGAGGAAGAATCCATCGACAAGATCAAGCCGCAGCTGGACGAGTTCTGCGCGGTCAACCTGACCAAGTCGGCCTACGAGAAGGTGATCGCCAGCAGCATGGCCACCGACCCGGCCAATGCGGCCCACCACGCCCACCCGGCCAAGCACGCCAAGTAAGGGGGCCCTCGTCCCGGCGTAGAAAAGGCCTGCATTGCAGGCCTTTTTTGATGGGGACGCGGAGAAGGCTGGAATGCCGGCTCAGACCAGGGGCGGCAGCAGGTTCATCAGCATCACCATCGCCAGCCCCACCAGCGCCACGATGGACTGCACGACCGAGATGGTCTTGGTGGCCTCGCCCATGCTCATGCCGAACGATTCCTTCACCAGCCAGAAGCCGGCGTGGTTGGCGTAGTTGAAGAAGAGCGACCCGCAGCCGATGGCCAGCGCCAGCAGCGGCTGGTTCACCGCCGTGCCGGAGGCCGCCAGCGGCGCGAGCAGGCCCGCGGCCCCCACGATGCCGACGGTGGCCGAGCCCGTGGAGACGGACAGCAACATGGAGATGAGCCAGCCCAGCAGCAGCGGCGACACCGGCAGCTGGTGGCTCAGGTGGACGATGGCGTCGCCCACGCGCGCATCGGTCAGCACCTGCTGGAAGGCGCCGCCGCCCGCGATGATGAGCAGCACGTTGGCGACGGGCTTGATGCTGTCGCTCAGCGCGCGGCGCACCGCCTCGGGCCGGCCCGGGCGCAGCACCAGCACGGCGAAGATCACGCCCAGCAGCATGGCGATGATGGGGTGGCCCACGAAGGCTGCGAAGTGCAGCAGGGGCGAGCTCTTGGGCAGCAGCATCTCGCCCACGGCGTGCAGCAGCATGAGCAGCGCGGGCGCCAGGGCGGCCAGCACGCCCACGCCGATGCCGGGCGGCGCCGGGCGCGATCCCTGCGCGGCCGCGTCGCCATCAGCCCCTTTGAGTTCGGGCGCGTACTGGGCGATCAGGGCGTCGTCGGGGCGCACCGTCAGGCGCCGGGCGATGAAGCTGCCGTACACCGGGCCGGCCAGCACGATGGCGGGAATGGCGGCGATGAAGCCGTAGAGCATGGTGGCGCCGACGCTGGTCTTGAGCGTGGCGATGGCGGTGAGCGGGCCCGGATGCGGCGGCACCATGCCGTGCATGGCGGCCAGCGCGGCGATGACGGGCACGCCGATATAGACATAGGCCGATCCGCCGCCGCGCTGCTCGGCCTCCAGCTTGCGGGCTACGCCGAAGATCAGCGGCAGCAGCACGACCAGCCCCACCTCGAAGAACATCGGAATGCCGACGATGAAGGCCACGCCGGTCATGGCCCAGGGCAGGAGCTTGCGCGAAGCCCGCTCCAGGATAGCGCTGGCCAGGCTGTCGGTGACGCCGGAATCCGCCAGGATCTTGCCCAGCATGGCGCCCAGCGCCACGACCAGGCCCACCGCCCCCAGCGTCTTGCCCGCGCCGCCCGAGATGGCGTGGACCAGCTTGTCCAGCGGCATGCCGGTGAGCAGGCCGGTGGCGACGGAGACGAGCAGCAGTGCCAGCAACGGGTGCAGCCTGGGCCGCGACACGATGAGCGCGACCAGCCCCAGCACGCTGGCCAGCGCGGTCGCCAGCAATTGGATGTCTTGGGAGTTCATGGGAGTCGTTGAAAGAAAAGCGATGAACGCAGCGCTGCACGGCCCGCCCGCCGCGGGGCGGGCCCGGGCCGGTCAGGCCGCCATTTCCAGCTGCATGACGATCATGCTGACCAGCGTGCTCACGGTGGGCCGGCCGGTTTCGATGGTGAAGTGGGCGGCCTCGCGGTAGAGCGGGTCGCGCTGGGCGTGGAGCTCGCGCAGGCGCTCCAGCGGGTTGGCCACCTGCAGCAGCGGGCGGGCCTTGTCGTGGCGCACGCGCTTGAAGATCTCGTCGGGCGTGGCGCGCAGGTACAGCACGTGGCCGAAGTCGCGCAGCGCGGCGCGGTTGGCCGGCCGCAGCACCACGCCGCCGCCGGTGGAGAGCACCATGTCGCCCGGCTGCGCGGCCACTTCGGCCAGCAGGGCGGACTCGCGCTCGCGGAAGCTGTCTTCGCCGTGCTGCTCGAAGTACGCGCGGATGCTGGTGCCCAGCACCTGCTCCAGCCGGTGGTCCAGGTCCAGAAAGGGCACCTCCAGCCGGCGGGCCAGCTGGCGGCCGACGGTCGATTTGCCGGAGCCTGGCATGCCGACCAGTGCGCAGCGCGTGTGCATTCTTTCTTTCCTGTTTGTCTCGGGTGGATGGGGCTTCGTGGCAGCCGTCGAGTGTACGGCCCGCCGGGCGCCGCCGGCCCCTGCCGCGCTGGGGGCCGCAAGCATGCCCGCAGTGCCGGTGCTGTCGGCATCTGCTGACAGTCGCTGCCCGACGGCAGGGCGACAATCCCCGGCATGACGACCTCCCTCAAGGACCGGCTGGCCGATCGCGCCCAGCGCCTGCTGCGCCCCGTGGCGCCGTTGATCCGTGCCGCCAATCTGTGGATGGACGTGGACGGGCCGCGCATGAGCGCCGCCATGTCGTTCTACGGCATGCTCAGCCTGGCCCCCCTGCTCCTGCTGCTGGTGGGCGTGCTGGGCTGGTGGATCGACAAGTCCTACCTGGAGACCAACCTGATCACCCAGGTGCAGAGCGTGGTGGGCGACCGGGGTGCGGACGTGATCCGCGCCGCGCTGGCGAGCGCGCAGGCGCCGTCCGAAGGGCGGCTGGCCTCCATCTTCGGCTTCGTGCTGCTGCTCTCGGGCGCCACAGGGGTGTTCGTGGAGCTGCAGTCCGCGCTGGAACGCCTCTGGACGGGCGGGCAGCCGGTGCCGCAGGTCAAGGCCGCCTGGTGGCGCATGGCCTCGCTGCGCCTGCGCGGCCTGGGCTACGTGATGGCGATCGGCTTCCTGCTGCTCATCTCGCTGGTGGTCTCGACCGGCATCAACATGGTGAGCCACTGGGCCACCGGCACCCTGCCCGAGGGTGCGGGCACGCTGCTGCTGGTGGTCAACGAACTGGTGGCCTTCGGCATCGCGGTGGGCCTTTTCGTGGGGCTGATGCGCATCGGCGGCGGCCCCAAGCCGTCGATGACCTGCCTGGTGTTCGGCGCGGTGGTGGGCGCCATCCTGTTCACGGTGGGCAAGCAGCTGCTGGCGTTCTATCTCTCGACGGCGGCCGTGGTCTCGGCCTACGGCGCGGCGGGCTCGCTGGTGGTGCTGCTGATGTGGATCTTCTTCTCGTCGGCGGTGCTGCTCTTCGCCGCCGCCTGCGCACGCGCGCTGCAGGAAACGCGCGAGGAATACGCCAGGCACGCCGGCCTGCAGAAGCGCCAGGGCGAGGAGCGACAAGCCGCAGAGCAGGCACGCACGGCCTGAACGGCCGAGGCCGCATCCGTCGATGTGGCCTGCCTGCGACATGCGGTGCGCGGGCGAGGCGCCGGCCTACAGCGCTGCCACGCGCTCTTACGGCGGTTACAAATAGACCCGGCTTGTAAAGCATCCCTGGCGGTACGCTGCGGCGACAACTCCAAGGAGGACTTCATCATGAGTCTGATCGTTCAATCTCCCAATTCGGCTTCTTCTTCGTCCACGCCCGGCGCCACCGGCCCGGGGGGCGCATCAGCCAAATGGATGTGGGCGGCCATCGGCGCGCTGGGCGCCAGCGTGCTGGCCCTGGGCGCCACGCTGATCGTGCAGCAGACCCACCGCGATGCCGTGCCGGCCCAGCCCGTGGCTGCGCTCGCAGCACCGGCCGCGGCCGACACGCGCGTCGCCCAGGCTGAGGCAGCCACGGCACAGAATGCCCCCGCAGCCCAGGTGCAGCGCCCGCAGGCGGCTATCCATCAAGGAGCGACCCGCGTGCGCAGCGGCTCGGGCCGCGAGGATTACGCCCAGGGCGGCTATGGATCGCCTTCGTATTCCCGCCCGGTCTCGGCCCAGCCGGTGGCCCGTGCGCCCGTGTGCGCCAGCTGCGGCCGCGTGGAATCGGTGCAGGCCGTGCAGGAGGCCGCTCCGGCCACGGGCGTCGGCGCGATCGCCGGCGGCGTGCTCGGCGGCGTGCTGGGCAACCAGGTGGGCAAGGGCAACGGCCGTACCGCAGCCACGCTGATCGGCGCCCTGGGCGGCGGCTATCTGGGCCACACGGTGGAGCAGCGCACCCGCACCACCACGGCCTACCAGATCCGCGTGCGCATGGATGACGGCTCGATCCGCACCTTCACCCGTTCGCAGCCGGTGGCCCAGGGCACGCCGGTGCGCGTGGATGGCGGCTCCTTCCAGGTCTACCAGGGTGGCAGCGACGCCGGCTACTACGGCAACAACCAGCCGATGCGCGTGGTGAACAACACCTACTGACCCGCCGAAGCCGCCCCGGTGGCGGCAGGCAACGCAAAAGGCCGGCCCGGAAGCGATTCCGGGCCGGCCTTTTTCTTTTCTCGTGCGGCTGCGCGGCAGAAGGCTGCCTGCCGCACGCCGCGCGTGCCTTGCGGGCTGGGAGGGCTTATTTCTCGACGAAGGCGCGCTCGACGACGAAGTCGCCCGGCGTGCTGGTGTTGCCTTCGTTGAAGCCGCGCTTTTCCAGCATCTCCTTCAGGTCGGCCAGCATGGCGGGGCTGCCGCAGAGCATGACGCGGTCGTTGGCCGGGTCCAGCGCGGGCAGGCCGATGTTGGCGGGGAAGGTGCCGTCTTCGATCAGGTCGGTGATGCGGCCCTGGTTGCGGAAGGGCTCGCGGGTGACGGTGGGGTAATAGACCAGCTTGTCCTTGAGGATCTCGCCCAGGAATTCATGCTCGGCGAGGTCCTTCTCGAACAGCTGCTGGTAGGCCAGCTCTTCGACCTGGCGCACGCCGTGCACCACCACGACCTTGTCGAAGCGCTCGTAGGTCTCGGGGTCGCGGGCCACGGCCAGCCAGGGGGCCAGGCCCGTGCCGGTGCCGATCAGATACAGGTTCTTGCCGGGCAGCAGGTAGTCGATCAGCAGCGTGCCGGTGGGCTTCTTGCCGACGATGATGGTGTCGCCCACCTGGATGTTCTGCAGGCGCGAGGTCAGCGGGCCTTCGGGCACCTTGATCGACAGGAACTCGAGGTGTTCCTCGTAGTTGGGGCTGGCGATGGAATAGGCGCGCAGCAGGGGCTTGCCGTCCACCTTCAGGCCGATCATGGTGAAGTGGCCGTTGGAGAAACGCAGGGCCGGGTCCCGCGTGGTGGTGAAGGAGAACAGGCGGTCGGTCCAGTGGTGAACGGTCAGGACGCGTTCTTCGAGAAAAGCGCTCATGGAATGGCTGTATCCGGGTAGAAAGAGGAGATCGGGAAGATCAGGGGCGGCGGCGAACCCGTATCGGGGCAGGGCCGGTGGCCGGAAGGGACCGAAGGGCCGCGCGCCATAGGCGCCGCCTTCGCCGTTCCTGAAGCTGCCCCCTGCCGTGCGGGCAAACCCCAGCATTGTCGGGCAAACCGGCGGGGCGGGTACATTCCATTTCCGCTGAAGCTCATGCCGTCCTCGACCTAAGACCTCACACCATGCCTTCGACCCGCCGCTCTCACCTGGCCGCCCTGCTGGCCGCATTCGCCTCGTCCGCCCTGCTGCCCGCCGCCCATGCCCAGGCGCAAAGCGTGTACAAGATCGGCGAGATCAACAGCTACAAGGCCCAGCCGGCCTTCCTGGAGCCCTACAAGAAGGGCATGGAGCTGGCGCTGGAGCAGATCAACGCGGGCGGCGGCGTGCAGGGCAAGAAGCTGGAGCTGGTCACGCGCGACGACAACGGCAACCCGGGCGACGCCGTGCGCGCCGCCGAGGAACTGCTGGCCCACGAGAAGGTGGACGTGCTCATGGGCAGCTTCCTCTCGCACGTGGGCCTGGCGCTGACCGACTTCGCGCGGCAGAAGAAGGTGTTCTTCCTCGCGGCCGAGCCGCTCACCGACAAGATCGTGTGGGAGAACGGCAACCGCTACACCTTCCGCCTGCGGCCCTCCACCTACATGCAGGTGGCCATGCTGGTGCCCGAGGCGGTGCAGCTGCGCAAGAAGCGCTGGGCCATCGTCTATCCCAACTACGAATACGGCCAGTCGGCCGTGGCCACCTTCAAGACGCTGATGAAGGCCGCCCAGCCCGACGTGGAGTTCGTCGCCGAGCAGGCCACGCCGCTGGGCAAGGTGGATGCGGGCAGCGTGGTGCAGGCGCTGGCCGATGCCAAGCCCGACGCGATCTTCAACGTGCTGTTCGCCGCCGATCTGGCCAGGTTCGTGCGCGAAGGCAACACGCGGGGCCTGTTCCAGGGCCGCAGCGTGGTGAGCCTGCTCTCGGGCGAGCCCGAGTACCTGGACACCCTCAAGGGCGAGACGCCCAACGGCTGGATCGTCACCGGCTACCCGTGGCAGGGCATCCAGACGCCCGAGCACAAGGCCTTCCTCGCGGCCTACCAGAAGCGCTTCGGCGACTACCCGCGCGCCGGATCGGTCGTGGGCTACAACGCCGTGCTCTCGCTGGCCGCCGGCCTGCAGCGCGCCGGTTCGGCCGACACCGAGCGCCTGATCGCCGCCTTCCGCGGCCTGCAGGTGAACACGCCCTTCGGCCCCATCACCTACCGCGCGCAGGACCACCAATCCACCATGGGCGCCTTCGTCGGCACGACGAAGAACGAGGGCGGCAAGGGCGTGATGGTGGACTTCCGCTACCTGGACGGCGCCAAGTACCAGCCCTCCGACGCGCAGGTGCGCCAGCTGCGGCCTGCCGCCGCGAACTGAGCGGCCCGCCCTTCCCTCCCTTTCGCGCATGGATCTCTCCGGCCTGCTGCTGCAGCTGCTGAACGGGCTGGCGGGCGCTTCCACCCTCTTTCTGGTGGCGGTGGGCCTGTCGCTCATCTTCGGCGTGACGCGCATCGTCAACTTCGCGCATGGCTCGTTCACCATGCTGGGCCTCTACGCGGCCTATTCGCTGGTCGATCGCCTGGCACCCGGCATCGGCTTCTGGCCCGCGCTGCTGCTGGCGCCGCTGGCCGTGGGGCTGCTGGGCGCGCTGGTGGAAGTGGCGCTGCTGCGCCGCATCTACCGCGCGCCCGAACTCTTCCAGCTGCTGGCCACCTTCGCGCTGGTGCTGGTCATCAAGGACGCAGTGCTCTGGGCCTGGGGCCCGGAAGAGCTGTTCGGCCCGCGCGCGCCGGGGCTGGAAGGCGCGGTGCCGCTGCTGGGCCGGCAGTTCCCGGCCTACGACCTGTTCCTGATCTGCGTGGGGCCGCTGGTGCTGGCCCTGCTCTGGCTGCTGCTGCACCGCACGCGCTGGGGCACGCTGGTGCGCGCCGCCACGCAGGACCGCGAGATGGTCGGCGCGCTGGGCGTGAACCAGGCCTGGCTCTTCACCGCCGTGTTCGCGCTGGGCGCGCTGCTGGCCGGCCTGGGCGGCGCGCTGCAGCTGCCGCGCGAGCCGGCGAACCTGGAGATGGACATGGCCACCATCGGCGCCGCCTTCGTGGTGGTGGTGGTGGGCGGCATGGGCTCGCTGCCCGGCGCCTTCGTGGCGGCGCTGCTGATCGCGGAGCTGAAGGCGGTGTGCATCTGGCTGGGCGTGGTGGAAGTGGCGGGCGTGGCCATCGCCTTTCCGTGCCTCACGCTGGTGGTCGAATTCCTGGTGATGGCCGCCGTGCTGGTCTGGCGCCCCTGGGGCCTGCTGGGCCGGCCGCAGGCCGTGCCGCGCCTCGCAGCCCCGGCCGAGGCCCCGCCGTGCCCGGCCAGCCGCGCGGCCCGCTGGGGCGCCGTGGCCGGCGTGGCGGCGCTGGCGCTGCTGCCCGTGGCGGCCAGCGCCTGGCCCTATGCCACGGTGCTGATGCAGGACATGCTGATCGCCGCGCTCTTCGCCGCCAGCCTGCATGCGCTGATGGGGCCGGCCGGCCTGCATTCCTTCGGCCATGCGGCGTATTTCGGCGTGGGCGCCTATGCGGTGGCGCTGCTGGTGCGCACGGCGGGCCTGCCCGTGCCGGCCGCGCTGGCGCTGGCGCCGCTGGCGGGCGGCGCCTTCGCGCTGGCCTACGGCTGGTTCTGCGTGCGCCTCTCGGGCGTGTATCTGGCGATGCTGACGCTGGCCTTCGCGCAGATCACCTGGGCCATCGCATTCCAGTGGGACGCGGTGACCGGCGGCAGCAACGGCATCACCGGCGTGTGGCCCCAGGGCTGGCTGGCCGAGGGCCCCGCCTTCTACTGGCTGGTGCTGGCCTGCGTGGCCGGCGGCATCTGGGCGCTGCGCCGGCTGCTGCAGTCGCCCTTCGGGCTGGCGCTGCGCGCGGCGCGCAATTCGGCCCTGCGGGCGGATGCCATCGGCATCGACGTGCACCGGCTGCGCTGGGCGGGCTTCGTGGCGGCGGGCATGGCCGCCGGGCTGGCCGGGGCGCTCTACGCGCTTTCCAAGGGCGGCGTCTCGCCCGGGGCGCTGTCGGTCGGCCAGTCGGTCGATGGGCTGGTCATGGTGCTGCTGGGCGGCGTGCAGTCGCTGGCCGGCCCGCTGGCGGGCGCGGCGGCCTTCACCTGGCTGCACGACACCATCGCCCGCCACACCGATTACTGGCGCGCCGTGCTGGGCGCGACCATGCTGGTGCTGGTGCTGCTGTTTCCGCAGGGGATTGCGGGCTTTGCGCAATCGCTGCGCGGGCTGCTTGCCATGAAAAACAAAGCGAAGCCGGAGGCGCAGCCATGAGCCTGCTGCAGGTGAGCGGCCTGGCCAAGGCCTTCGGCGGCGTGCAGGCGGTGGACGGCGTGGGCTTTTCCATCGCGCCGGGCGAGCTGCTGGCGCTGATCGGCCCCAACGGCGCGGGCAAATCGACCACCTTCAACCTGGTGGGCGGGCAGCTCAGGCCCGATGCGGGATCGATCCTGCTCGACGGCCGGAGCATCGCCGGCCTGCCGCCGCGCGCCATCTGGCGCCGGGGCGTGGGCCGCACCTTCCAGATCGCGGAGACCTTCTCCTCGCTCACCGTGCTGCAGAACCTGCAGATGGCGCTGCTGGCGGCCGACCGGCGCGTGTTCGACTTCTGGCGTCCGGCCCACACGCACCGCGTGGCGGACGCGCTGGCCCTGCTGGAGCGCGTGGGCATGCGCGCCCAGGCCGCGCGCCCCTGCAGCGAGCTGGCCTACGGCGACGTCAAGCGCGTGGAGCTCGCCATGGCGCTGGCCCATGCGCCGCGCCTCCTGCTGATGGACGAACCCACCGCCGGCATGGCGCCGGCCGAGCGCGTCGCGCTGATGGCCCTCACGCGCGAGCTGGCGCAGGAGCGCCGCATGGGCGTGCTGTTCACCGAGCACAGCATGGACGTGGTCTTCCAGCAGGCCGACCGCGTGATCGTGATGGTGCGCGGCCGCATCCTGGCCGAAGGCGCGCCCGCCGCCATCCAGGCCGATGCGCGGGTGCAGGCGGCCTACCTGGGCACGGGCACGCTGGCGGCCCGGCTGCGGCAGGCCGGGCAGGAGGCCGCGGCATGACGGGGCCGCACGCGAACACGGCTGCGCCGCTGCTGGAGGTCGAAGGCCTGCAGGCTTGGTACGGCGCTGCGCAGATCCTCTTCGGCGTGAGCCTGCAGGTGGGCCGTGGCGAGGTCGTGGCGCTGATGGGGCGCAACGGCGCGGGCAAATCGACCACCTTGAAAAGCATCGCCGCGCTGGTGGCGCGCCGCCAGGGCGCGGTGCGCCTGCTGGGGCAGGACGTGTCGCGCCTGGCGCCGCACCAGATCGCGCGGCGCGGCCTGGGCTACGTGCCGGAGGAGCGCCGCATCTTCACCGACCTGAGCGTGCTGGAGAACCTGGAAGTCGGCCGCCAGCCGCCGCGCCGCTGGCCCGACGGCAGCCCTGCGCCCCTCTGGACGCCCGAGCGGCTCTTCGCGCTCTTTCCCAACCTGGGCGAGATGCCCAGGCGCGCAGGCGGCCGCATGAGCGGCGGCGAGCAGCAGATGCTGACGGTGGCCCGCACCCTGATGGGCCAGCCCCTGGCCGTGCTGCTGGACGAGCCCTCCGAAGGCGTGGCGCCGCTCATCGTGGAGCAGATGGCGCAGACCATCCTGCAGCTCAAGCGCCAGGGCATCGGCATTCTGCTGAGCGAGCAGAACCTGACCCTGGCCGAAGCCGTGGCCGACCGCGCCTACGTGCTGGAAAAGGGCCGCATCGTGCATGCCGCACCCATGGCGGAGCTGGCGGCGGACGGCGCCGTGCGGCGGGCCTACCTGGGGGTGTAGGCCTGCCGGCGGGCAGGCCATGGCAGCCCAATCAGGCTACAGCCCTTGATACATCTGGGTATGCAGCTATCTTTTGAATAGCATCTCAACGGAATGGGAACGGCTGGAAGGTTCTGCCATCCACCGCGCCCTGCACTCGGCCTGCCGGTACCGCCGGGCCGACCGCCTCAGCGCGTCGTGGCGCTGTTGACCGCCTCCAGGATCACCGCCGCCACCTTGGCCGGCGCCGACTGCTGGGGCACGTGGCTGGTCGCCAGCGTGGTCACCTGGGCGCCGATGTCGCGAGCCATGGCCACCTGCTGCTCGGGCTGGATCATGTGGTCCTTGCTGCTCACGATGTACCAGGAGGGCTTGCTCTGCCAGGCCGCCACGCTCACCTTCTGCTCGAAGGCCTTGCCGTTGACGGGCCCCTGCGTCGCAGCCATCACGGCCGTGGTCCTGGCCGGCACGTCCTGCGCGAAGTGGCGCGCGATGCCTTCGGGCGTCATGCGCAGGTAGCCCGAGGCATCGGCCGTGATGAAGGCGAAGCCGGGCGCGGGCGGGTAGGCCTTGATCATCTCGCCGGCCGACTGGTTGGCCTGCGGCGCCAGCGCGGCCACATAGACCAGGCCCGAGACCTTCGGATCGGCACCGGCCTGGGTGATGACCACGCCGCCCCACGAATGGCCCACCAGCACGACCTTGCCGGGCTGCAGCGCCAGGGCGCGCTGGGTGGCGGCCACGTCGTCTTCCAGCGAGGTCAGCGGGTTCTGCACCGCCACCACGTTCACGCCCTTGGCCTGCAGCAGCGGAATGACCTTGGCCCAGTCGGAGCCATCGGCGAAGGCGCCGTGGACGATGACCACGGACGGCCTGGCCGGCTGTTGCTGCTGCGGTTGCGCCTGCGGCGCCGGTGCCTGCGCGAAGGCAGCGGAGCTGGCGGCGGCGGCCACGGCGAAGGCGATGGAGGCGAAGACGGCGGTGCGTTGGAACTTCATGGGGCGACTCACTGGAAAGAGAGAGGGAGGGAAAAGCGGAGGGGGCTCATCGGCATGCGCTGCCGGTGAGCCCGGATATTCACATTTAACCCAATTAAATTGAACACAATCTTTTCTATGGAGGCGTTTGCTGAAAACTTCCAGGCCCGCGCGCAGCCTCTCCCGCCCAGGGGCCCGGCGCACGTCCAGCGACCGCCCCGGGCCCGGGGCGCCCGATGTCAGTGCGCGCCGCGCAGCACCCGCCGGTACTGCACCGCCTCGCCCACATGCGCCACGCCGATGCGCTCGGCGCCGGCCAGGTCGGCGATGGTGCGGGCCACCTTGAGCGCCCGGTGCGTGCTGCGGGCCGACCAGCCCAGGCGCTGCGCGGCGTCCTGCAGAAAGCGCCCGGCGACATCGTCCAGCAGCAGGTGGGCGTCGATCTCGCGGCCCTGCAGCGCCTGGTTGGGCTTGCCCTGGCGGGCCACGGCGCGTTCCCGCGCAGCCTCCACCCGCGCGCGCACGGCGGCGCTGGATTCGCCGGGCGGCGCGCCCAGCAGTTCCTCGGCCGGCACGGCGGGCACTTCCACATGCAGGTCGATGCGGTCCAGCAGCGGGCCGCTGAGCTTGCCCTGGTAGCGCGCCACCTGGTCGGGCGTGCACCGGCAGGCGCGCTGTGGCGAGCCCTGGAAGCCGCAGGGGCACGGGTTCATCGCCGCGATGAGCTGGAACCGCGCCGGAAAGTCCGCCCGCCGCGCGGCCCGCGCGATGGTGATGCGGCCCGTCTCCAGCGGCTCGCGCAGCGCCTCCAGCGCGGTGCGGGCGAACTCGGGAAATTCGTCCAGGAAGAGCACGCCTTCGTGGGCCAGCGAAATCTCGCCCGGGCGCGGGGGCGAGCCGCCGCCCACCAGGGCGATCGCGCTGCAGGTGTGGTGCGGATGGGCCGTGGTTCGCTGCATCCAGCGGCTGGCGTCGAAGCGGCCGGCCAGGCTGGCCACGGCCGCGCTCTCCAGCGCCTCCTGCACCGTCATGGCCGGCAGCAGCGAGGCGAAGCGGTGCGCCAGCATGGACTTGCCCGAGCCGGGCGGCCCCACCAGCAAGAGGCCGTGGCCGCCGGCGGCGGCGATCTCCAGCGCCCGGCGCGCGGCGGCCTGGCCCTTGACGTCGGCCAGGTCGGCTTCGGGCGCCCGCACGGGCGGGGGCGCGGGCAGCACGCGGGCCCAGCCGCCCTCGCCTTCGTCGTCAGGCGCCGCAGCGCCCTGCCCTGCGGGCAGGAAGTGCCGCACCACGTCCAGCAGGTGGCGGGCGCGATAGACCTCGGTGTCCGGCACCAGCGCGGCCTCTTCGGCGCTGCCGGACGGCAGCACCATGCGCGGGGCCTCGCCCAGCGTGCGCAGCGCCAGGCTGGTGGCCAGGGCGCCGCGCACGGCGCGCAGTTCGCCCGAGAGCGACAGCTCGCCCGCGAACTCGTGTCCGGCCAGCCGCGCCGCATCGATCTGGCCGCTGGCCGCGAGGATGCCCAGGGCGATCGGCAGGTCGAAGCGGCCCGAATCCTTGGGCAGGTCGGCAGGCGCCAGGTTGACGGTGATCTTCTTGTTGGCCGGAAACTCCAGCCCCGCGTTCTGCAGCGCCGAGCGCACGCGCTCGCGCGCCTCCTTGACCTCCACCTCGGCCAGGCCCACCAGCGTGAAGCTGGGCAGGCCGTTGGCCAGATGCACTTCGACGGTGACCGCAGGCGCCTGCAGCCCCAGCAGCGCACGGCTTTGCACCAAAGCAAGACTCATATCGACACCCCTCCCCAGACAGGTGCATCGGGGACACATCCCCATGCATGGCTTTCTTGTTTGCACCATTACAGTGCATCACGTTACGGCATGCGTAAAGGGTAACGCGACGGTACAGGCCAGGACTGTAAGCCCGCCGGGCGGGCGGGGACACATTTCCGAGGGCGATGGCACGTTCCATGCTTTGTGCCCCCTATCCTGATACCCACTCACAGCAGGCGCGCCGCGCCCGACCCGGAGGAAACGCAAATGAAAATGGTGACAGCCATCATCAAACCCTTCAAGCTCGACGAGGTGCGCGAAGCCCTGTCGGACATCGGTGTGCAAGGCATCACCGTGACCGAGGTCAAGGGCTTCGGACGCCAGAAGGGCCATACGGAGCTGTACCGCGGCGCCGAGTACGTGGTGGACTTCCTGCCCAAGGTCAAGATCGAGGCCGCCGTGGCGGACGAGCTGGTCGAGCGCGTCATCGAAGCCATCGAAGGCGCAGCGCGCACCGGCAAGATCGGCGACGGCAAGATCTTCGTGGGCCACCTGGAGCAGGTGGTGCGCATCCGCACCGGCGAAACCGGCAAGGAAGCCCTCTAAAAGCCGGCCGCACACGCCCCGTACCCCGATACACATCCCGAGTACCGCCATGAAAAAACTGCTTGCTTCCTGCCTTCTGGGCTTGAGCCTGATGACCGCCGGCACCGCCGTGCTGGCCCAGGCGCCCGCCGCCTCCGAACCCGCCGCCGCGACGGCGCCCGCCGAAGCCGCATCCGCTGCAGCGCCGGCCCCCGCCGCCGCCGCCGAGCCGGCCAAGGCCGACGCAGCGCCCGCTGCCGCCGCACCGGCTGCCGCACCCGCGCCCAAGGTCGATTCCGGCGACACCGCCTGGATGCTGACCTCCACGCTGCTGGTCATCCTGATGACCATCCCCGGCCTGGCACTGTTCTACGGCGGCCTGGGCCGCTCCAAGAACATGCTGTCGGTGCTGATGCAGGTGTTCGTGATCTTCTCGCTGGTGTCGCTGCTCTGGGCCATCTACGGCTACAGCCTGGCGTTCTCGGGCGAGGGCAAGTTCTTCGGCGGCTTCGACAAGCTGTTCCTCAAGGGCGTGACCCAGGAGACCTTCGGCGCGCTGACGACCATCCCTGAATACGTGTTCTTCGCGTTCCAGGGCACCTTCGCCGCCATCACCGTGGCGCTGATCGTGGGTTCGTTCGCCGAGCGCATCAAGTTCGCCGCCGTGCTGATCTTCTCGGTGCTGTGGTTCACCTTCAGCTACGTGCCCATGGCCCACATCGTGTGGGGCGGCGGCCTGCTGGGCGCCGACGGCGCGCTGGACTTTGCCGGCGGCACCGTGGTGCACATCAACGCCGGTATCGCCGGCCTGGTGGGCGCCTACATGGTGGGCAAGCGCCTGGGCTTCGGCAAGGAAGCCTTCACGCCCCACTCGCTGACGCTGACCATGGTGGGCGCCTCGCTGCTGTGGGTGGGCTGGTTCGGCTTCAACGCCGGCTCCGCCGGTGCCGCCAACGCCAACGCGGGCCTGGCCTTCGTGAACACCGTGCTGGCCACCGCTGCCGCCACGCTGTCCTGGATCGGTGCCGAAGCCCTGCACAAGGGCAAGGCCTCCATGCTGGGTGCTGCCTCCGGCGCCGTGGCCGGCCTCGTGGCCGTGACGCCCGCTGCCGGCTTCGTGGGCCCCATGGGCTCCATCGTGATGGGCCTGCTGGCTGGCGTGGTCTGCCTCTGGGGCGTGGGTGGCCTCAAGCGCCTGCTGGGTGCCGATGACGCCTTCGACGTGTTCGGCGTGCACGGCACGGGCGGCATCCTGGGTGCCATCCTGACCGGCGTGTTCGCATCGCAGAGCCTGGGCGGCACGGGTGGCCTGACCCCCGACACGTTCAGCATGGGCGCACAGGTCTGGATCCAGGTCAAGAGCGTGCTGCTGACCCTCGTGTGGTCCGGCGTCGTGGCCTTCATCTCCTACAAGATCGCCGATCTGCTGGTGGGCCTGCGCGTCAGCGAAGAAGCCGAGCGCGAAGGCCTGGACATCACCTCTCATGGCGAAACGGCCTACCACCGTTGATGCCACCCGATCCCGCCCGGTGTCTGGTGGCATCGGGTGGGTGGTAAGCCGAACCCCCGACGGGGTTCATTGACGAGTGACTCCTCTATGGATATTTGGCCCGCCGCCCGGCGGGCCTTTTTTTTGCCCGCGCGGGCCGTTGAGGGAAGCAGGAAGAGGCAGCGACGGGCCGCGGAGCAGCGAAGGGCCGGGGGAATCGGCCGGCGGGATCAGGGACGCCGCTGTAGCCGCGGAGGCGGGCAAGCCGGTCAGGCAGGCTGGAAGCCGTTACCGTCCCGCAGCGGACTGCACCAGCGCCTGGATGCGCTGGCCGAAGACCTGCAGCTCGAAGGGCTTGGTCAGCACCTGCATGCCTGCGGGCAGGTGGCCGTGGCTGAGCACGGCGCTTTCGGCGTAGCCGGTCACGAACAGCACGCGCAGCGCCGGGTCCAGCTCGCGCGCCGCATCGGCCACCTGCCGGCCGTTCATGCCGCCGGGCAGGCCCACGTCGGTGACCAGCAGGGCGACGTCCGCATGGCGCTTGAGCACCTCCAGCGCCCGGGGGCCGTCTTCGGCCTCCAGCACCTGGAAGCCCATCTCGCGCAGCATCTCCACCATCAGCAGCCGCACCGGGGCCTCGTCGTCCACGACCAGGATGGTCTCGCCGCGGCCCACGGGGCCCACCGGCGCCGGCGGCGCGCCGGCGTCTTCCACCGGCAGGTCGGCGCCCTGGTAGCGGGGCAGGTAGATGCACACCGTGGTGCCGGCACCAACTTCCGAATAGATCCGCACCTGCCCGCCCGACTGGCGCGCGAAGCCATAGACCATGGACAGGCCCAGGCCGGTGCCCACGCCCAGGGGCTTGGTCGTGAAGAAGGGGTCGAAGGCCCGCGCCATCACGTCGGCGGGCATGCCGGTGCCGTTGTCGCTCACGGAGATGGAGACGTACTGGCCGGGGGAGATGTCGTCCTCGCTGGGGACGGGCCCGTCGATGGTGCGGTTGGCCGCCTCGATCACCAGCCGCCCGCCGCCCGGCATGGCGTCGCGGGCGTTGATGCAGAGGTTGAGCAGCGCGTTCTCCAGCTGGCCCGGGTCGGCCTGCACGGGCCACACGCGCTCACCGGCGATCACGTCCAGCGCGATCTGCGGGCCGATGGTGCGGCGCACGAGTTCGTCGAAGCCCGCGATCAGCTGGTGGACCTTCAGCACCTTGGGCTCCAGCGTCTGCCGGCGCGAGAAGGCCAGCAGCCGGTGGGTCAGCGCGGCGGCGCGCTTGGCGGCGTTCTGGCCGATGTCCACGTAGCGGATGCCGGGCGATTCCGGGCCCAGGTTGCGCCGCAGCAGTTCGAGCGCGCCGGAGATGGCGCCCAGGATGTTGTTGAAGTCGTGCGCCAGCCCGCCCGTGAGCTGGCCCACGGCTTCCATCTTCTGCGACTGGCGCAGCGCGGCCTCGGACTTCATCAGCTCGGCCGTGCGCTCCTGCACCTTGCGTTCGAGCGAGTTGGCCAGCGCATGCAGCTTCTGCTCGACGCGGCGCCGCTCCACGGCATGCCGCGTGCGGTGGGCCACGTCGCGGATGAGGCTCAGCTCTTCCGCCGTCCAGTGCCGGGCGCTTTCATGGTTGAGGTAGAGCAGGGCGACCAGGCCGCCCTCCTCGCTCACCGGCAGGTTGATGACCGACTGGGCGCTGATGGCGATCAGCGCATCGGCGTTGTCGCGGGTGCGCGGGTCGCGGCGCGCGTCGGCGAAGACCACCGTCTCGCCGCGCTTCAGGTCGTCGATGTAGCTGCCGTAGTCGCGAAAGCTCAGGGTGCCGGCCAGCGTCTGGATGCCGGGCGCGTTCCAGTCGCGTTCGATGGTGATGGTCTCCGACTTGCGATCGACCAGGCCGTAGCCGGCGCGGCTCACGTCCAGCGCGCGCCCCAGCGCCTCGGCGGCGCGGTAGGCGATCTCGCGCGGATCGGGGATGACGCCATAGACCTCGCGGTCCAGGTAGTCCAGCAGCTCGGCGCGGCGCAGCGACAGCATGGTGTCGGTGATCTCCTGCGAGATGCCGGCGATGTTGATCGGGCGGCCCTGGGCGTTCTTCTCGAGCCGGCCCACGACGCGCACCCAGGCCAGCTGCCCGTCGGGCCGCACGATGCGGTATTCGATGCGGTAGTCATCGCCCGAGGCCATGGTGTGCGCCACGGCGGCCAGCATGCGCGGGCGGTCGTCGGGATGGACGGCCTCCAGCAGTTCCTCGTAGGAAAAGGGCCGGTCTTCGTCGCGGCCGAAATGGCGCTTGCAGTGGGCGGACGCGATCAGCTCGTTGCGGACCAGGTCGAGCTGCCAGACGCCCAGGCCGCCCGCATCGGTGGCGGCGCGCAGGCGGGCCTGGCCGGCCTCCACCTCGCGCACGCGCTCGGCCAGCTCGGCCGTGAGGCGCTCGGCCTCGTCCTTGGCCGCGCGCAGTTCGCGCTCGGCGGCGGCGCGGGCCTGGCGCTCGGCCACCTCGCGCAGCGCGCGGTCCAGCACCGAGGCGAGGCGCGAGAGGCGGCCCTTGCTCACGTAGTCCCGGGCGCCGCGCTTGAGCAGCTCGACCGCGTTGTCCTCGCCGATCACGCCCGATACGAAGATGAACGGCACCTCGGGCGCGCGCTCGCGCGCGAGGGCCAGGGCCTCGGTGCCGCTGTAGCCCCCCAGTTCGTGGTCGGACAGGATGATGTCGATGCCGCCGCGCTCCAGCGCGGCCGCGAAGCCCGCGCCGTCGCCCACCAGCTCCAGCCGGGCGCGGGGATAGGCGGCGAGCAGCGCCTCGTGCAGCAGCTCGGCGTCGAAGGCCGAATCCTCCAGAAGGAGGACCTGCAAGGGCTGCTGGGAAGGCACTGGGGAGGCCGCCGCCGGCTCAGTCATAGCGGCGGCTGGCCCGCAGCGAACCCGGCGGCGGCTCGTTGAGCACCGCCCAGAACACGCCCAGGTCGGCGATCGCCGAGACGAACTGCTTGAATTCGACGGGCTTGACCACGTAGGCGTTGACGCCCAGCTCGTAGCTGCGCAGCAGGTCGGACTCTTCCTGCGAGGAGGTCAGCATGACCACCGGGATGCTGCGCAGCGACGGGCTGTTGCGCACGGCCTCCAGCACTTCGAGCCCGTTGACCTTGGGCAGCTTCAGGTCCAGCAGGATGACGGCGGGATTGCCCTCCTCGCGGACCGCATGCTCGCCCTCGCGGCGCAGATAGGCCAGCGCCTCGGCGCCGTCGCGCAGCACCACGACTTCGTTGGCCAGCTGGCTGCGCTCCAGCGCGAGCAGCGTGAGTTCCTGGTCGCGCAGGTCGTCTTCGACCAGCAGAATCGGTTTAAGCATGATCGGCCGAGGCTCCATCGGGGGAATGCATGCCGGCATTTTGCCGGGCTTCGGGCAGAACGAAGCCGAAGCGGGCGCCTTGTCCCGGCTCGCCCCAGGCCCAAACCTGGCCGCCGTGGCGCTCCACGATGCGCTTAACGTTGGCCAGGCCGATGCCCGTGCCCTCGAACTCATCGCTCTGGTGCAGCCGCTGGAAGACGTTGAAGAGCTTGCCCACGTACTGCATCTGGAAGCCCACGCCGTTGTCCTCCACCTCCAGGCCCTCGCCCTCGGGGCGACGCAGGGCGCGCACGGTGATGACGGCCGGGTCGCGGTCGCGGCTGTACTTGACGGCATTGCCCATGAGGTTGCGCACCGCCACCTGCAAGAGCAGCGGGTCGGCGGTCAGCTCGGGCAGGTCGGGCGCGATGCGCCATTCGATGCGGCGCCCGGGCTCGTGGCGCGAGAGCTCGCGCGCCAGGCCCTGCACCAGACCGGCGGTCTCCACCCGCTTGAGCTTGAGCGCGGTGCGCCCCATGCGGGAGAAGTCGAGCAGCGCATCCACCAGCTGCCCGGCGAAGGCCGCGGCGCTCTTGACGTGGCGCATGTAGCGGTGGGCGCGCTCGCTCAGGGCCGCGCCCTCGGTGTCCATCACCAGATCGACATAGCCCGCGATGTGGCGCATGGGCGCGCGCAGGTCGTGCGAGACGGTGTACGAGAACGCCTCCAGCTCCTTGTTGACCCGGCCCAGCTCGTTGGCGATGGCGGCCAGTTCCTCGGCGCGCCGCAGCACGATGCCGATCAGCGCCTGCCGCAGCTCGCCCGCGGCGGACACCTCGGCGCCCGACCAGGGCAGGCAGCGGCCGCCGATCTGCTGGGCCCAGCGCTGGAAGCTCAGGCGCGGGTGGATGCGCCCGCCCGCATCGGGCTGCGACGACTTGCGCGGATCGCCCGCCCAGGTCACGGTCTGCACCACTTCGGGCCGGAACCACAGGATCACGTGGCGGTGCACCTGCGAGATGGAGATGGCCAGCACGCCGGCTGCCGTGCCCTGCCAGCCGGCGGCCGGCGCGTAGTGGGCCGCGAGCTCGTCGCTCTGATAGACCTCGGAGCCCAGCCCCGCGATCCAGCCGGCCAGCTCCAGCAGCGCCGGGGGCGGTGGCGTCTCGCCCGTGGTCCAGGCCTGCTCGTCCAGCACCACGGCGGCGCCGCTGGCGCGGGCCATGCGCAGCAGCACGGCGGGCTCCTCCAGGATGCGGCGCAGGCTGGCGTCGCTGTCCGCGAGGTGGGCGACCAGCTGCAGGGTGAGCTGGCGCAGGTCCAGGCGGGCCTCCACCTCGGCATTGGCCTGCTTGGCCTCGATCTGCATCGACAGCAGCTGGCCCAGGTGGCTGCAGGCGGCGCGCACGCTGGATTCGAGCAGGCGCGGCTCGTGGTGGTGGCAGGACACCAGGCCCCAGAGGCGCCCATCGACCACGATGGACACCGACATGGATGCCAGCGTGCCCATGTTGCGCATGTATTCCAGGTGCACCGGCGAGACGCTGCGCAGGAAGGCCTGCGACAGATCGATCTCCCCAGGGGCGGGGCCGTCCGGCGCGGCCAGCAGCGGCACGGCCTGGTAGTTGGCGTCAGGGATCAGCCGGAAGCGGTTGGACAGGTAGAGCGCGCGCGCCTGCTGGGGAATGTCGGAGGCCGGGAAATGCAGCCCCAGGTAGCTCTCGTAGCCGGGCATCAGCGCCTCGCCCAGCACTTCGCCGTGGCCTTCGGCGTCGAAGCGATAGACCAGCGTGCGGCCGAAGCCCGTCAGGCGCTGCAGCTCCTGCGCGGCCAGATCGACCAGCGCCTGCACCGTGCCTGCGGCCTGCAGCCGGGGCAGGAAGTCGCGCGCCAGGCCGTAGATGGGCGCCTCGGGCCGCGGCACTTCCGCCTGCGGCTCGCATTCCACGATCAGCTGCGTGGCATTGCGGTGCGCCCAGCAGACGTGGCGGCGGCCGGCCAGATCCATCACGCCCACCTGCACCGAAGAGCCGTCCGCCGGGGTGTCGCCCAGCAGCTGGGCATCCAGCACGCTCAGGGCGATGGGCGCGATGTCGGCCCAGTTGGCGCTCCAGGCCTGCAGCGCCTGGGTGGTGCCGTCCAGCACCAGCATGCGGCCGTGCGGCTGGATGGCGCCGGGCACTCGGATGGGCTCGCGGTCGCAGAAATGGAGGTCGGGAATCGGTTTCAAGACGTAAGGCCGATGAAAATCAGCGCGCAGGACAAGGCCGGGGAACGGGGCCGGGAACCAGGCGCCGCCGTCGCTCCGGTGACGCCGCGAAGCGCCGATCATGCCAGCGCCGAGCATGGGAGGTTGGGTTAGATTCCCTCGGCAGGCCCCCTGCCCCCGCCTCAAACCGCTTTCAAGGAACCCCGCCGCATGACCTGGACCGCCGCCACCACCGAGCCTTCCCAACTGGGTGAATCGCCCTTCTGGCACCCCGACGAGCGGCGCCTGTACTGGGTGGACATCTCCGGGCGCCGGGTGTCGCGGCTGGACCCGGCCTCCGGCGCCGTCGAGCACTGGCCCATGCCCACCGAGCCCGGCTGCATCGCCCCGGTGCCCGGCGGCGGCCTGGTGCTGGCGCTGCGTGCCGAGGTCGTTTTGGCCCGGCAGTGGCAGGGCACGCTGGAGCCCATCGCCCGCCTGCCCTTCGACCCGGCCACCCAGCGCGCCAACGACGGCAAGTGCGATGCGCTGGGCCGCTTCTGGGTCGGCTCCATCCACGAACCCCAGGCCGGGCCGCGCCAGCGCGTCGCGGCGCTCTACTGCATCGACGCGCGCGGCACCGGCCCGGCCACGGTGCGCCGCGTTCTGGACGGCGCGGCCACCGCCAACGGCCTGGCCTGGTCGCCCGACGGCGGCACCATGTACTGGTGCGACACGCCCTCGCACACCGTCCATGCCTGGGCCTGCGATGGCGACCTGATGCCCCAGGGCGCGCCCCGCGTGCTGCGCAGCTTCGAGCCCAAGCCGGCCGGCTGGCAGCCCGGCCAGACGGGCTATGGCGGCCGCCCCGATGGCGCGAGCGTCGATGCCGAAGGCGCCTACTGGAGCGCGCTCTACGAAGGCGAGCGCGTGGTGCGCCTCTCGCCCCGGGGCGAGGTGCTGGCCGACCTCGCCCTGCCCCTGCGCTGCCCGACCATGCCCTGCCTGGGCGGCGACGACGGGCGCACGCTGTTCGTCACCTCCGCCAGCCACGGCCGCCCGGCCGACGAGCTGGCCGCGCTGCCGCAGTCGGGCTGCATCGTCTCGACGCGGGTGGAAGTGCCGGGCCTGCCGGTGGCCTTCTTCGACGCCGGCGCGCACTGAGGCTCGCCGCCCTCCGGGCAAACCTCACGCGCCCCGTTCAAAAAATTCAAGCCCGGCCGCCGGCCCCTGCGCGGGGCACTGCCGTACTATCCCCGGCATGGATTCAGCCCTCAGCCAGATCGTGGAGCGCGTGCGAGCCAGCGCCTCCGACCGCCGCCCGCTGCGCTTGCGCGGCGGCGGCACCAAAGACTTTCACGGCGGTGCCGTGCTGGAAGGCGAGGTGCTCGACCTGCGCCCGCTCGCAGGCATCATCAGCTACGAGCACAGCGAGCTGGTCGTCACCGCCCGCGCCGGCACGCCGCTGGCGGAGCTGCAGGCCCTGCTGGCCTCCCAGGGCCAGTGCCTGCCCTTCGAGCCCCCGCATTTCGCGCCCGGCGCCACCGTCGGCGGCATGGTGGCCGCGGGCCTCTCGGGCCCGGCGCGCGCCAGCGTGGGCGCGGTGCGCGACTACGTGCTGGGGCTGGAGATCGTCAACGGCCGCGCCGAGCTGCTGCGCTTCGGCGGCCAGGTGATGAAGAACGTAGCGGGCTACGACGTCTCGCGCCTGATGGTGGGCGCCTGGGGCACGCTGGGCGTCGTCACCGAAGTGAGCCTGAAGGTGCTGCCCGTGCCGCCGGCCGACGCCACCCTGCGCTTTGCCTGCACCCAGGCCCAGGCGCTGGAGCGGCTGCACGCCTGGGGCGGCCAGCCCCTGCCCCTGAACGCCAGCCGCTGGCAGGCCGATGCCCCGGGCAGCGCCGGCTCCGACGGCCCGGGCACGCTGCACCTGCGCCTGCGCGGGGCCACCGCCGCCGTGCAGGCCGCCTGCCGCACGCTGGGCGGCGAGCGCGTGCCCGACGCCGAGGCCGTGCAGGCCTGGGCCGACTGCCGCGACCAGGCCCTGCCCTGGTTCGCCGCCCGCACGCCCGGCCAGGCGCTCTGGCGCCTGTCGGTGCCCGCCACCGCGCCGGTGCTGGCGCTGCCCACCGGGGTCGCGCCGCCGCTGGTCGAATGGCACGGCGCGCTGCGCTGGGTGCAGGCCGCGCCGGAACACGGCGAGGCGCTGCGCTCGGCCGCCCGCGGCATGGGCGGTGACGCTACGCTTTTCATAGCTGCAAGCGCAGACCCAGCAAGCGCAGAAGGCACTTTTGGCCTGCAATCCCCGGCGCTGGCGCAGATCCATGCGCGGCTGCGCCAGGCTTTCGATCCCGCCGGCATCTTCAATCCCGGCCGGCTCGGTTGCTGAGCCCGTCTGTCGCCATGCGGCTGCTGCGCCACCTGACCGGACTCCACCGGACGCACTTCACCAACCGCATGCTGGGCCTGCTGCTGGCCTTCAACGCCGGCGCGGTGAATGCGGGCGGCTTCCTGCTGCTGGCCCGGTACACCTCGCACATGACGGGCTTCACCTCGCAGGTGGCGGACTCGCTGGTGATGGGCGACATGCAGATGCTGCTCGGCGCGCTGGGGGCCATCGTCTCCTTCCTGGCCGGCGCGGCCACCGCCGCCATCCAGATCAACTGGGGCCGGCAGTACCGGCTGCGCCACCTCTACGCCCTGCCCCTGCTGCTGGAGGCCGCGCTGATGCTGCCCTTCGGCCTGATGGGCGCCATCACGCTCGAATGGACCACGCCCTTCGCCGTGCCGCTGACGGTGCTGCTGCTGTCCTTCATGATGGGCGTGCAGAACGCGGTGGCCTCCAAGGTCTCGGGCGGCAAGATCCGCACCACGCACATGACGGGCAACTTCACCGATCTGGGCATCGAGATCGGCAAGGCCCTCTACTGGAACCGCAAGCGCACCCAGGCCAACCGCGTGCAGCCCAACCTGCAGCGCGTGCGGCTCTTCGGCGGGCTGATCCTGGCCTTCGTGCTGGGCGGCGTGGCCGGCGCGGCCGGCTTCAAGTACGTGGGCTTCATCTGCGTGCTGCCGCTGGCCGCGCTGCTGCTGTGGCTGTCGCTGCCCGCCTACCTGGACGACCTGCGCCGCAACCGCGCCCTGCGCGAATGGACCTTCGGCTGGCTGCGCCTGCGGCGCCCGGCCCGGCACGCCTCCGACGACGCCCCGCCGCCGCGCTGACCGCGCCCTCTCCCGCCCGCTCCCCACCCACAAGACCACGATGCAAACCACGCTAGCCCCCCAATACCAGGGCACGCCCGAAGGGCAGGAGGCCGAAGCCATCCTGCGCAAGTGCGTGCATTGCGGCTTCTGCACCGCCACCTGCCCCACCTACCAGCTGCTGGGCGACGAGCTGGATGGCCCGCGCGGCCGCATCTACCTGATCAAGCAGGTGCTCGAAGGCGCCGAGCCCACGCGCAAGACGCAGCAGCACCTGGACCGGTGCCTGACCTGCCGCAACTGCGAGAGCACCTGCCCGAGCGGCGTGCAGTACGGGCACCTGGTGGACATCGGCCGCAAGCTGGTGGACGAGCGGGTGCCGCGCCCGCTGGCCGAGCGCGCCAAGCGCTGGGCGCTCAAGGAAGGGCTGCCCTCGCCCCTCTTCGGCCCCGCCATGAAGGCCGGCCAGGCCGTGCGCAGCCTGCTGCCCGAGTCGCTGCGCGCCAAGGTACCCGCGCCGCAGCAGGCCGGCGCCTGGCCGGTGCGCGAGCACGCCCGCAAGGTGCTGATGCTGGCCGGCTGCGTGCAGCCCGCGATGATGCCCAACATCAACCGCGCCACGGCGCGCGTGCTCGACGCCGCCGGCATCCAGACCGTGATCGCCCCGCAGGCCGGCTGCTGCGGCGCGGTCAGGTTCCACCTGAACGACCAGGCCGGCGGCCTGGACCAGGCGCGCGCCAACATCGATGCCTGGTGGCCCTACGTGGATGCCCAGGGCGGCGTCGAGAGCATCGTGGTCAACGCCTCGGGCTGCGGCGTGATGGTCAAGGACTACGGCCACCTGCTGCGCGGCGATGCGCAGTACGCCGAGCGCGCCGCCCGCATCAGCGCCCTGGCCCGCGACCTGTCGGAGCTGCTGCCCGATCTGCTGCCCGAACTGGCCGAGCGGCTGCAGGGCCGCATCGACCCCGCCCAGGCGCTGCTGGCCTACCACCCGCCCTGCACCCTGCAGCACGGCCAGAAGCTGCGCGGCGGGGTGGAGGCGCACCTCACCGCGCTGGGTTTCCGCGTGCGCACGGCGCGCACCGAATCGCACCTGTGCTGCGGCTCGGCCGGCACCTATTCGGTCCTGCAGCCCGAACTGGCCTACCCGCTGCGCGACCGCAAGCTCGCCGCGCTGGACGACGCCTTCGCCGAAGGCGAGAAACCCGCCGCCATCCTGTCGGCCAATATCGGCTGCATCACCCACCTGCAAAGCGGCACCGACGTGCCCGTGCGCCACTGGGTGGAGGTGCTGGACGAGGCGCTGATCGGCCGCTGACGCCGGGGCCTCTGCGGCTACACCGTCGGCACGGTGCCGCCGTCGATCCGGTACTCCGCTCCGCACAGCGAGCCGGCGCGGGGCGAGACGAGAAAGGCGATCAGGTCGGCCACTTCCTGCGGGGTCGCCGGCCTTCCGATGGGAATGCCGCCCAGCGACTGCATGACGATGCGCCGTCCGCCCTCGTAGTCGGTTCCGGCCTGCGCGGCCAGGCGTTCGGCCAGGGCCACCGAGGCGTCCGTCTCCACCCAGCCGGGGGCGACGCTCAGCACCCGCACGCCTTGCGGCGCCAGTTCCTTCGACAACGCCTTGCTGTAGGTGGTCAAGGCCGCCTTGGCGGCCGCATAGGCCGTCGTGGACTCAGGCAGCGGCAGCAGGCGCTGGATCGAGCTGACATGCACCACCACGCCAGCGCCTCGCGAGCGCATCGTGGGCAGCAGGGCGCGGTCGAGCCGCACCGCGGCCATCAGGTTCTGGTTCAGCGCGTCGGCCCACTGCGCATCGTCCAGCACCGCGAAACCGCCGGGCGGCGCGCCCGATCCGCCCAGCACGTGGACCAGCACGTCGAGCGCGCCCCACCGGTCCAGCACGGCCTGTGCAACGGCTTGCGCACCGTCGGCCGTCGCCAGATCGGCAGCCACATAGGACACGGTGGCGGTCTGGTGCGCGGGGGCCGAGCGCGCGACGGCCATGACTGCGGCGCCGGCCTCCTGCAGGCTCCGCACGACGGCAGCGCCTATGCCCTTGGTTCCGCCGGTGACCAGCGCCCTTAGAACGTGTTTACGATCTCGCAGGGGATCGCGTTGGAACGCAATCGGGATGAGTGGATGCCTCGGATGCGCCGCATGGGCTGGTGCCCATGCAAGCAGCCGGGGCGTTCAATCGCCCGATTTCGCTCCAACCCGAAGGGCAGCTACGTCGGCGGGCGGTCTGCGGCGTTGCCGCGCTTGTGGATAGCCGTGCTATCCACTGCGCACCGCGCCTTGCATCCCATCCCGCAGACGTAGCTGCGCGACCCCGGGGAGATCGTAAACACGTTCTTACGCCCTGCAGTTGGAGGTCCAGGCTCATGGCGCGACCTCCAGCGCGGCGATCAAGCCCTGCTCCAGCTGGAAGCGGTAACGCAGATCGACCGGGCTGCCGGGGAAGCTGCCTTCCACCCGGCTGGTGACGATGCACCAGGCATCGCGGTGTTCCAGCGCCTGGGGCGTGGAGGTGTAGGCGTAGCGGGCCGACGCTTCGGCCTGCCATGCCTGGATGGCCTCGCGGCCCTGGTACGTCCGGCCTTCGTCGCGCACGGTGGCGTCTGCGGCGAAGCAGCGGGCGAAGGCGTCCGGCGCCTTTCCATGGGCTGCGAAAAAAGCGGCCAAGGGTTCGGGGAGCTTCAAGGGATGCATGGCGATGACTCCTGTGGGATGAGGGAAGCCGCCAGGATGCGCCGGCCTCATCCATTAGTGAATCATCTAGAGTTTTAATGGGTTATGTAGAAGGAAATACACAATGCGCGGCGCCGAATTTGCAGAACTGAAAGCCTTTGCCACGGTCGTGGAACGGGGCAGCTTCGCGCGTGCGGCTGCGCAGCTGGGACTGTCGCCCTCCGCCTTGAGCCAAACCATCCGCCACCTGGAGACCAGGCTGGGGGTGCGGCTGCTCAACCGCACCACCCGCAGCGTGGCCCCCACGGCACCGGGGGCGCAGCTGCATGCGCGCCTGGCCCCGCTGATGCAGGAAATGGCCGACGCCGTGGCCCAGGCCAGCGCGGCCACGGGCCAGGCGCGTGGCACGCTGCGGATCAACACCCTGGGCATGGCCGCGCGGCAGGTCGTGATACCGCGGCTGGCCCGTTTCCACCGCGCGCATCCGGAGGTGGTGCTGGACCTGGTGGTGGACGACGGGTTGACCGATATCGTCGCCGGCCGGTTCGATGCCGGCATACGCGTCGGCGGCCGGCTGGAGAAGGACATGGTGGCCGTTCGCCTCACGCCGGATGTGCAGATGGTGGCGGTGGCCTCGCCCGGGTACTTGGCGCGCTGCGGCACGCCCCGCTCACCCGCCGAGCTGCGCGGCCATGCCTGCATCCAGTGGCGCCTGCAGAGCGACGGGTCTGCCTATCGCTGGGAGTTCGAGAACCAGGGGCAGCGGCAGGAGGTCGCCGTGGAAGGCCCCGTCGTCACCAACGATTCGGACGTCGGCGTGGCCGCTGCGCTGCAGGGGCTGGGCATCGCCTATGTGTTCGAGCGGGACAGCGTCCAGGCGCATCTGGCCGAAGGCCGGCTGCTGCCGGTGCTGGAGGCGTGGGCGATCACCCGGCCGGGACTGTTCCTGTACTACCCCCACCGCCGGCATCGCCCTGCCGCATTGGGGGCTTTCATCGACTGCCTGCTCGACCGCGATGGGGCCGCGCCCCCACCGCCAGCGCGCGCCACGGGTGCGGAGTGAACCGCGCGCCTGCGGCCCCGGGCCCCTGCCGCGCAACGCTCCGCCCCACCCAAGATGGCATGATGGCGGGTTTTGACCGTTGCGCAGCCGCGCTTGAACCGCGTTTTCCTTGCCATGACCGACCCCGTGATCGCACCTGAACCACAGAACCCCGCTCCCGTGCCGGCGCCCCATGCGAGCGCCGCCGAGCCTGCGAACGGGGCCGTGGCGGCCCCGCAGCCAGCATCTGCCGACAGCGGCGCGGTGGGCACGGAAGCCGCCGATGGCACCCCAGCCCGCGCGGGCCAGGGCGCCCGCCGAGGTGGCCGCAACCGCCGCGGCGGCAAAGGCCGCCAGCCCGCCACCGCGCAGCCGGCCGGTGCCATCGCAGAGGCTGGCGCAGTGCCGCAGGCGCCGCGCCAGACGGGCGGCCCGCGCCGTACCCACCCGGTGCTGGAACAGCTCGCGGGCTTCTACCCCCACCTCTTCGGCGCACAGTTCCTGCCGCTCAAGCGCGGCATCTTCCAGGACCTGCAGGACGCCCACCCCGGCGCCTTCGAGAAGGAAGACCTGAAGGCCGCGCTCGGCATCCACACCCGCTCCACCCGCTACCTGCAGGTGGTGGCCGAGGGCCGCCAGCGCCACGACCTGCAGGGCCAGGCCGTGGAAGCCATGGCGCCCGAGCACATCCACCACGCGCTGCTGGAAGTCTTCCGCCGCAAGAAGCCGCGCGACGGCGAAGACCTCGTCGCCAAGCTGCGCCGCCGCATCGCCCAGGCCTATGAAACCTCGGGCCTCACGCGCGAGGCCTACGACGCGCTGGTGCGCGGCCGCGACGAGCGCGCCAACGCCCTGCTCGACGAAGCCTTCGCCGAAGTCGCCGAACGCGACGCCAAGGCCGAAGCCCTGCTGCGCGCCTACGAGGCCAGCGGCAGCACGTCGGTGGAGCAGTTCGCCGACATGTACGGCATGGAGCAGCGCAACGTGGGCCAGATGCTGGCCCGCGCGCGCCAGCTGCGCGGCCCGGCCGCGGCCTGATCCGGCCAGGCCCGGGCAGCCCGAGAGCAGCCGTGCCCACCGCCACCGCCCAGCGGCCCTTCGGCCGCCAGATCGACATCAACATCGCGGTCGCCGTCGCGGCCCTGGTGATCGCGCCCCTGGTCAATCCGCAGGGCGCCAGCCTGGGCGGCCCCGTGCATGCCGCGCTGCTGGCGCTGGTGCTGCTGTCGTGGTGGTCGCTGCGGCGCACCCGCAGCCCGCGGGCGCTGCTCTGGTGGAGCCAGCTCTCGGTGCTGGGCTGCGCGCTGGGCCTGCGCCTGCAGCTCGACGCCTTCGGGCCGGTGAGCGCCTACTGGCGCGCCTTCGCGGCGGTGCAGACGCTCATCACCATGGCCATCCTGTTCCCCCGCGCGCGGGACTATGCGGTGGCCGTGGCCATCACCCTGGCCGCATCGTTCATCGGGGTGGATCGCAGCTACTACCAGGCAGTGAACCCGGTCTTCTTCGCGCTCACCATGTACGGCGCCATCCGCGTGGGCAGCATGATGAACATCGTCATCATGCGGTCGCACCGCGAGATGCACGAAGCCACCGAGAAGTACCGCCGCCTCGCGCGCACCGACCCGCTGACAGGCCTGGACAACCGCCGCGCCTTCATGGAGCGGCTGACCGAAACCATCGCCCAAAGCACGCCCGGCCGGCTGCACATGGCGATGCTGGACCTGGACCATTTCAAGCGCATCAACGACACGCTGGGGCACGACGCCGGCGACGCCGTGCTGGTCGCCCTGGCCGGCTGCCTGCTGCGCCGCTGGCCCGCGGGCACGGCGGCGCGGCTGGGCGGCGAAGAATTCGCCCTGCTGCTGGCCGACCAGACGCCCGGGCAGGCGGCGCAGGCCCTGGAGCAGCTGCTGCAGGAGGTGCAGGGCATGGAGGTGGCCGGCACCGGGTTCAGCTTCAGCGCCGGGCTGGTCACGGCGCGCGTGGGCGAAGCGCCCTCGTCCCTGCTCACCCGGGCCGATACGGCGCTCTACGCGGCCAAGCGCGGCGGGCGCGGACGCATCGAAACCGTCGCCGGCTGAAGGCCGAGCCGACCAGCGCGCCCCGGGCCGGATCGTCGAAGTCCTCCGCAGCTCCGCGGCCGCACCGGCTCTGCTGACAAGACGTTGTCAGCAGGCCCCCCGCACCATGGCGTCCTTCGCAACTTCACTGCAGACAAGGACACCGCCATGAGCGCTTCGACCCCTTCCGCCATCACCACCACCGCCATCAACTGGTTCGAGATCCCCTGCGCCGACCTGCCGCGCGCCCAGGCGTTCTACGAACAGGTGCTGGCCCGCCCCATGCAGCACGAGGACTTCGGCGGCGGCCCCATGGTGCTGTTCGCCCGCGATGGCGGCGCCACCGGCGGGTGCCTGTGCACCGGCCCGGACTACCGCGTCGCCCCCGGCGCCGGCGTGCGCATCTACCTGGACTGCAGCCCCAGCCTGGACGCCGCCGTGGCGCGCATCGCCCCCGCGGGCGGCCAGGTGGTGGGCGAGGTGCTGGAGCTGCCGCGCGGCATCGGCTACATCGCCCACATGGTGGACGTGGACGGCAACACCATCGGCCTGCACGCGCAGACACGGTGAGGGCGCCGGCCGTGCCTATCATCGGCCGCCGGGCGCGAGCGCCCCTCACGCGGGAGCCGGAAGCCCTCCGGCGCTCCTGATTCGATAGCTGCACGCCCTCATATGCATTGGGCTGCAGCCGTTTTCCATCCCTTATTCGTGTGGATTAGTGCATGCGCCGTGCGGACCGCCTCTTCCAGATCGTGCAGCTCATCCGGGGCCGGCGCCTGTCCACGGCCGACTTCCTGGCCGGGCGGCTGGAGGTGTCGGTGCGCACCATCTACCGCGACGTGGCGGACCTGCAGCGCCAGGGCGTGCCCATCGAAGGCGAAGCCGGCGTGGGCTACCGCCTGGGCCCGGGCTTCGAGCTGCCGCCGCTGATGTTCAGCCAGGGCGAGGCCAACGCCCTGGTCGCCGCAGCGCGGCTGGCCCAGGCCTGGCTCGACCCGGGCCTGGGCGCCGAGGTGGAGAGCGCGCTGGGCAAGATCCTGTCCGTGCTGCCGCCCGCGGCCCGCGCCGCGGCCGAGGCCCAGGCGCTGTACGCCCCCGCGGTGGGTCTGGGCGAACGGGAGCAGGCCACGCTGCAGGCGCTGCGCGAGGCCGTGCAGCGCCGCCAGATCGTGCGCATCGACTACGCCGACGAGCAGGGCCGCCCCAGCGCGCGCCGCCTGTGGCCGCTGGGCTGCTTCTACTGGGGCCGCGTATGGACCATGGCCGCCTGGTGCGAACTGCGCGGCGACTTCCGGGGCTTCCGCATCGACCGCGTGGCCGCACTGCAGGTGCTGGACGAGCGCTTTCCCGTGCAGCCGGGCCGCACGCTGGCCGACCTGCTGCGCAAGGAGAAACGCAGGATGGCCGACCGGGCGGCGGCCCGCGCCGACGTGGCCGGCGAGGCGCCGCGGCCCCTCGGAACGTGTTGACGATCTCGGAACGTGTTCACGTTCTCAGCGCGGCCGGCGCATGAGGAAGCGCGCCTCGGGCGTGATCTCGAAGTAATCCGCCGGCCCGCCGCCGCGCAGGATGGGCCGCGCCGCCGCCGTGTCGTAGAGGCCGCCGGGCAGCAGCGCCTGCGCGATGTGGACCTGCACCACCTCGGCCAGCACCATCCAGGTATCGAGCGCGCGGCCCTGCAGGTCGGCCAGGCGCTGCACCTGGGTCACGCGGCATTCCAGCGACACCGGGCTCTGCGCCAGGCGCGGCGCGGCCACCTGCACGCAGGGCGCGGGCGTGAGGCCTGCGAGCGCGAATTCGTCCTGCTCCGAAGGCTGTTCGCTGCTGGTGGCGTTCATGGCCTCGGCCAGCTCGCGCGTGGCCAGGTTGAAGACGAATTCGCCCGTCGCCTCGGCATTCGCCACCGTGTCCTTGTAGCCCACGCTGGAGAACGCCACGATGGGCGGGCGGTAGTTGAAGATGTTGAAGAAGCTGTAGGGCGCCAGGTTGATGCGGCCCGCGGCGCTGCGCGTGGAGATCCACCCGATGGGCCGGGGCCCGAGGATGGAGGGCAGCGGGTCGTGCGGCAGGCCGTGGCCCTGGGCCGGCACGTAGCTGTGCAGAGCGTCGGCACCGAGGTCCGCGTCGGGGTATTTCAGTGAGGAAATCATGCTTGCAGTCTGCCCGCACGAAACGCCGCTGTGGCTGGCCAGCATGCATTCCTGCACGAATCGACTGGCCGGCGCAGGCATTGGACAGAGCAAAGAGACCCGTGGCCACCGCGCATGCCACCGAACTCAAGCGACTCAGTCAGTCCGCGGGGCCGTAGCGGTCGATGAGCTCGTGCAGCGCCGCCTTCAGCGCCTCGGACTTGCGCGCGCCCAGCGAGGCCAGCACCATCTTCTCGTGCAGCTCGGCCTGGGCGAGCAGGCCCGAGACCAGCTTGCGCCCGCTGCGCGTGACGCGCACCCGCGTGACGCGGCCGTCCTTGGCGTCGGGCACGCGCTGCACGTGGCCCTGGGCTTCGAGCCGGTCGAGCAGCCGGGTGACGGTGGGCTGCTTGCTCACCGTCTTCTGCGCCAGCCGGCTGATGCCCATGGGGCCGTTGCCCACCAGGGTGGAGAGCACGCGCCACTCCAGCACCGACAGGCCCTGCGATTCCACCACCGCATGGAATTCGGACGACACGAGGTGCCAGGCCTGGCCCAGCAGGGCGGGAAGGTAGTGATCGACGAAGGGTTCGGACTCGGACATGGGCGGGGGTGCGGCAACGGCCTCGGTACCGGCGGGCTCTGCCGCCGTCCCGCCGCTGCCGGGCAGGATTGCGCCCCATTCTAGGGCGCCCCCCGGCCCCCGCCCGGCCGCCGCAGGCGCCGGCTGTGATGCCGCGCTGCCTGCCGCTGCCGCCTGGGCGGCAGCCCCGGCCTCTTCAATAGCGTCCGCTGAGCAGCGCGCCATAGCCCGGCACCTGGGTGGAGAGGCCCAGCTTCTTGAGCATCTGCCAGGTGGTGGCCACCGACGAGCACAGCACCGGCAGGCCCACGCGGTCTTCGATGGGCTGCACCGAGGCGAGCGAGGGCATCTGCACGCAGGCCGATGCGACCACCGCATCCACGCCGGCGGTCTTGAGCTTCTTCGTGATCTCGATGGGCGCGCGCGGGTCCTGGCGGCCGACTTCGAGGTTGTCGGGGATCTCCAGCGAGATGCTGTCCACCACCTCGATGCCTTCGCTCTCGATGTAGTCGATCACCAGCTGCGTGAGCGGCTTCATGTAGGGCGTGAGGATGGACACCTTCTTCGCGCCGATGGCGTGCAGGCCATCGACCAGCGCCCCGGCGCTGGTGACCACGGGCGCGGCGCCGCCGTTGTCCACCGTGCGCTGGTGCAGGCGCGCTTCGGAGACGCGGTGGTAGCCGCGGCCCATGCTCATGATGGCGACCAGGCATGCGTAGCCCAGCACATCGACGCGCGCGTCCGACAGCTCCAGCGCGCAGCGGTCGCTGTCGCCGTCCATCGCGGCCAGCTCCTCCTTGGTGACGTGCTTCATCCGCATGCGGCTGGAATGGAAGGTGAAGCGCTCCGGGTGCAGCGCCTCGCGCGCGCGCAGGACGGCCGGGATCTCCGTTTCCATGGTGGTGTTGGAGCTGGGCACGATCTGCCCGATGCGGAAGGCGCGGAGGGTGGCGGTGGTGTTGCTGGTCATGGCTGGATTTCCTGAAAGGCGTCCGCGCCGTCCTGCGTCGGCTGCAGGGCGTCGGTCTCTGCCGGCGCATCGTCGAAGCGCGCGGCCTGCAGCGGCCGGCGGTTCACGCGCAGGTCGAAGACGTCGAAGCGGTTGTAGTGGCCGGTGATGTCGTGCATCTGGCGCGGCTGGATGCAGCGGCCCAGGTCGATGTCGGCGTAGGTGATGCCCTCGGCGTCGATCAGCGGCTGGCCGATCACGCGGCCATCGGGGCCGAGGAAACCGGAGAACGCGCTGTTCTTGCGCGTGAGCAGCTCGCGCGCCTTGGGGTTGAGCGGCTCCATCGCGGCGATGATCTCTTCCGACACGGTGGAGCAAGAGACGATGGTGAACAGCTTGCCCTCGAAGCAGTGGGCCGCGGCGCGCACCTTGATGGCCTCGGCCATGTCGTAGTCGGGCGGCGCCACGGGCAGCGAGATGTAGCTCGCCACATGCACCAGCTCGCCCTGGGCCAGCAGCGCGAAGCGTGCCAGCGTGTTGGTGTTCTCGCCGCAGGCCAGCGCCCCCAGCGGGCCGATGGAGGTGCGGTGCACGCGCAGGGCCGAGGCATCGCCCGGCGCCCAGGTGAGCTTCTCGGCCCAGGTGGGCACCAGCTTGCGGTGGCGGCCCAGGATGCGGCCGTCGTCGGCGATGGTCACCACCGTGTTGTAGATCGTGCCGATGCCGTGGCGGCTGCGCTCGTTCACGCCGATCACCACGTGCGTCTTGTGGCGCGCCGCGGCCTGGGCTATTTTTGCGATCTCGGGGCCGGGAATCTCGATGGCCGAGCGCGCCAGGCGCTCGAACCAGGGGCTGCCCTCGATCGGGTTGGCGATCCAGCTCCAGTACGGGTAGCCGGCCACGAACACCTCGGGGAAGGCGACGAGCTGCGCGCCGTTGCCGGCGGCTTCGGCGATGAGGCGGCAGACCTTGTCCACCGTGGCATCGGTGTCGAGGAAGACCGGGGCGGCCTGCACGGCCGCCGCCTTGAAGCGGGGAAGTTCAAGCATGGAAGACCTTTCTTGCGTGGTTAAAGGGGGACGTCAAGGCGTGGCCTCGGCGTCGATGGCGCGTGCCGGCGCGTTGGGCAGCAGCAGGCAGCCCAGCACGCCGACCACCGCGGTCACGGCGACCGGGTACATCAGCCCGCCGAAGATGTTTCCGCTGGCCTGGGCCAGGTAGGTGGCGGTGAAGGGCACGATGCCGCCGACGATGCCGGCGCCGATGTGGTAGGGGAAGGACAGCGCCGTGTAGCGAATGCGTGGCGGGAAAAGCTCCACCAGATAGGCAGCCACCGGCCCGTACACCATGGCCACCACGGCCGTCATCAGCACCAGCAGCGCGATGATGCGGACGCGGTCCACGCGCGCCGGGTCGGCCGTCTTGGGATAGCCGGCCTGCGCCAGTGCCTGGGCATAGGCCTTGGGATCGAAGCCATCGACGGTTTGCCCGCCCACGGTCATCGCCAGCGCCTGGCCGGGCAGCGGCGGGGCGTACTCGAAGGTCACGCCCTGGGACACGAAGAACTTCTTCGCCTGCACGCAGGGCTTCTTGTGGTCGGGGTGGGTGCTCACCAGAGCGGCTTGCAGGCCGAAGTCGCAGCGGCCGTCCTGCGTGTCCGCATGGATCTGCACCGGCGTGGTCCGCATGACCTCGGCCAGCGCAGGATTGCCGGCGGCGAGCAGCGCGCCGAACAGCGCGTGGTAGCTGAGGGCGGCCGTGAACAGGCCGGCCACCATGATCCACTTGCGGCCGATGCGGTCGGAGAGCCAGCCGAATAGCACGAACGTGGGCGCGCCGATCAGGAAGCCGATGACGACCAGCTCGTACACCAGGGTCTGATTGAGCTGCACGGCCTGCTGCAGGAAGATCATCACGTAGAACTGGCCCGTGAAGTAGGTCGCTCCCTGGCCCGCCGTGACGCCCACCAGAGCGATGAGCACCAGGCGCAGACTGCTCCATTGCCCGAAGGTCTCCTTGACCGGGTTGCCGGCCAGGCGCTTTTCCTGCTTCATGCGCAGGAACACCGGCGACTCGTGCAGCTTGGAGCGCACGTAGACGGATATGGCCAGCATCACGATGGACAGGATGAACGGCAGGCGCCAGCCCCACTGGCGGAAGTCCTCGGGCGACATGCTGGCCTGGGTCGCCAGGATCACCAGCAAAGAGAGGATGAGGCCGGCCGACGAGGTGATCTGGATCCAGCCGGTGAGCAGGCCGCGGCGGCGGGGCTCGCAATGCTCCGCCACATAGATCACGGCACCGCCGTACTCGCCGCCCACGGCCAGGCCCTGGATCACGCGCAGCGTGAGCAGCAGGATCCATGAAAGGTGGCCTGCCGACTCATAGGTGGGCAAGCAGCCTATGAGCACCGTCGCGCCGCCCATCATGACGACGGTGGTCAGGAAGGTGACCTTGCGGCCGAGCTTGTCGCCCAGGTAGCCGAAAAGCACCGCGCCCAGCGGGCGAATGATGAAGCCCACGGCCAGAGCCCCCAGGGCGGCGAGCAGGGCCACGGTGGGGTTGCCGTGGGGAAACAGCACCTGGCTCATGAAAACGGCCAGCGTCCCGTAGATGAAGAAGTCGTACCACTCGAACAGCGTGCCCATCGTGGAGGCAATGACCACCTGCCGCTCTTCGCTTCGGGTCATGGGCCGGCTTGAAGATTCCGTGATGCGATTTCCCACTGTCGTGTTCATGAACGCTCCCTGTTGAATGGATTTTGTTTGATGATCTCAAAAGCAAAATACATTGTCAAAGAACCTTCCAGGGGCTGGCAGTACGCCCCACGGGTGTGCGCGCGGCCGACGACAATGCGGCGACCCCATTGCACCGAGCGGCTACCGCTCGCACCCGAACGCCAATGACCACCTCCCCGCCCAAGCCTCAGACCGCCGCACCCTCCGCCCCCCACGCTGCCAAAGCCCCTCGCGCAGCCCGCAAATCGCGGCCCGACGAAGGGGGCAAGGCAGGGCGCCGGGGCATCCAGTCCATCGAGACCGGATTCGCGATCCTGGAAGTGATGCGGCGCGCCGGCGGCCCGATCGCGCTGAGCCGCATCGCCGAAGGCGCGCAGCTGACGGTTGCCAACACGCACTACTACCTGGTGAGCTTCCAGAACATCGGACTGGTGCAACAGGACGGCGACACCGGCCACTACGGCCTGGGCGCCTATGCGCTCAAGCTGGGCGTGGCGGCGCTGGAGCAGTTCGACGTGTACAAGCTGGCGCGCCCGGCCATGGCTGCCATCAGCGAGCAGACGGGTCTTACCGTGTTCCTCGGCGTCTGGGGCAACAAGGGGCCGACCATCGTGTACCGTGCCGAGGGTGGCAAGAGCCTGCCGCTGCTGGAGCTGCGCCTGGGCAGCGTGCTGCCCCTGCTGTCCTCCGCGCTGGGGCTGAACTTCTTCGCCCATCTGCCGGTGGAGATGACGGCGGGCATGCTGGAGGACGAACTGCGCGTGCCCATGTCGGCTTCCGGTTTGGCCCGCGGTGACGCCTGCCGCACCAGGGAGCAAGCGATGCAGTTGCGCGAGGACATCCGGGCCCACGGCTTCAGCCGCTGCCAGGACACCCTGCTGCCCAACTTCACCTCGCTGTCGGCGCCGATCTTCGACCTGTCGGGCGGCATCATTGCCGCCCTGACGGTCATGGGCCCCAGCCGCCTGCTGGAAGGAACGGCGGAGGCCGATGTGCTCGGCCTGCTGCAGCGCAACGCCAGCGAGATCTCGCAGACGGCAGGCATGTACGCCTAGCCTCGGCGGCCCGCGGCGTCCTGGCGGTGCGGTAGGCATGGCGTCCGTTCCTGCGCAAGGGGCAACGAGATGCCGCTTCAGTCGCGGCCGGCGCGCGGGTCGTTGCCCACGGCCACCACCGGGTGGCGCAGGCTGCCGATCTTCTCGACGGTGGCGTCGATCACGTCGCCGGGCCAGACCCATTCCTGCGGGCTGCGGCCGGCGCCCACGCCTTCGGGGGTGCCCGTGGCGATGATGTCGCCGGGCTCCAGCGTGATGCCGGCGCTGATGTCGGCGATCAGCGTGTTCACCTTGAACAGCATGTGGCGGGTGTTGGAGCTTTGCTTGGTCACGCCGTTGACCTGCAGGCTCAGGTCCAGCACCTGCGGATCGGGGATCTCGTCGGCGGTGACGATCACGGGGCCGAAGGGCGCATACGTGTCCTGGCCCTTGGAATAGATCCACTGGCCGGCGCGGCGGTTGTCGCGTGCGCTCATGTCGATCATCAGGCTGTAGCCGAAGACGTAGTTCAGGGCCGAGGCCTCGTCCACACGCTTGGCGCGGGTGCCGATGATCACGGCCAGCTCCACTTCCCAGTCCAGCTGGCGGGTGATGTCGGCGTTGTGCTCGATGGCGTCGCCGGGGCCGATGACGGTCGTGGGCGGCTTGGAGAAGATCACGGGCTGCTTGGGCAGGTCCTTGGACGTGTCCAGCGCGCGGCTGGATTCGGCCACGTGCTCCACGTAGTTCAGGCCGATGCCGAAGATGTTCTTGCGCGGGCGGGGGATGGGCGCGAGCAGCTTGACGTTGGCCAGCGGCACGGCCACGCCCAGCGGCCAGCGGCCCTTCTGTTCGGCCAGCAGCTCGGTGGTGGCGGCGATGGCGGCGGGGCCGAGGTCGATGAAGTCCAGCATGTCGTCCGGCAGGTCGTGGCCGGTGTGCTCGCCCAGGCGCTGCAGATCGACGACGAGGCCATCGACGAGGGCGCCCAGGCGGGCGGCGGCGGCGACGTGGGCGCGGTAGGTGACGAGTTTCATGGTGCGGGTCTCCAGTGGGGGTGAATCGGTTGAAAGGGGATGAACGAGGGTTTCGGTGGTGATCAGGCGGGCGCGGACACGGGCTGGTGGCCGCCGTTGTCGGCCAGCGCCTCTTCGCGGTAGAGGTCCAGCTTTTCCATCACCGGCAGGTCGCTGAAGCAGAACAGGCAGGCGTCCTCGGTCTGCGAGGCGTTGGCGTGCTCGTGCCAGGCCCAGGAGGGCACGCAGAAGATGTCGCGCTCCTGCCAGTCGAAGCGCTGGCCGTTGATGATGGAATGGCCGCGGCCCTTGGCCACCTGGTAGAGGAAGCTGCCGGTGTGGCGATGCGCCTTGCCCGCGAAGCCCGGACGCAGGCGCTGCATGCTGGCGCCGATGGTGGGCATGACGTGGCCGCCCGTGACCGGGTTGGTGTAGTGCATGAGCACGTCGTCGAAGGGGTTGCCGTCCGACACCGATGCGTGGCGCACCAGGGCCTCGTAGGTGGGCGCCCATTCGTACTTGAAGAGCGGCGAATAGGGCTTGTTCCAGCCCAGACCGTGCGGGCGCAGGGCCGGCGCGCCCCAGAGCGCGGTGGAATCGTCCACCGGGTGGCCCACGGCCTGGCGCAGGTCGGGGTGGACGACGTAGAAGCCCGCCTCCATGGCGTTGACCAGGGGGATGTCCAGCCCGTCCTGCCAGATGCAGGGCAGGCCGCCGGCTTCCACGCCGTGCTCGTGCCAGGTGCCGTTGGGCGTGAGCACGAAGTCGTTGGCGCCCAGGGTCATCTTGTGGCCGTCCACCACGGTGTAGGCGCCCCGCCCTTCCATGATGAAGCGCAGCGCCGAGGCCGAATGCGCGTGGGCGGAAGCCGCCTCGCCCGGGTGCATCACCTGCAGGCCCGAGTAGAGCCAGCCCACGGCGGCGGAGACTTCCTGCCGGCCCGGGTTGTTCAGGTAGATGACGCGGCGGCCGGCCTTCTCGGGCGTGACCAGCTCGACCGAGCGCAGCACGTGCTCGCGCAGGTCGCGGTAGCGCCAGAGGACCGGCACCGAGGCCGACTTGGGCTGCCAGGGCTCGATCTTGTTGGCCACCGTCCATAGGGCGCCGGCCTTGAGTTGTTCGAGATCGCGGTAGTAGGCGACCAGCTCGGGCGTGTCTTCCACGTCCGCACGGCCGGCGATGCTTTCGCGGTACTGGTCGTAGTTGCCTGCGTCTTTCGTAGCGTCTTGCGTTTGTGCCATGACGATGCTCCTTTGCTTAGCTGTGCGATGAACTGGCGGGTTCTTTCACACCTTCTCAGGCCTGGCCGGCGCGGGCGTAGCCGCGTTCGAGCTGGTCGCGCCCCCACTCGTAGGCGGCGGGCCACTGCACGTCGCGCCAGCCGTGGCGGGCGCTCTGGTCCAGCAGCCAGGCGGCGTTGGCCAGGTGCGGGCGCGAGAGGGCGCACAGGTCGGCACGGCCCGAGGCCACGATGCCGTTGACCTGGTCGGCCTCGGTGATGGCGCCCACGGCGATGGTCGGCACCTGCGCCTCGTTGCGGATGCGGTCGGCGAAGGGCGCCTGGAACATGCGGCCATAGACGGGCTTCTGCTCGGGCGTGACCTCGCCGGACGAGGCATCGACCAGATCGGCGCCGGCTTCCTTCAGGCGGCGGGCGATCTCCACGGCCTCATCGACGGTGGTGCCGCCTTCGGCCCAGTCGGTGGCCGAGATGCGCACCGACAGCGGCAGGTGCTCGGGCCACACGGCGCGCACCGCCGCCACCACTTCGAGCGGGAAGCGCAGGCGGTTCTCCAGCGAGCCGCCGTAGGCGTCGGTGCGCCGGTTGGTCAGCGGCGAGATGAAGGACGAGAGCAGGAAGCCGTGGCCGGCCTGCAGCTCCAGCCAGTCGAAGCCGGCCTCGGCCGCACGGCGCGCTGCCGCCACGAAGCCGTCGCGGATGTGCTCCAGATCGTGCTGCGTGGCTTCGCGCGGCACGGCGGAGATGCCGGGCCGGTAGGCCAGCGCGCTGGCCGACACCAGCGGCCAGTTGCCTTCGGCGAGCGGGTGGTCGGGCTTTTCCCAGCCCAGCTGGGTGGAGCCGCGCCGGCCCGCGTGGTTGAGCTGCACGCCGATGCGCGCGCCGCTCTGGGCATGCACGAAGTCGGTGACCTTCTTCCAGCCGGCGACCTGCTCGTCGTTCCAGAGGCCCGGGTCACCCGGGGTGATGCGCGCCTCGGGCGCCACGGCTGTGGCCTCGGCGATCAGCAGGCCGGCGCCGCCCAGGGCGCGGCTGCCCAGGTGCACGAGGTGGAAGTTGCCGGGCACGCCGTCCTGGCTCGAATAGAGCATGGTGGGCGAGACCACGATGCGGTTGGCGAGCGTGACGCCGCGCACGGTGAAGGGCGTGAGCAGCGGCGGGCGCGGCGGCTGGCTGGCGGGCGTCTCGACGCCGGAGCGTTCGGCCAGCCAGCGTTCGTAGCCTTCAAGCCAGGCCGGGTCGCGCAGGCGCAGGTTCTCGTGGCTGATGCGCTGGCTGCGGGTGAGCAGCGAATAGGCGAACTGCTCGGGTTCCAGGCCGGCGTAGCGCGCCACGTTCTCGAACCATTCGGTGGAGTTGCGGGCGGCGTTCTGGATCTTGAGCACCTCCACGCCGCGCACCTGCTCGTAGTGCTGCAGGCGCTCGCGCAGGTCGCCGCCGCCCTTCAGCGTGTTGGCCAGCTCGATCGCGTCTTCCAGCGCCAGCTTGGTGCCCGAGCCGATCGAGAAGTGCGCGGAATGCGCGGCATCGCCCATCAGCACCACGGGCACGTCGCGGCCTTGCGCGCCGTCGGGCTGCGTCCACTGCACCCAGTGCTGGCAGATCACGCGCGGGAAGCGGATCCACACGGCAGAGCCGCGCAGGTGGGTGGCGTTGCAGATCAGCGGCTCGCCGTCCAGCCAGGGCGCGAAGAGCTTTTCGCAGTAGGCGATGCCTTCTTCCTGCGACATCTTGTCGATGCCGGCGGCCTGCCAGGCGGCGTCGGTGGTCTCGACGATGAAGGTGGAAAGGCCGTTCTCGAACTGGTAGGCATGGGCCTGGAACCAGCCGTGCTCGGTGGGCACGAAGATGAAGGTGAAGGCCTCGAACACCTTGCGCGTGCCCAGCCACACGAAGCGGCAGTTGCGCTGGTCGATGTCGGGCTGGAAGGTATCCGCATAGCGCGTACGGATGGGGCTGTTGATGCCGTCGCTGGCGATGACCAGGTCGGCGCCGTACTGGCGGGCGATCTCCTGGTCGTCCTGCACCTGGGTCTCGAAGACCAGTTGCACGCCCAGTTCCTCGCAGCGCGACTGCAGGATGTTGAGCAGCTTCTTGCGGCCGATGCCGATGAAGCCGTGGCCGCCGCTGCGGATCATGCGGTCCTTGAAGTGGACGTCGATGTCGTCCCAGCGGCTGAATTCGGCCGCGATGGTCTCGGCCGAGACGGGGTCGGCCGTGCGCAGGTTCTCCAGCGTGGCGTCGGAGAACACGACGCCCCAGCCGAAGGTGTCGTAGGGCCGGTTGCGCTCGATGACCACGACCTCGTTGGACGGGTCCTGCAGCTTCATCAGCAGGCCGAAATACAGGCCGGCGGGGCCGCCGCCGATACAGGCGATTTTCATGGTGCGCTCCTTCTTTGTCTCAATGGGTGTCGTCGGGGGTGCCGGGCTCGTCGCCCGCCTCGGGCGCCAGGGCATGGCGCAGCACGTCGGGAATGGCGACGGCCTGGTGCGTCTCCAGCGAGGTGGTCACCACCACCTGCCGCACACGCATGCGCGGCTCGCCGTCGGCACCCTTGCAGGCCAGCTCCAGCGTGATGGACTTGCCGCCCAGCTGCGCCACATCCAGCGTCAGCGTCACGTCGTCGCCCATGCGGCTGATGGCGCGGAAGTCGGCCTCCAGCCGCACGGTGGGCATGCCGAAGCGCAGCTGGCCGATGTAGCCGGCGAAGCCCACCTGCGGCAGCAGCTGGTCCACCCAGGCCTCCAGCAGGTCGTTGAACATCACGAAGTACTGCGGGTAGAAGACGATGCCGGCGGGGTCGCACTCCGAGAAGCGGATGCGGTGCGTGCGGCTGAAGTGGCGCGGGTTCATGCGGGGATTCCTTGGGGGATGAGGGCATGCAGGCGCAGGCTCTCGTCGAGCTTGCGGCCGTGTTCGTCGGCCAGCGCCGCGTCGCGCAGGGTGCGCAGCGTGGCGGGGGCCAGGGAGGCGGCGTGGCGGTCCACCACGGCCATCAGGGTTTCGTAGTTCTTCAAGCCCCGGGCATGGGTGTCGCTGTAGCCCTTGACGAGGCGCTGGCAGCGCGCGGCCTCCAGCGCCAGGGCCGGGTCGATGGCGGCCAGGCGCTGGATGCGCGCGAGCCAGGTTTCGATGCGCTCGGTCTCCAGCTGGTAGCGCAGCGTGCTGCGCCGGCCGCGCCGCCAGCGCGCCAGCAGGTAGAGCGTGAGGAAGCCGCCCAGACTGCTGGTGCGCACGATGCGCCCTTCGCGGGTGAAGCGGCCCACCAGGCGGTGCACGGCGTGCGGGCGGGCCAGCCAGCGGCCCAGGCCGGCGGGCAGGGTCTCGCAGATCTCTTCCAGGCGCGGGTGCATGAATTCCTGGATGTGCAGCACCTGGTCCTGCTTGGCGTGCACCTCGTCGGTCACCCGCTCGAAGCGGCTGGCGCGGGTCTTCAGGTCCGCCACGCGGATCACGTCTTCGTACGACATCCAGAGCGCCAGGTGGCGCGCGGTTTCGGCCAGCAGCGCGGCGTCGGTGCCGCGCGCGGTGGCCAGCGCGTCGAGGCGCTGCAGGTAGAGGGCGGCGTAGTCGATGTCCTGGTAGTCGATCAGGCGGCGCACGCCTTCGACGGCGATGTCCGCCGCCTCGGCCGGATAGGCCGCTGCGCGGGCCACCAGGCGGGCCACGGCGGGGTGGCGGGGCTGCACGCTGGCGGCGGGGCGCGGCTGGGGCTTGTCGGAGGCGATGCGCTCGGGCGCTTCCTGGCGCGACTGTTCGTAGCCCACGCCGAAGGCCTTCAGGCTGGGCTTGACGCCCACGCCGCCGCGCTCGATGGTGGCCTCGAACTGCTGGCGGTTGAAGGGCAGCACGCCCGCACCGCAGAGCGCGCCGAACAGCACGGCGCTGATGACGCTGCCACTGCGCTCGGCGGCGGCGGCCATGTCGAACGAGACGAAGCGCTGCGCGGCGCGGCGGGCCTGGGCCAGCAGCGCGTCGCTGTCCACGCGGCCGTCGCCCATGGCGGACTTCTCGGCGATGGAATAGACGCGGTGGGTGGAGGCGATGAAGGCCGTGCGGTCCGGCGTGACCAGGCCGCGCTGCACGGCACGGCCCGCTTCCATGAGCTCGGAGGCCAGCACGATGTCCACGTCGCCCGGCATGGGCGCCTGGGCCAGCACCGGCACGCGGGCGCCGGTCTGGTCGGCGCCGGGGAACAGCTCCACGTAGTAGATGGTGGCGCCGGTGCGCTGGGCCACGCCGGGCACCGAGGTGGTCTGCGCGAAGTACCCGTTGGATTCGCCCAGATCGACGATCCAGTCGGCCAGCACGCCGCCGCCCTCGCCGCCCATGGCGAGGATCGCGATCTTGATCGGTTCAGTGGTCATGGAAGGCTCCGAAGAAAGCAAGCAAGGAAGAAGGGAAAGCAAGGGAAGGCGGTGCCGCTCATGCCTGCGCGGGGCGCGCGGGCAGCAGGAACACGGCGATGGCGGCGATCGCCCCCACCGCGGCGAAGACGATGAAGTTGGCGGCGACGCCCAGGCCGGCGCTGGCCACGTAGCCGCCCACGAGCGGCCCGGCCATGGCGCCGAAGCGCGAGAAGGAGAGGCCCCAGCCGGTGGCCGCGGCGCGCACCTGGGCCGGGTAGTAGCCGGCCAGGTGGCCGGTGAGGATGAGCGAGGCGGAAATGCTGCCCAGGCCCGCCAGCGCCACCAGCAGGTAGTTCACCCACAGGCCGTTGGGGGACATCAGCGCCAGCACGGCGGCGGCGCCCACCAGGTAGAAGCAGCCCACCGTGCCGCGCACGCCGAAGCGGTCGGCGATGCGGCCCAGGAACAGGCCCCCCAGGGCCGAAGCCAGGCTGAAGACGACCAGGAAGCCGAGGCTGGAGCCCAGGTCGTAGCCGCTCTTGCGCATGATGGACGGCAGCCAGGTGTTGAGCCCGTGGATCAGCAGCAGGCCGCAGAAGAGCGCCACCCAGAAGCAGGCCGTGGCGCGCAGGTGGCGGCGGGCGAAGACTTCGGCCAGCACCTGGCGCCAGCCGAAAGCGGCCTGCCCGGTGGCGGAACGCACCGGCTGCGGCACCAGCATGCCCAGGCGCTGCGCCAGCTCGCCGGCCTCGCGCTGGCGGCCCTTGCCCACCAGGTATTCGAGCGATTCGGGCAGCGCCCGCGCCATGGGCCAGAGGGCCAGCAGCGGCAGGGCCCCCGCGCCGACCACGCCGCGCCAGCCGATCTGCGGCATCCACTGCATGGCCAGCAGCGCCGCGGTCAGGATGCCGAAGGAGTAGCCCGAATACATCAGGCCGTAGTTGAAGCTGCGGCGCGCAGGCGGCGAGTATTCGATGGTGAGCGCGGCGGCGGCCGGGATCACCCCGCCCAGCCCCACGCCGCCCAGGAAGCGGAACGCGCCGAACCACAGCGGCGTGGGCGCCCAGGCAGCCCCCGCCATGGTGAGCGAGAAGAGCGCCACGCAGGCCAGCAGCATGCGGCGGCGGCCCAGCAGGTCGCTCAGCGTGCCCACCAGCAGCGCGCCCACGAACATGCCGGCCAGCGCATAGCTGCTGAGCACGCCCAGCTGCAGCGGGCTCAGGTTCCAGGCGCGGTCTTCGGCCATGGCGGGCAGCACCGCGCCCATCACGCCGACGTCGTAGCCCTCGAACAGGATGGCCAGCCAGCAGGCGAACAGCACGCGCCGGGTGACGGCCGGGCGCACCGGGTTGGCGGTTGCCGTGGTGGGGATGGGTGCGGCCATGGTGGGATCTCCTGCTTCGGGGGTGCTGCCGGGTCAGAACGCGTAGCGGGCGCGGCGCTTGGCCTCGCCGCGCTGCAGCCAGCCGATGACGGCGGAGCGCACGCGCTGCAGCAGGCGGTCGCGGCGCGTGGGGTGGCTCACGATCTGCGCGCGGTAGAACGAGGGGCACAGCACGGCGGCATGCGAGACCTCGCCGCAGTTGCCGCAGCCCACGCAGCTGTCGATCACGGTGGCCACCGGGTCCTGGCGCAGCGGGTCGGGGTTGGTGCGCACCGACAGCGAGGGGCAGCCCGAGAGGCGGATGCAGGAGTGGTCGCCCGTGCAGGTGTCCGGGTCCACGCCGAAGCGTTCGCGCACCACGCGCTCGCCGGCCTGCAGGGCACGGCGCACTTCCTTCTTCTCGCGGCGCTGCTTGTTCAGCATGCATTCGCTCTGCGCGATCAGCACCTTGGGGCCGGGGGTCTGGGTGGTCAGCGCCTCGCGCAGGGCGTTGGTCATGGCCTTGAGGTCGTAGGTGCGGCGGATGGTGCGCACCCATTCCACGCCCACGCCGCGCACGGCCTGCTCGATCTCGTGGCCCGTGCTGCGCGTGGGGTTCACGGCGCGCGAGGAGGGAATGTCCTGACCGCCCGTGGCCGAGCTGTAGTTGTTGTCCACGATGATGGTCAGGTTGTCGCTGCGGTTGAACACCCCGTTGGCGATGCCGGTGGTCAGGCCGTTGTGCCAGAAGCCGCCGTCGCCCATCACCGCGATGGCGCGCTTGCCCGCCGGCGCGCTGCCCGGCGCCACGGTGAAGGCCGCAGCCGCCGCGCCGCCCAGGCCGTAGCCCATGGTGGTGTTGCCCAGGTTGAAGGGCGGCAGGATGGAGAACAGGTGGCAGCCGATGTCGGCGCTGTAGTGGTGCGGGCCCAGCTCGCGCTCGATGAGCTTGACGGCGGTGAAGATCGGCCGCTCCGGGCAGCCCGTGCACAGGCCCGGCGGGCGGGCATGCACGATCTCTTCGAGCGGCTTGAGCGCCGTGGCAGGCGCGGCAGCGCCCTCTCCGCCTGCCGCCCAGTCGTTCTGGCGCGCCAGGCTGCGGGCCGGAATGGCGTTGCCTTCGCCGTCGTCGGCGGTGATGACGTCGCCGTCCTCCTCGTCGTCGCCATCGGCCAGGGCCAGCGCGGGGGCAGGCACGGCGGCGGGTGCGGCAGCGGCGGCCTTGGCGGCCACCAGCGGGATCACGCGGCGCTGCACGGGGGCCTTGGCCTCTGGCTGCACGATGCCGTAGCGCTCCAGGAAGGCGCGCAGGCCGGCCAGCACCACGGCGGTGTTGTAGTCGCCGGCCAGCGGCAGCACGTCCTTGCCGTGCAGGGCGGTGTCCAGCCCGCGCTGGCGCAGGATGGCGGCCACGTTCTGCTCGACGAAGTTGGGCTGGCCCTCTTCCACCACCAGCACGGCGCGCTTGCCCTGGCAGAAGCGCTCGAACTCGTCGTCCACCAGCGGGTAGGTGACGTTCATCACGTAGAGCGGCACCTGCGTGTCGCCGTAGGCGTTGGCCAGGCCGAGCTTCTGCAGCGCGCGGATGACGGTGTTGTAGTTGCCGCCCTGCAGCGCGATACCCACGTCGGACGCACCTTCGGCGAAGAATTCGTTGAGCTTGCGTTCCTGGATGAAGCGGATGGCGGCGGGCCAGCGCTGATGCACCTTCTCGCGCTCGTGCAGGAAGCTCGCGGGCGGCAGCACGATGCGGTCGAGGTCGCGCACCGGGTTCTCCATCGCGTCCTTCACGGTGAAGGCCGGCGGCACGTTGTCGGCGGTGGTGAACTGGCCGTGCAGGTGGCAGGAGCGGATACGCATCTGCAGCATCACGGGCGTGTTGCTGGCCTCCGAGAGGTCGAAGCCGTCCTTCACCGCCTGCACGATGCAGGGCAGGTTGGGGCGCGGGTCCAGCAGCCACATCTGCGACTTCATCGCGAAGGCGTGGCTGCGCTCCTGCATGATCGAAGAGCCCTCGCCGTAGTCCTCGCCCACGATGATGAGCGCGCCGCCCGTCACGCCGCCCGAGGCCAGGTTGGCCAGTGCGTCGGACGCCACGTTGGTGCCCACCGTGGCCTTGAAGGTGATGGCGCCGCGCAGCGGGTAGTTGACCGAGGCGGCCAGCGTGGCGCCGGCCGTGGCCTCGCTGGCGCTGTTCTCGAAGCGGATGCCGTATTCGGCCAGGATGTCCTGCGCGTCGGAGAGCACATCCATCAGGTGCGAGATCGGCGAGCCCTGGTAGCCCGCCACGTAGGCCACGCCGGATTCGAGCAGGGCCTTGGTGACGGCGAGGATGCCCTCGCCGCTGAACACCTCGCCAGCGCCCATGCGCAGCTTCTTGACTTCTTCGACAAACGAACGTTCTGCCATCGTGGTTCCCCTGGTTCTTGGCCATGCCGGTTCGGCTCAGCCGCCTTGGGAAGCACTTTCGTTGCGCTTCATCGCTCCGTCAATGCATGATTAATCATACGAATACGTTTCCTGCAGGCGAAGGACAGAAAGCTGCACAAACGGGATAGCGGCAGGCCATCCACCCCGAAGAAGCCCATGAATTCCCGGGATTCCTCGCAATTCCTGCGCTTTTCTTCAGGCACCTCCGTGCATCCACCGCCGTGCATCGCCGTGGAGCACGGTGTCCAGACTGGTGCGCCGCTGCACCGTATGAAGGCTGAAAATGAATGATTCATCATGCATTTTTTGTGCTGATTGCGGGTTTTCCTTGATTCGCGCGGACGGGGCCGGTCCTACGATCGTTTCCCCAAGAAAGGAATGACCGCCTCTGCTGTGGCATGCCGGCCGCCCCGCGCCCCAGACGCCTTCCAGGCCCTGGCAACCCGCTCCGGCACCGATTCACTTGAAATTTCATGGGAATTGGCATGCGACTTGCAAAGCTCCTTCGCCGCCGGCGGTTGCACCCGCCGCCAGCAGCCGGGCATTCCAAGAAAACGCTGAATCTCCTCAAAGGAGGCCGCACATGCTCTCCCCGATGAACTCTCCCGCCGCCGGCGCCCATGCCGCCATGCCGCTGGCGATCGACCGCTTCTCCGGCACCGCCGATCGGCTGCTGTTCGCTTCCGGCGACATCGACGAGACCCGCTCCATGGTGGGCCGCGTGATGAAGCCGCACGAGCTGCGGCAGATCTCGGCCGGCGAGCGGCTGGACGCGCGCATGCACCACGTCTCGCTGGGCGACGTCTCCATCAGCCGGCTGCGCTACGGCGCCTCCGTCGATATCCAGCCTGGCCCGCTGGAGAGCTTCTTCCTGGTGCAGATGCCGCTGGCCGGGCGCGCCCACATCGACAGCGGCGGCCAGCAGGTGGATTCCGCGCCCGGCATCGCCTCCGTGCTCAACCCCGACGACGCCACCCGCATGCACTGGTGTGCCGGCACCGACCAGCTCATGCTGCGCATCGCCCGCGCCCAGGTGGAACGCACGCTGGTCGGCCAGCTGGGCCGCCCGCTCACCGAGCCGCTGCGCTTCGACCTGGCCTTCCGCTGGCAGGACTGCGCCCCGTGGAGCTGCCTGCTCTCCTATCTGCTGGACTGCGCGACCCAGAACCCGGGCCTGGCGCAGAACAAGCTGGTGGTGGCGCAGATCGAGCAGCTGGTCTCCCTGGTCCTGCTGACCTCGCACCAGCACAACTACAGCGAAACCGCCCCCGCGCGGCGCAGCACCATCCTGCCGCGCCATGTGCGGCGTGCGCAGGACTTCCTGCAGACCCACGCGCACGAGCCCATCTGCGTGGACCAGCTCGCCGACGTGGCCGGCGTGAGCGTGCGCAGCCTGTATGCCGGCTTCAAGGAATTCCTGGGCGTGAGCCCCATGCACTACCTGCGCGACCTGCGCATGGACCATGTGCGCACCGAACTGCTGACCGGCGAGGCCAGCAACGTCGCCGGCATCGCGCTGCGCTGGGGCTTCGCCCACCTGGGCCGCTTCAGCAACGAATACAAGCAGCGCTACGGCGAATCGCCGAGCCAGACCCTGCGCCGGCACTGAACGCCGCGCCCCCCTCCCCCATGGCCCCATTCCACCCGTCCCGGGGCGGGCCTTCGCCCGCCCCCGCCGCGCTATGACAGCCGGGGCGCCCACCGCACGGGCGCTGCGGGCGCAGCCTCAAGCGCCGGCTCGAACGCCGTAGCCGCCATGGCCGCAGCGGGCGCCGCATCCCAGCGCCATTCGCCCAGCATGCCGGCCAGCGCCTGGGAATGCTCCTGCAGCAGGTGCGCGGCGGCCGTCACGTCCTGCACGGTGGCGGCGTTCTGCTGCGCGGCCTGGTCCAGCCCGGCGATGGCTTCGCGCACCTCGGCGATGCCCTCGCCCTGGGTCTGGCTGGCGCCGGCGATGGCCGCGATGAGGCCGCCGATCTCGCCCGCATTGCGCACCATGGCCTGCATGGCGGCGTCGGCATCGGACGCGCGCTGCCGCCCCTGATCGACCTGGGCCGTGGCCGCCGCGATCAGCCCGCCGATCTCGCGGGCCGCGCCCGCGCTGCGTGCGGCGAGCGCCCGCACTTCGGACGCCACCACGGCGAAGCCCTGGCCATGGGCTCCGGCACGGGCGGCTTCCACCGCGGCGTTCAGCGCCAGGATGCTGGTCTGGAAGGCGATGGATTCGATCACGCCGGTGATCTCCGCCACGCGGCGCGAGGCGGTGCCGATGGCCTCCATCTGCCGCGTCAGTGCCTGGGTGGCCGCCTCGGAGCGGTGCCCGATGGCGTTGCCCTCGCCCACCAGCCGTTCGGCGCGCAGCGCGCTGTCCGCGTTCTGCTGCACCGAGGCGGTCAGCGCCTGCATGGCGGCTGCCGTCTGCTCCAGCACGGCGGCGCGTTCGCGCGCGCGGCCGGCGAGGTAATCGTTGCCCCGGGCCATGCGGGCCGCGGCCATGGCGATGCGCTGGGCTGCGCCGTCGATGCGCGCCAGTCGCAATGCCAGTTGCCCGCACAGCCCGCGCACCGCGTGGCCGATGCCGCCCAGCGCGGGGCCGGGCGGGCCCTCCTGCACGGCGCGCAGGTCGCCGCCCGCTGCACGCTCGGCCAGGGCGCAGGCGGCGGCCAGCGCAGGGGCGACGCGCCGCTGCCACCACCATGCCAGGCCCACCCCCGCGGCCAGACCAGCCGCCGCCAGCAGGGCCAGCGGCAGTGCCGCCGCGCTCCCCGTCGTGGCATCGCTGCCCAGCACCCAGGCCAGCAGGCCCAGGCAGCACAGGCACCAGGCGCCCACCAGCGCCCTTGCGCCCACCGCGCCCATTGCGCCGGCACCGGCCGGCGATCGCATACGAAGCTGCTGTTCCATGCGGGTCGCTCCTGCGCACGGCCTCAGGGGCCGCGCATGCTCAGTCAGTCAAGAGATCCAAAGTGCGCCGGACCGGCGTGCCGTCCGTGCCGGCGCTGAAGAGCGGGCGGGTGAGCGGGCGCTGCAGCAGGCGCCCGCCCTGCCCCGGTCAGAACGGAATCGTGGCCTTGACCAGCAGGCCGCTGCCTTCGGGGCGGTTGCGCACGTCGAAGTCCTTCTGCCACTTCACCGTGACCAGGAAGCCCTTGTCGTTGGCGTAGCGGATCGCGGGACCGAAGCCGATGGCGCGGGCCTTGCCCTGGGCGCTGCCGGGGCCGCTGTCGTTGGTGACCTGGCTGAACACATGGCCGCCCACGCCCACCACCCAGCCGTTGCCCAGCCCCCAGCCGGCCGAGTAGTCGGCATGCAGGGCCTGGCCGGAGCGGGTGTTGGTGTCGCTGTTGCGGCGGTTGATGTCGTACATCAGCTTCACGTCGCCGTTGAAGCCCGAGGGCTGCATGTAGGTGACGGCATAGACGGGCTGGAAGGTCCAGTAGTTCTTGCCCAGGCTGGAAGGATCGGTGGCGCTGTACTTGCCGGTGGGCGCGACGATGTCCAGGCCGACCACCTGGTGCAGCTGGGGCGAGAGGTGGTAGCCCAGCGCGGCGCCGAAGGTGATGTCGCCCAGGCCCGAACTCTTGAACGTGGCGCCGCCCGCGCGGAACTTCACGTCCAGCAGCGGCACCACGGTGTGGAAGGCCAGCTGGCCGCCCGCGACGGTCTGCGGCGTGACCCACACCACGCGCGGGGCCAGCAGGTTCACGTCCACCTTGAAGTCCGGCACCAGCGACTGGCCGTCGTTGCCGCGCAGCTTGTCGTAGCGGTAGCCGCCGCCGTACATCATCACGTGCACGCCGGGCGGCGGCAGCGCGCCCACGAAGTAGCTCTCCAGGCCGTCGGGGTAGACGCCCAGCCCCCCGTTTTCCGTGGCGTGAGCCGCGCCCGTGGCTGCCAGGCCGGCTGCCACGCCCATCAGGCCCGTCAGGCCCCTCTTCAATGCGGTCTTGCGCATGGTTTTTTTCCTTCGTCGTCAGTGGGTGGTTGAAAAGATCGATGCAGGGAGAAAAGTGAGAGAGAGAGAGAGAGAGAAGAAAGGGATCGCGCCGTCAGCCGGGTGCCAGCCGCTGGGCCACCTGGTAGCCCGAGCCCGCGCCCAGCCCCGGCCCCGGATGGGTGCTGGCGCCGATGTGGAAGACGTTGGCCAGCGGCGTGCGGTGGCCGCGCGCGCCGTCGCTGCCGGCGAAGGGCCGCAGCCAGAAGAACTGGTCGGGCGAGCACAGGCCGCCGTAGGGGTCGCCGCCCACCAGGTTGCAGTTGAGCCGTTCCAGGTCGGCCGGCGAATAGGCGCGGCGGCCGACGATGCGCTGGGCCAGGCCCGGCATGACCAGCTCCAGCCGCGCCTGCACGCGGTCGGCCACGGCCTCGCGCACGGCCTCGTTCCAGCGGCCGTCGGCGGGCACGGCGATCTCGCCGGCCGCGTCGCCGCGCAGCTGCGATGGCATCTCCTGCATCTGGATCCAGAGAATCCAGCCGCCTTCGGGCGCGCGGGAGGGGTCGGCCGCCGTGGGCTGGCCGATGCCCAGCGTGGGCCGCGCGGGCAGCAGGCCGTTGTTGGCCTCGGTGACGGCGGTGCAGACCTGCTCCATGCTTTCCGTGAGGTGCACCAGCGGCACCTTGAGCAGCTCGGGCTCCTTCCAGGCAGGCGGCGCGTTCAGCGCGAAGTGGATCTGCATGTCGCCGCGCCCGTGCTGGAAGGCTTCTGCGCGCTCGCGCACCGCAGGCGGCGCATCGGGCAGCAGGCGGCCGTAGAGCTGGCCGGGCGTGACGCTGCAGACCACCGATTCGCTGGCGCCCCACGTGCGCCCGTCGGCCAGCCGCACGCCGGTGGCGCGGCGCTTGCGGCCGGTGCCCACGGTCTCGATGCGGTCCACCTGCGCGTTGCTGACGAGTTCGCCGCCGTGCTGGCGGATGACGGCGGCGAGCGCTTCCACCAGCCGGCTGCCGCCGCCCTCGACCACCGGCATGCCGCCGCTGACCACGGCGGCGAAGGTGAGCTTGCCGATCAGCGCCGAGGTGGCGTCGTCCGGGCCCAGGCCCGAATGCAGCGTCCACGGCGCCATCAGGGCGCGCGCCATGTCCGAGCGCAGCGTGCGCTGCGACCAGCGGCGGAAGTTCTCCATGGCGCCGCCGGCATAGGCCAGCAGGCCGTCGGTGCCACGCTTGCGCCATTCGGACCACAGCAGCTTGATGAGCGGCCAGCCGTACGGGTCGCCGCCCAGCAGGCCGAAAGTGAGTGCGGCGTCGCGCCCGAAGAGGTCGGCGGCCATGGCCTTCAGCGCCGCGCCGTCGCCCGGCGCCACGGCGTCGATGCGGCGGGCGGCGTCGTCCAGGTCCTGCCGCAGGGCGATGCCCCGGCCGTCGGGCCCGACCCAGCCGGTGGTGTATTCGGGCTGCACGAAGCGCAGCCCGGCCTTTTCCAGCGCGGGCTTCAGCTCGGCATAGCCCGGGCTGCCGCAAAAGAGCGGATACCACGAGGCCATGACCTCGTGCCGGTAGCCGGGAAAGAGTTCTTCGGTGCGGATGCAGCCGCCGAAGCGGTCGTTGCGCTCCAGCACCAGCACGCGCTTGCCGCGCACGGCCAGCAGCGCCGCCCCCACCAGGGCGTTGATGCCGCTGCCGACGAAGATCACCTGGGGGACTGCGGCGTTGCCCATGGCCGTCACTCCACCAGGGCCAGCACGCGCAGCGGGCTGCCCGAGCCGCCTTCGATCTTCAGCGGCGCGGACAGGATCAGCGCGCCCTGCGGCGGCAGCTGGTCCAAATTCTTCAGGCACTGCAGGCCGTAGCGGTTGGCGCCGTGCATCAGCGTGTGGCAGGGGTAGGGCACGGGCCAGGTGTAGGACTGGCCGGCGTCGGTGTTGATGGTCTCCACGCCGAAGCCGTGCACCTGGCGCTGGTGGATCAGCCACTCCACCGCTTCCTGCGTGGGGCCGGGGGTGTGGGCGCCGTCGTCCTTGAGGTTGAGGAAGGCGCCCGCGTCATTGGCCTTGAGCGACCAGTCGGTGCGCAGCAGCACCCAGGCGCCGGCCGGGATGCGGCCGTGGCGCGCCTCCCAGGCTTCGAGGAAGGGCACGGTGAGCAGCCAGTCGGCATCGGCCGCGACCTCGGCGCTGGCATCGACCACCACGGCGGGGGCGACGAAGTTCTCCGGCGCGATGGTGTCCACGCTGTTGTCGGGGTGCTCGCGGCCGGTGATCCAGTGGGCCGGCGCGTCGAAGTGGGTGCCGGTGTGCTCGCCGCACGAGAAGTTGTTCCAGTACCAGCCGGGGCCGCTTTCGTCGTAGTGCGAGATGCGCTCGATGGTGAAGGGCTTGACCTGCCCGAACTGCGGCGGCAGCTGCAGCGTGGGGAACGAGGGCGAGAGCGTCTGCGTCAGATCAACGACGCGGACGCGGCCGCCCGCCAGCTGCGCGGCCAGCGTGGCGAGGGTGGAAGAAGGCGAAGGGGCGGCGGGCGTGCTCATGGCGGGCTCCAGCGGGAGGAGAAGGAAACAGGGGGCGGAACACAGGCCTGCCCGCGGCGCCGGCAGGCCTGCAGCAGGACGGCGGTGGCGTCAGGCGGCCGGCTGGGGCACGTCCAGCGCCGTGAAGCGGCCGGCGTGGAAGACCAGCGGCGTGCCGGGCGCGCTGTGGGTGCGCACCACGCGGCCCACCATCAGCAGGTGGTCGCCGGCATGACGGCTGTGGTCGGCCTCGCTCGCGCAGACCAGCGTGGTCACCGCGCCGGTCAGCACGGGCACGCCTTCGGGCGCGTCGATCAGGTCCACGCCCGCGAACTTGTCGGGCACGGCGGGGCTCGCGAAGCGCTTGGCCAGCTCTTCGTGCTCGCGCGGCAGGATGTGGATGGCGAAGTGCGCGCAGTCGCGGAACACGGCCAGGCTGGGCGAGTGGTTGACCAGGCTCCAGAGCACCAGCGGCGGGTCGAGCGACAGCGAGGCGAAGGAGTTGATGGTCAGGCCCACGGGGCGGCCTTCCGGCGTGCGCGTGGTCACGATGGCCACGCCGGTGGGGTAGCTGCCCAGCAGGTTGCGCAGGGTGCGCGGCTGCAGGTCGAGGCTGCCCCAGGGGGCGGGGCTGGCGGCTTGCACGGCCAGGTTTTCGGGGGCAAGGCAGGCGGACATGGGTTTCTCCTCGTCGTCGTTGCGCATCTCAGGCGGCCACGGCCTCGGGCGCCTGGTGGCGGGCGATGAGCTGGTCGGTCTCGTCGGCGTCGGCCCACCACGGGAAGTAGCTGGGCGGATGGTTGAAGCCGTTGGCGATGGTGTGCGCCAGCGTAGGCATGGCGGCAGCGGTGCCCAGCAGCTTGAGGATGTGCGGCGGCGGGGGCGTGAGCAGGGAATTGGTCCACTGCACCACCCACTGGGCGTAGTCCCAGAAGCGCTCGAAGGTCTGCTCCATCCAGGCGCGGGTGTAGGGCTGCTCGCCGTGCTCCAGGATCGCATCCAGATACACCTTGGCGGCCTTGGTGGCGTTGTTGGAGCCCTGGCCGGTGATGGGGTCGTTGGTGGCCACGGCGTCGCCCAGGCCGAACACCAGGCGGCCCGAGGGCAGCGTGAGCACGGGCTTGCGCACGGTGGGTGCGAAGGCGCCGGCCAGGACGCCGTTGGCGTCGGTCAGCTCCACATCGCTGGCACGTTCGGCTTCCCAGGGCAGGAACTGCTGCAGGAAGCGCTTGCTGGTCGCCAGGTGGTCTTCGGGCGTCTTCACGTCGCGCCAGCAGTCCAGCGGGCCGCCGGGCACGCCTTCGAACACCATGATGTCGCAGGGGCCGCTGAGCGTGAGCGAGGGGAAGACGAAGTATTCGCCCACGCCCGGAATCAGGTTGAACGAGACGCGGGAGTAGTCCGCCGTGGGCTTGAGGCCATGCACGTAGGTCAGGGCCAGCGAGCGCTGGGGCTTGTCGAAGGGCGAGCGGGCGGCGTCGCGCTCGAAGAGGCGCACCACCTCGCCCTTGCCGGCCGCGAGGATCACCAGGTCGTGCGAATCCGACAGCGCTTCCAGCTCGGCGATGCCGGCGTCCTGGATCAGCACCTTGCCGCCGCGCTTTTCGAGGTTTTCCAGCCACACGGGCATCTTCAGGCGCTGGTCCACCGACTGCGCGGGCTTGTCCAGCCTGGCGCTCCAGTCGATCAGCTTGGCGCCGGCCTGTTCGGGGTTGGGCACGGCGAAGCCGATGCCTTCCACCGGGGGACACTCGGCCTCCCAGTGGTTGATGTCCAGGTCGCGCTCCACCTGCAGCGCGGGGTCGAACATGCACTGGCTGGACATGACCTTGCCGGCGCGGATCTGGTCGGGCGTGCGGTTGGTCACCACGGTGACCTCATAGCCCTTGTCCAGCAGACCGAAAGCCAGGGGCAGGCCGGCCTGGCCGCCACCCACGATTGCAACTCGACGCATAGCAGTCTCCTTGAAGAAAAGGAAGAAAGGAAAGAAGGAAGAAAGGGAAGAGGGAAAGGCAGGGCGCGGGAAAAGCGGGCGCCGCCCTCACGCCGCCAGGCGCGGGATCGCCGGGACGGCCTGCTCGGGGCCCATGGCGGAATAGCCGCCGTCCACCGCGTAGTCGGCGCCGGTCACGAACGAGGCGCGGCCCGACAGCAGGAAGGCCACGACCTCGCCCACTTCTTCGGGGTTGCCCACGCGCTTGAGCAGGTGGTAGTCGGCCGCCACGCGGTCGGTCTTGGCGCGGTCGCCCTGGGTGAGCTCGTCCATCACGCGCGACCAGGTCCAGCCCGGCGAGACGGAATTGACGCGGATGCCGTCGCCCGCGAAATCCATGGCCATGTTGCGGGTGACCTGCACCAGCGCGGCCTTGGAGACGGGGTAGAGCCAGCGGCCGGTCTGCGCGACCTTGGAGGAGATGCTGGTGAAGTTGACGATGGCGCCGCCGCCGGCTGCCGCCAGGTGCGGGCGCACGGCGCGGGCGGCCATCACGGCGCTGACGAGGTTCACGTCCAGCGCACGCAGCCAGTCGGTGCGCTCGGAGGCGGCGCCGTCGTCCAGATAGGTGGCGGCCAGGTTCACCAGCCCGTCGATGCGGCCGAACTGCGCGGCCACGTCGGCCACGCCGGTTGCCAGCTGCTCGTCGTCGGCGATGTCCACGGGCCGGAACTGGATGTTCGTGGGGTCTTCGGCCGCGATGCGGGCGCCGCCTGCGGCGTCGATGTCGAAGAGGACGACGCGGGCGCCGTGGTCGCGCAGCGTGCGGACCACCGCCGCGCCGATGAGCGTGGCGCCGCCGGTGACGATGGCGACCTTGCCTTGCAGATCTTTCATGGAGCGTTTCTCCTTAGCCTTGCACATGGAACCGACCGGAGGCCGTGCCGTGGGGCGCTGGCCGGCGCCTTTCGGCGCTTTTTCCGGTGATTTCGCAGCGGTTCGCTGCTTGGGCTCCATGGTGGGGCGAAGGCCTGCGGGCGCCTTATCCGGCGTCCGCAACCGCTATCCAGCACCTGCGGGTATCGCGCTCCGGCTTGATCCAGATGCTTGCCAGCGCGCTGCCTGCGCGCTGTTTCTCAGGGTTTACACTAAGAGAATGAGCCTTTGCGATGGGCTCGGGGGCGGGATCAGCTGGCCAGCGCGGCCTCGATGTCCTGCGCCAGCGACTCGGGCTTGTCGGTGGGCGCATAGCGGCGGATGACCTCGCCGCCCCGGCCGATCAGGAACTTGGTGAAGTTCCACTTGATGGCCTTGGTGCCCAGGATGCCCGGGGCCTCGGCCGTGAGCCAGCGGTAGAGCGGCGCGGCGTCGGCGCCGTTCACGTCGATCTTGGCCATGACGGAGAAGCTCACGCCGTAGTTCAGCTGGCAGAAGCTGGCGATCTCGTCGTTGCTGCCCGGGTCCTGCCCGCCGAACTGGTTGCACGGAAAGCCCAGCACCACCAGGCCCCGGCCGGCGAACTGCTGGTGCAGCGCCTCCAGCCCCGCGAACTGGGGCGTGAAGCCGCAGGCGCTGGCGGTGTTGACGATGAGCAGCACCTGGCCTTCGTACTGGCGCAGCGGCACCGGCGGGCCGCTCATGGGCTGGGCTTCGAAGTCGTAGAGAGTGGTCATGGGCCGTGGCTCCTGGAGGTGAGGACGCAAAAAACCCATTGTGGCGCCCGGCGCTGCGGCGTGCAGGCCGGGGGACGCAGCGGCGTCAGCCGCAGGGGCGCAGCGTGCGGCCCACGAGCGCGGGGCGGGCGCGCTCCAGCCGGGCGGCCTGTGCGGCGTCGCCGGCGGGCAGGTTCAGCCGCAGCATGTATTCGCTGGGCGTGCCGGTGCGTTCCTGCACCACGCGGGCGGTGCGCACGCCCTGCGCGGCCAGCCCGTTTAGGGCGCGCTCCGCGGCCTCCTGGCTGGCATAGCGGCCCAGCGACAGGCCGGGCTCCAGCGCGCTGCCCGGTCGGTCGTAGGCCACCTTGCGCGCCTTCAGCTCGGCGCGCTTGCGGGCCAGCGCATCCTCGTCGGGGAAACGGCCCATATAGACCATCCAGCGGCCGGAGGTGGGCGTGAAATCCAGGCTCCAGCTGCCGGCCGTGAAGCCCGCCGCCGGCAGGGCCACGCGCAGGGTGTCGGCCTGGCTCTGGTCGAAGGGGCCGGCCTGCTGGCAGACGGTGTTGGCGATGGGGCCGACCGCGCCGATGGCGGAACTCGCCACGGCCGCTGCAGGCGCCACGGGTGCGCTGGCCGCCTCCGGCACGGAGGCAGCGGGGGCTTGCACGCCCACCGGAGCCGCAGAAGGCGCGGAAGCCGCGGCAGAAGCCGCCGGGGCCGCAGGCAGGGCGGCCGGTGCGCTGGCCGCTGCGGCAGCAGCGGATGCCGCAGGCCGGGGCGGCACATGCAGCTGCAGGATCTCCGGGTGGATCTGCTGCGCCAGGCGCTGCGGCTCGGACGTTTCCTCGGGCCCCCCTCCCCAGCCGCGCAGCATGCCGGCCGACCAGGCGTAGTAGCCGGCATTGGCCAGCAGCAGGACGAGAAAGGCGATGCGCAGCATGGCGGAGGGGACCGTGGAGGTGAAAAGGACGACAGGCTACCGCGTCGGCAGCGCCTGCCCGGCCGGGCGCACGCTGATCTCGGAGCTGGTGACGGTCTGCAGCCCGCCCGGCGTCTGCACCAGCAGGGCGCCGTCGGCCGCCACGCCCTGGGCGATGCCGCTCTGCCCGTCGCTCAGGGTCACGTCCCGGCCCGCCAGCGCGTCGCGCAGGGCGAAGCGCGGCTGCACGGGCGCGAAGCCCTGGCGCTCGAAGGCCTGCAGCATGCCCACCAGCGGCGCGGCGATGCGGGCCAGCGCGGCGGGTGCGTCCAGCGCGGCATCGAGCTCGCTCAGGCTGGCGGGCGGCCGGTTCATGCCGTCGCCCGGGCGCGGCAGCAGGTTGATGCCGATGCCCACCACCACGTAGCGCGCGCCGCCCGGGGCCGAGCCGCCGGCCTGGGGCGCGACGAAGCTGGCGGTTTCGACCAGGATGCCGGCCAGCTTGCGGTCGCCGTCCAGCCACACGTCGTTGGGCCATTTCAGGCCGATGCGCGGCGTGCCGCTGCCGGGCGCGGGCAGCACGGGCTGCAGGCTTTCGGCCACGCTCACGCCCACGGCCAGCGACAGGCCCGACCAGTCGGCCGGCGCCAGCGGCAGGCCCAGCGAGAAGGTGAGCGAGGCCAGCGCGCCCGAGCCCTCGGCCGGCGTGCCTTGCGCCTGGCTCTGCCACGGCCGGCCCATGCGGCCCCGGCCGGCGGTCTGCGACTCGGCCACCAGCAGCGTGGGCTCGGCGCGGCCGGCGCGGGCTCGGCGCATGAGTTCGGTGCTGGTGGAGTCGATGCTGGGCAGCACCTCGACGGTGAAGCCGGGCAGCATCGGCTCCACGGCCAGCCAGATGTCTTCGGCGAACCAGCGCACGGGGGCGGTGCCATTGTTGCTGTGCATGTTCATGCCCGGCGCCCCCGGCCCGGGGCGGGCGCCGGCGCTGCGGCCTGGGGCCGGGTCTGGGGCTTGCTCTTCTTCTGTCTGGCTTCGGCCTGCTTCGCCTGGGGCTTGGGCGCCAGCCCCGGCGGCACCCAGCCGCGCTTGGGCGCCAGCAGCGTGCCCCGGCAGTTGGCGCTGCCGCACCAGCAGGGGTATTCGGCCTTGAGCTTGGGGGTATAGCGCTCCTCGACGATCAGGCCGTAGTCGTAGCTCAGCTCTTCGCCCGCACGGATGTTGCGCAGCGCGGTGATGAAGATGCGGCCGCCCTGCTCGTCGGCGAAGCAATTGGGGTCGCAGCTGTGGTTGATCCAGCGCGAGGAGTTGCCGCCGTAGTTCGCGTCGATCACGCGATCTTCATCGACGTGGAAATAGAAGGTATGGTTCGGCTGCGCGGGATCGTGCGGATGCCGGTCCTGCGCTTCCTGCCAGGAAATGATCTCGCCGGTGTATTCGATGATGGGCTCGCCCTCGGCGATGTCCTGCACCGCGAAGACACCCTTGCCGTGCACGCCCGAGCGCCGGGTCTGGATGCGCCGCCCCGGAGCGAATGGGGAAACGGCGGACGAGGCGATGCGGGGCATGGCAAAACTCTGTTAGTTTGAATAGGCACACATGCGTGCGCATGCGCGCGTGAGGCTCACGAATTGTAGAAGCGCCTCTGGAGGCGAGACCCCAAAATGAACAAGACTCTGGTAATTGCAGAAAAACCATCGGTGGCGCAGGACATCGTGCGTGCGCTCACCCCCATTGCCGGCAAGTTCGACAAGCACGAGGACCATTTCGAGAACGACCGCTATCTGGTCACCAGCGCGGTGGGCCACCTGGTGGAGATCCAGGCGCCCGAGGAGTTCGACGTCAAGCGCGGCAAGTGGAGCTTCGCGCACCTGCCGGTGATCCCGCCGCACTTCGACCTCAAGCCGGTGGACAAGACCAAGAGCCGCCTGAACGCGGTGGTCAAGCTGGCCAAGCGCAAGGACGTGGGCGACCTGGTGAACGCCTGCGACGCGGGCCGCGAGGGTGAACTGATCTTCCGCCTGATCGAGCAGTACGCCGGCGGCGCCAAGGGCGGCTTGGGCAAGCCCATCCGCCGCCTCTGGCTGCAGTCGATGACGCCCCAGGCCATCCGCGACGGCTTCGAGAACCTGCGCAGCGACCAGCAGATGCAGGGCCTGGCCAGCGCCGCGCGCAGCCGCTCGGAGGCCGACTGGCTGGTCGGCATCAACGGCACGCGGGCGATGACGGCCTTCAACTCCCAGGGCGGCGGGTTCTTTTTGACCACCGTCGGCCGGGTGCAGACGCCCACGCTGTCGCTGGTGGTGGAGCGCGAGGAGAAGATCCGCAAGTTCGTCAGCCGCGAATACTGGGAAGTCCACGGCGGCTTCCATGCCGAGGCGGGCGAATACCTGGGCAAGTGGTTCGATCCGAAGTGGAAGAAAAACAGCGACGACCCCGAGGCCCGCGCCGACCGCATCTGGGAGATCCACGAGGCCCTGGCCATCGCCGAGGCCGTGCGCGGCAAGGCCGCCACCGTCACCGAGGAAAGCAAGCCCACCAGCCAGGCATCGCCCCTGCTGTTCGACCTGACCAGCCTGCAGCGCGAGGCCAACGGCAAGTTCGGCTTCTCGGCCAAGACCACGCTGGCGCTGGCGCAGAGCCTGTATGAACGCCACAAGGCGCTGACCTATCCGCGTACCGATTCGCGCGCCCTGCCCGAAGACTATCTGCCCGTGGCCCGCGACACCTTCGGCATGCTGGCCACCAGCGGCATGCGCCACCTGGCGCCCTTCGCCCAGCAGGCGCTGGACCAGAACTACGTGCGCCCCACCAAGCGCATCTTCGACAACGCCAAGGTCAGCGATCACTTCGCCATCATCCCGACCACGCAGGCGCCCAGCGGCCTCTCGGAAGCCGAACAGAAGCTCTACGACCTGGTCGTGCGCCGCTTCATGGCCGTGTTCTTCCCCAGCGCCGAGCATCTGGTCACCACCCGCATCAGCCAGGTGGTGGGCCACAGCTTCAAGACCGAGGGCAAGGTTCTGGTCAAGCCCGGCTGGCTCGCCATCTACGGCAAGGAAGCCGCGGGCGAGGTCGAGGACGGCAAGGCCGGCGACAAGGGCCAGCCGCTGGTGCCCGTGCAGCCCGGCGAGATGGTGCGCACCGAATTCGCCGAGGCCAAGGGCCTGAAGACCAAGCCGCCCGCACGCTACTCCGAAGCCACCCTGCTGGGCGCCATGGAAAGCGCCGGCAAGCAGGTGGAAGACGAGGAACTGCGCTCCGCCATGCAGGAAAAAGGCCTGGGCACCCCGGCCACGCGCGCGGCCATCATCGAAGGCCTGCTGACCGAGAAGTACATGCTGCGCGAAGGCCGCGAGCTGATCCCCACCGCCAAGGCCTTCCAGCTGATGACCCTGCTGCGCGGCCTGGAGGTGGACGAGCTCTGCCGCGCCGACCTGACCGGCGAGTGGGAGTACAAGCTCTCGCAGATGGAAAAGGGCCAGCTCAGCCGCGAAGCCTTCATGCAGCAGATCGCCGCCATGACCGAGCGCATGGTCAAGAAGGCCAAGGAATACGACCGCGACACCATCCCCGGCGACTACGCGACGCTCTCGGCCCCCTGCCCCAACTGCGGCGGCGTGGTCAAGGAGAACTACCGCCGCTACGCCTGCGTGGGCAAAGCCGGTGACGGCTCCGACGCCTGCGGCTTCTCGTTCGGCAAGTCGCCCGCCGGCCGCACCTTCGAGACCGCCGAGGCCGACCAGCTGCTGCGCGACCGCCGCATCGGCCCGCTGGAAGGCTTCCGCTCCAAGGCCGGCTGGCCGTTCACCGCCGAAGTCACCATCGTGCGCGACGAAGAAGCCGGCAACTACAAGCTCGAATTCGACTTCGGCGACGACCGCGCCGCCGAGGAATCGGGCGAACTGGTGGACTTCGGCGAGCAGGTCAGCCTGGGCGACTGCCCCGTCTGCGGCGCGCCCGTCTATGAGCACGGCGCCAACTACGTCTGCAGCAAGTCCGTGCCCACCGCCGCCCAGCCCACGCCCAGCTGCACCTTCAAGAGCGGCAAGGTCATCCTGCAGCAGCCCGTGGAGCGCTCGCAGATGAGCAAGCTGCTGGCCACCGGCAAGACCGACCTGCTCGACAAGTTCGTCAGCATGCGCACCCGCCGCAACTTCAAGGCCTTCCTGGCCTGGGACAAGGAAGCCGGCAAGGTCAATTTCGAGTTCGAGCAGAAGGCCAGCAAGTTCCCGCCGCGCAAGACCGCCGCGGGCAGCAGCACCGCCGCCGCTACCAAAACCGGAGCAGCCAGCGCAGGCCGCACGGGCGCTGCCGCCAAGAAAACCACCAAGCCCGCGGCCAAGAAGGCAGCCTCTGGCACCACCGCCGCCAAGGCCCCGCGCAAGAGCGCAGCCGGCAAACCGCCCAGCCCCGCCCTGGCCGCCGTGATCGGCCCCGAACCCGTCGCCCGGCCCGAGGCGGTCAAGAAAATGTGGGAATACATCAAGGCCCACAACCTGCAGGACCCCAAGGACAAGCGCACCATCGTCGCCGACGCCAAGCTGCGCGCCGTGTTCGGCAAGGACAGTGCGGGCATGTTCGAGCTGGCGGGCATCCTGGGCAAGCATCTGCAAGGAGATGGCGAATGACGACGATCACCGCGACCACCGACGAGGGGCGCCCCGCCCCTTCTTCTTCTTCTGCCGCCACGGCCCGCGAGGGCCGGCCCCAGGCCCCAGGGCGCGCGCGCCGCGCCGGCGCGGCGGCCTTGCTGGCCTGCTGCGCAGCCCTGGCTCTCAGCGGCTGCGGCACCGTCGCCTCGCGCCCCTCCAACGACCCGGCCACCAGCACCCAGGCCAGCGAAAGCGGGGTGACGGTGTTCGGGACGGTCGATGTGGGGGTGGGGGGAGTGCGGTCTTCGCGGTGAGCCGTGGGAGATAGGAAAGCGCCCAGGCTGGCTGGGGCTTCAAGGCACCACATCGACAACGCAGAACCTGTCAGCCCGTGGAGACCAGCATCCAACTCCTGACGACGCCGGACGCCGAAGCGGCCTGCGACATAGTCCGAAGCTCCATTGCTGAATGCTGCTTCGCTGATCACCGGGGTGACCCGGAAGTCATACGAACCTGGCTCGGCAACAAAACGCCCGACAACTTCAGCGCTTGGTTTTCATCGCCGCAAAACATTCCGCTCGGTGCATTCGATGGCGGCAGGCTTGTCGGCGTGGCTCTCGTATCTGAATCCAGCCTCAGCCTTTGCTATTTGGCGCCCGAAGCACTCCATCGCGGCATAGGCAAGAGCCTTCTGGCCGCCGCCGAAGCAGTGGCTCGCCAAAGAGGTGTCGAGGAGCTCCATTTGGAAAGCACCCGCACGGCAGAAGCGTTCTACCGGAGAAATGGGTTTCAGCCGTCCGGCCCGGTGCATTTCCGGGCGGGCCTGCAGGCGCTTCCGATGAGCAAGCGTTTGACGCCCGAAGCGACAATCGGCGCTGAGCAGCCGTAGGTGGCCGTGGCGTGGCGCAATACCGCTCATATCCTCGACTTGGACATGCCCATGACCGACCTGGAAACCTCCTGGCACCGCGCCTGGATCGACCTGTCCCTGCCACCACCCCCAGGCCTGCATGAGCAGCTCATCGCCGCCTACCAGGAGCCCCAGCGGCACTACCACTCACTGCAGCACCTAAGCGAATGCCTGGCCCACTTCGCCACCGTCCGCGATCAGGCGCGGCACCCCGGCGAGGTCGCCCTCGCGCTGTGGTTCCACGATGCGGTCTATGACGTCAAAGGCGCTTCCAACGAGCGCCTGAGCGCGGACTGGGCCGTCCGCGTGCTGCAGGCAGTGGGCGCGGATGTGGCCGTGCAAAGCCGCGTGGAGCGGCTCATCATGGCGACGCAGCACGGCGCGGCGGAGCCTGCCGCCGACGAGCCCGACCAGCAGTTGCTGGTGGATATCGACCTCGCCATCCTGGGCGCCGCGCCCGAGCGCTTTGCGGAATACGACCGGCAGGTGCGCGCCGAATACCGCTGGGTGCCCGGCATCATCTATCGCATGAAGCGCAAGGCCGTGCTGCAATCGTTCCTGGCACGCCCGTACATCTACGGCACGGCGCATTTCCGGGAGCGCTACGAGGCGCAGGCACGACGCAATCTGGCGCTTGCGGTGGCGTAGCGAGGGCAGCCGCCTACACCACCAACCGCGAATACCCCACGCCCCCGCCCTTCACCACCCGAATCTGCGCCGGTATCCGCTCCTTCAACGCCTCCACATGGCTGATGATCCCGATCATCTTGCCGCTGGCGTTGAGTGAATCCAGCGCCGTGAGCGCCACCTCCAGGGTGTCGCCGTCCAATGAACCAAACCCTTCGTCGAGGAACAGCGAATCGATGGAGGTCTTGTGGCTCACCAGGTCCGATAGCGCCAGCGCGAGCGCCAGGCTGACCAGAAAGCCTTCGCCGCCCGACAGGGTGCGCGTGTCGCGGGCCACGTCGCCTTGCCAGGCGTCCACGATTTCCAGTTCCAGCTCGCCGGTGGATTTGCGGCGCAGCAGGTAGCGGCCGTGCAGGCGGTTCAGGTGCTGGTTCGCCAGCTGCAGCAGATGGTCGAGCGTGAGGCCCTGGGCGAACTTGCGGAACTTGTCGCCCTTGGCGGAGCCGATCAGGCTGTCCAGCCGTTGCCACAGGTCCGTCTCCGCCGTCTGGCTGGCGATCTGCGCGAACAGGGCTTGCTGGTTGCTGCGCAGCTGGGCGTCTTGCGCCAGCAGCGCGCGGTGGGCGCCGATCTGTTCGCTGAAGGCGGTGCGCTGTGCTTCCAGCTCGGCCAGGCGGGCGCTCAGGTCGTCGAGGGAATGCGGGGTCGGCGCCTGGTCCTGCAACCGTGCGTGGCGGTCCTTCGCGGCCTGCAGCAGGGCGTCGGCGCGTTGCTGGGCGCCGTGCAAGGCGTCGCGCTGCTGGGCCAGGCGCTGGCGCTCGGGTTCCGGCAGCAAGGCGGCCTCGAAGGCGGCCAGATCGGCGAAGGGGCTGGCCTGCAGCGCGGCGAGCCAGGCGGCAGTGGCTTCTTCCAAGGCGGCCCTGTGCTGGGCCTGCGTGGCCTGCGCCTGGGACTGGCGGCCTTCCAGTTCGGCCAGGGTGCGCTGCATGCGGTCGATGGCCTGCACGGCCTCGGTCAGTGCAGTGGATGCGTCTTGGCCCGCGAGGTCTTCGGGGTGCGCAGGCGCCTGGGACACGCCTTCTGCGCCTGCGAGCCATTCCGCGCAGCGCTCGGCCCAGCGTCGGGCCTGGGCTTCGGACGCATCGCGCTGTGCCTGCAGGCGCGTGGTGGCGTGCGCCAGCGTCTGCAGCTCCGCCTGGGTATGGCGCCAGCGTTGCCATTCGGCTTCACGCGCCTGCAGCCAGGGGGCGTGGTCGCCCGGCAGGGTGTAGCCGGCTGCTTCGATATCGGTGCGCAGGCGCGACTCCAGCGTGGCGAGTTCTGTCTGGGCCGCGCCCACCGCTTGCGACAGCGTGGCATGGCGGGCCTGCGCTTCCTGGGCGGCCTGCTCCTGCAGCGCCAGCTGGTGCGTGGCGTTCTGCACGGCTTGGTCCGCGTCCCTGAGCGCGACCGTCGCCTGCTGCATTTGCAGCTCACCCGCTTCTGCGTGCTGCAAGGCGCTCGCCAGCTGTGCCAGCGCGTCCGTGGCCGATTGCAGTCGGACGGCCAGCGTCTCCGCGTGGCGCCAATCCTCGGTATCCAGTGCAGCAGGGGCGGCCAGCTGCGCGGTGGTCGTGGCCCACCGGGCCTGCCAGTCCGCTTGGTGCCGCTCGGATTGCACCTGCTGCTCCTTGCGGGCGGCCAGCTGGGCCTTGCTGGCGGCCAGCGACTCTGCGACCGCCTGGCCTTGGGCCCTCAGCGTCTCCAGTTCGGTTTCCTTCTGCTGCAGGGCCGCCGCGGTGGCCGACACGTCCAGCGCCTGGTAGGCGTCGATGGCAGGGTGCGCCGTGGCGCCGCACAGCGGGCAGGGCTCGCCAGGCTGCAGGGCGTGGCGGTGCGCGTCCAGGCTCTGGATGCGGCGCTCCTGCTCCAGCAGCTTCTGCTTGTCGGCCACCTGTTCCTTGACGGTGGCGTACTGGCCGCGCAGGGTCTGGCGGGCGGCCTCCTGCCGGGCCACGTCGGCTTCCACGCGCTGCACCTCGGCAGCCAGCGCGATGTGCTGGCCGGCCAGGTCACGGCGCTGCTGCCCCAGCTGTTCGATCTGCCGCCAGGCCGCCACCTGCCCCTGGGCGTGTTGCCAGCGCTCGCGCAGCGCGGCCAGGGGTTGGCCGCCCAGCCGTTGGCGCTGCTCCGCCTGGGCCGCCGCCAGTGCCGCAGCCGCAGCCGACCGGGCCTGCGTGGCTGCATCCGCCGCCGCGCGTTGGGTGGTGATGTGGCCGGTGCGCAGGGCCATGTCGTCCTGCAGCGCCTGCAGCGCCGTGCTTTGCTCGGCCAGCCGGCCTTGCAGGCCGTGGTGATGCGACAACTGTTGCCGCCATGCACCCAGGCGCTCGCCCAGGTGGGCGTGCTGCGGGTGGGCGGTGCAGTAGTCGGCGTGGCGTTGCTGCGCTGCTTCGGTCTGCGCCAGCTCGGTCTGCGCGGCATCCGCCACGCGGCGTGCCAGCCAGGCGGCGCGGTGGTGCTGCTGGGCGTGGGCTGCGGATTCGCGCGCGTGCTGCGTGTGCAGGTCGGCCAGCAGCGCTTCGCTGGCGCGGCAGGCCCCCTGCGCCTGCTGCCAGGCGGTATGCGGCGCGCGCAGGTGTTGCGCGGGTTCGCTGTCGGCCAGACGTTGCAGTTCAGACGCTGCGGCCTGCAGTGCGGCCAGGGCCTGCTGCTGGCCGGCCTCCGCGTCCTGAACGCCTTGCGCCGCGCGCGCCAGATCGATATGCCATTGGCGGTGGCCGGCGGTGGTGGCATGGGCGGCCTGCACGTCCTCCAGCGCCTGCGTCCAGGCCTGCATCTCTTCCTGCATGGCTGCGATGCGCTCTGCGGGCAGCAGCTCCACACCATCGGCGCGGGCCTTGAGCTGGTCGAGTTGCTGCCGGGCGTCGCGGGCCCGATCGAACACCTTGCGGGAGATTTCGCCGTAGATCTCGGTGCCCGTCAGTTCTTCCAGCAGCTCGGCCCGGTCATTGGCGCTGGCGTTCAGGAAGGCAGCGAACTGGCCTTGCGCCAGCAGCATGGAGCGGGTGAAGCGGCCGAAGTCCAGCCCGGTGATGCCGGCCACGCGCCGCAGCTTGTCGCTGCTCTGGCTGCTGAGGATGGTGCCCAGGCCGGTGGCCGGATCCACCTGGGCCAGCTCCACCCTCGGGTCTTGCAAGGCGCCGTCCACCTTGTCGCGCGCCCGGCGCTGGCTCCAGAAGGCGCGGTACACGGCGCCCTTCACCTCGAACTCCACCTCGGCGAGGCAATCGGCGGTGTGGCGCGTCATGATGTCGTTGGCCGTCTTGGAGACGCTGGCAAGGCGCGGCGTCTGGTGGTAGAGCGCCAGGCAGATGGCGTCCAGCAGCGTGGACTTGCCCGCCCCCATGGGGCCGGTGATGGCGAAGAGGCTGTTGTCCGTAAAGGGGGGCTGGGTGAAGTCGATCGCCCACTCGCCCTTGAGCGAATTCAGGTTCTTCAGGCGCAGCTTCAGAATCTTCATGCGGCGGTGCCTTCCGTGATGCCGCTGACCACTTCTGCATAGCGCTGCCGCAGGGCTTCCTGCGTGCCGGATTCCAGCTGTTCCAGCGCCAGGCGCCGGGCGAACACGTCGTCGGGGCTGAGCTCATCCAGCGTCTCCATGGCGCTGCCGGCTATCGCGGCCAGTGCGCTCGCCCGTTGGCGGCGCACTCGTAGCACCTCCACAGGAAGGCCCTGCGCCATGGCGCCGATGCGGGCAGGCAGGTCTTGCAGGTAGTCGTCCTCCGCCACCGTCACCTCCAGCCACACGGGCTGCTCTGCGGTGCCTTGCGTGGCAGCTGCGGCGATGGCACCTTGCAGTTCAGCCAGGTTGCCGCTGACGGACACCAGGGCCTGGAACCTGGGCACGGCCAGGGGCGTGACCTGGGCGCTGCCGTCGCCGGCCAGGTCCACCAGCAGCACTTCCTTCTGCTGCCGGGCCTCGTCGAATCCCAGCGGGATCGGCGAGCCGCAGTAGCGGATGTGGTTCAGGCCACCGACCTGCTGTGGCTTGTGGATATGCCCCAGCGCGATGTAGTCCACGGGCGGGAAGGCGGCCGTGGGGAAGGCGTCCAGCGAACCCACATAGATCTCGCGCACCGACTCGTTGCTGCTGGCGCCCACCGTCGTGAGGTGGCCCGTGGCGATGAGCGGGATGGGCCGGCCCAGCGTCTCCTGCAATTGCGCCTGCCGATCGCGCGCCGCCTCATGGACCCCCTGGTAATAGGCCTGGATCGCCCGTTGCAGCGCCTGCTGCCTTTCCTGCGCGCTCTGTCCGGCCTGGCTTTGCAGCACGTCGCGCGGGCGCAGGAACGGCACGGCGCAGACCACGCAACCGGCCTCGCCGTTGCCACCCCGCCGGGGCAGCACGACGACATGGTCCGCCGGGTTGCCGACCGCGCCGACGACCGTCGTGCTCAGCACGGCCAGCAGGGAACGGCTTTCGCCCAAGGTCGCCACCGAATCGTGGTTTCCGCCCAGCAGCAGCAGCGCGACCCCGGCGCGGTGCAGCCCCACGACCAGATCGCTGTACAGCTCGCGCGCATAGCTGGGCGGCGTGCCGGTGTCGAAGATGTCTCCCGCGATGAGCACGGCGTCCACGGCGTGCGCATCGACTTGCGCCAGCAACCAGTCGATCAGGGCGGCGTGCTCCGCCTGCCGGCTCTTGCCCATGAAATGCTGGCCGAGATGCCAGTCGGAGGTGTGGAGGATGCGCATGGTGGTGGGGGCGGGGTGGATGCTGCGGTGAGCAATATTCTGTCTGCCAAAGGCTGCGGGCCGCGGCCGGCCTGCACTTCATCGACGACCGCCGACATTGCCTGATCGGTCAGTGCCGGGCCTCATGGAACCAGCGCATAGGCCACATTGCGGCCGCCGCCTTCCAGCCGCACCAGCACGCCCCGGATCACCAGATCGTTGATGTCCCGCAGCGCGGTGTCCGATGAGCATTTGGCAAGGGCTGCCCACTTGGCGTTGTTCAGCTTCCCCTCCATTCCGTCCAGCACACGGTTCAGCACCAGGGTCTGCCTGGCATTCATGGGCGCATCCGCCCAGCGCTGCCAGAACTGCGCCTTGGCCAGCACGTCGGCCACCAGGCCATCGGCGCCCTGTACGGCGCGCAGCAGGCAGCCCAGGAACCAGGCCAGCCAGGGCGTGACGTCGAGCGTGCCGCGCTGGGTGGTTTCCAGCTGTTCGTAGTAGTGCTTGCGTTCGCGCTGGATCTGCGCGCTCAGGCTGTAGAAGCGCTGGGCGCTGCCTTCGGCACGGGCCAGGGCCATGTCGCCCACGGCGCGGCTGATGCGGCCGTTGCCGTCGTCGAAAGGGTGCAGCGCGACCAGCCACAGATGCGCCAGCCCGGCATGCACGAGGGGATCGCCCTGGGGCGAGGGGTGGTTGAACCAGTCGAGGAAAGCGGCGGCTTGCGCGGGCAGGCGGGCAGCGGGTGGTGCTTCGTAATGCACTGTCTCGCGCCCGATGGGGCCGGAGACGACCTGCATGGGCCCTGCGGCATCGTTGCGCCAGGCGCCGGTCTGGATACGCAGGCGGCCGCTGTAGCTGGTGGGGAAAAGCGCTGCATGCCAGCCGAAGAGGCGTTCGGCCGTCAGCGGCTCGGCAAAGCGCTGGGTGGCATCCAGCACCATGTCCACCACACCGTCCACATGCCGGTCGGCAGGGGCCAGCGCACCGATGTCCACGCCCAGGCGGCGCGCGATGGACGAGCGCACGGCCTCATGGCTGAGCGCTTCGCCTTCGATGGCGCTGGTGGTGATGACCTCTTGCGTCAGCGCCTGCAAGGTGGCCTGGTCGCGCTGCGCCAGGCCTACGCCAGCCATGCGGCCGGCCAGGTGGCCCTGGGCGCGGTGGACTTCGGCCAGGGATGCGGCCAGCGCGGCGGCATCGAACCGCCACTGCGGCCAGTCGGCGCGTTGCCAGAGGCAGGTGCGGCGGCGGGGGGCTTTGTCTGACCACATGCGGTGATTATGCGGCGCATTCACCGCAAAAAATGCGGCGAATAAGCCCCGCATTCACCGCAGCCCTTGCGAGACAGGCCCCGTGCCGGCGCCCGGCTAATATCCCCAGCCCGGCCCACCCGGGCCGGTTTTCCTTCTTTCCCACCTTCCTACTACCCACGGAGATAGCACCTCATGTTCAGCCATGTCATGGTCGGCGTCGCGGACCTCGAACGTTCCAAGCGTTTCTACGACGCCCTGCTGGGCACCCTGGGCGTCGGGCCCGGCGTTGCCAACAAAAGCCGGTTCTTCTACCGCAGCCCCACGGGCCTGTTCGGCATCACGCTGCCCATCAACGGCGAGCCGGCCACGCACGGCAACGGCAGCACCATCGGCTTCACCATGGATTCGCCCGAGCAGGCCGACGCCTTCCACGCCGCCGGCGTGGCCCACGGCGGCACGACCTGCGAAGACCCGCCGGGCTGGCGCGAATTCGGCGGCGGCCAGATCTATCTGGCCTATCTGCGCGACCCGGACGGCAACAAGCTCTGCGCCCTCTTCCGGCCGCAGCAGGCGTGAGATAGCTCACGGCCTTTTGCTTCGCTTTTGATAGCTGCCAGCGCCCATCCTTCGGGCGCTGGCGGGTGATTCCGCTTCCAACCTTTCATCTCTCCACCCCACCAAGGAACCCGCATTGCAATCCGCCAGCCCCAGCACCTTCGACGCGGCCTATTACCAGCGCTTTTATTTCGACAAGAAGACCAGCGTGGTGGACCCGGCCCACATGGAGCGGCTGGGCGCGTTCGTGTGCAGCTACCTGCACTACCTGCGGGTGCCGGTGCTGCGCGTGCTGGACGTGGGCTGCGGCATCGGGCTGTGGAAGGGCATCGTGGAAAAGCACATCCCGGCCGCCCGCTACCGGGGCGTGGAGTTCAGCCCCTACCTGTGCGAGCGCTTCGGCTGGCAGCAGGGCTCAGTGGTGGACTATGCGGCGCCCGAGCCGTTCGACTTCGTGATCTGCCAGGGCGTGCTGCCCTACCTGAGCGAGCCCGACCTGCAGGCCGCGCTGCGCAACCTGGGCCGCCTGTGCCACGGCGCGCTCTACATCGAGGCGGTGTCGCGCGAGGACTATGAGCAGGGCATCATCGACGAGGACCTGACCGACGGCCGCGTTTTCCGCCACAGCGCCGAGCTCTACCGCAGCGGCCTGCGCGAGCATTTCGTGGAGCTGGGCGGCGGGCTATGGCTGAGCCGGGAGGCGGAGGTGCCGCTGTTTGAGCTGGAGCATGTCAGCCGCTAGGGCACTGGCTGCCGCTGGCACGGCAAGATAGAAAGAGAACAACGACAGTGTGAGGAGGGGCAGGGATGGACAACACGGCGCTTGCTTTGGTCAACCCGAACGGGCTGGTAACGGCGCTGCCAGTGCTCTTGCCATTGGGCATTGCGGCCCTGTTCGGGTGGGTGATGTGGCGCACCGAATCCTGGCATGTGCTGCGGCAACGCATTTGGCGGGTGACGCACGGCAAAGGAGAGATCACCGACCCGGACATCCGCCGATTCATCGAAGAGCAGACTGATCTCGGTGCTTTCCGGATCTTCGTAGGCCCGGCCGTTCGCTCGATACGCGAAGCACGTGAATTGATGGAGTGGTGCCGATCGCGCGATGTGGATTTAGGCACGTTGCGCGAATGCGGAGAATACTTTGACCCACGTACGAGAAGGATCAAGGCGGGTGAGCGATACCTCAAGTGGGCGGGACGCGTCTGGGGCTGCAGCGCGATGCTGCTGCTCCTAGCGGGGATCGCCGCCCTTCAACTGATGACGGTTTCCAGCACCCTGCTCTCGATCAAGAGCAGCGGCCAACCGTTTCTAGCCTCGGAATCGACGGTAAGTAGCTTGTGGCCTCCCTTTTACGGTCCCAGCCTGACGCGTGCAGACTGCGCAGATCCCCGAGCCGCAGCCCAACGCATTTCCTTCAATCCTGAAGACACGGCTGTGGTGTGCGAACTGCTGGCCGCACCGGAATTCAAGGAGTTCTTGCGCAAAGCCTTGTTTGAGCAACGTACCAGCCTGCTCCTGATCGGCCTGATCGCCTTGGGAAGTATGTACTTCCTCGGCGTTTCGGCACTTCGCTGTAAGAGTGCCCGCGAATTGCGCGCACGCCAGCTCAATCCCGCAATGCCCGCACAGCAGATGGAACTGGATTTCGGCAACCCGCCGTAAGCCGGGGACAAGGGCCGCAACAGCCAAGCCGGCGAAGGGAGTCCTCAGTCACAATCGCGGCCCCGATGCATTCGCCCATTCCCCCCTCCCCCCACGCCGTCTCCCGCCTGCGCACCGCCCGCCTCGCCCGCAGCGCCAAGCCGTTCCTGGCCCGGGGCGGGCCCCGGGGCGAGCGCTGCCCGGGCTGCCGGCTGCAGCCCAGCCACTGCCTGTGCGCAGCGCGGCCGCAGGTGCCGGTGGATGCGGGCATGTGCCTGCTGATGGCCGACATCGAGCCGCTCAAGCCCAGCAATACCGGCTGGCTGATCGCCGATGTGGTGGCCGACACCTTCGCCTTCGGCTGGGCGCGCACGCAGGTGGACCCGGGCCTGCTGGCGCTGCTGCGCGATCCGCAGTGGCAGCCGTATGTAGTCTTTCCGGGCGAGTTCGTCGATCCGCGGCGCGTGGTCACCCAGCTGCTGGCGCCGGCGACAGCCCCCGTCGCACAGACGGCACAGGGCGCACCGGCCGCTGCCCCCAAGCGCCCGCTCTTCGTGCTGCTGGACGCCACCTGGCCCGAGGCGCGCAAGATGTTCCGCAAGAGCCCCTATCTCGACAACCTGCCGGTGCTGAGCCTGGAGTCGGGCCAGCTCTCGCGCTACCGGCTGCGGCGCTCCACGCGGGGCGACCATTTCTGCACGTCGGAGGTGGCGGCGCTGTGCCTGGAACTGGCGGGCGAGACCCGCGCCGCCCGCGTGCTGGAGGCGTATCTGGATGTCTTCACCCACCACTATCTGCAGGCCAAGCATCAGCTGCCGCCGCATTGGGATGGCGACGAGCACCGGCGGCTGCGTGCGCTGGCGGCGGGCGATGCGCTGCCGGACGAGGCCGTGGGGACACCCTCAGCCTGACCCTGCGGACCAACAGCCGCTTAGAACGTGTTCACGATCTCGCAGGGGATCGCGTTGGAGCGCAATCGGGATGAGTGGATGCTTCGGATGCGCCGCATGGGCTCTGAGCCCATGCAAGCAGCCGGGGCGTCAAAACGCGTTGCCATGGCCCGATTTCGCTCCAACCCGAAGGGCAGCGGTCTGGGCGGGCGGTCTGCGGCGTTGCGGCGCTTGTGGATAGCCGTGCTATCCACTGCGCATCGCGCCTTGCATCCATCCCGCCCACACCGCTGCGCGACCCCTGGGAGATCGGGAACACGTTCTTACAACCGCCACACGATCGGGCGATAGGATGGCCGGCCCGACCGTCATCGCGGCCCGACCGCCGCAGCCGCCCACTCCATGCAACGCCGCCTCCTGATCGCCACCGCCCCTGCCGCCGTCTTCGCCGCCCTGCTGGGCTGCGCCGCGACGGCCTCGGCCGGGCCGCGCTACACCATTCCCCGCGAAGAGATCGAAGAGACGCTGGCCCAGCGCTTTCCGCGCCGCTTTCCGCTGGCCGGGCTGGTGGAGCTGAACGTGCAGGCGCCGCGCATCGTGCTCAAGCCCGAGCGCAACCGGCTGGCGGCCGACATGGTGGTCGATGCGGGCGGCCCGCTGCTGCGGCGCAACTACCCCGGGCGGCTGAACGTGGAGTTCGGCCTGCGCTACGAGCCCAGCGACCGCACCGTGCGGGCGCACGACATCCAGCTGAACACGCTGGAGTTCCCCGACCTGCGGCCCGACGCGGCGGCCCTGCTGGCGCAATACGGGCCGCAGCTGGCGCGCGAGTCGGTGGGCGAGGTGGTGCTGCACACCCTGCGCCCGCAGGACCTGGCCCTGCCCGACGGGCTGGGCATGCAGCCTGGCGCCATCACCGTGACCGACCGCGGGCTGGCGGTGGAGCTGGTGCCCAAGCCGCTGTCCTGACGGGCGGCACGCGCCGCGCCATTCACCACGGCCGCCAGAGCGCTATGAAAAAGAGAGCTAGCTGCACGCACTCCACCTGGGCTGGCGGCATGAATGGCTTGCAGGGCGGCCTGCCGGGTGACTCGCAGGTGCGCTGCCGTCCTGCACCGCGCACGCGGCGCTTGGGCCACCCTGTGCGGATGAACGCCCCAGCCTCTCATCCCCCCACCGCCGCCCACGCCCCCACGTCTTCCGCTGCAACGCCGGCGCCCCCTGCAACGCAGCAGCACGAGCCTGACGTCACCCCGCGGCCCGGCCCGCGCCTGGCCGGCCAGGTGGCGCTGGTCACCGGCAGCGCACAGGGCATCGGCCTCGCGGTGGCCGAGCGGCTGGCGCAGGAGGGCGCGCACATCGCCCTGCATGTGCGCAAGGAAGACGAGCGCTCCGCCCGCGCGCAGCAGCGCATCGCCGCCACCGGCCAGCGCTGCGAGGTCTTCGCGGGCGACCTGAGCGACGTGCCGCGCATGCAGGCCCTGGTGGCCGAGGCGGGCGCCGCCTTCGGCCGGCTGGACGTGCTGGTCAACAACGGCGGGCTGGAGCTGCGCGCCGACTTCCTCGACACCACCGAAGCCGACTACGACACGGTGCTGGACGTGAACCTCAAGGGCGCCTTCTTCACCGCCCAGGCCTTCGCCCGCCAGCTGCGCGACGCCGGGCGGCCGGGCCGCATCATCCACATGAGCTCGGTGCACGAAGACCTGCCCTTCCCGCACTTCACCTCGTACTGCGCCAGCAAGGGCGGCCTGCGCATGCTGATGCGCAACATGGCGATCGAGCTGGCGCCGCTGGGCATCACCGTGAACAACGTGGCGCCCGGCGCCATCCGCACGCCCATCAACGATGCGCTGATGCAGCAGCCGGCCAAGCTGGCGGCGCTCAAGGGCCAGATCCCGCTGGGCCGCCTGGGCGAGCCGCCCGACGTGGCGGGCGCGGTGGCCTTCCTCGCCTCGCCCGATGCGGCCTACATCACCGGCGCCACGCTGGTGGTGGACGGCGGACTTTTATGGAACTATGCGGAGCAATGAGGACCGCACAGACATGAGCAGCATGAGCGCCACCACCGCCCCGCCCGCCCCCGTCAACCCGGCTGCGGCCAGCCAGCGCATCTCCGACCGGCATCCGGCCTACCGCATCCACCTGAACCTCTCGCGCGTGCAGGCGCCGGGCGCGCCGCCCTGCGACCATTGCACGCCGGCCGACCGCTACCAGGAGCTGTTCATCGCGGTGCAGAGCCAGCAGGTGTTCGCCGACAGCAAGACCTTCGTGGACTGCGCCCCGCGGCAGGAGCCCGAGGCGATCCTGGCCGCCTACCGCGCGCTGCACGCGCAGCCCGGCTTCGACCTGGGCGCTTTCGTCATGGAGCATTTCAGCTCGCCCGAGGTGACGAACGACGACTACGTGGGCACGCCAGGCCTCTCGCTGGCCGAGCACATCGACGCGCTCTGGCCCGTGCTCACGCGCAGCCCCAAGGAACACCCGCAGCGCGGCTCCGCCCTGCCGCTGGCCCACCCCTACGTGGTGCCGGGCGGGCGCTTCGCGGAGCTCTACTACTGGGATTCGTACTTCGCCATGCTGGGCCTGGCGGCCTCGGGCCGCACCACGCTGCTGCACCACATGACGGACAACTTCGCGCGGCTGATCGATGCCTTCGGCTTCGTGCCCAACGGCACGCGCACCTACTACCTGAGCCGCTCGCAGCCGCCGCTCTTCGCCTCCATGGCCGAGCTGAGCGCGCTGGCTGGCGGCCCGCCCGTGTCGCACTACCTGCCGCAGCTGCTGCAGGAGCACGCCTTCTGGATGGACGGCCTGCACGTGCTGCACCCCGGCGATGCGCGCCGCCGCGTGGTGGCGCTGCCGGGCGGCGAAGTGCTCAACCGCTACTGGGACGACCGCGACACGCCGCGCGAGGAGTCATGGCGCGAGGACGTGGAGACAGCGTCCCTGGCCGACCGCCCCTCGCCCGAGGTCTATCGCGACCTGCGCGCGGCCTGCGAGTCGGGCTGGGATTTCTCCACCCGCTGGCTGCGCGCACCCGACCCGGCCGATCCGGCCACGCTGCAGCTCTCGCAGATCTGCACCACGCAGCTGCTGCCGGTGGATCTGAACGCCTTCCTGTACCGGCTCGAAGTCTCCATCGCCAAGGCCAGCCAGACGATGGGCGATGCCGCCACGGCGCGCCACTTCCACGAGCTGGCCGCGCACCGGCGCGAGGCCGTCAACCGGCTGCTCTGGAACGAGGCCGAGGGCGCCTATTTCGACTACGACTGGAAGGCGGGCACGCTGCGCACGTGCCTGACCGCCGCCACGCTGGTGCCGCTCTACGCCGGCATGGCCACCGAGGCACAGGCCGCCGCGGTGGCCCGCACCGTGCAGGCGCGGCTGCTGGCGCCCGGGGGCCTGGCCACCACCGAATGCGCCAGCGGCCAGCAGTGGGACCGGCCCAACGGCTGGGCGCCGCTGCAGTGGATGGCCGTGCGCGGGCTGGAGCGCTACGGCCACCGCGCGCTGGCGCTGGAGGTGCGCCGCCGCTGGATCGACACCGTGCGCGCCGTCTATCAGCGCGAAGGCAAGCTGGTCGAGAAATACGCCCTGCGCGCCCATGAGCACGACACCGCCGCCGGCGGCGACGGCGGCGAATACCCGCTGCAGGACGGCTTCGGCTGGACCAACGGCGTGGTGCAATGCTGGCTGGACCCGCGCTACGACACCGAAGCCGCCGCCCAGGCCATCTACTACGGCCCGCCGGACGAAAGCCTGATGCGGCAGAGCTGGGCCGACGAGCCCACCGCCGAGGACAGCGCCACCCACGGCGCTACGGACGGCACCGCACGCGGCGGCTGATCCGCCGGCGGCAGGCCCGGGCGGCTTTCTTCTGCTGCTGCCTGCGCCTGCCCCCCCCCGCCGCCCCCTCGGCAACCCACCCACAGCGCAACGCGCTTCAGCGGTGCGGCAGCGGCATTGCCCCGCCGCCGCACACATCCCTTCAAACCTTCGTCATTTCACAGAGAGAGGATTCACCCGCATGGATAGAGAGCTCGCTTCCGCCACCGCCTGGCTGCACACCGAAACCTTCTGGGGCCTGACGGCCTCCAGCCTGCTGATCGCCGCAGCCGCCGCCCTGCTGACCTACCTGGTGCTCACGCTGCTGCTGCGCTGGGCCGTGGGCCGGGCGCAGCGGGTGGCGCAGGGGCAGGCAGCCGATGCCCCGCGCGGCGGGCCGGCCTCCATCGCCCTGCAGGTGCTGGCCGGCACCAGCCGCCTGCTGATCCTGCTGGCCGCGCTGCTGGTGGGCGCGGGCCTGCTCGATCTGCCCGGCCGCTGGCCGGCCAAGGTCGATCAGCTCTGGTTCCTGGCACTGGCGCTGCAGGTGGGCCTCTGGGGCACGCGCGCCACGGCGCTGGTGGTGGACCGCTACCGCCAGCACCACGGCGCCACCGGGCCGGCGCAGATGAGCGCATCGGCCACGCTGATGTCGTGGGGCCTGCGCACGCTGCTCTGGGCCACGGTGCTGCTGGCCATCCTCTCGAACCTGGGGGTGAACATCACCGCCTTCGTCGCCAGCCTGGGCGTGGGCGGCATCGCCATCGCGCTGGCGGTGCAGAACGTGCTGGGCGACCTGTTCGCCTCCATGGCCATCGCGGTGGACAAGCCCTTCGAGGTGGGCGACTTCATCGTCGTGGGCGGCGTTGCCGGCACGGTGCAGCAGATCGGCGTGAAGACCACGCGCATCCGCGCGCTGAGCGGCGAGCAGGTGGTGATGAGCAATACCGACCTGCTCAAGCAGACCATCAACAACTACCGCCACATGCGCGAGCGGCGCATCGTGTTCAACTTCCGCGTGCCCTACGGCACCCGCGCCGACACGGCCGAAGCCATCGCCCAGGCCGTGCGCCGCATCATCGAGGCCGAGCCCAACGCGCGCTTCGACCGCGCCCACCTGCAGTCGTTCAGCGAAACCGGCCTGGCCTACGAGGTGGTCTACATCGTTCTGGATGCGGGCTACAACGTCTATATGGACCTGCAGCAGAAGATCAACCTGGCGCTGATGCGCGAGCTGGAGGCCCTGGGCGTGGACTTCGCCGTGCCCGAACGCCGCCTGCACGTGGCCAGCCTGCCGCCGCAGCCCCCGGCCGCGCCGCTGCAGACGGGCCCGGCCCGGCCCCTGTCGGCATGACGCTATGGATTGAATAGCAGACCGCACCCGTAGAATCCGCGCTCCGCCCCGAAAGGGCCGGAGCGCTTTTTTCCATTCCCGTTTTCCGGACACCCTCCCCATGACCCGCGACACCGCCCGCCAGAACGAACTCAAGAAGATGGAGCTGTGCGAGCCGTGCTCGGGCATCCAGCGCAACTGGCGCCGCGCGCCCGGCCATGCCGAGCTGGTGCAGCGCGGCAGCCGCAAGGAAGAGCGCGAGGACGGCCGCATCGTCACCGTCACGCGCTACCGCTGCGACCGCTGCGGCACGGCCTGGGAATACGAGAACGACAAGGCCGACCAGCACGTGGGCTGGTCCGTCGTCGGCCGCTGAGCGGCCCTCAGCCCGCGCTCAGCGCAGGCTGCCCGGCGGCGGCTGCAGCACCGACGGGTCGGTATGCACCAGCTCCAGCGGAAAGCGCTGGCCCGCCAGATAGTCGCGGATGCATTCGAGCACCAGCGGGCTGCGCAGCCGGTCGGCGCAGCATTCGATCTCTTCGAGCGTCATCCACACCGTGCGCACGATGCCGTCGTCCAGCGTGCGCCAGGCATGCGGCGCGCCCACGCTGCCCGCGAAGGCGAAGCGCATGTAGGTGATGTCGTCGCCCGTGCGCGTGCGCGTGAAGCGGTTGAGATAGACGCCCACCAGCGCGGCGGGCGTGAAATCGCAGGCGGTTTCTTCCAGCACCTCGCGGATGCAGCCTTGCACGGGCGACTCGCCCGGGTCCAGGTGGCCCGCGGGATTGTTCAGGCGCAGCCCGTCGGCGGTGTCTTCTTCCACCAGCAGAAAGCGGCCTTCCTGCTCGACGACGGCGGCCACGGTGACGTTGGGTTTCCAGCGGTTGGGCATGGCGGCATTATGACCACGGCCCAGGCGCCGTGCAGCCCACGCGTCAGGAACGCGGCGGCGGCGGCGCCACGGGCCGCAGCACCAGCCACAGCGCACCACCGATCAGCCCGCCCCCGGCGGCGTGCGCCCAGGTGGCCGCCTCGCCCAGCACCAGCCAGCCCCAGGCCACGCCGAACGGCGGAATCAGGAAGGTCACGGTGAGCGCCTTGACCGGCCCCACGTCGGCGATGAGCCGGAAATAGAGCACGTAGGCCCAGGCCGTGCAGAGCAGGCCCGTGGCCAGCAACGCGGCCCAGACCACCGGCGACGCAGCCATCCAGGTGGCTGGCAGGCCCGGCTGGCGCCATGCCTCCCAGGCCGCGAAGGGAGCCAGCACCAGTACCGCGCCCCACTGGCTGCCCAGCGCGACCAGGCGGCTGTCGAGCCCGCCGCGCGCAGTGATCCAGCGCCGCGTGAGAAAGCCCGCCGTGCCGTAGCAGGCCGTAGCGACCAGGCAGGCACAGATACCGCCCAGCGCTGCGGGCGTGAGCGCCACCGGCCCGGCCTGCGCCAGCACGGCCACGCCGGCCATGCCCAGCAGCACGCCGCCCAGCCGTGCGGCGGTGATGCGCTCGCCGAAGGCCAGCGCGCCGATCAGCACGCCCATGAGCGGCGTGGTCGCGTTCAGGATGGCGCTGTAGCCGGCCGGCAGCACGCGCGCGGCCAGCGCGAACATCAGGAACGGAATGCCGGAATTCACCACGCCCAGCACCAGCGCCGCGCCCAGCTTGCCGTGGAAGGCCGGCCGCAGCCGCGCCACCGCCACCAGGGCCATCAACCCCGCCGCCGCCAGCACCACGCGGCCGAAGGTGGTGGGCACGGCCCCCAGCACCGGCACGGTCATGCGCACGAAGAGAAAGCTGCCGCCCCACAGGGCGGCCAGGGTAAAGAGGCGAACGAGGCTGGAGATGTTCATGGCGTGGTCGAGCCGGCGATGCGGAACAGGTGGTGAGGCGGTGAGGGCCAAGGGAGTCGGAAGCCTGCGGATTGTGCGAACCGTGGATAGCTGGCACAAACGATTTATCCTGTGAGCCTGTTGAGCCTTTCTAAACACCCATGCGTCTTCCTCCCCTCGTGTCCGTGCGTTTCTTCGAAGCCGCGGCGCGCCACCTGAGCGTTCGGCGCGCGGCGGCCGAGCTGCACGTGACGCCGGGAGCCGTGTCGCAGCAGGTGCGCAAGCTGGAAGACTTCCTGGGCTGTGCGCTGTTCGAGCGGCAGGCGCGCGGCCTGGCGCTGACGGCGGCGGGGCGCGACTATCAGGCGGCCTGCGGCGAGGCGCTGGGGCGCATCGGCCAGGCCACGTCGCGCCTGCTGGCAGCGCACGAACGACGCGTGGTGCTGGTCAGCTGCACGCCCGGCTTCGCCGCGCAATGGCTGGTGCCGCGCCTGCAGACCTTCCTGCAGACGGCGCCGCTGCTGGACGTGCACGTCAGCACCACCCAGCGCCTGGTGGACCTGCAGGCCGAGGGCGTGCAGTTCGCCGTGCGCCATGGCTGCGGCCCCTATCCCGGGCTGCGGTCCGAGCGTCTGCTGGACGATGACCTGATCGCCGTCTGCAGCCCGCGCCTGGTGGCGCCGCGCCGCATGGCCCGCACGCACGACATCACCGGCGAGCGGCTGCTGCACGACGGCCAGCGCGACGACTGGCGCCTGTGGTGCCAGGCCCGGGGCCTGCCGGGCGTGGATTGCGCGCAGGGGGTGGTATTCGCGCATTCCAATGGCGCGATAGAGGCCGCGCTGGCGGGCCGGGGCTTCGCGCTGGTGCGGCGTGCCCTGGTGGCACGGGAACTGGCCGCGCGGTCGCTGGTCGGCGTGCAGGGCGACAACGGCCTGCCCACGCCTCTGGCCTACCACCTGGTGTATGCACCCGACACGCTCATCGACCCGGCGCTGCGACAGTTCCGCGACTGGATCGTGGCGCAGGCGGCAGAAGAGGCGTGAGAACGACCGGGCGCACGCCCTAGCCCGGACCTTCCCGCACCATGTAGACGGCCCCTTCGCCATAGCCGGCCAGCCGCTGCCGCTGTGCCGCGCCGGCAAGTGCCCGCACGTCAAAGCCCTGCCGCGCCCAGTAGGCCTGGGTGCCCTGCACCGACACCAGGGCGGCATGCCGCAGCCCGTCGGCGCGGGCGCCCTGCCAGGCGGCCGCCAGCAGCCGCTGCGCCAGGCCCTGGCCGTGGAATGCGGGCAGCACGGCCATGTCGTGCAGGTAGAGCGTATCGGCGGTCCCCGGCACGGCGCAGAAGTCGCCCTGCAGCGGGGTAATGTGGCCGAGCACGCTGCGGTAGGCGGCCAGGTACGCGACCAGCGGGCCTTCCGCGCCATCGGGGCCGCGCACCAGCGCCAGCGAGCACTGCGCCGCGCTGGCCAGCCGCCGCGCGAACACCGCCTCGCCCTCGATCAGGCCGTCGCCGTAGCAGGTGCGCTGCACGGCCAGCAGGCCGGGCACGTCGGCCGGCCGCAGCGGGCGCAGCCGCAGGCCCGGCGGGGGCAGGCCGCGGGCGATGGGTGAAACATGGCGATCAGTCATGCGGATTGAAAAGAAACGTCATCGAAATGCCGTTGAATACGCTTGCCTTGCGGCAAGAGCGTGCCGGGCGGCAAGGGATATGTCAGGATCACCCTCCCGACTCGCCGATTGTCCGGCGCCGCCGGCCCTACAAGGGCTGGAAGGCCGCCCGTTTTTGCTGATTGCCATGTCTCTGAGTCGCCTGTTGCACCTGCTGAGCCTGACCCTGGCGGCCGTCACCGCCGCGCTGGTGGTGCGGGCCGGCGTGCAGGAATGGTGGCAGTGGCAGCAGGCTGTGCGCGGGTCGCAGGCCATTGCGCGGCTGCAGGCGGACCTGCTGTTGGCCGAGCGCCTCTCTTTCGAGCGCGGCCCGGCCAATGCGCTCATGGGGGCCCGGCAGGAGCCGCCCGATCCCGACCGGCTGCGCGCGCTGCAGCAGGCCCGCGAGCGCACCGACGCGGCCCTGGCCCGGCTGGCCGAGCTGCTGCAAACGCAGCGGCAGCCGCAGATAACCGGGGCCGAGAGCCACCTCCAGAACATCGCCGCCCGCCTGGCGGAGGCGCGCAGCAGGGTGGATGCCACCATCGCCCAGCCATCGGCCCAACGCACTGCGGCGCAGGTCCAGGCCAGCGTGCAGGGGATGATCGCCATCGTGCCGCTGCTGACGCCCCTGACCAATGCGTTGGAGCAGGCCGCCCGGCAGACGCAGCCGGCGACGGAACGCTATCTGCAGACCCTGCGGCTCACCGCCGACCTGCGCGAGCAGGCCGGCCTGCTGGGTTCGCACTTCACGGCGCCGCTGACCAGCGGGCAGCCCTTCACACCCAACGAGCGCCTGGCCATCGAGCGCACGCGCGGGCATGTCGCCACGCTGCAGGCGCTGATCGAGCACCGCTTCAGCGCGCCCGACACGCCCGCGGTGATGGCCGAGCGCTGGGCCGCCGTGCAGCGCGGCTACTTCGACGAGGCGCAGCGGCAGCTGGTGGCGCCGGTCATGGCGGCCGGCAATCCCCGGGGCACGGAGCGGTTCCCATGGACGGCCGCGGAATTCGCGGACCGCTACGTGCCGCGGCTGACGCTGGTGGTGGCCCTGCGCGACGCGGTGCTGGCCCAGCTGCAGGCCCAGGCCGCCGCAGCGCAACGCGCCGCCCTGCGCAGCCTGGCGCTGGTGATGGCGGCCTCGCTGGCGCTCTTGCTGCTGACGGGCTACCTGCTGCTCACGCTGCGGCGGCGCGTGCTGCGGCCGCTGGCGGAGGTGACCCGCGCGCTGCAGGCGCTCACGCGCAACGAGCTGGACGCGCCCCTGCCGCGCATCACCGTGGAGGACGAAGGTGCCGCCGTGGTGCGGGCCGTGCGCGCGCTGCAGCAGCAGACCCGGGCACGGCAGATGCTGGAAGTGGAGCGCGACGGCCTCATCGCGCAGCTGCGCGAGCAGTCGCTCACCGACGTGCTGACCAGCCTGCCCAACCGGCGCGCCTTCTTCGCCGACGCCGCGCAGCGCCTGTCGCTGGCGCTGCGCCAGCGCTTCGAGGTGGCGGTGGTGATGCTGGACGTGGACTCCTTCAAGGCCTTCAACGACCGCGCCGGCCACACCACGGGCGACGCCGCGCTGCGCCTCGTGGCGGCGGCCATGCGCTCGGCCCTGCGTGCGGAAGACAGCGCCGCCCGCTACGGCGGCGAGGAGTTCGTCGCGCTGCTGGCGCCCTGCGCGCTCCCCCAGGCCCGGCTGCTGGCCGAACGGGTGCGGGAGGCCGTCGCCGCCACGCCCGTGCCGCTGCCCGACGGCAGCACGGCGCTGCTGACCGCGAGCCTGGGCGTGGCGGTCTCCAGCATCAGCGGGTTCGATCTGGACCAGCTGCTCTCGGATGCCGACGACGCGCTCTACCGCGCCAAGCGGGGCGGGCGCAACCGGGTGGAGCTGGCCGAAGAGCCGGCGGCCGAAGCCGGGGCCGCTGCGGCGATCTGAGACGGATGCGCAGGGCGCTATCCATTCGATAGCTGATAGCGCAGGCACGGCAAGCGCCAACGCGGTAAAAGCCTCATATGCCACACGGGGCACGCACGGGCCGCCGGCCCGCAGGCACGCCCGGCCCAGGCGCCCGGGCCGGCGCCGCCTTCAGCGCGGCAGCGTCGGCGGCTGCACCAGGTCGTCGAGCGACAGGCCTTTTTCCTGGAGCAGCGCCTCCAGCACGGGCTTCAGGCGCCCCAGGCTTTCCTGCACGGCCTCGCGCACCGTGTCCACCACCACCTGGGTGCTGCGCTCGATCTCGATGTTGAGGCGGTCGCCCTCGCGCTTGCCCTCGAACACCGTGGCACGGCGGGTTTCGGGGATCAGCCAGACCTCGAACCAGCCCTCCTGCCGGTTGACCTCGGCCACCGTCAGGCTGGCGCCGTGGATGGCGATGTAGCCCTTGGCGAAGACGTAGCGGCGGAAGGGCTCGGGCACGGCCACGCGCCAGACCAGGTTGTTGTCGAACTCGCGGCGCTCCACGAGCGTGCCGGTGAAATCGATATGGCCTGAAAGCGGGTGGCCGCCGATCTCGGCGCCGTCCTTGGCGGCGCGCTCCACGTTCACGCGGTCGCCCTCAGCGTAGCTGCCCAGCGTGGTGATGTTCAGGCTCTGCAGCATCACGTCGAAGTTGGCGCGCGTGGGCGAGACCAGCTCGGTCACCGTCAGGCACACGCCGTCGGTCGCCACGCTGGCGCCGATGGCGAGGTCTTCGCAGAAGCCTGCGGGAAAGTCGAGCGTGAAGGTGCGCAGGCCCGCGCGGTCTGTGATGGCGGCGATGCCTGCCGTGGCCTGGACGATGCCGGTGAACATGGTGGACGGTCTTCTAGGAGGAAGGAAAAGGCGGCGAAACGGGCGAAGGGCGATTCTGCCAGCCGCCTCCATCCCGATGCTGCGGACATGAAAAAGGCTGCCCATCGGGCAGCCTGTGCGGCCGGCGCAGCGGGCTCTTTCAGCGGGCGCGCAGGAAGTCGCCCACGTCGAGCAGCACCAGCTCGTTGTCGTCGGCCTGGTTGGGCTCGCGGCTGGAGCTGAAGGGCAGGTTGTTGTCGTTGCCGACCACGATGTGGGTCGGGTCCACGATGTCCACGTTCTCGATGGTGAAGAACGGGAAGGCGAGCACGCCGCCCGTCAGCGGCTTGCGGGACAGGTGCTGCGGGTCCTGGATGTTCAGCAGGTCGATGTAGCCCAGCTTGCGCAGCGGGCCGCCCGCGTTGGCGTCGGTCAGCTCCACCTTGTAGACGCGCTTGAACTTCGCCACGTCGGAGAAGCAGTCGGCGCGCTTGGTGCCTTCGGGGCAGGCCTTGTCGGGTGTGCCTTCGCCGTTGTCGCGTTCGATGACGAGGCCCATGGTGGGGCTGACCATGTTGAAGTCGCCGATGGCGTTCTGGTTGGCCTCCAGCACGTACTTCCAGTGGCGGCCGGTCCACTTCTCGGCCTTCACGTCGAATTCGAGCACGCGCAGGTACTGCTTGCCGCCCTCCACCGATTCATAGGCCTTGGCGGATTCGTCCCACACCGGGCCTTCGAGCAACGCGTAGAGCTTGCTGCCGTCGGGGCTCGCGGCCATGCCCTCGAAGCCCTTGGAACGCTTGATGTCGAAGGCCGGGGCCTTGGCGTCGGGCGCGCCGGCGGTGGTGACGGCCGGGTTGTCGGGCGAGCGCACCACGCGGCCATCGACCTGCGTGTCGAACACGGCCAGCACGCGGCCGTTCAGGTCGGCCTTGATGAGGTAGGGGCCGAACTCTTCGCCGATCCAGAGCGCGCCACCCGCGAACTGGAAGCTCTCGGGATCGAAGTCGGCGCCGGTCAGGTAGCGCTGCCGGGTGCCCTCTTCGGCGATGCGGAAGGGCACCTTCTTGTCGGGGTCGTGCAGGAAGACGGTCTTCAGGCGCCTGAACTGGCCGCTCTTGAAGTCCACATGGTAGTGGTTCAGGTAGAGCATGAAGTCGGGCGAATTGGCCTTGGAGCCGGCGCCGTTGTCGGTCAGGATCCAGAAGCTGCCGTCGGGCATGTGCTTGATGCCCGAATGGCCTTGCGCGGGCTGGCCCTCGAACGGCAGCGACACGCCCGTGGGCCGGCCGGCGGACTGGCCTTCGACGGTGCCCACCGCGTCCACACGCCGGGCCGTGGTGAACTTGCCGCTGGTGCGCAGGTCGGCGGGCGCATCGGCGGGCGGCGCGATGAAGGAGCGCGCCGGCAGCACGGCATGGCCGGCCAGCACGGCGGGAAAGGCTTGCGGGGCCGTCTGGGCCTGCGGTTGCGTTTGGGCCTGTGCCGGCAGGGCGGCGATGCAGGCCAGCGCGGCGCAGGCGGCCAGGCGGAAGGTCGAAGGGAACAACATGGGCAGCGCTCTCTCGGGGCAATGGGAAGAGCCGCCACCATGCCCATGGCCCATGACGCCGCCATGACGCGGCACGAGCGCCCGGCCCCCGTTGCGCAGCGCGCTCAGCCGCCCGCGCGCCGCCGCTGCGCCAGCTGCCAGCCCAGGTAGGCGATCACCGCCGCATTCAGCGCGATCACCGCCGTGGCCGCGGCCGTGGGCCGGTGCAGCCAGTGCCAGAGCTCGAACGGGATATAGAGCCCGCCCGAGAGCGCGCCCAGCCATTCGCCCCAGGCGCGGTCGCGCCAGAGGCCGTAGGCCTCGGCGAAGCGCAGCGCCGCATAGCCGGTGGCCATGGCGGTGAGCATCTGCCAGTCGCCGTGGCCGGACCAGCGGTCGATGCCGGCCAGCAGCAGCGCGGGGTAGTGCGCGCCGGGGCTCAGCCCCACATGGCCGATGAGCGCGACCGCGATCTGGTGCAGGTCGTTGTGCAGCAGGCCCAGCACGCCGACGCCGGCGACGAGCGCGACGGCGCCCTTGAGCGCCTCGAAGGCCGCGATGGTGCGCAGCGTGCGGCGGGTGCGGTGCGGGGCGGAGGGAGAGGAAGAGGCCATGGGTGGGTCCGAAGAGGGCGATGCGATCCGGGGACGGGAACTGCAGTATCCACCGGCCAGCAGCCCCGGCGAACGAACGATGCAGCGGCCGCCTCTACCCGCCTGCAGCCCCCGTCAGGCCAGGCGGAACACCGCCACGGCCTGCACCAGCTGCTGTGCCTGCTCGTTCAGGCTGTTGGCGGCGGCGGCGCTTTCTTCCACCAGCGCGGCGTTCTGCTGCGTGGTGGTGTCCATCTGCGTGACCGCCTCGCCCACCTGGGCGATGCCCGAGCTCTGCTCGGAGGTGGCGGCGCTGATCGCGCCCACCAGTTCGCTGACCTTGCGGATGGAGTCAACGATCTCCTGCATGGTGCTGCCCGCCTGGGTGACCAGCTGCGCGCCCTGGCCGGCCCGGGCGACGCTGGTGGTGATGAGTTCCTTGATCTCGCGCGCCGCCGCGGCCGAGCGCTGCGCCAGGCTGCGCACCTCGCTCGCCACCACCGCGAAGCCGCGGCCCTGCTCGCCGGCGCGGGCGGCTTCCACGGCGGCATTGAGCGCCAGGATGTTGGTCTGGAAGGCGATGCCGTCGATCACGCCGATGATGTCCGCGATGCGGCTGGAGCCGGCGTTGATGTCCTGCATGGTCTGCACCACCTGCTGCACCACCTCGCCGCCGCGGGTGGCGACGCCGGCCGCGTTGCGGGCCATCTCGCTGGCCTGGCGGGCGGTGTCGGCGTTGTGCTGCACGGTGGAGCCGAGCTCTTCCATGGAGGCAGCGGTTTCCTCCAGGGCGCTGGCCTGGGTCTCGGTGCGCTGGCTCAGGTCGTTGTTGCCCTGGGCGATCTGCGCGCTGGCGGTGGCCACGCTTTCGGAGTTCTGCCGCACCGAGCCGACTACGCTGCTCAGGCGGGCCATCATGGACTGCAGGGCCGTCATGAGCTGTGCGATCTCGTCGCTGCCCTGGACCGGCACGCGCACCGAAAGATCACCGGCCGCCACCGACTCGGCGAGGTGCACCGCGGTGCCCAGCGCGCGGTTGGTGGTGCGCGTGATGGTGACCATCACCCAGACCGCCACGCAGGCCAGCGCGGCCAGCACAGACAGCAGGACCAGCAGCAGATGGCGCTGGCGCGCGATCTGCTGGTCGAGCGAGGTCTGCAGCAGGGAGAACGAGGCATTCACCAGCGAGAACTGCGCATCGACGAAGCCCGTCATGCGGGTGATCCAGGTCGTGGCCGGCAGCGTCAGCGCCTCGGGGCGCACGATCGACTCCTCGGCCAGCTTGAACGCGTCCTGGCCGGCGGCCACGGCGGTGTTGCGCGCCGAATCCACGGCGGCGGGCAGCGTGCCGGAACCGGCGGCCAGCTCGAGCGCCTTGCGCGCGTCTTCGTAGTACTGGCGCGCCCGGTCGGCGAGCGCTTCGAGGCGCGCACGATCTTCCGGCGAGGCCTCGCCCCGGCCCAGCAAGACCGCGCCCCGCGCCCGCATCTGCCCGAGCGATTCGGCCAGCTGCGGCAAGTGCGACAGCACGGCACGCTGCACGAAGTATGTGGAAGCCTCGGGGTCCAGCGCGAGGCCGGAGCTGTTGGCCACGTCGTCGATCAGGCTGAGCAGCCGGCCGATGACGGCCGTGTGCCGCTGGTTGCTCTGCGGGCCGGTGAGGGACTTGCCCGCGACGGCGCCGGCCAGCGCGTTGAAATCCGTGGCCATGCTGTCGAAGCGGTCGGAGAGCGCCTTGTCCGCCAGAGGCGGCAGTTCCTTGCGCACCTGGGCGATCGTGGCGTCGATGTCCTGCTGGCGCTTCTGGCGGTCGGCCTCTGCGGACGACGTGCCGCTCAACACCGCGGCGGACAGGCCCCGGTGCTGCTGCATCTGCTGCAGCAGGCGCAGCATGTCGGCGGCAGGGGCCAGGCCCAGGCGCTCGGTGCGCGCCACGTCGAGCTTGTCCATCGCGATGCTGACCAGCATGACGGTGGGTACGAGAAAGAGAGCCAGCGCCAGCGCACCGATGAGTGCGAACTTGCGCGAAAAGCGGAGATGAGTGATCCAGGAAGCCATGTTGATGCGTTAGATGTTTCAATTTGCTACGCATCGTGACGACAGATGGATCATCAGTTGCGTGCATTGCTGAGAGGGCAAGGCACGTCTTGGTGCTCCCATGCACCGATGTTAACCATACATATTGTTACCATGATGACGGAAGCGGTATCCGCCTACAGCTCCCCGCCCAGGGTGTGGCGCATGGGCCTCAGCCCGCGCCCGCGGGCCTCCCGCAGGGGCCGGTCCCCTATTCCGCCCACTGCTCGCGCACTTGCAGCAGCTGCGGCTTGAGCGCGGAGAAGGGGCCGACCAGATCCGGGTCGAAATGCCGCCCGGCCTGGGAGTGCAGGTAGTCCATCGCGTCCTCCACGTTCCAGGCATCCTTGTAGGGGCGGCGCGTGGTGAGGGCATCGAACACGTCGGCGATGGCGATGATGCGGGACTCCAGCGGAATCTCCCGGCCCACCAGCCCGCGGGGGTAGCCGGAGCCATCCCACTTCTCGTGATGGGTCAGCGCGATGGTGCTGGCCAGGCGCAGCACGCCGCCGGGGTGCTCGCCGATGATCTCGGCGCCGATGCTCGGGTGGGTGCGCATGACGTCCCACTCGGTGGCGTCGAGGCCGCCGGGCTTGCGCAGCACGGCGTCCGGAATGCCGATCTTGCCCACGTCGTGCAGCGGCGCGGCATGCAGCAGGTCTTCCGCCCAGGTGCTGTCCATGCCGATGGCCAGCGCCAGCATCTGCGCGTAGAGGCTCATGCGGATGACGTGCTTGCCGGTCTCGTTGTCCTTGTATTCGGCCGCGCGGCCCAGCCGCTGCAGGATCTGCAGGCGCGATTCGCGCAGCTCGTCCATGCGGACCAGCGACAGGTGCGTGCGCACGCGGGCACGCACCACCGCGGCGCTGATGGGCTTGGCGATGTAGTCCACCGCGCCCAGCTCCAGGCCGCGGGCCTCGTCGGCCGCGTCGCTCAGCGCGGTCACGAAGATCACCGGCATGCCGGCGACCTGCGGCTCGGCCGCGAGCCGCTGCAGGACGGCGTAGCCGTCCATGTCCGGCATCATCACGTCGAGCAGCATCAGGTCGGGCCGCTGCTGCAGCGCGATCTCGACGGCCTTGGGGCCGCTGGTGGCGAAGAGCAGCCGGTAGTCCTGCTGCAGCACCTGCCGCAGCACCTGCAGGTTGGCGGGCTCGTCGTCCACCAGCAGCAGGCGCGGGCGGTGGTCGGGGAGAGTCATGGCGGTCATGGCAACACCTCCTGGCCCACGGCGGCCTCGCCCCGGGACCGCAGATCCTGCAGGCAGTCGCGCGCTGCGTCGAAATCGAATGCGTCGATGGCGTCCTGCAGCCGCTGCGCGTCGCGCACGGGCAGCAGGGCGAGCAAGGCGTCCAGCGCGCCGACCGCGATCTCGCTGTGGGCCAGGGCCTGGTCCAGGGCGTCGATGGCCTGGCGCTGCTGCAGCGGGTCGGCCGCGGCGGCCGGTGCCGCCGGCACGGGCGGCTGCGCATCACCGCGCTCGGGCGCAGCGGGTGCGAGTGGCGCCAGGGCCACCGCCACCGCATCCAGGGCCGGCAGCAGCGCGTCGAGCGCTAGCCGCAGCGGCGCGGCCGGGGGCGCGGCATCGGTGCGCGCAGCGGCCAAGGCGAGCTGTTCCAGTTCGGCGGCCAGCGCCTGCACGCGCCGCATAGCCAGGTTGCCGGCGGCGCCGTGTAGGCGGTGCGCGGCGCCGGCCAGCATCGGCCAGTCGGCTTGCGTGGCGGCGGACTGCAGGCCGGCGGCCTGCTCTCGCGCCTGGGGCAGAAAGCGCTCGATGGACTGGCGCAGCCGGCCGGCATCGCCCCAGGTCCGCTCGGCGTGGAGCCAGTCGATGTCGGGCAGCGGCGCAGCCGTGTGCACGGCCTCGTCGGGCAGCCAGTCCGGCAGCAGGCCCAGCACCCGGCCCACCTCCTGCAGCAGGCGCGCGGCATCCACCGGCTTGCTGGCGAAGCCCGCCATGCCGGCGGCGCGGGCATTCTGCTGGTCCTGCGCCAGCACGCTGGCCGACAGGGCCACCACGGGCGTGGGCACCCGGCCGCTCGCCCGTTCCTGCGCGCGCAGCAGGCGCGTGGCTTCGAGGCCGTCCATCTCGGGCATCTGCAGGTCCATGAGCACGATGTCGAAGGTCTGGGCCGCTGCGGCCTGCAGCGCGGCGGCGGCGCTGCCCACGCAGGTGACGGCATGCCCGGCCCGGGCCAGCAGCAGCTGCAGCAGTTCGAGGTTGGCGGGCACGTCGTCCACCGCCAGCACGCGCAGGTGCGGCAATACCGGCAGCGCGGGCTGAGCGGGCAGCTGCGCGGCGGCCTGGGCGCGCGCCAGCGGCAGGCGCACGGTGAAGACGCTGCCTTCGCCCACCACGCTCTGCACGCCGATGCCGCCGCCCATGAGCTCGGCCAGCTGCCGCGAGATGGTGGTGCCCAGGCCCGTGCCTCCGTAGCGCCGGGTGGTGGACGGGTCGGCCTGCGAGAAGGCGTCGAAGATGCGGTGCGCGCTCTTCGCATCCATGCCGATGCCGGTGTCGATCACGGCCAGCTCGACCTGGCCTTCGGCATGCCGCACCCGCAGCGTGACGCCGCCCTGGTGCGTGAACTTGAGCGCATTGCCCAGCAGGTTCAGCAGGATCTGCTGCACGCGGAAGCCGTCGCCGTGCCAGAAGTCCGGCACCTCGGGCGGAAAGTCCAGCACCAGATCCAGCTGCTTGCTGCTGGCCTGGATGCGCAGCGAATCCATGATCTGCACGCACAGCGCGCGCAGGCTGAAGTCGGTGCATTCCAGGCCCATCGCGCCCTTGTCGAGCTTGGCGGTATCCAGGATGTCGTTGAGCAGGCGCAGCATGGAGCGGGCCGCGCGGTGGACGGTGCTCAGGTGGCGGCGCTGCGCCTCGTCGAGGCCGCTGTCGAGCAGCGCCTCGGAGAAGCCGATGATGGCGTTCATCGGCGTGCGGATCTCGTGGCTCATGTTGGCCAGGAAGGTGGCGCGCGAGCGGGCCGCCTGCTCGGCCGTGTCCTTGGCCAGGCGCAGGTCCTGCTCCATCGCCCGGCGCTCGCTCAGGTCGGTGGCGAACTTGATGATCTTGATGACCCGGCCGCCCGCATCGAGGATGGGGTTGTAGGTGGCATGGATCCACACCGGCCGGCCGTCCTTGGCCACGCGCTGGTATTCGCCCGCGTCCAGCTCGCCGCGCGCCAGGCGCGTCCAGAGCGTGGCATACGCCGGGTCCCGCACGTAGTCGGGCGTGCAGAACATGGCGTGCCGCCGCCCCACCACCTCGTCGAGCGTGTAGCCCATGAGCCGCAGGAAGTTGCCGTTGGCCGTCAGCAGGCGGCCGTTCAGGTCGAACTCGGCCACCGCCTGGGCGCGGTTGAGGGCGCGCACCACGCCGGAGAACTCGGCGTTGCGTGCCTTGACCTCGGTCTCGTCCACGATCACGCCGTCGATGTACTGCACCGCAGCGCCGTCATCCGCCAGCCCCCTCCCCGTTTCGGACACCCACACCACGGCGCCGGAGCGCGCCATGAGGCGGTATTCGACCCGGTAGGGCCGGCCTTCGGCCACGGCGTCCGCCACCGCGTGCCACACGCAGGCGGCATCCTCTTCGTGGATCAGGCTGGAGAGCGCCATGCGCCCCCCGACCAGCTCGTGCGCCGACCAGCCGGTGAGCGCTTCCACCGCGTCGCTGATGAACACCAGGGCCCGGTCGGGCTGGCAGCGGCTGCGGAACGCCACGCCCGGAATGTTGCCCACCAGCGAATGCAATTGCTCGGCGTTGCTGCGGCGTTCGGCCTCCAGCGCGCGGCGCTCGGTCAGATCGACGAGAAAGCCCACGTAGAGCGGCATGCCGGGCAGTTCGACGCGGCCCACGGCCAGGCGGATCGGCACCAGCGAGCCGTCCTTGCGCAGCGCCTCGACCTCGCGGCTGCCGCCGACCATCTCGCCGAAGGCCGTGCGGCCGTGCAGCTGGCGATAGAGCTCGTGCTTTTGCCGCAGGGCCGGCGGCATGAGCATGACGGCGTCGCGCCCCAGCACTTCCTGCTCGCGCCAGCCCAGCATCCGCTCGGCCGCCCGGTTGAAGGACTGGATCAGGCCGTCATCCCCAAGGGTGACGATGCCGTCCACCGCCGTCTGCACCACGGCGCGCAGGCGCGACTCGTCGGCCATGGCCTTGCGGTAGAGCAGCCGGTGGCGCAGGGCGCCGTTGGTGGCGGTGACCAGCACGCCCAGCCCCACGGCCACCGCCGCGATCGCGAGCGGCAGCGAGCCGGCGTAGGCGTGCGCGGAATGCGCCGGCTGCCCGACGAGGCGCACCGCATCGACGCTGATGTAGTGCATGCCGGCGATCGCCACGCCCATCACGGCGCCGCCGCCCACGTCGGCCAGCCAGCCGGGCATGCCCTCGCCCTGCGAGGGCTGGTGCGCGCGCAGCAGCCACTGCCGCGCATGCAGGGACGCCACGGCCATGCCCAGGGCGAATACCACGGAGGCCAGGAAGCCGTCCACGTCGTAGCGCATGATCGGCGCCAGGGTGGAGGCCGCCATGCCGAGGTAATGCATGGCGGCGATGCCCAGGCCCACCAGCAGGCCGCTGACCGTGACGCTGCGCCCGCTGGCCTGCGGCTGCGCCAGCACGTTCAGCGCCACCCACGAGGCCAGCAGCGCCGGCAGCACCGACAGCGCGGTGATGCCGGAATGGAACACCCCCTGGCGGCACAGATCGAAGGCCAGCATGCCGACGAAATGCATGGCCCAGATGCCGCCGCCCAGCCCCAGGGCGCCCGAAAGCACCACGGCCCGGCGGCCCAGGGGCGTGACCGCCACGCGCGCGAGCCCGGCCAGGTGCATGGCCATGATCGAGGCCAGGACCGCCAGCGCCACCGACAGTGCGACCAGCCAGGGATCGTGCCCCCAGGCAGCCAGCGGCCCACGGCCGACGTCGTTGACGAAATAGGCATCAAACATTTACTTACCAGCTGAAAATTTTGGTTGCGCATTCTGCCCAACGGAATACAGCCTTGCTTTCGCCTGCCGGAGCATTTGAGCGCGATGCCCGGGCTTTCGTCGCGCACGCGCCGTGGCGGCCGCATCGCGCACTGCAGGGCGCACGGCCAAGCGATAGTTTCTATCTCTTGATTAGAAAGCCGCAATTGGCGTAATCAACCACCCATCCGTAGCATGGGCGCATTGCCGATTCGAGAGGAACCCCACGATGTCCCGCCTGCGCGCCACCGCCCGCCAGAACCTGCCCACGCTGATGAAGACGGGCAGCTACTACCTGATCCACATCTGCGTCGCCGCCCTGGTGGCCTACGCGGTCACGGGCAATCTGATCGCGTCGCTCACGCTGAGCCTGCTGGAGCCTACGGTCCAGGCGGTGGCCTTCTTCTTCCATGAAAAGGCCTGGGAACGCGCGGCCCGCCGCCGCGAAGCCGCAGCGCTCGACAACGCGGCAGCCGCTGCCTGAACGCACAGCGCCAACGCCTCAGACGAAAGGAACGCACCATGCCCTCGACCTCACCGAACCGGCCCGGCACGCCCGCCGCACGGGCCTTCCAGCACTGGCTGATGGACCGCCTGGCCGGGCTGGCCTGGGCGCAGTGAGCCAGGGCCGCCGCAGGGCCCGGGACGAAACGCGAAGAGAGAGAAAGAAAAGAGAGAAAGAGATGAAGGCCGTCAGGCGCGCACGTCGAGCAGCGCGCCCATCATGCGGTCGTTGGTGCGCAGCACCTGCAGATTGGCCGTGAACGCGTAGCTGGCGGATAGCTGGTCCACCGCCTCGCCTTCGAGCGAGGTGCCCGAGGGTGCCGCCGCCGCCTCGCCACCCTGCGCGGGGGCCGGCGCGCCCGTCGCCGGCTTCACGCGTGCCGCGACGCCGCCCTGCCCTGGCACGGCCTCTTCCTGCACCGACTGCGGGCGAAAGCCCGGCGTGCTCGCATTGGCCACATTGTTCGCCGACACGTCCATGCGCATCTGCGCGGCGCGCAGGCCGGAGGAGGCGATAGCCGAAACGCTGCTGTTCATGGTGCGGGCTCCGAGGCAAGAGGCAGGGCGGGAAGAAGGCCGATTATGCGGCGGAGCGCGTTTCAGCGCCCGGCGGCACCCGCGGCATGGGCGCGCTCCAGGCACTGCACGAACACCTGCACGGCCCGGCTGGGCGTGGGCGAGCGGCGCACCAGGCTCACGAACTGGCAGCGGTAGAAGAAAAGCTCCGGCCGCACGGCCTGCATGCGGCCCTGGCGCTCGAAGCTCTCGGCATAGTGGTCGGGCAGAAAGCCCAGGTAGCGGCCCGAGAGCACCAGCGTGGCGATGGATTCCTGGTCGAACCCGGTGGCGCTGCGCGTAAGGCGCGCCTGGTGGCTCAACTCCATGTTGGGCGAGTGGTAGCCCAGGCCGGCGAAGGGGTGGGCGCGCAGCGCGTCCCAGTCGAGCGCGGCATGCTGTGCGCCGAAGAGCGGATGGCCCGCGCCGCAGTAGAGCTGCATCGTCTCGCCGAACAGGTCGGCATAGACCAGGCTCTGCGAGGCGCGGTGCGCCGGGATGATGCCCACCTGCCAGCTGCCGTCGATCACGCCGCGCTCGATGGCGTTGATGGAGGCCACATGCAGCTGCAGCTGCACGTCGGGCGCCTGGGCGGTGAAGGCGGCGATGGCCTGGCCGATGCGGGCAGCCGGATTGCTGGCGGTCTTGTCGAACACGGCCACGGCCAGCTGGCCGCCCATGCGGGCGTGGATGTCGTCGATGCCGTCGCGAAAGCCCCGCACGGCGGCCAGCAGGCGCAGGGTTTCCTCATAGACCCGCTGCCCCTCGGGCGTGAGCGCGAAGCCCGCGCGCCCGCGCCGGCACAGGGTGAGGCCCAGGCGCGCCTCCAGGTCCTTGACGTGGCGGCTCACGGTGCTGGTGCCGATGTTCAGCTCCAGTTCGGCCGCGGCCATGCCGCCGCATTCGACGACGCTCTTGAACACCTGCAGCAGGCGCAGATCCATGTCGGCCACCTGGCCCAGCACGGCACGCTGGCGCGGCAGGGGAACGGACGGGGCGGGAGCGGAGGCATCAGGCATGGGCATTCCGGGTCATTACTTGCACTACTGCGCAAGTGAACGGTGATATTGCGGCATTCAAGGGATTATCGGCCGCACGAACAATGGCGCATCGCATCGGCAGGCTGCCATGCGCCCATCGTTTCGCCACGCCCCGCTGTCATCCCGCTTTCACTCTCACCGGAGTCCCGCATGAGCTTCGTTCCCCTGGATACCCCCGTCGCCGACCAACCGGACGCCGGCGCCGCGCCGCGCATGGACGCCGCCTGGCTCGACGCCCACTGGATGCCCTTCACGGCCAACCGCCAGTTCAAGGCCAAGCCGCGCATGATCGTCGCGGGCCAGGGCGCCTACTACACCGACTCGGACGGCCGCAAGATCTTCGACGGCCTCTCGGGCCTGTGGTGCGCGGGCCTGGGCCACGGCCGCCGCGACATCGCCGAAGCCATCGGCCGCGCCGCCGCCACGCTGGACTACGCGCCGGCCTTCCAGTTCGGCCACCCGGCCTCGTTCACGCTCGCCAACACGATCCGCGAGCTGACCCCGGCGGGCCTGGACTACGTGTTCTTCACCGGCTCGGGCTCCGAATCCGCCGACACCTCGCTCAAGATGGCCCGCGCCTACTGGCGCGCCAAGGGCCAGGCGAGCAAGACGCGCCTGATCGGCCGCGAGAAGGGCTACCACGGCGTGAACTTCGGCGGCATCTCGGTGGGCGGCATCGTGGGCAACCGCAAGACCTTCGGCCAGGGGATCGAGGCCGACCACCTGCCGCACACCCAGCCGCCCGCCGGCTCCTTCGTGCAGGGCATGGCCGAAGACGGCGGCCGGGCGCTGGCCGACCGGCTGCTGGACGTGATCGCGCTGCACGACGCGAGCAACATCGCGGCGGTGATCGTGGAGCCGTTCTCGGGCTCGGCCGGCGTGGTCATCCCGCCCAAGGGCTACCTGGAGCGCATCCGCGAGATCTGCACGCAGAACAACATCCTGCTGATCTTCGACGAGGTCATCACCGGCTTCGGCCGCTGCGGCGCCTGGACGGGCGCGGAAGCCTTCGGCGTGACGCCGGACATCCTCAACTTCGCCAAGCAGGTGACCAACGGCGCCCAGCCGCTGGGCGGCGTGATCGCCACGCGCGAGATCTACGACACCTTCATGGCGGCGGGCGGCCCCGAGTACATGCTCGAATTCCCGCACGGCTACACCTATTCGGCCCACCCGGTGGCCTGCGCTGCGGGCAACGCGGTGCTCGACATCCTGCAAAAGGAAGACGCACCGGGCCGCGTGAAGGCGCTGGCGCCCTACTTCCAGCGCGCCGTGCACGGCCTCAAGGGCGCCAAGCACGTGGCGGACATCCGCAACTACGGCCTGGCGGCCGGCTTCACCATCGCCGCCCTGCCGGGCGAGCCGGCCCGCCGGCCCTATGAAATCGCCATGAAGTGCTGGGACAAGGGCTTCTACGTGCGCTACGGCGGCGACACCATCCAGCTCGCGCCGCCCTTCATCAGCACCGAGGCCGAGATCGACCGCCTGGTCAGCGCCCTGGGCGATGCCCTGGACGAAACCGCTTAACTCATCTTTTGATAGCAGGCAGCGCAGGCACCACCTGCGCTGCAGGCACTTTTGACCTTGAAACCATGCAACACGACAAATCCGTGACCTCCACCGTCGGCCACCTGATCGGCGGCCAGCTCGTCGCCGACACCGCCCGCACGCAGCCGGTGTTCAACCCCGCCACCGGCCAATCGACCACCAGCGTGGCCCTGGCCGACCAGGCCACCGTGGAGGCCGCCATCGCCTCGGCCGAAGCCGCCTTCCCCGCCTGGCGCAACACGCCGCCGCTCAAGCGCGCGCGGGTGTTCGCCAAGCTCAAGGTGCTGCTCGAAGAGCATGCCGACGAGATCGCCGCCCTCATCACCGCCGAGCACGGCAAGGTGCTCTCCGACGCGCACGGCGAGCTGCAGCGCGGCATCGAGAACGTGGAATACGCCAGCTACGCGCCCGAGCTGCTCAAGGGCGAGCACAGCCGCAACGTGGGCCCGGGCATCGACAGCTGGAGCGAATTCCAGGCGCTGGGCGTCACCGCCGGCATCACGCCCTTCAACTTCCCGGCCATGGTGCCGCTGTGGATGTGGCCCATGGCCGTGGCCTGCGGCAACACCTTCGTGCTCAAGCCCTCCGAGCGCGACCCCAGCAGCACGATGTTCATCGCCCGGCTGGCGCTGGAAGCGGGCCTGCCGCCCGGCGTGCTGAACGTGGTCAACGGCGACAAGACCGCCGTCGATACGCTGCTGCGCGATCCGCGCGTGAAGGCCGTGAGCTTCGTCGGCTCCACGCCCATCGCCGAATACATCTACGCCGAAGGCTGCAAGCACGGCAAGCGCGTGCAGGCCCTGGGCGGCGCCAAGAACCACGCCGTGCTGATGCCCGACGCCGACATCGGCAACGCCGTGAGCGCGCTGATGGGCGCGGCCTACGGCAGCTGCGGCGAGCGCTGCATGGCCATCCCGCTGGTGGTGGCCGTGGGCGACGAGACGGCCGATGCCGTGATCGCGGGCCTGAAGACCGAGATCGCCAAGATGAAGGTCGGCCCCGGCACCGACAACGGCAACGACATGGGCCCGCTGGTGACGAAGCAGCACTTCGAGAAGGTGAAGGCCTATGTGGACAGCGGCGTCGCCGAAGGCGCGACGCTGGTGGTGGACGGCCGCACGGTCAAGGTGGACGGCCACGAGGAAGGCTACTTCCTCGGCGCCTGCCTCTTCGACCACGTCAGGCCCGGCATGAAGATCTACCAAGAAGAGATCTTCGGCCCCGTGCTGGGCGTGGTGCGCGTCAAGACGCTGCAGGAAGCCATGCAGCTCATCGACGACCACGAATACGGCAACGGCACCTGCATCTTCACGCGCGACGGCGAGGCCGCCCGCTACTTCACCGACCACATCCAGGTCGGCATGGTGGGCGTGAACGTGCCGCTGCCCGTGCCGGTGGCCTACCACTCCTTCGGCGGCTGGAAGCGCAGCCTGTTCGGCGACCTGCACGCCTACGGCCCGGACGCCGTGCGCTTCTACACCAAGCGCAAGACCATCACCCAGCGCTGGCCCTCGGCCGGCGTGCGCGAAGGCGCGGTGTTCAGCTTCCCCAGCAGCCGCTGAGGCCCGCCACCGCCGCCGGCCCGCGCGGGCTGGCGGTCAGGACGGATTGCTTGCCTGCGGGCTTACTTGCCCGCAGCGCTGGCGGCGGGCTTCTTGTGCGCCGCATGGCCCGCCGGATGGGCGCCCGCCTTGTGCGGAGCGGCCTTCTGGGCCGTCTTGTGCGCCCCGGCTTTCGCCGGCGCGGCCTTGGCCCGGGAGGCCGGTGCCTTGCGCTCCTTCTTGTCCTTCAAGGCCTTCGCGGGCACCTTGGCGGTTTTGGCGGCCTTGGCCTCCGCATACTTTTGCGGCGGCAGGGCCTGCGCCGCAGGGGCCAGGGGCTGCAGCGCCGTGACTGCGGGCTGCGCCGCCGCAGCAGCGCCCTGCGGCAGCACCGTCACCACCTCGCGCGCCTCTTCGGTGCTGTACTTGACCCGCAGGTTCTGCGGCGGCACGCCCCGCAGCACCAGTTGCTTGCGCACCGACAGGGCCCGTGCCAGCGCGGCATCGCGCGCCGGTTCGGGCTTGTTGGCCTGCCGGTCGCTGTAGCCCTTGATCTCCCAGAGCGCCGTCTTGTCGCGGGCCAGCAGATCCAGCAGGGCCGCGGTGCCCGGCGGCAGGTCGGTCGCGATGCCGGAAAAACGCGCCAGCGTGCCGTCGTCGGGCATGCGCAGCGCCGCCGGGGCGGCCGGCGCCGGAGCGGGCGCGGCCACGGGCGGCGCAACAGGTTCTGCGGCGGGGGCCGCCACGGGCGCGGCGGATGGCTGAGGCGCCGGAGCCAGGGGCGCCGTGCAGCCTGCCGCCAGCACGGCAGCGCCCAGCAACAGGGCGGGAACGAGAGCGGGCACGAAGGGGGAAGGGGCCAGGGAAGGCCGGTCTGAACGCATGGGATACGGTCGGTTGAACATGGGAAAAGTGAGCCAGGGCCGCTGGCGCCGCGCCGATGCGGCACACCGGCAGGGCGAGGGCGCCACGGCGGCGATTGTGCGCCGAGCCGGACGGCCCCTGTGCAGCCAGTCGCACACGCCCTTTCCACGATCCACTGTTACAGTCATTTGGCCGACCCGCCGCCGATCGCCCTCCCGCATCATCCGCCCGCCAGCCCGCTCTCAGTCCATGCCCGCACCCGCTGCCCAGGCTCCTGCCCGCCCGACGCCCCGCAAGGTGCACTGGCTGGTGCGCATGAACCGGCGCAACCGCTCGGTCTTCTATGCCATGCTGGGCCTGTCCATCGCATCGCACCTGTGGTTCACGGGGGCCAGCGCGGTGCTGTGGGCGGTGATGGCCTTCCAGTTCTTCATCTACCCGCAGCTGGCCTATTGGCGCGCCCTGCGGTCGCAGGACCAGCGCGCCGCCGAGATGCAGAACTTCAACCTGGATGCGGTCTTCGGCGGACTGTGGTCGGGCCTGCTGGGCATGCCGCTATGGCTGAGCTTCGCGCTCATCATCGGCAACTGCATCAACATGGTGGTTTTCTACGACCTCAAGGGCCTGCGCCTGCTGGCGCTGACCACCGGCGGCGGCATCGCGCTGGCCGCCGGCGGCTGGCTGGCGGTGGCTGGCACCTGGCCGATCGACCCGTCCACCCACACGGTCACCGGGCTGTTCTGCATCGCATCCCTGGCCGTGTACTTCGTGGCCTTCGCGCACGACGGCTACGTGCGCGCCATGAAGCAGTACCGCGACAACGAGACGCTGCGCCTGCAATTCCAGGAACTCCAGTCGCTGCAGACGCGGCTGCGCGACCAGGCCCTGCGCGACCCGCTGACCGGCCTCTTCAACCGCCGCCAACTCGACGCCGTGCTGGCCCCGGAACTGGAACGCTGCCGCAAGGCCGGCACGCCGCTGGCGCTGCTGATGATCGATATCGACCACTTCAAGCGCATCAACGACACGCACGGACATCCGGCCGGCGACGCCATGCTGCAGGCGCTGGCGCAGCTGCTCCAAAGCCATGTGCGCCCGCAGGACCTGGCCTGCCGCCACGGCGGCGAAGAGTTCGTGCTGCTGCTGGCCGACACGCCGCTGCCCGTGGCGCTGCAGCGCGCCGAGGCCCTGCGCGAAGCCTTCCAGGGCCTGCTGGTGCGCTACGGCGAGGTGAGCATGTCGGCCACCCTGTCCTGCGGCCTCGCGGCCTTCCCCGAGCACGCCTCGCTGCCGCAGACCCTGACCGCCTGCGCCGACCAGGCCCTGTACGCGGCCAAGATGCAAGGGCGCAACCGGGTGGCGGCGCATGGCGCGCCGGAAGCCTGGAGCGCGCCGGGCTGAACTGCCGCTACTGGCGCCGGTGGACCGTCCGCGGGCCGCGCAGCGTGTCGGTGTCCAGGATCAGCCGGCCCTGGATGCGGCCCTTCATGCGCTGGACGCTGTTGGCTGCGTCCAGCATGTGCCGCGCCATCAGCTCGCGCACCAGGGCGGCGTCGCGCGCCCGCGCCGCCTGGACGATCTCGCGGTGGAAGCGGGCGTTGGCTTCGCCGAAGCGGCGGTGCTCGGCCTTCGGGGTGCGGTTGCCGTACACGATGAGCTGGCGCAGCATCTCGTTGATCAGCTCGCAGGCGAAGCGCAGGAACGGGTTCGGGTTGGCCGCGGCCAGGATGTCGTGGAAGTTCACGTCCTCGCGACGCTGGCTGAGCAGATCGTCGCTGCTGGAATGGGGGTCGCAGCAGGCGATGCTGTGCTCCAGCGCCTCGAAATCGGCGTCGGTCAGGTGCGGCACCGCGCCGGCCGCCAGTTCGGGCTCCAGGAACTGGCGCACGGCATAGATGTCGTCGATGGTCACGTCCTTGAAGAACAGGTAGTTCTGCAGGAACTGCAGCGTGCGGTCCAGCGGCACCTCGGCGATGGTGCCGCCGCCCGACGGGCCGGTGGAAATGGTCACCAGCCCCTGCACCTCCAGCGACTTGAGCGCCTCGCGGATGGTGCCCTTGCTCACCTCGAACTGCGCCTGCAGCTCGACCTCGCGCGGCAGCCGGTCGCCCGGGCTCAGGTTCTTCTCGGTGATGAGCCGCTTGATCTCCTGCGCCACCATGTCGGAGCGCTTGAGGGACTTGATCGGCTTGCCGGCGGGCGGTTTCGTGGCCATGGTGGGTTGCAGGTTTGAGGGCGGGAAAGGGTGCGGCACGGTGCAGGACGCCTGGCCGTCGGCTCCGTGGTGCAGTGTATGCACCACGAACGGGCAGCGAAGCGGCAAGCAGGGTTTACCTGCACGGCATTTGTTCTATTTATCACTATAAATAGGAAAGATACGTGGCACGCCACGTGCTTTGCAAAGAGCCGTGCCCAGGCTTTGTCGAAGCCAGCCGGCCTCACCCCCACAGGAGCTTTACCCATGCAACGCCGCCATCTCTTGCAACTCTCCGCACTGGGCGCGCTGCCCGCATCGCTGGGCCTCGCGCGCAGCGCCTGGGCGCAGTCCACGGGGGCGATCCAGTTCGGCTGCCCGGTGCCCATGTCCGGCGCCTTCGCGGCCAACGGCAAGTTCGCCGACCTGGGCATGAAGCTGGCCATCGAGCAGTACGGCAAGGCCCTGGGCCGCCCCCTGGCCTACACCGTGCTCGACACCGAAGGCAAGCCCGCCACCGCCGTGCGCAAGGTGCAGGAAGCGTCCGAGCAGCAAGGCACGCGCTTCTTCGCCGGCGGCATCCTGTCTTCCGAATCGCTGGCGATGGGCAAGGAGGCGGAGAAGATCGGCGGCGTGTTCATCACCACCGCCGGCGCCGACGAGATCACCGGCAAGGACTGCAACAGCGCCACCTTCCGCTGGTCGGTGCCCACCTTCGGCGCCATCGAACAGACGGTGCGCCCGCTTGCGGACATCCTGCCCAAGGCCAAGCGCTGGTACACCATCACGCCGCAATACGTGTTCGGCGACGGCCTGCTGTCGGCCGCCAAGAAGGTCTTCAAGGACAAGGGCCTGGAGCACGTCGGCAACAGCTACCACTCGCTGTCCGAAAAGGAATTCAGCGGCTACCTGACCAACGCCATGGCCGCCAAGCCCGACGTGCTGCTGCTGCTGAACTTCGGCTCGCAGTCGTCGGACGCGCTGCGCCAAGCGGTGAGCTTCGGCATGCACAAGAACATGACCATCCTGATCGCCTGGGCCTCGGGGCTGGAGCAGTTCGAATCGCTTGGTGCGGACCTGTGCGACGGCATCTATTTCGGCGCGCAGTACTGGCACACGGTGAACGCCCCGCTGAACCTGGAACTGGTCAAGCGCAGCCAGGAGAAGTTCAAGTCCAACCCCAACTACAGCCTGGCGGGCTCGTACATCTGCACCAAGCTGCTGATCGACGGGATCATCAAGGCCGGCACGGCGGACCCGAAGGCCGTGGTCGCGGCGATGGAGGGAATGAAGTACGCGGGCCTGACGGGCGAGGAAGAGATCCGCAAGGGTGACCACCAAGTGCTCAAGAACTACTACCTGCTCAAGGGCAAGCCCAAGGCCAAGATGGCGAACAAGGACGACTACGTGGACGTGGTGAGTTCCGGCAAGTCGTTCCTGCCGCTGGACCAGACCGGCTGCAAGCTGGGCTGACCTCCCCACCCGGCACTCGCACCCCGCGCCGCCCACGCGCGCCGCCGCCCCGCCCGCCCGTCTGCTGGCGGCGGGGCCACCTTTCCCTTCTGCCCCAGCCCCACTCCATGAGCATCTACCTGCTACAGGTCATCAACGGGATCGGCATCGGCATGCTGTATTTCCTGCTGGCCGTCGGCCTGTCCATCGTGTTCGGCCTGCTGCGCTTCGTGAACTTCGCGCATGGCGCGTTCTATCTGCTGGGCGCGTATTTCTGCTACCAGATGACGCGCTGGAGCCTGAGCTTCTGGCTCGCCCTGGCCGTGGTGCCGCTGGTGGTGGGCGCCCTGGGCTGGCTCACCGAGAAGCTGGTGCTGCGCCACGTGTACGCCAAGCCGCACGAGTTCCACATCCTCGTCACCGTGGGCCTGGCGCTTGCCATCCAGGAGCTGGTGATCCTGCAGTGGGGCCCGCTGGGCGACAGCGTGGCGGTGCCCGACCTGCTGCAGGGCGTGGTGATGTGGGGCAGCTTCGTCTATCCCAAATACCGGCTCTTCGTGATCGGCTTCACCGCCGTGCTGGCCGTGGGCCTGTGGTGGGTGCTCGAAGGCACGCGCCTGGGCAGCGCGGTGCGCGCCGGCAGCGAATCGACCGAGATGGTGTCGCTGCTGGGCATCAACGTATTCCGCATCTTCAGCCTGGTGTTCGCGCTGGGTGCGGCCACCGCCGCCATCGCGGGCGTGCTGGCCGCGCCCATCCGCGGCGCCGAGCCCTTCATGGGCATCGAGGCGCTGGGCGTGGCCTTCGTGGTCGTCGTCGTGGGCGGCATGGGCAGCTTCGGTGGCGCACTGGTCGGGGGGCTCCTGATCGGCATCGTGCAGAGCGTGATGAGCACCGTCTGGCCCGAAGGGGCACGCCTGATGATCTACATCGCCATGGCCGCCGTGCTGCTGCTGCGCCCGCATGGCCTGCTGGGCCGCAAAGGATGAACACCGCCATGACGCTCTTGCGCAAACACTTCCACCTGCTGCTGGCCCTGGCCTTCGTGCTGGCGATGCCGCTCACCATGCAGTCCGGCTCCCTGGCCAGCGAGGTGCTGATCTACGGCCTCGCGGCAATGGGCTGCAACCTGCTGCTGGGGCACACGGGGCTCTTGTCCTTCGGGCAGGGCATCTTCTTCGGGCTGGGCAGCTACACCATCGCCCTCACGCTCACGCGCTGGCCCCTGCCCATGCCGCTGGCCCTGGCGCTCGCCGTGGTGGCGGGCGCGGTGGGCGCGGCGCTGGTGGGCTGGGTCGCGATCCGGCAGCGCGGCACCTACTTCGTGATGCTGACGCTCGCCTTCGCGCAGATGTTCTACTTCCTCGCCTACTCCATGCCCGGGCTCACGGGCGGCGACAACGGCCTGATGGACATCCCGCGCCCCTCGCTGGCCGTGGGCGGGTTCACGCTGTGGCCGCTCGTCTCGCCCTGGCAGTACTACGGCTTCGTGGCCGTGGTGTTCCTCGTCGCCTTCTGGCTGCTGCAGAACGTGTCGGCCTCGGTCTTCGGCCGCACCCTGCTGGCCGTGCGCGACAACGAGGAGCGCGCGGGCGCCATCGGCTACGACCTCAGGCTGCTGAAGCTGCAGGCCTTCGTCATCTCCGGTGCCGTCACGGGCCTGGCCGGCGCGCTGCACGCCATGATGACCGGCATCGCCCCGCTGGCGAGCGCCGAATATCACACGAGCGAGATGATCCTCGTGATGACCGTGATCGGCGGCACCGGCAACCTGCTGGCCTCGCTGCTGGGTTCGGCCTTCTACCTGATCGTGGGCGACTGGCTCTCCACCCTGTGGCCGCGCTGGCTGCTGCTGCTGGGCGTGGTCCTGATGGTGATCAGCCTGGGGATGCAACGCGGCCTCTGGGGCCTGTTCGAATCGGCCTGGAACCGCCTGCGCGGCGCGAACGCCACGGCGAAGAAGCCTTCGGAAGCCGCCGCCGGCACGGGAGACAAAGCATGAGCGCCGCACCCATCCTGCTGGAAGCCATCGGCGTGGAAAAGCGCTACGACAAGTTCGCCGCGCTCTCGGGCGTGGACCTCAAGGTGCGCGCGAACACCGTGCATTCGGTGATCGGCCCCAACGGCGCGGGCAAGACCACGCTGTTCCACATGCTCACCGGCACCAAGGCGGTGAGCGGCGGTCGCATCGTGTTCGACGGCCACGACGTGACGCGCGAGCCCGCCCACCGCCGCGTGCAGCGCGGCATGGCGCGCTCGTTCCAGGTGACCAGCCTCTTTCTCACGCTGCCGGTGCGCGAGAACCTGCGGCTGGCCGCGCAGGGCACGGCGCCCGCGCAGGCCCTCAACTGCTGGAGCGCGCCCTTGGGCGCCCGCTCCCGCGCCGACGTGGTGGCCCGCGTGCTGGCTCGGCTGGGCCTGGAGCGCCATGCCGACACGCCCGTGGGCAACCTCTCGCACGGCCAGCAGCGCCGGCTGGAAGTAGGCATGGCGCTGGCCGCGGGGCCGAAGGCCATCTTCCTCGACGAGCCCACCTCGGGCATGGGCATCGACGACCTGGACGACATGAAGCGGCTGATCCAGGGCCTCAAGGACGAGCACACGGTGGTGCTCATCGAGCACAACATGAACATCGTGATGGACATCTCCGACACCGTCACCGTCATGCAGCAGGGCCGCGTGCTGGCCGAAGGCCATCCGCACGCCATCCGCAGCGACGAGCGGGTGCGCAGCGCCTATCTGGGCAACATGATCACCGGGGGCAAGGCATGAGCATCCTGCAGATCGAGGGGCTGCACGCCCACTACGGCAAGAGCCACGTGCTGCAGGGCATCGACCTGCACGTGGACGACGGCGAACTGGTCACGCTGCTCGGGCGCAACGGCGCGGGCAAGACCACGACGCTCAAGAGCATCTGCGGCGTGGTGCCGCCCAGCCAGGGGCGCGTGCGCTTCCTGGACACCGACGTGCAGGGCCTGCCCCCGCACCGCATCGCGCAGCGCGGCGTGTGCCTGGTGCCCGAGCACCGGGGCGTCTTCCGGCTGCTGACGGTGGAAGAGAACCTGCTGCTGGGCCAGCGCAAGCAGTCGCCCTGGCAACTGGCCGACATCTACCGGATCTTCCCGCGCCTGAAGGAGCGCCGCACCAACGGCGGCGCGCAGCTCTCGGGCGGCGAGCAGCAGATGCTGGCCATCGGCCGCGCGCTGATGAACGCGCCGCGCCTGCTCATGCTGGACGAGCCCGTGGAAGGCCTGGCGCCCGTGATCGTCGAGGAGATCGTGGCCCAGCTCAAGGCCATCAAGGCCGCGGGCGTGGCCATCCTGCTGGTGGAGCAGAACCTGGAGGTCTGCACCCAGCTGGCCGACCGCCACTACATCATAGAACAGGGCTCCGTCGTGCACGAAGCCGCCAATGCGGCCTTCCTGGCCGACGAGGCCACCAAGGACCGCTACCTGGGCGTGGGCCTGGCCTGAAGCACGCACTTTCTCCAACACCCGCCCCCATCGAGGATCACCGACCGTGGACATGAAGACCTCTTCTCCCGCCCAGCAGACCCGCGTGAACGGCGCGCGCCTGTGGCAATCGCTGATGGACCTGGCGCGCATCGGCGCCACCCCCAAGGGCGGCGTGTGCCGGCTGGCGCTCACCGCGCTGGACGGCGAAGGCCGCGACCTGTTCGTGCGCTGGGCGCGCGAAGCCGGCTGCAGCGTGCGCGTCGATGCCATCGGCAACATCTTCGCGCGCCGCGCCGGTCGTGACGACAGACTGCCGCCCGTGATGACCGGCAGCCACATCGACACCCAGCCCACCGGCGGCAAGTTCGACGGCAACTATGGCGTGCTGGCCGGCCTGGAAGTGGTGCGCAGCCTGAACGACGCGGGCATCGAGACCGAAGCACCCATCGAAGTCGCCGTCTGGACCAACGAGGAAGGCTCGCGCTTCGTTCCCGTGATGATGGGCTCCGGCGTGTTCGCGGGCGCCTTCACCCTGGAACATGCGCTGGCGCAGCGTGACGCAGCGGGCACCAGCGTGGCCGAGGCGCTGGATGCCATCGGCTATGCCGGCACGGCCGCGCCCACGCCCGCGGTGGGCGCGTATTTCGAAGCGCACATCGAGCAGGGGCCGGTGCTGGAGGCACACGGCTGCGTGATCGGCGTGGTGCAGGGCGCCCTGGGGCAGCGCTGGTACGACGTGACCGTGCAGGGCATGGAAGCCCACGCAGGCCCGACGCCCATGGAACTGCGCCGCGACGCGCTGCTGGCGGCGAGCGCCCTGGTGGAAGAGGTGAACCGCATCGCCCTCGCGCATGCCCCGCATGCGCGCGGCACGGTCGGCGTGCTGGAGGTGTTCCCCAGTTCGCGCAACGTGATCCCCGGCAGCGTGCGCATGACGGTGGACCTGCGCGCCGCCGACGACGCCGTGCTGCTGCAGATGGACGCCGCCCTGCGCGCAGCCTGCGAGCGCATCGGCACCACCCGCCGCACGCCCATGGCGGTGGAGCCGGTGGTGTACTTCCCGCCGCAGCCCTTCGCCCCCGAACTGGTCGAAGGCGTGCGCGCCGATGCGGCTGCGTTGGGCTACAGCGCCATGGACGTGGTGAGCGGCGCCGGGCACGACGCCGTGTACCTGGCGCGCCTGGCGCCCACGGCCATGGTCTTCGTGCCGTGTGCGGACGGCATCAGCCACAACGAGATCGAGGACGCCGAGCCCGAGCACCTGGAGGCCGGCTGCAACGTGCTGCTGCACGCCATGCTGCGCAGCGCGGGGGTGGCGGCATGACGATGAAATTCCTGATCGCACGGCTCAACCACGAGACCAACACCTTCTCGCCGGTGCCCACGCCGCTGGAAGCCTTCTCGCCCCGCTACGGGCACGACGCCCTGCAGGACAACCTGGGCATGCGCACCGCCATGGCGGCGTTCATCGACCTGGCCCGGTCCTTGAACGCCGAGATGGTGACGCCCGTGTCGGCCATGGCCAATCCCAGCGGCCCGGTGCATGCCGCCGCCTACGACGAACTCACCCGCCGCATCGTCGAGGCCGCACCCGGCTGCGACGCCATCCTGCTGGATCTGCACGGCGCCATGGTGGCCGAAAACAGCCCCGACGGCGAAGGCGACCTGCTGGAACGCGTGCGCGCGGCAGCGCCCGGCGTGCCCATAGCCGTGGCGCTGGACCTGCACGGCAACATCACGCCCAAGATGATCGCCAACGCCGACGTGATGGTGGGCTTCAAGACCTATCCACACGTGGACATGTACGAGACCGGCGAGCACGCCGGCCGCCTGCTGCTGGACATGCTGCAGGGCCGGGCGCGCTACACCGTGCACTGGCACCCGCTGCCCATGATGGGCCACACGCTGCGCAGCACCACGCTGCAGGGCGCGATGCTGCGGGCGGTGGACGCGGCGCGCGCAGCGGAGGCCGAGGGCGTTCCCGCCGTGACGGTGTTCGCGGGCTTTTCGCTGGCCGACATCGAGGCGCCCTGCATGAGCGTGGTGGTCACGGCCCGCGCTGACGACCCTGCGCCGGCCCAGGCCGCGGCCGAGCGCATCGCCGAGGCGATCTGGCAGGAGCGCGCCGAATTCATCTACGACAGCGAGCCGCTGGACACCTCCCTGCGACGTGCCCAGGCCCTGGCCCAAGGCGCGGACCGCCCGGTGCTGCTGCTGGACCACAGCGACAACTGCATGTCCGGCGGCACCTGCGACGCCATGGACGTGCTGCAGGCGGCGCTGGCCCAGGGCCTCACCGACATCGCCGTGGGCCCCCTGTGCGACCCCGAGGCCGTGGCCGAACTGGTGGCGGCCGGCGTGGGCGCGCGCATCACAGTGCGGCTGGGCAACAAGGTGCCGCTCACGCAGCTCGGCGTGGCCAAGGAGCCGGTGGCGGTCGAGGGCACGGTGATCGCCCTCAGCGATGGCGAATACACCGTGACCGGCCCCATCTACACCGGCCAGCGCTGCGCGATGGGGCGCACGGTGCTGCTGGACACCGGCGCCGCGCGCATCGTGGTGACCGAGCGCACGCACGAGCCCTGGGATCTGGGCGTCTTCTCCTGCGTGGGCCTGGACCCGACGGCCCACCGCTTCGTGCTGCTCAAGTCGCGCATGTACTGCCGGCCGGTGTTCGTGCCGCTCTCGCACGCCCTGGTCGAGTGCGACAGCCCCACGGGGGTGACGAGCTCCAACTACGCGCTCTTTCCGTTCAGGAACGTGCGCCGGCCGGTGTTCCCGCTCGACCCCATGTGACACCGGCGCGCCCCAGGCCGCAGGGCACGCATCCGGGTCAGGGGTGATTCACCCGGATTAAGACCAATTGCTTAACAGGGTGGGGGCGGCAGGCTGACTACAATCTCACCCCCTACGACCCCGACCCGCCTTCGAGCGCTCTGTTGGCGAGGTTTGGCAGACTTTACAGAGCTGGAGACCCGCCTGATGCCCGATACGACCCCGGTCAACGCCACGCCTGACAAGCGCGCCCTGCTGCGCCAAGCAGCCCTCGAATACCACGAGTTTCCGAAGCCGGGAAAGATCGCCATCGCTGCCACCAAGCAGATGGTCAACCAGCACGATCTGGCGCTGGCCTACTCGCCGGGCGTGGCCGCTCCCTGCGAAGAGATCGTCAAGGACCCCGCCGCCGCCTTCCGCTACACCTCGCGCGGCAACCTGGTGGGCGTGATCTCCAACGGCACGGCCGTGCTGGGCCTGGGCGACATCGGCGCGCTGGCCTCCAAGCCCGTCATGGAAGGCAAGGCGGTTCTGTTCAAGAAGTTCGCCGGCGTCGATGTCTTCGACATCGAAATCAACGAGAAAGACCCGGCCAAGCTGGTCGAGGTCATCGCCGCGCTGGAGCCGACCTTCGGCGCCATCAACCTCGAAGACATCAAGGCGCCCGAGTGCTTCTACGTGGAGCGCGAGCTGCGCAAGCGCCTCAATATTCCCGTCTTCCACGATGACCAGCACGGCACGGCCATCACCGTGGCCGCCGCCATGATCAACGCCCTGAAGGTGGTGGGCAAGGACATCGGCGCCGTGCGCCTGGTGGCCTCCGGTGCGGGCGCCGCGGCGCTGGCCTGCCTGAACCTGCTGCTGAAGGTGGGCCTCAAGCGCGAGAACGTGTTCGTGACCGACCTGGCCGGCGTGGTCTATGAAGGCCGCACCGAGCTGATGGACGAGGACAAGATCCAGTTCGCCCAGAAGACCGACATGCGCACCCTGGGCGAGGTCATCGAAGGCGCCGACGTGTTCCTGGGCCTGTCGGCCGGCGGCGTGCTCAAGCCCGCCATGGTGGCCAAGATGGCCGCCCGCCCGGTCATCTTCGCGCTGGCCAACCCCAACCCCGAAATCACGCCCGAAGACGCCCACGCGGTGCGCGGCGACGTGGTGATGGCCACCGGCCGCACGGACTACCCGAACCAGGTCAACAACGTCCTGTGCTTCCCGTACATCTTCCGCGGCGCGCTGGACTGCGGCGCGACGACCATCACGCTGGAGATGGAGATCGCTGCGGTGCATGCCATCGCCGAGCTGGCCCAGGCCGAGCAGAGCGAAGTGGTGGCTGCCGCCTATGTGGGCGAGCCGCTGGCCTTCGGCCCCGAATACCTTATCCCCAAGCCGTTCGACCCGCGGCTGATGATCAAGATCGCGCCGGCCGTGGCCCAGGCCGCCGCCGACAGCGGCGTGGCCCAGCGCCCGATCGCCGACATGGACGCCTACCGCGACCATCTGCAGACCTTCGTCTATGCCTCCGGCACGATGATGAAGCCCATCGTCAATGCCGCCAAGCTGGCCTCCAAGAAGCGCGTGGCCTATGCCGAAGGTGAAGAAGAGCGCGTGCTGCGCGCCGCGCAGATCGTGGTGGACGAGAAGATCGCCCGCCCGACGCTGATCGGCCGCCCGGCCATCATCGCCCAGCGCATCGAGAAGTTCGGCCTGCGCCTGAAGGAAGGCGTGGACTACGACGTGGTCAACGTCGAGAACGACCACCGCTACCGCGACTTCTGGCAGACCTACCACCGCATGACCGAGCGCAAGGGCATCACCGTGCCCATCGCCAAGATCGAGATGCGCCGCCGGCTGGCGCTGATCGCCTCCATGCTGCTGCACAAGGGCGAAGTGGACGGCATGATCTGCGGCACCTGGGGCAACACGGCGCACCACCTGAACTACATCGACCAGGTGATCGGCAAGCGCGCCGGCGTGAACACCTACGCCTGCATGAACGGCCTGCTGCTGCCCGAACGCCAGGTGTTCCTGGTGGACACGCACGTCAACTACGACCCCACGGCCGAACAGCTGGCCGAGATCACCGTGATGGCGGCCGAGGAAATGATGCGCTTCGGCATCAAGCCCAAGGCGGCGCTGCTGTCGCACTCCAACTTCGGCTCCAGCAACCAGCCCAGCGCGGTGAAGATGCGCCAGACCCTGGAACTGCTGCGCGTGCAGGCCCCCTGGCTGGAAGTGGACGGCGAGATGCACGGCGACGTAGCGCTCGATGCCGCGCTGCGCGCCCAGGTCATGCCCCACAGCACGCTGGCCGGCAGCGCCAACCTGCTGGTGCTGCCCAACATCGACGCGGCCAACATCTCCTACAACCTGCTGAAGACGGCCGCCGGCGGCGGCATCGCCATCGGCCCGGTGCTGCTGGGTGCGTCCGAACCGGTGCATATCCTGACGGCCAGCGCCACCGTGCGCCGCATCGTCAACATGACGGCCCTGACCGTCGCCGACGCCAACGCGGCCCGCTAAGCCCGCAGGAACGAGCAAGCGCTAACTTTTTGGCGCACTTTCAGTGCATGGCGCCTGCCCAACAATTGGGCAGGCGCTTGCTTTTTGAGCACCTTTCCGTCACACTAATGGCTCGAAATTCCGGGTTAACCCGTAGTTTCTGAAAGGCGTAGTGGATGTTGAAGGCTGTCGCCCTGCAGGCGTACAAAGCAAGTTGGGCAGGTGTTCTGGGGCTGGCGTTCGCGTTGGCTCCCCTGGCTGCATCGGCTCGTAGCACGCCGGAAATCACCGGTTCCCCCCCTATCGCATTGGCAGAGTTGCCCCCACAAGGGCGAGCAACCTACGCCCTGATCCACCAGGGCGGCCCCTTCCCGCATGACAAGGACGGATCGGTGTTCGGCAACCGCGAGCGGTTGCTGCCGGCGAACAAACGGGGCTATTACCGCGAATACACGGTCGCCACGCCCGGCGCGCGCAATCGGGGAGCCCGTCGCATCGTCTGCGGCGGCCCGCCGCGCACGCCGGACGCCTGCTACTACACCGGCGACCACTACGCGAGCTTTCGGGTCATCCAGGAATGACAAACGGGACGGCGGCCAGCACGCCCGCCCGCCGGTGCCCAGGCACCGGACCGATATCGCGTGACGGAAGAAGATTTTTTCCAGCAGACTCCCCCACCCGTCTGGCTGGCCTCATTTTTGTGGACATCTAAAGAAAGAGCAGCGGAGATGGAAACGCCACTTCGTAAAGATCAGGAAAACCCCTTGCGCGGCGTGCGCGGCAATATCGTGCAGTCGATCCGGGCCTTCCGGGTCCAGGACCTGCAAAGTGCCGCCAGCCACCTGGGTCACCATTTCCTGTACGCCAACCTGGCACATGCGCAGACCAAGCAGGACGTTCTCGACCTGATTGCCGCGCAATTCACCTTTCCGTCGCACTTCGGCAAGAACTTCGACGCGCTCTACGACTGCATGACGGACCCGCTGCACAAGTCGGGCCCGCAGCCGGGCTTCATCGTGGTGCTGGAGCAGATCCCGGCCACGGTGAAGTTCGACAAGGAAGCCCGCGAGCAGCTGCTCGACATCTTCCGCGACGCCGCCGACTACTGGGCCGACCGCAAGATCCCGTTCCGCTGCTTCTATTCTTTTCTGTAGCCCGTTCTGCAACCACTGGCCAGGCAGAACGGGCCAGCGAGGCTGGCGTCAAGGCAGCCCCCGCTCCGGCCACTGCGATCGTGATCGAGCCCGCTTCGGGCGAGAAGATGCCTACCGACAAGCTGGTGGACGTTTCGCCGCTGGCGCTGCGCATGAGCAGCCCGTTCAATGCGGGGTATTGGCTCGCGGCGGCCTGACTCGGTACATCCCCCTGAGGCGCTGCGCGCCTTCCCCCTTCTCTCGAATGGCTGCGCCATTCGGGAAGGGGGACGACACCAGTGGCCTGGCAAAGCCAGATCCACGGTGTCTCTGGCTGGGGCCGCGCCAGTCCGGACCGCCAGGACGAGACAAGGCTAAAGCCCTTGATCCACGGCGACTTCTCGCTCTGTTTTTAGCAGCAGGCTTGCGCCAGCGCCACGTAATCGGCCACGGGCACTTCCTCGGCGCGGCGCTGCGTGTCGAAGGTGCCGGCGAACTGGCGCGCTTCGAGCCAGCGGCCCAGGGTGTGGCGCAGCAGCTTGCGGCGCTGGCTGAACGCCACCTGCACCAGCTCTTCCAGCAGCTTGGGTGCCACCGGCACGGGCTCGGCGCGGGGCACCATGCGCACCACGGCGCTGTCCACGCGCGGGGGCGGCTCGAAGCTCTCGGGCGGCACGAAGAGCACGTCTTCCATGGCGTAGCGCCATTGCAGCATCACCGACAGGCGCCCGTAGTCGCTGGTGGCGGGCTGGGCCACCATGCGGTCGATGACTTCCTTTTGCAGCATGAAATGCTGGTCTTCGATGACGTCCACATGCTCCAGCAGATGGAACAGGATGGGCGTGGAGATGTTGTAGGGCAGATTACCCACCACTCTGATTTTCGGAGCACCCAGCGCTTGCTGCACCTGGGCGAAGTCCACTTTCAGCACATCGGATTCGATCACGTCGAGCTGGCCGTGCAGGCGCAGCCGGGCCGCCAGGTCGCGGTCGAGTTCGATGACGGTGAGGCGGCCCAGGCGCTCGACCAGGGGCTGCGTGAGCGCGGCCAGACCAGGGCCGATCTCGACCATGGGCTGGCCGGGGCGCGGGTCGATGGCCCGCACGATGGCGTCGATGATGCCGCCGTCGCTCAGGAAATGCTGGCCGAAGCGCTTGCGCGCGACGTGTTTGCCGTGGCTGCCGTGATTGCTCATTGCGGTGGGTCGCGGTATTCGACGTAGGCGCGGCCGCGGATTTCCTGCACCCAGTTGGCGAAGGCCTCGTCGAGCTTCTTCTCGCGCACGACGTCGCGCACCATGTCGCGCTGCTCGCGCTGGGTGAGCTTGGCTTCGCGGCGGTCCAGCAGCTGGATCAGGTGGACGCCGAAGCGCGACACCACGGGCTGGCTGATCTCGCCGGGCTGGAGGCCGTTGAGCGCCTCCTCGAATTCGGGCACGTAGCGGCCCGGGCCGGCCCAGCCCAGGTCACCGCCGTCCTTGGCGCTGCCGTCCTGCGAGTGTTCGCGTGCCAGCGTGGCGAAGTCGGCGGTGCCGGCCTGGATGCGGCGGCGGTAGTCGGCCAGCTGGTCGGCGGCCTGGGATTCCGACAGCTGCGGGCCCACGCGCAGCAGGATGTGGCGGGCATGCGTCTGCACGGCCATGGCGGCGACGGTGCCCTTGTTGCGTTCGAGCACCTTGAGCACGTGGAAGCCCGCGGGCGAGCGGATCGGGCCGACGATGCTGCCGACGGGCGCGTTCTGCGTGGCGCTCACGAAGAGCTCGGGATAGCGGTCGGCCGGGCGCAGGCCCAGCTCGCCGCCGGAGGCGGCCTCGGAGGCGTCCGAGGTCTCGCGCGCCACGGTGGCGAAGTCTTCGCCGGCGCGCACCCGGTCGGCCGCCTTCTGCGCGCGCGCGCGGCGCTGCTCGACGATCTCGGGCGAGGCGTTCTCGGGCACCACGACGAGGATGTGGCCCAGGTTGATCTCGATCTTGGACGGATCGGTGGTGTTCTGCTGCTCGCGCAGGTACTGGTCCACGTCCAGGTCGCTCACGCGCACGCGGGATTCGACCTCGCGCTCGCGCAGCCGCTGCATGAGCAGCTGGTTGCGCAGCTCCTGCAGGAAGCGGTCGCGGGTGATGCCGTCCTGCGACAGGCGGCGGTACATCTCGTCCATGCTCACGCTGTTTTGCCGCGCCACGGACTGGGCGGCCTGGGACACCGCGAGGTCGTCCACCTTGATGCCGTTCTCGGCCGCCAGCTGCAGCTGGATCTTCTCGAGGACCAGACGCTCCAGCACTTCCTTGGCCAGCTGGGCGGACGTGGGCTGCGGGCCGCCCTGGGCGGCGATCTGCTGCGCGACCCGCGCCATGCGGCTGCGCACCTCGTTGTTGGTGATGGGCTCGGAATTGACCACCGCCACGATGTAGTCGGCCTGGCGCGGCTGCGCGGCCGCGGTGCTGCTGGCGGCGCCCGCCGGCGGCAGGGTGATGGAGGGCATGCCGCGCGAAGAAGAAGCGGCGCCGCTGCCGCCCTTGCCGCTGCGCGTGCCGGTGCCGGCACTGCTGCCCTTGCCGGCGCTGTCGCCGGCGCCGGGGGTGGCCGTGGCGCCGGGCGAGAGGCGCAGCCCCTGGGCATGGACGGCTGCGGGCGGCAGGACGCTAGCCAGGGCGCTCAGGCAGGCCAGACCCAGGGTGATGGCGCGTTGTTTCATGGCGTGTTCAGACAAGAAGGAAGTGAGTGCGGAGCCTGCCGCCCCGCCCGGGGCGGACCCGGCGGGCTGGGCGGACGAAAGGCGTCAATCGTAGTTGGAGAAACGGCTGGGCGGCGTGCCGCTGCCTTGTTGGAGCACCTGATAGCCGGGGACGTTCCGTTGCAGGCTGGTCAGCGGGTTGGAGCCGACCGACAGGCGCGAGAAGCCGCGGAATTCGATCTGGAACAGCAGGCGGCTGTTGGTGGTGTTCAGGGAGTTCTGCAGGCGCTCCAGCACGACGCGGCCGATCCAGCAGCAGCCTTCGTATTCCACGCCCATCACGGAATCGACCAGGCGGCGGTCCTTCAGGCTGTAGTTGAGCCGGCCCACGGTGTACCAGCGGCCGCCTTCGTTGAGCGGCTTGTCGGCCCGGCCGCCCCAGAGCGCGGACAGCGGCCATTGCCAGCCCAGGTCGAGCTGCTCGCTGGGTTCGGTGATCAGGTCGGTCACGCGCTGCAGGCGGTAGGCGGCGCTGATGGTGCGGTACTTGCCCGGGCTGTAGCGCGCGCCCACGGTGGTGCGCTGCGAGCGGCCCGTGTCGGGGTTGTACTGCACCAGCGTGTCCAGGCTCCACTGCGGCGTCCAGTTGATGCCGGCGCCCAACAGCACGTCGGAGAGGCGGTCGTCCACCGGCGTGCCGCCGGGCATGGTCACGCGCTGGTCGGAAAAGCGCAGGCGCTGGGCGACGCCCAGGCGCACGGCCTCGGCGCCGGTGTTCGGGTCCAGCAGGCGGCTGGTGACACCCAGCGTGAGCAGGTTGTTGTCGGCGAAGCGGTCGTTGCCGCCGAAGGCGTTCTCGGTGTAGATGGAGGCGAAGTTGAAGTCGTTCGCCGCCGTGTCGTACACCGGCAGCATGCTCTGGTCGCGGAAGGGCGTGTAGGTGTAGAAGGCGCGCGGCTCCAGGGTCTGCACGAAGCTGCGGCCGAAGTACTTCGCATCGCGCTCGAAGAACAGGCCGCCGTCCAGGCTCAGGGTGGGCACCGTGCGCTGATAGTTGCGGTCGCCGTTGGCCAGCGGGCGGTCGAATTCGTACTGCGAGGCATGCAGCTGCACGCGCGGCGTGATGAAGCCCCAGGATGCCAGGAAGGGCCGGCTGACCTGCGCCATGGCATAGCTGCGGCGGGCGTTGGGCTGGCCGGTCAGCACGCTGTCGGCGCGGAAGTCGGTGTAGTCGGCATCCACACTGGCATCGAAGCCGGCGGGCAGCAGGAAGGGCGCATAGCGCCAGTGCAGCTGCGGCAGCCGGTCGTAGGGCGGCACGATGGGCGAATCGACGTCCTGCAGGGTCTGCCACTTCACCGTGCGCACGCTGGCGCTGTAGTCGCCCTGGGCCCAGGAGAGCGAGGCCTCGCCGGGCAGCAGGCGCTGGCTGAGCCGGTCGGCGCTGCTGGTGTTGGTGTTCAGGCTGCGCAGCGAGAAGTCGCGCCAGTACTGGTCGTCGCTCACGCGGCGCACGTTCACGTTCAGGCCCAGGCCGCCGATGGGGCTGTCGATGGACGCCTGGTGCTTGATGCCCCAGGCCCAGCGGTCGCGGTCGCGCAGGCGGTCGGAGGGCAGGTAGTCGCCCAGCAGCGTGCCGCTGTAGGTCGGCTCGAGGTAGCGGAACTCGCCGCCCACGTTCACGCCGCGCTTGCTCAGCAGCGTGGGGGTGATGGTGGCGTCGCGGTTGGGCGCGATGTTCCAGTAGTAGGGCTGCGAATATTCGGCGCCGCTCACGCTGTCGATGCCGATGGTGGGCGGCAGCAGGCCGGACTTGCGGCGCTCCGACAGCGGAAAGCTCAGGTGCGGCACGGGCAGGATGGGCACGCCCTTGAATTCGAGCACCGCGTTGTCGGCCGTGCCCACGTCGTTCGCCCGGTCCAGGTGGATGGTGCGCGCACGCAGGATCCAGTCGGGCTGCCAGCCGGCCTCGTCGGTGCGCTGGCAAGTGGTGTAGTTGCCCTCGTGGATGACCGAGCGGGAACGGTCGATGAAATCCACCCGCGAGGCATCGCCGTAGGCCGAGTTGGAGAGGAAGCGGTAGTTCGCGTCGGTGAAGAAGCCGCTGAACTCGTCCACCCGCAGCTGTAGCTTCGAGCCCTGATAGACGTTGCCCGCATTGTTGATGCGCACCTGGCCGGTGGCGGTGGCCAGGTCGGTGGGCATGTCGTATTCCATGCGGTCGGCATGGATCACCGTGTCGCCCCGGCGCAGCTCGGCATGGCCTTCGATATCGGCCTTGATGTCGGGTTGCAGGATGAGCTGGTCGCCCATCACGAAGGTGGGCAGCTGGCTGCGCGCGCCTTCGGGGATGGCTTCCTGCAGCACCGGGCTGGTGCGCAGCACGGGGCCGGCCGCAGCGGCGGGCGCTGCCGGGGCCCGGGTCGCCGCCGCTTCGGGGTCTCCCGCCCCCGGCTGCACCTGGGCCAGCACGCCCAGCGGCACGCCGCAGAGCATCCACGCGGCCAGCCGGGCCAGCAGGCGGCGCTCCAGGCGCGGGCCGCGCGCCCGCAGGGCGTGCGGTGCAGCGGCGGAAGCGACAGTCGGCGGGGAAGGCAGCGGTGAGAGCAGGTCGGGCAAGGAAGAGCGGTCCATGGAATCAGCCGTTCGGCGGTGCCGGCGCAGGCGCCGCGGGCCACCCGGCTTGGGGCGGACCGGGTTCTAAAATCGGATTATCCATGAGCCACCCTTGCCCCTCCCCCACCTCCGGCTCCGCGCCCGTCACCTGGGCCGACCCGGCCCGCCACGCCGCCTTCGACGCCTGGCTCGCCCCGCTGGCGGCCACGCACGGCCTGCTGGCGCACAGCCTGCGCCCGGCGTCGGCCGATGCGAGCTTTCGCCGCTACCTGCGGCTGGACCGCGCCGACGGCGCCGGCAGCTGCATCGCCATGGACGCGCCGCCCGACAAGGAAGACTGCCGCCCCTTCGCCCATGTGCAGCAACTGATGCAGGCGGCCGGCCTGCGCGTGCCGGACATCCTGGCCTGGGACGAGGCCCACGGCTTCATGCTGCTGTCCGACCTGGGGCAGCAGACGGTCATCGAGCACCTGGACCCCGCCCGCCCCGAGGCCGCCCGCAGCTGGTACCTGCAGGCGGTGGACGCGCTCGTGCAGTGGCAGAAAGCCTCGCGCCCCGGCGTGCTGCCGGCCTATGACGAGGCCCTGCTGCGGCGCGAACTGGCGCTCTTTCCCGACTGGTACATCGCCCGCCACCGCGGCCTGGCGCTGGACGACACCCAGCAGGCCACGCTGCAGCGCGCCTTCGACGCCATCGTGCGGCAGAACCTGAGCGCCCCCGCCGTCTTCGTCCACCGCGACTTCATGACGCGGAACCTGATGGCCCCGGCCTCCGGCAGCGGCGCTGCGCTGGGCGTGCTCGACTTCCAGGACGCCGTGTACGGCCCCGTCACCTACGACATCGCCAGCCTGCTGCGCGACGCCTTCATCTCGTGGGACGAGGAATTCGTCATCGACATTACCGTGCGTTACTGGGAAAAGGCCCGCCGTGCGGGCATTCTCGGCGCCGCGAGCGCCAGCGGCTGGGGCGACGACTTCGGCTCCTTCTACCGCGAAGTGGAATGGATGGGCCTGCAGCGCCACCTGAAGGTGGCCGGCATCTTCGCCCGCCTGACGCTGCGCGACGGCAAGCCCAAGTACCTGGCCGACGCGCCGCGCTTCATCGGCTACATCCGCTCCACCGCCAGCCGCTACCGCGAGCTGGGCCCGCTGCTGCGGCTGATCGACCAGATCGAAGGCATCTCGGCGCCCACCGGCTACGCCTTCGGCCGCGTCTGACCCCGGCCCCAATGAACCCAATGGCCCGCAGCGCTTGATATTCCAGCGCATGCAGCTTCTTTTTCCATAGCAATGCCCCGTTTCCACTGCCCCCTGCCCCTGGCCCCCGGCGCCGTGCTGGCACTGCCGCCCACGGCCGCGCGCCATGTGCAGGTGCTGCGGCTGCAGCCGGGCGACGCCATCACGCTCTTCGACGGGCGCGGCGGCGAGCATGCCGCCACCGTCACCCGCATGGGCCGCTCCGACGTGGAGGTCGAAGTCGGCACGCACGACCCCGTCGAGCGCGAGGCCGCCCGCGCCGTCCACCTGATCGTGGGCATGCCCGCCAACGAACGCATGGACTGGCTGGTCGAAAAGGCCACCGAGCTGGGCGCCGCCAGCATCCAGCCCGTGGCCGCCGCACGCAGCGTGCTCAAGCTGGCCGGCGAACGCGCCGCCAAGCGCCAGGCGCACTGGCAGGCGATCGCCGTGGCCGCCTGCGAGCAGTGCGGGCGCAACCGCGTGCCTACCGTCCACCCGCCCCTGCCGCTGGCCGAAGGACTGCGCAGCGTGGCGCAGGCCGATGGCACCCGCCTGGTGCTCTCGCTGCGCCCCGGCAGCCGGCCCCTGCGCGATGCGGCGGGCGGCGACGGCCCGGTGTGGGTGCTGCACGGCCCCGAAGGCGGGCTGACGGCGCAGGAAGAAGACGCGGCCTTCGCCGCCGGCTTCGCGCCCGCCAGCCTGGGCGCGCGCGTGCTGCGGGCCGAAACCGCCTCCGTCGCCGCGCTGGCGCAGCTGGTCTTCGCATGAGCGCGGGCCCCCACACGCTGGCGGCCGCGCAGCCGCCCGATGCGGCGTTGCCGCTGGCCGGCGATGCCGCCGCCCTGAGCGACTTCTTCCGTGATGCCGACGCCGCCGCCGACGCGCCCCTGCTCTGGCGCATCGCCCAGCAGCAGGCGCTGACGCACGCGCTCAGCGGCCTCTTCCACGGCCCGGCCGCGCTGGTGCAGCTGCGGCTGTGGGTCTTCCTGCAGCTGGCCGTGCACGGCGAGGCGCAGCTGCCGCGCGAGCGCATCGACGAGCTGTTCCACGCCCTGCGCCCCGAGGCGCTGGAGACCGTGCTCAAGCGCCTGCGCGACGCGGGCCTGCTGGTCTGGGACGACACCCAGCGCGCCTACGCCCTGCCCCCGCTGGCCCAGCGCGTGGCCGGCCTGATCTCGCCGCTGGCGAGCGAGGCCCCGCCGCTCGACGGCGACGACGAAGGCAGCGAACTGGCCGCTCTGCTGGGCTCGGTGGTCGGCGCCAACCAGCTGGGCCATGTCGATGCCGGCCAGGTGCAGCTGCTGCACGCGCAGCTGGCGCGGCTGCACGGCGAATTCGCCGACGCCATCGCCAGCGGCTCCGAATTCCGCCTGCGCGAGGCGCGCAAGCGCTACGACCGCGCCGCCACGCTGATCGACCGGGCGTCCGACGCCATCACCGCCATCATCTCCAACGCCCACGGCCACATCGCGCTGGAGCGCGCCGCGCGCGGCCTGGGCCAGGCCCAGTCGCGCCTGCTGGCCATGGCCAGCCAGTTCAACCGGGCGCTGCAGCAGGTGGACCGCCAGCGCGTCACGCTGGGCACCACGGGCCTGACCAGCACCGACGTCAAGCGCTGGCTGCAGTCCACGCCCCACCCGCACCGGCTGCTGCGCGGCGCGCTGGCCGCGCCCACGCCCTTCCTGGCCGCGCTGGCCCCGCACGAGCTGCTGGACGTGACGGAGGCCGAATTCGAGCGCGACCGCCCCACCCTCGAAGCGCCCGAGGACCTGCCCCAGCCCCAGGCCGCGCCCGCCGGCTCGCTGGCCGCCGTGGCGCTGCCGCACGAGCTGACCGACCTCTGCGCCCTGCTGGCCGGCTGGAACCTGTCCGCGGACGACGCCGCTGCCGCCACCCCGCGCACCGTGGCGGACGCCCTGCTGCACGCCGCCGGCGGCGAAGACGCCCGCTACGCCCAGGTCGCCTACAAGACCCAGCTGCTGCCCCTGCTGGGCGACCCGCAGGCCGCCGTGCTGCCCGGCGCCACGGGCGAGCTGGCGCGCCAGCCCTGGCGCGTGCAGTGGGAGCCGGCCACCGACGCGCTGGACCACCCCCAGGTCCGGCGCCTGAGCCGCGGCACGCTGGTGCCTGCGGACGCAGCCCCCCACCCCGCACCAGCCGCCGAAGCCGCTGCGCCCGCCCGCCAAGACGACTGACCGCACCCCGAACACGATCGATTCCATGGACGAAGCCGCCCTCCTCATCTCCGAACTGCTGGCCCGCCGCTGGCTGCCGCGCAGCCACCCGCGCGTCAAGCGCGCGCTGGTCGATGCCGAACTCTTCGCCCTGGTCGAGCAGCGCCTGGCGCAGTCCGGCCTGCGCTTTCTCGACAGCATCTACGCCGACCACGTCTGCCTGGGCCTGCTGCCCGCCGCGCAGAACGCCGTGCTGGGCGAAGCCGGCGCCAACGCCAACAACAACCTGGAGCTGCCGCGCGACGCGCAGGCGCTGCTGGTGGTGCTGTGGGCGCTCATCGTTTTACCGAAGCGCGAACGCCAGACCAGCCGCGTGCAGGAGGCCGACGCCGGCCAGAGCGACTTCTTCCCCGGCGCCAAGCCGCTGCCGGCGGCGAGCGTGTCCAGCCCCGTGCTGTCGTACAAGACCCTGCTGGAGGACTACGGCCCGCAACTGGGCAAGAAGCTGCGCCTGGACGCCAACCTCAAGCTGCTGGAGCGCCACGGCTTCATCCTGCGCCGCCAGGACGAGATCGCCGAAGGCCCGCTGCTCGACGTGCTGCTGGACTACGACGTGCTGGCCGCGCGCATCCTCGAAGGCGCCCTGGCCGACGTGCTGCAGCGCGAGCGCGCCGAAGCCGCCGCCGCAGCCAACACCGAAGCGGAACCGGCCGCAGCCCTTGATGCACCTGGGCACACCGCTATCAAAAACGAAGTGCAGGAGTAAAGCCCCTTGTTTCACCTGCAGACCCTCGAACTCGTCCACTGGGACTACTGCCAGCGCGTGGCCCTGCCGCTGGATGCTTCCATCATCACCATCGCCGGCCCCAACGGCTCGGGCAAGACCACGCTGCTGGACGCCATGCGCACGCTGCTGGGCCTGCGCTGCTCGTCGCCGCGCGACTGGCGCACCTACGCCCGCCATGCCGGCGCGCAGACCGCCTGGCTGCGCGCCGTGGTGGACAACCGCCCGCAGGGCCGCCAGACCTCCAGCCGGCCGTTCGCGCGGCGGCTGATCTACACCGAACAGGTCACGCTGGCCTGCCGCATCGACCGCAACGGCGGCGACTGGCAGCGCCGCTACTGCCTGCTCGAAGGCGACGCCAGCATCGAGCAGCTGCAGGCAACGCCCGAGAAAGACCTCGGCTTCATGGGCGTGGAAGCCTGGGGCCGGGTGCTCTCGGCCGCCGGCCTCTCGCCGGCCATCGCCCGCGTGCTGTCGCTGGAGCAGGGCCAGACCGACCGGCTGTGCGAATTCAGCCCGCGCGAGCTGCTGCGCCTGGTGTTCGACGTGTTCGGCGACCAGCAGGTGCTGGACGCCTACGACCAGGCCCGCGAGCACCAGCAGCAGCTGGTGCGCGAAATGGCCCAGGCCGACGGCGAGCTGCAGCACGCCCGCGCCCAGCTCACCGAGCTGCACAACCGCGTGAGCAGCTACAAGACCTGGCAGCTCAAGCTGGCCGAGCGCGAGCGCCTGGCCACCGAAGTGCTGCCCGTGCTGGCCTGGCACGGCGAGCGCGAAGGGCTGGCCCGGCAATCGCGCGAGCTGCGCCGCCAGAAGGGCCAGCACCGCGCAGCGCTGGCCGAGCAGGCCATCCAGAACAAGCGCCTCCTGCACCTGCTGGATGAAGGCGCCCGTGCCCAGGCCGATGCCGAGCGCCTGCAGGCCGAGCGCAACGAGGCCCGCGCCCAGCTCGACACCGCCACGCGCCACGAATCGCCGCTGGAGCAGATCGCCCGGCGCGAGGCCGAGCTTCTGGCCCTGGTGGACAAGGGCAGCAACGCCGACGAGCTGCAGGCCCACCTGGCCGACCTGCAGCAGCAGGAAGCCGCCGCGCAGGACGAGCGCAGCGTGCTGCAGCAGCGCCGCAAGCTCGCCGGCGAGGCGCTCAAGGCGCTGGAAGGCCAGCAGCTGCCGCCGCAGCCCGCGGAGGTGCAGCAGTTCCGCCGCCGCCTCGCGGCCCAGGGCATAGGCCACCAGTTCGTGGCCGAAGTGGTCGAGGTGGCCGACGAAGCCTGGCGCGCCGCCATCGAAGGCGTGCTGCGCGGCCACCGCTGGGTGACGCTGCTCGACAAGGACAGCGACCTCGCCGAGGCCTACGACATCGGCGAGCGCGAGCGCTTCCGGCACTACATCGTCGGCCCCGGCGAGAAGGTGCTGCGCGGCGAGCCCGGCACGCTGCTGGCCCATGTGCGCTTCACCGCGCCCGTGCCGCGCTGGCTGGTGCAGCAGCTGCAGCAGCTGCGCTGCGTGGCCGACCCGCGCGAGGGCAAGCGCCTGGGCGGCAGCTGGATCACGCCGCAGGCCTACATGCACGACGGGCGCGGCGCCCGCTCCATGTGGGTGGAGCCGCGCGACCACCAGTTCGGTGCCGCCGCCGTGCACGCGCGCCGCTCGGCCGCCGAGCGCGACCTGGCGCAGATCGACGCGCAGCTCGCGCCCGTGCTGGACCGCCTCATGGCCGTCAAGCGCCAGATCACCGACACCCGCCGCGCCCTGGAAGGCCACAGCGCCGCCGAAGAGCTGGCGCGCCGCAGCGACGAATTCGCCCAGGCCCGCGCCGAGCTGCCCGCCGCCAGGCAGGCCCGCATCGCCGCCGCCCAGCGCTGGCAGCGGCTCGACACCGACGCCGGGCGCGCCCAGGAACGCCACCGCGCCTTCACCGAAGAGCACCAGCGCCTCGAAAAGGAGCTGCAGCGCGCCCGGGGCGAGAGCGAACGCGCCGCGCAGGACTGGACGGCCCGCCGCCGCGCCCAGGCCGGCGCGGTGGAGCGCAGCCGGGCCCAGCGCACGCGCTTTCCGGCCCGCTGGGTGGCACCGGCCACCATCGCCTCGCTGGTCGAGGACTTCGTCAACGACACCCAGGCCCGGCTGCGCCTGCAGGCCGTGGAGCAGGAGCTGGAGCACGGCAGCTGGGAGCAGGACCCCACCGTCGAGGAGCGCCACCGCCGCATGGACATCACGGTGCGCGAGCAGGCCGCGAGCCTGGCCGACCACCAGGTCAAGAACGTCCAGGCCGGCACGGCCGTGATGAACGCGCGCGAGAGCTACATCGAGGTGCTGCGCAGCACCGTGCGCCGCTACCGCAAGAACATCCAGGAGCTGGGCGCCCTCGCCGGCGTGGAAGTGGCGGCCGAGCTGCCCCTCTTGGAGAACGACGACACCGTGCTCGCCCAGGCGGGCCTGAAGGTGCAGTTCGCCTTCGACGGCAAGGGCAGCATCGGCCTGAACGACGGCGAGGCCTCGGGCGGCCAGCAGGTCATCAAGTCGCTGATCCTGCTGGTGGGCCTGCTCAAGGACGAGGAAAGCGCCTCGGGCGGCTTCGTCTTCATCGACGAGCCCTTCGCCCACCTGGACGTGCGCAACATCCAGCTGGTGGGGCACTTCCTGCGCTCGACGCAGGCGCAGTACGTGCTGACCACGCCCATCACCCACAACCTCGAAGTCTTCGAGCCCGCCGAGATCACCCTGGTGACCAGCAAGAAGCCCAAGGGCAGCCGCTGGGCGCCGCCCATCGCGGTGGCGCAGCGGCGCGGCGTGCCGGTGCTGGAGCCGGTGCCTTCCTGAGCGGGCCAACCGCTGCATCGGCGCCCTGATCGCCATCAGGCGTCTCGAACCCCCTTCCGCCCCCTCCGAAACCGGGCAAGCGCCGCACCAGGCGCCTGCCCGGAGGGGGCGTTTCCGCCCGTAAAGGGCTGGAACAGCTCCTAACGAACGGGTTCTTGGCGATTTCGAGCCATTGGCTGATAGATTTTTTTCAGCGGAAGGCATAATTTGTTAATAAATGCGACTTAAAACACTTTCTTGTTAACGGCCCACTGAAAAAAATGATGCCGGCGGCTGTCCTCGTCCGACCCAACCCCTCAGGGCGCTTGCCGCCCTGCCAGGGCAGGCCAAGCCGCCGGCCTTCGCCCACGCACCCGGGGCGAACGGTATCGCGGCGCGCACTTGCGCTCAAGCCCGGGGCTGAAATGCCGAAGTCCAGAGATTCAGACCCAGGCGCAGGGCCCCTGCAGACCGCAGGCCCTGCGCCACGCCTGGCAGCGAACCGTGCCGGCGCCCCCCTCGTCCGCCCCCATCAGAACAGGATCCGGCCTTGACCGAGGCGCAGCAGCCGACCATTGCCCGCAACCGCCTCGCCAGCGTCTGGCATGCGGTGCTGGATGTCGTGCTGACCACCGAATGGCAGCAGCGGCACCGCCTGACGATGTGCGGGCTGGCCAACATGCTGATGTTCTGCGGCATCCTGACCATGCAGATCCTGTCGCGGGCCGGCCTGGCGGACCCGCGGCTGGTGGGCCCGTGGACCATGCTCAGCATGGCCGGCATGTTCGTGATCTTCGGGCTGATCCGCAGCGGCTTCGCGCTGCGCTTCGCCGACCCCTCCCTCACCGGCCCGCAGATCCTCTACGGCATCACCTGCACGGCCATGGCCTTCGTGATCCTGGCCGTGCCCGCGCGCGGCCTGGCGCTGCCGATGCTGGCCATCATCGTGATGTTCGGCATGTTCGGGCTCACGGCGCGCCAGATGCTGGGGGTGATGTGCTATGCGCTGGCGCTCTTCGCCCTGGCCATCCTGTCGGTGGACTGGCGCGGCTACTACGGCCAGCGGCCCAGCCTGTCGGCGAGCTACGGGCTCATCGTGGTGGTGCTGCTGATCGGCAGCACCTTCCTCACGCAGCGCATGCAGATGAAGCGCAACCGCCTGCGCCGCCAGCGCCATGAACTGGCCCTGGCGCTCGAACAGATCCGCCAGCAGGCCACGCACGACGAGCTGACCGGGCTGCCCAACCGGCGCCACATGCTCGACCTGATGCGGCACGAGGTGCTGCGGGCCAAGCGCGGCAAGCGGCAGCCGCTGCTGGCGCAGCTGGACGTGGACCACTTCAAGGTGGTCAACGACACCTACGGCCATGCCGTGGGCGATCTGGCGCTGCAGTCGTTCGTGCACACGGCGCGCAACGCCTTGCGCCAAACCGACATCCTCTCGCGCTGGGGCGGCGAGGAATTCGTGCTGATGCTCTGCGACACCACCCGGCCCGAGGCCGAAACGCTGCTGGAGCGGCTGCGCCTGCAGGTGGCCGAGCCGCGCACGGTGCGGCCCGAACTGCCCGCGCTGCGCGTGACCGTGTCGATGGGCGTGGCCTGCGTGGGCGCTGACGAACGCCTGGAAGCCGCGCTGGAGCGGGCGGACTTCGCCCTCTACGCGGCCAAGGCCGGTGGGCGCGACCGCGTGGTCTGGGCGGACTGACCGGCGGTCGGGCGGGCTGCCGCCCGCTCCTTTTCCACTATCGAAACAAGAGCGCCGGGCCCCGGCGCAAAGCCCTTCTGCAGCCAACGGGGCGCAACCCAGGCCCGCTGCCGGATACCATCCGCGCATGACGCTCCGCTACGACGCCCTTTCCTCCCCCGACGCCTACGCCGACGTCTTCAAGGTGCCCGCACCCGCAGAACTGGGCGAGCGCCGCATCAAGCCGCGCCAGCCCGGCTATGTCGTGCGGCTGGCCCCGGCCGATCCTGCGGCCCCGGCCACCGCTTCGGACGAGGCGGCGCCCGTCGATCCCGCCGATGCCGCAGCCCCCGCCCCGGTCGCCCGCGAGCTGCTGCCGCTGCAATGGGGCCTGGTGCCGCACTGGGTGAAGTCGGCCTCCGACGGGCGCCTGCGCGCGCCCAAGCTGGTCAATGCGCGCTCGGAAACCGTCACCACCTCCACGCCGTTCCGCGATGCCTGGCTGCGCGGCCAGCGCTGCATCGTGCCCATGCAGGCCTTCTACGTGGACGACCTGCGCGGCGGCGGCAAGCCGCTGGCCACGCGCATCGCCCGCATCGACGGCGCGCCCATGGGCGTGGCGGGCCTCTGGGCCTGCTGGACGGGGCCCGAGGGCGAGACGCTGGAGAGCTTCACCCTGCTCACGGTGAATGCCAACAGCCACGCGCTGCTGCACCGCTACGGCCAGCCGGGCAGCGAAAAGCGCATGCCGGCCATCCTGAGCGAAGGCGCGCAGGCCGCCTGGCTGACGGCTCCGGTGGCCAAGGCGGCGGAGTTCATGCGCGCCTACCCGGCGCAGTCGCTCACCGCCAACCCGGTGGAAACCAAGGCGGACAAGCGGCCCAAGGGCTGGCTGGACTGAGCGGGCACCGGCAGCGTGCCGGCGATTGCTATCTTATTGATAGCTATCAGCGCTTGATGGACAAGCGCTGGCGGCCTATGAAAGCCCGAAACCTCAGGCCGCGGCCGGCTCGACCTCAGCCTCGGCCCCACCCGCCGGCGGCAAGCTGGCGATGACCTGCGCCACGGCGGCGGTGAGCTTCTTGGCGTAGGGCACGTGCAGGAATTCGTTGGGCCCGTGCGCATTGCTCTTGGGGCCGAGCACGCCGCAGACCATCATCTGCGCCTTGGGGAAGCCCTGGCTCAGCAGGTTCATGAGCGGGATCGTGCCGCCCTGGCCGATGTAGCCGCAGGAGGCGCCGAACTGGGCCGTGCTCGCGGCGTTGAGGGCGCGCTCGAACCACGGCGCCGTGTCGGGCGCGTTCCAGCCGGTGGCGGCGCCGGCGGATTCGAAGGTCACCCGGGCCTGGTAGGGCGCGTTGTCTTCCAGCAGCGCCTTCATCTCCTGCACGCAGCGGGCGGCATCGACCAGCGGCGGCAGGCGCAGGCTGAGCTTGAAGGCCGTGTAGGGCCGCAGCACGTTGCCCGCGTCCTGCAGCGCCGGGAAGCCCTCGGCGCCGGTGACGCTGAGCGTGGGCTCCCAGGTGCGCCTGAGCAGCGCATCGACCGGCTCGGTCGTGGTGGGCAGCGCGAAGGTAGTGGAGCCGCCGCAGTCGTAGTGCGCCCACGGGAAGCGCCGGTAGATCTCGTCGCCCAGGATGGCGGCGGTGGCACGCGCCTGGGCCAGCCGCTCGGCCGGCACGTTGCAGTGGAAGCTGGCGGGCAGCAGGCGGCCGGTGGCGGAGTCTTCCAGCCGGTCGAGCACCTGCCGCATGATGCGGAACGACGAGGGCACCAGGCCCGAGGCATCGCCCGAATGCACGCCCTCGGTGAGGATCTCCACCTTCAGCGTGCCGCTGGCCATGCCGCGCAGGCTGGTGGTGAGCCAGAGCTGGTCGTAGTTGCCGGCGCCCGAGTCCAGGCAGATCACCAGCGCCACCTCGCCCAGACGCGGGCGCAGCTGGTCGATGTAGGGCAGCAAGTCGCGCGAGCCGCTTTCCTCGCAGGTCTCGATCAGGCCCACGATGCGCGGGTGCGGCACGTTCTGGCGCTTGAGCTCCTGCACCGCGGCGATGCTGGCATAGACGGCGTAGCCGTCGTCCGCGCTGCCCCGGCCGTAGAGCTTGCCGTCTTCGTACTTCGGCGTCCACGGGCCCAGGTCGCTGCGCCAGCCGTCGAATTCGGGCTGCTTGTCGAGGTGGCCGTACATCAGCACCGTGGGGCCGCTGGCGGCCTGCGGCTGGGTGCCGTCCACCTCGAAGAAGAGCACCGGCGTGCGGTCGGGCAGGCGCACGATCTCCAGCTTCAGGCCGGGCACCTTCTGCGCCTCCACCCACTGGGCGGCATTGCGCAGCACGCGGTCGAGCAGGCCCTGCTGCTCCCAGTCGGGCGCGAAGCCGGGCGACTTGGCGGGGATGGCGATGTATTCGGTCAGCTGGGGCAGGATGCCTTCGTCCCAGCGCTGGCTGAGCTGGGAGAGGGCCTCTTGCGGCTGGAAGGCGGAAGCGGGGATGCGGGCGTTCATGGGCGGCTCTTTCGTGCGGGGGCGTGGGCACTGGCAGCCCCGACGGCCGGGTGCCGGCCCGAGCGCCACGCCAAGCTGCCGATTGTGCTACTGCGCCCGCACCGCGCGCTGGCGCAGGGTCTGCGAAGGCGCTTCGCCGAACAGGGATTTGTAGTCCTGCGAGAAGTGGCCCATGTGGAAGAAGCCCCAGCGGGCCGCCACGGCCTGCACCGTCTCGCCCGGTGCGGCGGCGCGCAGGGCGCGGCGTGCGTTCAGGCGCACGGCCTTGAGGAAGTCGGCCGGCGGCTGGCCCAGCACGGCATGGAAGTGGTTCTGCAGCGTGCGGCGGGTGACGTGCAAGTATTCGCACAGCGCGGGCACGTCGCGGGCCTCTTCGCCATCGCACGGCTGGCTGGCCCAGGCGCGCGCGGCCATCACCAGCGCGAAGCGGCGCTGCGCCGAGCCCTGGGGCGCGGCGGCATCGGCCGGCACCGCGGGCGCGTCGCCGCACAGCAGGCCGAGCAGCTGCCGCGCCAGCGCTGCGTGGCGGGGCGTGCCGGCGAACTCAGGCGCGTCGTCTTCGCCCAGGCGCAGCAGCGATTCGATGGTGGCGCACAGGGCCGCATGGCTCGCGCTTTCCAGCGGCACGGCATGCGCCGGGCTGGCCAGCAGCGCGGCCGCGCCGCGCAGCTGCATCGCGTCGGCCTGGGCGCGCAGCCATTCCTGGTCCATGACCACGCCGTAGATGCCGAAGTCTTCCGGCGTGCGCAGCGTGAAGCCGTCGCTGGCGCGTGCCCGCAGCACGAAGCGCTGCGCATCGGTGCGCCGCTCGCGCCCGCAGAAGTGCAGCGGCTGCGCGCTGCGGCCGTCGGGCAGCCCGAACCAGACCGAGCCCTGCCAGGGTGCGCATTGCTGGCTGGTGGGCTGTGAGGTGTGCTCGTGAAAGACCTGCAGGCGCAGATCGCCCATCCAGAGTTCGCGCACGCGCCCGGCGAAGCGGCCGCCGCGCAGCTGGTCGTACTGCTGCGACCAGTCCGAGATCTGGTCGGCATGCTCGTCCACGTCGTCGCTCTCGCGCACCCGCCAGCGCAGCGGGCCCGGGCCGGGGGGCACCGAGGCAGTGCGAAGGGGGAGCGCGGCAGCCATGTCGTGGGGCATTCGGTGGGTGGAGTGGCGAATTTGATGCAAGAAAGACGCCAGATACCGCGCGCAAACCCCTATGGCGCTATCCCGGATCGGAAAAAAAGCCCGCTGCGGGGCGCTTTGCCCAATCGGGATAGGCAAGCCAGGCCCCGCGTTGATGCAATAGGCGGGAATTCTTCCCATCGCACCTTTCAACGCAGCAAGGTCGTTTCCCATGCACACATCGGCACCCACATCCGCCCCCACAGCCCACGCACCGCACCTGAAGAAGGTGCTGGGCACCTTCCAGCTCTGGGGCATCGCCGTCGGGCTGGTCATCTCCGGCGAATACTTCGGCTGGAGCTACGGCTGGGCCACGGCCGGCACGCTGGGCTTCCTGGTCGCCACCGTGCTGGTGGCGGCCATGTACACCAGCTTCATCTTCAGCTTCACCGAACTCACCACCGCCATCCCGCACGCGGGCGGCCCCTTCGCCTATGCGCGCCGCGCCTTCGGGCCGGCGGGCGGCTTCATCGCGGGCTACGCCACGCTGGTGGAATTCGTCTTCGCGCCGCCGGCCATCGCGCTGGCCATCGGCGCCTACCTGAACGTGCAGTTCCCGGCCATCAACGCCAAGTACATCGCCCTCGGCGCCTATGCGGTGTTCATCGGGCTGAACTGGGTGGGCGTGGGCATCGCGGCCACGTTCGAGCTGGTGGTCACGCTGCTGGCCATCTTCGAGCTGCTGGTGTTCATGGGCGTGGTCAGCCCCGGCTGGTCGTGGGCGCAGTTCGCCAACCTGGGCTGGGCCGGCAGCGACAGCTTCAGCGGCGCCACGGTGGCCGGCATCTTCGCCTCGATCCCGTTCGCCATCTGGTTCTTCCTGGCGATCGAGGGCGCGGCCATGGCGGCCGAAGAGGCGCGCGATCCGCAGCGCACCATTCCCCGCGCCTACATCGCCGGCATCCTCACGCTGGTGGCGCTGGCCTTCGGCGTGATGATCATGGCCGGCGGCGTGACCGACTGGCGCACGTTGGCCAACATCAACGACCCGCTGCCCCAGGCCATGAAGGCGCTGCTGGGCGCCAACAGCGGCTGGCTGCACATGATGGTCTGGATCGGCCTCTTCGGGCTGGTGGCCTCGTTCCACGGAATCATCATGGGCTATTCGCGCCAGATCTTCGCGCTGGCCCGCGCCGGCTACCTGCCCCGCGCCTTCGCCGAACTGAGCCCGCGCTTCAACACGCCCCACCGCGCCCTGCTGGCCGGCGGCGCCGTCGGCGTGGCCGCGATCTTCAGCGACGAGTGGATCCAGTTCGGCGGCCAGACGCTCACCGCCAACATCGTGACCATGGCGGTCTTCGGCGCCATCGTGATGTACATCGTCTCCATGGCCGCGCTGCTGCGCCTGCGCCGCACCGAGCCGGCCATGCACCGCCCCTACCGCGCGCCGCTCTACCCCTTCTTCCCCGTGCTGGCCCTGGCGCTGGGCGTGGTCTGCCTGATCGCCATGGTGTGGTTCAACACCGTGCTGGCCGGCATCTTCCTCGCGCTGATGGCGCTGGCCTGGGCCTACTACGCCCGCACCGCCAGCCGCCGCGCCGAGGCCGCGCCCGACGCGATGCTGGACACCGCCACCCCCTGACCCGACCACGAGCCTGCGACAGAAGAGCCCCGCCATGCGCTACCACACCACCCTGGGCGGCCAGGGCCATGCCTTCGACGACCTGCGCCAGGTGATGGCCCATGCCAGCCCCGCCCGCTCGGGCGACTACCTGGCCGGCGTGGGCGCGGCCACCGCCCAGCAGCGCATGGCGGCGCGCCACGTGCTGGCCGATCTGCCGCTCGCCACCTTCCTGAACGAGGCTCTGGTGCCCTACGAGGACGACGCCATCACCCGCCTCGTCATCGACGGCCACGACGCCGCGGCCTTCGCGCCCATCCGCCACATGACGGTGGGCGACTGGCGCAACTGGCTGCTGGGCGACGCCGCCACGCCCGAGACCCTGGCCGCGCTCGCGCCCGGGCTCACGCCCGAGATGGTGTCGGCCGTGAGCAAGATCATGCGCAACCAGGACCTGATCGCCGTGGCGCGCAAGTGCCGCGTGGTCACGCGCTTTCGCAACACGCAGGGCCTGGCCGGCCGCATCGGCGTGCGGCTGCAGCCCAACCACCCCACCGACGACCTGCGCGGCGTGGCCGCCTCGGTGCTGGACGGGCTGATGCTGGGCGCGGGCGATGCGGTGATCGGCATCAACCCCGTCTCCGACAGCATGGCCACGCTCGAAGGCCTGTGCCGCATGTTCGACACGCTGATCCAGGGCCTGGAGATCCCCACCCAGGCCTGCGTGCTGACCCACGTCACCAACACGCTGCAGCTCATGAACGCGGGCGTGCCGGTCGATCTGGTGTTCCAGTCCATCGGCGGCACCGAGAAGACCAACAGCGGCTTCGGCGTGAGCATCTCCGTGCTCGACGAAGCCTACGACGCCGCGCTGCAGCTGCGGCGCGGCACGGTGGGCGACAACGTCATGTACTTCGAGACCGGCCAGGGCAGCGCGCTCTCGGCCGGCGGCCACCACGGCGTGGACCAGCAGACCTGCGAGGTGCGCGCCTATGCGCTGGCGCGCCGCTACCACCCGCTGCTGGTGAACACGGTGGTGGGCTTCATCGGCCCCGAATACCTCTACGACGGCAAGCAGATCATCCGCGCCGGGCTGGAAGACCATTTCTGCGGCAAGCTGATGGGCCTGCCCATGGGCTGCGACATCTGCTACACCAACCACGCCGAGGCCGACCAGGACGACATGGACACCCTGCTGGTGCTGCTGGCCACGGCCGGGCTGAACTTCCTCATCGGCGTGCCGGGGGCGGACGACATCATGCTGAACTACCAGAGCACCTCGTTCCACGACGCGCTCTTCCTGCGCGACACGCTGGGCCTGCAGCGCGCGCCCGAGTTCGAGGCCTGGCTGCAGCGCCAGGGCCTGACCACGGCCCAGGGCCGGCTGCGCGACGGCGCTGCGCCGCTGGCGCTGGCACACGTGCTGGGCACGCCCGCCCCTTGAGCGCAGCGAACGACATGGACGATTCCAACGACCCAGCCCGCAACGCAGCGGCAACGCCTGCAGCCCTGCCCGCAGCCACGGACACCGCCACGCCGCCCGCCGTCACCGCCATGCCCTGGCAGGGCTGGCGCCAGGCCACCCCGGCGCGCATCGCCCTGGGCCGCGCCGGCGTGGCCATTCCCACCGACGAGGCATTGCGCTTCGGCTGGGCGCACGCCATGGCGCGCGACGCCATCCACGCGCCGCTGGATGCCGAGGCCCTGGCCGACGCGCTGCGCGGCGCCGGCCACGCGGTGCTGCAGGCCCGCAGCCGCGCGGACGACCGCGCCACCTACCTGCGCCGCCCCGACCTGGGCCGCCAGCTGCACCCCGAAGACGCCCTGGCGCTGCAGGCGCATACCGCGCAGTCCGCAGGCCCGAAGCCCACGCTGTGCGTGGTGGTGGGCGACGGGCTTTCGTCGCTGGCCGTGCAGCGCCACGCCGTGCCGCTGCTGCAGGCGCTGGCGCCGCTGCTGCCGGCCGATGCCACCGTGGCGCCGGTCGTGGTCGTGCGCCAGGCCCGCGTGGCGGTGGCCGACGAGGTGGGCGAGCTGCTGGGCGCGAGCCTGAGCGCGATGCTGATCGGCGAGCGGCCGGGCCTGAGCTCGCCCGACAGCCTGGGCATCTACCTCACCCTCGCACCCCGGCGCGGGCGCAGCGATGCGGAGCGCAACTGCATCTCCAACGTGCGCGCCGAAGGCCTGAGCTACGCCAGCGCCGCCTTCAAGCTGGCCTGGCTGATGCGCCAGGCCCGGCGGCTGGGCGCGACCGGCGTGGCGCTCAAGGACGACAGCGATGCGGAATGGGCCCTGGCGCAGGCGCAGCCCCCGGCGGGGCGGCTGCCCGGCGGCAGCGGCGGCTCACGCTGACGGCGCTGACGGCGCGGATGGCGTGGCCCGGGGCTACGCCAGGGCCGCAGCGGGAATGCAGTCCGACTCGGCCGACTCCACCCGGTTGCGCCCGGAACGCTTGGCGCGGTACATGGCTGCATCGGCGGAGTCGATCAGGCACTCCCAGCGGTCGCCCGGCCGCAGGCGGCAGCTCACCACGCCCACGCTGATGGTCACCGGCAGCTCGCTGTTGCCGACCTCGATATGCGCCTGCTCCACGGCCACGCAGAGCTGGCGGGCCAGTTCCAGCGCGCCCGCCAGCGGCGTGCGCGGCAGCAGCACCAGGAACTCTTCGCCGCCGTAGCGCCCGATGAAGTCCTGCGCGCGCAGCCGGCCACAGAGCACATCGACCACGCCGCACAGCACGCGGTCGCCCGCCAGATGGCCCAGGTCGTCGTTGACGCGCTTGAAGTGGTCGATGTCCACCATCAGCAGCGCCAGCGGCTGGCCAGTGTGCACGGACTGCGCCACGCCGCCTTCCAGCGCCGCGATGGTGGCGCGCCGGTTGGCCACGCCGGTCAGCGGGTCCTGCGAGGCCAGGCGCCGGTTGGCGGCATCTGCGCGCTCGATGGCCATGAGCACGAAGCCGAACGACGAGGCCTGCACCGTGATGAAGGCCAGCAGGAAGATCAGGTACTGGACGATGTCGCCATGCATCACGCCCTGGCCGGGCAGCAGTCCCATGGCGACCAGCACGGCGCGCAGCACCAGCACCACGGCCTGCAGCACCAGGGTCAGGAAGACGAGCCAGGCACCCCGGCCGTGGCGGAAGGCGTCCGATCGCCACAGCAAGGCGACAGGCAGCAGCAGCTGCAGCGGAAAGACGATGCCGCTCACGATCAGCCGCGCCGGGTAGCTCTGCAGGTACAGCGTGAACAGCACGCCGGTGGCCAGCACCGGCGGGATCATCCAGCGCCAGGGCAGCGGCCGCCCCAGGAACTGGTACATGCCCCCGAGCAGGCAGGCGAAGACGGCCGACACCAGCATGTTCGAGAGCACGATGGAGAGCAGGTCGGGCAGCTTGCCCCGCCCCATCACCAGCACATAGGCGAGCGCGTGCATGAAGAGGCCGAAGGCCCACAGCCCCAGGCCCTCGCGGCGATGGCTGGCGCCGACCACGAGCAGCCCCCCGGCGACCACGACGGAAGCGACGACGGTGACGAACAGCAGGGTGGGAACGTGGAGCAGGGAGTCCATGGCGGGATCAGGCGCCCTTCAGGCGGGTGGAGGCGTGGCGGAGCATGCCCCCGGCCTCCCGCAGCGGTCAGGCAGCCCCGTCATTTCGGCAACGCGGGCCGCGAAGCCCTGGCCGCAGGAGCCGGTGCCGGTGCCGACACGGGGCCGGACGCGGCTGGTTGCTGCTGCTGCTGCACGGCCGAGAGGCGGAAGAACTCCACCGCCTGGGCCAGCCGCGCGGCCTGGTCGCGCAGGCTCTGGGCCGCAGCGGCAGATTCTTCGACCAGCGCCGCGTTCTGCTGGGTCATCTGGTCGAGCTGGGTGATGGAACCGTTCACCTGGCCAATGCCGCTCGCCTGCTCGGCCGCCGCGGCGGAAATCTCCCCGACGATGTCGCCCACGCGGCGCACCGAGCCCAGAAGCTCTTCCATGGTGCTGCCGGCCGCCTGCACGCGCACCGCGCCGGCCTCGGCCTGCTCGACCGAAGCGCCGATCAGCGCCTTGATCTCGCGCGCGGCCTCGGCCGAGCGGCCCGCCAGCGCCCGCACTTCGCTGGCCACCACGGCGAAGCCGCGGCCCTGCTCGCCGGCACGCGCTGCTTCCACGGCGGCGTTGAGCGCCAGGATGTTGGTCTGGAAGGCGATGGTGTCGATCACGCCGATGATGTCGCCGATCTTGCGGCTGGAATCCTGGATGCCGCCCATGGTGGCCACCACATCGCCCACCACCTGCCCGCCGCGCTCGGCCACCTGGCCGGCCGACGTGGCCAGCTGGTGCGCCATGCGCGCCGCATCGGCCGACTGGCGCACCGTGGCGGTGAACTGCTCCATGCTCTGCGCCGTGCCCGCCAGGCTGGCCGCGGCGGATTCGGTGCGGCCCGAGAGATCCTGGTTGCCCATGGCGATCTCGGCGCTGGCGTTGGTGATGCTGTCCACCGCCGTGCGCACCTGCTGCAGCATCTGCACGTAGCGCTGGCGCAGCCCTTCGACCTCGCGGATGAGCGTGCCCATCTCGTCCTGCCGCTGCGTGGTGAAGGCCTGCGTCAGGTCGCCCTGGGCCACCAGGGTGACGGCCTGCGTCAGCTCGCGCAGCGGCTGGCTGATGCCGCGCCGCAGCACGAGGAAGAGGCCCGCGCCCATCACCACCAGCGCCCCGCCGATGACGCCCCACACGCCCCAGAGCGCGCTGCGCTGGTCCGCCAGCGCCTCGTCGTCCGAGACCTCGGCCACGACCCACCAGCCGGACTGCGTCTTGCTGCGCACCGCCCAGGGGTGGGCGCCCTGCACGGGCAGCAGGGCCGGCGCGGGGTCGATGAAACGCTGGTCCTGCAGCGCCTGGAGATAGTCGCGCGCCTGCGGAAAGGCCTGCAGCACCTTCTTGCCGATCGCCGTGGGATGGGCGATGAAGACGGCCTCTTCCGGCGACGAGCGCGGATCGATCACGAAACCGCCGCCGTGCTGGAAGAAGTGCAGGGCCGAGATCTGCTTCTGGATCTGCTCGCGGAAGATGGTCAGATCGACGCCCACGAAGAGCAGGCCGACGATCTGGCCGGACGCATCGCGGCGCGGTTCGTAGTTCGCCATGTAGGGCCGGCCGAAAAGCGTGGCGCGGCCGATGTAGGACTCGCCCTGGCTCACCTTCGCATAGGCGGGGCTGGAGCGGTCCAGCACCGTGCCCACGGCACGTGCGCCCCGCTCGTCCTGCAGGGACGTGGCGATGCGCACGAAATCGTCGCCCTTGCGCGCGAACACGGTGGCCACGCCGCCCGTCATCCGCGCGAAGCCATCGACGAGGTCGTTGGAGCCGTTGAGCAGCGTTGCGTTGCTGCGCAGTTCACCACTGGCCGGGTCCCATTGCAGGACCTTCGAGAACTGGGTGCCGAACGAGGCGGCGTTGCTGCGCACCACGCCCACGTTGGCCTGGTACATGGCGTCGAGCGAAGCGCTCACGGCATCGATGCCGTTGCCCACGCCTTCGACCGCCTGGCTGCGGGCCGTGCGGGTGGTGATATCCGCCACCGCCAGGCTGACCACCAGCAGCACGACGGACAGCAGGGCGATGGCCAGCAGCGTAATGCGGCGGGCCACAGAGCCGCTCGACGCACCGCCATGCGCAGGGCTGGAGTGTTTGAGACTCATGGTTGACGTACTTCAATGGGGAAAGTACTTAATTATGCGATTGATTTGTATTCTTTTGTAATTGTTTTTTACAAATGGTTCTCATCGGCCATCGCCACACCCTGCGCCTATCGGCGTAGACGCCGAAGCGATGGACGGGGCGGGGCCAGCGGCCCCATCAGGAGGGAAGAGCCGGAAAAGCGCTGGAAGCGCCCCACCCGCGCCCAAGCCGCCGGACCGGGCAGGAATGGGCAGGAATGGGCAGGGACGAGCGGAAGCCGCCGCGCAGGCAAGGCGGCGAAGATCAGAGATGACGAAAAGGAAAAGCGGGCCGCAGCGGACGGCCCACGGGCCGCCTTGCGCAGGCGTCAGTCGTGCTCGAAGTGGAACACCGCCGTGCCCGCCAGGGCATTGGGCAGGCGGCGCACCTCGCGGCCGTCCTGCAGGCCGAAGGCGTCGAGGATGCGCAGGCGGTTCTTGGTGGCCAGCACCTCGAAGTCCTTGAACGTGCCCACGCGGATGTTGGGCGTGTCGTACCACTGGTAGGGCAGGCGCCGCGTGACGGGCATGCGCCCGCGCAGCACCGACAGACGGTTGGGCCAGTGCGCGAAGTTGGGGAAGGCGACGATGCCGCTCTTGCCCACGCGCGCGGTCTCGCGCAGCATGACCTCGGTATTGCGCAGATGCTGCAGGGTGTCGATCTGCAGCACCACGTCGAAGGCGTTGTCGCCGAACATCGCCAGGCCCTCTTCCAGGTTCAGCTGCACGACGTTGACGCCCCGGCGCACGCAGGCCAGCACGTTGGCGTCGTCGATCTCCACGCCGTAGCCCGTGCAGCCGCGCTCGCGCTGCAGGTAGGCCAGCAGGCTGCCGTCGCCGCAGCCCAGATCGAGCACCCGCGCTCCGTGCGGCACCCGGCGGGCGATGGCGTCCATGGTGGTGCGTTCGCTCATGCGCCCAGCTCCTCGGCAATGCGGTTGAAATAGGCGCCGATGACGCCGTGGTAGCGGGCGTCGTCCAGCAGGAAGGCGTCGTGGCCGTGCGGCGCGTCGATCTCGGCGTAGCTCACGTCGCGGCGGTTGTCGAGCAGGGCCTTGACGATCTCGCGGCTGCGCGCGGGCGAGAAGCGCCAGTCGGTGGTGAAGCTCACGAGCATGAAGCGCGCCGTGGCGCGGGCCAGCGCCAGCGTGAGGTTGCCGCCATGCGCCAGCGCCGGGTCGAAGTAGTCGAGCGCGCGGGTGATGAGCAGGTAGGTGTTGGCGTCGAAGTAGTCGCTGAACTTGTCGCCCTGGTAGCGCAGGTAGCTCTCGATCTGGAACTCGATGTCCTGCGTGCTGTAGCGGGGCGCCAGGCCCTCGCGCAGCTGGCGGCCGAACTTCTCGTTCATCACGTCGTCCGACAGGTAGGTGATGTGCCCGATCATGCGAGCGATGCGCAGGCCGCGCTTGGGCACGACGCCGTGGCGGTAGAAGTGGCCGCCGTGGAAGTCCGGGTCGGTCACGATGGCGCGGCGCGCCACCTCGTTGAAGGCGATGTTCTCGGCCGTGAGGTTGGGGGCGCTGGCCACCACCACGGCGTGGCGCACGCGCTCGGGGTACTGCAGCGTCCACGACAGCGCCTGCATGCCACCCAGGCTGCCGCCCAGCACGGCCGCCAGCTGGCCGATGCCCAGGCGGTCGAGCAGCAGGGCCTGGGCGTTCACCCAGTCTTCCACCGTGACCACGGGAAAGTCCGCGCCATAGACCTCGCCCGTGTCGGGGTTGAGGTGCATGGGCCCCGTGGAGCCGAAGCACGAGCCCAGGTTGTTGATGCCGATGACGAAGAAGCGGTTGGTGTCCACCGGCTTGCCCGGGCCGATCATGTTGTCCCACCAGCCCTCGCTGCGGGGCTGGTCTTCATAGACGCCCGCCACGTGGTGCGAGGCGTTGAGCGCATGGCAGACCAGCACGGCGTTGGAGCTGTCGGCGTTGAGGCGGCCATACGTCTCGTAGGCCAGGGTGTAGTCGCGCAACGAGCCGCCGCCCTTCAGGGGCAGCGCTTCGGGAAAGCTCAGGAACTGGGGCGTGGCGATGAAGGACATGAAAAAACCCGGCATCGCTAAAAACGAGGCCGGGTCGGTGGGTGCCACTTCGCGGACGGGTCTTTAGCTGAATTTATAAAGCGCCCGCAAGCTGTAGCAAATCGGCGCGTGCGAAGACTATACCAAAGCCCTCGCAGCGCCCAGGCGTCAGCCCATGGGGTGCAGCAGCGCCAGCACGCCGAGCACCAGGAAGATCACCGCGGAGACCACATGCACGGCGCGGATGGGCACGCGGCGCGTGATGCGCTCGCCCAGCCAGACCACCGGCGCGTTGGCCAGCATCATGCCCAGCGTGGTGCCGGCCACCACGGCGAAATAGGCGCTGTACTGCGCGGCCAGCATCACCGTCGCCACCTGGGTCTTGTCACCCATCTCGGCCAGGAAGAACGCCACGACCGTGGTGCCGAACACGCCCCAGCGCGGCGTGGCGGCGGCGTCGTCCTCGTCGAGCTTGTCGGGGATCAGCATCCACACCGCCATGGCGATGAACGACAGGCCCAGCCCCCAGCGCAGCACGTTCGGCCCCACCACGGTGGTCACCCACGCGCCCACGGCGCCGGCCAGCGCATGGTTGGCGAGGGTGGATACGAAGATGCCCAGCACGATCGGCCAGGGCCTGCGGAAACGCGCTGCGAGAACCAGCGAGAGGAGTTGGGTCTTGTCGCCCATCTCGGCGAGGGCGACGATGGCGGTAGAGACGAAGAAGGCTTCCATGGGGCGGGGTCGTTATCCGGCCGGAGATACGACAGACGACATTGACTGCGCCCCGTCTCCGGCCTGTGGAACGGTGCGCAGTCAATGGTCTCGCCCAGCATGTCGTGCCGTGAGCGCCCCGCACAGCCTGGACAAAGCCTAGGCTGGCAAAGGGCCGCGCTCAACCGCCGCAGGCACCATAGACCGCGAAGGTCCAAGTTTGTTGATGCATGCTCCCTGGGCGCCGCAAGGCGCCGAAGGCGGGCTACTCCCCAAAGACTGGCGCGATTGTAGCCAAGACAAGGCGTTCATTCGGGTAAACACGCACGCAAAGTGTTGCGGGAGCGCTGAATGTTTGCCACCGCCGGCGAAACTATGGTTAATAATGGTTCCTGCCTTTCTGCCTTGCAGGAATGCAAGCTGCGGTGTTTGGTCGGTTTCGCGTCTTTGAAGTCGTCACAGGTTTGTTGATTGCGTAAGGCTCATCGCGTTTTCATGGTTTTTTGTAGGAGTCCTTCATGGGCAACAAACTTTACGTGGGCAACCTGCCCTATTCCTTCCGCGATAGCGACCTCGAGCAAACCTTCAGCCAATTCGGCTCGGTGAACAGCGCCAAGGTCATGATGGAACGCGACACCGGCCGTTCGAAGGGCTTCGGCTTCGTCGAAATGGGCAGCGACGCAGAAGCCCAGGCTGCCATCCAGGCCGTGCACGGCCAAAACTTCGGCGGCCGTGACCTCGTGGTCAACGAAGCCCGTCCGATGGAACCCCGTCCCCCCCGTAGCGGTGGCTTCGGCGGCGGCAACGGTGGTGGCGGCGGCTACGGCGGTGGCCGCAGCGGCGGCGGCTTCGGCGGCGGCAACGGTGGTGGCGGCTACGGCGGCGGCAATGGCGGCGGTTACGGCGGTGGCCGCAACAGCTACTAAGCACACGCTTGCCGTGCCGGAACGCGCTCTCGCAGCGCTCCGCACACTCTGAAAAAAGGCCCTTCGAGGGCCTTTTTTCATGGGCTTTTCACATCACGTCCCAGCATTTCACGCCAGAGGGAAAAAGGCCTTGCTTTTTCCGCGTTCTTGTGGCGCATAATGTTTCGCGCGGTGCTGCCGCGCCGAGGTCTGCGGTGATCCTTTCATTTCGCGCATAGGGCGTCTCTCGTGATTAACTGGCTGCGTTTCCGGGACTCCATCGCTTTATCAATGTGTTTTTGAGGAGTCCCTCAATGGGCAACAAACTGTACGTCGGCAATCTGCCGTACTCCGTGCGTGATGGCGACCTTGAACAGGCCTTCAGCCAGTTCGGCTCGGTCACCAGCGCCAAGGTCATGATGGAGCGCGACACCGGCCGCTCCAAGGGCTTTGGCTTCGTCGAGATGGGCAGTGAAGACGAAGCGCAGTCCGCCATCCACGGCATGAACGGCCAGCCCCTGGGCGGCCGCAGCATCGTGGTGAACGAAGCCCGCCCCATGGAAGCACGCCCCCCGCGCAGCGGTGGCTTCGGCGGCGGTGGTGGTGGTGGCGGTTTCGGCGGCGGTGGCCGCAGCGGTGGCGGTGGTTACGGCGGCGGCGGTGGCGGCTACGGTGGTGGCCGTGAAGGCGGCGGCGGTGGTGGTTTCGGCGGCGGCGGCCGGGGCGATGGCGGTTTCCGCAGCCCCTACGGCTCCGGCTCGCGCAACGGCGGTGGCCGCAGCGGCGGTGGTGGCGGCGGCTACGGTGGTGGCAACGGCGGCGGTTACTGATCGACCGCACCCCGCAACAGGCGCAGCCAGTGCACCTGGCCCACGAAAAAGGCTCCCTCGGGAGCCTTTTTGCTTTTCAGCCGGCAGCGCACGCGCTACGAGCCAGAACCGCGCCCTTCGCCCTGCCGGTGCTTGCGCGGGCGCCCGGCCAGCACGCGGTCGAAAAGGCCGTTGGGCAGCAGGCGCAGGAGCTTGGCGACGACGCCCATCTGCCAGGGAATGACGCGGTAGCTGGCCCCGGCCCGGATCGCATCGAACGCGCGGGCGGCGAAGTCTTCGGGCTGCATCAGGAACGGCATGGCGTAGCGGTTCTGCCGGGTGAGCGGCGTGTCGATGTAGCCCGGGCAGAGCGTGACGACCTTCACGCCCGATGGGCGCAGTTCGCCGCGCAGGCTTTCGCAATAGCTGATGACCGCGGCCTTGCTGGAGCAGTAGGCGCCGTGCCCGGGCAGGCCGCGGATGCCGGCCACGCTGCCGATGCCCACCAGCGCGCCGCTGCCGCGCTCCACCATGCCGGCGATGAAGGGCTGGAAGGTGGCGGCCATGCCGAGGTTGTTGGTGGCGAAGGTGCGCGCCATCACGTCCAGATCCTCGCGCAGCGCCGTGTCCATGCCGACGCTGATGCCCGCATTGGCGATGACCACGTCCGGCAGGCCCTGGGCCTGCAGGCAGGCGGCGCCGGCGGCGGCGATGCTGTCGGGCACGGACACGTCCGCACTATAGATTTGATAGCTATCAGCGCTGACTCTATGAGCGCTGGCCCAGGATTCGATCTCTGACGTGCGGCGTGCGACCAGGGCCAGCCGCCAGCCGGCCTGGTGGAAGCGCCAGGCCAGCGCCTGGCCGATGCCGCTGGAGGCGCCGGTGATGAAGACCAGGGGGCTGGAGGGCGCCATGCGATCGTTTCCGAGAAAGGGTGCCGGCGCCGTCAGCGCCCGGCGGGGGCCGGCTGGAAGGTGCCGCGCACCCGGCCGCGCAGCTGCACGATCTGGTCGAGGTTGTCGTAGTCCAGGTTGTCGGCCGTGAACACGTCGTCGCCGCGCTTGAGCGTGACGGGCAGGTCGGACTTCACGCGCTCTGAATTGACCCAGACCTGCAGGAATTCGCCCCGGAACTCCAGGCGCGGCAGCGCGTCCCGGCCGCTGCGGGGCAGCGATTCGCGGATGACGATGGCGTTGCCGAAGAGCTGGACCTCGGAGCCGTCGGCGTTGGACACCGCGCGGTTGGCCGAGGCGATGGTGACGCGGCCTTCGGGCGTGGACGCGCGCATGCGCATGCGGTCCACCTCGAGCGTGTCGGTGTCCACGTAGTGGCGGGCCATGTCGCCCTGCATCTCGCTGGCCAAGCGGCCGGTGGCGTCGAAGTTCTTGACCGAGAAGTCGCGCATGAAATAGTCCACCTCGTGCGCGGGGGCGCGGGGCGGCTCGGCCTGGGGCGGCTTGGGCGCGTTGCGCACCAGCCACCAGGTGCCGAGGGCCAGCACGAACATCAGCGCCACGGGCAGGTAGATGGAGAGCCGGTCCCAGCCCAGCCGCGCGCGTTGCAGCAGCAGCACGCCGCTCATGCGTAGTCCGCCAGCAACGCAGCGTAGCGGCCGCTGGCGACCAGCAGCAGATCGCAGAATTCGCGCGCGGCGCCGGCGCCGGCCGCTGCCGTGGTGACGTGGTGCGCCACGGCGCGCGCCTCGATGTGGCCGCCGGCGGGCGCGCAGGCCAGCGCGGCGCGGCGCATCACGGGCAGATCGGGCCAGTCGTCGCCCATGGCGGCGGCCTGGCTCCAGTCCAGGCCCAGCTCGGCCAGGATGGCTTCGGCGGCGGGGCGCTTGTCTTCGGTGCCGAAGCGCGCGTGCACCACGCCCAGGGCCTTCAGGCGCAGGCGCAGCGCGGGCGCGTCGCGGCCGGTGATGACGGCGGGCACGATGCCGGCGCGCTGCAGCAGCTTGATGCCGTGGCCGTCCAGGGTGTTGAAGCGCTTGAGGGTCTCGCCCGCCTCGGAGAAGTAGAGGCCGCCATCGGTCAGCACGCCATCGACGTCGAAGAAGGCCACGCGCACGCCCTGGGCCTTGAGCAGCAGCTCGGGCGGGTGCTGCAGGGCCGGGCGCAGCGGGGGCAGTTCGGGGGCGGAAAGGGCCATGCGGTCGTCGGCCATCAGATCACCTTGGCGCGCATGAGGTCGCCGATATGCACCACGCCGGCCAGCACGCCGGCCGCGTCGGTGACGAGCACGCTGGTGATGCCGTGGCGCTCCATGACGGCGGCGGCGTCCACGGCCAGCGCATCGGCGGCGATGGTGCGCGGGCCGGCATGCATGACTTCGCCGGCGGTGGCGGCGCGCAGGTCGGCGCCGGCCTCGATGCGGCGGCGCAGGTCGCCGTCCGTGAAGATGCCCAGCAGGCGCCCGCCGGCATCGACGATGGCCGAGGCGCCCAGGCGCTTGGCGCTCATCTCGCGCATGAGTTCGCTGAACGTGGCCCCGGGGCCCACGCGGGGCACTTCGTCGCCCGCGCGCATGACGTCGCTCACATGGGTCAGCAGCTTGCGGCCCAGGGCGCCGCCGGGGTGGGAGCGGGCGAAGTCCTCGGGCCGGAAGCCGCGCGCATCGAGCAGAGCCACGGCCAGCGCGTCGCCCATGGCGAGCTGCGCGGTGGTGCTGGTGGTGGGCGCCAGGTTGAGCGGGCAGGCCTCGCGCTCGACGCCGCAGTCCAGCACGGTGTCGGCATGGCGCGCCAGGGTGGACTGCAGCCCGCCGGTCATGGCGACGAGCGGCACGCCCAGGCGCTTGAGCACGGGCAGCAGCACGGTGAGTTCGTTGCTCTCGCCGCTGTTGGAAATGGCCAGCACCAGGTCGCCCTGGGTGACCATGCCCAGGTCGCCGTGGCTGGCCTCGGCCGGGTGCACGAAGAAGGCAGGCGTGCCGGTGGAGGCGAGCGTGGCGGCGATCTTGCGGCCCACGTGGCCGCTCTTGCCCATGCCCATGACGACGATGCGCCCAGGGGTGCCCAGCATGCCGCGCACGGCCTCGACGAAGGGCTCGCCCAGCCGCGCCGCGAGGCTGCCCAGCGCGGCGGCTTCGATGGCGAAGGTTTCGCGGGCCAGGCGCAGGACCTCGGCGGCGTCGAAGGGTGGCAGTGCAGCGGGAGCGGATGACATGGCGAGCGATTCTATCGACCGGCCCCGGCCGGCGTTCCCGGATGGGTCATAGCCCCGCCGTCCCGCGGCGGCGGCATCCGACGGGCGGGGCCCGGCCGTTACCAGGCGGCGCTGGCGCTGGGCTAGCATCGGAAGATGTCGTCGCTTGCGCTCACCCTGCTCTACCTGCTGGCCGCCGTGCTGGGCGTAGTGGCCTGCCGCAGCCTGAAGCTGCCGCCCATGCTGGGCTACCTGACGGCAGGCATCCTGATCGGGCCGCATGCGCTGGCCCTGGCGCAGGACTCGGAAGTGGTGCGGCACCTGGGCGAATTCGGCGTGGTGTTCCTCATGTTCGCCATCGGGCTCGAATTCAGCCTGCCCAAGCTGCGCGCCATGCGCCGCTACGTGTTCGGCCTGGGGCTGCTGCAGGTGGCGGGCACCATGGCCGCAGCCATGGTGGGCATGCTGCTGCTGGCGCGCTGGGCGGGCGGCGTGTGGGACGTGGGCTGGCAGACCGCGCTGGCGCTGTCGGGCACGCTGGCCATGAGCAGCACGGCCATCGTCGTCAAGCTGATGGCCGAGCGCGCCGAGCTGGAGGGCGAGCACGGCCGGCGGGTGCTGGGCATCCTGCTGTTCCAGGACCTGGCCGTGGTGCCGCTGCTGGTGCTGATCCCGGCGCTGGGCTCGTCGCCCGAGCGTCTGATGGTGGAGATGGGCCTGGCGCTGCTCAAGGCCACCGTGCTGGTGGGCGTGCTGCTGGCCGGCGGCCAGCGCGTGATGCGCTGGTGGCTCACGCTGGTGGCGCGGCGCAAGAGCGACGAGCTGTTCATGCTGAACCTGCTGCTCATCACGCTGGGGCTGGCCTGGATGACCGACCTGGCGGGGCTCTCGCTGGCGCTGGGCGCCTTCATCGCGGGCGTGCTGGTGTCAGAGACCGAATACCGCCACCAGGTGGGCACCGACATCCGCCCGTTCCACGACGTGCTGCTGGGTCTCTTTTTCATCACCGTGGGGATGATGCTGGACTGGCACATCCTGCTGGAGCGCTGGGCCCTGGTGCTGCTGCTGCTGGCCGTGCCCATGCTGCTGAAGATGGGCATCATCCTGCTGCTGGCGCGCGGCATGGGGGCCACCACGGGCGTGTCGCTGCGCACCGGCCTCTACCTGGCGCAGGCGGGCGAATTCGGCTTCGTGCTGCTGTCGCTCACGCAGGACCATGGCCTCGTCGCGCCCGCGCTGATGAACCCCATCCTCGCGGCCATGGTGCTGTCGATGTTGGCCACGCCTTTCCTCATCCTCTACAGCAACCCCATCGTGATGAAGCTGGTGGCCAGCGACTGGCTGCAGCAGTCGCTGCAGATGACGACCATCGCGCGCAAGGCCATCAACACCGACCGGCACGTGCTGATCTGCGGCTATGGCCGCTGCGGGCAGAACCTGGCGCGCATGCTGCAGCTCGAAGGCATTCCCTACCTGGCGCTGGACCTGGACCCCGACCGCGTGCGGCAGGCGGCGGCCGGCGGCGATTCGGTGGTGTACGGCGACGCCACGCGGCTGCAGGCGCTGGTGGCCGCCGGCCTGGCACGCGCCAGCGCCGTGGCCGTCACCTACCTGGACCTGCCCGCCACGCTGAAGGTGCTGGCCCACACCAGCAGCCATGCGCCGCATGTGCCGGTGGTGGTGCGCACACAGGACGACCAATACCTGGACCGCCTGCAGGCCGCCGGCGCCACCGAAGTGGTGCCCGAGGCCATCGAGGGTTCGCTGATGCTGGCCAGCCATGCGCTGGCGCTGGTGGGCGTGCCCATGCGGCGCGTGCTGCGCAGCGTGCAGGAGCAGCGCGATGCGCGCTACCACCTGCTGCGCGGCTATTTCCACGGGGCCGACGACGACACGGCCTCGGAGCGCGACCAGGAGCGGCTGACCTCCATCACCCTGCCCCCCGATGCCGCCTCGCTGGGCCAGGCGCTGGGGCAGCTGGCGCTGCACGCCATGGGCGCGCAGGTGGTCAGCCTACGGCACGGCAACGGGCAGATGACCCCCGCCAGCGACGAGGCCCAGTTGGCCGAGGGCGACACGCTGGTGATTTCGGGCCACCCGACGGCGCTGGCCCTGGCCGAGGACCGGCTGCTGCGCGGCTGACGCGCCGCGCAGGCCAAGGGCCGAACGGGCGGGGGTTGCCGCTACGCGGCCAGCATCTGTTCCGCCGGCGCGGGCCGCCCGAACAGATAGCCCTGGAAGCGCCGGCAGCCGTTGCGCAGCAGGAATTCGCGCTGGCCCTCCGTCTCCACGCCCTCGGCCACCACGTCCAGCCCCAGGCTGTGCGCCAGCGCGACGATGGTGCAGGCGATGGCCGCGTCGTTGGGGTCGGTGAGCACGTCGCGCACGAAGCTCTGGTCGATCTTGAGCTGGTCCAGCGGCAGACGCTTGAGGTAGGCGAGCGACGAGTAGCCGGTGCCGAAGTCGTCCAGCGAAAAGCCCACGCCCTGGGCGCGCAGCTCCTGCATCTTGGCGATGGTGTCTTCCACGTCGTGCAGCAGCAGGCTTTCGGTCAGCTCGATCTTCAGGCGCCGGGGGCTGGCGCCGCTTTCCTGCAGCGCGGCCGTCACCTGCTGCACGAAGTCCGGATGGCGGAACTCGTGCGCGCTGACGTTGACCGACACCGTCCACTCCGCGGTCTCGGGCCGCAGCGACCAGTCGGCCAGCTGCAGGCAGGCGGTGCGCAGCATCAGCTGGCCCAGCGGCATGATGAGCCCGGTCTGTTCGGCCACCTGGATGAATTCGTAGGGCGGCACCATGCCGCGCTGCGGATGGCGCCAGCGCACCAGGGCCTCGGCGCCCAGCACGCGGCCTTCGGCATCCACCACGGGCTGGTAATGGGGCAAAAACTCCGCCCGCTGCAGCCCGAGCCGGATGTCCGCCTCCAGCGCCGAGCGGGCATTGGCGGTGGTCTGCATCTGCGGGTCGAAGAAGCACAGGGTGTTGCGGCCCTGGGCCTTGGCCTGGTACATGGCCAGGTCGGCGCGCTTGAGCAAATCGTGCGTGGTTTCCTCGCGGCCGTGGAACAGCGCGGTGCCGATGCTGGCCGTGTTGTGGATCTCGCGGCCGTCCAGCAGATAGGGCTGGTTCAGCAGCTCCAGCAGCTTCTGGCCCAGGGCGCGGACTTCGATGACCGCCTGGGCCTCGTCGTCCGGCAGGCCCGAGAGCACCACCACGAACTCGTCGCCGCCCAGGCGGGCCACGGTGTCGCTGGCGCGCACGCTGCCGGACAGCCGCAGGGCCGCCTGCTGCAGGAGCTGGTCGCCCCATTCGTGGCCCAGCGTGTCGTTGATGCCCTTGAAGTTGTCCAGGTCCAGGAACAACAGGGCGCCGTACTGGCCCATGCGCGCGCCCGTGGCCAGCACGCGTTCCATGCGGTCCATCAGCAGGCGGCGGTTGGGCAGGCCGGTGAGTTCGTCGAAGAAAGCCAGGCGCTCGATCTGCGCCTCGGCGCGCTTGCGGTCGGAGACGTTGCGGCCCACCCCCCGGTAGCCGAGGAAGCTGCCATCGGCACCATAGAACGGCTCGCCGCTGACCGACACCCAGATGGTCGATCCATCCGGCATGGAATATTCGATCTCCAGGTCGTAGAAGACCTCGCGGGCCTGCAGCTGGGCCCGATGGGCCTGCCAGCGCTCTTGCGACATGCCGAAGTCGGACAGCTCCCATGGGGTCTTGCCCATGATGTCGTTCGACTCCAGGCCGGTGATCAGGCGGTTCGCGCCTTCCACGCGCACGAAGCGAAATTGCGTGTCCTGCTCCCAGTACCAGTCGGACGACAGCTGCGTCAGGCTGCGCCAGCGCGCCTCGCTGGTGCGCAGGGCCTCCTGGGCGGCGATGAAATCGGTGACGTCGGTGAAGCTGCGCACGCGCCCGCCGCTGGGCAGCTGGCGGGTGCGGACCTCGACATGGCGCCCGGTGTGCGTGCGGCGCACGTAGCTGGCCGGCATCTGCAGCGGCACGCCCTGCGCGGCATGCTCGCTGCGCACGTAGTCGCGGCCGCTGGCATCCACGTGCTGGAAGTCGGGGCCGAAATCGCCCCGCGCGGCCTGGAAGCGCACGACCTCCTCGACCCGGGGCCGGCGGGACATCATGTCCTCGGGCATCTCCAGCAGTTCCAGGTAGCGGCGGTTGAAGATGCAGATGCGGCCCTCGGCATTGACGTTGGTGATGCCCTGGTCCATGAAGTCGAGCGTGCTCTCCAGCACCTGGGTCTTTTCCACCAGCAGGGCCGTGGTGCGCGCCAGCTGCTCTTCGACGCTGCGCCGCGCCGCCTGGGCGCGCTGCGCCATCTCCATCTGCACCAGGGAGCTCAACAGGGGCTGCAGGGCGCGCGGCAGCTCGGCGGCGTAGCCGCTCGTGCGCCCGGCCAGCAGCAGCAGCACGACCGGCTCTTCGCCCACCCGCAGGGCCTGGGCGCAGCAGGTGCCCGGGAAAGGCCTGCCGCCGGGCCAGTCATCGGCCGGGCACGGCGAAGCCGCGTCGTTGTGCACGACCGCCGAACGGCTGGCCAGCGCGCGCGCCAGCACCCCGGCCGCGGCGCTGCCGGCGCCCGTGGGATGGGCCGGCTCCATCACCGCCCACTCCTCGCCCCTGCCAGGCGCCGTGTACCCGCTCGGCCACTGCCCCGCCTGGACCAAGAGGCGCAGGACACGGCTGCCGGGCGGGCCGGGGTCGGCCTCGCCGGGCGAGAGCACGCACGCCAGGAAGCCGCAGGGGCTGGAGGTATGGCCCAAAAGCTCCTGCAGCAGCAGCGTGAAGGCGGCGGAGGCCTGGCCGTCGATGAACAGCGACTGCGCGCGGGACATGGCGTTCAGCAGCCGGTGCTGGCGCGCCTGGAGGGTCTGGGTGGCCTCGCGCGCCAGCACGCTGCAGGACTGCTCCAGCACCTCCTCGATCTGCGCGGGCACCGTCAGCAGGTAGGCATGCTCATCATCGCGCACGATGAAATCGCGAAAGCCGTGCCGCAGCGCCGTGGCGGCGCGGGCCGCGCCGTCTTCCGGCACGGCCACGATCACGGGAATGCCGTGCGCCATCTCCAGCACGTCGAAGGCGTTGCCGTCGGCGAGCTGCTCTGCCGCCAGGATGACGTCGATGCCGCCAACCGCCAGCCGCTGCCAGGCACCGGCCACCGTGGGCACGACGTCCACCCGCCAGCCCAGCCATGCGTCGGCGAGGGCGCGCACAAGGCCTTGGGAATGGGAGGAGTCGCCATCGACGAGCAGTACCGAGACAGGCATGGATTGCCGAGCTTTCATCCAGGGAAACAAAGGGGCCATGCAGCGCCCAGGCAGCGTTGCCGGCTGCCTTGAGCGGCCATTATGCGATGGGCATCGTGGCTGTTTACACTGGCGGCCCGCCTGCGGTCCATCGACCCGCCCCTTTGCCCCACACCCCTCTGTCCATGCAGCAATTCAGCGTCAACCACTACCTGCGCCAGCACATCCGCACGGTGCCCGACTGGCCGGCGCCGGGCGTGCAGTTCCGCGACATCACCCCGCTGCTGCAGGACCCGAAGGTCTTCCGCGTGCTGATCGACGCCTTCGTGCATCGCTACATGGACCGCGCCCTGCGGCCCGACGTGGTGGCAGGCCTGGATGCGCGCGGCTTCATCCTGGGCGCGGTGGTGGCCTACGAGCTGAACGTGGGCTTCGTGCCGATCCGCAAGAAGGGCAAGCTGCCCTTCACCACGGTCGAGGAGACCTACGAGCTGGAATACGGCAGCGCCACCGTCGAGCTGCATGCCGACGCCGTCAAGCCCGGCGACCGGGTGCTGCTGATCGACGACCTGATCGCCACCGGCGGCACCATGATGGCCGGCAAGAACCTGCTGGAAAAGCTGGGCGCCACCGTGACCGAAGGCGCCGCCATCGTGGACCTGCCCGAACTGGGCGGCTCCCGGCGCCTCACCGAGGCCGGGCTGCCGCTCTTCACGCTGGTGGACTTCACCGGCCACTGACGCGTCCGGCCCTGCGCGAGCGCAGGCACAGGCCCGGACGCAGGCTCAGAGATCGCCGAACTGGCTCTTGCTGAGATGGTCCGGCCAGCTCGGCGGCGCCTGCGGGGCCGATGCCTGCGTGTCTTCGAAGCCCGTGCGCCCCGCGGCATCGCGCGCCCGCAGCGGCCCGATGCGTACCCCACCCGACGGTGGCTGCGGCGCCTGTGAAGCGGGCGCGGACGCGGATGGCCGTACCCCGCCGTTTCCCGCGCGGCCCGAGGACGCGGACTGCAGGGCCCGCTTGAACGCCTCGACCTCGTCCGCGCCGATGGGCTCGAAGCCCCCCGCACCCGCCGCAGCGCCGGCCGGCACCGGCGGCCCGCCCTGCGCCGCACGGGCCGGGTCATGGGCGGCCGAGGGCGCCGGTGCTGCGGACCGGGCTGCGGCAGCGGCAGCGTGCCTGGAACCGGCCAAGACTCCCAGGGCAGCGGTGGGCACGCCAGCGCCGAGCTGGTCGTTGATGCGCCAATAGACCGCCGTCACGCCGATGCCGAAACGCGTGTGGGCCGTCTGCACGATCAGCGCCTCGATCGCGCTCAGCCGCACGGTCTCTCCGCCGTATTCGCGGCCGAGATCGACCATCACCATGAACTGCTGGCCGCGCTGGTCCAGCGACAGCACCTTGAACTTGTAGCCGGCGGACAGCACGGCGGCCCGCATCATGGCCTCGCGCACCACGGCGTAGAGCAGCTCGCGGCGCTGCGTGCGTTCGCTGCGGTGCGTGGCGGCAGGTTCGGGTGAAGGCGCGTGGCCCTGCGCATGGTGGGTGCCGGCACGCGGAGGTTTGCGCGCGCCGGTCAGCCAGCGGAAAAAAGACATGCCTGACCTTCGCGATGCCCGTAGGAATCGATTCAATGGGTGGGGTGGCCCGGCGGGGCTCCTGAAAAGTGGAAAGGCCCCGACGAGGGGCCGCGCTGCCACAGCGCCCAGGCCTGGGGCCGGCGCTGAACGAGAGGCATCGGCGACAACGTACCTGCGAACCTGCGCAGGCACAAGCGGCGTTCCGTCCTTTTACAACTTTGACGAAATGGTGGGCGGCGGCAACCGCGGGCCGCGTGGCCTGCCCGCTCTCGCGGCACACGCCCGCTCACGCCGCTCACTTGCCGATACAGAAGCTGGAAAAGATCACGCCCAGCAGGTCGTCGGACGTGAATTCGCCGGTGATGGCGTTGAGCGCGTTCTGCGCCAGGCGCAGTTCCTCGGCCAGCAGGTCGAGCGCCGGGCCGGCCGCATGCAGCTGCGCGGCCGCTTCCATCAGGTGGCCATCCACCGCCTGCAGCGCGGCGATGTGGCGGGCGCGGGCGATGTAGAGGCCCTCGGGCGCGGCCTGCCAGCCGGCGACTTCCAGCAGCAGCCGGCGCAGCGCGTCCAGCCCCTCGCCCGTGCGGGCCGAGAGGCGCACGGACGGGTGGCTGCGCTCGCCGCCCTGCCCTGCCGCCGCGGCTTCAGCCGCAGCCTCGCCACCGACGAGCGCCACGCGGTCGATCTTGTTCCACACGTCGATGACGGGCACGCTGGCCGGCAGCTTCTGGGCGATGGTGCCGGCGATCAGCGCATCGGCCGCCGCGTACTCGGGCGTTTCGGCGCGGCTCAGGTCGTGCAGGAATAGCACGGCGTCTGCGGCGGCGATCTCGTCCCAGGCGCGGGCGATGCCGATCTTCTCCACCTCGTCGTCGCTCTCGCGCAGGCCGGCGGTGTCGATCACGTGCAGCGGCACGCCTTCGATCTGGATGGTCTGCTGCACCTTGTCGCGCGTGGTGCCGGCGATCGGCGTGACGATGGCCAGCTCCGCCCCCGCCAGAGCGTTGAGCAGCGAGCTCTTGCCCGCATTGGGCTGGCCCGCGATGACGACCTTGATGCCCTCGCGCAGCAGCGCGCCCTGGCTGGCGCGGCGCATCACGCCGGCCAGGGTCTGCTGCAGATTCGATAGCTGCCCGTGGGCGTCGGCCTTGCGCAGGAAGTCGATTTCCTCTTCGGGAAAGTCCAGCGTGGCCTCGACCAGCATGCGCAGGTGCACGAGCGCATCGCGCAGCGCGTGGATCTCCTGCGAGAAGGCGCCGGCCAGCGAGCGGCTGGCGCTGCGGGCGGCGGCCTCGGTGCTGGCGTCGATCAGGTCGGCGATGGCCTCGGCCTGGGCCAGGTCGATCTTGTCGTTGAGAAAGGCGCGCTCGGTGAATTCGCCGGGCTGGGCCAGGCGCAGGCCGGCCAGCACCGGGCGGCCGCTGGCGGCATCCGGCGCGGCCGCGGCTTCGAGGCAGCGGGCCAGCAGCAGCTGCAGCACCACGGGGCCGCCGTGCGCCTGCAGCTCCAGCACGTCTTCGCCGGTATAGCTGTGCGGCGCGGGAAAGTAGAGCGCCAGGCCCTGGTCGATGGGCTGGCCCGCCGCATCGCGGAAGGGCAGATAGGTGGCCTCGCGCGGCTTCAAAGCCCTGCCGCACAGCGCCTGCACCAGCGGGCCCAGCCCGGGCCCGGAGACCCGCACGATGCCCACGGCGCCGCGCCCCGGTGCGGTGGCGATGGCGGCGATGGGTTCGTTGTGGCGGGGCAGCATGGGGAGGGGATGGAGAGGCAGTGGGCGGCCCGGCGGGCCGAGGGCGAAACGGAGCGCGGATGATAGCCCCGCACCTGCAGGCCCTGCCCCAGGCCTTGGCCTGGCGGACCTGCAGGAACATCCACACCCGCAAAAAAGATAGCTGCCTGCGCAGGTCATCCGGGCCGCTACGACACATTTCGCATCGCAACGCCCGGAATGCCTGCGCAGGCAGCTATGGTTTCAGGAGCAGACCAGACCCTCGCGGGCCCGGCCGTCGCCGCTCAGTTGATGGTCGTCCAGGTCGGCATCGGGCGGTCGTCCGCGCGGTGCGGCGTGTCCACGCCCTTGCGCATGGCCCAGGGGCGGATCTGGTGGTGCAGCGGCAGGTAGTAGTACTCGTCTTTGACGCGCTGCAGCGCCTCGTTGATGAGCGCATCGCGCTTGGGCGCGTCCATCTCCACCTTGATCTGGTTGATCGTGGCGTCGAGCTTGGGATCGCTGATGCGGCCGCCGTTGTAGACGCCCGCCGCCGTCTTGCCATCCTTGGTGGACATCAGCGAGTCGAGCGTATAGAGCGCATCGAAAGTCGCCACACCCCAGCCGAAGAGGTAGGCATTGACGTCGTTGTTCATCACGCGGCTGACGAACTGGGACATGGGCGCGGTCTGCAGCGTGGTCTTGACGCCGATGCGCGTCCACATCGCCGTGACGGCCTGGCAGATGGCCTCGTCGTTCACGTAGCGGTCGTTGGGGCAGTCGAGCTTGAGCGCGAAGCCTTGCGGATAGCCGGCGTCGGCCAGCAGCTTCTTGGCGGCTTCCACGTCGTACTTGGAGGCGCGCTCGTCGAGCTGCTTGGTCCAGCCGTGGACCATGGGCGCGACCATGGTGCCCGCAGGCACCGACAAGTTGCGCATGGTGCGGCTGTGGATGCCGGCCGAGTCGATGGCCTGGTAGAGCGCCTGGCGCACGCGCTTGTCCTTGAGCGGGTTCTTGCCGGGGGTGCCGGCGCCGGGCAGTTCGTCGCGGAACTGGTCCAGGCCCAGGTAGATGGTGCGGTTCTCGGCGCCTTCGACCAGCTTGAGGTCGGGGCTGGCCTTCATGCGGGGCAGATCCTGCGGGGGCGGATCGACCACGAAGTCCACCTGGCCGGAAATGAGCGCGGCCGTGCGCGTGGCGGCCGACTTGATGGGCGTGAACACCACCTCGTCGACGTTGCCGGCGGGCTTGTCCCACCAGTTCGGGTTCTTCTTGAGCGTGAGCTTCACGTCGGGCTGCCAGCCCACCAGCATGAAGGGGCCGGTGCCGTTGGCGTTGCGCGAGGCGAAGTTCTCTTCCTTGCCCGCGTAGTCCTGCGCCTTGACCGAGTTGTTCTTCTCGGCCCAGGCCTTGTTCATGATGCGCGCCTCGGTCAGCTCGCGCAGCAGCACGGGGTTGGGGCCCTTGAGGATCAGATCGACGGTGAAGTCATCGACCTTCTTGACCTCCTTGACGCTCTGCACCGAGGAGATCATGTTGGACGGCGGCGTCATCACGCGGGTGATGGAGAACACCACGTCATCGGCAGTGAACGGCGCGCCGTCGTGGAATTTGACGCCGCGGCGCAGTTCGAAGCGCACCTGCGTGGGCGAGATCTGCGTCCACTTGGTGGCCAGCGCCGGCTGGATCTGGTAGTTCTTGTCGTAGCGCACCAGGCCTTCGTAGATCTGCTGCAGGAAAGCATGCGTCGTCTGATGGTTCTGGGCGTGCGGATCGACGGTGAGGATGTCGTTGGCGCCGGCCCAGCGCATGGTGGCTGCCTGGGCAGCCCCCACGGCCATGCAGGCGGCCAGGGCCACCACGCCCAGGGAGAGGTTCAAACGCAGCTTCATCAATCAGGCCTCCAAAAAGGATACGAAAGGATTTCGTCGGGGAAGCCAGCAGACTAGCAATGAACGTACCGAAATGACAGCGGCCGCCCGAGGGCGGCCGTTGGGGATTGTCCGGATGGCGCGCCGCCCAGGCGGCGCACCAATCTGGAGCACGGGCGTATCAGCGGAACTTGGGCAGGTTGAACTGCGGCGGCACGCCCATGCGCTTGTTGATGATCCACTGCTGCGCGATCGACAGCAGGTTGTTCGTCAGCCAGTACAGCACCAGGCCGGCCGGGAAGAAGAAGAACATCACGCTGAAGATCAGCGGCATGAACCACATCATCTTGGCCTGCATCGGGTCCGGCGGCGCGGGGTTGAGGGCGGTCTGCAGCAGCGAGCTGGCCGTCATCAGCAGGGGCAGGATGAAGTACGGATCAGGCGAGGACAGGTCGTGGATCCAGCCAATCCAGGGCGCGTTGCGCATTTCCACGCTGGACAGCAGCACCCAGTAGAGCGCGATGAACACGGGGATCTGGATCATGATGGGGAAGCAGCCGCCCATGGGGTTGACCTTCTCCTCGCGGTAGATGCGCATCATCTCCTGCTGCATCTGCTGCGGCTTGTCCTTCAGGCGCTCGCGCATCTCCATGATCTTGGGGTTGATGGCCTTCATCTTGGCCATGGAGGCGTAGGCCTTGGCGTTGAGCCAGAAGAAGGCCATCTTCAGCAGCAGCACCAGCGCCACGATGGACCAGCCCCAGTTGTTCAGCACCTTGTGCAACTGCTCCAGCAGCCAGTAGAGCGGCTTGGCCAGGATGGTCACCCAGCCGTAGTCCTTGACCAGCTCCAGCCCGGGGGCGAGCTTTTCCAGCAAGGTCTCGATCTGCGGGCCGGCGAAGAGGCGCGCATCGACGGTCTTGCTCTGGCCGGGGGCGATCTCGCCCACGTCGGTGATCATGCCCACCGCGTAGAGGTTGGTGTCCACCTTGCGCACGAACAGGTCGCGCTTGATGCCGTCGGCCAGCAGCCAGGCCGTGGCGAAGTAGTGCTGCACCATGGCCACGTAGCCGTTGTTCGAGGTGCGGTCGATCTCGGCCTTGCCGCTCTCGATGTCCTTGAACTCGACCTTGTGGTACTTCTTGGCTTCCGTGTAGACGGCCGGGCCGGTGAAGGTGGAATAGAACGACGATTCGCCCGCCGGCTTGTTGCCGTCGCGCACCAGCTGCAGGTAGAGCTGGGGCGAGACGGGCGCCGTGCCGGTGTTGACCACCTCGTGCTTGACGGCGATGTCGTAGGCGCCGCGCTTGACGGTCCAGGTCTTGACCAGCTTCACGCCGCCGAGGTCGGGCGACTCGAAGCGGATGTTCAGCTCGTCCTGGCCGTCGGCCAGGGCGCGCGGGCCCGGCACCACGGTCATCGGCGTCTTGTGGGTCGGGAAGTTGCCGCCGATCAGGCCGGTCTGCGCCACATAGACACGGTGCGAGCTCTCGTCCAGCAGCTCGAACGGCTTGGACTTGTCGGCCATTTCGGGGTACTTCAGCAGATCGCCCTCGACCAGCGAACCGCCGTCGCTGTCGAACTGCAGGCGCAGCACGTCGGTGGTGACGGTCACGCGCTCATGCGCGGGAGCCGGCGCCACGCCGCCCGGCACCTGCTGCACCGCGCCCGCGGGCGGGGTGCCAGCGGCAGCCGGTGCCGAAGGCACGCTGTTCGCACCCGCCGCAGCGGAGGAAGCTCCGGGCGTGGCGGGCGCCGCAGCCGTCTGCACCTCGGGCGAGGGAAAGAAGGTGGCCTTGTTGCCGTTGTGGATCTGCCATTTGTCCCAGAGCAGGACCATGGAGAAGCCAAAGATCACCCACAGGATGGTGCGGCGAATGTCGTTCATGAAGAAGTCTTCTTTGGTGAGGACGAGGAAGGTGCGGGGGGCGTCCACCGCGAAAACAGCCCGGCGCCGCGGGGCGCCACGTCAGGCACGGGATCGCACCCGCCGTCGCACCAGGGATGGCAGCGCGCCAGCCGGCGCAGCGTGAGGTAGCTGCCCATGGCAGCGCCATGGCGCTCCAGCGCCTGCAGCGAATAGACCGAGCAGGTGGGCTCGAAGCGGCAGGCCGAACCCAGCCAGGGGCTGAGCAGCAGCCGGTAGCCGCGGACGATGCCCATGAGCAGCGCGCGCATCATGCCTCAAGCCCGTTGCCCATCCGGCCGGCGGCCGGAACTGGCGTGGGGGAATGGGCCGCGGCCGGAGCCGTAGAAGCTGCTGCCGCCGGGACGCCGGGCGCAGCGCGCGGGGCCGCGCGCCGCACGGCGTGGCCGAAGAGCTGCAGCAGCTCTTCGCGCACGGCCTGCTTGAGCAGATCCGACGTGGCGCTGTGGAACTGCTTGCGGTCGAACCCGGCGCGCAGGCGCACCACATGCGCCGCCACCGGCAGTTGCGCCGCGAAGGTGGTGGACACGGCGTAGATCTGCCGCTTGATGGCGTTGCGGGTGACAGCGCGCCGGGCCCAGCGCTTGGGCACCATCGCGCCCATCCACGGGCCGGGGCGCTGGTCGGCGCACAAGCCGAACAGGGCCTGCGGCCCTTGCTCTTGCGGCAAGGAACCGGGCCCTGTCGGGGTCGGTATCGCGGGCGTTTCGGCGTTGGCGCCTTCCAGTCCCAACCGGTGCAGTGCGAAATGCGCAGTGCGGGAGACGGTCCCCCCGGCCATGGCGGCCTGGAACTGGGGACGGGTCTTCAGCCGGTGCATGGCAGCGATGTCCCTGGCGGGACGTGGCAGCGCAAGATGGGAAGGAGGGACAGCTGCGGGCCGAAAAGCCGTGCGCGAACCTGAAGGCTTAGACGGCCAGGCGCTTGCGGCCCTTGGCGCGGCGAGCGTTGATGACGGCGCGGCCGCCGCGGGTCTTCATGCGCACGAGGAAACCGTGGGTGCGGGCGCGGCGGGTCTTGGAAGGCTGGTAAGTACGTTTCATGGTCGATCCTTGAGGGTTGTTCAGTTACGGAGCGCACCCGGCTCACGCGAAGGCCGCACGGGCAGGCACCGCCGAGCAACTTCCCACACGAAGGAGAAAGAGGCCGCCCGGGCTTCATCACCCTGAACGCATTCAGGGAAACCGGCGATTATTGCAGGCTTGGCCGGGCGTGGCAACCACCGCGCTCATGCGTGCACCCTGGGGGGACAGAAGGCAGGCAGCCGGGGCAATGGCCCGGCGGGCGGGTGGGACAAGCCGGCCAGATTGTGGATAAGTCCTTGAAAAGCTAGAATCGCGCCCCTTTCCCCGTTCCTCCTATCCACAACAAGAAATCCCCGAAATGACCGAGGAACCCTCCCACAGCCCTCTGAACGAGCCCGCCGACGACGCCGGCCAGGGGCTGTGGCAAGCCTGCGTTGAACAACTGGCGCAGGACCTGCCCGAGCAGCAGTTCAACACCTGGATCAAGCCCCTGGCCGCCCAGGTGGCACCGGACTTCTCCAAGGTCACCGTGCTGGTGGCCAACCGCTTCAAGCTCGACTGGATCCGTGCGCAATACGCCGGCCGCATCTCCGCCCTGCTGGAGGGCCTCTACGGCCAGCCGGTGACCCTCGAGTTAGCGCTCGCTCAGAGGGAAAGCGTCGTGCGGACGTACGTTCGCCCCGCCGCAGCCGAGCCCTCCGCACAGAACGAAGCCCTGCCGCCCGCCACCGACGAGGCCGCGCCCGGAGCCGGCGCCTTCCGCACCCGGCTGAACTCCGCCCTGACCTTCGAGACCCTGGTGGAGGGGACGGCCAACCGCATGGCGCGCTCTGCCGCCATGCACGTGGCGGGCTCGCCCGGCCACCTCTACAACCCGCTCTTCATCTACGGCGGCGTGGGCCTGGGCAAGACCCACTTGATGCACGCGGTGGGCAACCGCCTGCTGCAGGACAAGCCCGACGCCAAAGTTCTCTACATCCATGCCGAGCAATTCGTGTCGGATGTGGTTAAGGCCTATCAGCGCCGCACCTTCGATGAATTCAAGGAGCGCTACCACTCGCTCGATCTGCTGCTGATCGACGATGTGCAGTTCTTCGCCAACAAGGACCGCACGCAGGAAGAATTCTTCAACGCGTTCGAGGCCCTGCTGACCAAGAAGAGCCACATCGTGATGACGTCGGACACCTATCCCAAGGGCCTGACCAACATCCACGACCGCCTGGTGTCGCGCTTCGATTCGGGCCTGACCGTGGCGCTGGAGCCGCCCGAGCTGGAAATGCGCGTGGCCATCCTGATCAACAAGGCCCGCGCCGAGAGCGCCGACATGCCCGAGGAAGTGGCCTTCTTCGTGGCCAAGAACGTGCGCTCCAACGTGCGCGAGCTCGAAGGCGCGCTGCGCAAGATCCTGGCGTATTCGCGCTTCAACCAGAAGGAAGTCTCGATCCAGCTGGCGCGCGAAGCCCTGCGCGATCTGCTGTCGATCCAGAACCGGCAGATCAGCGTGGAGAACATCCAGAAGACGGTGGCCGACTACTACAAGATCAAGGTCGCCGACATGTACAGCAAGAAACGGCCGGCCTCGATCGCGCGGCCGCGGCAGATCGCCATGTACCTGGCCAAGGAGCTCACGCAAAAGAGCCTGCCCGAGATCGGCGAGCTGTTCGGCGGGCGTGACCACACCACGGTGCTGCACGCGGTGCGCAAGATCGCCGGCGAGCGCCAGCAGCTGACCGAACTGAACCAGCAGCTGCACGTGCTGGAACAGACCCTCAAGGGGTGAGGCCCACCACCCCCGCCCGCATATGACGCGCACCCCGAAGGTACCGTCCCCGTTCCCGGGCAAAATGGCGTGTTGGACGGCCCGAGAGGGGGCCCGCGGCCCGGCGCCAGAGGCAGCCGGCCGCCGTCCATGCACCTCCTCCTATTCCACCGAAGGTTGACGACATGATTGTCCTCAAGGCAACACAAGACAAGGTTCTCGCAGTATTGCAATCGGTGTCCGGCATCGTCGAACGCCGGCACACGCTGCCCATCCTGGCCAATGTGCTGATCCGCAAGACGGGCAACGCGCTGCAGCTGACCACCAGCGATCTGGAAATCCAGATCCGCACCACCGCCGAGCTGGGCGGCGACACGGGCGACTTCACCACCACCGTGGGCGCGCGCAAGCTGATCGACATTCTCAAGACCATGCCCGGCGACCAGACCGTGAGCCTGGAATCGCAGCAGTCCAAGCTGGTGCTCAAGGGCGGCAAGAGCCGCTTCACGCTGCAGTCGCTGCCGGCCGAAGACTTCCCGCTGGTGCAGGAATCGGCCGCCTTCGGCCCGGCGTTCAGCGTGCCGCAGAAGGTGCTCAAGGACCTGCTGGGCCAGGTCTCGTTCGCCATGGCGGTGCAGGACATCCGCTACTACCTCAACGGCATCCTGTTCGTGGCCGAGGGCAACACGCTGAGCCTGGTCGCCACCGACGGCCACCGCCTGGCCTTCGCCAGCGCCACGCTCGACGTCGAAGTGCCCAAGCAGGAAGTCATCCTGCCGCGCAAGACCGTGCTGGAGCTGCAGCGCCTGCTGTCGGACGCCGGCGGCGAGAACCAGCCCCACATCGAGATGCAGTTCGCCAACAACCAGGCGAAGTTCACCTTCGGCGGCATGGAGTTCGTCACCAAGCTGGTCGAGGGCAAGTTCCCCGACTACAACCGCGTGATCCCCAAGAACCACAAGAACAGCGTCACCCTGGGCCGCGCGCCCCTGCTGGCCAGCCTGCAGCGCACGGCCATCATGACCAGCGACAAGTTCAAGGGCGTGCGCCTGAACATCGAACCCGGCACGCTGCGCGTGGCGTCCAACAACGCCGAGCAGGAAGAGGCCGTGGACGAGCTCGACATCGACTACGGCGGCGACACCATCGAGATCGGCTTCAACGTCACCTACCTCATCGACGCGCTGGCCAACATGGACCAGGACATGGTGAAGGTGGAGCTGTCCGACGGCAACAGCTCCGCGCTGATGACCATCCCCGACAACGACCGCTTCAAGTACGTCGTGATGCCCATGCGCATCTGACGCGCACCGGTCTCGGGGCGCAGGCATGCGCCGCTAGCATTTTGATAGCTGCATGCCCACCCCCGATGCGCGCCGGAGCCGCTTTCGGGCTCCGGACAGACCGCAACAACGATAGACAGATTGATTGACGGAAGCGCCGGGCTCCTCCCGACGTCTCCACGGACACCCCAAGGCTAGCCATCCATGACCGCTGAGAACCACCTGCCCGCACCTTCCGAGAACGGCGCGGGCGACGACGCCCAGCCCACGCCCACGCACAAGATCGACACCCAGCAGGCCGGCGCCAGCGAGGGCTACGGCGAAGGCGCGATCCAGATCCTGGAAGGCCTGGAGGCGGTGCGCAAGCGCCCGGGCATGTACATCGGCGACACGTCCGACGGCACCGGCCTGCACCACCTGGTGTTCGAAGTGGTGGACAACTCCATCGACGAGGCGCTGGCCGGCCACTGCGACGACATCGTCGTCACCATCCATTCCGACAACTCCATCAGCGTCACCGACAACGGCCGGGGCATCCCGACCGGCGTGAAGATGGACGACAAGCACGAGCCCAAGCGCTCGGCCGCCGAAATCGCGCTGACCGAACTGCACGCCGGCGGCAAGTTCAACCAGAACAGCTACAAGGTCTCGGGCGGCCTGCACGGCGTGGGCGTCTCGTGCGTGAACGCGCTCAGCAAGATGCTGCGCCTGACGGTGCGGCGCGACGGCCGTGTCCACGTGCTCGAATTCAGCCAGGGCTTCGTGCAGAACCGCATCCTGGAGACGGTGAACGGCGTCGAAGTCTCGCCCATGCGCGTGACCGGCGAGACCGACAAGCGCGGCACCGAAGTCCACTTCCTGCCCGACACCGAGATCTTCAAGGAAAACCACGACTTCCACTACGAGATCCTCGCCAAGCGCCTGCGCGAACTCTCCTTCCTGAACAACGGCGTGCGCATCCGCCTCAAGGACGAGCGCACCGGCAAGGAAGACGACTTCTCCGGCGCCGGCGGCGTCAAGGGCTTCGTCGATTTCATCAACGCCAACAAGAAGGTGCTGCACCCCACGCCCTTCCACGCAACCGGCAACCGCCCGGCCGACAGCTACGGCGGCATCCCCGGCACCGAGATCGGCGTCGAAGTCGCCATGCAGTGGAACGACGGCTACAGCGAGCAGGTGCTCTGCTTCACCAACAACATCCCGCAGCGCGACGGCGGCACCCACCTGACCGGCCTGCGTGCGGCCATGACGCGCGTCATCGGCAAGTACATCGAGCAGAACGAACTGGCCAAGAAGGCCAAGGTCGAAGTCAGCGGCGACGACATGCGCGAAGGCCTGTGCTGCGTGCTCTCCGTCAAGGTGCCCGAACCCAAGTTCAGCAGCCAGACCAAGGACAAGCTCGTCTCCAGCGAAGTGCGCGCCCCCGTCGAAGACATCGTCGCCAAGACGCTGACCGACTACCTGGAAGAGCGCCCGAACGACGCCAAGATCCTCTGCGGCAAGATCATCGAAGCCGCCCGCGCCCGCGAAGCCGCCCGCAAGGCCCGCGAAATGACGCGCCGCAAGGGCGTGCTCGACGGCATGGGCCTGCCCGGCAAGCTGGCCGACTGCCAGGAAAAAGACCCCGCCCTGTGCGAGATCTACATCGTCGAGGGCGACTCCGCCGGCGGCTCCGCCAAGCAGGGCCGCGACCGGAAGTTCCAGGCCATCCTGCCGCTGCGCGGCAAGATCCTGAACGTGGAAAAGGCGCGCTACGAAAAGCTGCTCACTTCCAATGAAATCCTGACCCTCATCACCGCCCTGGGCACCGGCATCGGCAAGGCCGGCGGCGCCATGGACGGCAAGAGCGGCGCCGACGATTTCAACGTGGACAAGCTGCGCTACCACCGCATCATCATCATGACCGACGCCGACGTGGACGGCGCGCACATCCGCACCCTGCTGCTCACCTTCTTCTACCGGCAGATGCCCGAGCTGGTCGAACGCGGCCACATCTACATCGCCCAGCCGCCGCTCTACAAGGTCAAGAACGGCAAGGAAGAGCTCTACCTGAAGGACGGCCCCGCGCTCGACACCTTCCTGCTGCGCGTGGCCCTGCGCGACGCCAGCGTCACCACCGGCGGCGACAGCCCGCAGACGCTGGCCGGCGAGCAGCTGGCCGAACTGGCGCGCAAGCACCAGCTGGCCGAGCACGTCATCGAGCGCCTCTCGGCCTTCATGGACCTGGAAGCCCTACGCGCCATCGCCGACGGCGTGAGCCTGAACCTGGACACGGTGGCCGATGCCGAAGCCAGCGCCGTCGCCCTGCAGGCCAAGCTGCGCGAGCTGTCCACCAACGGCATCCCCGCCGAAGTGGCCGGCGAATTCGACGCCCGCACCGACAAGCCCATCCTGCGCATCAGCCGCCGCCACCACGGCAACGTCAAGAGCAGCATCATCACGCAGGACTTCGTCCACGGCGCCGACTACGCCGCCCTGTCCGAAGCCGCCAACACCTTCCGCGACCTCATCGGCGAAGGTGCACGCGCCCTGCGCGGCGAAGGCGACAAGCAGAAGGAAGAAAAGATCGGCGACTTCCGCCAGGCCATGTCCTGGCTCATCAGCGAAGCCGAACGCACCACCGCCCGCCAGCGCTACAAGGGCCTGGGCGAAATGAACCCCGAACAGCTCTGGGAAACCACGATGGACCCCCAGGTCCGCCGCCTGCTGCGCGTGCAGATCGACGACGCCATCGAGGCCGACCGCGTGTTCACCATGCTGATGGGCGACGAGGTGGAACCGCGGCGGGACTTCATCGAGACCAACGCCTTGCGGGCTGGGAATATCGACGTTTAACTACAGTCACTCCCAACACGGCCTCCTTCAGTAGTGCACCTTGGTGCCTATTGCTTGGAGGTTTTTCTTTTTGCCCAGCGCTTACGTGCTAAAAATTCTCGCGAATTCCCTATGCTTCGCTTGGCGCCACGTCTCAGTCATATCGTCATTGCGTTCAAGAGCATCGTAGATTTCACGCACGAGGTCGTTGTCCACCACCTTTGCTGTCTTGAGCTTGGCAAGCAGTTCAAATCCATGCCAAACCTTGAGCCCCGCTTCCGACGCCAGCGTATGCATGCCCAGATCGTCGGTCACAACCACAGCATTTTTGACCTGGGCATAGGCCAATAGCCAGCAATCCGTAACGCCGGGCGGCTCGCGGCGGTGTGAGGTGTATTTATCAACCTCCATTTGCACCATGCCAAGCAGCACACCCTGCACCAACTTCATGGCGCTCTTGTCGTCAGCGGACAAGCGCTTTTGCTTGGCCATACGCTCCTGCGCAAACTCCGGGTCATCGAACCAGGGATTGTGGAACTTGAGTCTGGGGCTGCGATGCACCTCGTCTTCCACAGCCTTCAGGATCACCACCACATAGGGCACTTGCCCAAACTGTCGCCCCACTGCGGGGCGAATACGTTTGGCAAGCCGTAGGTAGGTGTTGGTGTCCAGAAGGACTTCCGTGGTCACCGGGTCAGTTCCCCATACAGCGCAAAGGCATCTTGCATGGGGATATCCATCACCTGCTGGAGATAGCCCGGGCCGGTTTGCTTCTCCTGCACCATCCGACGCAAGGCGTGGAAGAAGTCACTGCGAAACTGACGCTCGGCAGCAGCCAAATAGGCAGCAGGCTCGGGCGGCAGAGGGGCGAACAACGACTCACTGACCAGCTTGCCGCGCTGCCAGTTGCGCAACTTATGAATTTCGACCGCTTGGTGCTTGAGGGGGGTGAGCCCCTGCGAACTTGCAAACCGGTTGATCTCCTGAAAGACCGTATTCAACGAAATGTCGTGCTCGCTCGCATACGCTTGCAGCACTTCTGCCTCATGGGACTTGGACTGACCTGCCACCTGCGCGTAGGCTGCGCAGGCCAGCTCCCTGGGAAACAACAAGGCAGCGGCAAAAGCATCCGCAAAGTCTTCACCCTCTTCATAGCCTGCCAACCGAGGCGTGAACACATGCGCCAACTCGTGCGCCATCCAGAACTTGAAGTCCTCACGGTATGTATCCAGGTTCAGGAAGATGAAAGTGACCCGTTCCTGCGGCAGCAGAATGTGCAAAGCATTCTTGTGGTTATGCAGCGCACCCCACATCACGGGCACCACAACCGCTCCGTTGTCCGCGAATTCGCCCAACAGCAGTTCGTAGTGGAGTACCCCGCCTTCGCCCAAACCCAGACTCTTGCGCACCTGGGCGACCACGTCCTGCAGCGCAGCGTACTCTGTAGACGGCGCCGAAAGCTGACGGCGTAGCTGAGGGAGAGGGGACAGATAGGGCACCAAAGCTTTAAGCAACGCGCCCATACCCATCGCCTTCAGGACATGATCGTCTTTAGTCTTTGCGCCGCCCTTCTTGCGGAAAGCTACCACGGGCTGCTCGGCCTGAGGCAACTGCACCAAGTCGGAAAAACTCAGCTTCAGGGTAGTTGCCAGCTTGAGCAACTTGTCAGGGCGGGGGAAATCTGTGCCCTTCATCCAATTCGTAACTGCCTGCCCCGTCACCCCGAGCTGGGCGGCAAGATCCTTCTGTGTCCACCCCAACGCCTGGATGGCGTTCTTGACATTGATGGTGTGGATAACTTTGTGCATAGCCTCTGGATTATCGGTGCACACCATTAAAAATCAAGTTTGATCAAGTAGGTAGTAAGGACTTTCGGGGTGTGCGCCACAGCCGCCAATACACCTCGATCTGACGGGCGGTCTGCATCGAGTGGCGATCTGCCAGTCGCTGATGTAAGTCAGTGCACGAGCAGCTCAGGGAGACGACGATGCGGGATTGTTCGGCTAGGAAGAAGGCGCGAAAGTCGCCGCTGCTACCTACTTTTTCGATGTGTGTGGCACACCGTGCACAACAGCTGAGCACCTTCCGTACGAACTGTTGATCTGTGTGTCACACAAGGTCACGGCCATCCACAAGCCCCGCGCAGCTGTGCCAGAGGCAGTACGGAAAGCAGAGGCGAACCAAAACAACGACGGTCGCAGCAAGGAAAACTTCCCGCCGCCATCAATTGAGCAAATCCGGCGGCAGCAAATTCTTCTTGCGATAGATGGTGTTGCGCGAAACGCCCAGCGCCTTGGCGGCGGCCGAGAGGTTGCCCTTGTGCAGGCGCAGCATCTGCGCCATGGCCTGCAGGGTCACGTCCTGCAGGCAGGGGGTGGTGCTGCCGGCGGCGGGTTCGGCAGCGGCGGCAGCAGCCACAGGCACGGCCAGGCTCCGTGCGGCCGGGCGCAGCGGCACGCGCAGTTCGTCGAGGAAGTCGTCGGGCAGGTGTTCCACGCGGATGACGCGGTCGTCGTCCACCATGGCGCAGGCGGTGCGCAGCAGGTTGTACAGCTGGCGCACGTTGCCCGGCCAGTGGTAGGCGCGCATGAGCTCCAGCACCTGCGGCTCGATGGTGACCTGGGCGCCGCCGTCCTGCGCGTGCAGCACTTTCTTCATCACCGCGTCGAAGTCGCTGCGTTCGCGCAGCGCCGGCAGGCGCACGACCAGGCCGTTGAGACGGTAGTAGAGGTCTTCTCGGAAGCTGCCGCTGGCGATCAGTTCCTTGAGGTTCTTGTGCGTGGCGCTGATGACGGTCACATCGACCTCCACCTCCCGGCCCGCGCCCAGCGGGCTCACCTTGCGCTCCTGCAGCACGCGCAGCAGCCGCGCCTGCAGGTGCGGGGGCATGTCGCCGATCTCATCCAGAAACAGCGTGCCGCCGTGGGCCTGCTGGATCTTGCCGGGCGCGCCTTTCTTGCGCGCGCCGGTGAAGGCGCCTTCTTCGTAGCCGAAGAGTTCGGCTTCGATCAGCGTGTCGGGGATGGAGGCGCAGTTGACGGCCACGAAGGGCTGGGCGGCGCGGGCGGAGTCGTTGTGGATGGCCTGGGCCAGCAGGTCTTTGCCGGAGCCGGTTTCGCCCAGGATCATCACGGGGATGTCGCGGTCGGCCACCTTGCGCAGCTTGGCGATGATGGCGGCGAGCTGCGCGTCGCCCGTGTCGAGGTACTGCAGCGACGACAGCTGCGCCCGGCGCGTGGCCGCCGCTGCGGCGGCGCTGCTGCTGCTGCCGCCTGTGCGCTGCGGCGGCGCTTCGTGGGCCTTGCCGGAAAGGGGCGAGGTGGCCGGTGCAGTCCAGGGGCGGGCGGGCTGGGCTTCGGCATGGCACCAGACCATGACGCCGGTGTGCAGGCAGAACTGGCGCGGCACGGTGCTGGTGGTGTGGCCGAACAGGTCGTGCAGGGCCGAGATGGGCTGGCCGAAGAGCGAGGAAAAGGTGTACGCCTGCAACGCGCCGAAGGACATGCCCAGCTGCATCTGCGCGCTGCGGTTGGCCGAGATGAAGCGCCCTTCGGGCGTGAAGGCGGCGATGCCTTCGACCAGCGTGCCGAGGAATTCCACGCGCGAGTGGAAATGCACGCGCACCGCGTGCGGGAAGCTGCCCGCGAACATGTGGTTTTCGATCATCTGCGCGGACATGCGCACCAGCGCCAGCGTGTGCTGGTGGTAGCTGCGGTGGTCGCCCGTCACGTCCAGCGCGCCGACGAGGCGGCCGTAGGGGTCGAGGATGGGCGCGCAGGAGCAGGTCAGGCCGTGATTGGCGTTCATGTAGTGCTGGCTGCCATGCACGGTGATGGGCTGCTGCGCCGACAGCGCGGTGCCGACGGCGTTGGTGCCCTTGTTGCGCTCGCTCCAGTCCATGCCGGGCACCAGGGCCACGCGGTCGGCCTTTTCGAGGAAGTCGTTGTCGCCCATGGCATGCAGCACCAGGCCTTCCGCGGAGGTCAGCAGCACCATGCTGTGGGTGTTGGAGATCTGGCTGTTGAGCGCCTCCATGACCGGCACGGCGTGCTGGAACAGGAAGCGGTTCTCTTCGAGGGCGTCCTTGAGCAGGCTGGGCAGCAGGCCGGAATGGTCGGGCTTGTCGTCGGACGCGATGCCGAAGGCCCGCGAACGCAGATGGGCCTGGTCGATCAGCGCGAGGATGTCGTGCTCCTGGGGCAGGCTCGCGTGCCTGGCGAGGCGTGTGTCCATGTTGTCTCCTGGGACCAGGCCAGCGCGGGCCCGGAAACGCTGTGCCCGTATGCGGCGCGCCTCTTGCCGGGCGGGCTCTGAGCCGGATCGCTTGGGCAAAATTATTAGGGCAGGCCCGGGGCTTGGCAACCTGGCAGAACCCGCATGCGGCCGCCGGGCCGCGTGCCTTGGCACAATCGCCCACCCATGCGCTCCCCGATCTCCATCGTCAACGTCGACAACCCCGCCACCTGGACGCGCTGGCGCGCCGGCCTGTGCGACAGCTGCGCGGCCAACTGCTGCACCATGCCGCTGGAGGTGCAGCTGCCCGACCTGGTGCGGCTGGGCCTGGTGGATGCCTTCGAGGCCGAGCACGAGGCGCCCCGGCGCATCGCCAAGCGGCTGGAAAAAGCGCGGCTGATCGACCACTTCAACCACAAGAACGTGGTGTTCACCCTGGCGCGGCGCGCCAGCGGCGACTGCCACTTTCTCGATGCGCAGACGCGGCGCTGCACGGTCTATGAGCAGCGGCCGGACACCTGCCGGCTGCATCCGCGCACCAAGAGCCCCAAGCCGGGCTTCTGCGCCTATGGCGCGGCGGCCATGGCGAACCCGCAGCGCACGCCGCGCTGACGGACGGGGCGCCACCGCCACCACCGGAGCCGCGCCCTTCCCTCCTGCGCTGCCTCCACCACGCCCGCCGCCATCCCATGCCCCCCGCCGCCAAGGCCCTGCCGGTGATCGATGCCGCCCGCTGCACGGGCTGCGGCTGGTGCGTGGCCGTGTGCCCGCCGCATGTGCTGGCCCTGCAGGTGCAGGGGCCGCAGCCCTGGGGGCCGAAACGCTCGGTGCTGCACGATGCCGCCGGCTGCACCGGGTGCGCGCTGTGCGACGTGCGCTGCCCGTTCGACGCGATCCGCATGGAGCGGCGGCGCACGCCGGGCTGAGCCCCGCTGGCTCAGTCGCGGAAGGTCTGGGCGCTGCGGCCGGCCTCCCAGGTCAGCGCGGGAACGGGGCGGCCGTCGATCTGCAGGGCGACGCTCTGATCCTCTTCGCTGAGCCGCATCTCCAGCACGCCCGGGCCGGGCTCGCCGCGCCCGAAGGCCTTGTTGACGGCCGGCCAGTCGAAGGTGGCGGTGCCCTGCAGCACGTTGCCTCGGGCGGAGCGCCAGAAGACGGTGATCTCCTTCGGGATGGCGCGGGGGAAGGTGGCGGGCTGGTCCACCCAGGGGCGCAGCAGCATTTCCCTCTCGCCGTTGAAGTACTCGATCTGCGCGCGGTACAGCTGCGGGGCGCCGGGGGGCAGCACGAAGCGCGGCGTCCAGCGGTAACGCGTCTGGTAGGCCTGCCAGCGCTGCGGCGAGGCATCGGGATCGAAGCGGCTGGCGCGGATCTCCTCGCGCGTCGCCGAGATGCGCGAGAACAGCCGCCGGGCATAGGCACCGTCGTCCACGATGCGCTCGGCGCGGTATTCGCCGATCTGCACGGACACATAGCCGTACTGGAACCACACGACCACCATGCCCTGCGGGGCGAAGCCCAGCACCACCGACGACAGCGGCTCGTAGGCGTAGCCGATGCGGTTGAACTCCTCGGCGTATCCGGGGACCTCCTGGGTGTCGATGAAGGGCTTCAGCTGCTTGTCGGACGACTGGGATTCGTTGTTGGCATAGGCGCGGCGCGCCAGGGTCTTGACCACGTCCAGCGGAAATTCCGCCTTCAGGCGGTAGAAGGCGTCCTCGTAGCGCGAGAAGTACACGATGCGGGCGCCCACCGGCGTGCCGTGCTGCTCGGTGAAGTACTTGCCCGACTCGCCCCACTGCCCGGAAGAGCTGCCGTAGGGCAGTTGCGCGGGCAGGCCTTCCAGCGTGGGCAGCTCGCCCTCGATAGGCGTGACCACGTAGCGGTTGTCCGGGTGCGATAGCTGCACCGTGTATTCCGGCGCTGGCGGCACGCGGCCGGCGGCCTGCGCGGGGCCGGCCTGCAGGGCGGCCAGGGCGAGCGCGGCCAGGGGTGGGATGAAGGATCGGCGCATGGGCGGAAAACACCTCCAGGGTTGTCGGGCCGGCAGGCGTGCCGGGCCCGTCGTCGCGGGTTGCACTGCAGGTTAGCGCAGCACAGGCGCGGCAGCGCGCGTCAGACCCCAGGGCGCGGCGCCGTCCCACAGCGGGCGGGCCGTGGCGGATGGTCAGATGCAGGGTCAGTCTCCGCGCTCCTGCCGCCCCGGCGGGCGCCGCATCCCCCGCCATCATCGAAGGAGTTATCCACACCATGTCTGCAGAAAAATCCGCATCCGTGCATTGGGAAGGCGCCGGCAAGGCCGGCCTGGGCCAGATCAGCACCGAAACCGGCGCGCTGAACAAGGTGCCCTACGGCTTCGCCAGCCGCTTCGGCGACGACACGAAGAACAGCAACCCCGAGGAGATCGTGGGCGCCGCGCATGCCGCCTGCTTCACCATGGCGTTCTCGTTCGCCTGCGACAAGGCGGGCATCGCCACCGAAACGCTGGACACCACGGCCAAGGTGCGCCTGGCCAAGGAAGGCGACGGCTTCAAGATCGACCGCATCGCGCTGACGCTGAACGCCAAGGTGCCGGGCATCGACGAAGCGCAGTTCCAGAAGATCGCGAACGAGGCCAAGGCCAACTGCCCGCTCTCCAAGGCGCTGGCCGGCGTGCCGGAAGTGACGCTGACGGCCACGCTGCAGAAGTAACGAGCCGCCCCGGGCTTTGAGCCCCAAAAAGGCTGCCAGCGCTTGCAATACAAGCGCTGGCAGCTATTTTTTTGATAGCGGCGTGACCGCAGGCCGCAGCGGTGCGGGCCTTATTGCTTCTGCTTCTGGTAGGCGTCGTGCGTGGGCTGGCCGCGGTCGGTGTCCTGCAGGCCGCGCTGCACGTCGCGGTAGGCCTGCTCGACGTTGGCGTCGGGCGCGCCATCGGTCATGCCCACGGACTGGTCCCGCTCGTGGGGCATCAGGGGCGAGGAATGTTTCTCGTCCTTGCCGCCTTCCTCGGGCGGATGGGGCGGGAGTTCGGCGCGGGTGGTGTCCACCGAGCGGTGTTCGGTGCCGGCGTGCGCGTCGGGCGGCAGTTCGGAACGGGGGTTGCCGCCGGGGCGCTGGGCGGGATCGGTGGGGGGCGTGGAATGTTCGGCCATGTCGGGGGTCTCTTGGTGGTTCATGTCGCCGTGGGGCGATGGGCCATCCTAGGAGCGGCGCCGCGCACGGGCTGTAGGCTGGCGCGCTGGCCGGCTGTGACCCGGCTTCCATGTCACACTACTGTATGTCTCAACAGGAGTGGGCCGCTCAGGCCCTGCAGTCTTTCGATGCGGTGGTGTCGGCCACCGAGGGTTTCCGCAGCCGCACGGGCCAGCGCCGCATGGCCGAGCAGGTGGCCCACACCTTCTCGCGCGCGCAGCTGGGCAAGCTGGAGGATGGCGAGGGCGAAGGCGCCCCGCCGCCCGCGCCGCAGCGCTCCATCGCCGTGGTGCAGGCGGGCACGGGCGTGGGCAAGTCGCTGGCCTACAGCGTGCCGGCCATCGCCATGGCGCTGGAGCGCGGCACGCGGGTGCTGATCTCCACGGCCACGGTGGCGCTGCAGGAGCAGCTGGTCAACAAGGACCTGCCAGCGCTGGCCGCGCGCATGGCCCAGCCCTTCCGCTTCGCGCTCGCCAAGGGGCGCGGGCGCTACGTGTGCAAGCTCAAGCTCGAACGGCTGGCGAGCGGCGGCTCGGCCGGCGGCGATGGCGAAGGCGGTGAGGGCGACGATCTTTTCGCCGACGAGGAAGCCGAGGAACGCGCACGCCGGCCGCGCCACGAATCCGAAGCGCGCATGCAGTTCTATACCTCGATGGCCGATGCGCTCTCGGCCGGCCAGTGGGACGGCGACCGCGACACGCTGCAGGCCCCGCCCGAATCCGAGGTCTGGAGCCCGGTGGCGGCCGAGTCCAGCTCCTGCACCGGCAAGCACTGCCCGGTGTTCAGCCAATGCACCTATTACGACCGGCGCAAGGCGCTGGTGGCCGCGCAGGTCATCGTGGCCAACCACGACCTGCTGCTCTCCTCCATCGGCGCGCGGCTGCTGCCCGAGCTGGACAACTGCCTGCTGGTGCTGGACGAGGCCCACCACCTGCCCGCCACCGCGCTGCAGCAGTTCGCCTGCGAGGCCGACCTGAGCCGCCTGAACTGGATCGACAAGCTTGCCAGCCGCGCGCTGCGCATCGGCGCGCTGGTCGAGGTCGAGGAAATCGCCGACGTGCCCAACCACGCCGCCCGCCTGCGCACCGCGCTGCAGGACGCGGCCCGGCTGGCCATGGACGTCTATGGCGAAGAGCTGCGCGCCCCGCGCCCCGCCTGGGGCGGCCGCGCGCGCCCGCAGGCGCCCGGCGTGCCCACGCGCGCCCGGGTGGCCGGCGGCGTGCTGCCGCCCGAGCTCATCGAACCGCTGTCGCAGGCCGCGCACCATGCCGAGGGCTTTCTCGACGCGCTGCGCGCCATCTCCAAGGCCCTGCGCGCCGAGATCCGCGACAAGCCCGACGAGGCGCGGCGCCTGTCCACGCTCTACGCCCAGATCGGCGCGCTGGCGCCGCGGCTGGAGGCTGCGCACGCCACCGCCCAGCTGCTGCTGCAGGACGCGCCCGAGGGCGCCGTGCCCGCCGCCAAGTGGTTCACGCTGCAGGTCGATGGCGACTACATCGTCGTCAAGGCCCATGCCAGCCCGGTGCTGCCGGGCAACACGCTGCGCAACAACCTCTGGTCGGCCGTGCGCGGCGCGGTGCTGACCTCGGCCACGCTCACCAGCTGCGGGCAGTTCGACTTCTTCCTGCGCGAAGCCGGGCTCTTCGGCGACGAAGCCGTGACCACGCTGGAAGTGCCCAGCCCCTTCGACTACGCGCTGCAGGGCACGCTGATCGCCACCGAGACCACGGCCGACCCGCGCGAGGCCCAGGCCTTCACCGCCGAGATGGTCGATGCGCTGCTGAGCGACCTGGCGCTGGTCGAATCCGGCGCGCTGGTGCTGTTCACCTCGCGCGACCAGATGCGCCAGGCCGTCGATGCGCTGCCCACCGCCATGCGCGCCAGCGTGCTGGTGCAGACCGCCCTGCCCCGCCCGCAGCTGCTGGCGCAGCACCGCGAGCGCGTGGAACGCGGCGAGCCGTCCATCATCTTCGGCATGCAGTCGTTCGGCGAAGGGCTGGACCTGCCGGGCGCGCTGTGCGAATCGCTCTTCATCACCAAGCTGCCCTTCGCCCCGCCGGACGACCCGGTGGGCGAGGCCCGCGCCGAATGGCTGCGCGCCGCCGGGCGCGACCCGTTCAGCGAGCTGGTGGTGCCGGCCACCGCCATCCGCCTGGCGCAATGGGTGGGCCGCGCCATCCGCACCGAGGAAGACCGCGCCCACGTCTATTGCTACGACAAGCGGCTGGTGCGCACCTCCTACGGCCAGCGGCTGCTCAAGGGCCTGCCGCCCTTCACGCTGGAGCGGCGCGGGGCCGCGTAGGCGCGTGGCGGGCGGGGCCCGGCATGCGGCAGGTGCATACTCCCCGGCTTTTTGCGCCCCACGGCGCGACAACGACCATGCCCCACACGACCCCCGCCTGCCCCCAATGCGGCCTGGAGAACACCTACCCCGACGCCGACCTCTACATCTGCCCCGACTGCGGCCATGAATGGCCCCAGGCCGGCGCCGCTGCGCAGGCCGATGACGCCGGCGGCGATGCCGGCGAAGGCACGGTGCGCGACGCCAACGGCAACCCGCTGGCCGACGGCGACGCGGTGATCCTGGTGAAGGACCTGAAGGTGAAGGGCGCGGGCGCCACGCTCAAGAAGGGCACCAAGATCAAGGGCATCCGCCTGGTGGACGGCGCCGACGGCCACAACGTGGACTGCAAGACCGACCTGGGCAGCCTGCTGCTGAAGTCCGAGTTCCTGAAGAAGGCCTGAAGCCGGCCTGTGGACAACTTCGCCCGGGAGTTGTCCACAGCCGCTCACGGAACTGTCGGACGGCCCCCACAGGCAGCGGGGCCGCTTGCCGACCTGGCGCGGCCCAAGCCCGGCCTAGAGTGAATGAACCGACCGAAGGCGGATTCCCCTGCCTTCGTTCTTCCACCCCTTCATTCATTCAATCAACCCGCCGGAGACCTCTCATGAGCCAGACCGAATCGACCCACGCCACGCTGTGGAAGCTGATCAAGGACATCCGTTTCGGCATGCTCACGCACCGCGCCGACAGCGGCGAACTGCATGCCCACCCGCTGACCACGCAGAACAAGGACATCGACGAGCAATCGCAGCTGTACTTCTTCATCCCCAAGAACGGCGAGCTCTACCAGCGCCTGCAGCGCGACAGCCAGGTCAACGTGAACTATGCCGATCCAGGCAAGGACAGCTACGTGTCACTCTCCGGCCATGCCGCTTTCATCGAAGACATGGCCAAGAAAGAGGCCCTGTGGTCGCCCATGGCCAAGGCCTGGTTCCCCGACGGCGTTACCGACCCCAACCTGGCGCTGCTGTCCGTCCGTATCGGCCACGCCGAGTACTGGGACGTGAAGGAGAACAAGATGCTCCAGCTCTTCAAGATGGCCGCCGCCGCCGTCACCGGCAAGCCGCCCAAGGACATGGGCGAGCACAAGGAACTCTCGCTCGGCTGACCGGCAGCGGGGCATGGATTCCACAAAAAAACGAACTGCAATCGACAACGCCACCTGATAGTCATTGACAATCGGGCATGCTTTCATGCCCCCTGCCCGCCATCGTTGCCGAACCGCGCCCAGCCCGCCTGCGGCCGGCGTTGGCGACCGTGCTGGCATGGCTGCTGCTGCTGTGGATAACTGCCCTGCCTGCGCCCGCCTGGGCTTTCGAGGAGATCCCGGCCCAGGTGGCGCTGCTCATCGACCGGGACGGCTCGCAGACCATTGAATCCGTCCAGCATGCCGGCTTCCGCCCCGTCACCGTTCCGCTGAGCCTGGGCTACACCGGCGCCACCACCTGGTTGCGCCTCACCATCCCGCCCACGCACCTGCCCCGGCTGGTGCTGACGATGCAGCCCCAGGTGCTGGACGAGGTGCGCCTCTATCGGCGCGCCGGAGCCGGCCACGGCGACGACGGCTGGGAAGCGGTGGATGGCGGCGACCTGCACCCCTACGCCCAGCGCGAGCGGGCCGAGGTGCAGTCGAGCTTCAACCTCTCGCCCTCCGGCACCGCGCCGACCACGGTGTATCTGCGCATCCGCACCCAGGGCAGCAGCCTGCTGCGGCCCTGGGTGTTCTCGCCGGGCGACAGCCTGCGCTTCGACTCCGGACTGCACGGGCTGATCGGCCTCTACTGCGGCATGGTGCTGTGCCTGCTGGGTCTGTCGCTGATCTACTGGTGGAGCAGCCGCGAGCCGATCTGGGGCTACAGCGCGCTCTTCCACCTGCTGTCGCTGCTCTACACCGGCTTCGTGCTGGGCTTCGCGGCCAAGTACGCGCTGGACCAGCAGGCCTTCTGGGTGGACCGGGGCACCTCGCTGCTGGGCTGCGCCCATTTCGCGGGCTCCAACCTGCTGGGCTGGCAGCTGATGCGCACCTTCAAGGCGCCGCGCTGGACCCGGCTGGTCTATCTCGTACCGCTCGCTGCCTTCCCGCTGCAGCTGGCCTGCCTGCTGATCTGGGACGCGCCGCGCTGGGCGGTGTTCTCCAACGTCGTGCTGGTGCTGGTGCATGTCTGCATCGCGCCGGTGGCCATGTGGTGCATTTCGCTGCCCGACCGGATCGTGCGCTATCTCATGCGCTCGACCTCGCTGATCGTGGCGGTGTATGTGGTGTTCTACGCGCTGCCGCTGCTGGGCATCGGCCACATCTCGGAGCTGAACGTCTATCCGGCGCTGCCGGTCAACCTGGCGCTGGAAATCATGCAGCAGTGCGTGCTGGCGCGGCACATGCAGCTGCAGCTGCGCGAACGCCTGCTGCTGCAGAGCCAGCTGCACGACACGGCCACCCGGCTGGACGTGGAAGAGCGCGGCCGGCGCGAGGCCGCGAGCTTCCTGGACATGCTGATCCACGAGGTGAAGAACCCGCTGGCGGCGATCCGCGTGGCCGCCGCCACGCTGCGCAGCGGGCGCCTCACCGACGAGGGCCAGCGCACCGCGCGGCTGAACGCCATCCAGCGCTCGGTGGCCGACATCGATGCCGTGCTGCGCCAGTGCACCGACACCGACCTGCTGGAGCGCGGCGCCGTGCGCGTGGAGCGTGCGGACCACGACGTGGCCCAGCTGCTGCAGGCCGAGGTGGCGCTGCACGCGGCCGATGCCGAAACCAGCGGCGGCGAAGGCAGCGCCCCGGACCGCATCGCCCTGCATGCGCCCGGCCTGCCGGCCCGTGTCGATGCCGGCCTGCTGCGGCTGATGCTGCGCAACCTGCTGGACAACGCGCTGCGCTATTCGCCGGCCGGCAGCACGGTGCAGGTGACGCTCAGCCCGCAGCCGCAGGACGGCCGCGACGGATTCGAGATCGCGGTGCGCAACGCCGCCGGCCGCGCCGGCCTGCCGGATGCGCAGCGCCTCTTCGGCAAGTACTACCGCGCCCCCCGGGCGCAGCACCTCTCTGGCACCGGCCTGGGCCTGTTCTGGGTGCATGAAGTGGCGGCCCTGAACGGCGGCCACATCCGCTACCAACCCGTTTCCTCCTCCATCGATGGCGCGGAAGGCGCCGAGTTCACCCTATGGCTGCCCTGCTAGAGATCCTCCTGGTCGAAGACAACGACGCGCTGCGCGAGGAAATGGTTTCCTTCCTCCAGCGCCCCGGCTGGAACGTGCGCGGCGTGGACTGCGGCGAGACCATGGACGCCGCCCTGCGCCTGAGCCCGGCCGACATCGCCCTGCTGGACCTGAACCTGCCGTTCGAAGACGGCCTGAGCATCGCGAGGCGCCTGCGCGCGGCCTTCCCGATGATGGGCATCGTGCTGCTGACCGCGCGCACCCAGCCCAGCGACCGCAGCCGGGGCTACGAAGCCGGCGCCGACGTCTACCTGACCAAGCCGACCAGCGTGCAGGAGCTGGAATGCGTTATCCACAACCTGGGCCGGCGCATGCAGCCGGTGAGCGACATGGCGCTGCAGCTGAACCCGGCGGCGCTCACGCTCACCGCCCCGGGCCAGGCCGCCATGCGCCTGACCGTGACCGAGGCCGCCTTGCTGCATTGCCTGGCGCTGGCGCAGGAGCGCCAGCAAAGCACCGAGTTCCTGCTGCACACGCTGGCCTGCCAGGACATCGCCCTCACCCGCGAGAACCTGGCCGTGCTGATCAGCCGGCTGCGCGGCAAGCTGGAAACCACGCTGGGTTCGGCCGAAGTCATCAAGGCCGTGCGCGGCTTCGGCTACCGGCTCGCGCCCGTGGTGCGCATCGAGCACCGCATCGGCACCGCGGCCGGCGAGGCCCTCAGCGCCCGGCCGACACCCACCACAGGGTGAGATTGAACCAGGCATGCAGCCCGGCGTTCATCGCCAGGCTGCAGCGGCGGCGCCAGAGCTCGCCCAGCGCCAGCCCCGGCAGGCACCAGAGCACGCAGAGCCAGCCCGCCGACGGCGCATGCAACGCCGCGAAGAACAGCGTGGCCAGCACCTGTGCCCCATGCCCTGCGTGGCGCAGCCCGCGCAGGCGCTGCTCCAGCCATGCCTGCAGCTGCGCGCGCACCACCCATTCCTCCAGCAGCGGCGCCAGCACGAAGAACACGGCGGCATCGCGCCAGCGCGCCACCGGCAGGCCCAGGCCGAACAGCGCGTGGGCCAGCGCCGCGACCGGCACGGCCGCCGCCGCGGGCAGCAGCAAGGGCGCGAGCGCCGAGACGCGCCGCCAGAGGCCGCGCGGCACGGGCGTTGCCGAGGGCGGCCGGGGCCTGTGGATAACCGGGGCCATGGCCTCAGCCCGTCCGTCCGTCAGTGCCGCACCGGCACATCGAGCGCGGGCGAGAAATCGAAGATGGAGCCCAGGCTCGCGAGATCCGGCGCATCGCCTGCGCGCAACCCCACGGGGGGCATGGGCGCGCGGCCTGCGGCCCCGCCGCCTTCCAGCCAGCGCGCGCTGCGCTGCACGTAGTCGGCCACGATGCCGCTGGCCACCCGGCCGCTGGCGTCGATGCGCTCGCGCCGGTAGCCCTGCAGCGGCCAGACGCAGGGCTGCTGCGGCGCCTCGGCAGCCGCCTGCGCACGGGCCTGGGCCTGGCACCGCCCCGCGCCGAAGCGGAGATGGAAGCGCTCCAGCCCATCGGGAAAGACATAGTCCACCACCAGGGTGAAGCCGTCGGCCTCCGCGGCCAGCCGCTGCAGGCGCGGCGCGGCCTGGCCCAGCGGGTCGCGCGCCGGAAAGAGCTGCGGGTTATACACAGCCTGTTCCGAGCGCGGCGGCGCCACGGCGGCAGCGCCGCCACCTTCGGCCGTGGCTTTGGCTTCACGCATGCGCCGCGCACCGACGATCCAGCCCTCGGGGCCCGGGGAGGCCAGCACGAAGACGCGGTCGGTCTCGCCCGGCGCCACCACGTAGTCGAGCCGGGTCCACTGAGCGGACTGCAAAGGCGGCGCCGGCGGCTCGGCCCCGGCCGCCGGCAGCCCGGCCAGCAGGCCCAGGGCCGCGCCCCACGCCCGCACGCGGTGGGCGAGCGGCGCGATCCGGACCGGCGGCAACGGGCTTGGCTTCTTCACATCACTCCTGACGGGCAGCGCGGCGGCGGCGCAGCCCCAGCGCGGCGGCCGCCATGCCCAACAGTACCAGCAGGCCGGTGTCGCTGCCGCCGCCCACGGTGCAGCCGGCGCTGCCGCCGCTGCTGCTGCCGGAGCCCGTGCCGCCGCTGCCTGCGGGCGGGTTGGAGGGCGAGGTGCCGCCGCCGGTGCTGCCCACGCCGGTGGCGCCGGCTTCCAGCGCGAATTCGACCTGGGCCTGGCGGGCGATCTCGCCACCCACGGCCTTGGCATCGGGCGCGGGGCCGACGGCGAAGCGCTGCACGGGGTTGAACAGCGAGTCGGCGGTGGTCACGGCCGTCACCAGCGCTTCGTAGCTGCCGGCCGGCAGCTGGCCGGTCAGGTCCAGGGTGTAGATGCCGTCGGCCGCGCGCGCATCGCCGCCCGTGCCGGCGTCATTGGCCGCGGTGAGGTTGACCTGCTTGACCGCCACGCCCGTGATGGCGTTGTAGATGGCCACGGACACGTTGGCCTGCACGATCGGGAAGGCGCCCGCGAACTTCACCAGCAGCAGCGGACGGCGGTTGTCGGCCAGCGTGCCGCCATCGACCGTGGCCGTGGCTTCCACCGCCGTGCCACCGGCCGGCATCGAGACGATCTCGGTTTCCACGCCCGCGGCCTTGCCGGAGCCGGCCGCCACTTCGGTGCGCGCGATCCAGTCGCCCAGCGTGCGTGCGCCGCTGATGGAGCAGGTGGCGATGCCTTCGTCGGAGCCCGCCGGCACCTGCACGGTGACGGCGACGGGCGTGCCGCCAGCGGCCGGCGCGCAGCTGAAGCGCAGGCGCGCCTGGTCGGCCTTCTCGAAGTACCAGCGCACTTCCACCGTGCCGTCCAGCGCCTGCGGGCCGACCTTGAAGCGCACGTCGTGGCTGGTGCCGGCGGGCAGCGCATCGTCGCTGAGGTCGGAGGCGATCAGCGCCTCGCTCTCGCCCACGGCTTCCTTGAGCGCCTTGTCGGCCTGCTTGATGGCTTCGTTGGCCGACTTGACGACGGCATTGGAGCCGCCCGAATCCTTGGCGAGCTGGGCCAGCGATGCCTTGGGCACGGCCTTGGCGGCGGTGGCTTGCGCGGCGGCGGCGGTGGCGCCGGCCGGGTCGCGGAATCCGACCACGTTGAAGGCGATCTTGTCGCCGCGCGCCGTGTTGCCCAGATCGGCGGGCACGGTGGCGGTGTTGACGGTGTAGAGGCTGAAGGAGTCGGTGTTGCCGGCGTTCTCGGCACCGGCGCTGGCGCGCGCGGCCGTCACCAGATCCTTGCCGGCGGCGTAGGCGGCCTGGGCGTCGAGGCTGCCGTCGGTGCGGGCCAGCTGGTCCAGCGCGCTCTTGAGCTGGCCCTTGCCGGTGCCGTCCATGTCGAAGAACTTCGGCGTGCCCGTGGCGGGGCTGGCCACCAGCGCGAAGCGCGACGAGGCCGGCGCGCGGTCCACCAGGCCCTTGGCGGCCTGGATGATCTGGTCGAACACGGACTGCGGCACGGTGCGGTCCACCACGATGACGTTGCGCGGCTGCGCGGCGGCCTGGCTGGCGCCCTCGAACACCAGCTGCAGCTGGCTGTCGTAGCCCGCGAAGACGGAATCCGCCGCCAGCGTCCCGCGCTGGCCGTCGAAGCGGCCGGACGCGTTCTCTTCGGCCGTGGCGAACTGCTTGAGCTGCTGCAGCGTGGGCACGGCCTGGCCCTTGAAGGCATCGAACAGGATGCGGCGGCCGTTGTGCTCGGCACGGGCGTTGGCGGAGTCCTTGGCCGGGTCGCCCACCAGCATTTCCCAGGCGCTGCTGCGGCTGCCGTCGGCGCCGCCGTAGCCGCGCGCCTGCGCGGTGCGGTAGGCCGGCTGGCCCGCGTAGTCGGAGGGCAGCGAGAGGCGGTACGACAGGCGCTGGTCGTTCATCACCGTGGGCTTGGGGGAATCGTCCTGGCAAGGGCTGCCCAGCTGCTTGGACGGCTCTTCGCAGGCCTTGCCGCGTTCGACGTATTCGTCCAGCAGGCCATAGACGTAGTGGCCCAGCTCGTGCGCCACGACTTCGCCGGTTTCCTCGGGCGATTCCGCGGAGAGAGCGCCCGTCTTGTCGTCCTTGTTGGTGATGTAGTTGTTGGTGGTCAGCCCGCCTTCGGCGCGCCAGCCGGCGACCGAAGCGTTCGCGCGGCCCGGGGTGTTGAGCAGGCGGATATCCACATCGCTGCCGAACTTGCCGTTCTTGAACACATAGACCTTGCCGATGCGGTGGCGGCCGTTGGTCATCACGAACAGCGTGCGCGCGGTCTGGCGCACCAGCGCCTCGACATAGGCGCGGTCCAGCGTGCGCGCCGCCACGCCGTTGGCGCCGGTGCCGATCTGCGTCACGCCAGCGTCGTAGTCCCAGTCGGTGTTCAGGGTCAGGTCCAGCGACTCCTGCACCTCGCCGCTGCCGGTGGTCGTCTTGACGACGTTGCTCAGGCGGTTGTTGGCCGACCAGGCCAGGCCTGGAGCCAGGGCGGCGAAGCCGGTGGAGCCGGCGACGAGGCAGGCGATGAGCTTGCGCAGGGCAAGGTGGCGGGGATGCGTCATGGGAAATCCTCTCTGAGGGGGACTGATCGGGGGGCAGCAACAAGCGGGGGTGAAAGCCCCGGCGGACAGTCACCCACCCATCCGCCACCAGGAGCCAATGGACAGATGGCGCAGCCCGCCAGAGCGGCGCGAAAGTAGCAAGCGCCAAGCAGCCAAGATTGCGCTGGATTGCAGGGCGTGACGCCCGCACCGGCGGGGCAGGCCAGGGCGGGGACAATGGAGCCCATGTCTTCCAGCACCGCCATCGCCGTCATCGACTTCGAAACCACCGGCATGACGCCCGCCCAGGGCGCACGCGCCACCGAGGTCGCCATCGTGCTGCTGCAGGGCGGCCGGGTGGTGGACCGCTTCCAGAGCCTGATGAACACGGGTGCCTGGATCCCGCCCTTCATCACCCAGCTGACCGGCATCACCAACGCCATGGTGGCCGAGGCGCCGCCCGCCGCGGAGGTGATGCGCGAGGCCGCCCGCTTCGTGGGGTCGGCACCCATGGTGGCGCACAACGCCGCGTTCGACAGCAAGTTCTGGGGCGCCGAGCTGGCCCAGGCGGGCGTGGCCGCGCAGCAGCCCTTCGCCTGCACGGTGCTGCTCTCGCGCCGGCTCTACCCCGAGGCACCCAGCCACAAGCTGGGCCTCATCGTGGACCACCTGGGCCTGCCGCGCGCCGGCCGCGCCCACCGGGCGCTGGCCGATGCGGAAATGGCCGCCGCGCTGCTGGCCCGCATGCAGCACGACCTGCGCCAGCGCTGGCATGTGGATAACCCGGACCACGCGCTGCTCAGCACGCTGCAGCGCTGCGCGCGCCCCAAGGTGCCCGCCCTGCTGGCCGGCTGGGCCGCGGCCGCAGCGCGGCCCGCCATCGCGGCCTGAAAAACCGCTTGCTACGCTATCGATAGCAAAGGGCGCACGCTCCAAGCGCGCCGCGAGGGTGCGAGAGCCCGCTGTGCACCGGCCCCCAGGCAGATCGCGGAGGAAGCCGCGAGCAGGTGTGTGCCTGCTGCAAAGACTGTATCGAGTCCGCATCGCCCAGCCCCGCCCGGCCGAAGCGTGCCGTACATGCCACACCCCGGCCCTGCCGTGCAATTGGTTACTGCCGCGCCGACCGCGGTGACTAGGATTCGCTGCGGAGGACCCACGCTTCATGACCGATCCATCGCATGCACCGCCCAGGCTGGCGCGCGTTCCGCTGCAAGCCGACGACCAGGCGCATGCCCTGCTGATCGTGCAGGAAGACGGGCGCGCCATCGAGCCGGCGGGCGGCCTGCGCCAGGTGCTGGGCTTCGTGCCCGACGGCGCGGGCGGCTGGGTCGGTGCCGCCCAGGCCGGTGACGGGCGCTGGGGATATCTCGACGGCCAGGGCGCCTGGCGGGTTCCCGCCACGCTGGACGATGCCCGCAGCTTCTCGGCCGACGGCGTGGCGCGCTTTTGCGACCAGGGCCGCTGGGGCTTTCTGGATCTGTCCGGCCGCGTGACCATCGCCCCCTTCTTCTCCGCCGCCCGGCCCATGCGCGGCGGCGTGGCCGCCGTGCAGACCGCGCCGGACACCTGGCGCATCCTGCGCCATGGCGGCGACTTCGCATCCGATGGCGCCTTCGAAGACCTGGGCGCCTTCGCCGCCTGCGGGCTGGCGCGCGCGCGCAGCCACGGCGCCTTCGGCTATGTCGATCGCACCGGGCACTGGGCGATCGCGCCGCAGCTGCAGCGGGCGCGGGATTTCGCGGAGCAGCCGGTGGCCGTGGCCTCGATCGACGGCCATACCTACGGCCTGCTGGACGCCGAAGGCGCCTGGGTGCTGCCACCGCGCTATCCGCGCATCGACGCCTTCAACGACGACGGCCTGGCCTTCTTCGCCGAAGCCGACGAATGGCAGGACGGCCACGGCTACCTCGACACGCAAGGCCGCGTCGCGCTGCGCGGCGGGGCCTACCTTTCCCCACAGATGGCCTGCGGCCGCGTGGCCGACCACAGCGAAGAGGACGGCAGCGTCCGCTACCTCGCCGCTCCCGGCCCGGCCACGGCCGACGCATCGGCCGCCATTGCCGCACTGAGCCCGCCCTGGAGCTACGGCACCGACTTCCGCCGCGCCGGCTGCATGGCCGTGGTGCGGCGCGCATCGGCGGCGCTGCAGGTGGAAGCCAGCGAACGCGGCATGGGCCTGGTCGCACCCGGCCCGGCACGCGGCGCCTGGGGCCTGCTGCATGCCGACGGCAGATTCGTGCCCGCGCCCGGCGACGTGCTGGAGCCGCTGACCGGCGCCGACGGCTGGCTCGCGCCGCTGCAGCCGGGCACGGCCCTGGTGCCGTTCCACACCACCGATGGCCAGCTGGCCTGGATCGACGGCGAGGGCACCTCCGTCTGGCGCGCGCACTACGACGGCCAGCAGGCCGCGCTGCTCGATGCCGACGGCCGGCCGCTCTGGCACAGCGCGCCGCGCGAGGCCTGCTGGCCGCCGCGCCCCTTCTTCCATGCCCCGCTGGTGGACCATCTGCAATCGCTGGCCAGCGCCGACCAGATCGGCGTGCTGGCCCACACGCTGGCCGCCACGGCGGAGCAGCGCCTGCATGCGCTGGCCGCCGGCCAGCCCCCCGCCTCGGCCACCGAAGAGGCCGACCGCCAGGCCACCACCGTGAGCCGCTGCGTGCTGCGCGCCACGCTGAGCGAAGCCCATCAGGCCGCCTACGCCTTCCTCGTGCCCGAACGCGAACGCCTGCTGCGCGAAGGCCGGCGCGTGCTGGCGCAGCGCCTGGGCCAACGCCACGGCACGCCGGACCAGCACCCCGACCACGCCGCGCCTGCGGACTGCGGCGCGGGCGAAGACCTGCTCGCCTGGGCCGTGCCGCCATCGCAGGCCCTGCCGGGCGATGACGCCGAGCGGCCCGAAGGCGCCACCGCGCTGTGGCTGAGCCTCCATGCCCGCCGCAGCGAGGCCAGCCCCACGGAAGAAGGCGAGGCCTGGTGGGAACTCTGGCTGATGGCCGCACCCGACCGGAACGCGCTGCGTGCGGCCCAGGCCGCGCGCGCGGCGACGTTGCGGCCGGTGCCGGCCACGGCCCGCGAAGCGGAGGCAGCGCCCCAGGCCGCGCGGCCCGCGCCGCAACCCCTGCCACCGCCACTGTCACTGCCACGGGAAGAAACGGCGGCGCCGCGCGTGCCGGTCTTCCACGTCGTGCTGCCGCCGCTGACGCCCACCGTGAATGCAGCGGGCGCAAGCAGCACGGCCACCGCCACCAGCGCCAGAAAGCCGCCCGAGCAAAACGCACCGCGCAGCCCAGCGGCGCCACGGCCGCAGACATCGCAATCCCGCAAGCCGCAGCACCAGCCGCCCGACCTGGCGCTGATGGTGCATTTCGTGCTGAGCGTGGTCGCGCTGGCCTGCCACGTCAGCGTGGCGCTGACCGCCTGGAACGAGGCGGGGCCCCTGGCCGGCCTCGGCACGCTGGTCCTGATGGGTTTCGCCGAGCTGTACTGGGCCTGGCGCTTCGTCTTCCACACGCCCGAAAGCCTGGTGCTGGCAGCGGCCGCGCTGCTGGTCGTGCTCTACCTGTTCGCGTGGTTCCCGCTCTACCGGCGCATGGGCCAGTCGTTCTCGGCGCACGGCGCCGCGGCCTGAGCCCCCCGTCCAACCCCACTGCGCTTTGCGCAGCCCTGTGCTACGATCTTTCCCATGCAACGCCGCCAGGTCCTGTCCACCCTATCGCTAAGCCTAGTGCTCGGCCGGGGTCTGCCTGCGTTCGCCTCTTTCGTTGCCTGATTCCAGCGCAACACCGACTTCTCCCCTGACCCCGGCCCGCGAACCAGCCTCCACACCTGTGGAGGGCTGCAGGGAGTCGTCGCATCGTTTCAGTCCCCAGTGATTTTTCGGAACCCGCCGGCGCAGCCACAAGTCGCCGCCGGCCTCAACGATTCGCGGAGCCCATCATGATCGCCCAGCCCTCCACCAAGTACCAGGCATTCGCCCCCATCGCCTTGAACGACCGCACCTGGCCGTCCAAGACCCTCACGCGCGCCCCGATCTGGTTATCCACAGACCTGCGCGACGGCAACCAGGCGCTCTTCGAGCCCATGAACGGCGAGCGCAAGATGAAGCTCTTCCTGGAGCTGGTGCGCATCGGCTTCAAGGAGATCGAGGTGGGCTTTCCCGCCGCCTCGCAGACCGACTTCGACTTCGTGCGCCGCCTGATCGATGAGGACCTGATCCCCGACGACGTGACCATCATGGTCATGACGCAGTCGCGCAGCGACCTGATCGAGCGCACGGTCGAAGCCGTCAAGGGCGCGCCGCGCGCCATCGTCCACCTCTACAACGCCACCGCCCCGGTCTGGCGCCGCGTGGTGTTCGGCATGAACGTGACCCAGGTGATGGCCTTCATCACCGAGCACGTCTCGCACCTGAAGCGCCTGACCGACGCGCGCCCCGAAACGCGCTGGACGCTGCAGTACTCGCCCGAATGCTTCAGCGCGACCGAGCTCGACGTCTCGCTCAAGGCCTGCCAGACGGCGATCGCCGCCTGGGGCACGGGCCCGGGGCGCGAGATCATCATCAACCTGCCCACCACGGTGGAGAACGCCACGCCCAACGTGTTCGCCGACCAGATCGAGTGGATGCACCGGCACCTGAGCCCGCGCGAGCACGTCGTGCTCTCCGTGCACCCGCACAACGACCGCGGCACGGGCGTGGCGGCGGCCGAGCTGGCGATGATGGCCGGCGCGCAGCGCGTGGAAGGCTGCCTCTTCGGCAACGGCGAGCGCTGCGGCAACCTCGACGTGGTGACGGTGGCGCTCAACCTCTACACCCAGGGCGTCCACCCGGGCCTGGATTTCTCCGACATCAACGCCATCGCCCGCGTGGCCGAGGAATGCACCGGGCTGCCGATCCACCCGCGCCACCCGTATGTGGGCGATCTGGTGTTCACCTCGTTCTCGGGCTCGCACCAGGACGCGATCAAGAAGGGCTTCGCCGCGCACGAGGCGGACGGGCTCTGGGAGATCCCCTACCTGCCCATCGACCCCGCCGACCTGGGCCGCACCTACGACAGCGTGATCCGCGTGAACAGCCAGTCGGGCAAGGGCGGCATCGCCTTCCTGATGGAGCGCGAGCGCGGCGTGGTGATGCCGCGCCGCATGCAGGTGGAATTCAGCGCCGTGGTGCAGCGCCACACCGACACGAGCGACGGCGAGATGACCGGCGCGGCGCTCTGGGAACTCTTCCAGGCCACCTACCTGCGCACGCCCCAGGACGTTGACGGCGCCGTGCACTACCACGCGCACCGTCTCACCGAAGACGGCCAGAGCATCGAGATCGACGTGACCATCGACGGCACGCGCCAGACCCTGCAGGGCCAGGGCAACGGCCCCATCGATGCAGCCGTCGATGCACTCGGCCTGCCGCTGCGCGTGCATGGCTACGAAGAGCGCGCCACCGGCGCGGGTGCCGACGCACAGGCGCTGGCCTTGGTGGAAGCCGGCCTCGACGGCCAGCCCGGCGCGACTTTCGGCGTGGGTCTGCACCACAACATCGTCACGGCCTCGGTGCAGGCGGTGGTGAGCGCGGCCAACCGTCTCATCGCCCGCAACAAGGCTGCAGCGGCAGCGGCCACTGCCTGATCCACGTCCCCACGCACCACCCCGGCACCTGCCTGCATGCCCCGCGGCCACGAGCCGCGGGCGCGGCCGGAGCGCAGACTCCGCCCATCCGGCGATGACCCTGCACTCCGTGCGGCAGCCCCCCGCGAAGAGCGGACCGACGCCTGCATCCGTTACCCTCACGGACCATGCATGACGCCGCCTCCCGCCGTGTGGTCCTCCTGCGTTCCGCCCTGCTGGCGGCAGCGCCCATTCCTCTGCTGCTGGCCGGCTGCAGCTCCGCGCCGCCCCGGCGTGCTCCGCGCCGCATCGTCTATTCGCGCCTCACGCCCGAGCAGTCCAGCGACATCGCCATCCACGCCCTGGGCCTGGTGGGCACGCCCTACCGCTACGGCGGCAACACGCCCGACGGCGGCTTCGACTGCAGCGGCCTGATCGGCTACGTCTACATGAGCCGCGCCGGTGTGGCGCCGCCGCGCACGGTGGCGCAGCTCAGCGAATTCGGCGAGCCTGTGGATAGCGACGAGCTGCGCACCGGCGACCTGGTGGTGTTCGGCTACGGCCGGCCCACGCATGCCGGCATCTATGTGGGCGAGGGCCGCTTCGTGCATGCGCCCTCCACCGGCGGCACGGTGCGGCTGGACCGGCTGACCTCCGGCTACTGGGCCCGCCAGCCCACGGCGTTCCGCCGGCCTTGACGCCCGGCAGGCCCCCGCCAAGCGGGGCGCGCGACAATCGCGGGTTATGACGACCCACGCCCACCGCCCCGCCAAGCCCCTTTCCACCCACGACACCACCCGCATCGACGACACGCGCATCGGCGCGGTGCGCCCGCTGCTCACGCCCGCGCTGCTGCAGGAATGGCTGCCTGCGCCCGATGCCGCGCAGGCGCTGGTCGAATCCAGCCGCGCCGCCATCTCCCGCGTGCTGCACGGCGACGACGACCGCCTGGTGGTGGTGGTCGGCCCCTGCTCCATCCACGACCATGCACAGGCCATGGAATATGCGCGCGAGCTCAAGGTGCAGGCCGATGCGCTCCAGAGCGAGCTGCTGGTCGTGATGCGCGTCTATTTCGAGAAGCCCCGCACCACCGTGGGCTGGAAGGGCTACATCAACGACCCGCGCATGGACGGCAGCTTCGCCATCAACGAAGGGCTGGAGATGGCCCGCGCCCTGCTGCTGGACGTGCTGTCGCTGGGCCTGCCGGTGGGCACCGAATTCCTCGACCTGCTCTCGCCGCAGTTCATCAGCGACCTGGTGAGCTGGGGCGCCATCGGCGCGCGCACCACCGAGAGCCAGAGCCACCGCCAGCTGGCCAGCGGCCTGTCGTGCCCGGTGGGCTTCAAGAACGGCACCGACGGCGGCGTGAAGGTGGCGAGCGACGCCATCCTCGCCGCGCAGGCGCCCCACGCCTTCATGGGCATGACCAAGATGGGCCAGGCCGCGATCTTCGAGACGCGTGGCAACAACGACTGCCACGTGATCCTGCGCGGCGGCAAATACCCCAACTACGGCGCGGGCGACGTGCAGGCCGCCTGCGACCTGCTGCGCTCGGCCGGCCTGCGCGAGCAGGTGATGATCGACGTGTCGCACGCCAACAGCAGCAAGCAGCACCGCCGCCAGATCGAGGTGGCCGCCAACGTGGCCGAGCAGATCGCCGCCGGCGATGCGCGCATCACCGGCCTGATGATCGAAAGCCACCTGCAGGAAGGCCGCCAGGACATCGTGCCCGGCCAGCCGCTGGCGCACGGCGTGTCGGTGACCGACGCCTGCATCAGCCTGGAGCAGACCGTGCCGGTGCTGCAGCAGCTCGCCGCCGCCGTGCGCACACGCCGTGAACGGCCCAAAGCGTAGGACGCCATCCCGCGCTAGCCCTTGTCCTACAAACAAAGCATGCTATTGAACCGATAGCTAACAACATGAATGCGGGCGGCCGGTGTAGCATGAGAAACGGTCCAGAAGAAAACCTTTCTTAACAATCCCTCCCATGTTCATCTCTTTCTTTGCACAGGTTGCCGGCCGCGCGGGCAGGGCCTCGGAGCACGGCCGGAGCGGGCAGCTCCCGGGCGGGTGCGGTGATGTGGGACGTTCTTTCCTGCTGGTGGATGCCAGTGTGCCGAGGCGCTGAGCGTGAGCGCGCCGCCCGCCACCGCGCACGATGCGCGGCCCGAGCTGCCGCTGGACCACGGGCTTCCCGACGCCGCTGAAGAGGCGCTTTTCGACCAGCTGGCCCGGCTGGCGGCGCGGCTGTGCGGCATGCCGATGGCCGCCATCGGCTTCCTGGACACGGACGGCACCGCCGGTGCCCCGCGCGAATGGTGCAAGGCCGCCTGCGGCCTGCCGCGCCGCGCGCTCGACGGCGCCTCGCCTTTCTTCGCGCTGGCGCACGAGGCCGGCGCTTCCGCCCAGGAATCCATCGTGGTGGTGCCGGACGCCAGCGTGCATGCGCTCCTGCGCACGCACGCCCTGGTGCAGGCGCCCTACCGGGTGCGTGCCGTGGCCTGCGTTCCGCTGTTCGCGGCCGACGGCGTGACGGTGCTGGGCGCCGTCACCGCCATGGACACCCTGGTGCGGGATCTTCAGCCGCCGCAGCAAGAGGCGCTGCAGATCGTCGCCCGGCAGGTGACGGCGCAGCTGGAGCTGCGCCGCGCCCGCAATGCGGCCGCCCGGCTGGCGCTGGAGCGCGACGGGCTGGCAGCGCAGCTGCAGATGCAGGGCAGCGTGCTGCGCGACCTGAGCCTGCTGGCGCGCGCAGGCAGCTGGCAGGTGGAACTGCCCAGCCGCGTGCTCACCTGGTCGCCGGAACTGGCGTCCACCTTCGAGCTCGAGCAGCAGACGCTGCCCGTGGAAGACAGTTTCAATCTCTATCCGCCCGGCATCCGCGAACAGGTCGAAGCCGCTTTCGAGCGCTGCGCCAGCGAAGGCACGCCCATGGACATGCAGGTTCCGGTCTGCATGCCCGACAGCCGGCGCTATCGCTTGCGGATGGTGGCCCACGCCGTGCGCGACGGCGAGGGCCGCATCGTGCGCGTGCATGGCACCTTCCTCGACGTGAGCGACAGCCATGCGGCGCAGGCCGCGCGCGCCGCCAGCGACGAGCGCTTCAGGCTGGTGGCCCATGCCACCACCGACGCCGTCTGGGACTGGGACATGCAGAGCGACGCGGTCTGGTGGAACGAGGGCATGGAAAAGCTGTTCGGTGTGCCGCGCCACCTGCTGCCGCCCGACAGCACATCGTGGACGCAGCGCCTGCACCCCGACGACTGCCCCTGGGTGATGGGCAGCATCCGCACCGTGCTGGAAGGCCAGGGCGATTCGTGGAGCGCCGAATACCGCTTCCGCCGCTTCGACGGCAGCTATGCCTGGGTGAGCGATCGGGGCTTCATCATCCGCGACGCCAAGGGACGCGCCGTGCGCATGGTGGGCGGCATGGCCGACGTCAGCGCGCAGAAGGAAGCCGCACTGCAGGCCGAGCAGGACGCGCGCGCCCAGGCCGAAATGGTGCGCGAACAGCAGCGCCTGACTTCGGCGAATCTGCCGGAGGCCCAGATGCTGCAGCTGGCGGTGGACGCCGCCCTGGTGCTGACCCAGGCCGATGCCGCCGTGCTAGAGCTGGCCGAGGACGGCCAGATGCGCGTGCGGGCACGGGCGCAGGCCAGCCAGTCCGGCCTGGGCCCGCTGGTCGGCCAGGCCACCCCGGCCAAGAACGACGCGGAAGACGGCATGCATTTCCTGGCGGTGCCGCTGAACGCGGGCCGCACACTCACCGGCCGGCTGCGCGTGCTGCAGAGCGTGGGCGGCGCCTTCACCCCGCGCCAGGCGGTGCACCTGCAGACGCTGGCCGATTCGCTGGGAGCGACGCTGCAGCTGCGCGACATCGAGGCGCGCCTGCGCGCGTCAGAGGCGCAGTACCGGTCGCTCTTCGCCGACCACCCGCAGCCGATGTGGGTCTATGAATGCGACAGCCTGCGCATCCTGGCCGTGAACCGGGCCATGGTGCAGCTGCACGGCTATTCCGAAGCCGAGCTGATGCGCATGGCGATGCCGGACCTGTTCCTGCCCGAGGAGCGCGACCGGCTCGCCGCCGTCCTGCGCGACATGACGCACGACGGCCGGCCCGAGCCCCTGCGCCAGCGCCACGTGCGCCGCGACGGCACGGTCATCGACATGGAGATGTATTCCGGCAGCACGCGCTTCAACGGCGTGGCGGCATGCCAGGTGCTGGGCAACGACGTCACCGAACGCGTGCGCACCGAGCGCGAGCTGGCCCGCGTGGGCCGGGCCCAGCGGCTGCTGGGCGAATGCAACGAGATCCTGGTGCGCGCCACTTCCGAAGCCGAGCTGCTGCACGCCGTCTGCCGCGTGGCGGTGGACATCGGCGGCTACCGGCTGGGCTGGGTCGGCATGGCGCGCGACGATCCGGGCAAATCCATCGACATCGTGGCGCATGCCGGGCACGGCGAGCATTTCCTCGAAACGCTGCACCTGAGCTGGTCGGCCGACCACCCCGGCGGCCAGGGCCCGGCGGGCCAGTGCGTGCGCAGCGGCAGGACCGCGATCGTGCACGACGTGCGCAAGGCGACGGGCTTCGCGCATGTGCTCGACCGCATGCAAGCGCACGGCCTGCGCGCCGCGATCTGCCTGCCCCTGTGCGACACCCAGCGCACCTTCGGGCTGCTCTACCTCTACGCCTCCGAGCTGGTACACCTGAGCCCGGAAGAAGCCCATCTGCTCGAATCGCTGGCCAACGACGTGGCCTTCGGCATCAAGAGCCTGCGCGCGCGCACCGAGCAGCAGCACCTGCAGGCCATGGTGCTCAAGGTGGCGTCGGCGGTGTCGGCCGGCATCGGCGCCGAATTCTTCCAGCAGCTGGTGGTCAACATGTCGGACGTGCTGGGCGCGCCGCTGGCCGGCGTGGCACGCCTGCTGCCGGTCCCGGCGGGCGAGACGCCGCGCGCGAGCACCATGGCCTGGATGCTGGACGGCGCCCTACGGCCCCCGCTCGAATACGACCTGGCGAACATGCCCAGCGAGCAGCTGCTGACGCAGCGCCATGTGCTGGTGCCCGAGCAGGTTTCGCAGCGCTTTGCCTATTGCACGCAGTGCGCCGAGCTGGGCATGGAAGGCTATGTCGGCCACCAGCTGTCCGACAGCGAAGGCCGGCCGGTGGGCCTGATCTTCGTGGCCTTCCGCGAGCCGCTCACGCGGCCCGACTTCATGCTGCACACGATGCAGATCTTCGCGGCGCGCGCGTCGGCCGAGATGCAGCGCCAGATCGCCGACAGCCGCATCCGCCAGCAGGCCTCGCTGCTGGACAAGGCGCGCGACGCGATCATCGTGCGCGACCTGAACCACCGCATCACCTTCTGGAACCAGGGCGCCGAGCACATGTACGGCTGGACGCGCCAGGAAGCCATGGGCCGCAGCATCGCCGAGCTGCTCTACCGCGACCCGGAGGCCTTCCACTACGCCACCCAGGCCACGCTGGACCACGGCGAATGGACCGGCGAGATCCTGCAATACGACCGCCAGGGCACGCCGCTGGAGGTGGAAGGCCGCTGGACGCTGGTGCGCGCCGACGACGGCACGCCCGAATCGGTGCTGGCGCTGAACACCGACATCCGCCAGCGCAAGGCGACCGAGCGCGAGATCCAGCGCCTGGCCTTCTACGACCCGCTCACCGGCCTGCCCAACCGCATGCTGCTGATGGACCGCATCGGCCAGGCGCTGACCAAGGCCCAGCGCCAGCGCCAGGGCGGCGCGCTGCTCTTCATCGACCTGGACAACTTCAAGACGCTCAACGACACGCTGGGCCACGACAAGGGCGATCTGCTGCTGCAGCAGGTGGCCAAGCGCCTGAACACCTGCGTGCGCAGCGTGGACACGGTGGCGCGCCTGGGCGGCGACGAGTTCGTGGTGATGATCGAGGAGCTGAGCAACGAGACCGAGGCGCTCGCCCGCCATGCCCGCAGCGTGGGCGAGAAGGTGCTGACCGTGCTCTCCGCGCCCTATGCGCTCGCCGGCTACCAGTACCGCAGCACGCCCAGCATCGGCATCGCGCCCTTCGACGACGCGCCCACCAGCGTGGGCGAGCTGCTCAAGCAGGCGGATCTGGCCATGTACCAGGCCAAGACGGCCGGGCGCAACACGCTGCGCTTCTTCGATCCCGGCATGCAGGCCGTGGTCAGCGCCCGCGCCCTGCTGGAGGCCGACCTGCGCGCGGCCCTCTCGCAGGACGAATTCACGCTGCATTACCAGCCCCAGGTGGACCACCACGGCCACATCGTGGGCCTGGAGGCGCTGCTGCGCTGGTCGCAACCCCAGCGCGGCATGGTGTCGCCGGGCGAATTCATCCCGCTGGCCGAAGAGACCGGGCTGATCCTGCCGCTGGGCCGCTGGGTGCTGCACACGGCGTGCAAGCTGCTGGCCAGCTGGCGCGACGAGCCCGACCTGGCGCACCTGACCATGGCGGTGAACGTCAGCTCGCGCCAGTTCCGGCATGCGAGCTTCGTCGATGACGTGGCGCGCGTGCTGGCCATCACCGGGGCGCCGTCGGCCCAGCTGAAGCTGGAGCTGACCGAAACCCTGCTGGTGGAAGACATGGAAACCACCATCGCCACCATGACGGCGCTGCGCGCCTATGGCGTGCGCTTCTCGCTGGACGACTTCGGCACCGGCTACTCCTCGCTGAGCTATCTCAAGCGCATGCCGCTGGACCAGCTCAAGATCGACCAGAGCTTCGTGGCCGACCTGCTGACCGATCCGAACGACGCCGCCATCGTGGACACGATCATCGCCCTTTCGCGCAGCCTGGGCCTGCAGGTGATCGCAGAAGGTGTGGAAACCGCCGACCAGCGCGAACGCCTGGCGCAGGCCGGCTGCCGCTACTACCAGGGCTATCTGTTCAGCCGGCCGCTGTCGATGGAAGCCTTGGACCGCCTGCTGCATCCGCACCAGGCCCGCTGAGCGATTCAGGGATGGGGGTGCCACCCCCCCATACCCCTACCCCGCCAAACGCCTTTCCGGGCCCTATAGAGGCCTTCCTGCAGGCCTCTGCACGCACCCGAAGCCCGGCCGGAACGGGATTTTTCCCGGAGCGCAGAGCACGCCCAGCCCCCATTGTCCCTCCCCTGGTCTTCCTGTTGTCCTGTCTTCTTCTTTATATTTTTTATAAGGGGATAGTGGTAGTAGTAAGGCCCGGCCCGTTCTGTGGATAACTCTAAATTCCTTTGCCGGAAAAGGAACTTGGGCGCCGCACAAGCCTGTGCGCCGACCCCTCTTGCCACCGTACCGCCAACGGGGATAAACCGGCGCCGCGCGCCCGTTCTGTGGATAAGTGCCCGGTTGTGCCGGAGATGTCCCCAGACTTGTTCATTTCGAGGCCTCTGAAGGGCCTCCAGCACCCGAATCTGCCCCTGGCGCTGGCTGCCGAGACGGGTTTGGCTGGATTCTGTTGAAGCTCTGCTGCAGGGCTCCTGCAGATTCGGCCATAGAGCGCCGCGTCGCGCGCGGCACGGGCATGGCCGAGGCGCCGCGCAGGCGGCCCCAGGGCGGTTCTGCACGTACTTTTGCCCATCAGCCCACGCAGAACCGGCGTATTCCGCTCCCAAAAAAATAGCGAGGCGGCCCATTTCGCCGGAACCCCCTCTTTTCCTGCCTCGGAAGGGCCCTTGGCGCCCGAAACCGGCGCGGCCTTGTTGTCTGGTTATTCTTCTAAGGTCTTTATAAATACATAGTCGTAGTAGTAGAGCGCGCCGTTTTTTGTGGACAAGCGCCTTTTCTTCAATCGCGACAGGATGTTGGCCCGTCACCAACCCTGTGGCCGGAACCCGGGTGAAGGGCGACGCGAAAAGGGAACAACTTCGGCCCGCCGAAGGTTTCTGTGGATAACCCCTGTGTTGTTCTTCATCCATACCCAGGTTTATCCACAGGCCGTCCACTTTGTGGCGGGCAAGGGGCAAACGACGGACGAAAAAAAGGCCCCGGAAGGGGCCTTTGGCGGGAAATCCGGGCCTCGAGGCCCGGTCCGGAGCGGATCAGAAGTGGTAGCCGTAGCGCAACTGCACGAAGTTCTCGCCCGGGTTGGGGCTCTTGATGCCGGCGTTGGAGACATGCTGCACGCGCAGCGACAGCTCGTGGCGGCGCTGCTCGCCGAAGTTCACGCCGAAGCCCAGGTGCGAGGCGAAGTTGAAGCGCGTGCTGAATTCCTTGTTCACCGTGATGTAGCGGTCGCTGGCCACGGTGGCGCCGATGCCGCCTTCGAAGAACCAGGGCGAGCGGCCCTGGTCGGGGCGCAGCCGCAGCGTGGGCGTCACGCCCAGCACCGTCGTGTGGCTGGGCTGGCCGGCCGCAGCGTCGAAGGACCAGCGGCTGACGTACACGTCCCAGTGGCCGCGCACTTCGCCGCCCCAGAGTTCGGTGCGCCAGCTGTTCCAGGGCAGGGTCAGGCCGAGTGTGGCGGCGTCGGTGCTTTTTTCGGCCCAGCTGCCTTGAACGTAGAGCGAGGGGCTTTGCGTGGCGTCGGCGGACATGCCCTGGGCATGGGCCGCGGGCAGCAGGGGCGAAGCCAGGGCCAGCAGTGCGACGGCGCGCGCGAGAAAAGATCGGAATCCGGAGGGGCGTGATGCGAGGGTCATGGATGGAAAGACCAGTGTGAATTGTGTTTCGCACTGTATTCGGCCCCCGTGAGCACCCGCTGTAGGCGGCAGCCGTCAGCCCTTCCCCCATGGGGGGATTGGCGGCGGCGCAATACCTGCTTCGGAAATTTCCTTACAAGAAAAGCAACGGCCCGCCGGCCGTACCGGCGATGCGGTAGGGCGGGCGGGCCGTGCCGGCCTGGGTCAGGCCGGTGCGCTGTCAGTCGGCGATGCCGTTAGATCGTGAACACGTTCTTACTGGGGCGCGGCAGGTGCTCCGGGCGCTGCGGAACCCGGCTTGGCAGCGGGGCCGCCGTGGCGCGGATGCTCGCCGCCGGCCTTGGGGCCGCGCGGGCCGGCTCCGTCCGGGCCGGCCATGCGCTGGTGCATGCGGGCCGATTCGGCATCGAACACCTTCTGCTGGGCCGGGGTGAGCGCGGCGTAGAAGGTCTTCACGGCTTCGTCGCGGCGGTCGGCCTCGGCGGCGTGCTGGGTGCGCAGGGCGCGCAGGCGGTCGATGCGTTCGGGCGTGGTCAGCTTGTCCAGATCGCGCAGCGCTTCATGGCGGGCTTGCGCATCGGCGGGCGGCTGCATGGCGGTGGTGAAGGCCGTCCAGGCCGATTCCTGCGCCGGGGTGATCTGCAGCTTCTGCTTCAGTTCGGAAGCATGGCGTTCCATGCGCTGCTGGCGTTCCTCGGGCGAATGGGCACGGCGTTCGCCTTGGCGCGGGGCCTTGGCGCCGTCGGCCGCGGGCTGGCTGGCTGTTGGGGCCGGGGCGGCAGGTGCTGCAGCGGTCTGCGCGAAGGCCGGTGCAGCCAGCGCCACGAGCAGGGCCGTGGCCAGGGTGGTGGAAGCGAGACGTTGCTGGAGAGCGTTTGCCATGGAAATGTTCCTTTCGGGGAAGTCGGATCGTCGTCATCAGCGCCGCTGGTCACCGGGTGGTGTCTTTCGCAGCGCCTTGGAGTCAGTGTCTGCGGCCCATGTATCGCCGGCGTGCGCGCTTGATGTGGCTATGTAAAGTTGTGGCAACGGCCGGTTGCACAGGTAGTGAAATTCGCGTCGGGTGGCCCGCAGCCCTTGTGGAATGAGCGCATCCAGCTATGGAAACCGGAGCGTGGGGCGCATTCGGGCAGGCCGCGGGCCGGTAACCGTGCGTTGCGCCGCCGGCCGGCGGCCTGCGAACGCCGACAATGGCGGCCCGGCGCGCCGGCCCCAGCCAGGGCCGCGCTGCGCCATGACGAGCAAGACGGCTGGAATGTGGCGCGCCGCGCCACGGATTACGAAGGGTTGGATTTCCGTGTTCAAGAGCATGATCGTTTACCGCATCGCCCCGGGCTGGCAGGCGGACCTGACGCAGATGGAAGAGGCGCTGGCCAAGCTGCCCTTCGCCGAATGCGGCGCCACGCAGGAAAAGTCCATCGGCTGGGTGCCGCCGCGCGGCGAGGCCCACGGCCCCATGGCCGAATCGGTGGGCGGGCACTGGGTGCTGCGCTTCATGGCCGAGACCAAGGTGCTGCCCGGCTCGGTGCTGGCGCGCAAGGTCAAGGACAAGGCCGCCCGCATCGAGCAGGAAACCGGCCGCAAGCCCGGCAAGAAGGAATCGAAGGAGCTCAAGGAAGAGGCCAAGCTCGATTTGCTGCCCATGGCCTTCACCAAGCAGGGCTCGACCTGGGTGTGGATCGACCCGCAGGCGCTGACGCTGGTGCTGGACACCTCTTCCCAGGGCCGCGCCGACGAGGTGACCAGCCTGCTGGTCGAGGCGCTGCCGGGCCTGTCGCTCTCGCTGCTCGACACGCAGACCAGCCCGCAGGCCGCCATGGCGCACTGGCTCAAGGAGCAGGAGCCGCCCGCCGGCTTCAGCGTGGACCGCGAGTGCGAGCTGAAAAGCGCCGACGAGACCAAGGCCGTGGTGCGCTATGCGCGCCACCCGCTGGACATCGAGGAAGTGCAGGCGCACATCGCCGCGGGCAAGCTGCCCACCAAGCTGGCGATGACCTGGGACGACCGCGTCTCCTTCCTGCTGACCGAGGGGCTGCAGCTCAAGAAGGTCTCCTTCCTCGACACGGTGTTCGAGGGCCAGGGCTCGGGCAAGGACGACGGCGGCTTCGACACCGACGTGGCCATCGCCACGGGCGAGCTGAGCAAGCTGATCCCCGACCTGATCGAGGCGCTGGGCGGCGAAGGCCGCACCGGCCTGGGCGATGGCGCACCCGCTGCGCCCGCTGCCCCGGCTGCCGCTGCCGCTTCGGCCACCGCTGCTGCTGCGGCGGCTGCGGCGGCTGCGGACGACGACGACGCGCCGTTCTGACCGGCTTGCCTCAGTAACCACGACGCCCGGCCGCTTCGCGCCCCATGGTGCTCAACTGGCTCTGGATCGGCTTCTTCACCGTGGCCTTCGCCACGGCCGCCGTGCGCTGGGCGCTGGGCGACGCGGGCATCTTCCAGGCGTTGATGGCGGCGCTCTTCGACGGGGCGCGCTCGGGCTTCGAGATCTCGCTGGGCCTGGCCGGCGTGATGGCGCTGTGGCTGGGGCTGATGCGCGTGGGCGAGCGCGCCGGCGTCATCGCGCTGCTGGCGCGCGCGGCCGGGCCGCTCCTGCGGCGGCTCTTTCCGGGCGTGCCCGACGGCCACCCCGCGCAGGGCGCGATGACCATGAACGTCTCGGCCAACCTGCTGGGGCTGGACAACGCCGCCACCCCGCTGGGCCTGGCGGCCATGCGCGAGCTGCAGTCCATCAACCCGCGTGCGCCGGGCACCGCCAGCGACGCGCAGATCATGTTCGTGGTGATGAACACGGCCGGGCTCACGCTGATTCCGACCTCGGTCATCGCCATCCGCCAGAGCGTGGCGCTGCAGCAGGGCCTGGGCCCGGGCTTCAACGCGGCCGACATCTTCCTGCCCACGCTGATCGTGACCTTCATCTCGCTCTTGGCCGGCGTGCTGGCGGTGGCCGTCGCCCAGCGGCTGCCGCTCTGGCGTCCGCGCCTGCTGCTGCCGGTGCTGGCCGTGGGCGGGCTGCTGGCGGCGGCGGTCGCGGCGCTCTCGCGCCTGCCGGCCGAACAGGCCGCGCGCGTGGCCGGCGCCACCGGCGCCGGCGTGATCCTGGGCGTGGTGATGCTCTTCGTGCTGGCCGCCGCGTGGCGGCGGGTGAATGCCTATGAGGCGTTCATCGACGGCGCCAAGGAAGGCTTCGGCGTGGCGGTGCAGATCGTGCCCTACCTCATCGCCATCCTGATCGCGGTGGGCGTGTTCCGCGCGGCGGGCTGCATGGACTTTGTGCTCTCGGGCATCGGCGCGGGCGTGTCGGCGCTGGGCTGGAACACCGACTTCCTGCCCGCCCTGCCCGTGGGGCTGATGAAGGTGCTTTCGGGCGCGGGCGCGCGGGGCCTGATGATCGACGTGATGCAGGCCCACGGCGTGGATTCCTTCGCCGGGCGGCTCGCGGCCATCGTGCAGGGCTCCACCGAAACCACGTTCTACGTGCTGGCCGTGTATTTCGGCAGCGTGGGCGTGAAGCACACCCGCCACGCGCTGGCCTGCGCGCTGTTCGCCGACGCGGTGGGGCTGTTGGCGGCCATCGGCGTGGGCTACGCGCTGCTGCGCTGAAGGCGTGGCAGGGCTGTGGCGTCGGAGAGTTATCCACATCATTTCCAAATTACTGGAAATGTCGTATTAATGTCGTAGTATGGCCGCATGGATGAAACCGAAGCCGCCGCCACGCTGGGCGCCCTCTCCCACCCCATGCGCCTGCGCATCTTCCGGGCCCTGGTCGTGGCCGGGCCGGACGGGCTGACGCCGGGCGTGATCGGCGAAGCCCTGGGGCTGGCCAATGCCACGCTGTCGTTCCACTTGAAGGAGCTGGCCCAGGCGGGCCTGGTCTCGCAGGAGCGCGCCAGCCGCAACCTCATCTACCGCGCCAGCTTCGACCGCATGGGCAGCCTGCTGGGCTTTCTCACCGACAACTGCTGCGCCGGCGCGCCGTGCAGCGCCAGCCTGCCGGGCGCTGCCGCCTGCGCGCCTTCTTCCCCTTCCTCTCCTTCTTCTTCACGCAAAGACTGATCCACCCATGATCGCCGCCATCTGCATCTTCGTCGCCACGCTGGTTCTGGTCATCTGGCAGCCCCGAGGCCTGGGCATCGGCTGGAGCGCCTCGGCCGGCGCGCTGGCCGCGCTGGCGCTGGGCGTGGTCCACCTGGCCGACGTGCCGGTGGTCTGGGGCATCGTCTGGAACGCGACCGCGACCTTCGTGGCGCTGATCGTCATCAGCCTGCTGCTGGACGAAGCGGGTTTCTTCGAATGGGCCGCGCTGCACGTGGCCCGCTGGGGCCGCGGCCGTGGCGCGCGGCTCTTCGGCCTGACGGTGCTGCTGGGCGCCGCGGTGTCGGCGCTGTTCGCCAACGATGGCGCTGCGCTGATCCTCACGCCCATCGTCATGTCCATGCTGCTGGCGCTGGGCTTTTCTCCCGCTGCGACGCTGGCCTTCGTGATGGCGGCGGGCTTCATCGCCGACACGGCCAGCCTGCCGCTGGTGGTTTCCAACCTGGTGAACATCGTCACGGCGGATTTCTTCCAGCTGAGCTTCAGCGACTACGCGGCGGTGATGGTGCCGGTGAACCTCGCCTCCGTCGCCGCCAGCCTGGCCGTGCTCTACCTCTTCTACCGCCGCGACCTGCCCGCGACCTACGACCTGCGCCAGCTGAAGGCCCCGGCCGAGGCGGTGCGCGATGTGGCCACCTTCCGCGCCGGCTGGGTGGTGCTGGCTCTGCTGCTGCTGGGCTGCTTCGCGCTGGAGCCGCTGGGCGTGCCGATCAGCGCCGTGGCCGCGGCCTGCGCGGCGCTGCTGCTGGCCGTGGCCTGGCGCGGCCATGCCATCGGCGTGGGCCGGGTGCTGCGCGGCGCGCCCTGGCAGATCGTGGTCTTCTCGCTGGGCATGTACCTGGTGGTCTATGGCCTGCGCAACGCGGGGCTCACCTCGTACCTGGCCGGCGTGCTCGACGGCTTCGCGCGCGGCGGCGTCTGGGGCGCGGCCTTCGGCACGGGCTTTCTCGCGGCGGCGCTCTCGTCGGTGATGAACAACATGCCCACGGTGCTGGTGGGCGCGCTCTCCATCGACCAGTCCTCCGCCACCGGGCTGGTGAAGGAGGCCATGGTCTATGCCAACGTCATCGGCTGCGACCTGGGCCCGAAGATCACGCCCATCGGCAGCCTGGCGACCCTGCTGTGGCTGCACGTGCTTGCCCGCAAGGGCACGACCATCACCTGGGGCTACTACCTGCGCGTGGGCGCGGTGCTGACGCTGCCGGTGCTGGCCGTGACGCTGGCCGCGCTGGCGCTGCGCCTCGGTTTCGCGTGAACCCGTTCCACCCCGATCCTTCTTCTCTGCTTCGCACCATGACCGCTTCCATCACGATCTATCACAACCCGGCCTGCGGCACCTCGCGCAACACGCTGGCGCTGATCCGCAATTCGGGCGAGGAGCCCACCGTCGTCGAATACCTGAAGACGCCGCCCGACCGCGCCACGCTGCAGGCGCTGATCGCCGCCATGGGCCTGCCGGTGCGCGAGGTGATGCGCCGCAAGGGCACGCCCTACGACGAACTGGGCCTGGACGATCCGAAGTGGAGCGACGACGCGCTGATCGGCTGCATGCTGGAGCACCCCATCCTCATCAACCGCCCCATCGTCGCCACGCCGCTGGGCACGCGGCTGTGCCGGCCGTCGGAGCTGGTGCTGGACATCCTGCCCCAGCCGCAGCGCGGCGCCTTCGCCAAGGAAGATGGCGAGCCGGTGGTCGATGCCCAGGGCCGGCGCGTGGCGCCGGGTGGCTGATCACCCGCCACGCGCAGCGCCGGGCCGGCGGTGCCAAGGCCCCGGCCCCACCCCCGAGCACCGGGCCTTCGGCATCCCGTATCATCCTGGCCGCGTACAAGACGCACCCGGGCCCGCGGGAAGGGTTGAACCCACTTGCTCAGCATCAGCCAGCCATCCACGCCTTTTGTGCAGCCGACATTGCGGGTCTTCGGCATCTGAAGCACGGAGGTGTCCATGAAGCGCATTCCCCCCCGGCCGGATATCGGCTACCTGAAGAAACAAGCCAAGGAACTGCTCGCGCAGGTCCGTCTCGGCGAACCGGCCGCACTCCAGCGGCTGGGCGCATCCCTGCCCGCCGCGCGTGGGCAGAGCCTTGCGGCTCTGGCGGCGGCAGACTTTCGCCTGCACGACACGCAATCGTGCATCGCCCGCGAATACGGACTCCCGTCCTGGGCCGATCTGCAGCTTTTCGTGCAGGCCCGCCGCGCGCGGGCCGATGTGCCCGGCGAGGCGCTGCATCAGTGGCTGCGGCTGGTCTATGCCGGCGATGTCGTGGGCGGCCACAGCGGCAGCCGGCCGGCCGTGGCGGCGCGGATGCTGGAGGACGACCCCCAGCTGCGCGGCGGCGACCCCTACCTGGCCTGCGCCGTGGGCGATGTGCAGGTACTCCGGCACGCCACGGAGCGCGACCCGGGCTGGGTCCATCGGGCCGGTGGGCCGCTGCAGCTGCCGCCGCTGGTGGCCGTGACCCATTCGGGGCTGGCCCGCCTGCCGGGCTTCCGCGAGCGGCTGCAGGATTGCGCGCGCTGGCTGCTGTCTGCGGGCGCGGCGGCCGGCCAGTCCATCGGCAGCCGCTGGCCTCCGGCCTCGCTGCAGGCGCCCTCGGCGACCGAGCGGCTGTCGGCGCTGTACGGCGCGGCCGGCAAGGCGCACGATCCTGAGCTGACCGGCCTGCTGCTGGCGGCTGGCGCGGACCCCGACGACGGCGAATCGCTCTACCACGCGCTGGAAGCGCCGGCATGCGCCCGGCTGCTGCTGGAGGCGGGTGCCCGCATCGCCGGCTCCAACGCGATCTACCGAGCGCTGGACCTGGAGGACCCGGAGCCCCTTCAATTGCTGCTTGCCCACGGGGGCGATGCGAACGAGCCGCCGCTGGGGCCCCCCACCGCCGAGTGGGGTTCTCCGCTGCTCTGGGCCATTCGCCGCCGGTGCCCGGTCCCGCACGTACAGGCCTTGCTGAAGGCGGGCGCCCGGGCCGAAGCCTGCACGCCGGACGGTGTGCCGGCCCTTGCGCTTGCACTGCGTTTCGGCCGACCGGACCTGGCGCGGCTGCTGGAGCAGGCCGGCGCGACGCCTGCGCCCCTCGCGGCGGATGACGCCTTCGTGGCCGCCTGCGCGCGGGGCGATGCCGAAGCCGCGCGCGCGGTCCAGGCCGCCCATCCGGACGTGATCGGCCGGCTGGACGCGGCACGGCTGCGGATGCTGCCCGAGCTGGCGGCGCAGGGTTGCGGCGAGGCGGTCCGGGCGATGGTGGCCTGCGGCTGGCCGCTGGAGGTGCGGGGTGGCGATATCGATGCCACCGCGCTCAACCACGCGGTGTTCCGCGGCGACGCGGGCCTCGCACGCTGGCTGCTGGAGCGTGGCGCCGACTGGCGGACGCTGCACGGCTTCGGCGACAACGTCTGCGGCAGCCTGTCGTGGGCGTCGCTCAATGCGCCGGTGGCCGGAGGCGACTGGGCCGGCTGCGCGCTTGCCCTGCGCGATCACGGCCTGCCGCCGGCCCGGCCCGATCCGGAGCATGCCGATGCCGTGTGGATCGGCGAGCGGCGCTATGCCTTCGCGGACGACGTGGTGGATGTGCTGCTGGGCGCCGAGGCAACAGCTGTCGCCACCGGGGTGTGAGTGCCAGAAGAAGGAAGCCAGCGGGCGCGGCCCGCAGGCGGTTGACGATCCCCCGAGGGAACGTCGACAGGCTGTCAGGCCGTGGCCGCCGCAGCGCGCTGCTGCGCCGCCCGGGCCGCCACGCCCACTCCCACGACGCCGGCAGAGGCCACGCCCAGCACCAGTGCGGCGGCCGAGCCGTAGAAGATGCCCGAAGTCATGCCTGCATCGAGCATGGCGCCGAATACCGGGGCGGCGGTGCAAAAGCCCAGGTCCAGCCCCGAATACACCGTGCCGTAGACGCGGCCGGTGGCGCCGGGAGGCGCGGCGCGCTTGATGAGCATGTCGCGCGAGGGGCCCGCCAGGCCCGTGCCCACGCCGGCCAGCGCCACCAGCACCATCGTGCCCATGCCCGGCAGCCAGCCGGTGCCGGCCACGACCAGCATGGCGGCGGTGGTCAGCATGCAGACGGTGATGGTGCGTTCCAGCCGCGCCACGCGGCCGGCCAGGAAGCCGCCCACCACCATGCCGGCGGCGCCGCACAGCATGTAGCCGGTGACGACCAGGGAGGTGACGGACAGCGGCAGGCCGTACATCTTCTGCAGCGTGGGGCTGGCGAAGCTCTGGATCACGCTGAGCGAGCAGGTGGTCCAGAAGAAGAACGAGAAGCACAGCCACACCGAGGGCAGCTTGAGGAAGGCCATCGGGTGCTCGGCCGTGGCGCCGGGCACGGGCTTGGCGCCGGCCTGCGCACCGGCGGTGCCGCGCCGGTCGTCCAGCGCGTCGCGGTTGATGACCATCACCGTGAGCACCAGGGCCGCGAGCACGCCGCCGCACAGGCACGCCGTGCGCCAGGAGCCGGTGGCGGCGGTGATGCCGGCCATGAAGATGGGCGCCGTCGCCCAGCCCAGGTTGCCCGAGATGCCGTGCACCGAAAACCCGTGCCCCAGCCGCTGGGCCGAGACGCGCTTGTTGAGGATGGTGAAGTCCACCGGATGGAAGGGCGCGTTGCCCAGGCCCGCCAGCGCGGCGGCGGCCATCAGGCCGAAGTAGCCGGTGGCGAGGCTGGCCACCACCCCGGCCGCCGTGAAGCACGAGAGTGCGAAGAACATCACCGGCCGCGCGCCCACCCGGTCCACGATGAAGCCCGAGAGCGCCTGGCCCACGCCGGAGATGACGAAGAACACCGACACCAGCAGGCCCAGCTCGGAATAGCTGAAGCCGAATTCCTTGATGAGGAAGGGAAAGAGCGGCGGCAGCAGCAGGTGGAAGAAGTGCGAGGAGCCGTGCGCCAGGCCGATGAGGCCGATGGTGCGCGCGTCTTCGCGCAGCGTGGCGCTCGCTGCGGCGGTGGGTGGGTTGATCGAGGTCATGGCGGCGATCTTAGGCAGGGGCCTCGCGTCCGAATTACGATAGACGGCCAAACTCTGTCGAGAAAATGCCAAACACCGCCCTGCTGTTGCGCCCGCCCGCCGCCCGGCCGCGCGCGCGGCCCCTGTCCTACGTCGATTCGCTCACGCCGCACCTCTTCGTGCCGAGCGCGGCGCGGCCGGTGCGGGCCAAGGTGCGCGCGCTGAGCGCCGACACGCAGGTGATGCCGCACAGCCATCCCTGGGCGCAGGTGGCGATCTCGACTCAGGGCGTGATCCGGCTGACGGTGGCAGGCGGCACCTACATCGTGCCGCCTTCGCGTGCGGTGTGGATTCCGCCCGGCGTGGAGCATGCGGTGACCATGGTGGAGGACGCCGATCTGCGCACGCTCTACCTGCACCAGCCGCGCGGCCGCTGCGGCCCCGGCGTGGCGCGGGCCGACGAGGCGCCCTGGCGCCAGTGCCGCGTGCTGGAGATGTCCGAGCTGCTGCGCGCCCTGGTCTGCGAGATGCCCGCCGAGAACGACGACGCCCCGCCCCTGAAGCCCGAGGCGCTGCGCCGCGAGCGCCACCTGAGCGCGCTGATCCTCGAAGAACTGCGCCGCGCCAGCGCCGTGCGCCTGGGCGTGCCGCTGCCGCGCGACAAGCGCCTGCGCCATCTGTGCGAGGCGGTGCTGGCCGACCCGACCCGCCACGAGGCGCTGGCCGACTGGGCGCGCGACACGGGGGCCAGCCCGCGCACGGTGGCGCGGCTTTTCCGGCAGGAGTTATCCACAACCTTCACGCAGTGGCGCCAGCAGGTGCTGCTGGCCCAGGCGGTGGCGCTGGCCGCGGGTCGCAAGCCCGTCAACCAGATCGCGGCCGAGCTGGGCTACGCCAGCCCCAGCGCCTTCAGCGCCATGGTGCGGCGCGCGGTGGGCATGCCGCCGGCGCGCTTCCTGGGGCTGCAGCAGTGAGGTGAATTTTTGAGGCTTTTTCGGGCTGTAGCGCTTGTCTGGCCTGCGCATTGCGCTATCGAAAGATGAGCGAACGGGTTCTCAGCCCGGCTGCGGCTCAGCCACCATTTCGCGGATCAGCGCGATGGTGGCCTGCTGCGCCAGCGTGGCCGCCCGCCGCGCCGAGGTGACCAGATGCACCTGCCCCACCACGCGCGGCGCGTCGATGGGGTGCAGCAGGTAGCGCTGCGGATGGGCCGAGGCGCGCACCGCATGCCCGGGCAGCACGGCATAGCCCACGCCTTCGGAGACCAGGTCGAGGATGGCCGAGACGCCGTCGATCTCCATGGCGATGCGCGGCGTGCAGCCGATGTCGGCCATGCGCCGCTCCAGCAGCATGCGCAGGGCGTTGGGCCGGCTGGGTACGACCAGCGGGTGCGTGGCCAGAGTCGCCAGGGGCATGGGCGACTCAGTGCCGCCGCTGCCCGTGCCGGGGCGGGTGTCCGGGCGCGGGGCGATGGCGAAGAGTTCCTCGTCCATCAGGTGTTCGGCGGCCAGCTCGGGCGAGGTGGGCGGGTTGTAGAGCAGCGCCACGTCCAGCCGGCCGGTCTGCAGCCATTCCTGCATCTGCACCGACAGGCCTTCGCTGATCGACAGGGCCGCGTCGGGCAGGCGCTGGCGGAAGGCGCGCGAGAGCGGCACCGTGAGCCGCCGCGCCAGGCTGGGCGGCAGGCCGATGCTCACGCGCCCGGTGAGCGCGCCGCGTGCGCGGCCCAGGTCTTCGCGGGCGCGCTCCACCTGGTGCAGGATGCCGCGGCCGTGCTCCAGCATCAGCTGGCCGGCGTCGGTCAGCGTCACGCCCCGGCCGTTGCGCAGCAGCAGGTTCTGGCGCAGCTCCACCTCCAGCAGGCGGATCTGGCGGCTCAGGGCGGGCTGGGCCACCGCCAGCGCCAGCGCGGCGCGGGTGAAGCTGCCCAGCTCGGCCACGCGCACGAAGTATTCGATTTGCTTGAGATCCACGGAATGCCTGCGCCCCGCGGGCGCCTCCCAAAACGGGCCGTGCTGCACATCGCACGACAACATAGCTGGTGCCATGTTATGCCGATTTGCTCTAGCTGATAGCGGGCCAGCCCGGTGGGCAGCGGCGGGCGGGCGCGCAAGAATGCCCCACGCCTGCATTTCCGGGGAGGGTTGTCCACAGGATAGGACCCTGGCCCAGGCGCCCTGCACTGCCCCGGTTCCATAAAAACCCCCGTTCGGAGACACGCATCACCATGTCCACGCCCCAGGTTCGCGGTATTTCGTCCATGGCCACCCGGGCCCTGCTGGCCGAGCTGGTCGCCGCATGGCAGCAGCAGTCGGGCGGCGAGGCCGCCATCGAATCGGTGGGCGGGGTGGATGCCGCCCGGCGCGTGCGCGAAGGCGGCGAGCCCTTCGACGTGGTGGTGCTGGCCTCAGACGCCATCGCCAAGCTGGAGGCCGCCGGCCGCATCGTGCCCGGCAGCGTGACGCCGCTGGTGCGCTCGGGCGTGGCGGTGGCCGTGCCCGCCGGCGCGCCGCAGCCCGCCATCGGCACCGAAGCCCAGCTGCGCGATGCGGTGCTGGCCGCGCCCACCATCGGCTATTCGACCGGCCCGAGCGGCGTGGCGCTGCAGCAGCTGTTCGAGCGCTGGGGCATCGCCGAAACAGTCAAGGACCGCACCGTGCAGGCGCCGGCCGGCACGCCCGTGGGCGCGCTGGTGGCGCGCGGCGAGGTGGCGCTGGGCTTCCAGCAGCTGAGCGAAATGCTGCATGTCGAAGGCATCGCCGTGATCGGCCCGCTGCCCGATGCGGTGCAGATCACCACCGTCTTCAGCGCCGCCGTGGTGGCTGGCGCCGCGCAGGAATCTGCCGCGCGCGAGCTGCTGGCCTTCATGGCCTCGCCCGCCACGGCCGAGGCCAAGCGCCGCCAGGGCATGGAGCCGGCCTGATCCGCCGGCCGGCCCCTCCCCCTTTCTTCTTTCCCTCTTTTCCATCATTCCCACGGAGCTTTCCGCATCATGATCATCGACTGCCACGGCCACTACACGACCGCGCCCAAGGCGCTGGAGAACTGGCGCAATGCCCAGATCGCGGGCATCAAGGACCCGTCGGCCAAGCCCAATCCGTCCGACCTGAAGATCAGCGATGACGAGCTGCGCGAGTCCATCGAGAGCAACCAGCTGCGCCTGATGAAGGAACGCGGCAGCGACCTGACCATCTTCAGCCCGCGCGCGAGCTTCATGGCCCACCACATCGGCGACTTCGAGGTCTCCAGCACCTGGGCCGCCATCTGCAACGAGCTCTGCTATCGCGTCTCGCAGCTCTTTCCCGACCACTTCGTGCCAGCCGCGATGCTGCCGCAGTCGCCCGGCGTCGATCCCAAGACCTGCATCCCCGAACTGGTCAAGTGCGTGGAGCAGTACGGCAACGTGGGCATCAACCTGAACCCGGACCCGAGCGGCGGCCACTGGACGAGCCCGCCCCTCACCGACCGCCACTGGTACCCCATCTACGAGAAGATGGTGGAGTACGACATCCCGGCCATGATCCACGTGAGCACCAGCTGCAACGCGTGCTTCCACACCACCGGCGCGCACTACCTCAACGCCGACACCACGGCCGTGATGCAGTGCATCCAGGGCGACCTGTTCAAGGATTTCCCCACGCTGAAGTTCGTCATTCCGCACGGCGGCGGCGCGGTGCCCTACCACTGGGGCCGCTTCCGGGGCCTGGCGCAGGAGATGAAGAAGCCGCTGCTCGAAGACCACCTGCTGAACAACATCTTCTTCGACACCTGCGTCTATCACCAGCCCGGCATCGACCTGCTGACCAAGGTGATCCCGGTCAAGAACATCCTCTTCGCCAGCGAAATGATCGGCGCCGTGCGCGGCATCGACCCGCAGACCGGCCACTACTACGACGACACCAAGCGCTACGTGAGCGCCACCGCCAACCTGAGCGACGAAGAGCGCTACCAGGTCTTCGAAGGCAACGCGCGCCGCGTTTTCCCGCGCCTGGACGCACAGCTCAAGGCCAAGGGCCTTTAGAGCGACTCACAAAACCCTTCTGGCGTCGTTGCCGCATCTTGTCGTACTACTCGTACTGCCTGCGATGCGGCGCCTAGCCAGAACCGCTTCGCTGGGCTTTGTGAGCCGCTCTTAAGAACGTTCTGACGATCCCCCACAGTCATTGAATACACCCGGAGAAACACACCATGTACGAACTCGGAGTCGTCTATCGCAACATCCAGCGCGCCGACCGCGCTGCCGCCGACGGCCTGGCCGCGCTGGGCTCGGCCACGGTGCATGAGGCCATGGGCCGCGTGGGCCTGCTCAAGCCCTACATGCGCCCGATCTATCCCGGCGCGCAGGTCTCGGGCACGGCCGTGACGGTGCTGCTGCACCCCGGCGACAACTGGATGCTGCACGTCGCGGCCGAACAGATCCAGCCCGGCGACGTGGTGGTGGCTGCCATCACCGCCGAATGCACCGACGGCTATTTCGGCGACCTGCTGGCCACCAGCTTCCAGGCGCGCGGCGCCCGTGCGCTCATCATCGACGCCGGCGTGCGCGACGTGAAGACGCTGCAGGAGATGGACTTCCCCGTCTGGAGCAAGTGCATCAGCAGCAAGGGCTGCATCAAGGCCACCATCGGCTCGGTGAACATTCCCGTGGTCTGCGCCGGCATGCTGGTCACCCCCGGCGACGTGATCGTGGCCGACGACGACGGCGTGGTCTGCGTGCCCGCGGCGCGTGCCGTGGAAACGCTGGCCGCCGCCCGGAAGCGCGAATCCTTCGAGGGCGAGAAGCGCGCCAAGCTGGCCTCGGGCGTGCTGGGCCTGGACATGTACAAGATGCGCGAGCCGCTGGCCGCCGCCGGCCTCAAATACATCGACTGAAAGGCCGCCGCGCACACCACCCCAAACAAGCCGCCCGCCCGCCCGTCCCTTCACCGACTGCGTTCCCGCCCCTGGCCTTCCCACCATTCCCATAAAGAGAGACAAAAAGCCATGACGAACCGCGCCACTCCTGCCACTGCCACTTCCGCAGCAGCTGCTGCCTCCACCGCCGCCATCGCCCGCCGTGGCCTGCTGGCCCTGGCCGCCACCGCGGCCTGCGCCCTGCCCCTGGCTTCCCAGGCGCAGCCGGCGCCGGCCGCCTGGCCCACCAAGCCGGTGCGCATCATCACGCCCTTCCCGGTGGGCGGCGGCCCGGACGGCGTGGCGCGGCTCGTGGCCGACCGGCTCTCGCGCGCCTGGGGCCAGCCCGTGACTGTGGATAACCGCCCGGGCGGCAACGGCTTCATCGCCATCGACGCCTTCAAGCGCGGCGCCAAGGACGGCACCGACATGATCGTGCTGGACAACGTCCACCTGGCCGCCTACCCCAGCCTCTTCAAGAAGCTGCCCTACGACCCGGTGAAGGACTTCGACCCGCTGCTGCCGCTCTTCAAGGGCTACTTCTTCTTCACCGTCGCCAGCAACAGCCCCTACCGCTCGGTGGGCGACCTGATCGCCGACGCCAAGGCCCATCCGGGCAAGCTCAACTACGGCTCCTGGTCGGTGGGCAACCCGGTGCACCTGGGCTCGGAGCTGTTCGAGTCGATGACCGGCACGCAGATGGAGCACGTGGTCTACAAGGAAACCACGCAGCTCTACACCTCGGTGTCCACGGGCGACCTGGCCTTCGCGCTGGGCACCGCCGCCACGGCCGGGCCGCTGCAGCGCGCCGGCAAGCTGCGCTTTTTGGCCATCGCCGCGCCGCAGCGCTCGGCCAGCTACCCCGACGTGCCCACGGTGGCCGAATCGGGCGGCCCCAAGGGCTTCGAGGTGATCGGCTGGAACGCCATCGCCGTGCCGCCCGGCCTGCCCGCCGCCGTCACCGACAAGATCAAGCGCGACGTGGAAGACGCCCTGAAGGCGCCCGAGGTGCTGGAGAAGTTCAAGAGCTTCGCCTACGAGCCCTTCCCCACCACCCGCGCGCAGTTCAACCAGTTCATCCAGAGCGAGAGCCAGCGCTTCGGCGACGTGATCCGCAAGGCGAACGTGACGCTGGACTGAACGGAAGGCCGTGCGATGACCGTTCCTCCTCCCCACCCCCGCGCGCCGGCCTTCGCCTCCCGCCGCAGCCTGCTGGCGGGCACGGCGGCCCTGGCGGCGGGCGCCGCGCTGCCTGGCCTGCTGCCCCTGCCGGCGCATGCCGAGGACGCCGCGGCCTACCCCGCTCGGCCGGTGCGCCTGCTCGTGGGCTATTCGGCCGGTGGTGCGGTGGATGCCGTCGCCCGCAGCCTGGGCCAGGCGCTCGCCGCCAGCCTGGGCCAGCCCTTCGTTGTGGATAACAGGCCCGGCGCGGGCAGCAACATCGCCGTCAAGGCAGCCATCGATGCGCCGGCCGACGGTTACACCCTCATGGTCGCGGCCAATGCGCTGGCGGCCAACATGGCGCTCTACCAGCCCGCGCCCTTCGATGCGGAGCGCGACCTGGCCGCCATCTCGCTGATCGGGCGCGTGCCGGTGGTCATCGCCGCCAATACGCAGGCGCCCTACGCCAGCATCGGCCAGCTGATCGCGCAGGCCAAGGCCCGTCCGCGCGCCATCGCCTTCGCATCGCCCGGCAACGGATCGACGCCGCACATGGCGGTGGAATTCTTCGAGCGTGCCGCCGGCATCGAGCTGCAGCACGTGCCCTACCGCGGCGGCGCGCAGGCGCTGACCGACGTGCTCGGCGGGCAGGTGCCGCTGATCGCGGTGAACGCGCTGGAGGCCCTGCCCCATGCCAGGAGCGGCAAGCTCAAGGTGCTGGCCGTGCTCAGCCCCGGCCGCAGCGCCGTGCTGCCCGACGTGCCCACCATCGCCGAATCCGGCTTTCCCGGCTTCGAGGCCTCCGTCTGGTATGGCCTCGTGGCGCCGGCCGGCACGCCCCAGCCCATCGTGGACCGGCTGCACGCCGAAGTGCAGAAGGCCCTGCAGACCCCCGGCGTGCGCGAGCGCATGGCCCAGGTGGGCGGCGAGGTGCTGCCGGGCAGCCGCGACGCCTTCGTGCGGCTGATCCATTCCGAGCGGCAGCGCTACGAGAAGCTGGTGCGCGAGGCGCGCATCCAGCCCGACTGATCGAGCGAGGCCTGTCGCTCCCGCCCCTCCCCCTTTTCCTCTTTTTCCCTTCCGTGTGAAAGCGAACCCATCATGAGCAAACCGACCTCCGGCCCCTTCGAGAAAACCTCCGGCTGGCTCGACTGGTACACCGGCCCGTCCAAGCCGCGCTTCCAGGTGCCTGCGGGCAGCGTGGACGCGCACTGCCACGTGTTCGGCCCGGGCGCCGAATTCCCCTATGCGCCCGAGCGCAAGTACACGCCCTGCGACGCGAGCAAGGCACAGCTCTTCGCGCTGCGCGACCACCTGGGCTTCGCGCGCAACGTGATCGTGCAGGCCACCTGCCACGGCGCCGACAACCGCGCCATGGTCGATGCCTGCAAGGCCGCCGGCGGCAAGGCGCGCGGCGTGGCCACGGTGCGCCGCAGCATCAGCGACGCGGAACTGCAGGAGCTGCACGATGCCGGCGTGCGCGGCGTGCGCTTCAACTTCGTCAAGCGCCTGGTGGACTTCACGCCCAAGGACGAGCTGCTGGAGATCGCCGGCCGCATCGCCAAGCTCGGCTGGCACGTGGTGATCTATTTCGAGGCGGTGGACCTGCCCGAGCTGTGGGACTTCTTCACCAGCCTGCCGACCACCGTGGTGGTGGACCACATGGGCCGGCCCGACGTGACGAAACCCATCGACGGCCCCGAGTTCGAGCTGTTCCTGAAATTCATGCGCGAGCACCCCAACGTCTGGAGCAAGGTGAGCTGCCCCGAGCGCCTGTCCACCACTGGCCCGCAGGCGCTGAACGGCGAACAGAACGCCTACCGCGACGTGGTGCCCTTCGCGCGCCGCGTGGTCGAGGAGTTCCCCGACCGCGTGCTCTGGGGCACCGACTGGCCCCACCCCAACCTCAAGGGCCACATGCCCGACGACGGCCTGCTGGTGGACTTCATCCCGCACATCGCGCCCACGGCCGAGCTGCAGAAGAAGCTGCTGGTGGACAACCCCATGCGCCTCTACTGGCCCGAAGAAGCGGCCCCGCAGTAAGCAGGCGCGACGCACCGCAAGCAAGCACCTCACCGCACAAGGAGACCCAGCAATGGCACTCGAAAAACCGTACATGGACGTGCCCGGCACGATCATCTTCGACGCCGAGCAGAGCCGCAAAGGCTACTGGCTCAACCAGTTCTGCATGAGCCTGATGAAGCCCGAGAACCGCGAACGCTTCCGCGCCGACGAGCGCGCCTACCTCAACGAATGGCCCATGACCGAGGAGCAGCGCCAGGCCGTGCTGACGCGCGACCTGAACTGGTGCATGCGCACCGGCGGCAACATCTACTTCCTGGCCAAGATCGGCGCCACCGACGGCAAGAGCTTCCAGCAGATGGCCGGCAGCATGACCGGCATGACCGAGCAGGAATACCGCGACATGATGATCAGCGGCGGCCGCAGCATCGAAGGCAACCGTTATCTGGGCGAAGACGGCAGCGCGCAGCCGCACCGCCAGCCGCAGGGCGCATCGCACCCCGCCGCCGCCCCGCAACAACCCCCCCACAGCACCAGCAAGGGAGCCTGAGACCATGGCCCGCATCACCGCATCCGTCTTCACATCGCACGTGCCCGCTGTCGGCGCGGCCATGGACCTGGGCAAGACCCAGGAGCCCTACTGGCAGCCGCTCTTCGCGGGCTACGAGTTCTCCAAGCAGTGGATGAAGGACAACAAGCCCGACGTGGTCTTCCTGGTCTTCAACGACCACGCCACGGCCTTCAGCATGGACATGATCCCGACCTTCGCCATCGGCACGGCCGCCGAGTATTCGCCCGCCGACGAAGGCTGGGGCCCGCGCCCGGTGCCCAAGGTGGCCGGCCACCCCGAGCTCGCCAGCCACATCGCGCAGAGCGTGATCCAGCAGGACTTCGACCTCACCCTGGTCAACAAGATGGACGTGGACCACGGCCTCACCGTGCCGCTGTCGCTCATGTGCGGCGAGAAGGACCCGCACAAGGACGCCTGGCCCTGCCCGGTCATCCCCTTCGCCGTGAACGTGGTGCAGTACCCCGCGCCCAGCGGCCAGCGCTGCTTCAACCTGGGCCGCGCCATCCGCCGCGCCGTCGAGTCGTACGACGAAGACCTGAACGTCCACATCTGGGGCACGGGCGGCATGAGCCACCAGCTGCAGGGCGCGCGCGCCGGCCTGATCAACGCCGACTGGGACAACAAATTCCTGGACCGCCTGATCGCCGAGCCCGCAGAACTGGCCAAGGTGCCGCACATCGAATACGTGCGCGAAGCCGGCTCCGAAGGCATCGAGCTGGTGATGTGGCTGATCGCGCGCGGCGCGATGGCCGACTGCGCCGACGGCGCCCCCGCCGGCCTGCAGCCGCGCGTGGCGCACCGCTTCTTCCACGTGCCGGCCTCCAACACCGCCGTGGGCCACCTGATCCTCGAAGAAGCCGCCCGCTGAGACGGGCCACGCCCCGCGGCACGGACGCCGCGGGCCTAGCTTCTTCCACCTCCCCCCATCCACCACCTCTTCTACAAGGAACCCACCGCATGACCATCAAAGTCGCACTCGCCGGCGCCGGCGCCTTCGGCATCAAGCACCTGGACGGCATCAAGAACATCGACGGCGTCGAAGTCGTCTCCCTCATCAGCCGCGATCTGGAGAAGACCCGCGAAGTGGCTGACAAGTACGGCATCCCGCACGTCACCACCGATCTCGCCGACAGCCTGGCCATCAAGGAAGTCGATGCCGTGATCCTCTGCACCCCCACGCAGATGCACGCCGCGCAGACCAGGGCCTGCCTGGAAGCCGGCAAGCACGTGCAGGTCGAGATCCCGCTGTGCGATGTGCTCAAGGAAGGCCAGGACGTGCTGGCGCTGCAGCAGCAGACCGGCAAGGTCGCCATGGTGGGCCACACCCGCCGCTTCAACCCCAGCCACCAGTACGTGCACAACAAGATCCAGGCCGGCGAATTCAACATCCAGCAGATGGATGTGCAGACCTACTTCTTCCGCCGCACCAACATGAACGCGCTGGGCCAGCCCCGCAGCTGGACCGACCACCTGCTGTGGCACCACGCTGCCCACACGGTCGATCTGTTCGCCTACCAGGCCGGCAGCCCCATCGTCAAAGCCAACGCCATCCAGGGCCCCATCCACAAGGATCTCGGCATCGCCATGGACATGAGCATCCAGCTGCAGGCCGCCAACGGCGCCATCTGCACGCTGTCCTTGAGCTTCAACAACGACGGCCCGCTGGGCACCTTCTTCCGCTACATCGGCGACACCGCGACCTACATCGCGCGCTACGACGACCTGGTGCAATCGCACAGCAAGGGCGCCGAAGAGGCCGTGGACGTGAGCCAGGTGGCCGTGTCGATGAACGGCATCGAACTGCAGGACCGCGAATTCTTCGCCGCCATCCGCGAAGGCCGCGAGCCCAACAGCAGCATCGCGCAGGTGATGCCTTGCTACGAGGTGCTGCACCAGCTGGAGCAGCAGCTGAACGGCTGATCCGGCACTGCCGCTCGGATAAGATCGCGGGTAGGTGCTGAGGGGCGCCTACCCGCACAAGAGGCACTCACCCTTCCCATCTTTTCTTTTGTGGACAGACTGCGGTCATCGTTCGAGCCCCATGCGGGACCGGCTCGCCGACGATGACTTGGAGTGCTGCCATGACCCATTCTCTTTCTTCCCAGGCGCGCCGCGAGCTCACGCGCCAGTACAAGCAAGCCTTTCCATGCATGGGCATCTATGCCTTGCGCTGCGATGCCGCAGGCCTGCTGCGCCTGGGCCGGAGCCGCAATGCCGAGGGCATGCTCAACCGCCTTCGCTTCGAACTCGCGCGCGGCGGTCATCACGACAAGACTGTGCAGATCGCCTGGAACACGTATGGCTCCGAAGCCTTCAGTTTCGAGGTGATTGATCGCGTGAAGGAGCGCGACGATCCCGCTTTCGATTACGACGCCGAGCTTGATGCGCTGCTGACCTTGTGGGCGGCAGAGTTGCTGCCCAGTGGGGCGCCAACGAGCCCGCATGCGCGCATGCCGGAAGGCGGTTCGGCATGAGGCACGCAACCGACGACGAAGCCCTGCACCTGGGCCTGGCTCTGGCGCGTGCCCATGCCCGTCAGCAGCAGCGGCTGGAAGAGCATCTGGGCCTGTGGCACGGCCTGGCCCTGTCCGACTTCCTGCTGCTGCGCGTACTGGCGCAATCGCCGGAGGGCCGGCTCGCCACGTTGCCGTTGGCGCATGCCTTGTCCGTGTCGCCTTCGGCGCTCGTGCGGCAGTTGCTGCCGCTGGAGAAGACCGGACTGCTCATCCGTGAGGCCGGCACCGTCCGGCTGCGACCTGTCGGCAGGCAGTTGCATGGCGAGGCAGCGCAGACGGTCGGGGCGGCATGTGCCGGGGCCTGGCGCGGCGTGTCCATGACCGAAGACATTGCCTCCGCCTTGCGCTCACAGCTCGATGCAGTGGCATGCAACGCTGCGGGCCCTGCGCCGCGAGCCTGGCAATCATGAGAACCGACGCGCCTGTGGAGGAACTCAAGGTGCGTGCCCGCGTGCGCCTGAACCAGGCTCGCCGCGACGGTACCGGCGCCGCACAGACCTTGGGTTCGCACCTGCAGGCTGTTGCGCGCGAAGTCGGCTTCCTGCACTGGGAGCATGCCCGCCGCGTGCTGGGTGGCCTGGCCATGCAGAGCATGGACATGGGCGACTTCTGGCACGCTCCCCGTACCGGTTTGCTGCTTCATACCTGGTTCGCTCGCCATGATGAAGCCGCCGCGGTGCTCGCCGATCGGCGGGACGGATTCCTGTTGCCGTACCGTCGCCAATGCTTCATCGTGCAGGAACCCTTCATCAGTGCCCTGGGCTTGGATGCAGGCGATCCGGCATGGCAGGCCCTCGGTCATGACCTCGTGGCAGGCTACGGCACGCGGGCTTGGCAGCACCTGGCCTGGCAAAGAATCCGTGCACCGCTGCCGACCTTTCAACCCCGACTAAGCTCTTCCTATGCAAACACGACGTATCGCGAACTTTGAAGTCTCAGCCATCGGCCTTGGCTGCATGAACCTCTCCCACGCCTACGGCGCGCCGGTCTCCCCCGAGCAGGGCGAGCGCGTGCTGCTCACCGCGCTGGATGCGGGCGTGACGCTGTTCGACACGGCCACGCTCTATGGCTTCGGCGCCAACGAGACGCTGGTGGGCCGCGTGATGAAGCCGCACCGCAGCCGCTTCACGCTGGCCAGCAAGTGCGGCATGCAGGGCGTGGACGTGAATGGCGACGGCAAGCTGGTGCGCGTGATCGACGGGCGGCCCGAGACGCTGCGGCAGACCTGCGAAGACAGCCTGCGCCGGCTGCAGACCGACGTGATCGACCTCTACTACCTGCACCGCTGGGACAAGCGCGTGCCCATCGAAGACAGCGTGGGCGCGCTGGCCGATCTGGTGCGCGCGGGCAAGATCCGCAGCATCGGCCTCTCCGAAGTGTCGGCCGCCACGCTGCGCCGCGCTGCGGCCGTGCACCCCATCGCCGCGGTGCAGACCGAATATTCGCTCTGGACGCGCAACCCCGAGATCGCCGTGCTGGACGCCTGCCGCGAGCTGGGCACTGCCTTCGTGGCCTTCAGCCCGGTGGCGCGCGGCTTCTTGTGCGGGCCGATGGACGTGGGCGCGCTGGACGCCAAGGACATCCGCCGCGCCATGCCGCGCTTCAGCCCCGAGAACTACGCCGCCAATGCGCGCCTGCTGCCCGCCTACCAGGCGCTGGCGGCCGAGGCCGGCTGCACGCCCGCGCAGCTGGCGATCGCGTGGCTGCTGCAGCGCGGCGAGCACATCATTCCCATCCCGGGCACGACGAGCGTCGATCACCTGCTGGAAGACCTGGGCGCGGCGGAGGTGCGGCTGTCGGCCGACGTGATGGCGCGGGTGGAGGCGCTGATCAACCAGCAGACGGTGACCGGCCCGCGCTACAACCCGCAGGGCACGGGCGAGGTGGATACCGAGTCGTTCTGAGAGCGGCTAAAAGAGCGGCTCGGACGCCCGCAGTGCTGGCGTCGTTCCCCATCCTGCCTTCGCGCCTTGCCAGAGCCGCTTCGCGGGGCTGTGCGAGTCGCTCTGATTTCTTCGGCACCGTTTCCGTCACAGCATGGGCCGCAATTCCCGCGCTGCGTCCTGCAGCAGCGGCAGCAGATCGCGCTTGAGGCGCTCGGGCGAGAGCCGGTCCGGCGCGGTGACCACGTTGAGCGCGGCCACGGCGTGGCCCTGCAGGTCGCGCAGCGGCACGGCCAGGGCCAGAACGCCCAGCTCGTGCTCTTCGCTGGCGATGCAGCAATCCTCCGCGCGGGCCTGGTCGATGGCGGCGCGCAGCGCGGGCGCGTCGGTGCGGGTGTAGGCCGTCAGGCGCGGCAGCGGGTGGCCGCGCAGCCAGTCGCGCACGGCGCTCTTGGTGCGGGTGGCCAGCAGCATGCGGCCGGTGGAGGTGGCGTGCGCGGGCAGGCGGCTGCCCAGGTGCAGGCCATAGGCCAGCACGCGGTCGGCCGCGCCCTGGGCGCTGCTGTAGTGGCCCGTGCCGCGCACGGCGTCGCCCTGCGGCGTGGCGGCGCTGCGCGCCACGATGACCACCTCGCGCCCTTCCAGCACCACGGCGGAAAAGGGCAGCTGCGTCTGCGCGGCCAGCCGGTTGAGCGTGGGCTGCACCACGCGCGGCAGCCGCGCCGAAGCGAGATAGCTGCCGGCCAGCCGCAGCACCTTGGGCGCGAGCCAGAAGTACTGCCCGTCGCTTTCCAGATAGCCCAGGTACGCCAGCGTGAGCAGATGGCGCCGCGCCGCCGCGCGCGTGAGGCCGGCGCGCTCGGCCGCGAGCGTGGCGTTGAGGCGCTGGCGCTCGGTGTCGAAGCTCTCCAGCACCGCCAGGCCCTTGGCCATGCCGGCGATGAAGTCGGCATGGGCGATGCCGGCGGGCGTGGTGGTGGCCCTCTTGCGGGTGCCGGCCGGGGTTGCGGTGCGTGTTGCCATGGTGGGGCCTGCTGCGGATGGGGACTGCGTGCGGGGGGTGGCCGATGCGCCTGTGGATAAGTCGTGCGGATTTCTCTGCGCGATCATCGCATCGTTTGCGCGGTGATCGCGCAAGGCTTGCGGGCAGGCCCTGGCGTGCGGGGGGCTGGGCTCCTACGCTGCGGGCATCGGGTGGCATTGATCCGCGTCAACCACCTTTCACCGACCCCAGACCGAAGACCGCCGCATGCCGGCGGCAGGAGACAAAGAGCCATGACCGCCAGCGCGACGAACACCGCACCCATTCCCGCATCCACCCAGGTCGCCATCATCGGCGCCGGCCCCTCGGGCCTGCTGCTGGGCCAGCTGCTGCACAAGGCCGGCATCGACGCGGTCATCATCGAACGCCAGTCGCCCGACTACGTGCTGGGCCGCATCCGCGCCGGCGTGCTGGAGCAGGTGACCATCGACTTGCTGGATGAAGCCGGCGTGGGCGCGCGCATGCACCAGGAAGGGCTGGTGCATGGCGGTTTCGATCTGCTGCTGGACGGCCAGCGCCACCGCATCGACCTGGAGGCGCTCGCGGGCGGCAAGCATGTGATGGTCTATGGCCAGACCGAGGTCACGCGCGACCTGATGGATGCGCGCGCCGCCGCCGGCCTGCCCACCGTGTACAGCGCGGCCAACGTGCAGGTGCAGGGCTTCGACACCGCCCGCCCGACCGTCACCTTCGAGAAGGACGGCACCACGCACACGCTGCAGTGCGATTTCATCGCGGGCTGCGACGGCTTCCATGGCGTGTGCCGCGCCAGCGTGCCGCAGGGCGCGCTGCGCAACTACGAGAAGGTCTATCCGTTCGGCTGGCTGGGCCTGCTCTCGGACACGCCGCCCGTGCACCACGAACTGATCTACGCGAACACGCCGCGCGGCTTCGCGCTGTGCTCGCAGCGCAGCTCCACGCGCAGCCGCTACTACCTGCAGGTGCCGCTGACCGACAAGGTCGAGCAGTGGAGCGACGAGGCCTTCTGGAACGAGCTGCGCCTGCGCCTGGACCCGGAAGCCCGCGAGCATCTGGTGACTGGCCCCAGCCTGGAAAAGAGCATCGCGCCGCTGCGCAGCTTCGTCACCGAGCCGCTGCGCTTCGGCCGCATGTTCCTGGCCGGCGACGCGGGCCACATCGTGCCGCCCACGGGCGCCAAGGGGCTGAATCTGGCGGCGACGGACGTGAAGTTCCTTTCCTCCGCGCTGATCGAGTTCTATGCCGAGCGCAGCGAGGCCGGCATCGACGACTATTCGGCGCGGTGCCTGAAGCGCATCTGGCGCGCCGAGCGCTTCTCGTGGTGGTTCACGCAACTGATGCACAACTTCCCCGGCGATGACGCGGCCATCGCCGCGAAATTCCAGGCGGCCGAGATCGACTACCTGCTGCATTCCGAGGCGGGCTCGCGCACCATCGCCGAGAACTACGTGGGCCTGCCGCTGGACTTCGGCGGCTGACCGGCCACGGGTGGCGCACGGCCTTCGCCGAAAGACCTTGAGCCGTTCAGGCCCGCAGCGCAGGCGTGGTGCGGGCCTTCAGCTATTTATTCGATAGCAATTGCAGGCCGGCGCCAATGCCGGTATGGTGCCTTCGCATGAACGCACCCACACCCTCCCCTGCCGGCGGCGACGACGCGCGCTTTCACAGCTACCAGCCGCGCCAGGGCCACGGCCTGCCGCACGATCCCTTCAACGCCATCGTGGGGCCGCGCCCCATCGGCTGGATCAGCACGCAGAACGCTGCGGGCGCGCTCAACCTGGCGCCCTACAGCTTCTTCAACGCCTTCAACTACGTGCCGCCCATCGTGGGCTTCGCGAGCATCGGCGCCAAGGACACGCTGGCCAACGTGCAGGCCACGGGCGAATTCGTGTGGAACCTGGCCACCCGCGATCTGGCCGAGACCATGAACCAGACCTGCGCGGCCGTGCCGCCCGAGGTGGACGAATTCACGCTCGCGGGACTCACGCCCCTGGCCTCGTCGCTGGTGGCCCCGCCCCGCGTGGCCGAGAGCCCGGTGGGCTTCGAGTGCCGCTGCACGCAGATCCTGCAGCTGCAGGGCGCCGACGGCGTGCAGGTGCCGACCTGGCTGGTGCTGGGCGAGGTGGTCGCCATCCACATCGACCGGGCGCAGCTCAAGGACGGCATCTACGACACCGCCAGCGCCGGCCACATCCTGCGCGCGGGCGGCCCGGCCGACTATTTCACGGTGGGGCCGGAGCAGCTCTTCAAGATGTACCGGCCGCGCTGAGAGTCTGGCTGAGCGGCTGGCCGTGCGGTGGGCGCGCCGGCGTGGCTTATGCTCGCGCCCGGCATGCCGCCCGCCCCAGGCCGGGGTGTGCTGCAACGACAACATCACATCACATCGCATCACAGGGAGAACCGACACCATGAACGCCACCCGCATCGTCGCCATCGCACTCATCGTTGCCGGCGCCCTGGGCCTGGCCTACCGCAGCTTCAGCTACACCAAGGACACCACCGTGGTGAAGATGGGCCCGCTGGAGATCTCGGCCAAGGAAAAGGAAACCGTGAACATCCCGCTCTGGGCCGGCATCGGCGCCATCGTGATCGGCGGGGTGCTGCTGGTGGTGGGCGGGCGCAAGTGAGAGCCGGCCCGCAGGGCGCCGCATGATCCTCGAAGCCGCGCCCCTGCAGGTGCGCGCGGGCCAGGCCGCCGCGTTCGAAGATGCCTTCCGCCAGGCGCAGCGCATCATCGCGTCCATGCCCGGATACCGCTCGCACCGGCTGGAACGCTGCATTGAGCGCCCGGGCGAATACCTGCTGCTGGTGGAGTGGGACACGCTGCAGGCCCACGAACAGGGCTTTCGCGGATCGCCGCAGTATCAGGAGTGGAAGCGGCTGCTGCACCACTTCTACGAGCCGTTTCCCGTGGTGTCGCACTACGCGGCGGTCGAAGGTGCCTGTTCGCCCTGACCTGGGCCTTCGCCCTCGCCCTCGCCCTGCAGCGGCAGCGCGATGCCCGATGCGGCGAACACCTCGCGCACCACGCCCAGCGCATTGAGCGCGGCCGGAAAGCCCGCATAGACGGCCATCTGCATCGCCACCTCGACGATCTCCGCCGGGGTGCAGCCCACATGCAGCGCGGCATGCACATGCACGCGCAGCTGCGGCAGGGCGTGGCCCATGGCGCTCAGGGCCGCCACCGTGGCCAGCTCGCGTTCGCGCAGGCCCAGCGCGGGCCGGGCGTAAATGTCGCCGAAGGGGAATTCCACCAGCAGGCGGGCGAAGTCGGGGAAGGACTGCGCGAGCTGCTCCACCACGGCGAGGCCGGCGGGGCCGTCCACCCGGTGGAGCATGCGGGTGCCGCGTTCGTGGCGCAGGCCGTCGTCGGCTTGAGGGGGCATCTGCGGGCCTTCTTCTGCGTGGCGGGGCCGCGAGGCGGGGGATGGATGTCGCATGCAAAGCTCCTGGGGGATGGGTTGGATGCGAATGTAGAAATCCCGGCGCCGCCTGGGAATGACCGATTTGGTGATACCTTTTCGGTATGTCTGCCAAGCTCGATTCCCGCTCGCTCGCCCTCTTCCTCGCCGTGGCCGATGCGCAGAGCTTCCGCCAGGCCGCCGAGGCCCTGTACCTCTCGCAGCCGCCCCTGAGCCGCGCGATCCGCGAGCTGGAAGCACGCCTGGGCACGCCGCTCTTCGACCGCCACCCGCATGGCGTGAGCCTCACCGAAGCCGGGCGCCGGCTGCTGCCCTATGCGCGCGGCGTGGCCGATCTGCTGCGGCAGGCCGAGGCCGCCTTCCAGGGCGCCGCCGTGCCGTCCACGCTGCGGCTGGGGCTGACCAGCTCGGCCGAGCCGGCCTGGTTCCGCGGGCTGGCCGATCGCGTGCAGGCGCTGCGGCCCGGGGTGGCGGTGGCTGTGGCGTCGGACACGTCCCCGCGCCTCGTGCGGCGCGTGCGCGCAGGCCAGCTCGACGCGGCCTTCATCGCGCTGCCCACCGATGTGCGCGGGCTCGACGTGCTGGAGATTGGCCGCCTGCCCATGGTGGTGGCGCTGCCCTCCGCGCACCCGCTGGCCCGGCGCCGGCTGCTGCGGCTGGCCGACCTGGCGGCGGAACCCGTGTTCTGGTTCGAGCGCGCCCGGCAGCCCGCTTTTTATGACCACTGCCAGCAGGTGTTCGAGCGGCACCGCTTCGCGCCGCCCAAGCTGCACGAGCCGGCGGACCACCACGTCCTGCTGGCCGAAGTGGCCGCCGGCCGGGGCATGGCGCTGCTGGCCAGCTCCTTCACCGGATTGCGGCGGACTGGCGTGGCCTACCGGCGTTTGGCCGAAGGCGATGCGCTGGCCCTCGGCATCGGTCTCGTCACGCCGTCCGGCCAGTCTGCGCTGAGCGCGCTGCTGTCCAGGGCCGGGGGCGTGATGCGGGCATCGCACGCCGGACATCGAGACGTTGCCCTGCGGAAACCGATCTGATCGTCCAGGGGTGCGTAGCCTCGAATGAGTGCGGCCTGGGCGATGCGACACCAGCTTCCTGGCTCTGTTGCCCAGAAGATCGCAAATATGCTCTCAGAGGAAGTTCTCGCCGTCGTCGTCGAAGGCCGGGCCGCTGTCGTCGGGCAACCAGCCTGCGTCGCGGCTGCCCTCGTTGCCGCGGCTGTCGTAGAAATTCTCGTTGGTGATGTTCTGCACCACGGTTTCCTGCGGCAGCAGTTCGCCGCCGAACAGGCCGGCGTTGCTGCCGCCGCCCAGCAGGCCATTGCCCACGGCGCTGCCGCGGTTGCCCAGCAGGTGTTCCAGCCCGTTGAACAGGAACATGCCACCGGCCACACCGGCCGCCGCGCTGGCGGCGGTGCCCAGAAAGCCCGGCCCTGCAGGGGCGGCCGCAGCCGGTGCGCTGGCGTTGTTGCCGAACAGGCGGTCGCGCCAGCTCGGAGCGGGTGCCGGCTGCGCATAGCCCGCTGGGGGGGCTTGCGGCGGCATGGGCGTGGGTTGCGCTGCGGCGGCGCCCGGGCTGTAGGCCTGCGACGGGGCGCGGCCGAAGCCTTGCTCCAGGTCGGCGCCGATGAAGCTGCGATGGCTGTCTGCGGCCTGCTGCAGCCGTGCGATTTCTTCCTGTGCATGCGCGAGGCCGCGCTCGAGCAGCAGGCAGCGCTGCACCAGCAGGTAGAGCGCGTCGGGCTGCGCGGCCAGCGCCTGGTGGATGCGGCTGTCGGCCTCGCTGTCCTTGGTTGCCGGGCCGGCGTGGGCCAGGCGTTGCAGCAGGTCGTCGAGCAGCGGGCGTTCGTTCGGGGTCATCGTCACATTCCTTTGCCCGGTGGATGACGGGTATGTGCATCTGATCCCGCGTTGATTGGCGAGTTCCCGGCGCTGGCTCGCCATTGAGAGCGGCCCACAAAATCCAGCGAAGCGGTGCTGACGAGGCGCCACATCAGACGCCACATCGAAGGCAGTACGGGCAGCCCTATGCGCCCGTCGGTCCCTGGTGGAACACCAAGTCCTCGACCGGCTGGCCGCCGACGAGGTGCTTTTCGATGATGCGGTCCATGTTCTCGGGCGTGACGTTGTAGTACCAGGTGCCGTCGGGCTGCACGCACATCACGGGGCCGCCCTTGCAGGCGGCGAAGCAGCTGACGCGGCTGCGCTTCACGCGCAGCTCGCCGTCGTTCAGGCCGGCGGCCTTGAACTTCTCGCCCAGGCTGTCGAACAGGGCCTGGGCCTGGCCGTCTTCCGCGCAGCGCGGGCCGGTGCAGATGAGGATGTGGCGGCGGTAGCTGCCGATCTTGGGTTTGACGACGACGCGCACGCCCTCGGGCGCTGCTGCGGCTGCGGTGTTGGGTTGGTCGGCGCTCATGCCTCTTCCTCGGTGGTGGTGGCGGGCTCGGCGGCGAGCGGCTGGGCCAGGGTGTCGCGGATGTAGTCGGCCGGCAGACGGTGGCGGCGGGCCAGTTCTTCGATGCTCTCGCCGGCGGCGTGGTCGAGCTGCAGGTTCTCCAGCCAGCCGTTGAGGCCGGTGGAGAGCGAGCGGCCGGGGCGTTCGCCCTCGCGCGTGGTGCCTCCGCCTTCCACGTCGTACTTGTTGGCGTAGCCGCGCGGCGTGACCATGAGGCCGTGGCGCACGATGGTGTTGCTGTTGCCGATGAGCACGGTGCTCAGCATGCCGATGTCGGCATCGCACATGGTGGCCAGGGTGGCGAACTCGATGCGTTCGCGGCGGCGGTAGGCGCTCTTGACGATGGCCACGGGCGTGTCGGGGCTGCGGTGGCGCAGGAAGAGGCGCTGGGCTTCCTCGATCTGGCGCGTGCGGCGGCCGCTCTTGGGGTTGTAGAGCGCGACGACGAAGTCGGCCATGGCGGCGGCATCGAGCCGGCGCGCGATGGTGGGCCAGGGCGTGAGCAGGTCCGAGAGGGAAATGGCGCAGAAGTCGTGCGTGAGCGGCGCGCCCACGCGGGCCGCGCAGCTGTTGAGCGCGGAGGCGCCGGGCACGATCTCGACCTCGATGCCGCCGGGCTCGACCACGCCGTTCTCGTCGAAGGCGGGCGGCGTCCAGCCGGCCTGGAACAGCACCTCGAAGGTGGGGCCGGCCATGCCATAGACGCCGGCATCGCCCGAGGAGATGAGCGCGACCTTCTTGCCCTCGCGGGCGCGGGCCAGCGATTCGATGGCGCGGTCGAGCTCCTCGGTCATGGACTTGCGGATGATCTCCTTGCCCTCGATGAGATCGGCCACCAGCTTGATGTAGGTGACGTAGCCGATGATGGTGTCGGCCTCGGCGATGGCGGCGCGGGCGCGCGCGGTCATGTGGTCGGTGCTGCCGGGGCCGATGCCCACGAGCATGATCTTTCCTGCGGACATGTGCGTGTGTTCTTTTCTGTGGGGTGCGGGGTCAGAGGGCGGCAGCGGCCGCAGCGGTGCGGGGCGCGGCGATGCGCTGCAGCGTGCCTTCGTCGATGCAGGCGGCCAGCCAGCGGCGGCCGCGCAGGCGCGTGGCGCCGAGGGTGATGGCGATGGTCAGCAGCGGCTCCACGGCCACGAGGCTGAGGTAGGACGCGGCGAACAGCGCCCAGTCGGCCACGGGGGCCGGGTCGCTGCTGATGGAGAGCCAGAAGCCGACCATGAGGGTGACGCCGGCGTAGTACAGGGCGTCGAGCTTGAGCACGTTGGCGATGCTGATGCGTTCCAGGCGCTTGCCCAGGCCGTGGTGCACGGCCACCAGCGGCACGGCCAGGCTCAGGAAGTTGACGGCCAGGTGCGCCAGATCCTGCGGCTCGAAGACCAGGGCCTGGGCCAGCAGCCCCAGGCCGAAGCCGAACAGCGTGGGAATGAAGCCGAACAGCAGGTAGATGGGCATGGCGCCGACGAAGTGCAGCTCGGACGGGCCGATGGGCATGTGCCAGACCTGCATCAGCGCGCTGAAGAAGAACGCGGCCAGCAGCGTGCGCAGCCAGGCCGTGGGGCTCTTGAGCAGGGGCCGCGTGTGCGCGGCCAGCAGCGCGGTGGCGGCGACGGAGGCATAGGCGATCTTGTCCTGGGAGAGGATGCCGATTTCGATATGCATGGTGGACCTTTCAGGGGTTGGGGTGAGTCAATGGCTGGAGTGCCGGGGAGGCCTCAGCCGCCGGAATCGGAGGTGCCCTGCGGGATGCGGGCGATGGACACGGTGGCGTTGCGCCCGTCGGGCCCGCGCAGGCGGTGCTTTTCGACCAGCAGGGCCGACGCATCGGCCGCGCCCGCGGCCAGCAGCGCGGCGGCTTCGCTGACCGACGGCGTGCCCATGTAGCGCAGCACGGTCTCGGACGGGTTGGGCACGGGCACGGCGGCCAGCTGCGCGGCGGCGTACCAGCGCAGCGGCCAGCCGTGGCGCGCGGCCAGCGAGAGGAAGGCAGCTTCGTCCTGCTTGGCCTCGATGCTCGCGGCCACGGCCACCTGGGCGATCTGCGCGCCGGCCTGGGCCAGCGCCGCGTGCAGGCAGGCTTCGACCGTGGCCTCGGGCGTGCCGCGGTCGCAGCCCAGGCCGATCGCCAGGCGCATGGCGTGTCCGGTGCTCACGCGGCGGCGTCCACGGGCGGGCGATAGACCACCAGGCGCTCGTGCCAGGCGGCCCAGCGTTCGGGCGCGACCTCGTCGTGGGTGATCCACAGCACGGCCTGGAAGCGGCCGGGCTCCACGCCGCTCCAGTCGGCGAGGCAGGTGATGTTGGCGGGCAGCGGCGTGGGGCGGTTCCACCAGTGCGGGCTGCCGGCCTCCTGCACGACGGCGATGGGCTCGCCGTTGACCACGTGGGCCGAGACGCGGGTGATGTTGATCTTGGGCGCCTCCACGCGCCAGCCCAGGTGGCGGCCTAGTATGTCCACAGGGATGGTCTTGCCCACGTCGGACGCGGTGGTGAGCACGGGCGTGGCGCCGATCAGCGCGGCGATGCGCTCGCTCCATTCGTTGGCGCCGCCCACGTGGCCCGAGAGCACGGGGATGACGAACTGGCCGGCATCGTCCACCACCGTGACGCCCGGGTCTTCGTCCTTGGATTTCAGCACCGGCGCGATCAGGCGCACCACGGCGCCCAGCGAGACGAAGAAGACCAGCTGGTCGTACTGCGCGAAGAGCGGCGCGATCTCGTCGCGCAGCGCGCCTTCGTAGGCGCGCACGGTGTTGGGCAGGCCCTCGAAGGCAGAAGCGAACTTGGCGGCGGTGCAGACGTGCGCCTGGGGCACGTCGCGCGCCAGCTGCGCGGCCTGGGCGGCGCCGTGGCGGGTGATGGCGACGAGGCACACGCGCACCTCGCTGGCGGGCTGTGCGGGGGCGGAGAGCATCACGTCGGGCGCGGCAGGAGTGGTGGTCGGGGTCGTCATTCGGCAAGCTCCGGTTCGTCGTCGGACAGGGGTTGGCCCGCGGCGGCGGAGGCTGCGGCGGGCGAGGATTTCTTCAGGCAGCCCTTGATGCGCTCGCCGCGGATGCGGTGCGGGTTCTTCACCACCATGAGCGAGAGGTAGCTGACCTTGGTGCCGCGCAGCGCGGGCAGGTCAGGGCCTGCCACGCAGCGCTCGTCGGGTGCGCCCACGCGCTCGATGAACTGGGTGTGGGGCAGCAATGCGCGCTGCTCCAGCCAGTCGATCAGGTCGTCCATGAGCGGCTTGACCTTCATCAGCACCAGGGTGTCGAAGTCGGGCAGCAGGCGGTCCACCGCGCTCACGCCGTAGGCGGCGGGCACGATGGCGATGGTGTCGTCCTGCTCGGCCAGCGGCATGCCGCGCGTGGCGCAGGCGGCGGTGAAGGCGTTCACGCCGGCGATCACGGGCGCTTCGATGCGCGCATCCAGCGCCCGCACGGTGCGCGCCAGGTGGCCGAAGGTGGCGTAGGTGCTGGCGTCGCCTTCGACAAGGAAGAGCACGTCCTGCCCGGCCTGCAGCCAGGGCAGCACGGTGTCGGCGGCGCGCATCCAGGCCCGGGCGAGTTTGTCGCCGTCGTGCGTCATGGGAAAGAGCAGCGTCTGGTGCGTCGCGGGCGGCGTCAATCCTGCGCGCTGCACGATGTCGAAGGCGTAGCTGGGCGTCTTGGTGCTGCGGGCCGGGTAGGTCCATACGGCATCGCTGCGCTGCAGCTGCGCCCAGGCGGCGCGAGTGATGAGGCCGGGGTCGCCCGGGCCGAGGGAGACACCGATCAGGCGGCCCAGGGGCTGCTCGTGCGGGGCCTGCTCCTGTGCTGGGGATGTTGTGGTCATCTCGGTCATGCGCCCTCCTCCACGGCGGCGGCCGGTGCCGTGGCGCTGGCACTGCCCGCCTGCGCGCAGACGATCCACACCGGGTTCTCGGCCGCCATGCGGTGCATGTGCAGGATGGGCTTGCTGCGCGCGGCCTGCAGCTGCAGCACGTCCCACGCGGCGCCGCCGGCCTGCAGCGCCTGCGTGGCGGCGGCGAGGTTTTCCAGCGTGACGAAGTTCATCACCAGCCAGCCGCCGGGGCGCAGGCGCTTGAGGCACAGCGCGATCAGCTCGGCCAGCTCGCCGCCCGAGCCGCCGATGAAGACGGCGTCCGGGTCGGGCCAGGCATCCAGCCCCTCGGGCGCCTTGCCGTGCACCAGCGTGTGGTTGGAGACGCCGAAGTCGCGCACGTTGCGGCGCGCGATCTCCACGTCGCCCTCGTTCTTTTCCATGGCCCAGACATGGCCCTGCGGGCACAGGCGCGCGGCCTCCAGCCCCACGGAGCCGCTGCCCGCGCCGATGTCCCACACGCGGCTGGTGGCGCGCAGCTGCATGCGGGCCAGCGAGACGGCGCGCACTTCCTGCTTGGTGATGAGGCCTTTGTCGGGCTGGCGCTGGTGGTAGGCCGCATCGGGCAGGCCGAAGCGCACGGCGTCGGGCCGCTGGCGCGTGCGTACCAGCAGCACCACGTTGGGGTCGGCGAAGTCCTGCGCGGCGGCCTGGGCGGGCGCCATGTCGGCCCACACGCGCTCGTCGGGCGTGCACAGGCGCTCGGCCACGCTGATCTGGAAGTCCTCGCCCAGGCCCTCGGCCACCAGCAGGCGGGCGATGCGCGCGGGCGTGTTGTCGGGGCTGGTGAGCACGGCCAGACGGTCGTGCTGGCGCACGGCCTGGGCCAGCGCGTAGAGGCCGTGCGCGGGCGCGGCGCCCACGGCCCATTCGCCGGCATCCTTGGCGTGGACGGAGACGATGCGCGCGTCCTGCCAGGCCAGGCCCAGGCGGGCGCAGGCCAGCTGCAGGGTGGAGACGTTGGGCATCACCTCCAGCGCCTGGATGCAGAGGCGCGATGCCAGGTAGCTCGCGATGCCGTGGCAGAGCGGATCGCCCGTGGCCAGCACCACGCAGGCCTGCTCGGCGGCGCGGGCCTCGGCGATCCAGCCGGGCACGGACGAGAGGCAGCCGGTCAGGTCGCGCCGCACGGCCTGCGGGGCGATGTCGTCCTCCAGCAGCGCCAGGGTGCGCGTGCCGCCGATCACCAGGTCGGCGCGGCGCAGCAGCGCGAGCGCGGTGGCGCTGAGGCTGGCGGCGCCGTCGTCCAGCACGCCGATCACGCGGCAGGGCTGGGGGTCTTTTTCGAGCAGGTTCGTAGTCATGGTCAGGCGTTGGCGGCCGGCCCGGAGGCGGCCTCGGTGATCTTGCTGCCGTCGAAATCGCAGACCAGCACGGTGAGATGGAAGCGGTCGCCGTAGCGTTCGGGCGCCGTCAGCGTCTGCACGACGGCCTGGGCGAGCGCGTGGTGGAAGGGCTCGCCCAGGCCCAGGGCCTGCATGCGTTCGGCGCCGAAGCGTGCGGTCTCGGCGGCGGCGATCTCGGCGCAGACCTCGGGCGGCGCGCCCACGCGGGCGGCGAGTTCGGCCAGCAGCTGGGTATCGACCTCGGCGCGGTTGGCGTGGGTGATGGTCTCGCCCTGGGCGATCTTCGTGAGCTTGCCCACCATGCCGCCGATGACCACTTCGCGCAGGCCCTGCGCCACGGCTTCGTCGAGCGCATAGCGCAGGAAGTCGCCCATCTGCACGAAGCAGGCGGCGGGCAGTTCGGGCCGCTCCTTCATGGCGAACTGTTCGGTGCGACCGCCGGTGGTGAGCACCACCACGCCGTGGCCCAGCGTGGCGGCCACCTGCACGCCTTGCACCACGCTCGCGCGGTAGGCGGAGGTGGAATAGGGCTTGACGATGCCGGTGGTGCCGAGGATGGAGATGCCGCCCAAGATCCCTAAGCGCGCGTTCAGCGTCTTCTTGGCCATCTCCACGCCCTGGGGCACGGAGATGGTCACTTCCAGCCCCGCATGCTCCAGCAGCGGGCCGCCCACGGCGCGCACGTTGTCTTCGATGTTGCGGCGGGGCACGGGATTGATGGCCGGGCCGCCCACTTCCAGGCCCAGGCCGGCCATGGTGACGGTGCCCACGCCGAAGCCGCCGCACAGAACGACCTCGCCCGCGCGGCCGGGCAGCACGCGCACGTCGGCGGTGAGGTGGGCCTTGTCGGTGCAGTCGGGGTCGTCGCCCGCGTCCTTGATGACCATGGCGTGCGCGGCCTGGCCGCCTTCGCCGGTGCCATCGCAGCGGCCGTCGTTCACGGCGAAGCGCACCACGTCGCCGTTGGGCAGCAGGCATTCCACCGCCTCGGGCACGGCGCCTTCGACCAGGCCCAGCACGGCGGCGCGCGCGGCGGCGGCGGAGCAGGCCCCGGTGGTGAAGCCGGTGCGCGTGCCGCGGCGGACGGTTTTCTCCATCATGGCGGTGTCAGCCTCCGGCAGCGCCTGGTTGTTGCTGCTGCTGTTGCTTCTGCCGAGCCTCGGCCAGCGCCAGCAGCGCGTGCAGCGCGGCCACCACCAGGGTGGAGCCGCCCTTGCGGCCGCGGATGACGATCCAGGGCACCTCGGCCACATCGGCCATCAGGTCCTTGGATTCGGCGGCGGACACGAAGCCCACCGGCATGCCGACCACGAGGGCCGGGCGCACGCCCTCTTCGCGGATCAGGCGCACGAGTTCGATGAGCGCCGTGGGCGCGTTGCCGATACCGACCACGGCGCCCTGCAGCAGCCCCAGCCGGTGCGCCTTGCGCATGGCCTGCACGGCGCGGGTGGTGTCCTCGGCCTGGGCCTGGGCGATCACGTCGGCGTCGCTGATGAACTGGTGCGCGCGCATGCCGAAGTGCGCCAGGCGCGGCTGCGAGAGGCCCGAGCAGATCATCTCCACGTCGGCCACCACGGGCGCGCCGCCGCGCAGCAGGGCGGCGATGCCGGCTTCCACCGCTTCAGGGTGGAAGTCGGTCAGGCCGTTGAATTCGAAGTCGGCGTTGGCGTGGATCATGCGGCGCACGATGGGCCACTGCTGCGCCGTGTAGGGGTGCGGGCCGGCCTCGGCGTCGATGATGGCGAAGCTGTCGTGCTCGATGGCCTGGCCGGCGCGCGTGAGCTGTTCGGTGACGGTGTTGACGGTGCTCATGCCGCGGCTCCGGCCGGCTGGGGCACCGCGTGGTCGTGGTGGTGGCCGTTATCGTGGCCGTGCGCGTGCCCATGGGCATGGCCGTGGTCGCCGTGTGCGTGATCGTGTCCATGCGCGTGGTCGTGGCCATGGCTGTGGCCCGGCTCGGCGCCTGCTGCGGCTGCGGCGGGCGCATGGGCGTGCGTGTGTTCGTGGCTGTGGCCGTGGCCCAGGTCGTGGGCGATCTCGCGGTACTTGCAGCCGTCGCAGGGCAGGCGGCTGTCGGGCAGGCCGGCCTGCAGGTCGGCCACGCGCTGCTCCAGCAGCGTGAAGATCTCGGGCTCCATGCCGAAGTGGGCGGACTGCGCGAAGCGCAGCTGCGGGTACTGCACGCGCAGGTGCTCCACCTGCCGGGCGATGCGCTGCATCAGCGTGCCGGTGTAGAGGTAGTAGGGCAGCACCACGATCTGCTTCATGCCCAGCAGCGCCTGGCGCTGCACCACGCGCTCCAGGCGCGGCCAGGTGATGCCGGTGAAGGCGATCTCGACCAGTTCGTGGTGGCTGTCTTCCTGCAGCCAGCGCGCCATCTTGGCGACGTCGCCGTTGGCCTGGCGGTCGGACGAGCCCCGGCCCAGCAGCACCACGCCGGTGGTGGTGGGGTCGGGCATGTCCAGCTTCTGCATGCAGCGGCGCAGCTGGCGCTGCATGATGGTGAGGATGGGCTCGCAGGCCGTGAGGTGCGGGCCGTAGAGGAATTCGACGCCCGGGCAGTGCTCGCGCGCATGCTCGATGGCTTCGGGGATTTCCATCTTCACGTGGCCGGCCGCGTTCAGGATGAGCGGCAGCACCAGCACACGGGTGCTGCCCTTGGCGGCCATCAGCAGGCCGTCGTGCAAACCGGGCGGCGCGAATTCGATGAAGCAGACCTCGATGCGCCAGCCGGGCTGGCGCTCGCGCCACTGGCGCACGAAGGCGTGGATCTCGTCGTTGCCTTCGGGCTCGCGCGAGCCGTGGCCGATCAGGAGGATGGTGGTGGTCATGGTGCGGTCGGTTCGTGGGGTTCTTGGGGGGCGGCGGCCGGCTGGCTGGCGCGGCGGAAACGGTGGGTGAAGCTCGCGTCGTAGAGCTTGGACTTGGCCAGCTCCTGCCACTGGCGCGAGCCCAGCGTGGGGCTGGCGATCACCATGGCCTGGCTGACGATGCCGGCGGCGCGGCAGCGCTCGCGGATGTCGGCCAGCGTGCCGCGCACGATGACCTCCTCGCCCGGCCAGCTGGCCTTGTGGACGACCAGCATGGGCGCGTCGTCCGCCCAGCCCGCTTCGCGCAGGCCGGCCTGCACCTTGTGCAGCAGCGTGATCGACAGAAAGATGCAGAGCGTGCAGTGGTGGCGGCCCAGCTCGGCCAGCGATTCGCCGGGCGGCATGGGTGTGCGGCCTTCCACGCGGGTGAAGATCACGCTCTGGGTGACCTCGGGCAGCGTGAAGCTTTCCACCGCCGCGGCGGCCGAGGCCATGGCCGAGGACACGCCCGGCACCACGCGCACCGGCACGCCGGCCGCATCGAGCGGCTGCACGACCTCGATCAGCGCGCCGTAGAGCGCCGGGTCGCCGGTCTGCAGGCGGATCACGGTCTCGTGCTTCTGGGCATGCAGGATGAGCCAGGCGGCCATCTGCTCGAGCGTCATGTCCTTGCTGTCGGCGATGGTGCAGCCGGGTGGCGCCCAGCGGGTGGCGGCCTCGTTGACCAGCGAGCCGGCGAACAGGATGGCGCCGGCGCGCTCGATCAGCGCGCGGCCCTTGACGGTGATGAGCTCGGGATCGCCCGGCCCGGCGCCGACGAACCAGACGGTGCCTGGCGCTCTCATGGCTGGCGTCGCGCGGGCGAACGCGCGCTTGCGAAGGAAACTGGCATGGGACAACGACGATGGATGGCGGCAGGCTGCACCGCACGGGCCCGGACCCCTGCCTCCCCGCAGGTTCCGTGAAATGGTGTGCGGCGCTGTGCAAACGCCTTGCGCCTTGCGGCGCCGCACCCCCCTGTCGGCCGGTATCCGGGCTGGCGACGCTGGCGTGGGCCCTTCCCGGAAGCGCTGGCGGCTTCCAGTGGGCGTGATGTTCCACGCAGTCAAGGCGGCGCTCGTCGCCGTCCTTCGTCGCTTACCGTTGCGGGGGCAGCCCAGGTTGGGGAGCCGGCCTGGGCGGGCGGCTTCCTTCCTGGTTCCCGTTTAACTGCGCTGCCGCCAAAGAGGGCGGCCACGCGAGCACCAACGGGCGCGAGTATAAGGCGCCCGCCTGCCCTGCACACCGTTGCTTTGCCCCGCCGCCCCGGTGCCGCCTGGGTCGGATGCTATTGATTTATGAGCGTCAAAGCCATGCATGCCGGGCGGTCGCGCCCGGGCCCGAGGCGCGCGCGGTGCCCTGGCGCACCCCATATGGCGTGAGGGTTGCCCCCCGGGCCGGGCCGCGAAGCGCCACAATCGCGACACCCTTCCCTGCCCAGCGAAATCTTCCATGCGACGCCCCTCTTCCGCCCGCCGAGTCTTGCCGGCCTGTTCGATTCCTGCGGCCCTGCTGCTGCTCTGGGGCCTGAGCGGGCCCGCGGTGGCGGCCAACCCCGCTGCGGCGGCGCCCGACGGCTGCGCGGACGGCACCACGGTGACGATCGGCGCCAGCGCGGCCCAGGCCGCCGCTGCTGCCGCCTCTGCCGCTACGGCGGCGGCGTCCACGCCCACGCCGGCCGCTTCGGCCCCCCAGCCGGCCGCATCCGCGCCGGCAGCCGGAGCCAGCGATGCCGCTGCGCCTGCCGCCGCTCCTGCCCCGGCGCCGCTGCCCACGCTCTGCGGGCTGCGCGGCGCCATCACGCCGGCCGGCGCTACGGCGCCCGTGCCGGTCAACCGCTATATGGGCATCGAATACGCCAAGGCCGATCGCTTCAAGCCGCCGGTCATGCTGGCGCCCGGGGGCAACCTGGTGGCGCAGACGGTGCCCGGCCCCTTCTGCCCACAGTCGCCGCGCCCGCAGATCCCGGTGAGCGCGCAGGACGAGCGCTGCCTCTACCTGAACGTCTTCACGCCCCAGGCCGCCGTGGGCGCGGCGCAGCCCGCCCCGGGCCGGCTGCCGGTGCTGTTCTACATCCATGGCGGCGGCTTCACGCAGGGCAGCGGCTACCTGCCGCTCTACGACAGCCGCCGCAAGATCCTGACGGGCAACCTGTATGACGGCTCCTACCTGGCCGCGGCCGGCAACATGGTGGTGGTCACCATCAACTACCGCCTGGGCGCGCTGGGCTTTCTCGCCATCGACGACCCGGTGGAGAACGCCGCGCTGGGCGGGCCGCTGCGCGGCAACTTCGGCATCCAGGACCAGCAGATGGCGCTGCAGTGGGTGCAGAAGTACATCGCCGATTTCGGCGGCGACCCGGCCCGGGTGACCATCGCCGGCGCCAGCGCAGGCGCCATGGCGACCGGCCTGCACCTTTTCGCCGCGCCGGGCAGCGCGGGCAGCTTCCAGGCGGCCATCATGCAGAGCAACCCGGTGGCGTCGCTCTACCGCACCACGGCGCAGGCGCAGAAGCTGGGCGACGTGTTCCTCGACGCGCTGTGCAGCCGGGTCACGGCCTGCGTGCGCGGGCGGCCGGTGCTGCAGCGCGCCACCACGGCGCAGATCGTCACCGCGCAGTCGGCGGGCGTCTTCGGCCAGCAGGTATCGCCGCGCACCGCCGCCGCGCGCGAGGCCACGGCCCAGCCCCTGGCGCGCCTGCTGGGCGAGGCCTCGCTGCAGATCCACGACGGCCTGCCCTGGTCGCCCAACGTGGACGGCCGCGTCGTCGTGAGCCAGCCGCTGGCCGGCTTCGCCAGCGCGGCCGGCGTGCCGCCCAAGCCCTTCGTCTTCGGCATGAACCGCGACGAGGGCGCGGTGTTCGCCCACATGGCCTATCTGCGGCTGGGCTCGGGGCTGGACCCGCTGAGCTTCAACCGCATCCTGATCTCGCAGGTCTGGCCCAAGGACGGCCAGACCATCCTCAACTACGACAAGGCCACCCAGGGCCGGCCGATGTACCCCTACCGCGCCCCCGGCGCGCCCGCCCCCGGCTTCATGAACGGCACGGCGGTGACGCTGGCCAGCCTGATCGACGACTTCGCGTTCCGCTGCGGCAACCTGGCGCTGGCCGGCCGCGCGGTGAAGCAGGCCCAGGCGGCCTCCGCCGCCGCGCCGGTGTTCGGCTACCTCTTCTCGCAGCCGCCCCTGCTCAACCAGTACTACGCGGGCCGGCCCGAGGCCGAGGTGGAGGCCTGCGCGCCCGGCAGCGGCAACGCTTGCCACGGCGCAGAGGTGCCCTATGTCTTCCACACCCTGGATGCCGCCTATGCGGCCTACGTCCACGGCACCCAGCCGCCGCCGCCCGACAGCCAGGCGCTGACCAACACCATGAGCGCTGCCTGGGCCAGCTTCGTGAACAATCCGGCCCAGCCCGCGCCGTGGACGCCCTCGCCCGGCCGCGGCAGCGAGATCACCACCCTGCCCGGCGCCTGGACGCCCTACACCGGCCTCGCCTCGTCGCTGGCGCAGTGGAGCACTGCCCCGGGCAGCCCGGCACGCATCAGCGCCTCGGCCATCGATTCGGCGTCGAACTGCTCGGCGCTGTGGGACAAGGTTGCGCCGATATCGGGGATCTGAGAACGTGTTTACGATCTCCCAGGGGTCGCGCAGCTACGTCGGCGGGATGGGATGCAAGGCGCGGTGCGCAGTGGATAGCACGGCTATCCACAAGCGCCGCAACGCCGCAGACCGCCCGCCGACGTAGCTGCCCTTCGGGTTGGAGCGAAATCGGGCGATTGAACGCCCCGGCTGCTTGCATGGGCACGAGTCCATGCGGCGCATCCGAGGCATCCACTCATCCCGATTGCGTTCCAACGCGATCCCCTGCGAGATCGTAAACACGTTCTGAGCGCAGGCTGCGGCGCGGCGTCATTCCTGGAGTGACGCCGTCACTTTCGCCAGGCGATAGATGAATAGATTGCTTGATCGATCGAGGAGGCAGGCCATGGACGACGTCCAGACATTCGCGCAACAGATCTTTGCCAGCCAGCCCTTCAGCCGGTTCATCGGGGCCGAGCTGACGGCGGCGGGCCCGGGCAGCGCTGAGCTGGCGCTCACCATCGAGCCCCATCACCAGCAGCAGCACGGCTTCGTTCACGGCGGGGTGCTCAGCTACCTGGCCGACAACGCCATCACCTTCGCTGGCGGCCTGGCGCTGGGCGGCAATGCGCTGACGGCGGAGTTCAAGATCAACTACCTGCGCCCCGGCGTCGGCACCCGGCTCATCGCCCGGGCGCAGGCACGCAGCGCGGGCAAGCGCATGGCGGTCTGCCAATGCGAGATCTACGCCGTGGAGGGCGAATCCTCCAAGCTGTGCGCGCTGGCTCAGGGCACCGTGGTGCCGGCCGGGGACTCGCCCCCGCCTTCGCCCAGCCGATAGACCCACACCGCATGCCCGCCCGGCGGCTGCAGCCGGGCGAAGGGCGTGGCGCCGGGCACCTCGAAGGCCAGGCTGACCAGCCAGCTGCCGGGCGCCATCTCGGCCTGGGCCTTGGCGGCGGCGCGGGCCATGCTCTCGGGCCGCTGGAAGAGATAGACCAGCTGGTAGCCGCCCCAGCAGGCGGCCCAGATGTCGCCGCGCCGCACGCGGGCCCAGGGGCAGCGCAAGGCGCATAGCGCGCGCAGCGGCCAGCTCCATTCCAGGCCGTGCAGCCGGGCCTGCGGATAGGCGCGCCGCAGCGCGATGAGGCCGTCGCCCAGGCCGCAGCCCGCATCCAGCACGGCGGCGCCTGCGGGCAGCGGGGCTTGCTGCGCGAGCCCCCCTAAGGCCGCATGCGGAGTGGGAAAGAGCGGCGCGTCGCGCCAGGCATTGAGCGGATAGACCAGCAGCAGCAGCGCCAGCGGCACCAGCCAGGCCCAGGCGGGCACGCCCGCTGCCGCGCCGGTGAGCGCCAGCGAAAGCGGAAAGCCTGCCGCGATCAGCGCGCGCCGCCACCAGCCCTGCCCCAGCAGGCTGGCCGCCGTGCCCAGGGCGCATGCCAGGGCCAGCGCGGCGGCGGTCGGCAGCCAGCGCTGCAGGCCCGCGAAGGCCAGCCAGGCGCCGCTCCAGGCCAGCAAGGCTGGCAGGGGCCAGGGTAGCCAGCGCAGGCGTGCTCCAGGGGCTGCCAAGGGCTTGTGCGCCTTATCGGGAGGGGCTGGCGACGGTCAGGCGGCGGCTTCGGGGCCGCGCAGGCGCTCGATCAGGCCGTTGAGCGCGTCCAGCGAGCCGAACTGGATCGCCAGCTCGCCCATCTCCTCGGTCTGGCCGCCGCGCTTGACGCGCTTCTTGATGCGGATATCGACGGCGGCCATGAGCAGGTCGGCCAGCTCTTCTTCCACGCGCTGGAGGTCGCGCGACTTGCCGGCTTCCTTTTTGCCGGCCTGGGAGGGCGTGAGGCTGAATTCGGCGCCCAGCTTCTTCACCAGCGCCTCGGACTCGCGCACCGACAGCTTGCGCGCCGCGATCTGGTTGCCGGCCGTGATCTGCGCGGCCCGGTCCAGCGACAGCAGCGCGCGGGCATGGCCCATGTCGATGTCGCCGGCCATCAGCATGGTCTGCACCGGCTCGGCCAGGTTCAAGAGGCGCAGCAGGTTGCTGGCGGCGCTGCGCGAGCGGCCCACGGCCTGCGCGGCCTGCTCGTGCGTGAGGCCGAATTCACGCACCAGGCGCGCCAGGCCCTGGGCCTCTTCCAGCGGGTTCAGGTCTTCGCGCTGGATGTTCTCGATGAGCGCCATGGCGGCGGCGGCCTCGTCGGGCACCTCGCGCACCAGCACCGGCACTTCGGCCAGGCCCGCCAGGCGCGAGGCGCGGAAACGCCGCTCGCCCGCGATGATTTCGTACTTGCCGGCGTTCTCGCCCGACGCCAGCCGCCGCACCAGGATGGGCTGCATGATGCCCTGCGCCTTGATGCTCTCGGCCAGCTCGTAGAGCGCGCCTTCGTCCATGCGCGTGCGCGGCTGGTAGATGCCGGGCACGAGTTCGGTCAGCGCCAGCGTGCTGGGCAGGCCGGTGTTGGCGGCGGGTGCTTCGGGCGCGGCGGGGGTGGCAGCGGCAGCCGCAGCCGCCTTGCCGACCTGCAGGGGGTCTGCGACCTTGGGGCCGAGCAGCGCTTCGAGCCCGCGGCCGAGGCCCTTGGGTTTCTTGGTGGCCATATGGTGTCTTTCCTCGTACTAATTCTCAAGAGCGGGGACTGGATGAGTCCGCTGTGGGTTGGCCTTGCGCGCCGAGCCAGCGTTGGAGCAACCAATGGCGCTGCAACCAGTACAGCGCAGCGACTGCGGCCAGCACCCAGCCCCAGTTCCATGGCGCGAACCCAGGCTGGTCGTGGCGTACAGGAAGGCCGGTGGCTTCGACTAAAAAAGCCACCTCCAGCACTGCCGCCAATGCCGCCACGCAGCCGATCCAGGCCGGTGGCCGCGCTAGCGCCTGCCGTGCCTGCGTGCTTCGCCGCGCAGCGAACCGTAGGAAAACGCCCAGGGCCAGCGTGATCAGGATGGCTGTTGCTGCCAGCTTGCCCGTGGCCGCCGTGACCACTGCGCCGCTGAGGCTGGCGATCCCTAGGCCGAGTTCCACCGCCACCCGCAGGCCGGCCGCCATGCTGGCCTTGACCCGTGCGCGCCACGGAGGCCGCAGCACGGGTGCCGGCGTTTGTAGGGAGGGCGCCGAAAGGTCGGCGCGCTTGCGTTGCATCACGGTTGGAGCGCCTGCAGCAGCGCCTGCCCCTCAGGCCAGTCCCCCAGCCCGGATTCGGCGTTGAGGTGGCCGCGCTCGCCCGCGTCGTGCAGCTGCGCGCCCCAGGCGGCGGCCAGCGCGGTGGCGCGGTCCCAATGGCAATAGGGGTCGTTGCGGCTGGCGACCAGGGTGGCCGGGAATGGCAGGGGCTGGCGGGCGATGGGGCTCCAGCCGGGCAGCAGGGGCGCGACTTCGGGCGATTCCACGTCGCCGGGCGCGACCAGCAGCGCTCCCCGCACCTTGTGGGTGTTGCGCGAATGGGCGGCCCACCAGGCGGTGAGGATGCAGCCCAGGCTGTGGGCGACCAGCACGACGGGGCCGTCGGCATCGACCACGGTCTCTTCCAGCCGCGCGGACCAGTCGCCCCGCAGCGGGCGCTGCCAGTCGTGCTGCTCCACGCGATGCCAGCCGTGCAGCTGCTCCCAGCGGGTCTGCCAGTGGCCTTCGCCCGAGTTCTGCCAGCCGGGCAGGATCAGCACGTTGGAGGCTTGCATGGGGTTGCTCTGCTTTTGATAGCTATATGCGCAAGGGGGTCAAGCGCTGGCGGCCGGTTTGGGCGCCAAGCCCTCCTGCACGCGGCGCACCATCTCGCGGGCGAATTCGACGAAGGCCACGCTGCCGCGCGCCTGCGGGTCGAACACCACGCCGGGCAGGCCGTAGCTGGGCGCTTCGGCCAGGCGCACGTTGCGGGGGATGACGGTGTCGAACACCTTGTCGCCGAAATGGTCCTTGAGCTGGGCGCTGACCTGGGCCTGCAGCGTGATGCGCGGATCGAACATCACGCGCAAGAGGCCGATGATCTGCAGGTCGCGGTTGAGGTTGGCATGCACCTGCTTGATGGTGTTGACCAGGTCGGTGAGGCCTTCGAGCGCGAAGTATTCGCACTGCATGGGCACGATCACGCCGTGCGCGCTGCAGAGGCCGTTGAGCGTGAGCATGGACAGGCTGGGCGGGCAGTCGATGAGCACGAAGTCGTAGTCGGCATCGACCTCGGCGAGCGCGGCTTTCAGGCGGCGTTCGCGCTGGTCCAGCGTGACGAGCTCGACCTCGGCGCCGGCCAGCTCGCGGTTGGCGCCCAGCACTTGGTAGCCGCACTGTTCGGCGGCGACGGCGGCTTCCTTGATGGAGGCGGATTCGAGCAGCACGTCATAGACGCTCAGCTCCAGCGCGCGCTTGTCCACGCCCGAGCCCATGGTGGCGTTGCCCTGCGGGTCCAGATCGACCAGCAGCACGCGCTGGCCGATCTGGGCCAGGCCGGCGGCCAGGTTGACGGTGGTGGTCGTCTTGCCGACGCCGCCCTTTTGGTTGGCGATGCAAAAAATCTGGGCCATGGCTACGGTTGCCTCTGCGTTGGACGGACTGTGGAAAGGAGGGCGAGTGTATGCGACTGGCCTTGCGGATTCCGTGGCAAGCGGCGATGCGGGCGGCGGGGCCGCGTCACGCTGCGGTGGCGCGCTGCATCCAGACGATGCAGCGCTCGGCGTCCAGGCCGGGCACGGCCAGCGGTTCCACATGGGATACCGACACGCCCGCGGGCAGCGCGGCGATCTCGTCGGCCGGGTGCTTGCCCTTCATGGCGAGCCAGGTGCCGCTCTGTTTCAGTGCGCCGTTGGACCAGGTGGTGAAGTCCGGCAGCGAGGCGAAGGCGCGGCAGCTGACCACGTCGTAGGGCTGGGCCAGCGTCTCGACCCGCGCATGCAGGCCGTGCAGATGCGGCAGGCGCAGCGTGGCTGCGGTCTGCTGGATGAAGGCGGCCTTCTTGGCGACCGTGTCCACGCAGCTCACGTCGAGCGTGGGGCAGCAGATGGCGAACACCACGCCGGGCAGTCCGCCGCCCGAGCCCACGTCCAGCAGGCGCTGCGTGGCAGCTGCACCGCCCTGCTCCGCCTCGGCGGCCAGATGGCGCTGCAGCGGCGGCACGGCGGCCAGGCTGTCGAGCAGGTGGTGCGTGAGCATCTCCTGCGGGTCGCGCACGGCGGTGAGGTTATAGACCTTGTTCCACTTCTGCAGCAGCGCGAGGAAGTCCAGCAGCTGTTGCTGCTGCGCGTCCGACAGCGTGAGGCCCAGGGCTTCGATGCCGCGCTGCAGCGGCTGCAGCAAGGGATTGTGGGGTGCGGCCGTGGTGCTCATGCCGATGCTTCCGTCTCTGCGGTGGTTGCGGCGGCGGCAGCAGCGGCCTGCGGCTGCTGTGCGAAGCCCTTGAAGCCGCCCTTCTTCAGATGCACCAGCAGCAGCGAGATGGCGGCCGGCGTGACGCCGGAGATGCGCGAGGCCTGGCCCAGCGTCTCGGGCCGGTGCTTCTGCAGCTTCTGCCGCACTTCGATGGAGAGCGCGGGCACCTGCAGATAGTCCAGCGCCTCGGGCAGGCGCAGGGTTTCGTAATAGGCGGCGCGCTGCACCTCGTCGTTCTGTCGGTCGATGTAGCCGGAATACTTGGCGGAGATTTCCACCTGCTCGATCACGGCGGCGCTCAGCTCGCCCAACGTTTCACGTGAAACATCGGCCGAGCGGTACTTGCCGCCGTCCAGGCTCACCAGCTGCTCGTAGGGCACATCGGGGCGGCGCAGCAACTCGAAGAGGTTGTATTCGTGTTCGATGGCCTTGCCCAGCACGCGGGCCGATTCGGCGGCGGGCAGGTTGCGCGGGTTCACCCAGGTGCTCTTGAGGCGCTCTGTTTCACGTGAAACAGCGTCGCGCTTGCGGCTGAAGGCGTCCCAGCGGGCATCGTCCACCAGGCCCATGCGGCGCCCTGCTTCGGTCAGGCGCATGTCGGCGTTGTCTTCGCGCAGCTGCAGGCGGAATTCGGCGCGGCTGGTGAACATGCGGTAGGGCTCGGTCACGCCCTTGGTGATGAGGTCGTCCACCAGCACGCCCAGGTAGGCTTCGTCGCGGCGCGGCAGCCAGGCTTCTTCGCCACGGCACTGCAGTGCGGCGTTGATGCCCGCGAACAGGCCTTGCGCTGCGGCTTCCTCGTAGCCCGTGGTGCCGTTGATCTGGCCGGCGAAGAAGAGGCCCTGGATCTGGCGCGTCTCGAAGCTGCTCTTGAGCGAGCGCGGGTCGAAGTAGTCGTATTCGATGGCGTAGCCCGGGCGCAGGATGTGGGCGTTCTCCAGGCCGCGCATGGAGCGGACCAGGTCGTACTGCACGTCGAACGGCAGGCTGGTGGAGATGCCGTTGGGGTAGAACTCGTGGGTGGTGAGACCCTCGGGTTCCAGGAAGATCTGGTGGCTGTCCTTGTCGGCGAAGCGGTTGATCTTGTCTTCCACGCTGGGGCAGTAGCGCGGGCCCACGCCCTCGATCTTGCCGGTGAACATGGGGCTGCGGTCGAAGCCGGAGCGGATGATCTCGTGCGTGCGCTCGTTGGTGTGCGTGACCCAGCACGGCACCTGGCGCGGGTGCATGGCAGCGTTGCCCATGAAGCTGAACACGGGCACCGTGCCCTCGTTCACGCCGCCGGGCATGCCGTCGCCGGGCTGCTCTTCGAGCTGGCTGAAGTCGATGCTGCGGCCGTCGATGCGCGGCGGCGTGCCGGTCTTCAGGCGCCCTTGCGGCAGCTGCAGTTCCTTGAGGCGCGCCGACAGGCTCACGGCCGGCGGGTCGCCCGCGCGGCCTGCGGAATAGTTGTTCAGGCCGACGTGGATCTTGCCGTCCAGGAAGGTGCCGGCCGTCAGCACCACGGTGCGCGAGCGGAAGGCGATGCCCACCTGCGTGACGGCGCCCACCACGCGGTCGCCCTCCACCATCAGGTCATCGACGGCCTGCTGGAACAGCCACAGGTTGGGCTGGTTCTCCAGCATGCGGCGGATGGCAGCCTTGTAGAGCACGCGGTCGGCCTGCGCTCGGGTGGCGCGCACGGCCGGGCCCTTGGAGCTGTTGAGCGTGCGGAACTGGATGCCGCCTTCGTCGGTGGCCAGCGCCATGGCGCCGCCCAGCGCATCGACTTCCTTGACCAGATGGCCCTTGCCGATGCCGCCGATGCTGGGGTTGCAGCTCATCTGCCCCAGCGTCTCGATGTTGTGCGTCAGCAGCAAGGTCTTGCTGCCCATGCGTGCGGCGGCGAGCGCGGCCTCGGTGCCGGCATGGCCGCCACCGACGACGATGACATCGAATTCCTGGGGGTACAACATGGTGCTTCACTCTCCGGGCCGGTGGATGCGGCCCTCACAAACCTAAGGGGAACCGGCAATTTTCCCACGCTGGGCCTTTTCTGTCGCTGGTGGGGCCGGCCTGTGGTGTTTCACGTGAAACATCCGGTGCTTGTGTGGCCCCAATGGGCGCCGCAGAACGCTCCGGGCGGCGGTGGGCGCCACGACAATTTGTTGCAACGACTGACACCCCGCTGGCGCTGGCGTTGTTCACAGGCCAACCCGCGCAGCGCATGCGCCTGCCGCTATGAAATGGGGAGCGACGGGGTTTCTGGGCTCGGGCAGTAGTCCTACAGCGACGCGGAATCCTGCGAACATGGAGGCCGCGGCCGTTCGCAAGAGCTTCCTTTTCCCGTCCCTCGCATGTCCCAGCTCTCGCTTTCGCAATTCCTCTATACCAGCATGCTGCAGCCTGGCGAGCCCGCCACGGCCGTAGCCGCCATCATCCGCCATGCGCGTGCGACCAATGCCGTGCAGGGTCTTTCGGGGGTGCTGGTGTTCGACGGGCAGTCGTTCTGCCAGTACGTGGAAGGGCCCGTCCAGGCCGTCGATGCCCTGCTGGCACGCCTGCCGCAGGACCCCCGCCATACCGACTTCACGTTGCACCACTACGGCCCGCTGCGCGACGGCCGGCGGTTCCGCCAATGGACCATGGCCTATGCGCTGGCCAGCGACATCGTCTTGCTGGATCGGCTGCGGCCGCTGCGCGGGCCCGAGGCCCTCGATGCGCTCCAGGCCATGCTGCCCGAGCTGGACTTCGGCCCCTCCCAGCCGGGCTGAGCTGGGGCCAAGGCTCTCTCAGTCCGCCGCCAGCACGCGGGCGGGCTTCGCGCTAGCATGCAGTGCTGTCCCCTGAGGCCTGCTCCAGGCGGGGTGGCGCGCAGCGCCGCCCCTTTCCACGCCCCTCCCCGTTCAACCCTTTATTCAGGTCATTCCATGAAGCTCTACTACAGTCCCGGTGCCTGCTCCCTGTCTCCCCATATCGCGCTGCAGGAGGCCGGCCTCGCCTTCACGCCCGTGCTGGTGAGCACCAAGAGCCACAAGCTGCAGGACGGCTCGGACTTCTACGAGATCAACCCGCTGGGCTACGTGCCCGTGCTGGAGCTGGACGACGGCAGCCGCCTGCGCGAAGGCCCGGCCATCGTGCAATACATCGCCGATCAGGCCCCGCACAAGAACCTGGCGCCGGCCAACGGCACGCTGGGCCGCTACCGCCTGCAGGAATGGCTGAACTTCATCAGCACCGAACTGCACAAGGGCTTCAGCCCCCTCTTCAACCCGGCCACGCCCGACGCTTACAAGACCATCGCCCGCGACAAGCTGCTGCAGCGCATGCAGTGGATGGACAGCCAGCTCGAAGGCAAGGAATGGCTGCTGGGCGAACACTTCTCGGTCGCCGACGGCTATCTGTTCACCGTCTGCAACTGGGGCCGCCTGGTGGCGGTGGACCTCTCGGGCCTGCAGCACCTGCAGGCCTACCTGGCCCGCGTGGGCGCCCGCCCCGGCGTGCAGGCCGCGCTCAAGGCCGAAGGCCTGCTGAAGTAAGGCGTCAGACAGGAAGAGCGGCGTTGGCAGGAAGGCGCGGCGGCCCGCTGCTCAGCCGCGTCCCTTCCAGGGCACGAGGCGCGCCTCGGCCCAGCGCATGCCCAGGTCGAACGTCCAGGCCACCAGGCCGATCACCAGGATGCCGGCCACCACCAGGTCGGTGCGCAGGAAGTTCGAGGCATTGAGCACCATCTGCCCGATGCCCACCGTGGCCGCCACCATTTCGGCGGCCACCAGCGTAGTCCAGCCGAAGCCGATGGCGATGCGCAGGCCCACCAGGATCTCCGGCAGCGCAGCCGGCACGATCACATGGCGCACCAGCTGCCAGCGGCTCGCGCCTAGCGACAGGGCGGCGTTGATCTGCTCCACGCTGGCGCTGCGCACCCCGGCGCGGGCCGCCAGTGCGATGGGCGCGAAGCAGGCCAGGTAGATCAGCAGGATCTTGGCCGTCTCGTCGATGCCGAACCAGATCACGATCAGCGGCAGATAGGCCAGCGGCGGCAGCGGGCGGTAGAACTCGATGGCCGGGTCGAACACGCCGCGCGCCACCCGGTTCACCCCCATGGCGATGCCGATGGGCACGGCGGTGACGGCGGCCAGCGCGAAGGCGCCGAACACGCGGATGGCGCTCCACTCCAGATGCATCCAGAGCGGCTCGCCGCCCTGGATGCGGCCGGCCCAGGCGTCGCCCAGGGCCTGCAGCACCGCGCCGGGCGCCGGCAGAAAGAGCGGCTTGACCCATTGCAGCTCGGTCGCCAGCCACCACAGCAGCACCAGCGCGGCGATGCTGGCCGCGCTCAGGGCCCGGCTGTCGCCCTGGCCGGGCAGCCGGAACGGGGCGACGGCGGGCAGCGGCTGCGGGCCTGCGGGCTGGGCCCCGATTGCAGCATGGGCCGGGCGCGGTGCCGGCAGCGGCGTGGTCAAGGCGTGGTCAGACATGGGTGTGCTCCGGTTCGCGGGTGCGGCTGTGCGCCACCTCGTCCAGCACCCGCTCGCGCCAGGCGATGAATTCGGCGGCGGATTTCACGCTGCGTGCGGGCTGGCCCTGCAGGAAGGACTGGTTGAAGCCCAGCGCATGCTCGTGGGCGATGCGGCCCGGGCGCGGCGCCATCACGACCAGGCGCGAGGCGAGGAACAGCGCCTCCTCCACGTCGTGGGTGATGAAGAAGATGGTCTTGCCGGTGCCCTGCCAGAGCTGCAGCACCAGCTGCTGCAGCGATTCGCGGGTGAAGGCGTCCAGCGCGCTGAAGGGTTCGTCCATCAGCAGCACCTGCGGGTCGCTGGCCAGGGCCCGGGCGATGCCCACGCGCTGCTGCATGCCGCCCGAGAGCTGCCACACGGGCGCGTGCGCGAAAGATTCCAGCCCGACCTGCGCCAGCCGCTCGCCGGCCAGCCGCTGCCGTGTTTCACGTGAAACACCGCGCAGGCGCAGCCCCAGGGCCACGTTGTCGATCACGTTGAGCCAGGGCATGAGGGCATGCTTCTGGAACACCACGCCGCGTTCGGCGCCAGGCCCCGTGATGGGCTCGCCATCCAGCGCGATGCTGCCGGCCGAGGGTGCGGTGAAGCCGGCCATGCAATTGAGCAAGGTGGTCTTGCCGCAGCCGGAGGCGCCCAGCGCCACCACCAGCTCGCCGCCGGCGATGTCGAGATGGACGCCCTGCAGCGCGGGCTGCTCGGTGCCGGCATAGCGCACGCTCAGGCCCCGCACGGCCAGACGGCCCGGGGCGGCGGTACCGGTGGGCGTGCCGGGTTCAGGTTCAGCGCGCACGTTGCACCCAGGTGGGGTTCACGCCCACGGAATAGTCGGGCAGCACGGACTGGACCGTGCCCTGCTCTTTCAGGAAGGCGGCGGTGGCGGCCAGCGAGCGCGCCACGACCGAATCCTTGCCACCGCCCAGCCATTTCGGGCCGGCCTGCTCGGCGGGCGGCACGAAGGCATAGAGCGCCAGGCTGGCGGGCACCGTCTGCGCCTCGGCGCCGGACCACTTGGCCACCGCACGCACCGGCGCCGAATCGGCCGTCCAGCTGGCGGCGTGGGCGGTATAGGCCTTGTCGGCATCGGCCAGCACCTGCACGAACTGGGTGAGGAAGGCGTCGTTGTCGCGGGCGAAGTCCTTGCCCACGGCCAGCGCGTCGAAGGTGGCCTTGCCGGTCTTGGCGGCGATCTGGCCCGAGGTGACCAGCACCTTGCCGCTGTGCTTGACCTTGGCGAGCACCGGGTCCCAGACGAAGGTGGCGTCGATGTCGCCGCGCTCCCAGGCGGCCAGGATCTCGGGCGGGCGCAGGTTCACGATGCGCACGCTCTTCGTGTCCACGCCCGCGTCCTGCAGCGCCACCAGCGCATGGAAGTGGGTGGTGGAAACGAAGGGCAGGCCGATCTTCTTGCCCTTGAGATCCGCCAGCGTGGTCACGCCCGAACCGTTGCGCGCCACCAGCGCCTCGGCGTCGTTGATGTTGTCCAGCACCCAGAAGACCTCGATCGGCACGCCCTGCGAGAGCGCCGCCGCGATCGGCGCGGAGCCGGCCTCGCCGATCTGGATGGCGCCGGAGGCCAGCGCGCGCACCACCTCGGCCCCGCTGCCCAGCTTGCGGTAGCTGACCTTGTAGCCGGTGCGCTTCTCCAGCTCCTGGGTCTCCTGCGCCTGGCGCCAGGGCAGCACCATGTCCTGGTAGCCGATCACCACTTCCTTCTTGGCCTGGGCGGCGGCGGGGCCGGCCAGCAGCGCACCGGCCAGCAGCAGGGCCGTGCCCTGCAGGGCGCGGCGGCGGGAGAATGCGGTGGGGGGCACGGTGCGGGAGACGGGCTGGATGGGCATGGAGTGGGTTCCCTCGGGGTGGGTGAAGAGTCGTCGTTGTCTGCGAAGCAGGGAGCCGGGCGCGGAAAGGAGCGCGGGGATGTGGAGGTGTCCGCCAGGGCTGGCGGACCGGCGAATTCATTCTAGGAATCGCCCCCCATCCACCGAAGCGACACTTGCGCGCATGCTTATGCGGCCAACAGATAAGGACATGGCGCCGTCCCACGGCAGATTCGCGCCGATCGCGGTACTGTCTCTGCCTGCGCGAAACCGACGGGCCCGTGCGTACCCACCGGCCTGCCCCGCCCCTCTATCCCCATTCCGCTTTCAGGAGAACCACCGATGTCCCAGACGCTCTTCGATCCCATCCACGCCGGTGACCTGCACCTGGCCAACCGCATCGCCATGGCGCCGCTCACGCGCAACCGCTCGCCCGGCGCCGTGCCGCGCGACATCACCGCCACCTACTACGCCCAGCGCGCCAGCGCCGGCCTGCTGATCACCGAAGCCACCGCCATCAGCCACCAGGGCCAGGGCTATGCCGACGTGCCCGGCCTCTACGGCACCGAGCAGCTCGATGGCTGGAAGAAGGTGACCGCGGCCGTGCACGAAAAGGGCGGCAAGATCGTCACCCAGCTCTGGCATGTGGGCCGCATCTCGCACAACGACCTGCAGCCCGAAGGCGGCGCCCCGGTGGCGCCCTCGGCCATCGCCGCCAAGGCCAAGACCTACCTGATCGACAAGTCCACCGGCAAGGGCCATTTCGCGGCCACCTCCACCCCGCGCGCGCTGGACGCGGCCGAGCTGCCCGGCATCGTGCATGAATACGCCGCCGCCGCCCGCAACGCGGTGGAGACGGCCGGCTTCGACGGCGTGGAGATCCACGGCGCCAACGGCTATCTGCTAGACCAGTTCCTCAAGACCGGCGCCAACCAGCGCACCGACGACTACGGCGGCAGCATCGAGAACCGCGCCCGCCTGCTGCTGGAGGCGACCCGCGCCGTGGCCGACGCCATCGGCGGCGGCAAGGTGGGCATCCGCCTCTCGCCCGTCACGCCGGCCAACGACATCGTCGATGCCGACCCGCAGCCGCTCTTCGACTACGTGATCCGCCAGCTGGCGCCGCTGGGCCTGGCCTACGTCCACGTCATCGAAGGCTCCACCGGCGGCCCGCGCGAGCTGGAAGACCGTCCGTTCGACTACGAAGCGCTGAAGACCGCCTACCGCGAAGCCGGCGGCAAGGGCGCCTGGATGGTCAACAACGCCTACGACCGCGCCCTGGCGCTGGACGCCGTGGCCAGTGGCCGGGCCGACATCGTCGCCTTCGGCAAGGCCTTCATTTCCAACCCCGATCTGGTCGAGCGCCTGCGCCAGGACGCTCCGCTCAACGCCTGGGACCAGAGCACCTTCTACGGCGGCGGCGAGAAGGGCTACACCGACTACCCCACGCTGCAGCAGTCGAAGCAGCCCAGCTGACGGCATTGCGCGCCACGCGCGATGAGCGGGCCGGGCAGGCGACTGCCCGGCCTTTTTCATGGCCATTGTTCAGGTCGAATTGGCCTGTAGCCCTTGTGGATACTGGGGTGTATGCTATCGAATGAATAGCAATCGAGATGCGGCCAGCGCCAGCGCCAGCGCGCGCCGCAGCCCCCATCACTGCGATGAACGTGGTCTCCGCCTATCGCGGGCCATCGCCCCCCTCGCCCTCGCCGGCGGGCCGCAGCACCCACACCAGCCCGGCGCGCAGGCCCTGCCCGCCCGGCCCGGGGCCCAGCACCAGCCGCGTGCCCAGCAGCTCCGCATAGCGCGCCACGATGGCCAGGCCCAGGCCGGCGCCCTGCCCGAGGCGCTCGCCCTCGCGGCCCTGGGCCCAGCGCTGCATGAGGTCGGTGCGCTGGGCGTGGGAGATGCCCGTGCCGTTGTCGGCCACGGCCAGCGTCACGCTGCCCGGCACATCGGCGCCCTCGCCGCCGTGCAGGATCTCCACCGTGATGCGCGGCGGCGGCCCACCCTCGGGCGGGCGGCCGTAGCGCATGGCGTTGTCGATCAGGTTGTTCAGCACGCCCTCGATCAGCAGGGCCTGGCCCGGCACCGTTACCGGCTGGTCCAGCCCGCGCGCGCCCAGGTCCACGCCGGCCGCATCGGCGCGCGGCAGAAAGCGCAGCACGGCGTCGCGGGCCAGCTCGTCCAGGGCCACCGGCTCGGGCGCCACGGCGCTGCGCATCTCGTCGGCCAGCGCCAGGGCCAGCAGCTGGTCCACCAGATGGCTGGCGCGGGCCTCGCTCGCGGCCACGCCGGCCAGCTGTTCGTGCCACACGGCCGGGTCCTTGTGGGCCAGGCCATAGGCCGCCAGCGCGCGGATGCCGGCCAGCGGCGTGCGCAGCTCGTGCGCCACGTTGCCGGCGAATTCGCGCTGCGCCCGCACGCCCTGGGCGACGCGGCCCAGCAGGTCGTTCACGGCCGTGCCCAGGCGCTGCAGGTCGCGGGTGGAGGCCTCCACCGGGACCGGGGCCAGGTCGCGCGCATCGCGCCCCGACAGCTCCGCCTGGAAGGCCGCCAGCGGCTGCAGGTCGGCCTGGATGGCGCGGCGCAGCCACAGCGCCAGCGCGCCCAGCAGCAGCAGCTGCGAGACCACCGAATACAGCAGCACGCTGCGCAGGGTGACGCTGCGGGCATGCACCGTCTGCGCGGTGATGACCTCGAAGGGCTCGGGCTCGGCCACTTCCACCCGCACGGCGCGCAGGTCGCGCCCGCGGTGGTTGATGTCGGAAAAGCGGTAGGCGTCGCCCTCGCGCGGCGGCGGTGCGGGCAGGTAGGCATTGCCCGCCAGCAGGGTGCCGTCGGGCCGCAGCACCGCGAAATAGACCGTTTCCACCTGGTCGAACAGCACCGACTTGAGCTCGCGCGAGCTGAGCGCCAGGTCCAGCTTCCCGCCCTTGATGCGCACGTTGGCGGCGATGGTGTAGGCATCGTCGAGCAGCGCCCGGTCGAAGGCGCGCTGCGCGAAGCCGTTGGCCACCAGCACCGAGACGGCGGTGCCGGCGAACCAGGTGATCGCCAGCGGCGCCAGCACGTGGCGCAGCAGGCGGGTGCGCAGCGAGGGCGGCTGCGGCGCATCGGGCGTGGCCTTGCCGGCGGGCCGGGCGGGCGTCGCGGCGCCCTCCTCGCCGCTCATTCGGCCTCCAGCATGTAGCCCAGGCCGCGCAGCGTGCGGATGCCCGCGCCGCTACCCTGCAGCTTCTTGCGCAGGCGCGAGATGAAGGCCTCCAGCGCGTTGTCGCCCAGCATGCCGTCGAAGTCCGAGAGCTTGTCCGACAGGCTGCGCTTGCTCACCACGCGTCCGGGCGGCGTCATCAGCTCCCAGAGCACCTCGAACTCGCGCGCCGGCAGCTCGAAGGGCTGGCCGTGCAGCGTGAAGCGGCGCGCGCGCCGGTCCAGCTCCAGCGTGCCGGCGCTGGTGCGGTCGTCCGTGCCCTGCGTGCGGCGCACCAGGGCGCGCAGGCGCGCCTCCACCTCGTTGAGGTCGAAGGGCTTGCCCAGATAGTCGTCGGCGCCCGCGTCCAGGCCGGCGATGCGCTCCTCGGTGCGGTCGCGCGCGGTGAGCACCAGCACCGGCGTGCGATCGCCGCGCTTGCGGGCCGCGCGCAGCACGTCCAGGCCGCTGCCCACGGCGCTGCCGGGCGCGGCGCACTGCGGCAGGTTCAGGTCCAGCAGCACGGCGTCGAAGGGCTGCACCTTCCAGAAGTGGTCGGCCTCGGCCAGCGTGGCGGCCACGTCCACGCGGTGGCCCGCATCGGCCAGGCTGCGCTGCATCACGCCGCGCAGCACGGCATCGTCTTCGACTACGAGAATCCGCATGGGTGGTCAGGAGCTGGCAGGGAAAGAAAACAGGGGTGTGACAGGGTGGAACCCGCGGCGTGGCGCGGAAGCCGCATTGTGTCGCGCCTGCGGCCCGCCTGCCGGTTCAGGTCAGGCCGTGGTCAGGCTCGCGCGCCGATAAACGCGGCATGCTCTCCATCTTCCCTTCCCGTTCCCGCCGCCGCGGTGCGGCCGCCGTGCTGCGCCTCGCCGCCGGCCTGCTCGCCTGCGGCGGCGCTCTGCTGGCCGGGCCGCTGCCCGCCAGCGCGCAGGCCGCCGCCGCGCCCGCCGCTCCGCAACCCTCCGCTGCGCCCATCCCGGCCGCTCCTGCTCCCGCTCCCGCTGCGCGCCCTGCAGGCCTGACGCTGTCGCAGGCCCTGGCCGCCGCCCGCGAGAACAGCGACGTGCAGCAGGCCCGCCAGGAGCTGGCCGGGGCCCGTGCCGACGTGCTCAGCGCCGACCACGCGCCCCTGCCCAACCTGGTCACCAAGGCCGGCTCCATCGACCTGCAGCACGGCCCGGGCCCGGGCAACGTGTTCACGCGCAAGCGCATCGACAAGTCCATCGGCATCGACTGGACCTGGGAGCGCGGCGGCAAGCGCGCGCTGCGCAAGCAGGCCGCCGAAAGCGCCGCGAACGCGGCCGAGGCCGATGTGGAAGACACCCAGGTCCAGCAGCTGCAGATGGCGCTGTCGGCCTACTACGACCTGCTGGCCGCGCAGGACCGGCTGACCGAGGTGGGCGCCATCGAGCAGAGCCTGGCCGACGTGGCGCGCATGGCCGACCGCCGCGTGCAGGCGGGCGACCTCTCCGCGCAGGACGCCTCGCGCACCCGCATCGAGGCCGAGCGCGCCCGCGCCGAGACGCGCGCGGCCGAGCAGGCCCGTGACGACGCCGCGCTGGCCCTGGCCCAGGTCACGGGCCGCACCGGCAGCAGCCTGCAGGCCGTGGACACGCCCTGGCCCTCGCCCGCCGATGACAAGGCCCCCACCCCCGCCGACCTGGCCGCGCTGGCCGAGGGCCGCGCCGACGTGCGCGCCGCCCTGGCCCGCGCCCAGGCCGCCCAGGCCGCGCTGGACGGCGCCAACGCGCTGCGCAAGTCCGACTGGACGGTGGGCGCCTCCATCGACCACTTCCCCGGCACCTCCACCCGCCAGGTCGAACTGCGCCTGCAGATGCCGCTGCAGTGGGGCTACCAGTACCAGGGCGAGATCGGCCGCGCCCAGGCCGACTACGCCAAGGCGCAGGACGCGCTCGACAACACCCGCCGCCTGGCCGTGCTGGACCTGCAGCGCCTGCGCCAGACGCAGGACAACGCCGCCCGCCGCGCCGCCGACTACGACCAGGGCGTGCTGCCCCGCGCGCGCCAGGTGGCCGACAGCGCCGAGCTGGCCTACCGCAAGGGCGCCATCGCGCTGACCGACCTGCTCGACGCGCAGCGCACCCTGCGCGCCACGCTGCTGGACGCGCTCGCCGCCCGTGCCGACTACGCCAAGGCGCGCGGCGCCTGGCTGCTGCGCACGCGCCCGCAGGTGCTCACCAGCACGCCCTGACGGACGCACCCACCGTGAACGCCGCGCCACCGCCCGGCCTCGCCTCCCGCCTTCCACCGCATTCCTTTCCGGACCTCCCGACCATGATGGCTCCCCTCTCCTCCTTCTCCGCACGGCGCACGGCCCTGGCCGCGCTCGGCGCCGCCTGCGCGCTGCTGCTGGCCGGCTGCGGCAAGTCCGGCGCCGACACCGCCGCCGCCACGCCTCCTGAACCCGCACCGCCCGTGATGCAGTCCGGCCAGCTGCGCTATCCCGCCGGCCACCCGCAGCTCGCCCTGCTGGGCACGGTGGAGGCCCGCGCCGCCAAGGACGTGGCCGTGGACCTGCCCGCCCGCCTGGTGTGGAACGAAGAGCGCACCCAGCGCATCTACCCGGCCTTCGCGGGCCGCGTGACGGCCATCCAGGCCGATCTGGGCCAGTCGGTCAAGGCCGGCGCGCCGCTGGCCCTGATGGCCTCGCCCGACTTCGGCCAGGCCCAGGCCGACACGGCCAAGGCGCAGGCCGGCCAGTCGCTGGCGCAGCAATCGCTCAAGCGCCAGCGCGAGCTGTTCGAGGCCGGCATCATCGCCCGCAAGGACCTGGAGCAGGCCGAAGCCGACGCCGCCGGTGCCCAGGCCGAGGTGGCCCGCGCCGCGGCGCGCACGCGCCTCTACGGCAGCGCCAGCGGCGTCAACCAGCAGCTGGCCCTCACGGCCGGCATGGGCGGCGTGGTGGTCGAGCGCAACCTCAACCCCGGCCAGGAAGTGCGGCCCGACCAGTCCGGCCCGGCGCTCTTCGTGGTGACCGACCCGACCTCCCTCTGGGTGCAGATCGACGCGCGCGAGACCGACCTGGCCTCGCTGCGCCCGGGCGACCCGATCACGCTGCAGGTGCCGGCCTATCCCGGCGCCACCTTCACCGGCAAGGTCACGGCCACGGCCGATGCGATCGACCCCGGCACGCGCACGATCAAGGTGCGCGGCGTGGTCCCCAATGCCGACCGGCGCCTGAAGGCCGAGATGCTGGCCACCGCCCGCGTGCAGGAAAGCCGCGCCGGCGGCGTGGTGGTGCCCGCCAGCGCCATCGTGCTCGACGGCACGCGCCACATCGTCTTCGTGCGCCGCGAATCCGGCGTGTTCGAGCCGCGCAAGGTCGAGCTCGCCCATGAAGGCCCGGCCGAGGTGCTCGTCTCCTCCGGCCTGCAGCCCGGCGAAGCCGTGGTGAACCAGAACGCGCTGCTCTTGGCGCGCCAGTTCCAGTCCATGGCCGAAGACACCGCCACCGGCACCGGCGAGACGAAGAAGAAGAAAGACGCCCCATGAAGCGCCTCATCCACTACGCGGTGCACCAGCCGCTCTTCATCGTGCTGGGCACGCTGCTGTTCGCGCTGGCCGGCGTCATCGCCTTCAAGAACCTGTCGGTGGAGGCCTTCCCGGACGTCACCGACACCCAGGTCACCGTGATCGCGCTCTTTCCCGGCCGCGCGCCGGAAGAGGTCGAAAAGCAGGTCACGCTGCCCATCGAGACGGCCCTGGCGGGCCTGCCCAACTCCATCCGCGTGTTCTCGCACACGCAGTTCGGGCTCTCGTTCACCGTGGTCACGTACGACGACGCGGCCAACGTGAACATCGTGCGCCAGCAGGTGGCCGAGCGGCTCTCGACCGTCGATCTGCCGCCCGGCGTGCAGGCCGAGATCGCGCCCAACGCCACGCCGGTGGGCGAAATCATGCGCTATCGCCTCAAGGGCGACGGCCTCACCACCACCGAGATCCGCACCATCGAGGACTGGACCGTGGAGCGCGCGCTGCGCCAGGTGCCCGGCGTGGCCGACGTGGTGGCCATGGGCGGCGCCATCAAGCAGTACGAAGTGCAGCCTGACATGGACAAGCTGCGCGCGTACAAGGTGAGCTTCCAGAACCTGCTGGACGTGCTGGGCCGCGGCAACGCCAACGCGGGCGGCAGCTACGTGGCGCAGGGCGCGCAGCAGTACACCATCCGCGGCCTGGGGCTGCTGCGCTCGGCCGAGGACATCGGCCGCATCGTGGTGGCGTCGCGGGGCGGCACGCCGGTGCTGATCCGCGACATCGCGCAGGTGCGCATCGGCGCCGTGCCCCAGCTGGGCGTGGTGGGCCAGGACCAGGACGACGACATCGTCACCGGCATCGTGGTGATGCGCAAAGGCGAGAACCCGAGCGTGGTGCTCAAGGGCGTGAAGGACAAGATCGCCCAGCTGAACGAACGCGGCCTGCCGCCGGGCGTGAAGATCGTGCCCTTCTACGACCGCACCTGGCTCATGGACAAGACCCTCACCACCGTCTTCCACAACCTGGTGGAAGGCGCGCTGCTGGTCTCGCTGGTGCTCTACATCTTCCTGTCGAACCTGCGCGCCAGCCTGGCCGTGGTGGTGGTGATTCCGCTCGCGCTGCTGTCCACCTTCATGGGCCTGAAGATCATGGGCGTGCCGGCCAACCTGCTGAGCCTGGGCGCCATGGACTTCGGCATCATCGTGGACGGCGCGGTGATCGTGATCGAGAACATCATGCACCGCCTGGCCGAGCGCGGCGAGAACATGGACGAGCGCGACCGGCGCGACACCATCATCGAAGCCGCTGGCGAAGTGGGCCGGCCCACGCTGTTCTCGATGCTCATCATCATCGCGGCGCACATCCCCATCTTCGCGCTGCAGCGCCATGAAGGCCGCATCTTCCAGCCCATGGCGCTGTCGGTCACCACGGCCCTCATCGGCTCGCTGATCTTCTCGCTCACGCTGGTGCCGCTGCTGGCCTACTGGCTGCTGCGCCGCAAGCTGCCGCACGGCGACAACCGCGTGGTCACGCGCGCCAAGCGCATCTACGCGCCGGTGCTGGACTGGGCGCTGGAGCGCCGCCGCACGGTGGTCATCATCGCGCTGGCGGTGTTCGGCCTGGCCATGGTGGCGGCCGCGCGCCTGGGCTCGGAGTTCCTGCCCGAGCTGGACGAAGGCACGACCTGGGTGAACTTCAGCCTCTCGCCCAACGTCTCCACCGCCGAGGCCTCGCGCATCCTGCGCATGGCCCGCAAGGCGCTCTTGTCGGTGCCCGAGGTGCGCACCACCGTCTCCAAGGCCGGCCAGCCCGAGGACGGCACCGACCCCAAGACCATCTCCATGGCCGAGATCTTCGTGGACCTGAAACCCGAAGACCAGTGGCGCGCCGGCATGACGCGCGCCAAGATCACCGAGGAGATGGGCCGCGCGCTCTCGGCCATCCCCGGCATCGACCCGGCGTTCTCGCAGCCCATCCGCGACAACGTGCTCGAATCGATCTCGCAGATCAAGGGCCAGATCGTCATCAAGCTGGCCGGCGACGACCTGGCCGAGATGAAGCGCGTGACCGAGGAGATCGCCCGCGAGGTCAAGCAGGTGCAGGGCGTGGCCCGCGCCGAGATCGACCGCGAAGGCCAGGTGCCGCAGCTGCTGATCGACATCGACCGCGACCGCGCCGCGCGCTACGGCCTCAACGTGAGCGACATCCAGGACGTGATCGAGGCAGCCCTGGCCGGCAAGGCCGCCACCAACCTCTGGGAAGGCGAGCGCAAGTTCGCCGTGGCCGTGCGCCTGCCCTCGGACGAGCGCACCATCGCCAACCTGCCGCGCACGCCCATCGCCACGCCGGATGGCGGCTACGTGCAGCTGGGCGACGTCGCGAAGATCCGCGAAAGCTCGGGCGCCATGAACATCGCCCGCGAGGCCGGCCGCCGCACCACGGCCATCGGCATCTTCATCGCCGGGCGCGACATGGGCTCGGTGGTGGCCGACATGAAGGCCCGCGTGGAGAAGAACGTGAAGATCCCCGAGAACTACCAGGTCAACTGGTCGGGCGAGTTCGAGAACCAGGAACGCGCCATGAAGCGCCTCTCGGTGGTCGTGCCCATCTCGCTGCTGCTGATCTTCGTGCTGCTGTTCGACGCCTTCAAGTCGGTCAAGATGGCCTCGCTGATCCTGCTGAACGTGCCCCTGGCGCTCATCGGCGGCTTCGTGGCGCTCTGGGGCTTCGGCATCGCGCTGTCGGTGTCGGCCGCCATCGGCTTCATCGCGCTCTCGGGCCAGGCCGTGCTCAACGGCGTGGTGATGCTGTCGGTGTTCCAGCAGCTGCAGGCCGGCGGCTTGAGCGTGGTCGAGGCCGTGCGCCAGGGCTCCATGCAGCGCCTGCGCACCGTGCTGATGACCGCCCTGCTCGCCATGCTGGGCCTCCTGCCCATGGCGCTCTCGCACGAGATCGGCTCCGAAACGCAGCGGCCCCTGGCCATCGTGGTGATCGGCGGCCTGGTCACGGCCACGCTGCTCACGCTGGTGGTGCTGCCCGCGCTCTACGTGTCGTGGTTCGGCCCGAAGAAGGGCCAGGGGCCCGCTGCGCCGGCCACCGCCCCCACGGCCACAGCATAAAGCCTGCCGCCCCGCCGCCTGCGCGGGGCGGGCCTTCCCAAGAAAAAGCGCCCGGACCGATCATCGGTCCGGGCGCTTTTTCTTTATGGGCTGCCTGGTGCTGTGCGCCTCTTGCCGGGCGCCGCGTTCAGGCCGCGAGCAGGGCCTGATCGCCGTTGCCGCCAGACAGCGCACGGCGGCCGGGCTGCTGCGCCGAGGCCTGCAGGCCCGCCGCGCCCGTGTCGGCCAGATGGAACTGCTGCACGATCTGCGACAGGCGCGTGGCCTGCTCGCGCAGCGACTGCGCGGCGGCGGCGGATTCTTCCACCAGCGCGGCGTTCTGCTGCGTCATGCGGTCGATCTCGCCCACCGAGCCGTTGACCTGGCCGATGTTGGCGGCCTGCTCGGTGGCGGCAGAATTGATCTCGCCGATGATGTCGGAGACGCGCTGCACGCTGTCCACGATCTCCTGCATGGCGGTGCCCGCGTCTTCCACATGGCGCACGCCGCCGCTCACCGCCGCCACGCTGGAGTTGATCAGGCCCTTGATCTCCTTGGCGGCCTCGGCGCTGCGCTGCGCCAGCGAACGCACCTCGCCGGCCACCACGGCGAAGCCGCGGCCCTGCTCGCCGGCACGCGCCGCTTCTACGGCCGCGTTGAGCGCCAGGATGTTGGTCTGGAAGGCGATGGAATCGATCACGCCGATGATGTCGCCGATCTTGCGGCTGGAGGCCGAGATCTCATGCATGCTGGAGACGGCCTGCTGCACCACCGCGCCGCCGCGCGTGGCGATGCCCGACGCGGCGCTCACCAGCTGGTTGGCCACCTGCGACGAAGAAGCCGTGTGCTGCACCGTGCCCGTCAGCTCGGCCAGCGAGGCCACGGCCTCCTGCGCGTTGCTGGCCGTCTGCTCGGTGCGGCTCGACAGGTCCTGGTTGCCGGAGGCGATCTCGGCGCTGGCCGTGGCGATGTTGCCGCTGGAGTCGCGCACCTGCGAGACCAGCGAGCTCAGCCCGGCCTGCATGTCCACCAGCGAACGCTGCAGGTCGGCCACCTCGTCGCCGCCCTCGACTTCCAGGCGCTGCGAAAGATCGCCCCGGGCGATGGCCTGCGCCAGGCTGCGCGTGGCCACCAGCGGGCGGCAGATGGACACCATGTTCAGCAGCGTGAGCGGCACCACCACCGCCACCGTGATCACCACCGCCAGCACGAACAGCCACTGCGTCTGGCGGGAGATGTCGTTCTGCCGGTCGATCACCGCCTGCACCTCGGTGCGCAGGCGCTGGTCCAGGCCGTCGAGCAGCTTGTCGGCTTCCTGGAATTCGGCGATCGCGCGGCCGCTCATGCGGTTGGCGATGGTGGCGGAGTCGTAGCCGCCGGCCTCCAGCTGGCGCGCCACGTGCGCGAACTGCGTGCGGTAGCTGTCCAGGCGCTTGCCGATGTTGGCGGCCGTGTCGCCCTCCGCGCCGGCCGTGGTCTGCTGCAGCTCGGCGGCCACCTTCTTGGCCCGTTCCAGCGCGGCCATCCACTGCGTGTTCGCCTCCTTCACGCCTTCGGGCTTCTCGTACTGGATGATCATGTTCTTCTCTTGCTGGCGGATGTCGCCCATCGCGCCGCGCAGCTGCGCCAGGTGGCCGATGGCGGCATGCTCGTTGTGGATGAACGCCTGGCTCATCGCATGGATGCGGAACATGCCCAGCATGCCGGCTCCGCCCAGCAGGCCCAGCAAGGCGAGCACCACGCCGATTGCGCCGATCATCCTGAAGCGGATGGTGAATCGCCGCATGAGGCCGAAGAGAGTCATTTTTGTCATCCTTGGTAGTTGGAGGGGCCGGGCGCGCCTGGACCGTCACGACGTCCTTGGCACGCGCTGGCTTTGTCCTGGGGAACCGCTTCGGTCCCGTGTGCCCGCACCATTGCGGGCCGCCTGGCCGGCATCGCCGCGATGGGCCTGCCGCTGACCGATCCATTGCAGCCCCCTGGGCTGTGTGCAACAGAATGTTCCAGTTTGCCAGACAAGTCGATAGGAGTCGCTAGGGTTTTCTCAAACGCGCCAGCGCTTCAATAGCAAAGCATTCGCCATCACGCTGACCGAACTCAGCGCCATGGCCGCGCCCGCCACCACCGGGCTGAGGTAGCCCAGCGCCGCCAACGGGATGCCGGCCACGTTGTAGGCGAAGGCCCAGAACAGGTTCTGCCGTATCTTGGCGACGGTGCGCGCCGAAATATCCAGAGCGGCCGCCACCAGGCGCGGATCACCGCGCATCAATGTGATGCCGGCCGCATGCAGGGCCACATCGGTGCCGTTGCCCATGGCCATGCCCACGTCGGCCAGGGCCAGCGCGGGCGCGTCGTTCACCCCGTCGCCCACCATGGCGACCGTGTGGCGGCCGCCCTCGCGCAGCGCCTGCACCTGCGCGGCCTTGTCCTGTGGCAGCACCTCGGCCTGCACCTCGCCGGCATCCGGGTCCAGGCCCAGGCGGCGGGCCATGGCGTAGGCGGCTCCTCGGTTGTCGCCCGAGATCATCGCCAGCCGCAGGCCGCGCGCGCGCAGCGCGGCCAGGGCCTCGCGCGCGCCGGGCTTGGGCTCGTCGGCGAAGGCCAGCAGCGCCTGCGCGCTCCAGGCGCCTGCCGCGTTCCCTGCGCCCCCCGGTTCCTGCACCGCCACGGCCGACACGGTCGCGCCCTCGGCCTGCAGCGCCTGCGCGCGTTCGGCCAGCGGCCCGGCCAGGGCGGCGCCCAGCGTCTCCTGCACCCAGGGCAGATTGCCGATGGCCCAGCGGCGCCCGTCCACCGTGCCTTCGGCGCCCCGGCCGGGCACGGCGCGCACCTCGGTGGCCTCCGGCACGGCCAGGCCCCGGCTGCGGGCGGCCTCCAGCACGGCGCGGGCCAGCGGGTGCTCGCTGCCGGCCTGCACGCCGGCCACGGCGGCCAGCAGGGCAGCTTCGCCATCCTCTTGCGCCCCGGCCGGTGCCAGCGCCAGCGCGGTCAGGCGCGGCCGGCCCACGGTCAGCGTGCCGGTCTTGTCGAAGGCGACGGTGTCCACCCGGTGGGCGCGCTCCAGCGCCTCGGCGTCCTTGATGAGAATGCCGGCCCGCGCCGCCGTGCCCGTGCCGGCCATGATGGCGGCGGGCGTGGCCAGCCCCAGCGCGCAGGGGCAGGCGATCACCAGCACCGCCACGGCGTGCACCAGCGCCGTCTCGGCCCCGGCGCCGGCCAGCAGCCAGCCCAGCAGGGTGGCGAGCGCGATGGCCAGCACCACCGGCACGAAGACGGCGGCCACCTTGTCCACCAGCCGCTGGATGGGCGCCTTGGCCGCCTGCGCGTCTTCCACCAGGCGGGTGATGCGCGCCAGCACCGTGTCCGCGCCCACGGCCGTCACCTGCAGCACCACGCGCCCGTCGCCGTTGATGGAGCCGCCCGTCAGCGCATCGCCCGCTGTGCGCGCCACGGGCAGGGGCTCGCCGGTCAGCATGGACTCGTCCACCTGCGTGGCGCCCTCTTCCACCGTGCCATCGACCGGCACGCGCTCGCCCGGCCGCACCACGATGCGGTCGCCGGCCATCACCTCGGCCACGGGCACGTCCACCTCGCCGTCGCGCCCGAGCAGGTGCGCCCGGTCGGGCCGCAGCGCGTGCAGCGCGCGGATGGCGGCCGTCGTCTGCCGCTTGGCCCGCGCCTCCAGCCACTTGCCCAGCAGCACCAGGGTGATGACCACGGCCGAGGCCTCGAAATACAGATGCGGCACCTGCCCCGGCGGCGCGGTGAGCCACAGCCACAGCGACAGCCCGAAGCCCGCGCTGGTGCCGATGGCCACCAGCAGATCCATATTGCCCGTGAGCGCCCGCGCCGCATGCCAGCCCGCGCGGTAGAAGCGCGCGCCCAGCACGAACTGCACCGGCGCGGCCAGCAGCAGCTGCAGCCACGCGGGCAGCATGGCGTGCGGGCCGGCCAGCATGGGCAGCACCAGCGGCGCAGAGAGCGCCAGCCCCGCCGCCACCGGCCCGAAGCCGGCCCAGGGCGAGGCCCCGGCCGCATCGGCGGCGGCCTCCTGCTGCGCTGCCGCCAGCGGCTCGTAGCCCGCATTGCGCACGGCGCGGCGCAGCAGCGCGTCCATGCCGTCGCCGCCCGTGTGGGCGACGTGGGCACGCTCGGTCGCCAGGTTCACCGTGGCGTCCTGCACGCCCGGCACCTTGCGCAGGGCGCGCTCCACCCGCGCCACGCAGCTGGCACAGGTCATGCCGCCGATGCCCAGGTCGAGCGTGGCGGGGGCGGCGGGTGGCGAAGAAGACGAAGAAGCGTTCGGGGATAGGGTGGAGGAGTCCATGTCCTGCATCTTGAACCCTGACGCCATGGCAAGGTCAAGCATGGCCAAGGCCGCTTGACTCTGCCACCATGTCAGGGTTCAACATTGCAGCCGTCCCCATCCCTCATCCCCTCTCGTTGATCTTCGAAAAGGAGCCCGCCATGCAACACAGCTTCCAAGTCCAGGGCATGACCTGCGGCCACTGCGAGCGCGCCGTCGTCCACGCCGTGCGCAATGTCGATACCGACGCCACCGTGCAGGTGGACCTGCCCACCGGCCGCGTCGTGGTCGAAAGCGACCACCCCCGCGAGGCGCTGGCCGCGGCCATCACCGAAGAGGGCTACACCGTCGCCGCATGAGCGCGGCACCCCGGCAGCGCCGCGCCCGGCCCGCAGGCGCGGCGCCCTCCCCCGCTGACGCGCCGCAGCGCTGGCCCGTGCCCATCGGCACGGCCGCCGAGCGCGCCGGCGTGTCGCCGCGCATGGTGCGGCACTACGAGGCGCTGGGCCTGCTGCAGGGCGTGGCCCGCACCGACGGCGGCTACCGCCAGTACACCGAGGCCGACGTCCACACCCTGCGCTTCATCCGCCGCGCCCGCGACCTGGGCTTCGCCATGGACGAGATCGCCACCCTGCTCGGCCTCTGGCAAGACCAGCACCGCGCCAGCCGCGAGGTCAAGCACATCGCCCAGGCCCACATCGACGACCTGGGCCGCCGCATCGCCGCCATGCAGGCCATGCAGCGCTCGCTGCAGCAGCTCGTGGGCTGCTGCCAGGGCGACGGGCGGCCGGACTGCCCGATCCTGGACGACCTGGCTGCGGGCCAGGGCCGTTAGAGCCGCCGCCGCTGAAAGCGCGGCACTGCAGCCAAAATGGCCGCCAGCGCTTGCAGATCAAGCGCATGTTGCTATGAAAAAAGAAGCGTTCTGCAGCTGATTGCGGGGCTGTCGCGCAGTTGACAGCCCTGCCGGTATCGGCGTTTGGGCTCTGGCCTACGATGTGCGCCGCATCCGTCTCTGTGTGTTTCCTCCCCTAGGACCTGAAGCCATGACCCAACGCGACATCCTCATCGCCTCCATCGCCCGCACCGCCATCGGCACCTTCGGCGGCTCGCTCAAGGACATTCCCAACACCCAGCTCGCCACCACGGCAGTGCGCGCGGCCATCGAGCGCAGCGGCATCGCGGCCGATGCGGTGGGGCATGTGGTGATGGGCAACGTGATTCCCACCGACACCAAGGACGCCTACCTCTCGCGCGTGGCCGCCGTCGATGCGGGCTGCCCGGTGGAGACGCCGGCCTTCAACGTCAACCGCCTCTGCGGCTCGGGGCTGCAGGCCATCGTGTCGGCGGCGCAGGCCATTGCGCTGGGCGATTGCGACGTGGCCATCGGCGGCGGCAGCGAGTCGATGAGCCGGGGTCCCTACTTCGACACCGCCGCCCGCTGGGGCGCGCGCATGGGCGATACGAAGAGCGTCGACTACATGCTGGGCATCCTGCACGACCCCTGGCAGAAGATGCACATGGGCATCACGGCCGAGAACGTGGCCGAGCGCTACCGTATCAGCCGCGAGGCGCAGGACCAGCTGGCCGCCGAGAGCCAGCGCCGCGCCGCCGCCGCCATCGAGGCCGGCCATTTCGCGTCGCAGATCGTTCCGGTGGAGATCCCCGGCCGCAAGGGCGCGGTCACGCTGTTCGATACCGACGAGCACGTGCGTGCCGCCACCACGGTGGAGGCGCTGGCCGGCATGAAGCCCGCGTTCAAGAAGGAAGGCGGCACGGTGACGGCGGGCAATGCCTCGGGCATCAACGACGGCGCCGGCGCCGTGGTGCTGGTGGCGGGCGACCGCGCCGCCGCGCTGGGCGCCAAGCCGCTGGCGCGCCTGGTGGGCTATGCCCATGCGGGCGTGGACCCGGCCTACATGGGCATCGGCCCCGTGCCGGCCACGCGCCGCGTGCTGGAGCGCACGGGCCTGAAAGTGCAGGACATGGACGTGATCGAGGCCAACGAGGCCTTCGCCGCCCAGGCCTGCGCCGTGATCCAGGAGCTGGGCCTGGACCCGGCCAAGGTGAACCCGAACGGCTCGGGCATCTCGCTGGGCCACCCGGTGGGTGCCACCGGCGCCATCATCACCGCCAAGGCCATCGCGGAGCTGCACCGCATCGGCGGGCGCTACGCGCTGGTGACGATGTGCATCGGCGGCGGCCAGGGCATCGCCGCGATCTTCGAGCGGGTGTGACGTCGGTGTCGTGAGGTGATCTGGCCGCAGCGCGGGGCCAGAGCGGCCCCGCCTGCGCCCGCCCTGCCCTGCGGCTCGGCCGGGCGTTCAGTCGCTCAACCGACCAGGCCCATGGCCGGGTCCGACACCGAGTCGCGCCCCGTCTCCACCCGGCCCGCGAAGCGCCGCACGAAGGCCGTCGTCGCGCTGCAGCGCACGCTGAAGTCGTACCAGTTGCCGCTGTCGCCCAGCGCCCAGCTCATCTCGCCGACGGCGCCGGGCTCCACGCTGCTCGTCCACGGGCCGTCGTTGCGGTAGGCCTGGGCATCGGCCGTGAAGACGATGGTGGTGGACGTGCGGTTGTAGCACTTCACCCGCACGCGGGCCGGGCTGCAGAGCTCGTAGCAGACCTGCACCTCCGGGCCGCCCAGGGCCGACTGCTGCGTGAGGTCGCCCGCGAAGGCGCGGTGGTAGCCGTTGGGGCCCAGCACCCACAGGTCGTAGGCGCCGCCGTCGGCTGCCACGTTCCACACGCCGTTCAGCGTCTTGCCGGCCTCCACCACGTAGCGGCGCGGGATCGCGTCCAGGTGCTTCTTGTCATAGACGTGGAACACCCCCGCCGGGCTGCCGGCCGGCGCCGTGTTGGCGAAGAGCAGCGTCACCGTGCCCGTGCCGGCGTTCGCCTGGGCCGTGGTGTGCAGCTCGTAGGGCAGCGCGCGCGAGGGCCGCACGCCCGTGGCCTGCACCGGCAGGGCCGCGTTGGCGGCCGCGGCGGGCTGGGGCAGCTTGGGGGCCTGCACCTGCGCGGCGATGCGCGCGTCCACGGTCACCTTGTCCGTGCGGCCGGCCAGCGTCGGCAGCACCTCGTTGTTCGGATTGACGAAGTTGAAGCAGCTGGTCAGGTCGCCGCAGATCGCGCGGCGGTAGGCGCTGATCTGCGGCTCGGCCACGCCGAAGCGCTTTTCCAGGAACATGAGCGTGGAGGTGTGGTCGAACACCTGCGAATTCACCCAGCCGCCGCGGCTCCAGGGCGAGACGATCCACATCGGCACGCGCGGACCCGGGCCGTAGGGGCGGCCATCGGCCGGCGGCTGGCTGGGCGTGGCGGGCGCGAAGTCGTGGTATTCCACCGCCGTGTCGGCGGCGGCCAGCGTGCAGGCGCCGGCCAGGCTGCCGTCCGCGTTGCGCGAGGGCACGGCGGGCGACGGCAGGTGGTCGAAGAAGCCGTCGTTCTCGTCGTAGTTGATGAGCAGCACCGTCTTGCTCCACACGTCCGGGTTGGCGGTGAGCGCATCCAGCACCTCCTGCACGTACCAGCCGCCCTGCGCGGGGCTCGACGGGCCGGGGTGCTCGCTATAGACCGAGGGCGCGATGATCCATGACACGGCCGGCAGCTTGCCTTTGCTGATGTCGTCGCGGAAGGTCTCCAGGAAGCCCTGCGGCATGGTGTTGCCGAAGCCCTTGGCCAGCGGGCTCAGGGCGTCGTCGATGGCCGGGTCGTAGGTCGGGCCGGCCAGGCCCTGCGGCTGCGTGATGTCGGTCTTGGCCACGTAGAGCGGCTTGCGCGCGGCGGGCATCTTCTCGATCTCGGCGCGCCAGTGGCGAAAGCCCATCATCTCGTTGCAGCCGAAGTTGTCGATCAGGCTCTGATAGACCTTCCAGGTCACGCCCGCCTTCTGCAGCCGGTCGGCGTAGGTGGTCCAGGTCCAGCCGTCGGTCGATGCGCCGATGTCGTTGCCCGCGTTGAACTGGTTGTTCAGGCCCGCCACGTTCACGCGGGTGCCGTCGATGGGGCTCACGCCGTTCGGGCCGTTGGTGCCCGTCCAGTAGAAGAGCCGGTTGGCGATGGTGCCGGTGTGCATGCCGCAGTGGTAGTGGTCGCACAGCGTGAAGGCATCGGCCAGCGCGCGCTGGAACGAGACCTCGGTGGTTTCGTAGTAGCCCATCGACAGCGGCAGCTTGGAATCGGGCCAGCGCGACATGCGGCCCTGGTCCCAGGCCGCCTGCGAATCCAGCCAGGTGTGCGGCGTGCTGCCGGCGCGCTGGGCGTTGCCCTGGGCCTCGTCCAGGCGGAACGGCACGTAGGTGCTGGGCGGCGAGGTCTTGGTATAGGCCTGGTAGAAGACGTTGCGGCCGTACTGCGAGGGCACCGCGAAGCGGTCGCCGAAGCCGCGCACGCCCTTGAACGTGCCGAAGTAGCTGTCGAACGAGCGGTTCTCCATCATCAGCAGCACGACGTGCTGCACGTCCTGGATGGTGCCGGTGGCGTTGTTCGCCTCGATGGCGAGCGCGCGCCGGATGGCGGGCGGGAAGGCGGTCATCGCGGCCGCTGCGGCACCGGTGCCAAGCACGCCGGAGAGAAACTTGCGTTTGGAGGAATCGACGGTCATGTGGAGGAATCTTTGTAGAGGGTCGGACGAGGACGGGGCAGCGGGGCGGTAAGCAAGCAAGCAAGCCCGTACGCGGAGCGCGAGCTGCTGCCCTGGCGGGCCTCAGGGCTTGGGTGCGCAGTGCGTATCGGGGCTGCCGCAGGTGCCGGCCTGTGCCGGCAAGGAACCGCTGCCGCTGCCGCCGCCACCGCAGCCGCCCAGCAGCAATCCCAGAACGATCGCACAAGTGCCCAGCAAGGGGCGCAACAAAAGAAACGGCAGCGCGTGCTGCAAGGACATGTTCATGGCGTGGGGGGAGAGAAGAACGAAGAGGCTTCGCATTCTTCGGTCCCACTATGGCGAGGGGGTGACGGCCGGGTTGGGCCCACGCGGCGCGTGGCGGGGCCGTCACTGCCTGAGGCCGGGGCTCTGGCATCAAGCTGTTGTAAAGCTGGGGTGGTGTGGCTGTGGCGCTTGGGGAGCAGGAGATGCCGCATTCGTGGACTTCATTTCCGGGGCACGCGCCTACGGGTTTGGGATAGATCGGTGGCTTGGTCCATTCCCGTGTTCCGGGAGCGCTCGGTTCCCATCCTTGGAGTGCGTCAATGGCGCTGCACCGTGAACTCACGCTGTCTACTGAAGAAGACACGTCATCACGAAAAGACTGCGGCGCGGCTTCTAGCATGGCCTACACCTATCCAACGACAAGGAGATTGGCCATGTGGCGCTCAGAATCCATCACCGTTCACCCGGTGAAACAACCGATGTCCCAGTTGCCCGTACAGGCCTATTTCAGCGATGAACTGCTGAAACAGGAGGATCAGCAATTGTTCAGGCAAGGTCCGCAGTATGAGGGTCATGTACTGCTGGTTCCTGAGCTCAATGACTATTGCGTGCTGCCTCACCGCCACAATGGGATGACGCTCTTTCGTGGCGCGCATGGAGTCCAACTCATCTCCAATGTCTGCCGTCATCGGCAGGCCACCATCTTGCAAGGGCGGGGCAATGCCAAGCGTATCTCCTGTCCACTGCATCGATGGACTTACGGTACAGACGGCTCGTTACTCACGGCTCCACGCTTCGAGACCAAGCCATGCCTTGCGCTTGAAACGTTTCCCACCGCTACCTGGAACGGTCTGCATTTCACGGGCGCCGGTCTTGAGAATGCTGTTGCCGGAATTCCCTCGGATCTCGCCTATCTGTTGTCGTTCGACGATATGCACTTCGGCCACATGGAGGTCCATGAATGCAATTACAACTGGAAGACCTTTATCGAGTTCTACCTGGAGGACTACCATGTAGCGCCCTTCCACCCTGGTCTGGGACGCTTCGTGTCTTGTGACGACTTGCAATGGTCTTTCGGCAAGCTGTGGAGCATGCAGACCGTTGGCTTTCACAAAGGGCTGCTGCAACCGGGTGACAGCGAGGTGTATCGCGGCTGGCATGAGGCCGTGTTGCGCTACCACGATGGCCAACTCCCGGCGGTAGGTGCCATGTGGTTTCTTCTCTATCCCAATCTCATGATCGAGCGCTACCCGTTGGTCACCGTGATTTCTACAGTCCACCCTCGCGGTCCCCTTCGCTCGGTGAACGTCGTCGAGTACTACCACCCCAACAAGCTGCGGCAGTTTACGGATGGTGCGCGCATGGCCGAACTGGCTGCCGAGGCTTATCTCGAAACTGCGGTAGAGGACAACGAGATCGGCGAACGTATGCAGGAGGGGCGTTATGCGCTCATGTGCAGGGGCAGCACCGATGCCGGCCCTTACCACGAACGCCTGGAAGCAGGCATGGCGCATTTTCATCGCTATCTGCGCGAGCAGATGGGCGATGCTTGCTGGCGTTGAAGCCTTTCATCACGTCGGCTCTTTCTTCACGCCGCTTGATCTTCTGCTAGTCTCTAGGCCGTTCGAGGTACCGCTCTTTTTTCTCTCGGTCGCGCCCGGTACAGGTGCATCACCGCAGGGAAAGTGCCTCATGAACCAACAAATCCTCGCTTGGCTCGTACTTGCGGCCAGCGTGTTCGCAGAAGTGCTCGGCACATTTGCATTGCGTTACGCCGAGGGCTTCACCAGACCCCTGCCTTCTGCTGCCGTAGTGATCTGCTATGGCAGCGCTATTTGGTTGATGTCCCTTTCGATCAAGCATCTTGAAATGGGCCTTACCTATGCCGTATGGGCTGGCTGCGGCACTGCTCTCACGGCGGCCTTGGGCATTATCTGGTTCGACGAATCCTCCGGGCCCCTCAGGCTGGCAGGCCTGGGCTGCATCGTTCTGGGCGTGATAGCTCTGAACCTCAGCAGCCACTAGTAGGAGAACGGCACCATGGTGATCTGGGGTGATGCCTTGCCAGAACCCAGTCTCAAAGCACTGATGCGCCAGCGCTCGCGCGACTTGGGCAAAACATTCACCGCTCTGGCTGCAGAGGCAGGCTTGGCGCGTACCTATTTGTACAAGTTGGCAGCCGATAGCGGTGTGGACCCGTCTATTGGCACGCTGGCCCGGTTGGCCCATGCGCTGCAGGTATCTCCTGTTGCCGTGTTACGGCACTATGTGGCGTTGGGCATTGCGGGCCGGAGGCCTCGTCCACCAGTAACCAGCACCAGCATTTCGCGGGGCATCCGAATGCCGGCCGACGCAGTGGTATTCAATGCAGATATCACCATCCCGGACCACATGGCGGTGCGTGGCGGCGAAGCATTCCGCAAGGTCTGGGAAGTCCAAAACGTCGGGCAGGCCGCTTGGGCCGGCCGCCGGCTGATCCGTGCCGACGATGAATACGTGATTGCGAGATCAGGCGGCAGCGGCATGCTGCAGCCCCTCGTGCATGCCTACCTCGTGTCTATGCATCGGGAAGTCGCTATTCCTTACACCCCGCCGGGGGGCTGCGTCCGTTTGACCGTAGACTTTGTGGCGCCAAGCGAAAACTGCTCAGTCGCTTCAATCTGGCGCATCCATGATGCCGAAGGTCGGCCCTGCTTCGGGCCGGAGTTTTTTCTGCAGACCATCGTGACCGTGCTCGTGCAATGAGCGGATGCAAAACGGCTTTCTTGGTGGGACGCCTACCGTGCCCCACAGCCTCCTAAGACAGATGTCATCGGCGTTTTTTTGCTGCCGTCAGTCCGTAGATCACAAATTCGGCGCCAGCAGCCGCGCCAGCACTGCCTCTTCCATGCCGCGCCGCTCGGCCATGTCGTGCAACTGGTCTTCGCCGATCTTGCCGACGTTGAAATAGACGCTTTCGGGGTGGCCGATGTAGAAGCCGCTCACGCTGGCGGCCGGGGTCATGGCCAGGCTTTCGGTCAGGCCCATGCCGATCTCCTCGCACTGCAGCACGCGGAAGAGGTCGGTCTTGGCGCTGTGGTCCGGGCAGGCGGGGTAGCCGGGCGCGGGGCGGATGCCCTGGTACTTCTCGGCGATCATGTCTTCGTTGCTCAGGGCTTCGCCGGCGGCGTAGCCCCAGAGGTCGGTGCGCACGCGCTGGTGCAGGCATTCGGCGAAGGCTTCGGCCAGGCGGTCGGCCAGGCTTTTCAGCATGATGGCGGAGTAGTCGTCCAGCGCGTCGATGAAGGCCTGTTCCTTCTTCTCCACGCCCAGGCCGGCCGTCACGGCGAAGAGGCCGGCGTAGTCGGCGATGCCGCTGTCCTTGGGCGCGACGAAGTCGGCCAGGCAGCGGCTGGGGCGCGTCACGCCGTCGATCACCTGCTTTTCGGTCTGCTGGCGCAGGCCATACCAGGTCATGGCGACTTCGGTGCGCGATTCGTCGGTGTAGAACTCGATGTCGTCACCCACGCTGTTGGCGGGGTAGAGGGCCAGCACGCCGCTCGCGCTGAGCCAGCGGCCTTCGACCAGCTTCTTGAGCATGGCCTGGCCGTCGGCGAAGACGCGCTGGGCCTGCTCGCCCACGATCTCGTCGGTGAGGATGGCGGGGTACGGGCCGGCCAGGTCCCAGGTCTGGAAGAAGGGGCCCCAGTCGATGTACCGGGCCAGCTCGGTCAGGTCGAAGTTCTTGAACACGCGGCGGCCCAGCAGGCGCGGCTGGCGCGGGCGGTAGGCGCTGAAATCGACGGGCGTGCGGTTGGCGCGGGCCTTGGCCAGCGGCCACATGGGCGTCTGCTTCTTGTTGGCGTGCTGGGTGCGGACCTTGTCGTAGTCGGCGTTCAGCTCATCGACGTAGTGCTGCGCGCCATCGCCCAGCAGGCTCTGCGCCACGCTCACGCTGCGCGAGGCATCGGGCACATAGACGACGGGGCCTTCGTAGTGCGGCGCGATCTTGACGGCGGTGTGCACGCGGCTGGTGGTGGCGCCGCCGATGAGCAGCGGGATCTTCTTGATGCGGAAGTGGTCGTCCTTCTGCATCTCGCCGGCCACGTACTGCATCTCTTCCAGGCTGGGGGTGATGAGGCCCGACAGGCCCACGATGTCCGCGCCCTCGACCTTGGCGCGGGCCAGGATCTCGTGGCAGGGGACCATCACGCCCATGTTCACCACCTCGAAGTTGTTGCACTGCAGGACCACGGTGACGATGTTCTTGCCGATGTCGTGCACGTCGCCCTTGACGGTGGCGATGACGATCTTGCCCTTGCTGCGCACGTCGCGGCCGGCCAGCTCGTCCTGGCGCTTTTCTTCCTCGATGTAGGGAATGAGGTGGGCCACGGCGGACTTCATCACGCGCGCGCTCTTGACCACCTGGGGTAGGAACATCTTGCCGGCGCCGAACAGGTCGCCCACGATGTTCATGCCGTCCATCAGTGGGCCTTCGATCACGTGCAGCGGGCGGCCGCCCTTGGCGAGGATCTCGCGGTAGGCCTCTTCCGTGTCTTCGGTGATGAAGTCGGTGATGCCGTGCACCAGCGCGTGCGCCAGGCGCTCGCCCACGGTCTTGGGGTGCTCGGGCGTGCCGCGCCATTCGAGCTTCTTGCTCTCGTCCTTGGCGCCGCTCTTGGCGGTCTCGGCGATCTCGACCAGGCGCTCGCCCGCGTCGGGGCGGCGGTTGAGCACCACGTCTTCCACGCGCTCGCGCAGCACGGGTTCCAGGTCGTCATAGACGCCCACCATGCCGGCGTTGACGATGCCCATGTCCATGCCGGCCTTGATGGCGTGGTAGAGGAACACGGTGTGGATGGCTTCGCGCACCGGGTCGTTGCCGCGGAAGCTGAAGGAGACGTTCGACACGCCGCCCGAGACCTTAGCGCCCGGCAGGTGCTGCTTGATCCAGCGCACGGCCTCGATGAAATCGACGGCGTAGTTGTTGTGCTCTTCGATGCCCGTGGCCACCGCGAAGATGTTGGGGTCGAAGATGATGTCTTCGGGCGGAAAGCCCACCTCATCGACCAGCACGCGGTAGGCGCGCTCGCAGATCTCGATCTTGCGCGCGAAGGTGTCGGCCTGGCCCTGCTCGTCGAAGGCCATCACCACGGCGGCGGCGCCGTAGCGCTTGACGAGGCGCGCCTCGTGCTTGAACTTCTCCACGCCCTCCTTCATGGAGATGGAGTTGACGATGCCCTTGCCCTGGATGCAGCGCAGCCCGGCCTCGATCACCTCCCACTTGGAGGAGTCCACCATGATCGGCACGCGGGCGATGTCCGGCTCGGAGGCGATCAGCTGCAGGAAGCGCACCATGGCCGCCTTGCTGTCGAGCATGGCCTCGTCCATGTTGATGTCGATGACCTGGGCGCCGTTCTCCACCTGCTGGCGCGCCACGGCCAGGGCCTCTTCGTACTGGCCGTTGAGGATCATGCGCGCGAAGGCCTTGGAGCCCGTCACGTTGGTGCGCTCGCCGATGTTGACGAACAGCGTGCCCTCGCCGATGGATACCGGCTCCAGGCCGGACAGCTTCATGGGAGGGAGGGAAACAGCGGACATCAGGCTCACCTGTGCAATCGGTTGGGGGATGAAACAACAGGTGAGCGTCGTTGGAACGAAGGCGCAAAGCTGTGGGGCAACGGCCGGCCCGAGCCTGACGCCGCCGGCGGCTTTCATTGAAAAGCAAGGGCCGGCGTGCGCTGCAACGCTCCTCGGGGGGCGGACAATTTTAGGGCAACGCTGGCCCGTCCGCCGCGTGCCTACCGCACGGGCAGGAACTGCAGGAAGGTGCCGCCCAGCAGGTTCTGCACATAGCTGATGGCGGCGCGCCGGTACTTCTCGGCCACCACGGAGGCCAGCAGGTCCAGCCGCGCGATGATCTTGCCGTATTCGCGTTCGAAGCTCAGGTTGCGCACACCCGGCGCGATCTCGTCGGCCAGCAGCAGCGGCTGGCCGGTGGCCGCATCGCGCCGCTGGGCGATGAGCCACACGGCGATCTCCACGTTGCGCGCCGCGTTGTAGAGGTGCTGCGCATCCAGGCTGTCGATCAGGAAGAACTCGGTCTTGCCGCCGTGCGCGGTGATGATCATGTCGGCCGTGGCCCAGGTGACGGCGGCCACCCGGTCGCCCGTGAATTCGGGGCTGAGCGCCAGCGCCAGCGCGGCGATGTCGCGCCGGCCCTGCAGCGGCGCCCAGGGCTGGCGCTGCTCCACGGCCTCGCGCACGCGCTGGCCGGCCTGGATGCGGCCCGGCAGCTGGCCGGGCGCCAGCGTGCCCTTGCGCCACTCCGCCGGGTTGCGGCGGTAGAGCTTGTCCATCAGCAGGTAGAGGCTGTCGAGGTTTTCGCGCATGGCCAGCGTCGCCATGCGGTTCACGTCGGACTGCGCCAGCTCGGTGGACTGCAGGCCGGCCGCCTGCACCTCGCCCCGGTCGGTGTGTGCAGGCGTGCCGCAGCCGGCCAGCAGCAGCGCCGCACCGGCCAGCGCGCCGCCCTGCACCAGCAGGCGGCGGCGGGCAAGCGGGGTGGTGGTGTCCGTCGTTCGCATCAAGCGCTGATTATGGGCAGGTGCCCGCAGCGGCCCGGGCGCGCAGGGGCGGGCCGGTGCACGCCGGCGTGCTGCACCGCACCAAAGGCAGGCGGCGCCGGTGCATGGCAGGGCGCGGCGCGGTGCGCTTTTGCGGTGCGAATGGATGGCAAAAAGCGACTGCAGCGCTTGTATTACCAGGGTTGTTTGCTCCTCTTTTTGAAGTTGGCACGCTAATCGCTTTGAGGGTTGCAGTGGTCTGACCAGTCAGACCGGTTGGACCAGTCAGACCCCTCTAAGCCAAGCAAGCCAACAAGCACGCATTCACGCCCCCGCAAGCCGCATCCATGCACGCCCGCATCCCCTCCTCCATCGCGCAGACGCTGCAGCAGCAGATCCTGAGCGGCCACTACGCCAGCGGCAGCACGCTGCCCGCGCAGCGTGAGCTGGCGCAGCGCCTGGGCATCAGCCGGGCGTCGCTGCGCGAGGCGCTGTCGGTGCTGGAGACGCTGGGGCTGGTGGACATCCAGCCCGGCCGCGGCGTGATGGTGCGCGGCACGCATGCCCAGGGCGGCGACCGCGCCCACCGCGCCTTCGCCGCGCCCGAGATGGGCACGCTCTCGCCGCGCCAGCTGATCGAGCTGCGCCTGGTGCTCGAACCCGGCTGGACGGCCCTGGCCGCCACGCGCATCGACGCGGCGGCCCTGCAGCAGCTGCAGCGCCTGCAGCAGCTGCAGTCCGAAGCGCTGCAGCGCAACGACCTGCTGAGCGCGGCCGAGACCGACCTGCATTTCCACCTGCTGCTGGCCCAGCTGTCGGGCAACCCGGGCCTCGTCGCCATGGCGCGGCAGCTGGAGCCCGCCATCGCCCACAGCCTGCGCCTGCCCTTCGCCCGCACCGGCGCCGACGACCAGCCCGCCCGCGAGCACGAGGCCATCCTGAAAGCCCTGTGCGCGGGCGACGCCGAAGCCAGCGCCGAAGCCATGCGCGCGCACCTGCTGTCGGCGGCCCAGCGCGGCGGCATCGACATGGCCGCGCCGCCGCCGCTCGCCGACGCTGCCGTGCCGGCGGCCTTCCGCCTCGTTCCCCACCCCTCGTTCCCGTCCCCTGCTGAAGGAGTTTTCCAATGATCCGCACCACCCTCTCCTCTTCCCGCCGCAGCGCCCTGCGCACCCTGCTGGCCACCGCCGCCTTCGCGGGCGCAGCCTTCGGCGGCGCGGCGGCCCATGCCGACGTGCTGGCCAACATCCAGAAGGCCGGCGTGATCCGCGTGGCCATTCCGCAGGACTTCCCGCCCTTCGGCTCGCTGGGCACCGACCTGAAGCTGCAGGGCTACGACATCGACATGGCGCACCTGGTGGCCAAGGAACTGGGCGTGAAGCTCGAACTGGTGCCCGTCACCAGCACCAACCGCATCCCCTACCTGACCACCGGCAAGGCCGACCTGGTCATCTCCAGCCTGGGCAAGAACGCCGAGCGCGCCAAGGTGATCGACTTCACCCAGGCCTATGCGCCCTTCCCCAAGAGCGTCTATGGCCCCAAGGAAGCCGTCATCAAGGGCCCGGCCGACCTGGCGGGCAAGACCATCGGCGTGACGCGCGGCTCCACCGAAGACCTGTCGCTCACCAAGCTGGCCCCGGCCTCGGCCACCATCAAGCGCTATGAAGACAACAACGCCACGGCGCAGAGCTACCTGACCGGCCAGGTGCAGCTGGTGACGCTGGGCAACATCGTCGCCAACGCCGTGAACGAGCGCACCAAGCTGCGCCAGCTCGACGCCAAGTTCGCCGTGGAAGACACGCCCTGCTACGTGGGCGTCGCCAAGGGCGAAGAGCCCCTGCTGCAGAAGGTGGACGCGATCATCGCCAAGGCCAAGGCCGACGGCCGCCTGAACGAGATGTCGCAGCACTGGATGAAGCTGCCCCTGCCCGCAAAGATGTAAGCAGGCAGGGCACCGACTCCTCACCGAAGGTCCATTGGACCGGAACCGGAAGAACACCTCCATGGCATATGCATTCGACTTCGGCGCCGTCTTCGACTACAGCGGCATGCTGGCGCAGGGCGCCGCCTTCACGCTGGGGCTGACCACGGCCGGCGCCGTGCTGGGCGGCATCATCGGCGTGGCCGGCGGCGTCTGCCGCGCCTGGCGCATCACGCCGCTGAACTGGCTGTTCAAGCTGTACGTGGAGGCCATCCGCAACACGCCCTTCCTGGTGCAGCTGATGTTCGTGTTCTTCGGCCTGCCGTCGCTGGGCCTGCAGCTCAACGAATGGCAGGCCTGCCTGCTGACCACGGTGGTCAACCTGGGCGCCTATCTCACGGAGATCGTGCGCGCCGGCATCCAGGAAACGCCCCGCGGCCAGATGGAGGCCGCCAGCGCCCTCGGCATGAGCCGCTGGGCGTGCTTTCGCCACGTGGTGCTGCGGCCCGCGCTGCAGAAGGTCTGGCCCGCGCTCAGCAGCCAGATCGTCATCGTGATGCTGGGCACCTCGGTGGTCTCGCAGATCGCCGCGCAGGACCTGACCTTCGCCGCCAACTTCATCCAGTCGCGCAACTTCCGCGCGTTCGAAACCTACATCGTGGTGACGGCGCTCTACTTCGCGCTGGCCCTGGTGCTGCGCCAGGCGCTGGCCTGGGTGGGCCAGCATGTCATCGTGGCGCGCCGCACGCCGGCCGCCGCCCCACGCCCCGCTGCCGCCGCCGGAGACGCCGCATGATCGCCGACATCCCCCTGCTGCCCATCCTCCTGAAGCTGGCCGACGGCCTCTGGGCCACCCTGCTGCTGTCGCTCATGGCCTTCGCGCTGGGCGGCGCGGGCGGCCTGGTGGTGCTGTTCGCCCGCGTGGGCCGCCACCCCGGCCTGCAGCGCGTGAGCCGCGCCTACATCCAGCTCTTCCAGAACACGCCGCTGCTGATGCAGATGTTCCTCGTGTTCTTCGGCGCCTCGATGGCGGGCTTCGACGTGTCGGCCTGGACGGCCGCCGCCGTGGGCCTGACGCTCTACACCAGCGCCTACCTGGCCGAAGTCTGGCGCGGCTGCGTGCAGGCCATTCCCAACGGGCAGTGGGAGGCCTCGTCCAGCCTCGCCATGGGCTACTTCCAGCAGATGCGCCACGTGGTGCTGCCGCAGGCCGTGCGCCTGGCCATCGCGCCCACCGTGGGCTTCTCGGTGCAGATCGTCAAGGGCACGGCCGTGGCTTCGATCATCGGCTTCGAAGACCTCACCAAGCTCGGCTCCATGCTGGCCAACGCCACCTTCCAGCCCTTCCTCATCTACGGGCTCGTCGCCGCCGGCTACTTCCTGCTGTGCTGGCCGCTGTCCGCCTATGCATCCCACCTGGAGAAGAAACTCTATGCCGCTCGTTGACGTCTGCGCCGTACACAAGTACTACGGCGACAACCATGTTCTCAAGGGCGTCGATCTGCGCGTGGAAAGCGGCCAGGTCGTCGCCATCATCGGCCGCAGCGGTTCGGGCAAGAGCACGCTGCTGCGCTCCATCAACGGGCTGGAATCCATCAACGACGGCCAGATCGTCGTCGATGACGCGGTGCTCAAGGGCTCGCAGGCCACGCCCGCCCAGATGCGCGCGCTGCGCCTGAACGTGGGCATGGTGTTCCAGCAGTTCAACCTGTTCCCGCACCTCACGGCGGGCGAGAACGTGGCGCTCTCGCCCGTGGTGGTCAAGGGCGTGAAGAAGGCCGAGGCGCGCCAGCTCGCCCGCGAGATGCTTGCCAAGGTGGGCCTGGCGGAAAAGTACGACGCCTACCCCGATCAGCTCAGCGGCGGCCAGCAGCAGCGCGTGGCCATCGCCCGGGCCCTCGCCATGCAGCCCAAGGTGCTGCTGTGCGACGAGATCACCTCCGCGCTGGACCCGGAGCTGGTCAACGAAGTGCTGGCCGTGGTCAAGCAGCTCGCCACTGAGGGCATGACGCTCATCATGGTCACGCACGAAATGCGCTTCGCGCGCGACGTGGGCGACCAGCTGGTGTTCATGCACCAGGGCCGCGTGCACGAATGCGGCCCGGCCAAGGAGCTCTTCGCCAACCCGCGCACGCCGGAGCTGGCCGGCTTCATCGGCGCGGTGCAATGAGCGCCTGGCAAGCCGTGGCGGATCTCGCACAGGCCGCAGGCCACGCCCTGCCCGTGCAGCCGCTCACGGCCGAGGCCTTCGCGCCCTACGGCCAGGTGATCGAGCTGGGCGGCAGCGGCACGCGGCAGATTCCCATCAACGACGGCCGCTGCATGCGCCACCACGACCTGGCCCGGCCTCTGGCCGCAGCGCCCGGCGCCGTGGCCTTCAGCCTGTTCGATGCCGCCGCCACCGTGCTGCCGGCGCGGCTCACGCTGATGGAGCGGCACCGCCTGGGCAGCCAGTCCTTCGCGCCCTTCGGCGCCGGGCTGCAGCTGGTGGCCGTGGTGGCCGATGCCGCCATCGCGGCCGACGCGCTGGGCCCGCAGCACCTGCGCGCCTTCCTCACCAACGGGCAGCAGGGCCTGCAGCTCTCGCCCGGCGTGTGGCACCACCCGCTGCTTTCGCTGCAGGCCGGCCCCTGGCTGGTGGCCGACCGCATCGCGCCGGAGGTGGACTGCGACGTGGTGCGCATCGACGCCTGGGGCGTGGACTGCGGCGGGTAACGCCCACGGGTTCGCCGGCCATGCTGCGGTTTCCATAGCGCACTGCGCAGGCGGAACAAGGGCTGGTGGCCTGTTTCATTGCAGGAACCCGGCGCCGCGTCCAATGCGGTGCGCGATGATCGATATGCGGCTTTCTTCGTGGCTGCGGCGCTGCGGCCTCTTCAGCATGCAGGCTTTGAACCTTCCAAGCCCTGCCTGCCATGCCGACCGCATCGAACCGCCGCCCCGCCTTCCGTACCCCTGCCCGCACCCTGGCCCGCCGCCGGCGCGGCTCCGTCTCCGCCGCATCCGCCGCGCTGCTGCTCTCCATCGCCGGCCCGGCCCTGTGGCCCGTGGCGGCCCACGCCACCAACGGCTACTTCTCGCACGGCTACGGCGCCAAGGGCCTGGGCCAGGCCGGCGTCGGCATCGCCTGGGGGCAGGACGCGCTGGCCGCAGCCACCAACCCCGCCAACACCGCCCTGGTGGGCAACCGCGTCGATGCCGGCGCCAGCGTGTTCCTGCCGCGCCGCAGCGCCAGCATCGTGGGCAATGCCTTCGGCCCTGACGAGAGCTACGGCGGCAACGCGAGGAAGACCTTCCTCATCCCCGAATTCGGCATCACCCGGCAACTGTCGGACCAGTGGGGCGTGGGCATCGCGGCCTACGGCAACGGCGGCATGAACACCGACTACGAACGCAACCCCTACGGCCGCTTCGGCGCCCAGGGCCGGGCCGGCGTCAATCTGGAACAGCTCTTCATCACGCCCTCGGTGGCGTGGAAGCCCAATCCGCACAACAGCTTCGGCGTGGGGCTGAACCTGGCCTACCAACGCTTTTCCGCCAAGGGCATCGGCATCTTCTCGGGCTTCTCGTCCGCGCCGCAGCAGGTGAGCGACCAGGGCACCGACAGCAGCCTGGGCGCCGGCCTGCGCCTGGGCTGGACGGGCACCGTGGCGCCGGGCGTGACGCTGGGCGCCACCTGGGCCTCCAAGATCCGCGGCAAGTTCGACGACTACCGCGGCCTCTTCGCCGACGGCGGCCGTTTCGACGTGCCCGAGAACTACGGCATCGGCATCGCCTGGCGCCCCAACGACGCGTGGACGCTGGGCGCCGACGTGCAGCGCATCCGCTACAGCCAGGTCGCCGCCGTGGGCAACCCGCTCGCGCCGCTGCTGCGCGGCGTGCCGCTGGGCGCGGCCGGCGGCCCGGGCTTCGGCTGGCGCGACGTCAACGTGGTCAAGCTCGCCGTGGCCTACCAGGTCTCGCCCACGCTCACGCTGCGCGGCGGCATCAGCCACGCCACGCAGCCCGTGCCGTCCAGCGAGACCTTCCTGAGCGTGCTGGCGCCCGGCGTGGTGCAGGACCACCTGACGCTCGGCGCCACCTGGAAGACCGCCAGCGGCCTGGAACTGACCGGCTACGCCGCCCACGCCTTCGGCAAGACGGTGCGCGGCAACGGCTCCATTCCACCCGGCAACCCGCCCGCCGGCTTCGGCGGCGGCAATGCCGATGTGCGGCTGAAGGAAACGCTGTTCGGCGTGGCGGTGGGTTGGACCTTCTGAGAGCCTGTTTACGATCTTTTTAGAGCCGACAATTGCTTGGTGAAAAGAAAGCCCTACCCAAGCGACATAAGCAGAGAGAAGTTCGCCGAGATCGAGCCCTTGTTGCGCAGCGTTCGGCGCAGTACCAAGCCCATAGAGCTGGATCTCTACAAGGTGTTCTGCGCGGTGCTCTACCTACTGCGCACAGGCTGCCAGTGGAGGTTTCTTGCGCCGGAGTTTCCCAAGTGGCAGAACGTGTATGCGTACTGGCGCAAGTGGAGCGAGCCTGACCTGCACGGGATAAGCGTGCTGGAGCAGGCCCTCAAAAAATCAGGTTGGCGCGGCCCGCGAGAGACTGGGGCGCAGCGCCTCGAGCGCGCTCTTGATCGTGGACGCACAGAGCGTGAAGAACACGGATACAGCGACCCACAAGGGCTATGACGCGGGCAAGAAAGTCTCGGGCGTCAAGCGCCACATTGCAGTGGACACCCAAGGGCTACCGCACGCCATTGCAGTGACACGGCAGAAGTGACGGACCGCAAAGGAGCCTTGCAGGCGCT
>NZ_FONX01000014.1:105059-167237 GCF_900113035.1 Paracidovorax wautersii | reverse complement strand
ACGGCAGAAGTGACGGACCGCAAAGGAGCCTTGCAGGCGCTGCAGCGCTGCCGACCTGCGCTGGGCAGGGTGCGAAGCCTGCTGTGCGACAGCGGCTACGTGGGCAAGCCGTTCGCCCTGGGCGTGCAAGAGATCCTGGGCGAGCACGTCACCGTTCAGATCGCCAAGCGAAGCGAGTTGCACGCGTTCAAGGTGATGCCTCAGCGCTGGGTGGTGGAGCGCAGCTTTGCCTGGTTGGACAAGAACAGGCGTTTATGGAAGAACTGCGAGAGGTCGCTCAACACCAGCTTGCAGTTCGTCCACTTGGCATTCTTGGCTTTGCTGTGTCGAAGATCGTAAACAGGTTCTCAGCGCAAGAAGCCTGACGTCGACACCTGCCTGAGCTGCTGCCGGAATCTGAGCTGGGTCGAGCGGCTCGGGTTGGCGGCCTTTTGGGTCTTTGAAGCCATGGTGCACCTTGACCAGCGCAACCAGGTCTTCCTTGTCGCCCAAGCCCAACGTTCCCTGCTGAAGCAGCCTGCGGGCACAATCGCTAAGCCACGGTGGCTGTTGTGCGAGCCAACCGCCAATGTCCTGGATGATTGTCATTCTCGCGCTCCCTGACGACACTCCCTGCGTCTTTAGGAGATATTGCCATATGTAAGCGACGCTTTACTTGACCAATCGCAGCGAGGTGGACCGACTCACAACGCTACCGGCGCAAGGTCGTCGTCCTCGGACTTCTAAGTCGCATGCTCGAGGCGCTATTGCATCAGCAGCCTGCCAACTGCGCTAGCGACTGCTTTGTGTCAGGCAGCGTGAACTTGACGACTAATCTCCGATGACAGCAACCACAGCAAAATAGCCTCCACGGGCATTGCCCCGTGCCATCCTGCCTCTTTATTCCTAAGCTCCCGTCTCCTCAACATCTACCTATCGGGAGACTCCCCATGCGCCTGCGCACCTGGCTTGCCGCCGCCGCCCTGGCCTGTACGTCCATCGCCGTTCTGGCCCAGCCGGGCTTCCCGTCCAGGCCGATCCGCGTGGTGATCGGCTTTCCGGCCGGGGGGCCGCTGGACCAGCATGCGCGGCTGCTGACCGACAAGCTGCAGGGGGTGCTGGGCCAGCCGGTGGTGGTGGATTACAAGGCCGGTGCGGGAGGCACGGTAGGAGCGCAGGAGGTGATGAAGGCGGCGCCGGACGGCCACACGCTGATGCTGGCGAACACGGGGGTGATGGTCATCAACCCGGCGCTCTACAGCAGGCTGCCGTATGCCACGCTCAAGGACTTCACGCCCATCGCGCGCACGGCGATGCAGCCGCTGGCGCTGCTGGTCAACCCGAAGCTTCCCGTACAGAACCTGCCGGAGTTCATCGCATATGCGAAGGCGCGGCCGGGGCAGGTCAACTTCGGCTCGGCGGGCAACGGGGGCATCAGCCATCTGGTGCCGGAGATGTTCAAGATGGCCACGGGGCTGTTCATGGTGCACATCCCGTACCGCGGCAGCGCGCCGGCGTTCACCGATCTGATGGGCGGGCAGGTGCAGTTCATGGCCGAGAGCATTCCGCAGGCCGCCGCGTACCACAAGCAGGGCAAGGTGCGCGCGCTGGCCGTCACCAGCCGGGAGCGCAACCCGGCGCTGCCCGACGTGCCCACGGCGATCGAGAGCGGGCTGAAGAACTTCGAGGTGGTGGGCTTCTACGGCTTCCTGGCGCCGGCCGGCACGCCCAGGGATGTGGTGGCCAGGCTCAGCGATGCGTTCGGCCAGGTGATGCAGTCGCCCGAGGTGAAGAACCGCATGGTGGCGCAGGGCGCCGATCCGGCCTTTCTGGGCGCGGATGCGTTCGCCGGCTTCCTCGCGGCGGAAATGCCGCGATGGGCGGTGGCGGTGAAGCAGTCCGGCGCCAAGCTGGACTGATACCGCGGGGCCGGCCCATGTGCGAGGTCGCCGGATGGCCTCGCCGTGCCGCAGCACTGTCTTCGGCTCCCAGGCGGGTACTCGCTGGGCTGCCACACCGCAGGGCTGGACCGAAGCCTGCGGGCCTGCCGCTTTCCGCCGCGTGGCTGCCGCGCAGGTGAGTCAGTGCTGTCGGTTGTTGGCAAAAACAGGCTGCAGCCCTTGATCTGCAAGGGTCGGCAGCTATGGTTTACGTAGCGTCCGGCGTGAGGTCGCCTGCCGGCCCCTTGGGCTGGGGGATGGACACGGTCGGCAGGGCCGGTGCGCTCGCCACCGTGGGCGGCGGCACGCTGGTCGATGCCGGGGGCGATAGCGCCATGCCCGCTTCGCGCAGTGATTCGAGGATGGAGAACAGCAGCTCGCTCTTCACCCCGCCGGCGTTGCGCGGGTTGCTCACGTAGCCGATGGCCAGGAAGGTGAGGGTGCCGTTGACGATGTCTTCCAGCTGCACGGCGGGGGCGGGGTTGTCCAGGATGCCTTCGTGCGTGGTGAAGGCGGCCTGGATCAGGTCGCGCATGCGCCGGGCGTCCACGTCCAGCGGCGCGGGCAGGCGCAGCAGCACGCGGCCGGGCGCGCCGGTGAGCGTCATGTTGCGCACGGTCTTGGTGATGAATTCCGAGTTGGGCACGATCACGGTGGAGCGGTCGCCCAGCTGGATCTCGGTGGCGCGCACGTTCACCCGGCGCACGTCGCCTTCGGTGGTGCCCAGCACCACCCAGTCGCCGACCTTCACGGGCCGCTCGGCCAGCAGGATCAGGCCCGAGATGAAGTTCTGCACGATGGCTTGCAGCCCGAAGCCGATACCCACCGACAGCGCGCTGGCCACCCAGGCGATGCGTTCCACGCTGATGCCCAGGCCCGCTAGCGCCACGGCGATGACGACCACGCCGCCCACGTAGCCCAGCAGCGTGGTGATGGAGCTGCGCATGCCGGGCTCCAGCGAGGTGCTGGGGAAATACCGGTCGCTGAGCCAGCGCTTGAACACGCGGATGGTGAGGAAGCCGGCGAGCAGCACGGCCATCGCCGTGAACATGGCCTGCGGCGCGATGACCACGCTGCCCACCTTCAGGCTGTGGTCGGCATTGGTGCCGCGGCGGAACACTTCGTCCGGGCCGGTGCCGAAAGGCGCCAGCAGCGCGATCACCATGTAGAAGAAGAGCGCCACGCGCAGCACGCCCGAGGTGACCACGGCCACCTGGTCGAGCAGCTTGGCGTCCACGCCCAGGCCGCGGTGCAGCCGGCCGCCGAAGCCGCTCTTGGACGAGAGCAGCGCCTCGCACACGTCGTCCACCACCTGGAAGGCGAGGTAGGTGGTGGCGAAGACCACGCCAGTCCACACCATCTGCCGCGCCAGGGTGCCGGCCAGCGCCACGTAGCCCACGGCCACCATCAGCGCGATGGCGATCGTGGCCAGGTTGGCGCAGGCCACGACCAGGCCCACCCAGACCGGGCGGGGCTCGGCGGCCGGGGTTGGTGCGTCGGCGGCATCCGCAGCGTCGGCGCCGCCGGCTGCCGGCGCGGCGGCGGACGGTGCCGAGGGCGTGCGCAGGTGGCGCAGCGCCAGCGCCATCAGGCCCGCCACCAGCAGGGCCGAGACCACGTGGACGGACACTTCGGCCGCCAGGCTGGCGCCGATGATGCTGTTGATGTCCGTCACCAGCGCGCTCAGCGCCGCGACGATGCCGATGCACCACGGGTAGGGGCTCAGGCGCGTGGCCAGGTCGTCGGAGATGCCGGTCAGCCGCCAGGAGCTGCGCTTGCGCAGGATCAGGGCATGGCCGAGCGCGATCAGCACCGCGGCGAACACGGCCGAGCGCACGCTGCTGTCGGCCAGTGCCTGGACGGATTCCGAGAGCGGGGCGCCGGATTCCAGCGCGCTCCAGAACCATTGCGCGGCCAGGCCGATGAGCAGGGTGTGGACCAGCACCGAGGCCGCCGCCAGCAGCGAGCGCCGCAGGCGCCCGCCCGGCAGGCGCGAGGGCACCAGGCGGATCAGCAGGCGTTCGGCCAGCCAGGTGCCGGCCACCGCCAGCAGCAGCGCGCCCACCAGCCCGGCCAGGAAGGTGCTGCGGCTGTCGGGCTGCATCGCGGCGCGCACGGCGGTGCGCAGCTCGTCCGCCAGGGATTCGAGCCGGCCGATGTCGCCCGGCAGGGCGTTGCGCAGGTTGCGCCAGAACACGCGGCCCAGCGGGGAGTCGATGCGGTGGGTCAGCGCCGCCTGGAACTGCTCGCGGCGCTGGCGGATGAGGTCGGTGCCGCGCTGCTCGGCGTCCACCATGATGAGGCGTGCGAGCTTCAGCTCGGCATCGACGGAGGCGCGCTGCTTGGTCAGCGCGGCCCGCTGGGCGGCCACGTCGGGCGAGTCGGCCTGGGCGCCTTTTTCAGGCGCGGGGCCCAGGCCGGCCAGGCGCGAGTCGATGTCGGCCAGATCGGCGGCGCGGCTGGTGGCGAGCTGCTCGGCTGCCGTGCCGATGGCGTTGACCTCGGCCAGCAGCTTGCGGCCGTCGTCGTCTTCCGAGAGCTTCTGCGGAATGGCGTCGAGCTGCTTGCGCAGCACATCGACGCTGGGCGGCATGGGCGTGTTGGCGGGGTTGCCGTCATCGTCTTCGTTCGCCTGCGCCTGCGCGCTGCTGCCGTTGTTGCCACTGCTGCCGCTGGATGCGCCGGGCTGGGCGTGGGCAGGGCTGCCGGCCACGCCGAGGAAGGCGATGGCCAGCAGCAGGCAGGCCAGGAACCGGGCGAAGAAGGATGTGGAGGGGCGTGCGGTGAGTGTTCCGCCGCAGGTGGCGCGGCTGGAAATGCAGGTCGGACGGGGCGAAATCATCCCCGGATTGTGCGATGCCTTGGGGCGGTGGTGTCGTGCCGGCGGGCGCGGGGCCTGGCCGCGCGCTTCGGCGCTGCTCAGTTCGCCGCAGGGCTGAACAGATCCACCCGGTCGGTGATGATGCCGTCCGTGCCCAGGTCGATCAGTCGCTGGGCGGCCCATTCGTCGTTGACGGTGTAGCTCAGGGTGCGCAGCCCGGCACCCTGGGCGGCGGCGACGGTTTCGGCCGTCCAGAGCGCATGGTTGCAGACGATGGCCACGCAGCCCAGCTGCTGGGCGGTGTCCAGCCAGCCGTCCGGCAGCGTGTCGAGCAGCAGGCCGCGCGGCAGGGCCGGCACGGCGTCGCGGGCGCCGGCGAGGGCGGCGGGCTTGAACGAGGTGAGCAGCGGCGGCACCGCCTGGCCCTGCCAGAGCCGTGCGGCCTGGGCTGCGACGGCGCGGCCGGTGGCTTCTTCGGTGCCCGGCGTGGGCTTGATCTCGATGTTCAGCAGGTAGCCGTTGGCGATGCAAAAGCGCGCCAGGCCGGCCAGCGTGACCAGCGGCTCGCCCGCCCAGGCGCGCGAGTGCCAGCCGCCGGCATCGAGCTGCGCCAGCTCGCCCCAGGGCCGCTCGCCGGCCGTGCCGGTGCCGTTGGTGGTGCGCTCCAGCGTCGCGTCGTGCAGCAGGAAGGGCACGCCGTCGGCGCTGAGCTTGGCGTCGCACTCGAACATCCGGAAGCCGTGCGAGGCCCCCAGACGGAAGGCCGCCAGCGTGTTCTCGGGCGCGAGCTTGCCGGCGCCGCGGTGGGCGATCCAGCGGGGATAGGGCCAGGCGGGCGCCGCCGTTGGGGTGGTGGATGGGGCGGCGTGAGAGGGGGCGGTGGCGTCGTCGTGCATCCCGTGGATTGTGCGCGTGACACCGGCCATGTTTCAGCGCCGCTTGCCGCTGGCCGCGTCGAACCAGTGCAGGCGGTCGGGGCGCGGGGCTACGCGCAGCGTGTCGCCGGGCTGCGGGTGCAGCGTGCCTTCTTCCACGCGCACGATGAGCTGCTCGCCGCCCAGGCTGGCATAGACGAGGCGTTCGGCGCCCAGCAGCTCCACGCTGTCCACGCGCACGTCCCAGCCGTCGGCGGCGGTGACGTCCAGGTGCTCGGGGCGCACGCCCAGCACGGCGCCGGCCTGGCAGCCCGGCGCGTTCCTGAGCAGGTTCATCGGCGGCGAGCCGATGAAGCTCGCCACGAAGGTCGAGGCGGGCGTGTGATAGACCTCCTCGGGCGTGCCGAACTGCTCCATCACGCCGCCGTTCATCACGATCATGCGCTGGGCCAGCGTCATGGCCTCGACCTGGTCGTGGGTGACGAAGAGGCTGGTGATGCCCAGCTCTCGGTGCAGCTTCTGGATCTCCAGGCGGGTCTGCGCGCGCAGCTTGGCGTCGAGGTTGGAGAGCGGCTCGTCGAACAGGAACACGCGCGGCTGGCGCACGATGGCGCGGCCCATGGCCACGCGCTGGCGCTGGCCGCCGGAGAGTTCGCGGGGCTTTCTCTCCAGCAGGTGGCCGAGTTCGAGGATCTTGGCGGCCTTGTCCACGCGGGCGCGGATCTCGTCCTTGGGCACCTTGGCGATCTTCAGGCCATAGGCCATGTTCTCGAAGTTCGTCATGTGCGGGTAGAGCGCGTAGTTCTGGAACACCATGGCGATGTCGCGCTGGGCGGGTTCCAGGTCGTTGACCACGCGGTCGCCGATGGCGATCTCGCCGCCGGAGATTTCCTCCAGGCCCGCCACCATGCGCAGCAGGGTGGACTTGCCGCAGCCCGAGGGGCCGACGATGACGATGAATTCGCCGTCGGCGATTTCGGCGTTGACGCCGTGGATGACCTGGTTGGCCTTGGGGCCGTGGCCGTAGCGCTTGATGACGTTGCGCAGGGAAAGAGATGCCATTTTGCTATTGAATCCGTAGCTGTATGCGTTGATGGAATGGGCGCTGCAAGGGGTTTTGGGTGGATTACTTCTCGGTGTCCACCAGTCCCTTGACGAACCATTTCTGCATGAGGATCACCACCAGCGCGGGTGGCAGCATGGCCAGCAGGGCGGTGGCCATGACGATGTTCCATTCGTTCTGCCCGTCGCCGCCGGCGATCATGCGTTTGATGCCGATGACCACCGGGTACATGTCTTCGCTGGTGGTGGCCAGCAGCGGCCAGAGGTACTGGTTCCAGCCGTAGATGAACTGGATCACGAAGAGGGCCGCGATGGAGGTGCGCGAAAGCGGCACCAGCACGTCCTTGAAGAAGCGCAGCGGCCCGGCGCCGTCCATGCGCGCGGCCTCGACCAGCTCGTCGGGCACCGTGAGGAAGAACTGCCGGAAGAGGAAGGTGGCCGTGGCCGAGGCGATCAGCGGCACCGTGAGGCCCGCGTAGCTGTTGAGCATCCCCAGGTCGGAGACGACCTGGTAGGTCGGGCCGATGCGCACTTCCACCGGCAGCATCAGGGTGATGAAGATCAGCCAGAAGCACAGGCCCTTGAACGGGAAGCGGAAGTACACGATGGCGAAGGCCGACATCAGCGAGATGGCGATCTTGCCGACCGTGATGACCATGGCCGAGACGAAGCTCACCCACATCATGCGGGCCACGGGCGCGGTGGAGCCGGCGCCCTGGTCGCGCCCGAAGAGCGCGGCCTTGTAGGTTTCCCAGAAGTGCGAGCCGGGCAGCAGGGGCATGGGCGCCTGCACGATCTCCTGCGCGGTGTGGGTGGAGGCGACGAACGCCAGGTAGAGGGGGAAGGCGACGATGACGACGCCCAGCACCATGATGAAGTGCGCGAGGATGCCGCGCGTGAGGCTGCGTTCGACCATGTCAGTACTGAACCTTCTTTTCGACGTAGCGGAATTGCACGACGGTGAGCGCGACCACGATCAGCATCAGCACCACCGACTGCGCGGCCGAGCCGCCCAGGTCCATGGCCTTGAAGCCGTCGTAATACACCTTGTAGACGAGGATGGCGGTGTCCTTGCCCGGCCCGCCCTGGGTGGCGGCATCGACGATGGCGAAGGTGTCGAAGAACGCATAGACCACGTTGATGACCAGCAGGAAGAACGTGGTGGGCGAGAGCAGCGGGAACTGCACCGTCCAGAAGCGGCGCAGCGGGCCCGCGCCGTCGATGGCGGCGGCCTCGATCAGCGATTTGGGAATCGACTGCAGCCCGGCCAGGAAGAAGAGGAAGTTGTAGGAGATCTGCTTCCAGACCGAGGCCATCACGATCAGCGCCATGGCCTGGCCTGAATTGAGCAGGTGGTTCCAGTCGATGCCGAAGTGGCCCAGCGCGTAGGAGACCACGCCCAGCGAGGGCGAGAACATGAACACCCACAGCACGGCGGCCACGGCGGGCGCCACCGCGTAGGGCAGGATCAGCAGGGTCTTGTAGAACATCGCGCCCTTGACCACGCGGTCGGCGAACACCGCCAGCAGCAGCGACAGCACGATGCCGCTGGTCGCCACCAGCACCGAGAAGAAGGCGGTGGTCTTGAACGAATCGATGTAGCCCGGGTCTTCGAACAGGCGCCGGAAGTTCTCCAGCCCCACCCATTCGGTGGAGGTGCCGAAGGCGTCCTGCAGCTGCAGCGACTGCACCAGGGCCTGGCTCGCGGGCCAGAAGAAGAAGACCAGGATGACGGCCATCTGCGGGGCGATCAGCAGCCACGGCAGCCAGGCGGATTTGAATCGGACGCGTTTTTCCATGATGTCTGCGGAAGGCCACTGCAAGGGCCACCCGCTGCGATCCTTGCAGGGTGGTGAAGGGTTGAACGACAAAAAACCCTCCCCGCACGCGCGGGGAGGGTTGGGGCGGTCAGTCTGCCGCGCCCTCGCGCCGGCCCTGCCGGCGTGCGGGTGCGGCCCGCGGGATCAGCTCTTGTTGGCTTTCTGGAAGCGTTCGAGCTGCTCGTTGCCGCGCTTGACGATGTTCTGCATCGCTTCCTGGGCCGTCTTCTTGCCGGACCAGACCTGTTCGAGCTCTTCGTCCTCGATGGCGCGGATCTGCACGTAGTTGCCCAGGCGGATGCCGCGGCTCTTGTCGGTCACCTTGCGGATCATCTGCGTGACGGCCACGTCGGTGCCCGGGTGCTGCTTGTAGAAGCCCGACTTCTCGGTCAGGTCGTAGGCGGCCAGGGTGACGGGCAGGTAGCCGGTGCGCTGGTGGCTGGCGGCCTGCACTTCGGGGCGCGAGATGAACTTGAAGAACTCGGCCACGCCCTTGTATTCGGCAGGCTTCTTGCCGGCCATCACCCACAGGCTGGCACCGCCGATGACGGTGTTCTGCGGTGCGCCGGGCACGTCGGGGTAGTAGGGCAGGGGCGCGATGCCGTAGGCGAACTTGGCGTTCTTGGCCACGTTGCCGTAGAAGCCCGACGAGGTGTTGATCATGGCGCACTCGCCCGAGACGAAGCTCGCTTCGGGGATGTTGCCGCGGCCCTTGTAGACGAAGAGGCCCTGCTTGGCCATGTTGGCCAGGTTCTCGATGTGGCGCACGTGCAGCGGCGAATCGACCTTCAGGCGGGCATCGAGGCCCTGCAGGCCGTTGGACTTGCTCGCGAACTCCACGTTGTGCCAGGCCGAGAAGCTCTCCACCTGCGTCCAGTTCTGCCAAGCGGTGGTGAACGGGCACTTGTGGCCGGCGGCTTTCAGCTTGGCGGCGGCGGCCACCACTTCGGGCCAGGTGGCGGGCGCCTTGTCGGTGGGCAGGCCGGCGGCCTTGAAGGCGTCCTTGTTGAAATAGAAGATGGTGGTGGAGCTGTTGAACGGGAAGCTCAGCATCTGCCCGTTGGGGGCCGTGTAGTAGCCCGCGACGGCCGGGATGTAGGCCTTGGGGTCGAACGGCAGGCCGGCGTCCTGCATGACCTTGCCCGCGGGCACGATGGCGCCCTTGCTGGCCATCATGGTGGCGGTGCCCACTTCGAACACCTGCAGGATGTGCGGCGCGTTGCCGGCGCGGAAGGCGGCGATCGAGGCCGTCATCGATTCGTCATAGGTGCCCTTGTAGGTAGGCACGATCTTGTAGTCCTTCTGGCTCTCGTTGAACTGCTTGGCCAGATCGTTCACCCATTCGCCGTTGACGGCGGTCATCGAGTGCCACCACTGGATCTCGGTCTGGGCTTGTGCAGACAGGCAAGCCGACGCGGCGATGGCGGCGGTCAGTGCCAGGTGCTTGAATTGCATGAAAACTCCTGCGTAGGGGATGGTGCGGGAAGGCACGAAAAAGCCATGGTATGGCGCGCTCCGTGACGAGCCCGTGACTTTGTGACATGCAAAGGCCGGCGGCTCAACGGGGGAAACCCGTCGCAAACGGCCTTTGCAGTCGTGTCGGTGACGTGTCGGTATTGTGACGAGTCATGGCCCGGCCCCTAGCCTACGGGCCCCCGTGCCTCGGAATACTGCGCTGCCACAAGGGAATTGGTGCGATGCACAATGATTCGGCCCGCCGCATCCGGCCCCGCCCGCTTTCGCGGTGCGGGCCGGCGGGGCAGGGGGAGGCCGGGGCGGTCCCTGCGGTGCGCGCGCCCCAGGCGCCAGGCTTCGGGCCTTCGCTGCAGCCGCCCGGCTCATTCCCCATCCGTCGCCCCTTCCTTCTTTCTTTCTTCCTTCTTTTTCCTCATCGCCATGGCAAAAACCTCTCTGGACAAAAGCAAGATCAAGTTCCTGTTGCTCGAAGGCATCCACCCCTCCGCGGTGGAGGTGCTGCGCGGCGCGGGCTACACGCAGGTCGAACTGGTGTCCGGGGCGCTGCCGGACGAGGAGCTCAAGCGCAAGATCGCCGACGTGCACTTCCTGGGCATCCGCTCGCGCACGCAGCTGACGGCCGAGGTCTTCGCCCAGGCGCACAAGCTGGTCGCCGTGGGGGCCTTCTGCATCGGCACCAACCAGATCGACCTGGATGCGGCCCGCGAGCGCGGCGTGGCCGTCTTCAACGCGCCGTACTCCAACACCCGCTCGGTGGCCGAGCTGGTGCTGGCCGAAGCCATCCTGCTGCTGCGCGGCGTGCCCGAAAAGAGCGCCGTGGCGCACCGCGGCGGCTGGCTCAAGAGCGCCGAGAACGCCTACGAGATCCGCGGCAAGACGCTGGGCATCGTGGGCTACGGCTCCATCGGCACGCAGCTGTCGGTGCTGGCCGAGGCGCTGGGCATGCACGTCGTCTTCCACGATGTGATCAACAAGCTGCCGCTGGGCAATGCGCGCCAGGCGCCTTCGCTGCAGGCGCTGCTGGCGCAGAGCGACATCGTCACCCTGCACGTGCCCGAGCTGCCGTCCACCCAGTGGATGATCGGCGCGGCCGAGATCGCTGCGATGAAGCAGGGCGCCATCCTGCTCAACGCCTCGCGCGGCACGGTGGTGGAGATCGAGCCGCTGGCCGAGGCGCTCAAGTCCGGCAAGCTGCTGGGCGCGGCCATCGACGTCTTCCCGGTCGAGCCACGCACCAACAAGGACGAATTCGTCAGCCCCCTGCGCGGGCTGGACAACGTCATCCTCACGCCGCACATCGGCGGCTCCACCATGGAGGCGCAGGCCAACATCGGGCTGGAGGTGGCCGAGAAGCTGGTGAAGTACAGCGACAACGGCACCTCGATCACGTCGGTGAACTTCCCCGAGGTGGCGCTGCCCGCGCACCCGGGCAAGCACCGCATCCTGCACATCCACCGCAACGTGCCGGGCGTGCTCTCGGCCATCAACCAGGTGTTCGCCGACAACCACATCAACATCGCCGCGCAGTACCTGCAGACCAACGAGAAGGTCGGCTACGTGGTGATCGACATCGACGCGCAGTCGTCCGACCTGGCGCTGGACAAGCTGGGCAGCGTGCCGGGCACGATCCGCAGCCGCGTCTTGTTCTGATCGGCCGGGCTGGCGCTGCCCGTGCCTGACGCGCCGCCTGACGGACGCGCAGGCACGGCAGAAGACGGGAGTTTTTGCGACTGGTGGGTATTTTGTAACATTTGATACATTCAATGGCTGTCTTGCCTCTCCGAGGCATCTTCACCGTTCACAGCCATCATGCATTTCTCCCGTATCCACATCGCGCCCCGTCTGGGCCTGGCCTTCGCAGCCATGGTGCTGCTTTCCGTCTTCCTGGGGTTGTTCAGCTTGCGGCAGATGTCGCACCTGCAGGCGCAGACCCGCGTCGTGGTGGAAAGCAACCTGCCGGCCGTGCTGCTGCTCGGCGACTACCGCCGCAGCATCGACATGCTGCGGCGCCTCGAAGCCCAGATGCTGCTGGAAACCACGCCAGCCGATCAGGCGCTCTACCACGGCACCTTCGACAAGACGGTCGCCAAGCTGGCCGAACTCAACCGGACCTACGTCGAGCCCACGCTGATCGGCAGCCCGGCCGAGCTGGCGCTCGCCAACGCCTTCAAGCAGGACCTGGCCACCTACGTGGCCGGCGCCATGCGGATCCGCAATGCGGCCCAGGACGCCACCCAGCGCGCGGCGCTGATGCGGTACTCGGTGGATGACACCAGGAACATGTACCTGAAGGCCAGCGCCGATCTGGACAAGGTCGTGCAGTTCAACGTGGAGGGGGCGAAGGACGCATCGTCCCTCGCGCTCCAGATCCTGAACAGCGGCCGCAACTGGCTCACCGCCACCATGCTGGCCGCCGGTGCGCTGGCGGCGCTGCTGGCCATCGTCATCGTGCGCAGCATCGTCCCGCCGCTCAACCGCGCCATCGATGCGGCCCGCCAGGTGGCCGATGGCAATCTGGCCGTCGAACTGCACGCGGATGGCCGCGACGAGGTGTCCCGCCTGCTGGGCGCGCTGGCGCACATGCGCGACAACCTGGCGCGCATCACCAGCGACGTGCGCCGCAATGCCGAGAGCGTGGCCACCGCGAGCGTCCAGATCGCGCAGGGCAACAGCGATCTCTCCAGCCGCACCGAGCAGCAGGCTGCGGCGCTGCAGCAGACGGCGGCGTCGATGGAGCAGCTGGGCGCCACGGTGCGCCAGAACGCCGACAGCGCCCGCCAGGCCAACCAGCTGGCCCTCAGCGCCTCGGGCATCGCCAGCCGGGGCGGCGAGGTGGTCGGCGAGGTCGTCGAGACCATGAAGGGCATCAACGAGGCCTCGCGGCGCATCGGCGACATCATCGGCGTGATCGACTCCATCGCCTTCCAGACCAACATCCTGGCGCTCAACGCTGCCGTGGAAGCGGCGCGGGCCGGCGAGCAGGGCCGGGGCTTCGCCGTGGTGGCGAGCGAGGTGCGCAGCCTGGCGCGGCGCAGCGCCGAGGCCGCCAAGGAAATCAAGAGCCTGATCGGCAACAGCGTCGACCGGGTGGAGCAGGGCACGGCGCTGGTGGACAAGGCCGGCGCCACCATGGACGAGGTCGTCCTGTCCATCCGGCGCGTGACGGACATCGTGGCCGAGATCAGCGCGGCGAGCAGCGAGCAGAGCGAGGGCGTCGCCCAGGTGGAAAACGCGGTGTCGCAGATGGACCACGCCACGCAGCAGAACGCGGCGCTGGTGGAAGAGTCCGCCGCTGCGGCGGGCAGCCTGCGCACCCAGGCCGACCAGCTGGTGCAGGCCATGTCCTTCTTCCGCACCGGCTCAGGCGTCGCCTTGAGCCCGCGCGCCGAGCCCCTGGCGCAGCTGGCCGCCCCTGCAGCGGCCCTGCCCGTGCCGGCCGTGCCGGCGCTGCAGGCCAGCACGCCCAAGGCGCTTGCGCCGGCCGTGGCCCCTGGCCAGCCCAGGGCCGGCAGCCGCCTGCCTGCCAAGCCGGCGCTGCGGGCTTCGGCTCCTGCGGCCGCGGCCAAGCCGGCGCGTGCGGACGACGACTGGGAAAGCTTCTGATCCTGTCCCGCTGCCCGCGAGCCCCCGCCCCAGCGCGCGCGGGGGCGCTGGCTTAGAATCGCAGCCCCCAAAGCCGGGGGCGTTCATGCCCCCCCAGGTGACCCCCCGATGAATGCATCCACTGAGTTGGCAGCCCTGATGCCGCAGGCCGCCGAGCCCGCGCGTCTGCGCGAGATTCCCTACAACTACACCTCGTTTTCCGACCGGGAAATCGTCATCCGCCTGCTGGGCTCCGATGCCTGGGGTGTGCTGGACCAGCTGCGCCGCGAGCGCCGCACCGGCCGCTCCGCGCGCATGCTGTATGAAGTGCTGGGCGACATCTGGGTCGTGCAGCGCAACCCCTACCTGCAGGACGACCTGCTGGACAACGAAGGCCGCCGCAAGATGCTGGTGGAGGCCCTGCAGCACCGCCTGGCCGAGATCGGCAAGCGCCGCACCCCGGGCGAAGACGAGGAGCGCGACCGCCTGGTCGGCCAGCTGGTCGAAGCCGCCCGCCGCGCCATCGCCGAGTTCGACGCCACCTTCGTGGAAGCCGCCCAGCTGCGCCGCCAGGTGCAAAAGCGCCTGGGCCGCCACACGGCCAAGGACAACATCAAGTTCGACGGCCTCTCGCGCGTCTCGCACGTGACCGACGCCACCGACTGGCGCGTCGAATACCCGTTCGTGGTGCTCACGCCCGACTCCGAGGCCGAGATGGCCGCGCTGGTCAAGGCCTGCATCGAGCTGGAGCTGACCATCATCCCTCGCGGGGGCGGCACCGGCTACACCGGCGGCGCCATTCCGCTGACCTGGCGCAGCGCGGTCATCAACACCGAGAAGCTCGAAGCCATGACCGAGGTGGAGATGCGCCACCTGCCCGGCATGGACCGAGAAGTGGGCACCATCTGGACCGAGGCCGGTGTGGTCACCCAGCGCGTGGCCGATGCGGCCGAGCGTGCGGGCTTCGTCTTCGCGGTCGATCCGACCAGCGCCGAGGCCTCCTGCATCGGCGGCAACATCGCCATGAACGCGGGCGGCAAGAAGGCCGTGCTCTGGGGCACGGCCCTGGACAACCTCGTCAGCTGGCGCATGGTGACGCCCGATGCGCAGTGGCTCGAAGTCACGCGCCTCGATCACAACATGGGCAAGATCCACGACGTGGAGACGGCCACCTTCGAGCTGCAGTACTTCGAAGCCGACGGCAGGACGCCGGTCCGCACCGAGCGGCTGGCCATCCCGGGCCGCACCTTCCGCAAGGAAGGCCTGGGCAAGGACGTGACGGACAAGTTCCTCTCCGGCCTGCCCGGCATCCAGAAGGAAGGCTGCGACGGCCTCATCACCAGCGCGCGCTGGGTGGTGCACCGCATGCCCGCGCACACGCGCACCGTGTGCCTGGAATTCTTCGGCAACGCCAAGGACGCGGTGCCATCGATCGTCGAGATCAAGGACTTCATGTTCGCCGAGCAGAAGCGCTCGGGCGTGCTGCTGGCCGGCCTGGAACATCTGGACGACCGGTATCTCAAGGCCGTGGGCTACGCCACCAAGAGCAAGAAGCACGGCGGTGGCCTGCCCAAGATGGTGCTGTTCGGCGACATCGCGGGCGATGACGCCGACGCCGTGGCGCGCGTGACCAGCGAGGTCGTGCGCATCGCCAACTCCCGCGCCGGCGAAGGCTTCATCGCCATCAGCCCCGAGGCGCGCAAGAAGTTCTGGCTGGACCGCAAGCGCACGGCCGCCATCAGCCGCCACACCAACGCCTTCAAGATCAACGAAGACGTGGTGATCCCGCTGCCGCGCATGGCCGAATACACCGACGGCATCGAGCGCATCAACATCGAGCTGTCGCTGCGCAACAAGCTGCAGCTGTGCGACGCGCTGGAAGACTTCTTCCTGCGCGGCAACCTGCCGCTGGGCCGGCAGGACGACGCGCACGAGATCCCTTCTGCCGAGCTGCTGGAAGACCGCGTGGCCCAGGCCGTGGCGCTGCTGGGCGAGGTGCGTGCCCTCTGGTCCGGCTGGCTGCAGGACGTGGAGGCGCTCTTCCCCCAGCTGCAGGACCACACCCTGCGCGCCAGCTGGAAGACGCAGATCCGCGAGCCGCTCGCCAAGATCTTCCCCGGCGCGGCCTTCAAGCCCATCATGGACGAGGCGCAGGCCATCCACAAGCGCGTGCTCAAGGGCCGCGTGTGGGTCGCGCTGCACATGCATGCGGGCGATGGCAACGTGCACACCAACCTGCCCGTCAACAGCGACGACTACCAGATGCTGCAGACCGCCCACGAGGCCGTGGCGCGCATCATGGTGCTGGCGCGCAGCCTGGACGGCGTGATCTCTGGCGAGCACGGCATCGGCATCACCAAGCTCGAATTCCTGACTGACGACGAGCTGCGCCCCTTCGCCGACTACAAGCGCCGCGTGGACCCGCAGGGCCGCTTCAACAAGGGCAAGCTGCTGCGAAATCAGGAGCATTCTGCCCAGGCGGGAAAAGCGCCTGCGGCCGTTTCTGCTCGCGAATCGCTGATGTTTTCGGACCTGACCAACGCCTACACGCCCAGCTTCGGCCTGATGGGGCATGAGTCGCTGATCATGCAGCAGAGCGACATCGGCGCCATCGCCGATTCGGTCAAGGACTGCCTGCGCTGCGGCAAGTGCAAGCCGGTGTGCGCCACCCACGTGCCGCGCGCCAGCCTGCTCTACAGCCCGCGCAACAAGATCCTGGCGACCTCGCTGCTGGTCGAGGCCTTCCTCTACGAAGAGCAGACGCGCCGCGGCGTCTCGATCAAGCACTGGCAGGAGTTCGAGGACGTGGCCGACCACTGCACCGTCTGCCACAAGTGCTACACGCCGTGCCCGGTCAAGATCGACTTCGGCGACGTGACCATGAACATGCGCAACCTGCTGCGCAAGATGGGCAAGAAGACCTTCCGCCCGGGCAACGCCCTGGCCATGGGAATGCTCAACGCCACCAACCCCGACACCATCAAGCTGATGCGCACGGCCATGGTGGACGTGGGCTTCAAGGCCCAGCGCATGGCCGTCGATCTGCTGCGCGGCTTCGGCCGCAAGCAGACAGCGCACCCGCCCGCCACTGTGGGCACGGCGCCGGTCAAGGAACAGGTCATCCACTTCATCAACAAGAAGCTGCCCGGCGGCCTGCCCAAGAAGACGGCGCGCGCGCTGCTGGACATCGAGGACAAGGACTACGTGCCCATCATCCGCAACCCGGCCGCCACCACGGCCGAGACGGAGGCGGTGTTCTATTTCCCCGGCTGCGGCTCCGAGCGCCTGTTCTCGCAAGTCGGTCTGGCGACCCAGGCCATGCTCTGGCATGCCGGCGTGCAGACCGTGCTGCCGCCGGGCTACCTGTGCTGCGGCTACCCGCAGCGCGGCAGCGGCCAGTTCGACAAGGCCGAGAAGATGATCACCGACAACCGGGTGCTCTTCCACCGCGTCGCCAACACGCTCAACTACCTGGACATCAAGACCGTGGTGGTGAGCTGCGGCACCTGCTACGACCAGTTGCAGGGCTACCAGTTCGACAAGATCTTCCCGGGCTGCCGCATCATCGACATCCACGAATACCTGCTCGAAAAGGGCATCCAGCTGCAGGGCAAGGGCGCCTACCTCTACCACGAGCCCTGCCACAGCCCCATGAAGCAGCAGGACTCGATGAAGACCGTCAAGGCCCTGGTGGGCGACCAGGTGCTCAAGAGCGAACGCTGCTGCGGCGAATCGGGCACGCTGGGCGTGACCCGGCCCGACATCTCCACCCAGGTGCGCTTCCGCAAGGAGCAGGAGATCAAGAAGGGCGAGGCCGCGCTGCGCGCCAGCGGCGCCGTCGCTCCGCAGGAGAACGTGAAGATCCTCACCAGCTGCCCCAGCTGCCTGCAGGGCCTGAACCGCTACCAGGACGACCTGAACAACGGCCTGCTCGAAGCCGACTACATCGTCGTCGAGATGGCACGCGAGATCCTGGGCGAGAACTGGATGCCCGAATACGTGCAGCGCGCCAACGCGGGCGGCATCGAGCGGGTCCTGGTCTGATGGCCGGCTCCGCCTCGACCGCTGCCGTCGCCGGCTGCCCGCTCTGCGAAACGGACGGCGGCGCGCTGATCTGGCGCGGCGAGCGGCTGCGCGTGATCCGCGCCGACGAGGCGGGCTTTCCCGCCTTCTACCGCGTGGTGTGGAACGCGCATGTGGCCGAGTTCTCCGACCTCTCCGTGCAGGACCGCGCGCACTGCATGGCGGCTGTCTGCGCCGTGGAGCAGGCGCTGCGCACCCACCTGCAGCCCGCCAAGATCAACCTGGCGGCGCTGGGCAACATGGTGCCGCACCTGCACTGGCACGTGATCGCCCGCTTCGGCTGGGACAGCCACTTCCCGGCGCCGGTGTGGGCCGCGGCGCAGCGCGAACGGGTGCCGGAGCAGGAGGCGCAGCTGGCTGCGCTGCTGCCGGCGGCCGAGCAGGCCATGCGCCTTCAGCTGGACCGCCTGGGCAGCCTCTGACGGGCGCTCACGCCGCGATGCAGGCGGTGGTCACGCGGTCGCGTCCCGCATCCTTGCTGCGGTAGAGCGCGCGGTCGGCGCGGGCGATGGCGCTCGACAGGGATTCGCCGGCCTCCACCTCGCACACGCCCAGGGAGAGGGTGGCATCGATGCGCCCGCCCGCGTGGTGCTCGATCGGCGCTTCGGCCACCGCGCTGCGCACGCGTTCCGCGAGGATCTGCGCGGCCTGCGCGGAGGTGTCCGGCAGCAGGATCAAAAATTCCTCCCCGCCCCAGCGCGCCACCACGTCGTGCGCGCGGCTGGCCCGCAGCAGCAGCGCGCCGATGGAGACCAGCACCTGGTCGCCGGCATCGTGGCCGTAGCGGTCGTTGATCCGCTTGAAATGGTCGATGTCCGCGATCACCAGCGCCGTGGGCCGGCCGCCCTGGCGCGCATCGGCCAGCGTTCGTTCCGCCCGCGCGATCAGGTTGCGGCGGTTGGACAGGCCGGTCAGCGGATCGGTCGCGGCCTGTGCCTGCAGCTGTTCTTCGGCGCGGCGCACCGTGTCGTAATAGAAGCGGGCCGTGTACGCCGCCATGCAGAACACCACGGCCACGTTGAAGCCGTGGACCACGGCCAGCCCGTGCGCGCTCAGCGGCGCCTGGGGGCCGACATGCCGCGACATCGTGTGCAGCCCCATGTAGAACACGAACAGCGCCAGCAGCAGCAGGGTGGTGCGCAGCTGCTGGTTGGCGCTGACGATGATGGCCGGAATGAACATCAGCAGGTAGTAGTGGAAGCCGCTGTCCCAGCCGATGAGCCAGGTGCCCAGCGCGGCGTGGCCCGTCACCTCCAGCCAGATGAGCACCAGCGCGGCCACGTTGGCGCGGCGCATCAGCAGCCGGTAGGCCGCGGCATAGAGGGCGATGCTGACCACGTTGAGCCAGGCCAGCACGGGCGAGCCCAGCACCGTGAACAGGATCAGGAAGGCCAGATCGACCCCGGCCGCCATCACGGTGACGCGCCGCGACATGATCCAGAACGCCTTGTGCGCGAGCTTGCTTTGCGCCGGGAGCGCCGAGGGGGTGGCAGCCATGAACGATGTGGTGCGATGTGTGCATCCCACGGTAACCGCCCCGGCGCAGGGGGTCAATCGCCGGGCACCCGGAGGGTGGCTCGACCGCACGGCCGCGGGCAGGCGCGCGGCAGTGGGACAATGCGGGCCGCTTCTTTTTCCCGTCACACAGACAACAGGTACAGGTGAACATCCCATGGCAGGTTTGACCGCAGGCGCGCCCACTCCGCAATCCATCACGGTGCATGGCGCATCGCGCGTGCTGGAAGTGGCGTTCTCCGACGGTGCGGTGTTCCGCATCCCGTTCGAGCTGATGCGCGTCTATTCGCCTTCGGCCGAAGTGCAGGGCCACGGCCCGGGCCAGGAAGTGCTGCAGACGGGCAAGCGCGCCGTGACGCTGTTGTCGCTGGAGCCCGTGGGCAACTACGCGGTCAAGCCGACCTTCTCCGACGGGCACGACAGCGGCATCTTCTCGTGGGACTATCTCTACCAGCTGGGCCGAGAAGAAGCCGCCCTCTGGGCCGACTACGAGGCCCGCCTGCAGGCGGCCGGCGTGGACCGCGACGCGCCCATGGCCCCCAAGGCGGCCGGCGGCGGCCACGGCCACGGCTGCGGCGGCCACGGCCACGGCTGCGGCGGCCACTGAGCCGGCGGCCGCAACAGCACCCTACATCCCCCGTTCAACCTTGAGCATCAAAGACATGAGCACCACGCATTTCGGATTCCAGTCGGTGGACGAACAGGAAAAGGCCCGCCATGTGCGCGGCGTCTTCGATTCCGTCGCCTCCAAGTACGACGTGATGAACGACCTGATGTCCGGCGGCCTGCACCGCGCCTGGAAGGCCTACACCGTCATGGTCGCCAACCTGCGCGAAGGCAGCCAGGTGCTGGACATCGCCGGGGGCACGGGCGACCTGGCCCGCGCCTTCTCCAAGAAGGTCGGCGCCACCGGCCGCGTCGTGCACACCGACATCAACGAGGCCATGCTGCGCGTGGGCCGCGACCGCCTGATCGACGAAGGCATCGTGCTGCCGACCCTGGTCTGCGACGCCGAGGCGCTGCCTTTTCCCGATGCCCATTTCGACGTGGTGAGCGTCGCCTTCGGCCTGCGCAACATGACCCACAAGGACGTGGCCATCGCTGAGATGTGCCGCGTGCTCAAGCCGGGCGGCAAGCTGCTGGTGCTGGAGTTCTCCAAGGTCGCCAAGCCGCTCGAGAAGGTCTATGACTGGTATTCGTTCTCGGTGCTGCCGCGCCTGGGCAAGCTGGTGGCGGGCGACGACGCCAGCTACCGCTATCTGGCCGAGTCGATCCGCATGCATCCGGACCAGGAATCGCTCAAATCCCTCATGCAGCAAAATGGCTTTGGACATGTGGACTATCACAATATGACTGGCGGTGTCGTGGCCCTGCATGTTGGAATCAAGTGCTGATTCAAGGTAGAGACACGCATAAGTAGGAGAGAGCGATGATGAAATTCTGGTCCGTGGTCCTGGCCGCGATGTTGGTCGTGGCCCATGTGGACGCCGATGCCAAGCGCATGGGCGGAGGCCGTTCGGTGGGCAAGCAGTCCAACCACGTGACGCAACGCGAATCCGCGGCCACGCCGCCCGCGACCCCGGGCGTGCCGGCGCAGAACGCCGCCCCCAGCAACGCCGCGGCCGCCAAGCCCGCGACGCCGGCCGCAGCCCCCGCTGCCGCCGCGCCCAAGAAGCCCTGGGGCGCCATGCTGGGCGGCCTCGCCGCCGGCCTGGGCCTGGCCTGGCTGGCCCACTCGCTGGGCCTGGGCGCCGAATTCGGCCAGTTCCTGATGATCGCGCTGCTGGTGCTGGTGGCCTTCGTGGTGATCGGCATGATCATGCGGGCCCGCAAGCCCGCCGCGCCGGCCCGCTCGCCCTTCGCCTTCCAGGGCGCCGGAGCGGGCGAGGGCGCCGCGACGCCCGCAGAAGCCCAGGTGCCGCGCCAGTACAGCCCGGCCAACGTCGGCAACGACGCCTCGGCCCGCCCGTGGGAGCGCAGCGCCACCGCGTTCGATGCGGCCCGCCCGGCCGCCGCTGCCGGCGCCGCGACGGCCGGTGGCGTGGTCATCGGCTCCGCGCTGGCCGGCTCGCAGAACTGGGGCGTGCCCGAAGGCTTCGACACCGAAGGCTTCCTGAGCGCCGCCAAGCGCAACTTCACCACGCTGCAGGCCGCCTGGGATGCCTCGGACATCAACGTGCTGCGCTCGATGATGACCGACGGCATGCTGGAAGAGATCCGCGCCCAGCTGCACGAACGCGAACTGCACCGCGACGCCAGCCAGCCCAACCACACCGAAGTGGTCATGCTGCAAGCGCAGCTGCTGGGCATCGAAGACCTGGGCGACGGCTACATGGCCAGCGTCGAGTTCTCCGGCATGATCCGCGAAGAGGCCTCGGCCGGCCCGAGCCCGTTCCGCGAAGTGTGGAACATGACCAAGCCCAAGAGCGGCTCCACCGGTTGGCTGGTGGCCGGCGTTCAGGCGCTGCAGTGATCCGTTCGCGCCCTGCCGGCCTGGTGCAAGGCATCGCGGCCGGCGGCGCATAGGGGCAAGGCGCTGCGCGCCGCTGCCAGTTCAGGGAATAATCGGGGACTATGGCAACACAGTCCCCTTTTTCGTTCCTGGACGGTCTCTTCGAGCGTCTGGCCAGTGGTCCGCAGCCGCCGCAGTGGCTCATCCATGAGGTGCAGCACCGCGCGGTCCTGTTCCTGAACCACGTGCTCATGCAGGAGCCCCAGGCCACGGAACGGCTCGCCCGCCAGCGCGGGCGGGTGGCGCAGGTGCAGTGGCGCGCCTATTCGGTCGCGCTGCAGATCACCCCCGCCGGGCTGTTCGACCTGGCCCGTGCCGACGCGCAGCCCGATCTGCGCCTCGAAGTCACCGACACCTCCCCGCTCTCCCTGGCCCAGGCCGCGCTGCGCGGCGACAAGCCCTCCATCCGCATCGAAGGCGACGTGCAGCTCGCCGCCGAGATCAACTGGCTGGTCGATCACGTCCGCTGGGATGTCGAGGAAGACCTGGCCCGCGTGATCGGCGATGCGCCCGCGCATGCCGTCGGCTCCGTGGCCCGCAAGGCCGCCCAGGCGCTGCGCAGCTTCGTGGGTGCCCGCATGGGCGCAGCCGGCGCCGCGCCGGCACCCGGCTCCATGGCCGGCAGCAGCGACACCACGGCGCCATGAGCCGCTTCCTCCGCGGGTGCACCATCGTCTGGGTGGCGTTGCGCTACGGCCTGGATGGGCTGGTGCTGACCAGCTTCCAGAAGCCCTGGCTGCGCCTGCTGGCGCGCGTCATCTCGGTCGGCCGCGACCTCGACGCGCCGCGCGGCCAGCGCCTGCGCGAGGCGCTGGAGCGCCTGGGCCCGATCTTCGTCAAGTTCGGGCAGGTGCTCTCCACCCGCCGCGACCTGATGCCGCCCGACATCGCCGACGAGCTGGCCCTGCTGCAAGACCGCGTGCCGCCGTTCGACCCCAAGATCGCCATCGCCACCATCGAGCGCGCCTTCCGCCGTCCGGTCGATGAGGTCTTCGTGTCGTTCGACCGCGAGCCCATCGCCAGCGCGTCCATCGCCCAGGTGCATTTCGCCGTCATCCGCGACCGCCAGGGCCGCGAGCGCGAAGTGGCCGTGAAGGTGCTGCGCCCCGGCATGCTGCCCGTCATCGAGAACGATCTGGCGCTGATGCGCATGATGGCCGGCTGGGTCGAGGGCCTGTCGGCCGACGGCAAGCGCCTGAAGCCCCGCCAGGTGGTGGCCGAGTTCGACAACTACCTGCACGACGAGCTGGACCTGGTGCGCGAGGCCTCGAACGCCGCGCAGCTGCGCCGCAACATGCAGGGCCTGGAGCTGGTCGAGATCCCCGAGATCTTCTGGGACTACTGCCATTCCGAAGTGCTGGTGATGCAGCGCATGAAGGGCGTGCCGATCAACCAGATCGAGCGGCTGCGTGCCGCCGGCGTGGACATCCCCAAGCTCGCCCGCGACGGCGTGACGATCTTCTTCACCCAGGTCTTCCGCGACGGCTTCTTCCATGCCGACATGCACCCGGGCAACATCCAGGTGAGCCTGGAGCCGGAGACCTTCGGCCGCTACATCTCGCTCGACTTCGGCATCGTCGGCTCGCTGACCGAGTTCGACAAGGAATACCTCGCGCAGAACTTCACGGCCTTCTTCCGCCGCGACTACAAGCGCGTGGCCGAGCTGCACATCGAAAGCGGCTGGGTGCCGCCGACCACCCGCGTCAACGAGCTGGAAAGCGCCATCCGCGCGGTGTGCGAGCCGTATTTCGACCGGCCGCTCAAGGAAATCTCGCTCGGCATGGTGCTGATGCGGCTGTTCCAGACCTCGCGGCGCTTCCAGGTCGAGATCCAGCCCCAGCTGGTGCTGCTGCAGAAGACCCTGCTCAACATCGAGGGGCTGGGCCGCCAGCTCGACCCCGAGCTGGACCTCTGGAGCACCGCCAAGCCTTTCCTGGAAAAGTGGATGCTCGACCAGATGGGCCCGCAGCGCCTGCTGCGCGAGCTGCGCGCCGAGGCGCCGCACTTCGCCAAGATGCTGCCCGAGCTGCCGCGCCTGCTGCACGGCTACCTGCAGCAGCGCCCGAACGAGAGCCGGCGCGAGCTGCTGGAGCTGCTGGCAGCCCAGAAGCAGACCAACCGCCTGCTGCAGGGCCTGATCTACGGTGGCCTGGGTTTTGCATTGGGTCTGCTGGCCATGCAGCTGCTGGTGCGCGTGCGCATCTTCTGACGGCGCCGGCCCGGTTCCCGCTGCGCTCGCCTTTTTCCGCCCGTTCTCTTTTTTCTTCTCCCCACCACTTCGCGACATCGAGGAGCATGCCGTGCTGTTGACCCTGGTCATTGCCTACCTGTTGATCACCATCGCCATCGGGCTCGTGGCCGCCCGGCGGGTCAGGAACACCACGGACTACGCCATCGCCGGGCGGCATCTGCCGATGTTCATGATCATCACGACCACGTTCGCCACCTGGTTCGGCTCCGAGATCGTGCTGGGCGTGCCGGCCAAGTTCATAGAGGGCGGCCTGCACAACGTGATCGAGGACCCGTTCGGTGCCGGCATGTGCCTGGTGCTGGTGGGGCTGTTCTTCGCCGGCAAGCTCTACCGCATGAGCCTGCTGACCATCAGCGACTACTACCGTGAGCGCTACGGCCGCGTGATCGAGACGGCCTGCTCGCTGATCATCATGCTGAGCTACCTGGGCTGGGTCTCGGCGCAGGTCACGGCGCTGGGGCTGGTGTTCAACCTGCTCTCGGGCGGGGCGGTGAGCATTCCCATGGGCATGGTGATCGGCGTGGTGTCCATCCTGGCCTACACGCTTTTCGGCGGCATGTGGTCGGTGGCGGTCACCGACTTCCTGCAGATGATCATCCTCGTGGTGGGCCTGCTGGTGCTGGCCTTCTTCGCGGGCGGCATGGCGGGCGGGCCGGCCAAGGTCATCGAGCTGGCCTCCAGCCGCGACCTCTTCAAGTTCCTGCCCGAGCCCACGCTGCACGACACGATCTTCTTCTTCGCCGCTGCCATCACCATGATGCTGGGCTCCATCCCGCAGCAGGACGTGTTCCAGCGCGTGATGTCGGCCAACTCCATGAAGGCCGCCACGCGCGGCACCGTCATCGGCGGCACGGCCTACATCCTGTTCGCCTTCGTGCCCATGTTCCTGGTGGTGAGCGCGCTGATCATCATGCCCGAGCGCGCCCAGCAGCTGCTGGCCGAAGATCCGCAGAAGGTGCTGCCCACCCTGGTGATGGAGAAGATGCCCTTCGTCATGCAGGTGCTGTTCTTCGGCGCGCTGCTGTCGGCGATCAAGTCCTGCGCGTCGGCCACGCTGCTGGCGCCCAGCGTCACCTTCACCGAGAACATCTGGCGCCAGTTCCGCAAGGGCAGCAGCGACCGCGAGAACCTGCTGACCATGCGCGTGAGCGTGCTGGTGTTCAGCCTGGCCGTGCTGTTCTATTCGATCCACATGCAGGGCACGCCCATCTACGAGCTGGTGTCGGGTGCCTACCAGGTGCCGCTGGTGGGCGCCTTCGTGCCGCTGGTGGCGGGCCTCTACTGGCGCCGGGCCAGCACCCAGGGCGCGGTGTGCGCCGTGGTGCTGGGCATCGGCGTCTGGATCGCGGGCTTGTCCATGGCCTGGGGCGAGGCCTTCCCCGCGCAGCTGGCGGGCGTGCTGGCGGCGGCCGTCGGCATGGTGGCCGGCTCGCTGCTGCCGCAGTGGGTGTCGGACACCCGCACGCCGCACCGCATGCTGACCGCGGGTTCGGCCTGAGCGGCGTGCCGGGCCGCAGGCCGGGCGCGAAGGGCTCCATGGCCCGGCGACCTATAATCGCCGGCTTTGTCCCACCCCTTACGCCTTAGCCTCCGATGCCTATTTACGCCTACAAATGCGGCTCCTGCGGCCACGCCAAGGATGTGCTGCAAAAGATCTCCGATGCGCCGCTCACGGTCTGCCCGGCCTGCGGCGCGGAGTCGTTTTCCAAACAGCTGACGGCGGCCGGTTTCCAGCTCAAGGGCTCGGGCTGGTACGCCACCGACTTCAAGAACAGCGGCAGCGCCCCTGCCAAGCCGGCGGCCACCGACGGCGCCGCAGCAGCCGCCCCGGCTGCCGCTGCGCCCGCACCGGCAGCAGCGCCTGCGAGCGCGCCTTCCGGCGCCGCCGCGTCCTGATCCTCCGTTCCTTCCTCGTCCCACCAACCGCGTCCGCCCCGAATGTCCGCTTTGCGCAAATGGCTGCTCACCGGCCTCCTGGTCATCGTGCCCGGTGTCATCACGGCCTGGGTGCTGCACTGGATCGTCAGCACGCTCGACCAGACCCTGCAGATCCTGCCGCTGTCCTGGCAGCCCGACCGGCTGCTGGGCTTTCACATTCCCGGCTTCGGGGTCCTGCTGACCCTGGGCATCCTGCTGGCAGTGGGCGCGCTCGCGAGCAACTTCGCGGGCCGCAAGCTGGTGCAGTGGGGCGATGCGCTGGTCAGCCGCATCCCGGTGGTGCGTTCGATCTATTCCAGCGTCAAGCAGGTGTCGGACACGCTGTTCTCCGAGAGCGGCAATGCCTTCCGCACCGCCGTGCTGGTGCAGTGGCCGCGCGAAGGCGTCTGGACGGTGGCCTTCGTGACCGGCGCGCCCAGCGGCGAAGTGGCGGCCTACCTGCGCGACGAGTTCGTGAGCGTCTATGTGCCCACCACGCCCAACCCGACCGGCGGCTACTTCGTCATCATGCGCAAGAGCGATTGCGTCGAGCTGGACATGAGCGTCGATACGGCGCTGAAGTACATCGTCTCGATGGGGGTGGTGGTGCCGCCCGACCCCGTGCAGCTCGATTCCAAGCATTAACCGGCAGCCCGCCGAACACCGGCATCACATCCGCCGCGCCCTCCGTGGGCGCGAGTCAGTCAAGCAACTAATGGCGCTCCTTGCGGGCGCACTGGAAAGACATCCATGGCCATGCGTTCACATTACTGCGGTCTCGTCACCGAAGCCCTCCTGGGCCAAACCGTCACCCTGGCCGGCTGGGTCAACCGCCGCCGCGACCATGGCGGCGTGATCTTCATCGACCTGCGCGACCGCGAAGGCTACGTGCAGGTGGTGTGCGACCCCGACCGCGCCGACATGTTCAAGACGGCCGAAGGCGTGCGCAACGAGTTCTGCGTGCAGGTCAAGGGCCTGGTGCGCGAGCGCCCCGAAGGCACGGCCAACGACGGCCTCAAGAGCGGCAAGATCGAGGTGCTCTGCCACGAGCTGGAAGTGCTCAACCCCTCCGTCACGCCTCCGTTCCAGATCGACGAAGAGAACCTGTCGGAAACCACCCGCCTCACGCACCGCGTGCTGGACCTGCGCCGCCCCTACATGCAGCGCAACCTGATGCTGCGCTACCGCGTGTCGATGGAAGTGCGCAAGTTCCTCGACGCCAACGGCTTCATCGACATCGAAACGCCCATGCTGGGCAAGTCCACGCCCGAAGGCGCGCGCGACTATCTGGTGCCCAGCCGCGTGCACGACGGCCAGTTCTTCGCGCTGCCGCAGTCGCCCCAGCTCTACAAGCAGATGCTGATGGTCTCGGGCTTCGACCGCTACTACCAGATCACCAAGTGCTTCCGCGACGAAGACCTGCGCGCCGACCGCCAGCCTGAATTCACGCAGATCGATATCGAGACCTCGTTCCTGACCGAAGAAGAGATCCGCGACATCTTCCAGGGCATGATCAAGACGGTGTTCCAGAACACCATCGGCGTGGACCTGGGCGAGTTCCCGGTCATGACGTACCAGGAAGCTGCCCACCGCTACGGCTCCGACAAGCCCGACCTGCGCGTGAAGCTCGAATTCACCGAGCTGACCGAAGTGATGAAGGACGTGGACTTCAAGGTGTTCTCGGGCGCCGCCAACATGAAGGGTGGCCGCGTGGTGGCCCTGCGCGTGCCTGGCGGCGCGCGCGAGTCCGGCGGCCTCTCGCGCGGCGAGATCGATGCCTACACCGAGTTCGTCAAGATCTACGGCGCCAAGGGCCTGGCCTACATCAAGGTCAACGAGCTGGCCAAGGGCCGTGACGGCCTGCAGTCGCCCATCGTCAAGAACATCCATGACGCGGCCATCGCCGAGATCATGAAGCGCACCGGTGCGCAGGACGGCGACCTGCTGTTCTTCGGCGCCGACAAGGAAAAGATCGTCAACGACGCCATCGGCGCGCTGCGCATCAAGATCGGCCACAGCGAATTCGGCAAGAAGAACGGCCTCTTCGAAGACCGCTGGGCACCCCTCTGGGTGGTCGATTTCCCGATGTTCGAGTTCGACGACGAAGCCCAGCGCTACACGGCCGTGCACCACCCCTTCACGGCGCCCAAGGACGGCCATGAGGACTGGATGGTGACCGCGCCCGAGAAGTGCATCTCCAAGGGCTACGACATGGTGCTCAACGGCTGGGAAATGGGTGGCGGCTCGGTCCGTATCCACCGCGCCGACGTGCAGCAGAAGGTGTTCGACGCCCTGAAGATCTCGCCCGAAGAAGCCCGCAACAAGTTCGGCTACCTGCTGGACGCGCTGCAGTACGGCGCGCCCCCGCACGGCGGCCTGGCCTTCGGCCTGGACCGCATCGTCACGCTGATGACCGGCGCCGAGTCGATCCGCGACGTGATCGCCTTCCCCAAGACCCAGCGCGCCCAGGACCTGCTGACCCAGGCCCCCGGCCCGGTGGACGAGAAGCAGCTGCGCGAGCTGCACATCCGTCTGCGCAACCCGGATGCCGTGAAGGCCGGCTGATCTGATCGGGCGCTGCGCCCGGCCCACGCCGTCGCGTTGCCGTTCTTTTCGCCCCGCACCAGGCAGCAGGAGTCCACCGCTTCTGCTGCCTTTTTTCATGCCTGTCCATGTCCGCCTACAAGATCCCGGAATCCGTGCTGGTCGTGATCCATACGCCCGCACTGGAGGTGCTGCTCATCCGCCGCACGGGCGATGCGGACCACTGGCAGTCGGTGACCGGCAGCAAGGACTGGCTGGACGAGCCCTTCGAGGACACGGCCGTGCGCGAGGTGCGCGAGGAAACCGGCATCGATGCCAGGGCCCCCGGCTGCGTGCTGACGGATTGGGCGCTGGAAAACGTCTATGACATCTGGCCGCAGTGGCTGCACCGCTATGCGCCCGGCGTGGTGCGCAACCGCGAACGCCTCTTCGGCCTGCAGGTGCCGGCGGGCCAGCCCATCACGCTCAATCCGCGCGAGCATGTGCGGTGGCGCTGGCTGCCCTGGCGCGAGGCGGCGCTGGCCTGCTTTTCGCCCTCCAACGCGGAGGCCTGCCTGATGCTGCCGCGCTTCACGCAGCCGCCGCCTGCGCACGGCCCCGAGGCGTAGCGGCCCGGGCCGCGCCGCGCCGGCAGGGGGTCAGCCCGAAGGGCGCAGGCGGAAGGCGTCCAGCGTGTCGGCCGGCTCCGCGTCGTGCTGCGGCTCGGGCTGGAGGGCCAGGCTCGCCAGCGCGGCCTTGCGCTGTGCGGCCGCCTCGGCCGACTGCGTGCGCAGCACCAGTTCGCCGGGCTTGCGCTCGCCCTCGTGGCCCATCGCGGCGCGCGCCGTGGTGGGGCCGCAGCGCTCGCGCAGGGCGTCGATGGCGGCCTGGGTGTCGGCCACGTCGCCCAGGCGGGCGGCATGCCGGGTGAGCAGCTGATGCGCCAGATCCAGCAGCTTGGTGTTGAGCGTCTGGTCCACCCGGGCCAGCAGCTGCGCCACGGCGCCTTGCGGGTCGCCGCTCAGGCTCTGCGCCACGGCGATTTCAGCCGATTTGTTGACCTGTCCCAGGCAGTCGCGCAGGGCCTGGGCATGTGGGGGATGGCGCTGGGCGGCGCTCGCCAGCAGCTCGGTCAGCGCCTTGGTGTTGGTGTAGCGCAGTCCGATGGCGAGCACCCACTCGGGGCCCTCGGGCAGCTCGATGGAGGTCTCGCCCAGCACGGCCAGCAGGCCCACCATGTTGCAGGCGGCCTCGAAGTCGAACTGGCTGTCGAAGATGTCCTGCCCCAGGGCGCGCACGCTGGCCACGGCCTGCACCACCTGCCGCTGCTGGATCAGCTGCAGCGAGCGCACGACGGCCTCGAAGCGCCGGGAGCGCCGGTTCTCGGGCTGGCGCTCCAGCAGCCGGGCGAAGTCGGCCATGCACCGCTCCAAGCCCTTGCGGTCGTTGTCGTTGAAATACTGGAAGGCCAGCAGCACCAGGGACTGATGGTCGAACAGCTTGGAGTCGATGCCCAGGATGGCCGCGCGCGAGAGGGACTTGGAGGCGGTCTCGTTGTCGCCCATGTAGTGCGCCATCATGCCCAGCTTCTGCAGCCGGGCGACGGAGTCGGGCGTGAGGCTGCTGGCCAGCCGGTAGGTGTCGAGGGCATCGGTGAAATGGCCGCTTTCCACCTGCGCACGGCCCAGCACGTCGTAGGCATCGACGAAGCTGGAGTCTTCGCCCAGCAGCCCCTGCAGCGTGGTGATGGCGCGCGGCACCTGCCCCGACTCCATCTGCGCGCGGGCGATGCCCAGGCGTGCCCAGGGCAGGGCGCGGGCTTCGATCACGGCCTCGAACAGCGTGCGCGCCTGGTCGTGGCGGCCCAGGCGCAGCAGCAGTTCGGAGCCGATGCGCGCGGCGTAGAGCCAGTAGGCCTTGCGCTGCTTGAACTGTTCCAGGCAGAGCGTCGCCGCGCCTTCGAAGTCCTCGCGCTCGATGGCGCCGAAGATCGACTGCAGATGGGTCTTGCGCATGCGCGCGGCGGTGAGCCGCTCGAACATGGCGCTGGGCGTGAAGGGCTTGAGCAGGTAGCCGTCCAGGGCCGATTCGGCGGCCTCGGCCACGGCGGCGTAGGAGGCCTCGGCCGTCACCATGAAGAACACGGTCGAGAACGGCAGCAGCTGCGCGCGCCGCAGATCGTCCAGCAGGGTCTGGCCGGACTGGCCGGTGTTGAAGTACTGCTCGCACAGCACGTAGTCGAAGACGGTGTGCTCCAGCCGGGCCCGCGCGTCCTGCGGCCGGCTGCACTGCATCACCCGCGTCACGCCGTACTGGCGCAGCTGCGACACGAGGATGCTGCGCGAGGTGGCGTTGCTGTCGATCACCAGCGCGCGCGTGGTGTTGGCCGGATTGGCGGACGGGGGAACGTAGCTCATGGGCCTGCGATGCGGTGCGACGTGTGTGGGGGTTGGAGTGGGTCGCAGTACGAATCGTGCGAAAACATGCAAAAAATTGCCAAGCGGGCAAGTGTAGGCAATCCCGCAACTTCTGGATACATCCTCTTGCTTTCAGAGGGCGCCGCGCTGATAGCGGGAAATGCCGGGGCGCGGCGGCTGGGCCACAATGCCGGCCATGCCCCCTTCCAGCCTGCTGCGCATCGCCACCTACAACATCCACAAGGGAGTGCAGGGCGTTGGCCCCGCGCGGCGCCTGGAGATCCACAACCTGGGCCTGGCCGTCGAGCAGCTCGATGCCGACATCGTCTGCCTGCAGGAGGTGCGCAAGCTGCACCACCGCGGCCCGCACCAGTTCCCGGGCTGGCCGGAGCAGCCCCAGGCCGACTACCTGGCGCCCGAGGGCTACGAGGCGGTCTATCGCACCAATGCCGTCACGCGCCATGGCGAGCACGGCAACGCGCTGCTCTCACGCTGGCCGGTGATCGGCCACCAGCATGAAGACATCTCCGACCACCGCTTCGAGCAGCGCGGGCTGCTGCATGTCGAGGTGGACATCGACGGGCTGCGCCTGCACGCCATCGTCGTCCATCTGGGGCTGGTGCCCGGCAGCCGCGTGCGGCAGGTGCTGCAACTGCACAAGTTCATCGAGCGCGAGGTGCCCGCCGGCGCCCCGCTGGTGGTCGCGGGCGACTTCAACGACTGGGGCCTGCAGCTCAAGCGCATGCTGGCCGGTTTCGGCCTGCGGGAGTACGAAGGCGGGGAGGCCGTTCCGACCTATCCGGCCCGGCTGCCGCTGGCGCAGCTGGACCATGTCTATGCGCGGGGCCTCACCCCCGTCGGGCTGCACGTGCCGCGAGGGCGGGCCTGGTGGCGCATGTCGGACCACCTGCCGCTGATCGCGGAGTTTCGCCTGTGAGCGCGGCGCCGCGGCAGCGCCGTGGCGTCTTCGGCCGGCGCGCCTCGGCGGCCCGGCCCGTCTGCGCCGACGACCACCGCGTCGAGTTGCTCGAAGGCGCCCGGGAGTTCTTCGCCGCGCTGATCCGCGATGTGGACGCGGCGCTCTCGGACATCCAGTTCGAGACCTACATCTTCGACTGCACCGGCGCCGGAGCGCAGGTGGCCGAGGCCTTCATCCGCGCCGCGCAGCGCGGCGTGCGCGTGCAGGTCGCGGTCGATGGCGTGGGCTGCATGGGCGGCCTGCCCGCGCCCTGGCCCCAGCGGCTGGCCGACGCGGGCGTGCAGTGGCAGGTCTATTCGCCGCCCGGCCGCTTCGGCCTGCTGCGGCCCGCGCGCTGGCGGCGGCTGCATCGCAAGCTCTGCGTGGTCGATGGCTGCGTGCTGTATTGCGGCGGCATCAACGTGCTGGATGACTTCCACGACCCCAACCATGGCGCGCTGCAGGCGCCGCGCTTCGACTTCGCGGTGCGGGTGGTGGGCAGCCTGGTGAACGAGGCGAGCGACGCCATGGAGCAGCTCTGGTGGCGCATGCGCGCCGTGCACGACGCGCGCGAGCGCCGGCTCGGGCAGGCGCTGGCCGACCTGCGCGCCGCCAGCGCCGCCCGGATCGCGGCCGGCCATCCGCCGCAGGCGGGCGCCGCCCACGGCATGCGCGCCATGCTGGTGCTGCGCGACAACCTGCGCCACCGCAGCCGCATCGAACAGGCCTACCTGCGCGCCATCGGCACGGCGCGGCAGGAGGTCATCATCGCCAACGCCTATTTCCTGCCCGGCCGCAAGCTGCGCCGCGCGCTGGTGCTGGCCGCGCGGCGCGGCGTGCGCGTGCAGCTGCTGCTGCAGGGGCGCTACGAATACTTCATGCAGTACCACGCCGCCCGGCCGGTCTATGGCGTGCTGCTGGAGGCAGGCGTGGAGATCTACGAATACGCGCCCAGCTTCCTGCACGCCAAGGTGGCGGTGGTCGATGCCGAGGGCGGCCGGCCCTGGGCCACGGTGGGCTCGTCCAATCTCGATCCGCTCTCGATGCTGCTGGCGCGGGAAGCCAACGTCGTCGTGGAGGACGCCGCCTTCGCCCAGGACCTGCGCCGCCGGCTCGTGCAGGCCATGGCGCAGGCAGGCCAGCACCTGGAGCCGGCCGGCTATGCGGGCCGCCCGCTGCGCCAGCGCCTGCTCGACCGCCTGGCCTTCGGCCTGATGCGCGCCGCGCTCTGGATCACCGGCCACCGCTACTGACGGCCACAGGCGGCTGCAGGCATACGCATATTGCTATTTAATTGATAGCTGAATGCGCAGATTCCGCAAGCGCCGGAGCCGCAAAACCTCTGTGAAGCAGGCCCGCGGCTTCGCTGGTACCATGCGCGCCATGCTGAAAGAACTCCTCGCCACCGATGCCCCGGCCAGCGCCGCTCCGTCCGCCGAGGGCACGCCCGTGTCCGTCAAGATCCGGGAACGGCTGGTGGCGGCCCGCAAGCGCTTCAACGCCAACGACAACATCTCCGAATTCATCCAGCCGGGCGAGCTCGACCGCCTGCTCGACGAAGTCGAAGCCAAGATGCAGGACGTGCTCGACAGCATGGTCATCGACACGGCGACCGACCACAACACCCAGAACACCGCGCGCCGCGTGGCCAAGATGTACCTCACCGAGGTCTTCAAGGGCCGCTACGTGCCGCAGCCGGCGATCACCGAATTCCCGAACGCCGAGCACCTCAACGAGCTGATGATCGTCGGCCCCATCACCGTGCGCAGCGCCTGCAGCCACCATCTCTGCCCGGTGATCGGCAAGATCTGGATCGGCGTGATGCCCAACGAGCACACCAACGTGATCGGCCTGTCCAAGTACGCCCGCCTGGTGGACTGGGTGATGGGCCGCCCGCAGATCCAGGAAGAGGCCGTGGTGCAGCTGGCCGACCTCATCATGGACAAGACCCAGCCCGACGGCCTGGCCATCGTGATGGAAGCCAGCCATTTCTGCATGTCCTGGCGCGGCGTGCGCGAGATGGACAGCAAGATGCTCAACTCCGTGATGCGCGGCGTCTTCCTCAAGGATCCGGCGCTGCGCCGCGAATTCCTCTCCCTCATCCCCGGAAGGAACTGACCCATGCTGGTCCGTCTGCTCTATGCCAGCCGCGCGGTCGATACCTCGCCTGCCGCGATCGAAGCCATCCTCACGCAGTCGCGCGAACACAACCCACCCAGCGGCATCACCGGCGTGCTCTGCTATGGCGGCGGCGTGTTCCTGCAGGCCATCGAGGGCGGGCGCTCGGCCGTGAGCGCGCTCTACGGACACATCCAGAAAGACCCGCGGCACAAGGACGTCGAACTCCTGCACTTCGAGGAAATCGACGAGCGCCGCTTCGGCGGCTGGACCATGGGCCAGGTCAACCTCTCGCGCATCAACCATTCGATCGTGCTCAAGTACTCCGAAAAGCCCGAACTCGACCCGTACTCGGTGTCGGGCCGCGTGTCCTACGCCCTGCTCGAAGAGCTGATCGCCACCGCTTCCATCATCGGCCGCGCTTGACGCCTCCGCAGCCCGGCGCAGCCCCGCTGCTGGTGGGCTGCGATTTCTCCAGCAGCCCCAGCCGCGCCAAGCCCGTCGTGCTGGCGCTGGGCCATCTGGCAGGCAGCCGGGTGGTGCTCTCGGGGCTGGAGCGCTTTCCCACGCTGGCCGCCTTCGGCGCCTGGCTTGCCGAACCCCGCGCCTGGGTGGGCGGCTTCGACCTGCCCTTCGGCCTGCCGCGTCCGCTGCTCGAATCGCTGGGCTGGCCGCTGACCTGGCTGGCCAGCATGCAGCACTACCGCAGCCTCACCCGGCCCCAGATCCGCGATGCCTTCGCGGCCTTCTGCAATGCCCGGCCCGTGGGCGGCAAGTTCGCCCACCGCGCCACCGACATCCCGGCCGGCTCCAGCCCATCGATGAAGTGGGTGAACCCGCCCGTGGCCTACATGCTGCATGCCGGACTGCCGCTGCTGCTCGATGCCGGCGTGCATCTGCCGGGCCTGCATGCGGGCGATGCGCAGCGCGTGGCGCTGGAGGCCTACCCGGGCCTGCTGGCCCGCGAGATCCTCGGGCGCCGCAGCTACAAGAGCGATGACCGGCAGCGCCAGACACCCGACCGCCTGATCGCCCGCCGCGATCTGCTGGAGGCGCTGGAGCGCGGCGCCACGCGGCTGGATCTGCGGCTCAAGCTCACCCACGCGCAGCGCGACGCCCTGGCGGCCGACGCGAGCGGCGACAGCCTGGATGCCGTGCTCTGCCTCGTGCAGGCCGCCTGGGCCAGCCAGCGCCATGCCGCGGGCGATGCGCTCTACGGCTTGCCGCCGGGGCTGGACCCGCTGGAAGGCTGGATCGTCACGGCGCCCTGGCCGTCAGCGCCGGCTTGATCCGGCGGCGCGTGCCAGCGCCACAATACCGCCCATGTCCGCTTTCCGCTCTGATCCGTCTGGTCGCCTTCCGGCGCGCCGCACCGCCGCCGTGGCGGGGCTGCTTGCGGGTCTGGTGTGCGTTGGGTTCTGGGCCGGCGGTGCCGTGGCCGCTCCTGCGCCCTGGCACTGGTGGCGCAGCAAGATCGACGGGCAGCGGGTGTGCGCGCAGACTTCGCCGGGCCCGGGCTGGGAGGAAGACGGCGGGCCCTTCGACGGGCCGGGCTGCCAGCCCAGGCCACGGGTTTTCGTGCTGCCGATGCGATAGCCCGGCGGCTTCTGCCGCAGGCGCTTTGCCGTGTGAGCGGGGCGTTGGGCGCTGGGCGCTTCAGCCTTGCGGCAGGCCGATGTCCACGCACCCGGGCGTCAACGAGACCGGCAGCTGCAGATAGTCCGCCAGGCACTGCAGCGCGCTGGCATCGATGGGCAGCGTGTTCTGCGCTCCCGCGGGCACCAGGGGCGGCAGCGCATCGGGCGACATCTGCCCATGGGCTGCGATGCGGATGCCTTGCGCGTTGATCGTCACATGCACCTCGGCAGGGGGAATCTCGGCCGATTCGCCCAGGTGGTAGATGGCGGCGAGGGTGACGTAGAGCAGCGTGTGGTGCGGTGCCGCGGGCGCTTCGCTTTCGCCGGGCTGGGCTTGCGCCAGCGGCTGGATGAACACGCCGCGCAGCGCGAGCAGGGGGCGGGCCAGTTCGATGGCCTCCAGCAGCGTGGCGCGCACGGGCTGGCGGTCGGAGAGCTGCACATCCCAGTTGCGCAGGCGGCGCACATGCTCGCCCAGCGTGCCGAGCTGGCTTTCCAGCTGTTCGACGCGTTCCACCGCCTGTTCGGCGGGGGTGTCGTTGCCCGGGGCGAGCCGGCGCTTGAGCACCGTCATGCCCATGCGCATGACCGACAGGGGGCTGGCCAGGTCGTGGCGCATGGCGGGCAAGGCGCGCATCAACACCGCGTGCTGTACTCCGGCAGCCATCCAGAGCCGAGCGTTGGGTTGGTCGAAACAAGTCATGGCGCGAAGCGGTGGGGCAGGCAACGGGAGGAGAGGACGTGGGCGCGATGGAGCGGCGCGGAGGTCAGCGTGCGGACTGCGACTGCAGGCGGGCGACGCATTGCGCCATCAGCGCATCGAAAGCGTCGAAGTCGAGCGGCTTGCCGAGCACGTGATCGAAGACGGGCGTGCCCGGATTGGTGCCCGAGGCCATGCCGGTGATCGAGATGGCGATGCAGGGCTGGCCGGCATCCGCTGCGATCTGCTTGAGCTGGGGGGCGAGCACCGAGCCCTGCATGTCGGGCAGGTTCTGGTCCACCAGCAGCAGCTGCGCCGGCTTGTCCCGCATGGCTGCCAGCGCGGCCTGGCCGCTCAGCGCGGTGCGCACGGAAAAGTCCTGCATCTCCAGCAGCTCGCGCAGAAGTTCGGTCGCGTCCAGGTTGTCGTCGATGATGAGGATGTCGGTTTGCATGGGCCGGTGGGGCGGGTTGGACTGGCAGGTTACGAGGTGGATGGAGGGCTGGATCACCCGGGGGGTGTAATTGCGGGTAACGGCTGGGCAGGTGGCGCAGCCGGGTATCGAAAGGACGGAGGCGGGCTTGCCGGCGCGAGATGGCCGTGGGCCCGCATGCCATCGATGACTGCGGCTGATTGTGGCCCTATTTGCGAGGATGCCAGGCCTCTGCGAGGTAGGACGCGGCCGATAGGCGCGGCAGGCGCGCCGCGCTAATCCGCCGCATCGGCGGCCCGCCGGCCTCGCTCAGCCGGCCGAGTCGCCCGAGGCCGTCCGCAGGCTGGGCAGCGCCATGGTGAAGACCACGTGCGGCTCGTCGAAGTGGTAGCTCAGGTCCCCGCCGTGCTCCGTCACGATCTGATGGGCGATATAGAGGCCCAGCCCCATGCCGCCCCGGTTGCGGGGATTGTTCAGCGATGTGGGCTTGAACGGCTTGAACAGGGTCTCCGCGACCTCTTGCGTGATCCGGGGCGCGATGTTGCGCACCCGCAGCAGCGCCCGTTCGTCCTGGCTGACGGCCTGCAAAAGGATGGGCTCGCCCATCGCGCCATGGTGGCGCGCATTGCTGACCAGGTTGGCGATGACCTGGGCGACGCGGTCCGGGTCGGCATGGACGTGCAGCGCCGGCGGGGCCTGCCACTCCACCCGCATCTGCGGGTGCGCGGTGCGGGCCTCGTCCAGCAGGTCTTCCACCAGCGGCACCAGATCGATGGGCTGCGGGCGCATGTCCAGGCCCAGCCGGTTCTGCAGCCGCGACATGTCCAGCACCTGGCTGACCAGCCGCTGCATGCGGCTGCTGGAGGACTGGATGCGCTGGCCCAGGCGGCCGGCACGGCTGTCGGCGGCGTCGGTCTTCTCCAGCACCCGCGCAGCCATGCTGATCGAATGCAGCGGGTCGCGCAGGTCGTGCCCCAGCACGGCCATGAGCTGGTTGCGTGCGCGGTTCACCTCGGCGTAGCGGCCGTTCTGCGCGCGCACCAGCTCGTCCAGCATCTGCTGGGCGATCTGCAGGTCTTCGGTGCTCCAGGGCTCGGAGGTGGAGCGCACGGTTTCCTTCCACAGCTCGAACGAGCCGCGGGGCGTGAGCCGCGGGCCCAGCGGCCCCGTGCGCAGCACCTTGTCGGGCTTGCCGCCCCAGTGGATGGTCTCGACCTGCTCCTTGCGCAGGAAGATCATCCAGCTGCCCGTGGCGCGATCGAGCGGCATGCCCAGCACGCCGCACCAGGGCGCGAGCGCTGCGGCCAGCGCGGGCGATTCGAGCGGCAGGGCGTGCGTGTGATAGATGTCGTGGCCCTGCACCGGCTGCGTCACGTTCAGCCACTGCACCAGGGTGCGCGCGACTTCGGTGGAGATCGGGCCTTCCTGGCACAGCTTGCCGCTTTCGGCCACCACCGCGGCATCGGCGCGCAGCGCGCGGGCCAGCGGCGCGGCGTATTGGCAGAGGGTGGCGAATTCGTCGTCGGAATGGAGCACGTTCTCCATCACCGACATGCGCAGCGCGGCCACTTCCTGGTGGCGTTCCGTCTGCGCGCGCGCCAGCCCGGTCTGGATGTTGGCGGCCAGCATCTGGCCGATCACGTCGCAGGCCATGCGCACGCTGTAGGGCACCTGGCGCGGCCCCATGTGGTGGCAGGCGATCAGGCCCCAGAGCTGGTCGTTGATGACGATGGACACGCTCATCGACGCGCCCACGCCCATGTTGGTCAGGTATTCGATGTGGATGGGCGAGACGCTGCGCAGCACGCCGGCGCTCAGGTCCAGCGGCAGCTGGCTGGGCGTGTGCTGCAGCAGCGGCACGGGGGCGGAGGCCACGTCCGCGATCATGCGCAGCGTGTTGCTCACATAGAGGCGCCGTGCCTGGGCCGGAATGTCGCTGGCCGGGTAGCGGCGGCCCAGGTAGGGGTCGAGCGTGGCGACGCAGCTTTCGGCCACCACGTCCCCGCTGCCGTCCTGGCGGAAACGGTAGCCCATCACGCGGTCGAAGCCGGTGAGCGCGCGCAGCTCTTCGGTGGCGCGCTGCAGCAGGTCTTCGATGGCGCGGGGGCGGCGCAGCTTTTCCATGGCGCGGTGGGCCTGGATGGCAAAGCCGGCGAGCTCGTCCGACGATTGCCGGCGGCTCTCGAATTCGATCACCAGGTGCGACTGCGCGATGTGCAGCACCACGTCGAAGGTGTGGCCGGCCAGATGGCATTCGATGGGCATGGGCAGCTCCGCGCTGCCGGCCAGCGCCGCCAGCCCTTCGCTGATCGCGGCCCAGAGGCGCTCGTCGCCGCCCAGGCTGGCCGGGCCCAGCACGTTGCCCGGCACCACCCGGTGGCCCAGCAGCGTGGCGGTATTGGCGCTGGCGTAGCGCACCTGCCCGGTCGCATCGAGCGCCACCAGGGCGCCGTGGTGCTGGATGGAGCCCGGGATATGGATCGGCTCGCGGTCGCAATTGTCCAGCGTGGCCGAGGGCAGCAGCGCCTGGAAGTAGCCGGTAGGGATGGGCGGGTTCACAGCGGCGCTCCTGCGGCGCGCAGCTCATGCGCCATGCCGTCGAACGCGGCGCAGGCGCCCGCGCAGGCGGCCTGCACGTCGGCGGGCGAAGCCAGCCGGCCCCGCAGCTGTTCGATGAAGGCGCGCCAACGGGCCGCCGTGCCCTCGCTGCCACGGCCTTGCAGGTAGCGCAGCGGATGGGGCGCGAGCCGCTCCGCCAGCCGCCGGAACAGCACCTGTCCGCCCAGCTGCGAGCCTTCGACCACGTAGGCGATGCCCCAGCGGCAGGCCATGGGCAGGGCCGCGTGTTCCTGCAGGGCCTGCGCGATGGCGGCCTGGGTGGCCGCGCCCGGGGGCACGGCGGATTGCGCTGCGATCGCGCCGGCGTCCAGCAGGTCGGCATGCAGCGCGGCGAGGCGCGCCGGTTCGTCGAAGCGGAAATCGGGTGTGGCGGCCTCAATGGCGCGCAGCTCGGGCGCCAGGGCGGCGAGCCAGGCGCTCAGCGCCCGCGCGTGGCAGGTGTAGTCGTGCAGGCGGGCGTCGGGGCGGGCGATGGGCAGCTGCGCGTCCAGCCGGGCGTGGCGCTCTTGCGTGGCCTGCCGAAGCGCGGCGAGGGGGTCCGTCCGTGCCGGCGCGGCACCGAGGGCAGGAGCGTCGAGGGAGCGCGGAGACACAAATGAGGCCGGTTGAATGAAAGGTAACTGCTGTTAGCGAACGCCAATGCGCGCATTCTAGGCGGCATCCCGCCGCCGCAGCTCCTGCGGGCGAGAGCCCCTGTCAGCGGCCGATCAAGGCGGTGTAGGCGGCGCGCGTCTCGGGCGAGACCGAGGCCACGAGCTGCGCATGCGGCGTCTGGTGCCGCGCCACCATGCGTGCCGAGGCGACGCTGCGCGACTTGCAGAACCAGTGGCAGGTGTGCTGCATCAGGAACAGCTCGGCCGTCAGCATGTAGGCCTTGTCCCGGGGCGCGCGCTGCGCCTCGTTGCGCACCACGCGGGCGATGCCCTGCGCATGGATGGCGAGCGCCTGGCGCATGTCGAACGAGGCCGAGGGAAAGAGCTGCAGCGCGAAGGGCAGGCCCACCGGCAGGCGGCTGACGCGGGCGAGCTGCGCATCGACGCGCCCGAACTCGGCGGCGAAGCGGTTGAACTGGTCGCTGAGCTGGACTTCGCTGATGTGCAGCAGCGTCCAGATCTGGTCGCGCCGCTCCGCATCGCTTTCGCCCAGGGCGCGCAGGTAGCCCTGGGTGAGCGTTTCCATCAGCTTCTCGATCTGGTAGTGGCCCAGGTGGTGGGCGAGCAGGGCGATGCGCTTGCGCTGCTGGTGGGCATTGACGACGTAGGCGCCGGTGGACAGCAGCAGCGTGAGGAGGAGAAGGTCCATGGTTCGGAGCCGGGGCGGGCAGCGGGGAAGAGGAGGAAAGGAAGGAGGGGCGCGGCGGCCGGGCGCTGGCGTCCGGAGGGCGGGGCGTGCAGGCATTGTGCCCGGGGCGGTTCAGGCCCCGGGAGCATTCCTCAGCCTCAGAACGTGTTTACGATCTCCCAGGGGTCGCGCAGCTAAGTCGGCGGGATGGGATGCAAGGCGCGGTGCGCAGTGGATAGCACGGCTATCCACAAGCGCCGCAACGCCGCAGACCGCCCGCCGACGTAGCTGCCCTTCGGGTTGGAGCGAAATCGGGCGATTGGACGCCCCGGCTGCTTGCATGGGCATGAGCCCATGCGGCGCATCCGAAGCATCCACTCATCCCGATTGCGCTCCAACGCGATCCCCTGCGAGATCGTAAACACGTTCTCAGCCCCAGGAGAGCGCCGACAGGTCGTTCACGAAGATCGGCATGTCCTTCCAGAGCCCGCGCAGGTTCTTCTGCGCCACGGTCACCCATTGCGGCTGGTAGAGGAAGGCGTGCACGCTGTCTTCGGCCAGCAGGCGCTGCGCGTCGCCCAGCAGGCGGGCGCGGTCGGCGGGGCGCGAGGCGTTCTTGATCTGCTCGTAGAGCGCATCGAACCTGGCCGAGCGGTAGCCCCAGTAGTAGTCGGGCTTGGCGAAGTTGCCCAGGTCGAAGGGCTCGACGTGCGAGATCAGCGTCAGGTCGTAGTTCTTGCTGCCGTAGGTGCCGCTGAGCCACTGCGCCCATTCCACGTTCTGCAGCCGGACGGTGATGCCCACCTGCGCCAGCTGCGCGGCGATGACCTCGCCGCCCTGGCGGGCGTAGGGCGTGGGCGGCAGCGTCATGGTCAGGGTGAGCGGCGTCTTCACGCCCGCCTCGGCCAGGAGCTTGCGCGCCTTGTCGGGGTCGTAGGGGTTGAGGCCCGTGGTGTCGATGTAGCCGAAGGCGCCCGGCACGTAGTAGCTGCCGATGGGCACGCCCAGCCCGTCGGCCGCGCCTTCGATGACGGCGCGGCGGTCGATGGCCGCGGCGATGGCGCGGCGCACGCGCACGTCCTGCAGCGGCTTGCGCGCGTTGTTCATGGCCAGGATGGTCTTGGCGCGCGAGCCGCTCACCACCACCTGGAAGCGCGGGTTGCCCTTGAATTGCGCCACGCTGCGCGGCGTGATGCGCGGGAAGTCGTCCACGTCGCCGGCCAGCAGCGCCGCGACCTGCGCGGCCGGATCGGGAATGAAGCGGAAAACGGCGCGGCGGATCTTGAGGCCGCCCGCCGCCCGGTAGCCCGGCCAGGCCGTGAGGGTGATGGAGGCGCCACGGCTCCAGTTGCTCAGTTGATAGGGGCCCGTGCCCACCGGACGGGTGGCATTGGTCGCAGCGCTCTTGGGCTCGACGATGACCGCCGTGGCCTGGCCCAGCAGGAAGAGCAGGTCGGGTTCGATGTCCTGGTTGATGACCACTACGGTGTGGTCGTCCACCACCTGCGTGCTCAGGGTGGCGAAGGTGCGCTTGTCCTTGTTGATGCTCTTGTCGCTGCCCGCGCGGTCGAACGAGAACTTGACCGCCGCCGCGTTGAACGGCTCGCCGTTCTGGAACTTGACGCCCCGGCGCAGGCGGAAGGTGGTGGTCTTGAGGTCGGGCGAGACCTCCCAGCTTTCGGCGAGCAGCGGCGAGACGCTGCCGTCGGCGTTGATCTTGGTGAGCGGCTCCAGCACGTTGTAGAGCACGATCTCGCCGATGGCCGAGGCGGCGCCCGCCGTCGGGTCCAGCCCCGGCGGCTCCAGCGTCATGCCCAGCGTCACCGCGTCCTTGCGGCCCTGGGCCAGCGCGGCGCCGAACGGGGCGCAGAGCGCGGCGGACGCGAGGGCGCCAGTGGCGAGGACGAAGCGGCGGTCGGGCATGGGGGAATCTCCTGTGGTCGGGTGCGGGCGCATGCGGCGGGGCCGTGGCCGCCCGTCCGCACAGCCACTGTTTGTACTACACGCGGTGCTGCGTGCGCACCGCGCCGGCCCGGCGGGCCCGCGCCGCGCCGGGCGCGATGCGCGGCACCGCGCCCACCAGCGCCTGCGTGTAGGGGTGCTGGGGCGCGGCGAAGAGCTGCGCCGGCGCGCCGCGCTCCACGATGCGGCCCTGGTGCAGCACCACCACCTCGTCGCAGACCTGGTTGACCACGGCCAGGTCGTGGCTGATGAGCAGGTAGGCGATGCCGTGCTGCTCGCGCAGGTCCTGCAGCAGGTTGAGCACCTGGGCCTGCACCGACACGTCGAGCGCGCTGACCGGCTCGTCGGCCACGATCAGGCGCGGCCGCGTGACCAGCGCCCGGGCGATGGCGATGCGCTGGCGCTGGCCGCCCGAGAACTCGTGCGGGTACTTGGCCGCATCGGCGCTGCGCAGGCCCACGTCGGCCAGCGCCTGCAGCACGCGCTCGCGCTGCTCGGCGCGCGGCAGGGGGCGCGCCTGGCCGGGCAGGGGCAGGGCATCGAGCGGTTCGGCCACGATGCGCTCCACGGTCTGGCGCGGGTCCAGCGAGCCGTATGGGTCCTGGAACACCATCTGGAAGCCCGCGCGCGCCGCGCGCAGTTCGGCGGCGGGCAGGCGGTGCAGGTCGCGGCCCTGCCATTCGACGCGGCCGGCATCGGGCACGTCCAGCGCCATCACCAGCCGCGCCAGGGTGGATTTGCCCGAGCCCGATTCGCCCACCACGCCCAGGCTGCGGCCGGCGTCGATCTGCAAGCTCACGCCCGCCAGCGCGATGTGCTGCGGCCGGGGGCCGAAGAGGCGGGTGCGGGGCAGGGCGTAGCGGCGCTGCAGGTCGGTCACGCGCAGCAGCGGGGCCTCTGTGACGGTTTCAGTGCCGAATGGGGCAGCAGCGCTTGATCCGCCTGGGCTATCAGCTATCGAATTGGTAGCGAATTGCGTCATGCGGCGGCCTCCTGCGGCATGGCCGCATCCACCGCATCCAGCCGGATGCAGCGTGCCCGGTGGCTCGCGTCCGGCGGCACCGCCTGGGCGGCGGGCAGTCCGGCATCGCAGTCCGGCACGGTGAGGGCGCAGCGCCCGGCGAAGGGGCAGCCCGGGGGCAGGTCGGCCAGCTCGGGCACGGTGCCGGGAATGGTCGCCAGCCGGGCGCGGGGGCCGGCCAGGGGCCGCAGCTGCGGCCGGGCCGCGAGCAGGCCGCGCGTGTAGGGGTGGGCGGGGCGGGCGAACACGGCGGCCGTGTCGCCGCTTTCCACCACGCTGCCGCCGTACATCACCAGCATGCGGTCCACGTTCTGCGAGATCACGCCCAGGTCGTGCGAGATGAGGATCAGCGCCATGCCGCGCTCGTCCACCAGGTCGGCGACGAGGTCCAGGATCTGCTGCTGCAGCGTCACGTCCAGCGCCGTGGTGGGCTCGTCGGCGATCAGCAGGTCGGGCCCGCAGGCCAGCGCCATGGCGATGGTGATGCGCTGGCGCTGCCCGCCCGAGAACTGGTGCGGATAGGCATCGAAGCGCTGGGCCGCCTGCGCGATGCCCACGCGCTCCAGCAGCGCGATGGCTTCGCTGCGCGCGGCGCGGGCGCCCAGGCCCAGGTGCAGGCGCAGCGGCTCGGCCACCTGGCGGCCGATGGAGTGGACCGGGTTGAGCGCCGTCATCGGCTCCTGGAACACCATGCCGATGCGGTGGCCGCGCAGCCGGCACAGGGCGGCATCGGGCAGGCCGAGCAGTTCCTGGCCATCGAAGCGCAGGCTGCCCGACGTTTCAGCGCCTTCGGGCAGCAGGCCCATCAGCGCCAGTGCAGTGAGCGACTTGCCGCTGCCCGATTCGCCCACGATGCCCAGCGTCTCGCCGCGCGCCAGCGTGAAGCCCATCTGCCGCACGGCCGTGGCCATGCCGCGCGACGTGGGCAGGCGCACGCTCAGGTCCTGGACCTGCAGGAGCGGCGAGGGCGTGGCGGGTGGCTTGGTCGTCATGTGGGGTGAAGCAGGGACGGTCAGCGCTGCCGGGCCAGGCGCGGGTCCAGCGCATCGCGCAGGCCGTCGCCCAGCAGGTTGAGGCCCAGCACCGCCAGGGCGATGGCCGCGCCCGGCCACACGGCCAGCAGCGGCGCCTGGAACATCAGCGTCTGCGCCTCGCTGAGCATGCGGCCCCACGAGGGCTGCGGCGGCTGCGTGCCCAGGCCCAGGTACGAGAGCGCTGCCTCGGCCAGGATGGCCAGCGCGAAGTGGATGGTGGCCTGCACGATCAGCACCGGCAGGATGTTGGGCAGCACATGCTCGCGCGTGATGCGCCAGCGGCCCTTGCCGCAGGCCCGCGCCGCGAGCACGAAGTCGCGTGACCACACGGCGTTGGCCGATGCCCGCGTGACCCGCGCGAAGGTCGGGATGTAGAAGAGTCCGATGGCGATGATGGCGTTGACCATGCCCGCGCCGAACACCGCCGCCAGCATGATGGCCGAGAGCAGGGCGGGGAAGGCGAAGGTGAAGTCCGCCAGCCGCATCACCACTTCTTCGACCCAGCCGCGCCGCGCCGCCGCCAGCAGGCCCAGCGCCACGCCGATGCCCGCGCCGATGCCCACCGCCACCAGGCCCACCAGCAGCGAGCTGCGCGCGCCCACCAGCAGCAGCGAGGCCACGTCGCGCCCGAAGGCGTCGGTGCCCAGCCAGTGCTGCGCGCTGGGTGGCTGCAGCTTGGCGGCCAGGTCCATGGCGTAGGGCGAGGCGGGCGTCCAGAAGAGCGACAGCAGGGCGGCTGCGGCCAGCAGGGCCGTGAGCGCGGCGCCGAGCGCGAAGCTGGGGTGGCGCAGCACGCGCCAGCGCGGGTGCGGCCCGCTCATGCCGCGCCCGCCTTCACGCGCGGGTCGATCACGGCGTAGAGCAGATCGACCACGGCATTCACCACTACCACCATGGCCGCCAGCAGCATCACGCAGTTGCGCACCACGATCAGGTCGCGGTTGGCGATCGACTGGAAGATGAGCCGGCCCAGGCCGGGCAGGTAGAACACGTTCTCCACCACGATGGTGCCGGCCAGCAGGTTGGCGAACTGCAGGCCCATCACGGTGACAACCGGAATCATCGCGTTGCGCAGCACGTGGCCCCAGAGCGCGGCGCGGCGCGAAAGGCCCTTGGCGCGCGCGGTGCGCACGAAGTCCTCGCGCAGCACGTCGAGCACGGCCGAGCGCGTGATGCGCGCCAGGATGGCCGCCTGCACCACCGCCAGCGCGATGGCCGGCAGCAGCAGCGCCTGCAGCGCGGGCAGCACGCCGCCACCGGCGTCTTCCGTCCAGCCCGGAAAGCCGCCGGCCGAGAACCACTGCAGCTTCACCGAAAAGAGCAGGATCAGCAGGATGGCGAACCAGAAATTGGGAATGGCGATGCCCAGCTGCGCCAGGCCCATCACGCCCACGTCGCCCCAGCGGTTGTGGCGCGACGCGGCATAGACGCCTGCCGCCACGGCCAGCACGGTGGCGATGGCCATCGCCATCACGGCCAGCGGCACGGTCAGCGCCAGCCGCTCCCAGACCAGTTCGGCCACCGGCGTGCCGTAGGCGTAGCTCGTACCCAGGTCGCCGGAGAGCATGCCTGCCACCCAGTGCAGGTAGCGCTGCAAGGCGGGCTGGTCCAGCCCCAGCTGGGTCGTGAGCGCCGCCACCGCCTCGGGCGCCGCATCGGGGCCCAGCAGCACCTGGGCCGCGTTGCCGGGCAGGATCTCCAGCACCAGGAACACGAGGGCGGACGCGCCGGCCAGCGTGGCGGCCAGGGTCAGCAGGCGGCGAAGAACGAACAGGCCCATGCGGATGGCGAAGGGATGGGGTGAACGGGGGCAGGTGGGGCTTGCGGTGGGGTGGGCGGAGCATAGCGGCAAACCATCGGCCCGATCGCCGGCCGGTACGCCGTGCGGGCATGGTCGTGCCGCGGCCAGGGGCATGCGGGCGGGGCGGATAATCGGGGCATGTCCTTCGCCAGCCGATTCCACCGTCTTCCTGCCGCTGCGCGGCTCCTCTGTGGGAGCACGCCATGGCATTGATGATCACGGCCGAGTGCATCAACTGCGACGTCTGCGAGCCCGAGTGCCCGAACGGCGCCATTTCCATGGGCGAGGAGATCTACGAGATCGAGCCGTCCAAATGCACCGAGTGCGTGGGGCACTTCGACGAGCCCCAGTGCGTGCAGATCTGCCCGGTGGCCTGCATTCCCGTCGATCCGAACCACACCGAAAGCCGCGAGACGCTGTGGCAGAAGTTCCAGCGCCTGCAGGCGGCTGCCAGCGCCTGAGCGATCTTTTTCGCCTCAGCCCTTATAGATCAAGCGCCTTTAGCTATTGAAAACGTAGCAAGCCTGGGCGCGAGGCGCCTCAGGCCGCATCCGCCGGGCCAGCCGGTGCTCCTTCCGCTGGCTTGCCGGTGGCGGGAGTCGCCGCAGCAGCCGGGCGCGGCGGCTTCGGCCGGGGCGGCTTGGTGGTGTGGACCTGCAGCGTGGCTTTCTCCATGTCGCCCGCGAGCATGGCCGGATAGGCCTTGAGCGAGTGCACGATGCTGTCCTCGATCAGATTGCGGTGCTCGGGCGAGGGCTTCTTAAGCACCCAGTTCACCACCTCGGCCTTCACGCCCGGGTGGCCCACGCCGATGCGCAGGCGCCAGTAGTCGGCGGAACCCAGCTGGGCGTGGATGTCGCGCAGGCCGTTGTGGCCGGCGTGGCTGCCGCCGCGCTTGAGCTTGACCTGGCCCGGGACGATGTCGAGCTCGTCGTGCGCGACCAAGATCTCCTCGGGCTGGATCTTGAAGAAGCGCGCCAGCGCCGCCACCGACTTGCCCGACACGTTCATGAAGGTCTGCGGCTCCAGCAGCCAGACGCTCTGGCCCTGCACGTTCACCCGCGCGACCAGGCCGTAATAGCTGCGATCGGGCACCAGCGTGGCCTTCAATTCGCGCGCCAGCGCGTCGATCCACCAGAAGCCGGCGTTGTGGCGGGTGGCTTCGTACTCGGGGCCGGGATTGCCCAGGCCGACAAACAGTTTGATCATGATCTGCGGGATTATCCGTGCGCACCAAGAGAAACGGCCCACGCGAAGGTGGGCCGTTCGGGGCAGGCCAGCCCGGAGGCGGCCTGCGAAGGGGCCGGGGCGGAGGGCCGCCCAGGCTTGCCTTGTCGCGAGTGCGATGGATTACTTCTTCTTGCCCTTGCCCTTGGCGGCGTCGGCAGCGGGAGCTGCATCGGCTGCCGGAGCTTCTTCTTCCACCACGGGGTTGGTCACGGACACCAGAACGGGGTTGTTCTGGCCGCCGCGGATCACGGGACGCAGGCCGCGGGGCAGCTTGATGTCCTTCAGGTGCAGGGAGGCACCCTTCTTCAGCGTGCTCAGGTCCACGGCGATGAACTCGGGCAGCTCGGAAGGCATGCAGGTCACGTCGAGTTCGTTCACGACGGGGTTGACCAGGCACTTGTCCACCTTCACGGCGTCGGACTCTTCGGAGCCGCTGTAGTGCAGGGGCACCTTCACGTGCAGGCGGGTCTTGGCATCGACGCGTTGGAAGTCGATGTGCAGGATCATCTGCTTGTAGGGGTGGTATTGCACGTCACGCAGCAGAACCTTGCTGGTGGTGCCGGCAACTTCCATGTCCAGCACGCTGGAGTGGAACGCTTCCTTCTTCAGGGCGTGCCACAGGGCGTTGTGATCGATCTCGATCAGTTGGGGTTCGGCGGCACCGCCATAGACGATACCGGGCGTGCGGCCCGTGTTGCGCAGACGGCGGCTCGCACCCGTACCTTGCTTGGCGCGCTCAAAAGCGACGAAGTTCATAGTTAGCTCCTGATGGGCCGGCCGCGACCAGCCTGGCCCTGTTGAAAAAGACCGCAGCACCTTCGTGGTGCCGCAGCCTGCTGTGTTCCCGAACGCACAAGCCTCCCGAAGGAGGCTTGGCTTGTTGCTGGCCACCCCGGCAGGGTGGCTGTGCATCAGAGGAGACTTCTCAGTCCGAGAACAGACTCATCACCGACTCGCCCTTGGCGATGCGCTGGATCGTTTCGGCGATCAGCGGTGCCACGGACAGTTGGCGAATCTTGGCGCATCCTTTGGCGTTGTCGCTCAGAGGAATGGTGTTGGTCACGACCACTTCGTCGAGTGCGCCGCCCTTGGCGATGCGCTCGATGGCGGGACCGGAGAAAATGGGATGCGTGCAGTAGGCGTACACCTTCTTGGCGCCGCGCTCCTTGAGCACTTCGGCGGCCTTCACCAGCGTGCCGGCGGTGTCGATCATGTCGTCCATGATCACGCAGTTGCGGCCTTCGATCTCGCCGATCACGTGCATGACTTCAGACACGTTGGCCTTGGGGCGGCGCTTGTCGATGATGGCCAGGTCGCAATTGAGCTGCTTGGCCAGCGCACGGGCACGCACCACGCCGCCGACGTCAGGCGAGACCACGATCAGGTCTTCGTACTGCTTCTGGCGCAGGTCGCCCAGCAGGACGGGCGAGGCGTAGATGTTGTCCACCGGGATGTCGAAGAAGCCCTGGATCTGGTCGGCGTGCAGGTCCATGGTCAGCACGCGGGCCACGCCCACGGCTTGCAGCATGTTCGCCACCACCTTGGCCGAGATCGGCACGCGGCTGGAGCGCGGGCGGCGGTCCTGGCGGGCGTAGCCGAAATAGGGGATCACGGCGCTGATGCGTTCGGCCGAAGCGCGCTTGAGCGCATCGACCATGATCAGCAGTTCCATCAGGTTTTCGTTGGTCGGCGCGCAAGTGGACTGCACGACGAACACGTCGCGGGCACGCACGTTCTGCTTGATCTCGACGGTGACTTCGCCGTCGGAGAACCGACCCACATCGACAGCGCCCAGCGTGGTGCCGAGGTGCTTGGCGATCTCTGCCGCCATGCCCGGGTTGGCATTGCCCGTGAAAACCATGAAATCAGGTTGATTGGCTTGCATGAGCGACCCAGCTGGCTAGAGGAAAACGTCGGTGTGAGATAAGAATTTGGCAGGGGAAGAAGGATTCGAACCTTCGCATGCCGGAATCAAAATCCGGTGCCTTAACCAACTTGGCGACTCCCCTACACAGGTCGATTGCCGCGGGCAATCAACCGAAACTGTCATCTGCTGACCACCCTTCGAGAGGATGGATCGTCAGATTTTCACATGCTCTGACTTGCCAGGTGCTGGGCGCATCCTTCAAATCGATCGCATGTTGCATCGCTGCAAACACTGCACTTCCAGAGCCCGTCATTCTAGCCTGTAGCCCTTGCGAATTCAGCCACTGAAGGGCTTTTTCGATCTCGGGGCACAGCGCCTGAGCGACTGGCTGCAAGTCGTTTCTGCCAAATTGGTAGTGTGCTGCAGCAAAGCCTTGAATTGTAGCACATGCAGAATCGCGTTTGAGGAAAGGACTTGAAAAAATCGATTTCGTATCCAACCCGGCTTCTGGCTTGACCACCGCGAAGCGGCTTCGCGGCAATTCGTGCATCAATTCGAGAGGCCGAATTATGTCACCAATTCCTTCCACCCAAGCGTTCCTGCCGCGTAAAAAAAATGGAACGTCGGCGCCCAGGCGCAGGCCGATGGCTTCGAGCTGGTGGCGCGGCAGGTTCAGCTTCCAGAGCCGGTTGAGCGCCAGCAGGGCCGTGGCCGCATCCGATGAGCCGCCGCCCATGCCGGCCTGCGCGGGAATGCGCTTGTGCACGCCGATGTGCGCGCCCAGGCTGCAGCCCGTGGCCGCCTGCAGGGCCTGGGCGGCACGCAGCGTGAGATCGTCGGGCGGCAGCGCCACCGACAGGTCCTCGCGGGTGATCCGGCCGTCGGCGCGCAGGTCGAAATGCAGCGTGTCGCACCAGTCGATCAGCATGAACACCGACTGCAGCAGGTGGTAGCCGTCGGCCCGCCGGCCGGTGATGTGGAGAAAGAGGTTGAGCTTGGCCGGAGCCGGCACGTCGTACAGCGATTGCATTCGTGGTTCTTCAGCGGCTCAGGATCACGCGCAGCGTGGCTTGCGGCATGGGCGAGAAGCGCTGCGCCACCAGCCTGCCGTGCTCCTGCAGGGCGCTCAGGTCCACCTGCCAGCCCGGCGTCTGCACGGCATCGCCGCGCAGCCAGCTGAAGAGCGCCGACACGGGCAGGGCGCTGCCGGTGAGCGTTTTCACCAGCTGTGCGAGCGAGTCGGATTCCGTGCGCTTCTGCCCGTCCATCAGCACGGCATGGCCGGGGGACCATTCGAGCCGGGCCATGACGTTGCCCAGCGGGTTGAGGATGGTGAGCTGCCCCCGCTCCGGCCGGCCCGTCAGTTCGAACCCGGCGTTGAAGGATTGGGCGGAGGGGTCATCGACCAGCAGCGACAGCCGGCCGCTCCAGGCGCCGTTGGCCGGATCGGTGCTGGGCGCAGGGGCGGGGGGCTGGGCGCAGGCGGCCAGGAGGCCGCACAGCGCCAGCGAGGCCAGCAGGCCCCGGCGGCGGCTGAGCAGGCTCACAGGCTCACTCCCAGGCGCTTGAGCGTGTCCTTGAGCGTGCCGTTGTCGGGGTTGAGCTGCTGGCCCTGGCGCCACACGGCCTTGGCCTGGTCCTGCTGGCCCATGCTCCAGAGCACTTCGCCCAGGTGGGCGCCGATCTCGGCATCGGGCTGGGCCTTGAAGGCCTCCTGCAGCAGGCGCGCGGCTTCCTCGCGGTGGCCGAGCTTGAATTCCACCCAGCCCAGGCTGTCGGTGATGAACGGGTCGCCGGGGGCCAGCTGCAGCGCCTTGGCGATCAGCTCCCGGGCCTCCTGCAGCTTCACGCCGCGTTCGGCGAAGGAATAGCCCAGCGCGTTGTAGGCATGCTGGTAGCCGGGCTGGCGCGCGATGATGGCGCGCAGCTGTCGCTCCATCACATCGAGCTTGCCCAGGCGCTCGGCCAGCATGGCCTGTTCGTAGGCCAGGTCGATGTCGTCGGGGTAGCGGGCCACGGCCTGGCTCTGCACTTCGTAGGCGGCGTCGTATTGCTGCACTTCGCGCAGCAGCTGCACCTCGGCCAGCAGCTTCTGCTTTTCCTCGTCCGCCGTCTTGGCCGGCAGGGCGCGCAGGATGGCCCGCGCTTCCGTGATCTTGCCCTGCCTGGCCAGCAGGGATGCGCGGCGGCTTTGCGCGCTGATGAGGGCGGCGGGGTTGTCGATGCGGTTCAGCCAGGCGTCGGCCTGGGCGAAGTCGCCGCGCTTTTCGGCCACCTGCGAGAGCAGCAGGTAGGCCTGGGTCTGCGCGTTGGCGCGCGTCTCGCTGGGCGGCAGCGGCTCCAGCAGGGCCAGGAACTTCTGCAGCGATGCCTCGGCCTGGGGCAGGCGGTTGGCCTGCAGGTTCAGGGATGCATCCACCAGCCAGGCTTCGGCCATGTCGGGCCGCTCGCGGGTGACGGCTTCCAGCTGCGTCTGGGCTTCCGCGAACCGCTGCGATTCGAGCAGGACGCGGGCGTAGGTCATGCGGATCTCGGGGATCGGCGTGCCGGCGAAGTAAGGCTTGAGCAGGGCCTCGGCGTCCTTCACGCCGGATTCCGTGAGCAGCAGCGCGAGGAGCGCCGCGCCGTCGTTGGTGGGCTCCAGCTCGCTGGCGCGCCGGGCGGCTTCGAGCGCGCCCGCCTTGTCGCCGGAGGCCAGCCGCATGCGCCCGATGGTGATCCAGGCGCTCGGTGCCACGGCCGGGTTGGTGAGTTCGTTGGCCAGGGCCTTCTCGACCACGGCCGTCGCCTGAGCCTTGTCGGAAGCGCGGCCGTAGAGCTGGGGCAGGGCCTGGATGGTGGCGATGCGCGTGCGCGGCGTGGAGGCGGCCAGTTCCTGCTGCAGCAGATCGGGGGTCTCGTCGATGCGGTTGAGGGCGATGAGGATCTGCAGCAGGAAGCGGTTGGCGTCCCGCGACTGCGGCAGCGCCTCCTTCCAGGCCTGGGCCGCGATCAGCGCGGACTGGCCCGAGCGTGCCTGCAGGGCGATCTCGGTGGCGCGGCGGTAGAGCTGGCCGTCGCGGCTGCGGCGGGCGGCTTCCAGCATCAGCGCGTAGGCCGTGCCGGGGTCGCCGCTGCTGGCGGTCATCTCGCTGACCAGGATTTCGTAGAACAGCTCGGCGTTGAGGGCCGCCGCTTCGTCGTCCGAAGACTGGGCGGCTTGCGCTGTGGCGGCCTTGGGCAGCGTGGGGGAGGCCTGTGAGGGCTTGGGTTGCTGCGTGGCGGCCATGGCGGAACCTGTGGCCAGAAGGCAGGCCAGCGCAATGGCCCTGGAGCGACGTGATTGCATCATCGACTCATAATAATCCATGCCTTTCCCACTTTCAGACGAGTCCCCAGATGCCTGAGTTGCCCGAAGTCGAGGTCACCCGGCGCAGCTTCGAAGGCCGCATCGCCGGCGCGCAGATCCGCTCCGTGGCGATGGGCAAACCCCTGCGCTGGCCGCTGGGCCGCGATCCCGCCAGCCTGGCGGGCCGGCAGGTCATGGGGGTGCGCCGGCGGGGCAAGTACCTGCTGGTCGATCTGGACGACGGCAGCCTGCTGCTGGTGCACCTGGGCATGTCGGGCAGCCTGCGCTTCGCGGGCGACCTGCCCGAGCCGGGCGTGCATGACCATTTCGAGATGGTCACCGATCGCGGCACGCTGCGGCTGCATGACCCGCGCCGCTTCGGCGCCGTGGTCTGGGCCGCGCACGAGGCCGACCCCGTAGCGCATAAGCTGCTGCAGAACCTGGGCCCCGAGCCGCTGGACGACGGCTTCACGTTCGAGGCCTTCCATGCGGGGCTGCGAGCCAGCCGGGTGCCCGTCAAGCTGCTGCTGCTCAGCGGCAAGATCGTCGTCGGCGTGGGCAACATCTATGCGTCCGAGGTGCTGTTCCTTGCCGGCATCCGCCCCACGGCGCGGGCCAGCAGCATCGGCCCGGTGCGGGCGCGCCGCCTGCATGCGGCGATCCGCGAAGTGCTGGCGCGCGCGGTGGAGCGGGGCGGCAGCACCTTGCGCGACTTCTCCAGCGCCGACGGCAATGCCGGCCACTTCCAGCTGGAAGCCAACGTCTATGGGCGCGAGCTGCAGCCCTGCCGGGTATGCGGAACGCCCATCAAGCTGCTGCGGCAGGGCCAGCGCAGCACCTTCTATTGCCCGCGCTGCCAGCGTGCCTGAGGCCGGCGCACGGGCGGCCCGTGCCATGGCGCGATGCTATATTTTGAAATCTCTGCGGCCCGCTCGGGCTGGTTGACGCACGCCATCCTGGGAGCACCGTGGGCCCTTCTTTCAACGAACAGTTCGACCAGCACGGTGCCTGGAGGCGCGCGTTCGCGCAGCAGCTGCGCCAGCTGGCCGAGTGGATGGGCTCGTGCGAGCTGATGGACGCCGCCGTGCAGGAGCGCCTGCACCGGCTGGAAGAGCAGGTGCGCAGCGACAAGGTCATGGTGGCCTTCGTGGCGGAGTTCTCGCGCGGCAAGTCCGAGCTCATCAACGCCATCTTCTTCGCGTCCTACGGGCGGCGCATCATGCCGGCCAGCGCGGGCCGCACCACCATGTGCCCGACCGAGCTGGCCTACGACCCGGCCACCCCGCCCAGCCTGCGCCTTCTGCCCATCGAAACCCGCCAGGCTCCGCAGAGCCTCGCCGACTGGCGCCTGCGGGCCGAGCAGTGGGTGCAGATCGAGCTGGATGTGGACAACGCCGACCAGCTGGCCCATGCCTTCGAGAAGGTTTCCGAAGTGCGCCGCGTGCCGGTCGAAGAGGCCCGCGCCCTGGGCTTCTGGCGCGATGAGCCGCAGGAGGGCGATGCCGCCGCTGCCGCTACTGCCGCCAGCGGCAACCCCGTGCCCGATGAAGCCGGCCTGGTCGAGGTGCCGCGCTGGCGGCATGCGCTCATCAACATCCCCCATCCGCTGCTCAAGCAGGGGCTGGTGATCCTGGACACGCCCGGGCTCAACGCCGTGGGCGCCGAGCCGGAGCTCACCATCAACCTCATTCCGCAGGCTCATGCCGTGCTGTTCATGCTGGGGGCCGACACGGGCGTGACCCAGTCCGACCTCGCCATCTGGCGCGAGCATCTGGCGCCTGCCGGCCAGGCCGCCGACGCGCGGCTGGTGGTGCTCAACAAGATCGACACCCTGTGGGACACGATCAACACCCCCGCCCAGGTGCAGGCGCAGCTGGACCGCCAGTGCCGCAGCGCCGCCGAGATGCTGGGCATGCCCCTCGCGCAGGTGCTGCCGGTGTCGGCGCAGAAGGGGCTGCTGGCCAAGATGCGGCACGAACATGGCCTGCTCGCGATGAGCGGCCTGCCGCAGCTCGAAGAGGCGCTGGCCCAGGGCATCATGGGCCGCCGCCAGGCCATCCTGCGGGCGACGGTAGCTACGGGCGTGGCCCAGTTGCGCGCCGAAGCCGAGCGCACCATCCACATCCGCCGGCGCGATCTGGACGAGCAGATGCTGGAGCTGCGCAGCCTGCGCGGCAAGAACGCCCAGGTGATCGACAACATGCGCGGCCGCATCGAGCAGGAGCAGCGCGAGTTCGACGCCAGCGCCGCCCGCATCCAGGCCGTGCGCGCCGTGCATCTGCGCCTGCTGCGCGACATCTTCCAGCAGCTGGGCGCGCGTTCGCTGAAGACGGAAATGTCCGCGCTGGAAGAGGCCCTGCAGGCGCGCGGCCTCAAGCTGGGCGCACGCAAGATCTACATCGACACCTTCAGCCGCCTGCGCAAGCTGCTGGGCAGCGCCCAGGGCTCCGCCAGCGAGATCCACGCCATGCTGGGCGGCACCTTCCGCCAGCTCAATGCCGAATACGGCTTCTCGCTACAGGCGCCCACGCCGCCCTCGCTCGCGCCCCTGGTGCAGGAGCTCCAGCAGATCGAGGACCGCCACCTGCAATACCTGGGCGTGGGCAACACCTTGCGGCTGGTGCAGCCGGAATTCACGCAGCGCCTGGTGCGGGCGCTGGGCACGCGGCTGCGGGCCGTTTTCGAGGCTGCAGCCAACGAGCTGGAGCTGTGGAGCAAGTCGGCCACGGCCCAGCTCGATGCCCAGCTGCGCGAGCGCAAGCGCAGCTTCGCGCGGCGCATCGAGGCGGTGGACCGCATCCGCCATGCCGCCAGCGGGCTGGTCGAGCGCATCGCCGAGATCGAGCTGGCCGAACAGCGGCTCACCGAGATGCATGCCCGGCTGCAGAGCCTGACGCAGCAGCTGCTGGACCTGCCCCGGCCCGAGGCGGGTGCCAGCGCCACTCCCACAGAAACCCTTCCCGCATGAGCGTTCAGAACGAAGACATCGCCACCCTGGTCGTCCGGTGGCAGGCCAGCCATGGCCGCAACCATCTGCCCTGGCAGAACACGAGAGATCCCTACCGCGTCTGGCTGTCCGAGGTGATGCTGCAGCAGACCCAGGTCGCCACCGTGCTCGATTACTACGCACGCTTCCTGGCGCGCTTTCCCGATGTGCGGGCGCTGGCCGAGGCCCCGCAGGACGACGTGCTCGCGCTCTGGGCGGGCCTGGGCTACTACAGCCGGGCGCGCAACCTGCACGCCTGCGCCAGGCAGGTGATGGAGCGGCACGGCGGCGCCTTTCCGCGCACGGTGGAAGAGCTCTCCGCGCTGCCGGGCATCGGTCGCTCCACGGCGGGCGCGATCGCATCGTTCTGCTTCGGCGTGCGGGCGCCCATCCTGGATGCCAACGTGCGGCGCGTGCTCACGCGCGTGCTGGGCTTCGATGCCGACCTGGCCGTGGCGAAGAACGAGCGCCAGCTCTGGGCGCAGGCCGAGGCGCTGCTGCCCACGCAGGACCTGGCCACCAGCATGCCGCGCTACACGCAGGGCCTGATGGACCTGGGCGCCAGCATCTGCTCGCCGCGCAAGCCGGCCTGCATCGTCTGCCCATTGAACGCGGCCTGCGTGGCGCGCGCCGAAGGCAACCCCGAGGACTACCCGGTGCGTACCCGCAAGCTGAACCGCAGCTCCCAGGCCTGGTGGCTGCTGCTGCTGCGCGATGCGGGCGGCCGGCTCTGGCTGGAGCGGCGCCCGCAGGCGGGCATCTGGGCGGGGCTCTACTGCCCGCCGGCATTCGAGGACCGTGCGGCGCTCTCCGGCGCCGTGGGCGCAGGTGACGGCGATGACGGCGCCCTGCACGACCTGCCCGCATCGCTGCATGTGCTCACGCACCGCGACCTGCATCTGCACCCGGTGCTGGTGGCGCAGGAGGAGGTGAGCGGCCGGATGGCGGGCGAGGGTGAGGGCTCGGGCAGCGGCTGGTTCGACCGCGCGCAGTGGCAGGCGCTGGGCCTGCCTGCGCCCATCCGCAAGATGCTGGAGGCCTTGCCGCTGGCTTGATGGCCGTGTCGCCCTGGCGCGCGGTCAGTGGGGCGGATGTCAGGTCTGGAGCGCGGGGGCAGGTCTGCGCCATCCGCCATCCGATTCATGGCGAAATATGCCTGGAGCCCTTGCTCTCTATGCGCTATCAGCTATGGTTTTGATAGCTTTTGTGTAGGCTGGCGCTCAGCGCCCGTCCAGCTCGCGATGCCGGCGCAGCGTCGTCCAGTCCTGGCTGAACTGCCGGGCCAGCGTCTCCACCAGATAGACCGAGCGGTGCTGCCCGCCCGTACAGCCCACGGCCACCGTCACGTAGCTGCGGTGGTTCTGCGCCAGCGCCGGCAGCCAGTGCTGCAGGAAGCCGCCGATGTGCGTGCGCATGGCCTCCACCTCGGGCTGCTGCTGCAGATAGTCGATCACGGGCTGGTCCTTGCCCGTCAGATCGCGCAGCGGGGGCTCGTAGTGCGGGTTGGGCAGCATGCGCACGTCGAAGACGTAGTCGGCATCCACCGGCACGCCGCGCTTGAAGGCGAACGACTGGAACACCAGGGTCAGCTGCCCCGGCGGCGTGCTCATCAGGCTCTTGACGTAGCTTTGCAGCTGCGAGGCGCGTATGGCGCTGGTGTCGATGACGTGCGAGTGCTCGCGCAGCTCGGCCAGCAGCTCGCGCTCCAGCTCGATGGTCTGCACCAGCCCGCGCTGGCCTTCGTGCAGGTCGTCCTTCGACAGCGGGTGGCGGCGGCGCGTTTCGGAAAAGCGCCGCACCAGGGTGTCGGTCGTGGAGTCGAGGAACAGCGCCTGCACCCGCGTGCCTTGCACGCGCAGGCGATCGAGCTGCTCGGGCACCTGGGGCAGGGCGGTCATGCTGCGCACGTCCATGGCGATGGCCAGGCGGTGGCCGTGGTGCGCATGCTCCAGCGCGACGAAGGCGGCCAGCAGTTCGGGGGGCAGGTTGTCCACGCAGTAGTAGCCTGCGTCTTCCAGCGCATGCAGCGCGACGGACTTGCCGGAGCCGGACATGCCGGTGATGAAAACGATGTCGAGTGCCATGGTGCGTCCGTCAATGCCTTGCTGCGGGGGGCTGCTGCGCGCCGTCCAGCATTTCACGCGCGTGCGCCAGCGTGGTGGCCGACAGGCGCTCGCCGCCCAGCATACGCGCCAACTCCTTCACGCGGGCGTCTTCGGCTGCCGGCTGGACGGAGCTGGTGGTGTTGCCCGCGCGCTTGTGCTTGGCCACCACCAGATGATGATCGGCGCAGGCGGCCACCTGCGGCAGATGGGTCACGGCCAGCACCTGCCGGTCGCGGCCGAGCTGCTGCATCAGCCGGCCCACCGTCTCGGCCACGGCGCCGCCCACGCCGGAATCCACCTCGTCGAAGATCAGCGTCGGCGCCTCGCCCAGTTCGCTGGTGGTGACTGAAATGGCCAGCGAGATGCGCGAAAGCTCGCCGCCCGAGGCCACCTTGCCGATGGGCTTGGGCGTCATGCCCGGGTGGCTGCTGACCAGGAAGCTGATGGCGTCGGTGCCGTGCGGGCCGGGTTCGGGCGCGGGCTCCACCGCCACCTCGAAGCGGCCGCCCGTCATGCCCAGGCCCTGCATGGCTTGGGTGATGGCCTGCGCCAGCTTGGGCGCGGCCTTGGCGCGGCGCTGCGACAGCGTGCGGGCCGCCTTGGCATAGGCGCCGGCGGCGGCCTGCTCGGCCGCTTCCAGCGCGGCCAGGTCGGCGGCGTCGTCGAGCCGCTTCAGATCGTCCGTCCAGCCCTGCAGCAGGGCGGGCAGCTCGGCCGGCGTGCGCTTGTAGCGCCGCGCGAGCGACATCCATTGCGACAGGCGCGCATCGAGTTCCTGCAGGCGATCGGGGTCCAGTTCGGTATGGCGCAGGTAGCTCTGCAGCGAATGCGCCACGTCGCTGGCCTGCGCCAGGCACGAGGTGAGCACCTCGTTCATCGACCGGAACGCCTCGTCCATCTGCTCATAGTCCTGCAGCAGATGCTGGGCCTGTGACAGCCGCGAGAGCGCGCCGCTATCCTCTTCTTCCAGCGCCGACAGGGCGCCCTGTGCGCTGTCCAGCAGGGCCTGCGCGTTCGACAGGCGCGTGTGCTGCGCGTTCAGCTCATCCCATTCGTCGTGGCCCGGGGCCAGCTTGCCCACTTCGCCGATCTGCCACTGCAGGCGCTCGCGCTCCTGCTGCAGCGTGTCCTGCGCGCTGCGGGCCTGGGCGAGGGCCTTGCGCGCATCCCGCCAGGTGGCCCAGAGCGCAGCGAGCGGCCCAGGCTGGGCGCCCGCGTAGGCATCGAGCAGGCCGCGCACGGCGTCCTGCCGGGTCAGGCTCTGCCAGGCGTGCTGGCCGTGGATGTCCAGCAGATGCCCGCCCGCGGCCCGCATCTGCGTGGCGGTGACGGGCACGCCGTTGATCCAGGCCCGGCTGCGGCCCTGCAGGTCGATGGTGCGGCGCAGCAGCAGGCTGTCGTCGCCCGGAATGCCGGCCTCGTCGAGCCAGGGCTCCAGCGTGGCCGGGGCATCGAATTCGGCGGCCATGTCGGTGCGCTCCGCGCCTTCGCGGATCACGCCGGTGTCGGCACGGCCGCCCAGCAGCAGCTGCAGCGCATCGATCAGGATGGACTTGCCGGCGCCGGTCTCGCCGGTCAGCACCGTGAAGCCGGTCTGCAGGTCCAGTTCCAGGCTTTCGACGATGACGAAATCGCGCAGCGCGATCCGCTTGAGTGCCATGCTCAGGAGCCCCCTTCGTTCCAGCGCAGCTTCTTACGCAGGGTCGCAAAGTAATTCCATCCGCGGGGATGCAGGAAGCGCACGCGGTGCTGCGACCGGCGCACCAGGATGCGGTCGCCGTGCAGCAGCGAGGCGAGCGACTGCATGTCGAAGTTGGCGCTGATATCGCGGCCGCCCACGACTTCCACCGCCACCTCGGTCGTATCGGACAGAACGATCGGCCGGTTGGACAGCGTATGCGGCGCGATGGGCACCAGCACCCAGCCCGGAATGGAGGGGTGCAGCATCGGCCCGCCGGCCGACAGCGAATACGCCGTGGAGCCGGTGGGCGAGGCGATGATGAGCCCGTCCGCGCGCTGGTTGGCAACAAAGTGCCCGTCCACCTCCACGCGCAGCTCCACCATGCCCGAGGTCGAGCCGCGGTTGACCACCACGTCGTTCAGAGCCAGGGCCTCGAACACGCATTCGCCACCGCGCATCACGCGGGCATGCATCAGCGGGCGCGTGTCTTCTTCGTAATCGCCCTCCAGCATCGGGGTGAGCGTCGCCTCGAAGCCTTCGAGCGGAATATCGGTGATGAAGCCCAGCCGGCCCTGGTTGATGCCGATCAGCGGCGTGCCGTAGCTGGCCAGCCTGCGGCCCACGCCCAGCATGGTGCCGTCGCCGCCCACCACCAGGCCCAGGTCGCACTGGCGGCCGATCCCGTCCACATCCAGCACCGTATAGCCCTCGAGCCCCGTGTTCGCGGCGGTCTCCGCCTCCAGCAGCACTTCGCAGTCCCGGTCCCACAGGAACCGGGCGATGCGCTCCAACACCTGCAGGGAGTCGTTGGATGCCGCCGCTGCACTGGGGCTCTGGTACTTGCCGATGAGCGCCACGCGCCGGAAAGAAGACTTCATGCAGAAATTACATCATTAAAATGAGTCAATGCTCGATGATCGTGCCAAGTTGTTGCTGAAAGCGCTGGTGGAGCGGTACATCGCCGACGGCCAACCCGTGGGCTCGCGCACCTTGTCGCGGGCTTCGGGGCTGGAACTGTCTCCGGCGACGATCCGCAACGTCATGGCCGACCTGGAAGAGCTGGGGCTGATCGCCAGCCCGCACACCTCGGCCGGCCGCATCCCGACCGCCAAGGGCTACCGCCTCTTCGTGGACACCATGCTCACTGTGCAGCGCGGTCAGCTGATGGCGCCCGAACTGGTGCCCGAGCAGCCGCAGAAGGTCATCGCCAACGCGGCCAACCTGCTCTCCAGCCTGTCGCAGTTCGTCGGTGTGGTCATGGCGCCCCGGCGGGCATCGGTGTTCCGTCACATCGAATTCCTTCGGCTTTCCGAGCGGCGCTTCCTGGTCATCATCGTCTCGCCCGACGGCGACGTGCAGAACCGCGTCATCTTCACCGACGCCGACTATTCGCAGTCGCAGTTGGTGGAGGCCGCCAACTTCCTCAACGCCCACTACACCGGGCTCACGATGGAGCAGGTGCGCGAGCGGCTCAAGACCGAGGTCGATCAGCTGCGCGGCGAGATCGCCGAGCTGATGCAGGCGGCGGTCAATGCCGGGACCGAGGCGCTGACCGAATCGCAGGACGAGGTGGTCTTCTCCGGCGAGCGCAACCTGCTGGCCGTGAGCGATTTCTCCAGCGACATGGGCCACCTGCGCCGGGCCTTCGATCTCTTCGAACAGAAGACGCAGATCCTGCGGCTGCTGGACATCTCCAGCAAGGCCGAGGGCGTGCGCATCTTCATCGGCGGCGAAAGCCATGTCGTTCCGTTCGAGGAGCTGTCCGTCGTCAGCGCCCCCTACGAGGTGGACGGCCAGATCGTCGGCACGCTGGGCGTGATCGGCCCGACCCGCATGGCCTACGACAAGATGATCCAGATCGTGGACATCACGTCGCGCCTGGTGACGAACGCGCTCAGCCACCGTAAATAAGCGCGGAGTAAACACATACAATCCGTGCGTGTCTGGCCGACTGCGGTGCTGGCGCATGGGGCGTTAGCTCAGTTGGTTAGAGCAGGGGACTCATAATCCCTTGGTCGTCGGTTCAAGTCCGCCACGCCCTACCATTTCTTTCGGGCTCCATGCGAGCGGGCGCTGGAGCCGGGCCCATCGGATGCCTGCTGCGAAGCCTGCAGGCCATCGACCTTCCCATCTCCTTCATCCCCCGTATCTCCTCTGGTCGCACCTTGAGTCCTCCCTCCTTCGAGGGGGCGAAACTCCGGCCTCTGCGCCCGTTCCAAGCGTCCGGCGCAGCAGGATGTGCGTGGCTGACTGAATACAGGAAGGAGGGGCGGATGATGCTCCGTGCAGGTCTGTTCGCAGCGGGTGCGCTGTTCTCCACCATGGCTGCCGTCGCAGCGCCGCCGGCCGGCTACCAACTGGTCTGGCAGGACGATTTCAAGGCGCCGGCGCTCGATGCCCGCAAATGGCTGGCCTACGACAAGCTGCGCGACAGCGCCAGGCTGACGCCGGCCGCGATCGCCGTGGGCGGCGGCAATCTGCGCATCAGCACCTATACCGCCAACGGTGTGCATTACACCGGCTTCCTCACCACCAGCGGCCGCTACCAGCCGCGCTTCGGCTATTTCGAGGCCCGCATTCGCTTTAAGAACGTGTTTACGATCTCCCAGGGGTCGCGCAGCTACGTCGGCGGGATGGGATGCAA
>NZ_FONX01000014.1:0-104994 GCF_900113035.1 Paracidovorax wautersii | reverse complement strand
CCATGCGGCGCATCCGAAGCATCCACTCATCCCGATTGCGCTCCAACGCGATCCCCTGCGAGATCGTAAACACGTTCTAAGGATGCACCGGGCGGCCATTGCGCCTTCTGGCTGCAGTCGCCCACGGTGGGCAAACCGCTGGGCGATCCGGCGGCGGCCGGCGTGGAAACCGACATCGTCGAACACCGGGCGGCCGACCAGCAAGGCCGTGATGTCAGCCATCTGGCGTCCTTCAATCTGCACTGGGATGGCTACGGCAACGACCACAAGCACATCGGCTCGCAATGGGCGGCCCCGGCGTCGCTGGACGGCAGCTGGCATGTGTATGGACTGCTCTGGACGGCGGCGGGCTATGTCTTCTATGTGGACGATCAGCCGCGTTGGCAGAGCAGCGCCGCCGTATCGGCCACCGGCCAGGACATTCGCCTGACTTGCGAGATCAAGGACCGTGGCTGGGCCGGCCCGATCGCGTCCAGCGGCTACGGCAGCCAGAGCGAGGGCCGCTATCACATGGACGTGAACTGGGTGAAGGTCTGGCAGGCGCCTGCAGCCGCACCGCAGTGACTCCCCGAGGCGGGCAGGGCGTGCCACATCGGGGTGCATGCGCGCCCCTTGATGTGGCAGACCGCATGCCATGCCGTCATCGCCCCTGAAAACCGCAGCTTCGCTCCAGCGCGGTTCATTTTTCCGAACGGCTTGCAGTGCGCTGCATGGTGCAATCGTCCATCGATTGGCGAGGCGCGCCGCTGGCCAGCAGGCCATGTGCTTTCTGCGGCGGTCCCTGCCTCGCTCCACCAGACCGACCGTTGCCATGAACTCTTCTGACATCCTCAAGCGCCTGACCGAAGCGGGTCGCCTGGACCGCTTCTATATCGACGGCCAATGGACGCTGCCGTCCGGGCGGGGCCGGGCGCCGGTGACCGACCCCTCCACGGAGCAGGTGGTGGCCGAGATCGCCATGGGCGATTCGCAGGACGTGGCGCAGGCCGTGGGCGCCGCCCGGCGCGCCTTCGCGGACTGGTCCGCCCTGGAGCCGCAGGCTCGCGGCGCCTTGCTCGATCGCCTGCATGGCCTGATCCTGGAGCGTGCCGAGGTCTTCGCCCAGATGATCTCGCTGGAAATGGGCTCGTCGATCACCGCGGCCCGCAATGCACAGGTGCCCGTCGCGGCGGAGCACATCCGCGTGGCCCGCGACCTGGCCGGCAGCTACGCCTTCGTCACGCAGCGCGACGGCACGGCCATCGTGCGCGAGGCCATCGGCGTCTGCGGCCTGATCACGCCGTGGAACTGGCCGCTCTATCAGATCACCGCCAAGGTCGGCCCGGCGCTGGCCGCGGGCTGCACCGTGGTGCTCAAGCCCAGCGAGCTGTCGCCTTTCAGCGCCCTGCTGTTCGCCGAGGCGGTGCACGACGCCGGCATTCCCGCGGGCGTATTCAATCTCGTGAGCGGCGAGGGCCCGGAAGTCGGCGCTGCGCTGGCTTCGCATCCCGAAGTGGACATGGTGTCGATCACTGGCTCCACCCGCGCCGGCGTGCTGGTGGCCCAGGCCGCGGCGCCCACGGTGAAGCGTGTGGCGCAGGAGCTGGGCGGCAAGTCGCCCAACGTCATCCTGCCCGACGCCGATCTGGCCCGTGCGGTGCCTGCCGGCGTGGCCTCGGGCATGCGCAACGTGGGGCAGTCGTGCAGCGCGCCCACGCGCATGATCGTTCCGCGCGCACGCCTGGCGGAGGTGGAGCGGATCGCGGCCGAGGCGGTGTCCGCCATCGTCGTGGGCGATCCGCGCTCCGAGCAGACCACGCACGGCCCGCTGGCCAACCGGGCGCAGTTCCGCAAGGTGCAGGAAATGATCGAGATCGGCCTGCAGGAAGGCGCCCGGCTGGTCTGCGGCGGCCTGGGCCGGCCGCAGGGGCTGGAGAGCGGCTTCTATGCGCGGCCCACGATTTTTTCGGACGTGCATTCGCGCATGCGGATCGCGCAGGAAGAGATCTTCGGCCCCGTGCTCGTGATCGTGCCCTACGACACCGTGGAAGAGGCTGTGGCGATCGCAAACGACACCATCTACGGCCTGGGCGCGCACGTGCAGGGGCAGGACCTCGCGGCAGCGCGCGCCGTGGCGCGGCGCATCCGGTCGGGGCAGGTCCACATCAACAACCCGGCCTGGAGCCCGATCGCGCCCTTTGGCGGCTACAAGCAGTCGGGCAACGGCCGTGAATACGGCGTCGAGGGGCTTCAGGAATACCTGGAGACCAAGGCCATCCTGGGCTATGGCGCTGCGGAGGCCGTATGAGCCATCCGGCGCGCGATAGCCAGCACAGTCAGTCACCGCAGCCCTTGGCTGTGGGCGCCGCTTCGCGCGTCCTCGGCGGCACTGCGTTCCACCCTCAATAAAGAGAAGCGAGAGATACCCTCCATGCGTCAACCGTTGCGTGTCCTGCAGACGTCTTCCCCCTTGCCCGCCAGCGCCGATGTCGTCGTCATCGGCGGCGGGATCATCGGCGTGTTCACCGCCTATTACCTCGCCAAGCGCGGGCTGTCGGTCGCGCTGGTCGAGAAAGGCCTGATCGGCGCCGAGCAGTCCAGCCGCAACTGGGGCTGGTGCCGCCAGCAGAACCGCGATGCCCGCGAGCTGCCCATGGCCACCAAGAGCCTGGAGCTGTGGGAGAAGTTCGCAGAGGACTCCGGCCAGGACACCGGCTTCAACCGCTGCGGGCTGTTCTATCTCAGCAACGACGAAGCCGAACTCGAGCGCTGGGCCAACTGGGGCAAGTTCGCCAAGACGGCCGGAGTGGTCACGCACATGCTGAGCGCCGAGCAGGCCACGCAGCGTGGCCTGGCGACCGGCCGCTCCTGGAAGGGCGGGGTGCTTTCGCCCACCGACGGCACGGCGGACCCAGGCAAGGCCGCGCCCGCTGCGGCGGAAGCCTTCATGCGCCTGGGCGGCACCGTGCACCAGAACTGCGCCGTGCGTGGCCTGGACCTGGAGGGCGGCCGCGTCAGCGGCGTCGTGACCGAAGCGGGCGTCATCAAGACGCGCACGGCCGTGCTCGCGGGCGGCGCCTGGGCGTCGTCCTTCTGTCGCCAGCTGGGCGTGCGTTTTCCGCTGGCCACCGTGCGCCAGTCCATCGTGCGGGTGTCGGCCATCGATGAGCGCCTGCCCGACACGCTGCATACGGCGGGCGTGTCCGTCACGCGTCGCAGCGACGGCAGCTACACCTTGGCCATCAGCGGCCGTGGCCGCGTGGATCCGACGCCGCAGCTGCTGCGCTTTTCTCCCCAGTTCATCCCCATGTTCGCCAAGCGCTGGCGCAACGTCTTTCCCGGCGGGCTGGAAGGCATGCGTTCCGGGCACGAAACCCTGCGCCGCTGGCGTCTGGACGAAGTGACCCCCATGGAGCGGGTGCGCATCCTCGACCCGAAGCCGGACCCGGCCGCCGTCAAGGAAACCCACCGCCGCGCCGTGGATCTGCTGCCGCCCTTGCGCAACGCCAGCATCGCCAACGCCTGGGCCGGCTATGTGGACAGCACGCCCGATGGCGTGCCGGGGATCGGCGAAGTCGAAGGCATTCCGGGGTTCATCCTGGCGGCAGGCTTCTCGGGCCACGGCTTCGGCATCGGCCCGGGTGCCGGGCACCTCATCGCCGATCTGGTCACGGGAGATGCGCCGCTCTTCGATCCCCGGCCCTACCAGCCCGAGCGTTTCAAGGAATCCGCCTGGGGCAAGGTCGCGGACTTCTAACTACTGCCATTGCCAGCCGGGCCATGCAAGGGCGCTTGCGTGGCGCTGCGAGCCCCGGGGCGCACAACGGGTTTTTGGGCCCTCCGTTCAGAAAAAAGCATCGAAGCTGCAAAGTTTGTCGGAGGGGCCAAAAGTTGCGCTACAATTACGCATCGGCTTTAAAGCAGCTGCCTAAAAGGCAAAAGTTAAAAAGTCGATTTTTTGAAGTGGCAAGAAAATTCATGCTATAATTCAAAGCTTAGCGGCTGTAGCTCAGCTGGATAGAGTACTTGGCTACGAACCAAGGGGTCGTGGGTTCGATTCCTGCCAGCCGCACCAAACGGTAAGCCCTGCAAGATCTTGATCTTGCAGGGCTTTTTCCGTTGTGGGGAGCGTTTTCACGCTACCCGCTCCAGAAGCCCTTGGGGGACTTTTGGGGGACTCGCACCAGCCAGGCGCGCCTGGTGCTCCGCGCGCAAGGTCGTGAGCGTCTTGTTCCACGCACCCGTATCCGCCTTGATCTTCTCCAATGCGTCGTGCAACTCTACGATCTGCGCCATGCTGTAGTGCTGGGTCACATTCTTCGTGCTGTGCCACAGCACATCCGACACGGTGCCCTCGGTCACGCCGGCTTCACGCAGGCGCATGCCCAACGTGTGCCGCAGGTCGTGGACGTGTAGATCGCTCAGGCCTGCCGCCTTGCGTGCGTTCTGCCAGCCCGTGTTGTTCATCGTGCCGATCGGGCGGTAGGCCATAGCTGGCTCCTCATCCAGCTTGGACACACGCTCCCGTCGGTACACGAACACGAAATCGGGGTGCTGGCCGCGTGCGGCTTCTATCACCGATTGGGCCACGCTGTTGCACACGATCAGCCGGTTCTTGCGCCGACCTTTGACGTGGGCACGGGGCACGTCGAACACAGACACGCCCAGCTCCGGCACCGGGATCTCCCACTCCCAACGCAGGCTGCACACCACGTCGTCGCGCACGCCCGTGTTCAGAACGAACAGGGCCATGCGCGCCAGGTGATCGGGCAACTGCGGCAGCAGCTGGCGCTGCTCGGCCCAGCTGATGGGCCGCGGCTCGCGCTGGTGGCCGACCAGGGGCAGCATGGTGATCTTCGGCGGGTGCTGCAGCCACGTGCGGCCATCTTCATCGCGCCAAGCCGAGGCGGCCAGATTGAGAATCCGGCGCACCACGCCCAGGGCGAGGTTGATGGTCTTGTTCGCGCGGCCCTCGCCCTTGCGCGCGGCAACGTAGGGCGCAAGGCTCGCGTCGTGGATCTGCGGCAAGGTGAGGTGGCCGATGAAGGGCATGATGGACTGCAGCAAGTACGCCTCGGTGACGATGGAGGCCTTGTCCCGGTGCGTCATCAGGTAATGCGCGGCGGCAGCGTCAAACAGCCGCTCGGCGCGCACCCCGTGGAGCACTACCTCGCGCTTGTCCGAAAGCTGCTTGATGAGCCAGCGCTCGGCCTCTTCGTAACTTGTGAGACCACGCTGGCGAAATCGAGTGCCTTTCCAGTACTTGTCGACTTCCCAGGTTCCGTTTTTGCCGGCGTAGATGCCGGGTGTTTTTTGGCCCATGTGTTCCTTCCTTCCTTGTTGGCGGGCCGTCCGTTCCAGGGCGCATTCTGCGCTTGCGGCGCCTGACCGTCGTTGGCCGCATCCTCCGCCGGCTGCTGGCCAGCGGCGGCGGTCTTCATTTCATCGAACAGGCGATCGAGGTCGAGGCGGTCGTAGATCAGGCTGACGCCCTGCTGCATGCCTGTGAGCCGCGGCGCCCAGTGGGCCTCCCACGTTCGCCGCTTGACCCCAACGTAGGCCATGGCTTCTTGCTGCGAGAGGCCGCGCTTCATGATGGAAACTCGTCGTGTGTGCGTCCGTCGAGCAGGCGGCCGGCAGTTTTCTTTCCGGGCCGGATCAAGCCGCGGTAACGGACGCCATCTGCCATGTCTTCGGAGTCGCCGACGAAGTGGCCGTCCAGGCTGATAAAGCCGGCATGCTTGCCAAGTTCCTGCTCGAACTCGGGATCACCTTCGTGCGCCACCAGGGGCGCGGCCGCGCCGGTGTCAACCTCTGTCCACTCGCCCCACTGCTTGAGCAGGAAGGGCACACCGGCCGCGGCGCACTGGTCGCGCAGGCTGCGGGCCCAGTCCGGGTGCATCGGCCGTGCGCCGGGGCCGCTCTCGCCGCCGACGATGACCCAGTGCAGTCCGGGTAGCAGGTCTTCCCCGGTCGGCTCGTGCATTCCCGTCCTTAGGTCTTGCCACGCAGACGGAAGCTCCAGACGATCCTCTGCAATCTTCTCGCGGAATAGCTGATCGGTGTAAGGCGACGCCAAGTCCACCGCACCAAGCAGTGGCTCCATCGAAAGGAAGCGCACGCGCGCCGGCACGGCCAGCAGCTTCGGGATGTTGCGGTCGGCCTCTTCCTGATTGACCACAGTCGCGCCCATCCAGATGTCCGGTGGTACGTGGTCGCCATTGAGCCAGCACACGATCCAGCTGGACAGCAGAGGGTTGAGCATCACCTCGCTGCTGTATTCCAGCGCCTCCGCCAGTCGCCGCTCCACCAGGCCGATGCGCTTGGTGAGCAGCAGCTTGTCGAGGTGAGGCGTCAGGCGGCAGAGGTCAAGGAACTCGGCGAACCAAGCGATAGGTACCGCGTTGTCGAAGATATCGGCGAGGCTCGCGCAAAAGACGCGCTGGCGCCGGCCGTGCAGCGCGTGGAAGGCCTCATGTGCGGCGTTCCAAGTACGCATGGCCTTCCACGTGGCTGCGCCAGTACGGTGGCGCGGCGCATGCACGCCCCAGGTTTCCACGCCCTTGGCGCGCAGCACGCGTACCGGCGTGCTTTCCTCCGCGTAGCAGTGCAGACAGGCCGGCGACACTTTTTGGCAGCCGATCCACGGATTGAAGGTGTGGTCGCACCACTCGATTTTCGTGTTGGCGCTCATGATGGAATGGCCTCCTTCGGCACGTTGAAGAAGCCGAGCCGGCCCTTCCAGGGCACGAAGGGCATGGGGCGGCTTTCGCGCAGCACGAAGCCGTAGACCGGATCGCCGGAAGGGTTCTCGATCTTCCAGCGCGAGGGGTGCGAGGTCACGCAGTCCACTACACGCGTCCAGCCGACGAAGCCGCCGCGCTGCAGGTCTTCGTAGGCCGGCATGTCGGCTGGCAGCAGGCCCGAGAGATCCAGTTCGCCCACGGTGGAGTCGTAGTAGCGGCGGGACATGGTGACGCCGGCATGCACCAGCAACTGGCCCCGGAAGTTCGTGGGCCAGTCGCGGTTCTCGATGTCCTTGTAGTCGTTGACGATGAGCCAGGCCCAGGGCTGTCGGATGCTGAGGGCTGGGATCATGTGGTGCTCCCTGTCGTGAGGTCGGCGGGGTTGACGATGCGCAGATGGCCACCGCCCTGGCTCTGTGTGCGGGCGATGACGCGCTGGGTGGCGCTGTGCAGCTCGGCGGCGGTCAACTGCCGCAGCTGGTGGTCGTGCAGGTCGAGGGCGCTGGTGATGGCGTCCATCTCGTACCAGTGCAGGGCCGTCGGTCGCCAGGTGCCCGATGCTTCGGCGCGGGCGGCGATGCTGACCAGGGCCACGATGGCGGCCTCGAAGTGGCCGCGCATCCCTTGCAACGGGCCGTGCTTCTCGATCTCCAGGGCGATGTCCATCGTGCTGCGCAGCACCTGGACCTGCAGCTCGGTGGCCACGCCCTCGCGCAGGCGGGTGGCGCAGATCTGCACGGCATCCATCGTTTCCCGGATCTCTGGTTCGGTGAGGCGGGTGTGGCGCAATTGAGCCTTGCGCATCAAGTCAAGGGCGGGCGTGCGGTGCTGCCGAGGTGGTGGCGGGCGGAAGCGTGGGAGGCCCATCACGCACCGCCTTCCTTGCTGAATGCGGCCATGGAGGCGGCTTCTCGGGCTGCAGACTTGTCGAAGGCATCCTTCGGATAGCACAGCAGTTCACCGGCCAGTGCTGGGTCGATGGCGTGCACCACGCGGCCCAGTGCGCTTTTGAACGTACTGCTGTCGTCGAAGTAGATCGCCGAGACAGCAGCGTGCAGCGCGTGTGCAATGCGCGCATCCTCCTCTGCTTGCGCCTCCCCACCTGATGCGGGGGGTGCGAGTCCGGACAGGACCCGGTCTGCTTTTACCGGGCCGCTTTCAATGATGCGATCATCCGGGCCGTCGGGCAGGGCGTCGAAGTAGTCAAGAATCGCGTCTCGTGCAGCGGCTTCTTCTTTGTGGAAGATGACATGGCTGGAGCCATCTTGACCCGACTCGCCCCAGTCAGCGACGGCGCGATCCACGATGCGAGCCAGCTCTACCAGTTTGGAGAGCACCTCGCGTTGAAGCGAGCTCGGCGCCCCCTCTTGCACGGTGGTTTGCAGCGCTTCCAGCAGCAGCATCGCATGCTGCAGCATCAGCTCGGCGCTGTAGTCGCCGCTTGCGATCTTGGCCTTGATTTCAGCCAGCGTGTAAGGCTCTGCAATGTGCCCGGCGGCCACGCAGCTCGCTTGCACGGTGGTGGGGGAGGCCTGCTGCGGGCATGGCTGCAGGTAAATCGGTTCTGCCCACTCATGACCATCATCTAGCGGGTCGAGGTGTTGGCACTGAGGCGTCTGGCTGGTCGCCACATAGGCAGTGGTGGCCTGGATCTCGTCATGAGACGGGCCCAGCAGTTCCTCGGGGTCGCCCCCGAAGTAGCGGACCACTTGGCGCCATGCATCGTCCAGGGGGCGACGATGCACGTTTTCCAGCGGCCGGCGACTCACCTCTATGTGCCAGCGGTTCACAGCCCAGGTCAATCCATTCGTGCGTCGAGCTTCGCTGGCTTGCTCTAGCGTGGTGCGGCTCATCAGCGTCTCGATCACCTTTAGGGCGCTCATCAGCGCTGGGCGTTCGGCCCCGGCGGCGTATTCAAAGCGCATTCCAAGGGTCTGTGCGCACATGGCCTCCAGCGCGGCGCCGCGCGACCTACTCCAGCCCGGCAGCAGATAGATGCTGGAGCACGTGGATAGGCGGCCGAGGTCGTAGTGCAGGTAGTCGGCCCATTCCGCGCCCTCCACGATGCCATGTTCCGCTGGGTTGACCACCGCCAGGCCCCGCGCCCGCAGATCTGCGGCTGCCGCGTGAAAAGCCGGGAAATTCAGTTCGGGCAGATCAGTCATGGGGCCTGCGACATAGATGCGCCCTTCGCGCGTGCCGGCCAGTTGCACGCCTGCCGCATGAGGCGCGGCTGCGGCCAGCACCAGGCGCACTGTGTCGCGGTCATACTGCCGGCCGTCGCCCTTCCAGCGCTCGGCACGACCGGGCTGACAGAGCGCGTCGATCTCCGTGTCGCCCCACACTTGGTTGGCAGTCGCTGCGCGGGCGGCAGCAGCGTCGAGCGCAGCGCTCAAGCGCTTGTTCTCTTCATGCAGACGCTTCATCTCGCGCCCGGCCGCCTCCACGTCGCCCAGTCGCATCTTGTACCAAGCGCCTTCGGTGAGCCATGCCGCCAGGCGCAGCGTTTCAGGCACATGTGTTGCTTTGCTGGGCGCCGGAGGGATGCAACCGTGCTGGCTGCAGTGCTGGACGGTTTCGCAGTGGTCGCAGATCTTGTGGGTCATGGCTGGGTCTCCGATGCAGTGGGGGCTTGGGCGGCGGCGGGGCGCTTGGCCCATTGCCGGCAGGAGTGCTGGGGCGGCAGGTACGTCCAGCGCATGCCGTGGGCGCAGGGGTGCATGCCGTGCTGGTTCATGGGCGCGGTGTCGTGGCGCAGCCAGTGCTGGCAACTCGCGCAGGTGTTCCGGGCGCTGGGCATCACACGGCCTCCAGCTCGGTGTAGTCGGCGACAAGCTCAATGGGCTTCGCTTCACTGCCTGGGAAGGGCCAGGGGTCTGGGAGAGTGACCATCCAGTGGCGCTGGCCGGACGCCCGTACTACGGTCGCTTCGCACCCTTTGCTGGAAACCAGGGCACCGCCCGCGCCTTTGATGTCGGTCTTGATCCTGACCTTCTGGCCGGGCTCGAACGCGTTCGGCGAGGCCGTCTCAGCGGTGGCCATGGCTTGCGCGATGGCGGCCTGAGCCTCGGCCTTGCTGGTCTTGGGCTTGAGCGTGGGCTTGGCCTTGTCCTGCGGCTGGGCGGCGTGGGCGCGCTCGGCGGCCTCGGCCTTCATGTCGGCCTGCACCTGGGCCTGGATGGCTTTGACGTCCACCTGGGCCACGGGCGCGGTGGCGTCGATGTGCAGGGCTTCATCCACCGGCCGTTCGTACAGCGGCATGTCGTCGGTGCCGCTGGCCAGCATCATCAGCACCATGTGCTGGATGCGCTGGGACTGGCCCGCGACCGATGCCACGGCGGCCTGGAGCGTGTCGGTGGAGAAGCCCGGGGACAGCTGGAACGCGCGGCGCACGGTTTCATCGTCCGTCTCGTTCGCCATGGTCAGGATCACCCGGTAGGCGACCTGGCGCGGCAGTTCGTCCAGTGCCTCTGGCTCGGCCACCACGCGCAGGCCTTCGATGATCTGGTCGATGGCGGCGCGGCGCCAGCGGCGCTGGTACTGTTCGGACAGCTCTGCCGCCGTCGGCCCCTTGTCTGCGTCCTTGGCGGCTGCCTTGCCCTTCGCGGGGCTCGCCGCCTCGGGCGCCTTGCCCTTGCTCTCCAGCGCAGCGCCGGCCGCGCGCGTGGGGATGGCCTCCACCATGCTGCCGCTGGGCGTTTCGATCAGCACGATCTTCTCTTCAGGCACATCGCTGCCCAGCAGCTGGCGCAGGGGCGCGGATTCGCCCTTGCGGGGCTTGTCCAGCAAGATGTAGCCATCCGGCGCCCCGGCGTCTGTGGGCATGATCTCGCGCGCTTCGCGGCCGGTGATGACCTTGCGGCCCTTCTTGCGGGCCGTTTCCGCCAGACGCTCGAAGTGGGCTTCTTTCTTCTGGCCGAAGCAGACGACATCGGTGCAGACGTCCGCACTGCCCTTGGCGAACAATTCCGGCTCGAAGCCCGTGCGTCGCGGGCACTGCATGCAGGCGCCGGCCTTGGGTGAAAGCTCGGCATCGTCCAGGCGGAACGGCGCGGTGGCCAGGTCGGTCTGGTAGTGGCGGTTCGCCAAGTCTTTCGCGCTGCGGTAGCTGAGCGGCCCACCGTCCGGGCCGGTGGTGAGCACGCGCCGGGTGAACTCGGTCTGCAGTGCCGGCGTGGGGCGTTGGGCTACCAGCAGAGCCACGCTGCGGCTGAGCGTGCCCGCCTGCAGCCCTGCGATGGCCTCGGGGCACAGCTGCAGCAGGCGCTGGGCTTCGTACACATGCGTGAGGCTCAGGCCCAGCGAGTCTGCGGCGTCCTGGCGGGTGTAGCCGTGCTTGTTGACCAGTTCCTCGATGCCTCGGGCTTCATCCAGCGGCGTGAGGGTTTCGCGCTGGATGTTTTCCTGCATCTGCATGACCAGGGCCGTGGCGTCATCGGCGCCAACCTCGCGGTAAGGCACGGCGCGCAGTCCTGCGATGCTGGCGGCTCGCCAACGGCGCTCGCCCGCGATGATTTCATGCGTGGCGTGGCGCGTTGCCGGGTCTTCGAACGTGTCTTGCAGACGCGATGCCGGCAGGCGTCGAACCAGCAGCGGCTGCAGCACGCCCACCAGCTTGATGCCGGCGGCCAGCAGTTGCAGCAGCTCGGGGTCGAAGGTCTTGCGGTTGCTCTGGCTGGGCACCAGGCGGTCGAGGTCGAGCATGGGCTCGGCCGGGGCGACCTCCTGCGGCGTTGGGTCGGATTCACGCTGGATGACGGTGAACGCGTCGAGCGTGAGGTTGATGACGCGGTCGTTGACTTCGACTTGGTACTGCCTGCCGCTCGGCGTGCGGCCCAGGATCTTGCCCATCTGGCCCGCCTCGGGCAGCGGCTGGCCCTTGGGGGTGGTGGCGTCGTCGTTGATGCGGATGTGCCGCTTGATCAGCGGGTCGGTCTTCTTGGCGGCCATGTGTCAGGCCTCCCCTGGCGTGCGCACGCCGTAGAAGGTACGGCTGGGCAAGCGGTACGCGTCTTGCGCTCCGGCGCGGTTGTTGGTGCTGCGCAGCTCGGCGCCTCGGTAGGGCTCGGTGCTGGTGCTGTTGCGCACGGGCTTTTCGGTGCTGGCGATGCGCAGCCGCGCGTCGATCTGCTCTGGGGTGGGCTTGCGGATCACAGCGAAGCCTCCGGGGTGTGAGGCTTGGCGGCGTGCTGGCTCTGCAGCACGATCTTCTTGGCGGAGGCGGCGATCTCCGGCGTGCTCTGCCAGCCCAGGACGTCCGGGTTGAGCAGGTCGAGGGCCAGCGAGAGGGAGGGCACGTGCTCGGCGCCGCGCACGATCTGCAGGCCGCGGAGCCCGCACTGGTTGATGAGGTCGAGCGCTACGGACTGGACGGGCGAGATGGGCTGGCCGACAGCGACGGGCGCAGCGAGATCGGTGCGCACGCTGACGTTGCCGCGGGCATCGCCGCACAGCGTGATCGTCACCGTGGCGGGGCGGTGGGTGGTGGTCATTCGAGATCCTTGCGGGTGGGGGCCTGCTCGTAGGGCAGGCTGATGTGGGATGCCTCGCAGTCGATGCGGCGGGCGCGGAACTTGGGCGAGGTGGCGTCCAGCTCGGCCACCTGGCCGCGCAGGCGCCGGGCGAAGGCGTTCGCGGCGTAGTGGCTGGCTGGCGTGGCGGTGGGGTAGGTGTGCCGGGCGCGCACTTCCTGGCCGCTGGGGTCGGTCAGGTGGACCTCCACCAGCGGCAGGCCGGCGGTGGTGGTGCGGCACACGGCGCTGGTGACCGTGCCGCGAATGCGCAGCTGCAGCGCGGTGGTCATGGCTGGCCCCGGGCCTTGCGCGCCTGGGCGCGGCGGTAGCGCAGCAGATCGACGTCCATGCGGGTGGCGGCGCGCGTGTACACGCGGTCGCCGCCGAAGCTGGGCAGGTTGCGCAGGTAGAGCAGGGCGAAGACCAGGCTCCAGACAATGCGGCTGACCATGGCTTACCCCCTGGCCCACATCGCCAGGGCGGCGGTGGCGAATGGGAGAGCGATCAGCAGGGCAGCGGCCAGCGCCAGGGCGATGCGCGCGCGCAGCAGCCGGCGGCGGCAGCGGTACGGGCCGTCGATGGTGATGGGGGCGGTCATGGCTTGTCCGCCTTGTCCAGCACAGAGCTGCGGATGCCGCGCGGGCCGGCTTCACCCAGCGCCTTCGAGATGGCTTCGTTGAGCGCGAGAGTCTGCTCAGGCGTCAGCACGCGAATGCGCATGCCATCGTGATAGACCTGCGCGAGCAGGCTGCCACCCTCCTCTTGATGCTGGTCGATGAGTCGGCTCACGATGGCGCTTTGCTGAGTCGTCAGCATGAGCGTCTTGGCCTGTGTGTGTGGCGGTTTACGCGCGGTCATTAGGTGACCTTTCGGGGCCGCTGGGCGCGGATGATTGCGAAGCGCCGGCCATTGGCTGCGGCAGCCATGAAGTCCACGTGGCCGGTGGAGAAGATGAGGTTGACCACGCTGGCCGGCGCGGTGCCGGGGAAGCGCTTCTGCGCGTCTTCGATGGCTGCCGCGTTGCTGGGCAGGCACTTCGTGTAGGGCTTGCGGCCCGGGGGCTTGATGAGGAAGGTCAGCATGCTGTGCTCCTCTCCTTCGTTGTGTAGCGGTGCTTCGCCTGCACCGCTGCCTCCAGCGCGCTCATGCGTGGGTTCGCGGCCTGGATCTGTGCTGCGAGTCGGGCCGCGCCCGGGCGGCGATCCTCTTCGACCTGAGGTGGGGCGAACACCTGGCGACCGGCGTCGGTGGGCTGGTTATGCACGTCGATCAATCCTCGGCTGCGGAGTGCTTCCAGGGTCTGGACGTGCTTGCGCAAGACCTGCCGGCCACCGTTGAAGTAGCCGCGGCAGATTGCGCGCAGCACATTGGCCTGGGCTGGGGAAAGTCGGAGTGCAGTCATGCGGCACCGCCTTCATGCAACTTGCCCGAGGTGACGCGTGCCAGCGCGGCCTCCAGCACCGCGCGTACCTCGGGCCGGACGAAGAAGTCCACGTCGGCCGGGGCGACGTACTGCGTGCCTTCGCTGCCCCAGGCGCGCTCGAAGAGGGCCGTGTCGTCGTCGGCGTCGTTCTGAGCGATCAGGTCGCTGGCTTCGGTGACGTTGTAGATGAGCCCAGCGTCAGCCCAGCCATGCGTGTCGGCGCCCCAGATGGTGGTGAGCAGGCTTTCAAGGTGCTCCGCCGGACGGCGGGTGCAGCAGTCGAAGAACACCCAGCGCTCCTGCAGCGGCCGGTCGCGGCGGCACATGTACTGGGGCAGGCTGACGATGGCGCGGTAGAGCTTGCCGTTGGCCAGGTAGTGGGCTGGGGTGGGGCGCCGTGACTTCGGCGGCGCCGGCTTGGTGAGCGTGGCGGCGGTCATGCTGCGCTCCTGCAGGCCGCGCAGCGCGGTTCCTTGAACTCGAGGGTGGCGAAGAAGTCTTTGCGGAACTGATCGACATCCAGCCCTTGCAGCAGCGCGTGCGCAAGGGTCAGCTCTTCCATGCTGCGCGTGATCGGGTCGAAGTGCCAGGCGACCGACGGGTCGCGCTGGATGCGTTGCAGCAGGTGGTGGATGGCCCCCTTGGCCGCGTTGGTGGCGTCCAGCTGGGCGGCTTCGGCTTGGCGCGTGCCGAAGGCGTGTGCGAGCAGGAAGTCCGCGTCGCCCTTGATCGTGGCCAGCATGCCGGCGCCGATGGTGCCGGCTTCCGCGTTGAGGTGGCTCAGCGTCTGCATGAGCCGCTGGAGCTTGACCTGGGCGAAGTGGTCCCGCAGGAACTGGCCGGTGGCCGACCACTGCGGGCCGGTCGTGCGGGGCTCGGCCGCCTCGGGCAGCGGGGCCAGCAGCGCAAGTTGGGCGCGCAGATCTGTGAGCAGGGGGGCGACGTCCGCCTGCTGGGTGGCGTCGTCTTCGAAGCCGGCAATGAACTGCTCGGCTTTTTGTAGCGCTTGGCGAAGGGCTACGAGGGTGGGTGTGGACATTGGGCCTCCATCGCCCGGGATGGGCGTGGAGGCAGTATGCCAATTCGAATAGTTAAGTCAATCGATATCGAATAGTCATGCGAAAAAAAGCAGGGTCAGCCGCACTTCGCGTTGGTAACTGCTTTCTCAAACGCCTGGATCAGCTCTGGGCGCTGCAGTAATTGGTAGGCCATACCTGTGACTTCCTGCTTTCCCATGAACTGCAAGATTGCGTTGCTGCTCTTTGACAGCAAGTCGAGCAGCGGCTTTCGCGCGTCATCAAGGCACGCCGGTGTAGTCAGGGCCTCTGCCTCACGAAGTAGCGCCTGCATACTGGCCGCCGGGCCTGCCAAGGCGATGCGGCTTGTGGACATGGCAAGTTTTTCGGCGTCGGCCCATCGCCGATAGATCGAAAGCAGTTGTGCCGCTTCAGGCGGTCCGCTTAGTTGAAGGTTGGGCTCCACGCGCCGCGCTTCGGGCTGTTGCGGCTGTGGTTTGGCGGCTTGCCAGGTCTTGAGGCTGCTTGTTGCGCTCGAACTCGTCGGGCAGGCTGCCTCTTGATAGCTGATGCGGCCTTCCCGATCCACGCACTTGTTGATCGCGAAGCTCTGCTGACTGAACGCCATTGAAAGCGCGAACCCCAGAATCTCTGGTACCCGCGTCTGGCAGTTACTAGCACGCGTCATTCGGACTACCCTTGTCTGTGGCTACTTTGCCGCGCCACCTACGGGCGTCGAGGCGATAGATGGCTGCGGAGCGTCGTTTCCCAGTTGACCAAGCGCGCCCATGATGCGTTCGATGATCTGGTCAGAGAATTGACGGTCATCGGCCCGCGTGGCCATGTCGCCCATCAGCGCGACGACGGACTGTCGCACGCCAGGGGACTCGCCGGCCAGCAGGTCGCGCAACTGTCTAAGCGCATCGCGCGTAGTGTAGGAGCTGTGGCGCGGTATGGCATATGCCACTGGCGGCTCGGCCACTCTGTGAAGGGCCGGGGGCTCCAAGAATTCGCTGTCATCGTCCGCAAGAATTCCCAGCTCGCGTGCCGTCTTGTCGGCCAGGTCGGGGTCGTAGAAGGCATCAATCGGGACCCGGAAGTAATCAGCGATGGGTTGGAGGGTTTTCCGTCGCGGCTCCTGGATCTGGTTCTTCACATACTTGGAAATCTGGGGTTGACCCGTCGCCCCTTTGAGGGCTTCGGCGAGAGCGTTCGGATTCAGCCCTCTGGTGTCCATGAGTAGCTGGAGTAACTGTGGCCCGGTCATGGTCGAACTATGCACTACTCAATAATTCGATAACGAATCAAAAATCATGCGAAACCGCATAGAATGCGGCGCATGAGCACCACACTGCAGAACCTGAAGCGACTCCGAGCCTCCGGGTTGTCGCAATCTGAGATCTCCCGGCGTGCCGGCATTCCGCAGCCTCGTCTGTCTCGCTGGGAACGAGGCGACGTGGCGAAGGCGGCTGACGATGCCATCAGGTTGGACCGTCTGGCTAATGCAGTGTGCGGCGGCGAGAGTGCCGACCGTACTGAGGAGGCTGGACTGCAGGGGTCCAGCCATGCTTAACAGGTCGGCCCCTCTCGAGTCGTTGTTCGACGCGTGGAAAGCTTCCAAGCGCTTCGTTGTGTCCGGCCCGGCGATCACCTGGCCGCAGCCACGGCCGCGCGGTGCAGGTCGAGCAGGATGGTTTCGGTGGTGGTGTCCCCCCGCCGTTCCTCGTTCTTCGCCAGCTTCGCCAGGTCGTTGGCGAGCGCTGCTTGCCGCTCTGGTGGCAGTTGTCGTGTGGTGGCGAACACCACGGCGCCGAGGGCATTGACGATGGCATTCACGGTGTCCGCATTCAGCGGGATCTGCGTGGCATGGCGCGGTTCCTGGCTCATTCGCTGTTCCTTCCTTCTTCGTTTCCGTTCCTGGGGCTCTGGCGGCCCCCGGGGCATTTTCCGCCACGTGGCCGCTTGCAGCGGTGGCTCGCCTTCGCGTTCCTTCCTCCCTCTCCCTCCCTTGGCGGGGGCGGCCGGCGGCTTTTTCTTCGGTGGTGATTCTGGGCGTGCGGTGGTGCATGGCCTGGAGTCTCTTTTTTTTGCCCGGCGCGGTCATTCCGAATGGTTCCGAATCTGTCGGAACCCTTCGGAACGGCGCCAGCACCACGATGCCAAGGCTTGATCCATGAACGATCCCCTGCTGTATGAAGACGAACTCGACGCTGCGCGTGACGCGGTGAAGCACCTGGGTGGCGCGAAGAAGGTCGGCCCGATGATCTGGCCCGACAAGACGCCGGACGGCGCGGCGCGCTATCTGCTCGATTGCCTGAACTGCCAGCGGGCGGAACGCCTCGCGCCCTCGCAGCTGATGATGCTGATGCGGTTGTCGCGCGAGGTGGGTTTCCACGGGCTGACGGCCTTCATCATGCGAGAGACGGGCTACGCGCCCCCCGTCCCAGTGGAGCCGACCTCCGAGGCTGAGCTGCTCACGCGGCGCATGCAGTCCATGGTGGGCGAGTTCGCCGCACTGACCCAGCGCCTGGAGCGCATCCAGAAGGTGCAGGGCTGATGGACAACCTGCAACAGGTGCTGCTGCAGATGCAGCAGTTCGGCATCGAGCTGCGCGAGCGGGATCTGCCTCTCAAGCTGGACACGCGCAAGAGCGTGACGTGCGGCAAGGGCGGGAAAGACTGGTACAAGTTCTATCTGTTCCGCCGTGACCGCGACAAGGGCGGCGGCGACTACATCGTGGGCACGTTCGGCACGTACCGGGCCGGGGGTGCCTCTCAGAAGGTGGATGTGGAGTGGGCGCCCCTCTCCCCGGAAGAGCGCGAGCGCCGGGCGCGTGAGGTGCGCCAGCAGCGCGAGGCTGCGGCTGAGCAGCGCCGGATAGAGATCGCCAACGCCGCGGCCGAGGCGATCAGCGTGTGGCGCAGGGCCGCGCGCGATGGCACTTCCCCGTACCTCGACCGCAAGGGCGTGCTGGGCGAGTCCTGCCGCTACCTCCTGCAGCCGCTGGTGCTGCGGTGGCCAGGCGAGCCCGGCGAAGACGACACGGTCATTCGTCTGCCTGCCGGCACGGTGGTGGTGCCGCTGCTGCGTTTCGACTTGCCGCGAGACCAGGCGCTGCGTGCCCTGCAGTTCATCAAGCCGGACGGGGGCAAGGTCTATCAGCGGGGCATGGAGAAGCCGGGCTGCTGTGTGCGCCTGGGCGATATCGACCCCGACACGACGCGCCTGCTGCTGGTGGTGGAGGGCTACGCAACCGGGCTGACGGCGCGCATGGCCTGCGGCCGGCAGTGGCCGGTGTTCGTGGCCCTCGATGCCGGGAACCTGGCGCACGTGGTGCCGTTGCTGCGTCGGCTGTACCCGACCATCCGCATCCTCATCCTGGCCGACGACGACTGGAAGACGGTGGACCGGCAGACCGGGGTGCCGAGCAATCCCGGCCGCAAGGCGGCGAAGGCCGTCGCGCGACAGGTCGAGGGCTGCGACATCGTCTGGCCCATTTTCGCGCCAGGTACCCGGGGCGACAAAGACACCGATTTCAACGACCTACAGGCGCGCGAGGGCCTGGAGGTGGTGACGAAGCAGCTGGCCGGCGTGGTTGCGGCGATGGCGAGGGTCTATGGCTGACGCGCCGGACAGCGGGCCATTGGGCGCGGAGCCAACGCCCCCACCGCACGCGCCCGAAGAGGCGCGTGCCATTCCTGCCACCGGCGCGTCAGCGCCGCTGGATAGCACTGTCGTTCACGTCGCTTTCGGCGCGGGGGCGGGGCAGGGCGTTCACGCGTCATCGTCTCATGCGGGCTCTATTCCGCCCGGCCCCCCGCCCCCCCAAGTAAGCGCAGCTGCGCGCAAGTCGGGGGATGGGGGTGGTGAGGCTGGGGACGATTCCGGCGATGCGGCCGAGAAGCCGGGAAAGCCGGTGCAGGGCCGCAAGAAAGAGAAAACGATCGACTGGGGGAAGGTCAATCACCTGATCGAGCACTTTGTGCTGATCTACGGCACAGACACTGTTTGGGACGGGTCGGAGCGCCTGATCATGAAGATCGCGAACATGGGCCACGCGCATGGGGCGGACATGGTGCGGCTGTGGAAAGCCAGCGAGCGCCGCCGCACAGTGCGCCTGGATGACGTGGTGTTCGACCCCACGCTGCAGGCCGACCCCGAGACCACGGTCAATCTGTACGACGGCATGGCGATGGTGCCGAAGCAGGGCGATGTAGACCCCATCCTTGACCTGATCGGCTATCTGACCAGCCGGGCGACTGCGGATGAGGCGGACACGGGCGACGTCATGCACTGGTTGTTGTGCTGGCTGGCGTACCCGCTGCAGCACCCCGGCGCCAAGCTGCGCACGGCGGTGGTGATGCATGGCGATGAGGGCGCCGGCAAGAACTTCCTTTTCGACATCATGGTGGCGATCTACGGCAAGTATGGCGCTTTGGTCGGCCAGGATGAGTTGGAGGATAAGTTCAACGACTGGCGCAGCTGCAAGCTGTTCGTGGTGGGCGATGAGGTGTCCAGCCGGGCGGAACTCGTCCACAACAAGAACCGGCTGAAGGCGCTGATCACGTCGCCCACGGTGCAGATCAACCCCAAGAATCTGAGCCGGCGGGAAGAGAAGAACCAGATGAACATCGTGTTCCTCTCGAACGAGTTGCAGCCGCTCGCGCTGGACAACTCGGATCGCCGCTATCTGGTCGTGTACACGCCCCGGGCGAAAGACCCGGAGTACTACCGCAAGCTGGGCGAGTGGCGGGACAACGGTGGAGCCGAGGCGTTCTACCACTACCTGCTGCACTACCCGCTGAAGGACTTCCACCCCTACGCCCCGGCCCCCATGACGGAAGCGAAGTCGGCGCTGATTGCGATCAACCGCAAGTCGCCTGAGCTTTTCTGGGAAGAGTGGTCAGGCGGCGAACTCGATCTGCCCTACATGGCCTGCGCGGTGGGGCAGGCCTATTCCGCCTACCTGAAGTGGTGCCAGCGAACGGGCGACCGCTACCCCTTCAAGCAGGGCCAGTTCACCCCGACCCTCTTGCGTTTTGCGGAGGGGCAGGGGAAGCCGGCCAGGGTCAAGGCCATGAACGTCACGCGGCCCGGCGCTGCGAAGAAGACAGAGCGGGTGCTGCTGGTGGCAGAGCCCGTGCTTCGAGCCCCCGATGCCAAGGACGATGACCCAGCTCTGACCGAGTCTGAGTGGGCATCGGGCGCCGTGAAGGACTTCGGCGAAGCCCTGCGCAAGTACCTGGGCTATGGCTCGGGCTCCCCCTCCCACGATGGCGACTCGCCCGATGGTGATGGAGGTGCGAATTGAACCCTGATCGTTACACCGTTACGCGCACGCATAACCGCGAAACCCAATGCCGGCGCGGGTTGTTATGCGGTTATGCCGTTACGCGCCTCACGCACCTGTGTGTGCGTGCAGGCATGCAGGCGGGCGTGTGCGTGTGTGCATGCATGTGTGTGCGTGAGGTGCGTAACCACATAACCGTGTAACTCGCTAGGCGTGGCGCGGGTTGCACCGTTACGCGCGCCCATAACCGCGTAACTGCACTTCACTCTTTTGAAAAAGGAAAAGCAAATGGATCGACTCAGCACCGCGACGACGACGGCCATGACAGCCGCGGCCATAGTGCTCGCGTGTTGTTCCCGGGTCACCCCCCCAGTAGGTACTCCTGCGGCATCCGACCGAGAGGGTAATTCGACCCCCGTGCGGACGTTAGTGGCTGGTGCGGACAAAAGTCCGGCAAACAGTCCGGTGAACAGTCCGAAGGCCGGGGGCTAGTCCGATGGCGGTCCGACTCCTCACGAAGTCCGAATACGCGCGGCACCGTGGCTGCGACGAGAAGGCCGTGCGCAAGGCCATCAAGGAAGGCCGCATCACGGCCATCCCGCAGGCCAATGGCCGCGAAATGATCGACCCGGAGGTGGCGGATATCCAGTGGGCGCGGAACACCCGCGCGCGGGCCGACAGCGGGCGCACAGCCGCGCCAGCGCCGCTGGATGGGGTTATGCCTGCCCTGCCCATCGAAGCCGCCGCCAGCGGCGCGGATACGCCCGCTGCTGCGGCCACCGTGCCCCCAGTTGCTTCCGGCGACGACTACCAGAGCCTGCGCACTCGCCGCGAACGCGCCGCCGTGGAAGCCGCCGAGCGCGAGAACGCCAAGGAAGCCCAGCGGCTTGTGGAGCGCGACGCCGTCAAGAACGCGACCTTCGACGCTTTCCGCGCTCTGCGCGACGCCCTCATGAGCACCCCGCCGCGCGCCGCTGCGAAGGTCATCGGCATGGCCGAGGCCCGCGACATCGAGCGCGTCATCACCGACGAGCTGCGCGCCGCCTTCGCGGCGGCCGAGATCCGGCTCACCGAACTCACTCAACCGAAACGGAGCACCTGATGCAATCCCCGCAATTCCTGCTCGGCCTGGCCGACGAACTCATCGCCGACGAATTCGCCTGCGGCGGCGGCATGTCCGAAGGCATCGAGCAGGCCATCGGCCGGCACGTGGACATCGCCGTGAACCATGATGCGGACGCCTGCAGCATGCATGAGGCCAACCACCCGCAGACGGTCCACTACTGCAAGGACGTGAAGGAGGTCTGCCCCCGCGTGGTGACCGGCGACCGCGCCGTCGGGCTGCTGCACCTTTCGCCCGACTGCACCCACCACAGCCAGGCGCGCGGCGGGCAGCCTCGCTCCCGCGTCCTGCGCGCGCTGGCGTGGCGGGCGGTGCGGTGGGGCGGCACCAAGCGCCCTCGCATCATCACGCTGGAGAACGTCAAGCAGATCCTCCTGTGGGGGCCGCTGATCGCCAAGCGGTGCCCGAAGACGAAGCGTGTGGTCAAGCTGGACGGCACGGTGGCCCAGCCCGGTGAGCGTGTGCCGGTCGATCAGCAGCACCTGGTGCCGGACCCGAAGCGCGCCGGCAAGACCTGGCGCGCCTTCGTCCGCGCGCTGGAGCGCCAGGGCTACGAGGTCGAGCACCGCATCCTCTGCGCAGCCGACTACGGCGCCCCGACCACCCGCAGCCGCCTCTTCATGGTGGCGCGCTGTGATGGCGCCCCCATCGTGTGGCCCGAGCCCACCCACTTCAAGAACCCGAAGAAGGGCCAGCAGCGCTGGCGCAGCGCGGCCGAATGCATCGACTGGAGCATCCAGGGCCGCAGCATCTTCGAGCGCGAGAAGCCGCTGGCCGACGCCACCCTGCGCCGCGTGGCGCACGGCATGAAGCGCTACGTTCTGGACAGCGCCGACCCCTTCATCGTGCAGATCGCCAACTGGTCGCGCGCTGGACTGAGCAGTGGACGAGAACCGCTCAGCACCATCACCGCAATGCCTCGAGGCGGCTCGCATGCCGTGGTGGCCCCCGTCATGATCCAGGCCGGCCACGGCCAGGGCACAGCGGCGGCACCACGCTGGAGCCATGGGAACACCTCTGTGCGAGACCCCGTCGGCACCGTCACCGCCTCCGGTGGCGGCCAAGCCGTGGCGGTGGGCTCGCTGGTGCAGATGGGCTACGGCGAGCGCGACGGCCAGGCCCCGCGCGCCCTGGACGCCCAGCAGCCGCTGGGCACAGTGGTCGGCGCAGGGAAATTCGCCGCGGTGACAGCCTTCGTGGAACAGGCCAACGGCGGGTTCAACGAAACCCCGGGCCACGACGCCCGTGCGCCCATGTCCACCATCACATCGAGCGGCAAGCAGCAGCGTGTCGTCACCGCCACGCTCATCAGCAACACGACGGGCCATGCGCCCACAGATCTGCGACAGCCCTCGCCCACGCTGACCACCGGCCAGCACCACGCCCTGGTCGAATACACACTGTCGCCCGAGGCCGAGGCGGGCGCCATGCGCGTGGCCGCCTTCCTCATCCGTTACTACGGCCAGGGCGGGCAGCTCGGCGACCTGCGCGAGCCCATGGCCACCAGCACCACCAAAGACCGGCTGGCCCTTGTGACGGTGTGGCTGCGCGGCACGCCCTACGTCATCGTGGACATCCAGCTGCGCATGCTCAACCCGCGCGAGCTGTACAACGCCAACAGCTTTCCGAAGACCTACATCATCGACCGGGGCCACGATGGCCGCATCTTCAGCAAGTCCACCCAGGTGCGCATGTGTGGCAACGCCGTGCCGCCACTGCTAGGCAAGGCCGTCATCAAGGTCAACTGGGACAGCCGCGTGCCGATGCGGAGGGCCGCATGACCCCCCGATCTGAGAACTTAATTGACCTTGCCTGCTGCTTTCTTGGCAGCTGCCTTGCCTTCATTCTGTGGTGCTATCGGTTCAGGCTTCGGTGCGGCGGCTTTCTTCGCCGGTGCCTTCTTCGCTGCGCCGTCGCCGTCCACCAACTTCACGAACTTGTCCCAGCTGATCTTGGTTCCGTTTGCTCGTTGTGTCTTTCCCTCGCACCAGATGAGCCCGGTCTTAGTGATTACCAAGTCACCTTTGAACGTGCCGTCGGGTGTTCGCACTTCCAGTTCCATCCCGTTGTTCTTCAACTCGATGGTTGCGCTGAGATCCTTAATCTTTACTCCCATTTCATCCTCCTAAGTTTGATTGCAGGGAGTAACAAGATTAACCGAGTCCGTGTCATTCCTACTTTGGCGAGGTGCGCATGAACCTCGCCGACGGCTACGACCTGGTCGTGCAGACCGCCATCGAGGCGCTGCGCCCCGACCCTGAACTGCGTTGCGACGAGTGGGCGGAAGAGTACGTGGTGCTGCCCAAGAGCAACGCCAAGCCCGGCAAATTCAGCTTCGACCACAGCTATCCGGCGCGGCGCGTGCATCAGGTACTCTCGCCTGGGCACCCGTGCAAGCGGGTGGTGGCCCGGGTGGCGTCGCAGATGTTCAAGACGCAGACGGCGTTGAACTGGATCGGCTCGCTCATCCACCGCCGGCCGCGCAACATACTCGCGCTGGAGCCCACCGACACGCTGGTCAAGCGGTTCTCGGCACGGGTCTCCACCATGATCCGCAACACGCCCGTGCTCAAAGAGCGCGTGGCCGCAGCCAAGAGCCGCGACTCCCGGAACACGGTCCAGGCGAAGGACTTCCTGGGCGACGCCACGCTCTACATGAACACCGCCGGTTCGGCCGCCAACCTGGCGGAAGTCTCGGCACCGTACATCTACGTGGACGAGATCGACCGGCTGGTGCTTGACGTGGACGGTGAGGGCGACCCCATCGAACTGGCCGAAGCCCGGGCGACGCAGTACGCCAACGACGCGAAATTCTTCTACACCAGCAGCCCGGCCGTGAAGGGCTACTCGAAGATCGACACCCTGTTCGACAAGGGTTCGCAGGAGAGCTACCACGTCCCATGCCCGCACTGCGGGCACCTGCACGAGCTGGTGCTGCAGAACTTCCACTACCGCCGCGACGACGTCACCGGCTTCATGGATCGCGCGTGGTTCACCTGCCCGGACTGCGGCGGCGACATCGAAGAGCGCCACAAGCCCGCCATGCTGCGCGACGAAGCCGCGGGCGGCCAGGCGCGCTGGGTGGCATCCACGCAGGGCGATGGTGAGACGATCAGTTTCACGCTGTCGGCGTTCTACATGCCTATCGGCGCCATCACGTGGCTCGCGCTGGCCCGGCAGCTGGCCCACGCCAAGGAATGCATCAAGCGCGGCGACCACGGCGCCATGCAGGTCTTCTACAACACCCGCCTGGCGCTCAGCTACGAGAACAGCGACAAGGTCACCACGGCCCAGGAACTACGCGAGCGCGCGGAGAACTACCCGCCCCGCATCGTCCCCGACCCGGCCCTCATCGTCACCATGGCGGTGGACACGCAGCCGGACCGCCTCGAAGTCCAGATCGAGGGCTTCGGCCCAGGCCTGCAGCACTGGGTGCTCGACTACCTCGTGCTGCGCGGCGACCCATCCACGCCGCCGGATGAGCCGGGCAGCGTGTGGCAGCGCCTGGACGAGATCCGGCGCACCCCGCTGCTGCATGCCTCCGGTGTGCCGATCTACATGACCGCCTACGCCATCGACGCGGGCGGCGCGAACACGCAGGACGTCTACAACTACGGCTCCCAGCGCAGGCACCTCGACTGCGTAGTGCTGCACGGCCACTCGCGCCCCAACAAGCCGATCATCAGCAGCACGCCGAACAAAGTGGACATCGACTGGGGCGGCCACAAGACGCCTGGCGGGGCCGAACTCTGGGCCGTCGGCACCGACGTCGCCAAAGATTGGCTCAGCAACCGAATGCAACTCACCGAAGGCCCTGGCGCGATGCACTTCCACGACCGCCTGCACGCCGACTGGTTCGAGCAGATGGTCGTGGAACGCCCCTTCACGCGCTGGCACAAAGGCCGTCCCCTCCGTGAATGGCGCAAGCCCAACGGTGCGCGCAACGAGGCCTGGGACGTCAGCGTCTACAACCTGGCGCTGGCGCACAAGCTCGGCCTGCACAACTGGACTTCGCTCGACTGGCAGATGTACCGCGAAAAGATGCAGCGCAACGGCGACCTCTTCGCGGCCGATGCGGCGGTCCAGGCGCTGGCCCAGGTGCCGGCCTCCGATGCACCGGCCGCTCTGCCTGAGCCCTCACCAGTACCCGCAGTGCCGGGGGCGACCGCTGCGAGCCCGATGGATGGCGAGGTGCGGACGTCCGCACCCCCCGAACCCGTCGCTCAGCAAGAGCCGGCGCCTGCGCCCGCACCCACCCCTGCGCCCGCCCCCGCATCGGCTCCACGCCCCTCGGTCTCCGTCACCGTGGGCGCGGCGCCCAGCGACCACAACGCCCTCGGCAGGCCCTTGCCCTTGGGCCGCCGCATCCTGTAAAACAGCCATCATCCAAGGACCACCATGAGCAGCCACAACGCCCACCCGCCCGCAGCCGTCAGGCTTGCCGCGCCCGCGCCGCTGAGCCCGGCAGAGGAAGAGATCGAGCCCGCGCTGGACGAAGCGCAGCGCGATCTGGATGACCTCTGCGAGCGCTATGTCGCATGGCGCAGCACCCGCCGCCTGTTCGGCCCGGCGCCTTCCTCCGGCTCGGTGCTGGGCCAGCTGGCCGGCAGCAGCGGCGGCTCCCGGCCCAGCACGCCGGGCGGCCCGGACGCGCCCAACAGCACCGAGCTGGCAGCCTTCCACCTGGCCTACTGCAGCCAGCCGCAGGACACGGCCCGAGGCACGTTCGATGCCTACTACATCCTGCGCGTGCGCCCCATCAAGCGCGCGGCCGATGCCTTGGGCATCTCGCGCCCAACCTTCTATCGGATGCTGTCAAATTTCCGGCAGCAGGTAGCGATAGCTGCCAAGATAGTGGAGGCCGAAAATATCGCGGCGGGCAATGCATTACCTCACCGTGGCGGATAGCGTCAACTAAAAAAGTGTCTCACTACATGAGACAAAATAGTGCTCGCCAGCGTGAGACACTTTGCCCCAAAATTGGCCCCAATTCAGCTAGGTCTAGAAATTCCGCCTAGTTGAAAAAACATAACTCGCAACCCTAGTTGTGACCACCGCCCCCGGCGGCCGAAAGGCCCCGGGGGCTTTGTTTTGGAGCGCCAGAAACCCATGCTGACCATCAGCCGCAGCGGCCCGACGATCGCCGAAGTGATCGCCGAGATCCGCGACGTGCCCGCACGTATGCTGCCTTACGCCGCGTCCACCGCCCTTACGCGCGTGGCCCGGTATGCGGCGCAGATCGAGCTGCCGGCAGAGATGCGCAAGGTCTTCAGCAGCCCTACGCCCTACACCCTGAACGCGCTGCGCATTGAGCCGGCGAAGAAGGACTCATTGCGAGCCCGGGTCATGGTCAAGAACCAGGCGGGCGGCGTGGCGCCAGAGAACTACCTGCAGCCCGAAGTCGAAGGCGGCATGCGCAAGCACAAGCGCGCCGAGAACGCCATGCGCTATGCCGGCGTCCTGCGCGCCGACCAGTACGCCATGCCCGGCCCGGCGCTGTCGCTGGATGCGGCGGGCAACGTCAAGGGCGCCGAGGTGCAGACCATCCTCGCCGCGCTCAAGGGCATCCGCGGCGGTGTGGGCGCCAAGGGCCAGCGCGCCGGCCGTGGCCGCAAGCTCGCCAACGACCTCTTCGTGGGCAAGCCCATTGGCGGCGACCGCCCCGAAGGCATCTGGCGGCGAGAAGGCAAGCGCCTGCGCGCGCTGTTCGTCTTCACGTCGAGCGCACCGGACTACAGCCGCCGCCTGGACTTCGACGGCGTGGTCCAGCGCGTGGCGCTGGATCGCTTCCGCCCTGAATTCGAGAAGGCCGTGGCAAGCCTGGCAGGTCGGGGGAACTGGCAATGAGCGCCGCATGCACCGCCAATCAACTGCAGCAGGCCCGGGCTCGGCTGCAGGCCTATCTGGCGGCCGAGGTCCGCATCCTCGAGTCGCAAGAGTACGTGATCGGCAACGGCGGCACGGCCCGCCGCAACCGGCGTGCGGACCTCGAGTCGGTCCAGGCCGGTATCAAGGAAGTGCGCGCCGAGATCCAGCGCCTTGAATCGCTGGCCGAGCCGCGCGTCGCTTACATCCGCCCCTACTGATCGGCGCACCATGAGCAAACGCACATCCCGGGCACAGCGGCAACAGAACCGCATCGAAGCCCGGACGATCGACGCTGCCCGCGCGCAGCTCATGTCGCAGCTGATGCCGCATCTCGGCGGCATGATGGCCTTCGGTGGCAGCGGTGGTGGCTTCGGCGGCGGCAGCTTCGGCGTGGAAGCACCACCGCAGAGAGACCCGGCCTGGCGCCCAGCACCGCGTGATGCGCGCAGCGACACGCTGGCCCGCCTGCCCCTGCAGCGCGGCCAGAGCCGCGACCTGGCGCGCACCTCGCCCATTGGCGGCGGGGCCATCAACACCAACGTGGACCGCGTCGTCGGCACCGGCCTCGCGCTCAGCGCACAGCCGCACCTCAAGGTGCTGGGCTGGACGCCCGAGCAGGCCGCCGAATGGAAGGCTACCCATGTGCAGCCCGAGTTCAGCCTGTGGGCCGACAGCCCGCTGAGCGACATCGAAGAGACGCACACCTTCTACCAGCAGCAGGCCCTGGTGCTGCGCGCAAAGCTCGAGAGCGGCGACTGCTTCACCCTGCTGCCCGATGCCGATGAGGCCACGCCGGACATGCCCTACCGCCTGCGCACCCAGGTCATCGAGGCAGACCGCGTGGGCAACCCCAACGGGCTTTCGGATACCGCGCAGATGGCCGCAGGCGTGCGTTTCAACGACAAGGGCGCTCCGGACGCTTACTTCTTGTACGACCAGCACCCCGGCTCGGGCGTGTGGTGGGGTGCCACCACCGGGCTGGGCAAGGGCCAGTGGATCGACCGCGTAGGCCCCAGCGGGCGCCGCCGCATGCTGCACCACTTCAGCAAGCTGCGCCCGGGCCTGCCGCGTGGCATACCTTACCTGGCGCCCATCGTGGACTGCCTCAAGCAGATCGCGCGCTATACCGAATCGGAAATCATGGCGGCGGTCATCTCCGCGTGCGTCACCGCCTTCGTGCAGGTGCCTGCAGGTGGCAGCAACCCCCTGGTCAGGCCCTCGACAGACCAGAGCCAGGAATCGCGCTACGAAAGCATGCTCAGCCACGGCGCCGCCATCACGCTGCGCCCTGGCGAAGAGGTCAAGTTCCCCACCCCGGGCCGCCCCAGCCCGAACTTCGAGCCCTTCGTGCTGGCCGTGGTCAAGCAGATCGGCATGGCGTTGGGCATCCCCTACGAACTGCTCATCAAGCAGTTCAACGCCAGCTACAGCGCCAGCAAGGCCGCGCTGCTGGATGCGTGGGTCTACTTCCGCAGCGTGCGCAACTGGCTCGCGCTCAGCTTCTGCCAGCCCATCTACGAGACGTGGATGGTGGAGTCTGTGGCGCTCGGCCGCGTGCCCGCGCCCGGCTTCTTCGCAGACCCGCTGCTGCGCTGGGCGTACACGCGCGCCGGCTGGCACGGCGACAGCATGGGCTCCATCAACCCGAAGGACGAAGTAGCGGCCTACACAAGCGCCATCGACGCGGGCCTCATGACCCGCGAACGCGCGGAGTGGGAGCTGTGGGGCAGCGACTGGAACGACACCTACGGCCAGAAGCTGGCCGAGCACCAGCGCATGAAGGCCGACGGCATGCAGCCCGCGCCCAAGCCTGGCGCCGCAGCGCCCGCATCTGCGCCCGCCCCCGCACCGGAGCCGGCCGCACCCGACAACACAGGCTCACAACCATGACCGAAAAGACCATCTCCCCCGAGCAGTTGGCCGTGCTCGCAGAGCGCGTGGACACGCTGATCAACAGCTACTCGCGGCTGGAGGGCATCATCATCGGCATCGGCACCCAGCAGGGCCAGCTCAGCAACACGGTCGGTGTCGTGGGCGAGAAGCTCGCGCAACTCGACGCGGGGCAGAAGCGCCTTTTCCAGTTATCCGACGAATTCGGCGCGGACCTTGACCGAGTCAAGGCCGACATCAAGGTGCATAGCTGGACGTGGAAGCTGGTCGGCATCGTCGCCATGTCCTCGCTCGGCATGGTCGGCTGGGCTTTCGGCGAACTGCGCGCGCTGCAGTCCAGCGACAACCGACATGACAACCGCCTGACGCTGCTCGAATTCATCGTCGGCGGCCGGCAGCCGTCCAAGCTGCAGGAGGCGCCCAAGCCATGACCCTGCTCGACCTCATCATGAGCCCTTGGGCGATCGAGCCCGACAAGCTGCGCGAGATCCAGGCCATCTACGCCACGCACATGCGCGGCGAGAAGATCGACATCGCCGCCATCGAGGCCCGTCTGAACCGCCCGCTCGCCAGCGACCAGCAGGAATACACGATCCAGCCTGGCGGCGTGGCCGTGCTGCAGCTCTCGGGCGTCATGGCGCCCAAGGCCAACCTGTTCATGCGCGTCTCGGGCGGCATCAGCACTCAGCTCGCCACGCAGCAGCTCGAAAGCGCCGCGGCCGACCCGCGCGTGCGGTCCATCGTGCTGGCCATGGACACGCCAGGCGGCAACGTCATCGGCGTGCCCGAATTCGCCCAGGCCATCGCCGAACTGGCCGCCGAAAAGCCGCTGGTGGTGCATTCGTCCGAGCAGCTGGCCAGCGCCGGCTACTGGGCCGGCAGCGCCGCCAACGCCATCTACATCAGCGGCCCGGTGGTCACCGTGGGCAGCATCGGCGTGGTGGTGGACCGCTCCTACAACCCCAACTCCTCCACTCAGCAGGAGCACATCACCGCCGGCCGCTACAAGCGTATCTCCAAGGCCAACGAACCGCTCAGCGAAGAGGCCCGGGCCATCGTGCAGGCCGATGTGGACTACGTCTACACCCTCTTCGTTGACGCCGTCGCTGCCAACCGTGGCGTCACCTCCGATCAAGTTCTGGAGCACATGGCCGACGGCCGAGTGTTCCGCGGCCAGCAGGCCATCGATGCAGGGCTCGTGGACGGTGTCTCCACGCTCGACGCACTGGTGGCAAGCATGGCCACCGACCCCGCCAGGTACAGCACGCGCCGCAAGGCCGTGTTCGCCCTGGCGGCCCTCCCGTCCCCAAGCGCCGGTGCTGCGCCCCAAGACGACAAGCCCTCAACCCGTGAAAAGGAGCCCAACATGGCTGACCCCAACGCGACGCCCCCGTCGCCCATCACGCGTGCGTCTTTCGAGCAGGACCACGCCATGCTCTTCGCGCAAATGCGCGAGGAATTCACCACCGCAGGCGCCGCCGCCGAGCGCACCCGCATCCAGGCCGTGCTGGCAGTGGGCGAAGGCCTGCCCGGCCACGAAAAGCTGCTGGCGGGCCTGGCCTTCGACGGAAAGACGTCGGCGGCCGAAGCCGGCCTCGCCGTCCTGTCCGCTGAAAAGAGCCAGCGCAAGGCCGCCATCGACGCCCACCGCAAGGACGCTCCCCCTGCCGCCAAGGGCAGCGCCGCACCGCAAGACGGCGCCGACAAACCCACCCCCGAAGCCGCAGCGGAAGCCGCCGTGGCGCTCTTCAACAAAGCCAACGGGATCAAGTAATCATGCCCATCACCGACCGTTTCATCGCCGGCGGCGTTACCACCGCCACCTCGCCTGTCTATCGGGAGCTGATCGCGGGCAACAGCGATCTGCTGGTGTCCCGCAAGGGCACGCTCGCCGCGGGCCAGGTGCTGGCCCGCGGCGCGCTGCTGGGCCGCATCACCGCCAGCGGCAAGCTGGTGCTCTCCACCGCTGCGGCCACCGACGGCTCGCAGACCCCCGTGGCCGTGCTCGCGCACGACACCGACGCCAGCGCCGCCGACGCCGAAACGCTCTTCTACGAGCGCGGCGACTTCAACCAGGCCGCCATGACCTTCGGCGCCGGCCACACCCCCGACAGCGTTCGCGCAGGCCTGCGCACGCTGGGTATCACCCTCATCAAGCCTTACGGAGCTGCCTGATCATGCCTGCAACCGACATCATGTTCGACATCGCCACGCTGCAGGGCGTGGTGCGCGCACTGCCCCAGCCCAAGCTGGGCTTCGCGGCCAAGTACTTCACCCGTGTTGTGGAGTCCGCGGACGCCGAGATCCACTTCGACGTCGAGGGCACCGACCTGCGCATGGCGCCGTTCGTCTCGCCGCTGGTGCCCGGAAAAATCGTGGAGGGCACGGGCTTCGCGACGAAGACCTTCAGGCCGGCTTACATCAAGGACAAGACGCCCTTCACGGCCGCTCGCGCCTTGACGCGTCGGCTCGGTGAGCAAATTGGCGGCGAGTTCGACCCCGAACAGCGTCTGGCCTTGGACGTCGCCACCGAACTCTCCGCCAAGCTCCTGCGCCTGGAGCGCCGTCTCGAGTGGATGGCCGTGCAGGCGCTCTACAACGGCCGCGTCACGGTCCAGGGTGAACAGTACCCCACGACCGTGGTGGACTTCGGGCGCGCCACAGGCAACACGGTGGTTCGTACCACCGGGAACAAGTGGGGCGACTCGGGCGTCAGCCCGATCGAAGATCTGCACCAATGGTCTGGCATGGCTGAGACGCCCATTTCGGACTGGTACATGACGCGTGATGCGTACACCGTGTTCCGGAAAGATCCGGACACGTGGAAGCGCCTGGAACTGATGCGCGGCAGCAGCACGCTCGATACGGATGCCGTGCTCAGCCGAGACCTGGTCCTGATGGGCATGATCGACGGCTTCCGCATCTGGGTGATCCCGGCAATCAACGTCACCAACGAAGATGGCTCGACGTCTCCCCTGGTGCCCGATGGCACGGTCATCGGCGTTGCCGATGCTTACTTCGAAGGCGTGCGTCACTTCGGGGCGATTCAGGACGTGAACAACCTGAAGCCTGGCTCTTACTTCGTGAAGAGCTGGGTCGAAGAAGACCCCAGCGTGCGCTACCTGATGCTGCAAAGCGCCCCGCTGCTGGTGCCCTACCGGCCGAACAGCACCTTCCGCGCCACGGTGCGCTAAGGGCCTGCCATGAAGTTCGTAGCCAACCACGTCATCGTCATCGGCCAGGCGCCGAAGGCGAAGGAACTGCAGCAGGGTGACGCAGTCCCCCGTCTGCCGGCTGAAGAGCTGATGCGGCTGCAGGATCTGGGCGCCATCTCGGCCGAGGAAGACTCGGCAGAAGAGATCGCGGCGGCTGAGAAGGCGGCAGCTGAGAAGGCGGCGGCTGAGAAGGCGGCAGCTGAGAAGGCGGCGGCTGAGAAGGCGGCGGCTGAGAAGGCGGCGGCTGAGAAGGCGGCAGCTGAGAAGGCGGCGGCTGAGAAGGCGGCAGCTGAGAAGGCGGCAGCTGAGAAGGCGGCGGCCGAGAAGGCAGCGGCCGAGAAGGCAGCAGCTGACAAGGCAGCAGCCGAGAAGGCCTGACGCCATGCTCCATCTCGAAGAAGACATGCGCACCGTGTTCTTCGGCAGCGACTTCGCCGCCCGCTTCCGCCGGCACCGGGCCGGGGAACTGGCGCGGGAAGTCGTCGGCATCGTCGGCACGGTGGATGACGAAGCGCTCGAAGGCCGGGTGTTCGCCGCATCTCGCACGCTGCGCTACCCCGCAGACTGCGAGCTGCGGGCTGACGACGTGCTGGAGTGCCTGGACGAAGCCGCTTCGCAAGGCATCAAGGTGGGCACGCGCTTCCGCGTGCTGGAGGCCCCGCGCCGTGTCAACGACGGCGCGGAAATGGAGGCGCTGCTCGGCAGCGTGCCGGCATGAGGGATCGTGCCCACACGTTGCCCGAAGGCGCGCCGTTCGCCATCGGCATGGCCATCGTGCAAGCGCTGCGCAACGCCCAGGCTCTCCAGGGCGCCGAAGTGCTCGACAACCCCGTGCGCGCCAGCGACCTGACCGTAGGCCCGCGCATCGTCTTCTTCGAGGATCAGCACGACAAGCCACGCGGCGATCAGCCCGGCCAGCGGCAGAAGCGCACCTACGCTTTCTCGCTCGGTGTCATCAACCGCACCGAGCAGGCCCGCGCTGGTGCGCATGCCGACTACCGGGCCGCCAAGCTGGCCGTGCGCGACAGCCTGGCCGCCATCAACCAGCGCGTGCGCGCCGAAGGCTCCGGGCTGGTGGAAGGCGAGGTGCGTTTCCGGCTGGAAAACATCGATGTGGGCGGCGGGCTGGTGCTCGGCATGTTCACGTTCGACTACCGCGACCCGGACTGATCCGTCCGGCGTCGATCTTTCGTTTCACCCAGGCCCGCCGCGTGCGGGCCTTTTGCTTTGCAGAGAAGGAAACCATCATGACAGCACGTGCAGTCCTGGCCGCTGGCCTCGTCTCCCTCAACCTCTGGGACACGACCAAGCAGGCCTACAACGGCTTCGGCGACCCGCTCGACGCCGACAAGTTCGAGATCAAGCCCAACTTCGAGGAAAAAGTCAGCGAATCTCGCTCCCACCTCGACTACGGTCAGGCCCGCGCATCCGTCGTGCTGCCCAAGCCGACCGAGATCACCATCGAACTGGCTGCGGCCACCGTGGAAGCGCTGGCCATGCAGTTTCAGGGCATGGTGGCGGCGCTGACGCAGGGCTCGGGCACCTTCACCGACGCGAACTTCACGGTCACGGCGCTGGATCAGTGGCTGCCCTTGGGCAAGCGCAGCATCAGCGACCAGAGCTTCGCACTGAAGAATGGTGCTGGTTCGACTACCTACGTGCTGGGGACGCATTACGAAGTCAACTGGCTGCGCGGCGAAGTGCGCTTCAAGTCAGGTGCGTCGGGCGCACCTGCCAAGAACGACGTGCTCAAACTCACCGCCACCTACGGTGCGGTGGAAGGCAAGAAGGTGCTGGGCGGCCGGGTCACACAGGTGCGCTGCCAGGCGCGCTTCGACGGGCGCAACATGGTGGATGGCTCCCCGATGGAAGTGGACGTGTGGGAGTGCGCGCTCGGCTCCAACAACGGCTTCGACTTCCTGGGCTCCGACTTCTCGGGCATCACGCTCAGCGGCAAGCTGGTGACGCCGCCCGGCAAGACCGAGCCCTACGAAGTCCGCCTGCCCGGCGCTACCACCGCCTGACGCGGCGGCCAGCGCCTCAGCGGCGCAGTGCGGACGTCTGCACCGCGCCCATCAGCACCAACACGGGCCATCCCACCACCACGGTGGCGATGGCACCGGCACCCAGCGCCATGAGGCGCTCCGAATCCACCAGCAGGCCCAGCAGGGCCAGCGGAATGCCCGCGCCCACCAGGGCAATGCACCACAACAACCCTTTCATCGCTCTATCCTCCAATGGCTGACCCGAAGATCAAATACGACATCGAGGCCGCAGTCAAGGGCGATGCCGATGCCGAGCAGCTCGCCAAGGCGCTGACCGAGGTCAGCGACGTGCTGGATGGCGACCTCAAGCAGAGCGCGCAGGACGCCGCGCAGGCCCTGGAAGCCCTCAACGCCAAGCAGAAGGCCCTGAGCGCCTTCGGCACCCTCAAGCGCGAAACGCAGGGCCTGTCGCAGCAGCTTGACCAGGCCGTGGGCGTGGTGGACCGCCTCGGCAACGAACTGCAGGACGCCGCCGGCAAGACCCAGACGCTCAGCACCGCAGAGCGCAGCGCCTCCGCCGCCGTGGCCGAAGCCCAGGCCACGCTGCAGCGCAAGCGCGATGCCCTTAAGGCCGTGCGCGAAGAGACCACGGGCGCGTCCCGGCGCAGCGATGAATACCGCGCTACCGTCACCGGCCTCAAGGACTCCATCAAGGCCGCCACCGAAGAGGTCAAGACCCAGCAGCAGGCCCAGCGCACCGCCGCCCAGGCCGCGGGCCAGGCCCAGAACGCCGAGGCCGCGCTGCGCAAGGAATACGACCTCGCCATCGGCAGCGCGCAACGCCTCTCGGGCGAGCTTCGCAACAAGAACACCGCGCTCGGCAGCGCCCGCGAATCGCTGCAGAGCGTGGGCGTCTCCACCACCAATCTGGCGCAGCAGGAGCGCAACCTACAGACCGCCGTCGCCCAGGTGCGCGCCGAGGTCGCCACGCTGGCCCCGGCCTACCAGGCCGCAGCGGCAGCATCGTCGCAGTCCACCCAGGTGCAGGCGCAGAACCAGCGCACCCTGCGCGAGGGTATGACGTCCATCAGCACGCAGCTGCAGCGCATCCAGAGCATCGCCAGCATCGCCGTGGGCGGTGGCTACTTCGGCGGCTTGGCGAAAGACGTGGCGGCCACGGCGGACGAGTTCCGCAACCTCGAGGCCCGCATCAAGCTGGCGACCGGCGAGGGGCCGCAGTTCCAGCAGTCGTTCACGGGCGTGCAGCAGATCGCGCTGCGCACCAACAGTGCGCTCGATGAAACCGGCACCCTTTTCACCCGCCTCGCCAAGGCTGCAGAAGAGGGCGGCATGGCCGCCACGCAGGCCCAGCAGCGGGCGCTGCGCCTCACCGAAACCATCAACCAGTCCATCCAGCTCTCCGGCGGCTCGGCCGAGGGTGCCAAGGCCGCCATCACGCAGCTCATCCAGGGCCTGCAGTCCGGCGTGCTGCGTGGTGAGGAATTCAACTCGGTGATGGAACAGGCCCCCCGCCTGGCGCAAGCGCTGGCCCAGGGCCTGGGCGTGACAACGGGCGAACTGCGCAAGCTGGCAGATCAGGGCGCGCTCACCTCCGAGGCCGTCATGAAGAGCCTGGAAGGCCAGGCCGATGTGATCGCGGGCGAGTTCAGCAAGCTCCCGCCCACCGTCGGCCGCGCGCTGCAGAACCTCTCCACGCAGTGGACCCTGTACGTCGGCGCTGCCGACAACGGCCTCATCAGCAGCGCCAACGCCGCGAAGGTGATCAACGCGCTGGCCAGCAACATCGACCTGCTGGTCAACACCCTCACCGCTGCCGGCAAGGCCTGGGCGGCGATCAAGATCGCCGGGCTGGTGGCCGACTTCGCGCGCTGGGTGACCACCACCACGGCCGCCACTGCCGCGCTGGAGGCCAACACCGCCGCCACCGCTGCCAACGTGGTCGCGCAGCGCGCCAGTGCCGCCGCCCAGGCCGAGGGTGTGGCTGCACAGGCCGCCAGCACGGTCGCCACCAAAGCCAACACCGCTGCCCGCGCGGAGAACGCCAAGGCGTGGGGCGAGGTGGGAGCCTTCACCCGCGCCGCCAGCCTCGCGCAGGATGCTGCCACCGCCTCCACGGCGCGCAGCACTGCCGCGCTGGTCGAGAACGCTGCGGGCGCGGCGCGCGCCGGCATCGTCTGGCGTGGGGTGTCGGCTTTGTTCGGACCGTGGGGGATCGCGGTGGCGGCGCTGACGCCCGAGATCCTCGGCATGACCCGCTCCATTGGCGAGCAGACGGCCAAGATGATGGGCTGGGGCCAGCGAATGGAGGATGCCGAGCGCAAGCTGCGCGCGCTCGATGAAGCCGGCAAGATCCAGGCTGAAAACATGCGGCGCCAAGCCGCCATGTACGAAGAGGTGCGCAACCGCAGCTTCGACCTCACGAAGCAGTCCACCGGCCTGATTGCCGAGTTCGACAAGTTGAAGAAGGCGGGCGAATCCACGGCCGATGCGCTGAGCAAGATCGGCAAGGACTTCGACGTCTCCAACTCCGCAGGCATCCGCACCATGTCGGCGGCGCTCGACAAGCTGCGGGCTGACAACAAGATCACGGCGGCCGAGTTCCAGTCTGCCTGGGCCAAGGCGCTGGACGGGCAGGACCTGGCGAAGTTCGAGGCCATGGCGCGCGTGGCATTCGGCTCGGCGGCTGCAGAGGCCGGCAAGCTGCAGAAGCAGCTGAGCGACGCCCTCCAGCAGGGAGCCTCGGAAGAGGTGGTGCGCGGCCTGCGCCAGCGTCTGGAGGGGGCTCTGAGCGCTGCCAACCGTGAGGCCGAGCGCGTGGCCCAAACCATGAACGTGCTGCTGCGCGAAGCGGTGGACCGCACGGGCCTGGACTTCACGGTGCTGCAGGGGCGCATCGGCGAGGCCTCGCGCAGCGCCATCAACGACTTGGAGGTGGTGATCGGCGGCCTGGACAAGCTCAAGGCCCAGGGCGTGGACGCGGGCCGCGTGCTGGAGGCCAGCTTCGTCAAGGCTCTCAACACCGCCGACAGCCAGAAGGCGCTGGATGATGTACGTGCGCGTGTCGAGCAGCTGCGCAACACGCTCGGCGAGAAGGTGGCGGACGGCCTGCTCGACCAGGCGCGAGAAAAGGCTCTTGCACTCAGCGATGCGCTGGAGAAGTCCAAGCCCGGTATCAACTCACTGCGCGAAGGCATGACGGCGCTGGGCCTCACCACCGACGCCACGCTGAAGCAGAACGCCGAGAACGCGAGGGAGGCCTACGACGCCATCCGCGAGTCCGGCATCGCCAGCACTCGCGAGCTGCGCGAGGCCTTCGTGAAGACCGCAGAGGCCGCCATCGCAGCGAACAAGGGCATCGCCCCGTCATGGGTGCAAGCAGAAGCGGCGGTGCGCGGCTACCGCGTGGTCACCGATGAGGCCGGCAAGTCCTCGCTGGTGCTGTCCAGCTCGCTCGACAAGTCGGCCACGTCCATGCGTGGCGTTGTGGTCGCGGCCGGCGCTGGCGCTGCTGCCGTGCGCGATCTCGGCGCCGCATATTCCGATGCCGGCGCCAAGGCCCTGGCCGCTCAGGGGCAGATCCTGGCTGCAGCCGCTGCGCAGCGCTCGGCCGATGTCTCGGCCTCCAGCATCACCAACAAGCCCGCCAGCGCCACGCAGTTCGCCTGGACGCGCACCACGATCATCGACTACCTGAAGCAGTCCGGCCTGGACGAGATGCTGGCCGAGCGGCTTTCCGCGCAGTTCACCCAGCCCGATGGATCTGTTTCGAACACGGCCAGCGCCGCGCAGATCCAGTGGGGCGGCAAGTTCTCCACGCTGGCCGAGGCGCTGGGGAAGATGTCCGAGTACTACCGCCTCGGCGCCGGCAAATCCGAAGCCGCGGCCATGCTGGACTACGAGCGCAACAAGGGCAAGCAGCCGGGCTCCCCCGCCGCGCCGCAGCCGCTGCCCAAGCCACCGCTTGACGGTAGCGGAGGTGGCTCCGGCGAGGGCGGATCGGGGCCGCGCGTGGACCGCATCGTCAACGTCTACATCGGCGCCAGCCCGACCGTGTACAGCGTGCCCACCAACAGCAGCGGCCAAGCCAACATCGAGCAACTGGCCCGCGCCGTGGTGACGTACCTCGAAGACCAGAAACGCCAGGCAGGACTCTGACGCCATGAGCATGACCCTCACCAACGGCAGCACCCCGCTGGCCTTGCCCCAAGACCTCATCTGGACCGATGAACTCACATGGTCCCCGGTCGCCCAGAAGACCGAGCGCGGCATCTTCGGCACGCTGATCATCGACGCCATGGCCCGCAACGGCGGCCGGCCCATCACCCTGCAGGGCGATGGCGACAGCGCCTGGATCAGCCGCGCAGCGCTGCGCACGCTGCGTTCCTGGGCCTCCATTCCCGGCCTGCGCCTGGCGCTCGATGTGCGCGGCCAGGCTTTCACCGTGGTGTTCGACCATGGCGACGCGGAAGAGGGCCGCGCGCTGGCGATGAGCGCGGTCATCGACTACGCCGACCCGCTGGACACCGACTACTACTGCAGCCTGACGCTGCGATTTCTGGAAGCGAGCGAAACCCCATGACCATCCAAGAAGGCGACATCAAGCTGCTGACCAGCCGCGTGATGGACGACGTCCCCGAAGGCGGCGGCGGACCCACCGGCACCGAAGTGCCCTACGGTGCCAGCAACTCGGTATTTCAGGACATCACCGAAGCGGACCGCGCTGGCGGCAACGTCAGCATCCGGCAACTGCACGCCGCGGTGATGACATCGACCACGGAGCCGTTGATGGGCGCGAGCGTCATTCTGTCGCAACCCCCGAGCGACCCCAATGTGGCAGTGACGCTGGCGAAGTGTGGGCTCTTCGCCCGGCGCAGCACCATAGCGCAGTCGATCGCCAACTACCTGATCCAGGGCACTCCCTGGTCCGGGGTGCTGCTGGAAGACCACGTGATCGGCATGCGATCCATCCAGATCCTGCATCGGCCTGGCACGCCGGCGCCGGACATCGGCCGCACCTTGGTGCTGACGTATCAGCAGGGCACTTCGACCGAGCGTATCCAGTACGTGCGCGTTACCCGTACTGAAACAGAGCAACGCACGTTCACCTACTCGATCAACGGACAATTCGTGGACTTCCAAGGGGCCGTCACGAAAGTCGATCTGTCCGATGCTCTGCGCTACGAATTCCCGGGAAGCCCGCCCTCGCGCGACTACTCGACAGCCGCAGGCAAGACCATCATTCGCGACACCACGGTCGCAGATGCCGCAACGTATTACGGCGCATCGCCCGTTGCCACAGCCGTCGATCTGGGCGACAGCACACTTCGCGTCGCCAGCATCTACACGCAGCTCGTGCCGAGCAGCCGAACAGAAACCACGGCCCTCGACCAGCGGCCAGCAGCGGAGCGAACCGTAGTGCTGGCGACGGCGCCGCGTCGAGTTGAGGTGCCTGTTGCGGCCCACACGCGGCGCATCAAGATCGGCCAGAGCAACCGGGGGTTCAGCTTCGTGGCGCTGCTCAAGCCGCTGCCTGAACCGGGCACCGTCATCGTCAGCTACCGGGCCTTGGGCAGCTGGTACACGCTGGCTGATGACGGCGAGGGCTTGCTCACCGGGGCGGGCTCGGGCCGCGTGATCTACACGACCGGCAGCATGGACATGACGCTGCAGGCCTTGCCCGACGATGCCAGCAGCATCGTGATTCAGTGGGCCGAGCGTGTGGCGTTCACCAATCGCGCCACGCAAGGCGCGTCGATCAATGCACCGCTGACAGCGCTGAGGCTTGCGAACCCGGGCGCCACGCCGACAACCGTGACGGTGCGTTGGACCTCGGGCGGCATATTGCGCGCTGTGACAGACGACGGGGTGGGCCGATTCTCCGGCGAGGCTACTGGCACCATCGACTACCCCAGCAGCAGCCTCCTGCTCAGCACGCCCTACATGATCGACGCCGGGGGCGAGTGGCAGGTCGAGTATTCGTTCGGCGCGCAAGTCGAGCAGCTCTTTTCCTCTCCCGGCGTTGACGCCACGGGCAGCGCCACGCTGGTGTTGCAAAGCCAGCCGGTGGCAGGCTCGATCGAGGTCGCGTGGACTACCTCGCAGGAGGTCACGCAGACCGGCGGCGGGAGCCTGACGACGATGTCCGCCGTGACCAACGACGAGAGCAAGCGCTACTGGGCGTACTGGAACGACGGATACGGTTACCACGGATGGCGCACGAGGAAGGAAGGCACTTCGGCCACGCTGACTCGGCAGGTGCAGCGTGACAGCAGCAATTCGCGGCGAGTCATCGTCTCGCATCGAGCGTCGGATGATGGCTCTGGAGGCTTTGCGCTGGACCTGGGCACGGTGCTGTACAGCTCCAAGACGATCACGCTCAAGCTGGTCGATCAGACAAAGACAACAGAGTCTTACAAGTCCGACCACGAAGACGCGAAGTCGTTCCAGGCGTCAATTTCAGCTGATGGTCAGTACGGCGGCGGTTCATCGAATACGTCGAGCGCGTCATCCAAGGGCGGTGAGTACGGCACGACCACTGTCGGTGAGCAGGTGGCTGGCAATGTGATCGTTCGCTACAAGGTCGCGCCGCTGGCCTCCACCGCCGCGACCGAATCTTTCGCCGGCGGGGCGGTCAGCATCGACATGTGCCCACTCACTGTGGACTCGATCGTGCCCGGTAGTGTGCGTTTCGTCTGGATGGGCCAGACCTACGACGACTTCGAGGGGGTGATCTATCGAGGCCGCACGGACAGCGTCGCAGGGCAAGCGAGCGGCACCATCGACTACGCGGCAGGGCGCGTCAACATGACAGACTGGATCGTCGGTCTCAACCCCGGCTCGGTGTCTCTGCAGAGTCTGTGGACGCGTCGTGCTCCCTGGACCACCGCATCGATCTTCTTCCGTACGCAAAGCGCTCCGCTGAAGCCCGGGGGATTGGTGCTGACGTTGACCGATGTGTCTGGCAATGCGCTGACCGCTACGACGAACCTCGACGGCAGCTTTGCGGGCGCCCACATGCTCGGACGCATGGACTTCGAGTCGGGTGTGGGCGAGTTGCAATTCGGTGACTTCATCGATGCCTCCACCCTCACCGATGCCCAGAAGGCTGAATGGTGGTACAGCGCCGCCGATGTGGGTGCCGTCCAGCCCGGCAAGATCTGGCGCCCCTGGCCGGTGGACCCCACCACGCTGCGCTACAACAGCGTCTCCTACGCGTATCTCCCGCTCGATGCGGACATCCTGGGCCTGGACCCGGTGCGCCTGCCGCCCGACGGACGCGTGCCGATCTTCCGCGTCGGTAGCTACGTGGTGATCGGCCACACGGGCCGCATCGCCGCAGCCACCTACAGCGCCGGCATGACCATCGACTGCGCCCGCACGCGTCTCTCGCGGGTCTATCTCATCGGCGCCGATGGCAAGCTCATCCGCACCGGCTACACCGCCGATCTGGACGCAGGCAAGGTCACGATCACCGACGTGACCAACTGGGTGCAGCCGGTGGTCATCAAGCACCGCATCGAGGAAATGGCGCGCGTGGCGGACGTGCAGATCAACGGCACCCTGCGCCTGACGAAGCAGCTCTCGCACGTCTTCCCGGTGGGCTCGGTGGTCTCGGCCGCGATGATGGCCGGCAACCTGCGCGCCCGCGCGCTGCCCGTGTTCGACCAGCAGAGTTGGGACGGCATCACCTGGGCAGACGCCACCATCGGCAACCCGGCCTCAGCCACGTACGACGATGGGGCTTATCCAGTCACCGTCACTAACGCAGGTGCCATGACCGAGCGCTTCGCGCTGCGCGTGTTGTCCGGTGGCATGGACGTGGAGGTGATCGGCGAGCACGTGGGCAACCTCGGCACCTTCAGCCGCAACACCGAGATCGCACCCATCAACCCCGCCTCCGGCGTGCCGATCTTCCGCCTGAGCCCGCTCGGCTGGGGCAGCGGCTGGGCGGCGGGCAATGTGCTCTTCCTCCCCATCGTGGGCACCTACTACCCCTTCGCCGCGATCCGCACCACGCAGCCCAGCGAGGCCGTGGGCACCGACTTCGCCTTCGAGCTGACCGCGCGCGGCGACGTTGATCGCGCTCCCTCCAACCCCGTGATCTGAGGCCCTGCATGACCATCTACTGCTACGACTCCACCCTGCCAGGCGCCCCGGAGCTTTCCGGCACGCCGGGCGCCCTGCGTTCCGTGCTCAAGGCCTGCCTGGTCGATGGCTTCGGCGCTTCCGCCGTGTCGTCGCTTTCCGTGTCCGGTGGTGTGGCCACGGCCACCTACTCCGCGCCTCCGTCCGCCAAGGCGGGCACTATCGTCGCCTTGGCAGGCGCCACTCCGGCGGCCCTCAACGGCGAAAAACGCATCGCGTCGGTCGCTGGCAATACGGTGACCTTCCCCGCGCCCGGCGTGGCCGATGGCACCGCCTCCGGCTCCATCACCAGCAAGGTCGCTCCGGCGACCTGGCAAGAGCTGTTTCCGGGGGCGCTCGCGAACGTAATCGCGCTCAAGCCATCGGCTGCGGAGGCCACCGGCTGCGTGCTGCGCGTGGATGACTCTGGCGCTAACTGGGGGGTGGTCGATGGATATGAGTCGATGTCGGGAATTTCTGACGGCATGGGGCGCTTCCCCCTCCTTTCGATGACTCAGGACAAGCAGCAGATGGTGTGGGCTAAGAGTACCGATGCGACATCGACCTCTCGCCCATGGTGCATCGTTGCAGACGAGCGGTTCATGCTGTTGTATGTCGAGCCGCGCTCGACGGTCTTCGGTGCCTACGGCTCGTCGGTGGTTTGCTTCGGAGACATCGTGCCCTACCGCTCGGGCGACCCGTATGCGGCTTGCATCTCCGGCTCCGAGTATCGGTTCATCTACGATGCCGGCGCCGGTGACGTGGGGGTCAGCAACAGCTCGGGCGGCGGCATGTATCTGCCGCGGGGCTACCTGGGACTGCGTGGCGCCGTGGTCGGCTGGCGGGCTAGCGCTTATCTCTCAGGCCGCAGCGGCACTGCCGCGTATCAGGGTATCGGGCTGCCTTTCCCGAACGGGGCAGACAACTCGCTAAGGCTCGCTCCTGTGGAAGTCATTGTGGGGCCGGCGGGCTTCCGCGGGCGCCTGCCCGGCGTGTATCACTCGCCCCAGCAGCTGGGCCGGAGTTTCAGGGCAGGCACGGTCATCGACGGGCAAGGTGCATATCTGGGCCGCAGGCTGCTGGCGCTCAATACGGGTGGGGTCGACTACACCCACGAGAGCGGCGCTGGTCAAGTGGGCACGATGTTCGTGGATCTGACCGGACCCTGGAGGCTCTGATGCCGGCGGCTAGCTTCACGGGCGAGGCCTACGCCTCGTCCATCACTGTTACAGCCGTCTCAGATGATCCGCGCGACATCGCTGCCGCCTGGCTGCAGGGCCGTTCTGCCAGCGCTGTGGCCCTGGGCGACAGCGCCGCGATGGTCGAAAGCAACGGGCTGGTCGATGCACGCGGCATGGCGGTGTCAGCGGAGGGCGCGGTGGAGTGGTATGCCGGAGGCCGAGCATCGATGATCGATGGCAGCGCTCTGGTGGCGCTGCCCGGCGTATCACGCATGATCCTGCCGCCACTGCCGCACAGTCAGAGTCGTGGCTATGTGTTGGTCTTTCACCCGGCAGACAAGGACTGCGCGCTGCAATCGGGCTCGATCGCCGCGGGCGGGCCGACCGCTTCAACGGTCGTGGCGGGCAGCATTTGCCAGTCAGGCAGCAACTCGGCGTTGCTGTGGTTCGCGGCCCAGGCCGGGGCGGATGGATCGCTGGACATGTACCTGCGCGCGGTGGATGCGCAGCAGCAGATCCACCTGTTCGAGCGCTCGGTGTCTGACGTGCTGCAGGACGTGCTGCTGGCCACGGTGGACGCTGGTCAGACGCTGCGCCTCCAGTTCGCGCCGAGCCCTACGTTCGTGCCCTATGCAGAGCCCAAAACGGTCAGCGTGGAGGCCGCTGTGGCTTGGGCCGAAGCAGTGCAGCCCTTGCGTGTCGCCGGCCTCGACGGCCCGGCCCTGGCGCTGGACGCTGAGTTCGGCGGTGCTGGCCGTGTCTGGGGCACCACGGCCATCAAGGGCTCGCCCGACGTACCCGTCCGCGCCCGCGTGCTGCTGCTGCGGCAGCGCGACAAGCTGGTGGCGCGCGAGGTCTGGAGCGACCCCGTCACGGGCGCTTTCGAGTTCCGCGGCATCGACCCTTCGCAGGCATGGCTCACCCTGGCCGAGGATGCATCGGGCAACTTCCGCCCGGTGGCCGCCAGCAACCTGACCGCCCAGGTGTCGTCATGAGCGGTGTGTGGGAGATCGGTGCGGCCCTGTCGCAGGCCCAGCTGCAGGCCACCATCATGGCGGCGGACGCCGGCTCGGGCAGCTCCCGCATCCGGATCTACAACACGGCCCGCCCCGCCACCATCGGCACCGCGCATGCGGACGCGCCGCAGGCTGAGATCGTGCTTGCCAAGCCCTGTGCCTCCATCGTGGACGGCCTGCTGGTGCTCCACCCGGCCGATGAAGCCGGCGCCATGGTGCTGCAGCAAGGCCTGCCGCGCTGGGGTGACTGGGTCAGCGCGGCGGGCGCCGTGCTGGTGCGTGGCGATGTGACCGACACGGCACACGACGGCTGCTGGCGCGTCATGGGCGGGCTGACGCCGGCCGGCGAGACCTCTCCGCTGCTCTACGCCGGGGGCCTGGTCGTGCTCGGCAGCACCACCTTGTCGTGAGGGCATGACGTGTGGCAAATGACGATGGCGCAACGAGCCTGCGATTCGACCAGCCGGCGAATTCGCCGGACAGTCCGGTGCGCCTGGTCTTCGGCGACGAGGGCGGGGGCACAACGCGCCCGCCCGTGCAGTTGGCCGGCACCGGGCGCATCACGGGCCTGCAGGGTGTGGTGCCATTGCGCGTTGTCTCGCGCATCGCGGCGACGGGGTCCATCACGGGCCTTCGTGGGCACGTCGAGGCGCGCTATCTGGTCAACGTCGATCGCCCCGTCGCCGGTGATGTCGCCAGCAGCTGGCAGCAGGGCCGAAAGGCCTTCGGCGGCGGGCTGCAGGGCTGGCAGCAGGGCACCCGCGCGCATGCCGCCGTGGCAGTGCTCGCGCAGCCTGCGCAACCCGTTCAGGCCATGCTGCAGGGGCGCTGGCAGCAGTCGGCTCGCTGGGCCCAGATCGCCCGTGTTGCCGACGAGCAGGCCCGCCGCCTGGCGGTGCCACCTGCGGCGCAGCGCCTTCAGCAGGCCGTGCAGCTGCGCACGGCCGTGCGCGGCGGCTTCGAGCAGGCGGCCGGGCTGCGCGTGGCCGCCCTGCAGCCGTTCCAGCAGGCCGCGCGCCTGCGCGCCCAGGCGCTCCAGCGCTTCGAGCGTGCGGGTCAGTTGGCACTGCTGCAGGTCTCCGGCTTCCGGCGTGGACTGCCGCAGGGTCGAGGTTGGCAGTTGGCATTCGAGCAGGGCCGCAAGCCGCCACCAGGCATCTCGGCCTGGCAGCCGGTTCCACCCTTGCCAGATCCTTGCTATGTGCCCGCGCTGCCCGCGCGCCTGCTGTTCGAGATGCCCGCAGGCAGTGGCGCGTCGCCCGTCGGCCTGGTCTTCGTCTGCGAGCGCCACACCGGCACCGCGCCGCAGCCGCAGTTCGTCATCCCGCTTCTAAGGGTCTACATGTCCGTCAACACCATCGACGCCGTGCTGCTGCCGAGCCTGGAGCGTGTGCAGCTGCAGGGCATCTCCATCACGGCCGACGACGACGGCTTCGGCTGGTCGATGTCCGCGCGCGGGCCTGTCCACCTGCTCGACCAGCTCGCCCCATCGGGCGGCCTGCCGGCGCGCGTGCGCGTCACCATCAACGGCATCGCCTGGGTCTTCGCCATCGACCCGCCCGAGCGCTCGCGCAAGTTCGGAGACCACGGCGTGCAGGTGCGCGGCGCCAGCGTCACATCGCTCTTAGGCGCCCCGCACATGCCGGCATCGGTGTGGAGCAACAGCAGCGACATGACCGCGCAGCAGCTCGCGCTGCAGGCGCTGGACATGACGGGCGTGTCGCTCGATTGGGCCATGCAGGACTGGCTGGTGCCTGCCGGCGCATGGAGCCATCAGGGCTCGCCGCTGTCCGTCGTGCAACGCATCGCCGAAGCCGCAGGCGGCGTGGTGCGCAGCCACTGCGTCGACGCCAGGCTGCAGATCGCCCCTCGCTATGCCGTGATGCCTTGGGACTGGGCATCCGCGGTGCCCACGGTGCGCATGCCGGGCCAGATCATCACCGCAGACACTCTGCAAGCGCTGGGCGCTGCGCGCTACGACGCCGTGTACGTCTCGGGCGAGACCGGCGCCGGGGTGCTGGGCCATGTGGTGCGCGCCGGCTCGGCCGGCGAGGTGCTGGCACCCCAGGTGACCGACGCGCTGGTGACGCATGTCGACGCGGCGCGCCAGCGCGGCAGCGCGGTGATCGCCGCTGCCGCCATCACGCACCGGCACCCCATCACGCTGCCGCTGCTGACCGGCGGCACGAATCCTGGCCTCATCCTCCCCGGCTATCTGATCGAGGTGCAGGAGCCGGCAGAGACTTGGCGCGGCCTGGTGCGCGGCATCACCATTACGGCCGACATGCCCACCGTGCGCCAGCAACTGGCCGTGGAGCGCACATCGTCCGCGCCCAAGGGCCTGGGCGCAGGGAGCGCGTCGAGCAACCTCTACAAGCGCCTGCTCGACTTGCAGCCCGAGGCGCCGGTGCAGACCGGCGTAGTGCAGTCGGTCAACGGTGCTGTGGCCCGCGTGCAGCTCACCGGCACGGGCGTTGTGAGTGTGCGCAACCCGCTGCAGATCGCCGCCGGCCAGAGCGTATTCGTGCAGGGTGGAGCCATCACCGGCACCGCGCCGCAACTGCCCGTCACGCGCATCGAGATCTAGCTTTCCACCCTCCACCTTCCGCGCCCGCCACGGCCTCACCGCCCGGCGGGCGCGGTCATTTGCAAGAGAGAAAACATGCAGCAAACCATCATGATCGGCGGCGGGGCCATTTGGGTCATCGCCAAGCCGGAGGGCATGCGCAAGCGCCTGCGTCTGGGCTCCTACGCATGCCCGGTCGAGTTGCGCAATGGCGCGATCGTCCACGCCGAAACCGGCCTGCCGGTGCCCCGCTCGGCCTTCGTGCCGACCGACTTGACCGGCAGCGATGCTGCGATGGAGATCCGCAGCGCGCCGGGCGGCACGCTCTACCTGCGGCTGACCGTGGGGAACGGCCTGACGCTGGGCGCGGTGCCGGGGGCGATCGACATCGTGGTGAGCCCTGCGGACGCCGCAGCCATCAGCTGGAGCAAGGCCGTTTTCGGGCTTGTCGTGCGCGGTGCCGACGGCATCAACCGCCGCGTGCTGCAGGGCGATCTGTCCGTCGATGCCGGCATCGTGCAGGTGCTGCCATGACGGCGCTCGAATGGTTGCAGGACTGCGGCGACGAGGCCGGCGCCGACCTCTACGTGCTGGAGCCCGTCCAGGCCTTGCGCGAAGAGGTGGCCGATCTGCTGGTCATCGAGACAGCGGAGCAAGGGCCGGCCGGCCCGGCAGGCGAGGGCGCCGGCAGCCGCTACACGCACGTGCAAGACAGCGCCGCGTCCGTCTGGACGGTCGCTCACAACCTGGGCCGCTACCCCGCCATCACCGTGCTGGACCACCTGGGCGCGGAGATCTGCCCCGACGTCCGGCACCTCGACCTCACCACCGCCCGCATCACCCACAGCGTGCCGCTCGCCGGCCGTGCGATCTGCAACTGACCGACCCCTAGGAGCCCACAACCATGAAGATCACCAACAACCTCGACGCCAACGGCAACCGCATCACCAACCTCGCCGACGCGCAGAACCCGCAGGATGCCGTCACCAAGGCCCAGCTCGACGCTGCCGTGCAGGGCCTGAAGTGGAAAGACCCGGTGCGCGCGGCGACCACGGCCAACATCACGCTGTCAGGCCTTCAAACCATCGACGGCGTGGCCCTGGCCGCGGGCGATCGAGTGCTTGTGAAAGACCAGACCAGCGCCGCCGATAACGGCATCTACCGGGCCGCCTCCGGCGCGTGGACCCGGGCTGCCGACTTCGACGCGTCGGCCGAGGTGCTGGGCGCTGCGGTGTTCGTCTCGGAAGGCGCGACGCTCGGCAACCAGCAGTGGCAGATGACCACCGATGCCCCCATCACCATCGGCACCACGGCGCTGGCCTGGGGCCAGTTCGGTGGCGGCAAGAGCTACACGGCAGGCGCTGGCATCACGATCAACGGCGCGGTCGTGGCTATCGACACCGCCGTGGTGGCGCGCAAGGCAGTTGCCACGATCGGCGACGGCACGGCCACCACGATCACCGTGGCGCACAACCTGGGCACCCGTGACGTGCAGTTGAGCGTGCGCGAGACGGCAACCAATGCCGGTGTGCTGTGTGACTGGGTGGCCAACAGCGACGAAACGGTGCAGCTGACGTTCGCTGTTGCGCCGACGACGGGCCAATATAGGGTCGCGGTGGTCGCATGAAGCACCTCGGCATCGTCAGTCAGCCGCAGGATCTGGTGACCCTCGAAGTCCTGCGCACTCTCTCCACGAAGTGGTCGTTCGGCGATGGCCCTCCGAGCGATGCGGCCGGCGTGCTCGGTGAGCACTACGTCGAGGCCAACAATCGGGTGTGGATCAAGACTGCGCCTTACTGGATCTTCACCGGCATTCAGTTCGGTTCGTCTGCCAACGTCGCCGCGAAGTCGGTGCTGGTGGATGCGGACATCATCAGCATCGGGGACTCGGCCAACAGTCTGCAGATGCGCCAGGTCACGATTGCCGACTTCAAGACGCAGTTTCTCTCGGCTTCGCTCACCGACGCCGCTGCGATCCCTGACCTGCCTGCGGCTGGCACCGCGCTGGCCTGGCAGTCGATCGTGCAGACCCTCCGCAATAGCCTGAAGTGGCTCACATCCCGCTTCAATTCATCGGGGCAGTTATCCCCGGCATACGGGGGGACGGGAACGGATAGCTTGGAAAAGCTTCCAGTCAGTACGGCAACGAAAACTGCTCTGGATGGCAAGTTGTCTCTAACAGGCGGCCCTGTTTCAGGATCTATTGAGTTCTTGGGTTCTAGTAATTCGATATCGCAGCATGGGGATATAGGCCGTCCCAGTTCTTATTTTTGGGGGGATAGACCTTCTGTTATTAGTATCGATGCAAATAATGAAAATAACGAGTATTCAATATTCGTTGCGATACATCAGGGTGTGCGTTATCTTGGCGCACTTACTATAGGGGAGGGCGGTAGAACCGATGGAAAAATCGAGTTGAAGTTATTTCTTGGTAATGCAAACCCCATTGTTTTTGATAACTCAGGGTCTATTTCGGCCCCCGGAGGAATGCGGCAGGGACCATCTGCGCCTCGTACCGCAAAGAGGCTCATTGAGGGGGTTATGCCTGCGGCTGGGGGATTGGCAACGTACGCTCATGGTTGTCCGGCTGAATCTATTGTTTCGGTCTGTGTTGCTGCTCAGTACGCGGAGGGTAATTCGTACATGCCGGCGAATTCTTCAAGTGATTATCTTGGTGCGTCTTATAGATATACGTTTTGGACTAGTAATGATGATGTGGCTATAAACATATCTGCGGGGGAAGGTGCTAATGTGGCGGGAAAGCCCATGCGAATAATAATAGAGTACCTTATCTAGGTGATTAATTTGATTTTCTTTTAAGTTGCGGTCCTGGTTTCGCAGATCGCGCAGTATCCGGCACGCCCGTATAGGGTTCGTGCCTTTTGCAACGGCCCGCCTGGTCACCCCCGGCGGGTTTTTTTTCGTCCCTCAAACGGAGCCCATGACCATGCAGACCTACCCTATCAACCCCGCCGGCATCAAGCTGCTGCACGACCGTGAGGCCTTCGTCGGCCACGCGTACCCGGACCCGTATTCGCCGCTCGGCAAGGCGCTGCGCGGCGCCGGACTGTGGCGCAAGTACCTGGCCGCGCCCTTCGCCATCCCGGCATCGATCAGCGGCCTGAGCGGTGCGCCCTGGACCATTGGCTGGGGCTTCACCGAAGGCGTGCGCGAAGGCGACCGCATGACGCTGCAGGAGGCCGATGCGCGCCTGGCGGTCGAGCTGGACAAGATCGCAACCGCCGTGCGCGCGGCCTGCACGGTGCCGCCCAACGAGAATCAGCTGGCGGCCATGGTCGTGCTGGCCTACAACATCGGCCTGGGCTGGTCGGGCAGCAGCAAGCCGAAGGGCGCCAAGGACGGCTTTCGCCAGTCCTCTGTGCTCAAGGCCCACAACCGTGGTGACACCGCGGCGGCGGCCCGGGCTTTCCGGCTGTGGAACAAGGCCGGCGGCGAAGTGTCGCCAGGCCTGGAGGCGCGCCGGCTGGCCGAGTCGCAGTTGTACCTGACGCCCGCCTCCGGGCCCGCCGGCGCAGCCGCCAGCCCGGCAGCACCCGTGGACGACGTCCAGACCCTGATGCCGCAGGCGGTGGACGCCGAGCGCCCGCTGACGGCCAGCACGATCAACCGCGCAAGCGTGGCGGCCGGCGGCACGGCGGCCGTGGCCACGATCGCGGAAACTGCGCGCACGGTCACCGACATCAAGAGCAGCGCCGAACGCCTCGGCGACTGGCTGCTGCCCATGCTGCTGGTCGGCATCGTCCTGCTGTGCGGCTACATCGTCTGGGAACGCGTCAAGGTGCGCCGGGAGGGCTGGTCGTGAGTGCGCTTCAGGCGCTGCTGTTGGCCAGCCTCATCGCCAACGCAGCGCTCGTCTGGGGCTACCTGGGCGAGCGCGATGAAGCCATCGCCGCGCGTGGAGATGTATCGGCCAAGTCGCAGGAGCTGGCCGGCGTGCGCGGCGCAGCCCAGGCCTGCAGCACGGAGGTCGGCCGGCTCAGCGATCTGGCCGACAAGCGGCTGCTGGAGGCGTCTGCTGCCCGCCGCGAGGCCGCTGCGCGCGCCGCAGGGCACGCCCGACGGGCAGACCAGATCCTGGCAGCGCCGCCGCCCGTACCCGGCGACCCGTGCGCCAGTGCTCAGGTGCGGGTCGATGGGTGGCTCAAGGGGAGGACGCAACCATGAAGGCCTTGCCTGTCCGCCTGCAGGGTGGCTGCTACGTGAGCTGCGCTGCGGCAGAAGCTACGCACCTGACCCTCAACATCCCCGGGCCTACTGGCCGCCTCACGCTGCCGGTGATCTGCCAGGGCACGCGTGACGGTACTGGATGCTGGACCTGGAACGGCAGCACATCAGCACCAACGCTTCGCCCAAGTGTGCTCACCACCGAGCCGCCCGGAGGGCGACGGGGCGGCTTCCGTTGCCACTCGTGGATCAACGACGGATCGGTGCAGTTTCTGGACGATTGCTCTCATGAGCTGCGTGGACAAACACTGCCGCTCAATCCCGTGGAGGACACATCATGCGAAACATGATCCCCGCGGCGCTCGGTGCCGCTTTGCTTCTGTCCGGCTGCGCTGCCGCGCCGCGCGTGGAGACGCTGCAGGTGCGCGTGCCTGTGCCTGTGGCATGCCTAGAGCCCGTGCCTGAACGGCCCAGCATGCCCACGGAGGGCCTGCAGCCGGGCGCCTCGGTCGATGACTTCACCCGTACGGCGCAAGCCGAGATCGAGCGGCGCGAGGGCTACGAAGGCCAGCTGCGCGCAGCCCTCGACAACTGCCGCAAACCGATCGAGGGTCGCGATGCACCCTGATCGACTCACCCAGCCATCGCAACCCCAGCGTGCCGGCGGCCAACGCCGTGCCAGGCAACTGGAGGAGCGCATGCGCCGCGACCATCGGTTGCGGCTGCAAGAGATCCATGAGCGAGCGGAGCGCGAAGTGCCCCCGAGGAACGACAGCGAACCGCCACCGCGCATCGACTGAGCTTCGTGCGCCGCCTGGCGCATGGAGTTGGAAAAAAAGAACGGAGCGACCGTCAGGGTGTTGCAGCACCCGGGCGACCGCCAGACCCACAGAACGAGCCTGTGAGCCCAGCCAAGGCCCCGCCCACCTGTACAGGCGGGGGCAGTGTATCAACCCCTGGAGCCCACTATGGCAAACCCCATCATCCCGTGGATCGGCGGCAAGCGCCGCCTCGCGGACATCATCATCCCGCGCTTCCCTCCGCACACCTGTTACGTCGAGGTCTTTGCCGGCGGCGCCGCGCTCTACTTCATGCGCCCGGCCGCCGAGGTCGAAGTCATCAACGACATCAACGGCGAACTCGTCAACCTGTATCGGGTCGTGCAGCGGCACCTCGAAGAGTTCGTGCGGCAATTCAAATGGGCGCTCAGTAGCCGGGAGGTTTTCAAGTGGGTGCAGTCCACCCCGCCGGAAACGCTCACCGACATCCAGCGGGCTGCTCGCTTTTATTACCTCCAGCACCAGGCCTTCGGCGGCCGAGTGCAGGGCCAGACGTGGGGCACGGCCACCACCGTGGCTGCGCCCACGGTCAACCTGCTGCGGCTGGAGGAAGACCTCAGCGCTGCGCATCTGCGCCTCACAAGCGCTTACATCGAGCGGCTGGACTGGCAGGAGTGCATGCGGCGATACGACCGGCCGCACACGCTCTTTTACTTGGACCCGCCCTACTGGCAAACCGAGGGCTACGGCGTCCCATTCGAGTGGCCGCAGTACGAGGCCATGGCTGCCACCATGCGGCAGCTCAAGGGCAGGGCGATTCTGAGCATCAACGACCATCCGGACGTCCGCACGTGCTTCGCTGGGCTGCAGATGGATGTGGTGCCCATCACGTACCAAGTGGCCGGCGGCGGCAAGGGCGTTGAGCGGAACGAGCTGGTGATCTATAGCTGGGACCGCGAGGCCGAGCCCGCAGGCCTTTTCTGAGCGCCTGAGTCAAGCGGTGGAAGTGTCCGACGGCGCCGTCGGACACTCCCGAGCCGCTTGGAGATGTGGCGCACCAGAGCGTCAATGGAGCCATCCCGAAGCCAACCAACAGGAGCGAAGAATGAGCTACACGAACGACAAAATCGCGGACTATCTGACGGGCTACACCCGCAACAATCCCGCTGGCAAAGAGCTGATCGAAACCTACCCGGACTGGGCTCGCCTGGCCCAGAACGAGCTGGACCGGCGTGCCGCCAAGCTGCTGGAGGTATTCGGCGCAGAGGAGTTGCAAGCGATCGCCTCCGGCCAAGCGAGCCTCCCGGACATCGTCATCAACCTTCCCGGTGAGCAGCGGCATTTTTGATAGCTGGGCAGCGCGGGCACGCTACCCGCGCTGCTTTTACCGCTCCGGCTTGTCCGGATGCTCCCCCTTCTTGGGGACGATGCGCCACCGCGTCGCGGCTTGGGCCCAACTCTCTAGCCCCATGGGGCCTGCATGCAGGAAGGGCGGTGCCCGGTCTTCTTCCAATACGAACCCATCCGGGTACAACTCTTCGCCACGCTTGATGGCGGTTTTTTGGTCTAGCTCGTACTCGTACATCTCACGCAATTTTTCTACTCCTGTGGCGCAGCGAACTGCTGCAGGGAGAATCATGGTCTGAGTGGCACAGGCCGACATCCGGCCTTTTCCGAGTCTCAATTGCTATGGGTGGTGCCGGCCGCTGAGCCTACAGCCGGCACTATGCCCTCACCAGGGCCAGTTCGTCGATGCGGGTGGTGTATCGGGGCGTGCGGCGCTCCTGCCGCATGCCCCATTCCCGCGTCGCTCCCTCGATGCCTGTAGCGCCAACATGTAGCGTACCCTTGCCGTATCGTGCATTGATCGTGTCCAGCGCAGTCATGAGACGGGACTTGTCGCGGCCACCCTCGACCTCCAGTTCCAATTCGCCCTGGTGCGTGGTGCCGGGCTGCAGATCCAGCAGCATTACGCCGGCCTTGATGAGCTGATACCCGGGCTCGTAGATCTGCCGGATGCCGGCGACCGCCGCACCCACCAGCAGGCCAGTGTCGGCCGTGGGCCGGCGCAGCGGCATTACCACCGAGCGGGAAAATCGCGGTCCCTCACGATGCGGCGACGTGTGCGCGAACACCAGCAGCTGGGCCGCCAAGCTTCCCTGTTCGCGCAGCTTCTCGCCGGCCCGGCTGGCGAATTCGCTCACCGCTTCCAGTAGTGGCGCCAGGTCGGTTACCGGCCGTCCGAACGACCGAGTGCAGGCGATCTGTTTCTTCGGTGGCGGCACATCCTCCAGCTGCACACAAGGCATGCCCTGCAGCTCGCGCACGGTGCGCTCCAGCACGACGTTCCACCGGCGCCGCACCAGGGCCGGGTCCAACTGCGTGAGGTCGAGCACATTGAGCACGCCTGCCTCGATCAGCTGCGCGCCGATGCGCCGGCCCACGCCCCACACGTCGGAGACGGGGGTGCCGCGCAGCACCTCCTCCAGTGCACGCGCGGGCAGGGCGGCGAGGTTGCACACCTGGGCCAGCTCGGCCGGGTAGCTGCCGGGCTTGCGCTCGGCCGTCTTGGCGATGTGGTTGGCGAGCTTGGCCAGAGTCTTGGTAGTGCCGATGCCGATGCCGCACGGGATGCCTGTCCACTGCAGGATGCGCGCCCGCACGGCACGGCTGCGCTGCACAAGATCGCCCCGCACGCCGTGCAGGCCCACGAACGACTCGTCGATGCTGTAGATCTCCTGCGTGGGGCCGAGGCCGGCCGCCAGGCTCATCATCCGGTCGCTCATGTCGCCGTACAGCACGAAGTTGGCCGACAGCGCCACCAGGCCCGCGGTCTCCTCGAAGTGGCGGATCTGGAACCACGGCGCGCCCATTGCGATGCCCAGCGCCTTGGCCTCATTGCTTCGAGCGATCGCGCATCCGTCGTTGTTGCTCAGCACCACCACCGGCCTGCCGATCAGGCTCGGCCGGAACACCCGTTCACACGAAACGTAGAAATTGTTGCCATCGACCAGGGCGTACATAGGTCTGCACTGATGCGTGCCCCTAGCGGATGAACTGTTTGATGCAGCTGGTGACCACGCCCCACACCTCGACGGTCTGTCCGTCCTTGAACGTGATGTCTGGAAAGGTGGGATTGGCCGCTTTGAGCTTGACTCGGCCGGCGCGCAACTGCAGGTACTTGACCGTGAAATCGCCATCCACCACGGCCACAACGATGTTTCCGGTTGCGGGCTTCAAGGCACGGTCAACCACCACGATGTCGTTGTCATCAATGCCGGCCTCTACCATGGACAGGCCGCGCACGCGTAGCAGGTAGGTGGCCTGCGGATGCCTGATGAGTTCGGCCACCAAGTCGATGCGCGATTCGCCGAAGTCTGCTGCCGGCGAGGGAAATCCAGCCCGAACACTCGCATCCGCCAGTGGCAGATAGATGGAGGTGCGCTCGCAGTTAACTGCTATCGGCTGGATAGTGCTGTTCATTCATACAGTATATCTTTCACGACTCAGCAGTGCGGATCAGCAGGCGGAATCGTAAGATTAGCGGGGACTTTTGGGGGATTGCCCACCGAAACGCTGTACATGACAGAGCACGGTCAGGTGGAAGCGGACGGCTCATGTGCTTGTTAAATCAATGACTTAGGTGCAGAAGCAAAACTACGAACCAAGGGGTCGTGGGTTCGATTCCTGCCAGCCGCACCAAACGGTAAGCCCTAGAACAGAAATGTTCTAGGGCTTTTTCCGTTGTGCGTCGCCTTTTGCGGTTTGCGCTCCAGGCGATTGCGCAGTTTCTCGCGGTGCCCCCTTTCGCGTGATTGATGTGCGTGCCGGGTCTCTGCACTGGCAAAGTGCTTGTGTGGGCCAGCGCCCGCCTCCGAGGTCGCGGCATTGGCTGTCACGGGGGGCTCTTCGGGTGGGTTTAACTTGGAAGCTTCACTGAAACGAGGCGATGCCATGTCCACATTCCAGATGTCGGTTCCCATGCCCAACCCCGGCGGCCAGCCCCAGCCGGTTCCTCCCATCGAAATGCCGCCTTCTCCGCAGTGGGTGCCTTCGCCGGAGGTGGACGATCCACCGGCCAGCCCCGGCGGAGACAAGCCGGTGCAGGATCCTCCGCCCTATCAATGACCGACACACAATGCCGTTCGTGTGCGCGCGTGCATCGGCTCCTAGCGGGTCGGGGCTGTGCCCCGTTGTCCGCTTTGGATCGAGGGCCGGCAGCATGAGAATCGGCGCAGCGATTGAGACAGGTCACAGGATATGAGCAAGGCTTTCACCAAAGAGAACGATGCAGCGGTCGAGGACGACGGCGACGAAGTCGCTGCCGCCCCTTTGCCTGCGGGCAGCAAGAACTACATGACGCCGGCCGGCTATGCCCGGCTGCGCTCCGAACTGCTGGATCTGATGGACAACGAGCGGCCGCGGGTCGTGGAAGTGGTCCACTGGGCCGCGAGCAACGGCGACCGTTCCGAGAACGGCGACTATCTCTACGGCAAGAAGCGCCTGCGTGAAATCGACCGGCGTATCCGCTTTCTGACCAAGCGGCTGGAAATCGCGGAGGTGGTGGACCCGTCCGTGCATGCGGGTTCCGACCAGATCTTCTTCGGCGCCACGGTGACGTATGCGGACGACGAAGGCGCCGAACGCACCATCACCATCCTGGGCGTGGACGAGGCGGACAACGGGCGGTCGGAAGTCAGCTGGATCTCACCCGTGGCGCGTGCCTTGCTCAAGGCGCGCGAGGGCGACGCCGTCGCGCTGCAGACGCCCGGCGGCACGCGCACGCTGGAGGTGCTGTCAGTCCGCTATCCCGATCCGGCCGCGCCTGCGACCTGAAGGCGCTCCGGCCGTCGGTCCTCTGGAGGGAGCGGTCAGCCCTGGGGCAATATTCTGAAAGCGCGCAGCACGGCCTGCGTGCGGCGCAGGTTGCGCAGCGCGGTTTCCATGTGGGCCTGGTCGCGCACCGCGACGACGAGGCGCAGGTCGGTCGTGTCCATGGCCACGGCGTCGTCCATTTCGACGTGCACGATGTCGGCTTCGGAGCTGGCCAGCTCCGCCGCGATACGCGCCAGCACGCCCTTGCCGTTGGAGATCGTCACCACGATGCCCGTCTCGAAGAGGCGGGTGGGCTCGTCGGCCCAATCCACGGCGATGAAGCGTTCGCTGTCCTTGTGCTGGAGCTTCTTGGCCACGCTGCAGGCGCTGTTGTGCACCACCAGGCCTTCGCCCTTGCCGAGGTAGCCGACGATGGGGTCGCCCGGCACGGGGCGGCAGCAGTGCGCGTACTGGACCGAGGCGTTCTCGCTGCCATCCAACGTGAGCCCGCCTTGCGAGAGGTTCTCGTGCGAGCTGTAGCGCTCGCGCGTCAGCAGCAGGGCGTCGGGCCGGTGGCCGTATTCGGACATCAGCACGACCAGCCGCTTGGCGACGATGCCGGCGATGCGCTTGCCCAGGCCGATGTCGGTCATCAGTTCGACCCGGGTGCGGTTGCCGGTGAAGCGCAGCAGCTTTTCCCAGAGGGCGTGGTTCTCCTGCTCGTCCGGCAGCTGTTCGAGGCCCTCCGCGCGCAGAGCCTGGGTCAGGAGCTTTTCGCCCAGGCTGGCGGATTCGGTATGGGCCAGCGTCTTGAGATAGTGGCGGATCTTCGAGCGTGCCCGGCCGGTGCGCACGAAGCCCAGCCAGGCCGGGTTGGGCGTGGAGACCGGCGCGGTGATGATTTCCACCACGTCGCCGTTCTTCAGTTCCGTGCGCAGCGGCACCTGTTCGTTGTTGATCTTGGCCGCCGTCGTGCGGTCGCCGACGTTGCTGTGGATGGCGTAGGCGAAGTCCACTACCGTCGCGCCGCGGGGCAGGGCCATGATCTGGCTCTTGGGCGTGAACACATAGACCGCGTCGGGAAACAGGTCCACCTTGACGTGGTCCCAGAACTCGGCCGCGTCGCGGGTCTCGTTCTGGATGTCCAGCAGGGACTGCAGCCATTTTGTGCCCAGGCGTTCGGCGGTCGTGCCTTCATCGTCCTGGGCCTTGTAGAGCCAGTGCGCGGCCACGCCGGCTTCGGCCACCACGTGCATTTCCTCGGTGCGCATCTGGAACTCGATGTTCACGCCCGAGGGGCCCACCAGCGTGGTATGCAGCGACTGGTAGCCATTGAGCTTGGCGATGGCGATGTGGTCCTTGAAGCGGCCTGGCACCGGCTTGTACATCTGGTGCAGCACGCCCAGAGCGGTGTAGCAGTCGGTCACCGTCGGCACGATCACGCGGAAACCGTAGATGTCCGTCACCTGGGCGAAGCTCAGGTGCTTCAGGTCCATCTTCTGGTAGATGGCGTAGAGGGTCTTCTCGCGCCCCGCCAGGCGCACCTTCATGTGGATGCGCGCGAAGGCGGCATCGACCTCGTTCTGCACCTTCTGGACGATGTCGCGGCGGCGGTTGCGGGCCTTGTTGACGGCTTTGGAGAGGGTGGCGTAGCGCCAGGGGTGCAGGTGGCGGAAGGCCAGGTCCTGCAGCTCGCGGTAGGTCTGGTTCAGGCCCAGGCGGTGGGCGATGGGGGCGTAGATCTCCAGCGTCTCGGAGGAGATGCGGCCCCACTTGCTGCGCGGCATGTCGGACAGGGTGCGCATGTTGTGCGTCCTGTCGGCCAGCTTGACGAGGATGACGCGCACGTCGCGCGCCATGGCCAGCAGCATCTTGCGGAACGATTCGGCCTGGTTCTCTTCGCGGGTGTTGAACTGCAGCTTGTCCAGCTTGGTCAGGCCGTCCACCAGTTCTGCCACCGGCGCGCCGAAGCGCTCGATGAGGTCGGCCTTGGTGACGCCGCAATCTTCCATGCAGTCGTGCAGCAGGGCGGCCATCAGGGCCTGGGCGTCGAGCTTCCAGGTGGCGCACTGGGCGGTGACGGCGATGGGGTGCGTGATGTAGGGCTCGCCGCTGCTGCGTAGTTGCCCCAGGTGCGCCTGGTCGGCAAACCGGTAGGCTTGGCGTACCTGCTCGATGCTGGCGGGGTCCAGGTAGTCGAGGCTGTCCACCAGCGCTGCGAAACTGGCCGCCGCCGCGTTGGCTGCCGCTGCGGACGGGCTGGCGCTGCCCGGGCTTTCGCTCGGCAGTCCATCGGAAACAGAAGTTTTGTTCAACACCGCAGTCATGCCTTTAATGTAGCCTGCCATCGAGGGCTGGGTATTCCAGGCAAAAAAAAGCACCGCAATGCGGTGCTTTTTGGCTTCAGCCCCGCAAGGGGCTAGCGCTTCGAGGCGATCAGCCGGGCACCTTCTTGAGCATTTCCAGGCCCACCTTGCCTTCGGCGATTTCGCGCAGCGCCGTGACGGCGGGCTTGTTGCGGCTTTCGATGCGCGGGGCGTGGCCCTGGCTCAGCATGCGCGCACGGTAGGTGGCCGCGAGCACCAGTTGGAAGCGGTTGGGGATTTGCTCGAGGCAATCTTCGACGGTGATGCGGGCCATGGATGTTTCTCGAAAAAGTGGGAATCAGGTGATGTTGAGCGACTCGAAGATGTCGGCGCGGGCTCTGCGTTGGGCCGCGTACTTCAGGCGCTGTGCGTGAACAATGGTCTTCAGGTCGAAGACCGCACGCTCGAACAACTCGTTGATTATAACGAAGTCGAATTTCTGGGCCTGGGCCATCTCCGAGGCGGCGTTGGCCAGGCGCAGTTCGATGACGTCCGGCGCGTCTTCGCCGCGCCGCTCCAGGCGCGAGCGCAGCTCTTCCCAGCTGGGGGGCAGGATGAAGATCAGCACCGCGTTGGCGAAGGCCTGCTTGATCTGGATCGCGCCCTGGAAGTCGATCTCCAGCAGCACGTCGGCGCCCTGGGCCACGCGCTCTTCGATGGCCTTGCGCGAGGTGCCGTAGCGGCGGCCGTGCACGTGTGCCCATTCGACGAAGCCGTTGGCCGCGACCATGGCGTCGAATTCCTGGTCGGACGTGAAGAAGTATTCGCGGCCGTGCTTTTCCTGGCCGCGCGGCGGGCGCGTGGTGTGCGAGACCGAGGGCTGCACGTGCGAGTCGAGCTCGCGCAGGGCCTTGACCAGGCTCGACTTGCCGGCCCCGCTGGGGGCCGCCACTACAAAGAGATTTCCGGGATAGTCCATACGGCGTCTGCGCTAGCTGCTATCAAATCAGGATTATCCATCACTCGATGTTCTGGACCTGCTCGCGCATCTGCTCGATGAGCACCTTCATGTCCACGCTGATGCGGGTGAGTTCGAGGGCTGCCGATTTCGAGCCCAGGGTGTTGGCTTCGCGGTGCAGTTCCTGGATGAGGAAGTCCAGGCGCTTGCCGATCTCGCCGCCCTTTTTCAGCAGGCGCTCGATTTCATCGAGGTGCGATTGCAGCCGTGTGACTTCCTCGGCCACGTCGATGCGGATGGCGAAGGCCGTGGCTTCGGTCAGGGCCCGGTCCTGCGCGGCTTCGGCGGCGATCTTGCCGTCGGCGTGGGCCAGGGCCTCGTTCCAGCGGTCGAGGAAGCGCTGGCGGTGCTGCTCGACCAGCTGCGGCACCAGCGGCACGGCCTGCTTGGCCAGCGCGCGCAATTGGTCCAGCCGGTCCTGCAGCATGGCAGCCAGGCGCTTGCCTTCGCGTTCGCGGGCCGTCATCAAGGCCTTGAGGGCTTGCTCGGCCAGCGGGGGCAGGGCTTCGGACCAGTCCTGCGCCGGGCCGGAGAAGCTGGCGCACAGGCGCAGCGCATCGGCCACGCTCAGGGGCGCGGCCTGGGGCAGCCAGGATTTGACGGCGTCCTGCATGCCGTTGAGGCGCTGCAGCAGCCGGGGAGCGGGGTCGGGCAGGCTGCCGTTGCCTTCGTCTTCGATGAAGGCGCGCACCTCGACCTTGCCGCGCTTGAGCTTGGCGGTGAGCAGGGTGCGCAGCGCGGGCTCCTGGGCCCGCAGCTCGTCGGAAAGGCGGAAGGACAGGTCGAGAAAACGGCTGTTGACCGATCGGATCTCGATACCCAGGCGGCGCGTCGGCGCGTCGGTTTCGGCGCCTGCGGCAGACGCTCCGTGCTGGGCGCTGGCGTATCCGGTCATGCTGTAAACTGCCATGGGACTCTCGGTGGTTGCTGCAAACGCGCGATTATCCCGGTTCCGATTCGTGCCCGAGTCTTCATCGCAGAATATGTCCAAGATCAAGCCGGCACCCCTGCCTCCCGGCACCTCCATCGGCGGCTACCGCGTGGTCCGCAAGGTGTCCGCCGGAGGGTTCGGCGTGGTCTATCTGGCCACCGACGCCGACGGCCAGCAAGTGGCCATCAAGGAATACCTCCCCTCGTCGCTCGCCACCCGTGAACCGGGCCAGCTGCTGCCCAAGGTGCAGCCCGAAAAGCTCTCGCTCTACCGCCTGGGGCTCAAGAGCTTCTTCGAGGAGGGGCGCTCCCTCGCGCAGATCTCGCACGCCTCGGTCGTCAGCGTGCTGAATTTCTTCCGCGAGAACGAGACCGTCTATATGGTGATGAACTACTTGGAGGGCGCGACCCTGCAGGACTTCATCATCACCGCGCGCGACCTGAACACGAAGAAGGTGTTCCGCGAATCGACCATCCGCCCGCTGTTCGACGAGGTGCTGCGCGGGCTGCGCATCGTGCACCAGCACAAGATGCTGCACCTGGACATCAAGCCGGCCAACGTCTTCATCACCGACGACAACAAGGCCGTGCTGATCGACTTCGGCGCGGCGCGCGAAGTGCTCTCCAAGGAAGGCAACTTCATCCGCCCCATGTACACCCCGGGCTTCGCGGCTCCCGAGATGTACCGCCGCGACACGCAGATGGGCCCCTGGACCGACATCTACGCCATCGGCGCCTGCATCTATGCCTGCATGCAGGGCTTTCCGCCCACCGATGCGCCGCAGCGCAAGGACACCGACCGGCTCGCGCAGGCGCTCACCAAGCTGCGCGGCATCTATTCGGACAACCTGATCGAGGTGGTCGAGTGGTGCATGGCGCTGGACCCGCTCTCGCGGCCGCAGTCCGTCTTCGCGCTGCAAAAGGAACTCAGCCGCGAGGGCGAACGCCGCTACACCCGGCTCAGCCTGGGCGAGAAGATGCGCATGCAGATCGATTCGCTGGTGGGCGATGCCCGGCGCAGCGGGCCCAAGCCGAGCCAGACCAACCCGGCCGGCGCGAAGGCCCAATGAAGTTCTCCGTCTTCCAGATCAGCCGGCGCGGTGGGCGCGAGAAGAACGAAGACCGCATGGGCTACTGCTACACGCGCGCCTCGGGCCTGTTCGTGCTGGCCGACGGCATGGGTGGGCACCCCGACGGCGAGGTGGCCGCGCAGATCGCCATCCAGACCGTGTCGGCCCTGTTCCAGCGCGAGGCGCAGCCGGCGCTGGCCGACCCGCAGGCCTTTCTGGCCATGGCCCTGCTGGAGGCGCACCAAGCCATCCTCAAGCACGCGAGCGAGCGCGGCTTGGCCGACTCGCCCCGCACCACGCTGGTGGCCGCGGTGGTGCAGGCCGGGCGGGCCAGCTGGGTGCATTGCGGCGATTCGCGCCTTTACTTCGTGCGCGACGGCGCGGTGCTGGCGCGCACCCGCGACCATTCCTACCTGGAGCTGGGCGATGCGCCCCGGCCGCTCTTCGAGCGGGCGATCACCAACCGCAACGTGCTCTTCACCTGCCTGGGCTCGCCCGCCAAGCCGATCTACGACCGCGCCGGGCCGGTGCTGCTGGAGCAGGGCGACCGCATCCTGCTCTGCTCGGACGGCCTCTGGGGCACGCTCGACGACGCCCACATCGCGCGCCTGCTGGGGCGCCAGACGGTGGACGTGGCCGTTCCCGATCTGGTCGAAGACGCGCTGCGCAAGGCCGGCAGCGCCAGCGACAACGTGACCGCGCTGGCCCTGGAATGGGAAACGCCCGATGCCTTCGGCTCCACTTTCAGCGTGAGCACCGCCAGCCTGGGCGACGACGCCTTCGCCTCCACCATCCAGGGCGGCGCGCCCGAGGGCCTGCTGCTGGACGATCTGGACGACGCGGCCATCGAGCGCTCCATCGCCGAGATCAACGAGGCTATCCGCCGCTCGGCGGCGCGCAAGCTCTAGGAGCGTGAGCGCGATCCCCGGGAGATCGTGACCACGTTCTCAGCGCGCAGTCCGTCAGGCAGGCGAGAATCGGCGTCTGGGCCGAAGCCGGTAGCGACTGGTCGCGATCGCGGCGTCGTCGGCTGTCCGCCCTCCCGCTTTGTCTTGTGCCCGGTGTTTCCGGGCGCCCCATTCCCCGCTGCAGAGAACCCCTTCCATGACCCCAACTTCCGCTGCCCGCCCCGGTGGCCGCGCCGCCGACCAGCTGCGTCCGGTGCGCATCACCCGCCACTACACCATGCACGCCGAAGGCTCTGTGCTGATCGAGTTCGGCAACACCAAGGTGCTGTGCACCGCCTCGGTCGAAGAGCGCGTGCCGCCGCACAAGCGCGGCAGCGGCGAAGGCTGGGTGACGGCCGAATACGGCATGCTGCCGCGCTCCACGCACACCCGCAGCGACCGTGAGGCCGCCCGCGGCAAGCAGAACGGCCGCACGCAGGAGATCCAGCGCCTCATCGGCCGCAGCCTGCGCGCCGTGTTCGACCTCAAGGCCCTGGGCGAGCGCACGATCCAGCTCGACTGCGACGTGATCCAGGCCGACGGCGGCACGCGCACCGCAGCCATCACCGGCGCCTGGGTGGCCGCGCAGGATGCGGTCGCCACGCTGATCGCGGCCGGCAAGCTGCAGGCCTCGCCCATCACCGCGCCGCTGGCCGCCATCTCGGTCGGCATCGTGCAGGGCCAGCCGGTGCTGGACCTCGAATACGTCGAGGACGTGGCCTGCGACACCGACATGAACGTGGTGATGACCGTGAACGCGCAGGGCGTGGCGCACTACGTTGAGGTGCAGGGCACGGCCGAAGGCGCGGCCTTCACGCGCCAGGAGATGGACCAGCTGCTGGCCCTGGCCGAAAAGGGCATTGGCGAGCTGGCCGCGCTGCAGCAGCATTCGCTACAAAAATAATAGCTGAATGCCTAGGCACTGCCTGGGCCAGGAGCCGAAAACCCCATGAAACTCGTTCTTGCATCCAACAACCGCGGCAAGCTGGCCGAACTGCAGGCCATGCTGGTGCCGCTGGGCGTCGAGCTGGTGCGCCAGGCCGACCTGGGCGTGGGCGAAGCCGAGGAGCCCTTCCACACCTTCGTCGAGAACGCCCTGGCCAAGGCGCGCTTCGCCGCGCAGCACACCGGCCTGCCGGCACTGGCCGACGACGCGGGCCTGTGCGTGCAGGCCTTCGGCGGCCAGCCGGGCGTGCAGACGGCCTACTACGCCACGCAGTTCGGCTACGAAAAGGGCGACGACACCAACGTGCAGGCGCTGCTCGAACAGATGGCCGGCATCGACGACCGCCGCGCCGCCATGGTCAGCACCCTGGTGGCGGTGCGCAGCCCGCAGGACCCGGAGCCGCTCATCGCCGTGGGCCGCGTGTCCGGCGAGATCGCGCGCGAGCGGCGCGGCAGCAACGGCTTCGGCTTCGATCCGGTCATGTTCCTGCCCGAATTCGGCAAGACCTTCGCCGAGCTGCCCGTGGACGTGAAGAACGCCCACAGCCACCGCGGCCGCGCCGCGCAGCAGATGCTGGCGCTGATGCGCGAGCGCTGGTTCTGACGCCCGCCGCCGGAGCCTTGCCCGTGTCCATTCCCATCGTTCCCGCGGCCGCGCCTGGCGCGGACGCCGAATCCGCAGCGCTGCAGGGCGTGCAGCACTACATGCGCCCCGGCCTGCTGCAGCTGTCCAGCCTGCCGCCGCTGTCGCTCTACATCCACCTGCCCTGGTGCCTGAAGAAGTGCCCCTACTGCGACTTCAACTCGCACGAGGCGCGCACCGGCGCCGATGCGCTGCCCGAGGCGCGCTACCTCGACGCGCTGATGGCCGACCTGGAAGCCGCGCTGCCGCTGATCTGGGGCCGCACCGTCCACAGCATCTTCATCGGCGGCGGCACGCCCAGCCTGTTCGCGCCGCAGTCCATCGACCGCCTGCTGGGCGACGTGCGCGCCCGCCTGCGGCTGGAGCCGGACTGCGAGATCACGCTGGAGGCCAACCCCGGCACCTTCGAGAAGGACCGCTTCCGCGCCTACCGCGCGGCGGGCGTCACGCGGCTGTCGGTGGGCGTGCAGAGCTTCGACGACCGCTTCCTGCAGGCGCTGGGCCGCGTGCACGACCGGGCCCAGGCGCTGGCGGCAGTGGAAGAGGCGCGCGACGCCTTCGGCACCTTCAACCTCGACATCATGTATGCGCTGCCGGGCCAGACCATCGCCGACCTGGAGCAGGACATGCGCACGGCGCTGGCGCTCGAGCCGCCGCACATCTCGATCTACCACCTGACCATCGAGCCCAACACCTACTTCGCCAAGCACCCGCCCGCCGTGCCGGAGGACGACACGGCCTACGCCATGCTCGACCGCATCACCGAGATGACCGGCGCGGCCGGCCTGCGGCGCTATGAAGTCTCGGCCTATGCGCGGGACGGCCACCAGTGCGTGCACAACACCAACTACTGGCAGTTCGGCGACTACCTGGGCATCGGCGCCGGCGCGCACAGCAAGCTCAGCTTCGCGCACCGCGTCGTGCGCCAGGTGCGGCTGCGCGATCCGCGCCGCTACATGGATGGCGCCCTGGCCGGCCGCGCCATCGCACAGGATGCGGACGTGCGCCGGGCCGATCTGCCCTTCGAATACATGCTGAACGCGCTGCGGCTGCGGGATGGCTTCACGCTGCAGCAGTTCATGGAACGCACCGGGCTGCCGCTCACCGCCATCGCCCGGGGGCTGGACGAGGCCGAGCGCAAGGGCCTGGTGAGCCGCGCGGACGGCCAGGTGCGGCCCACCGAGCGCGGCTTCGACTTCCTGAGCGACCTGCAGGAACTCTTCCTGGCGGACTGAGTGCGCGGGCGGGGCCCGCGCGCCCCGCCAGTCCAGCGAGCCGCGCTCAACCCCCGGTTCAGCCGCAGCTCACCGAGGTGATGCGGCCGGTCGCATCGATCTGCAGGTTGAGCCGCTGCGTGTCGTATTCCTTGGTGATCATCTGGCCGGGCCGCAGCACCCGCGCCATGTTGGCGCCGGAACTCACGCGGGCCGCCTCGACCACCTTGGCCGTGCTCATCTGGCCCACGAAGCCCTGCGCGGGCTGGGCGTTGCAGACGCCACCCACGGGCGGCGTGGCGCTGCCGGGCACGGGCGAGGTGTTGCCGCTGCCGAACGGCGACGTGGACGTGCAGCCCGCCGCCAGGGCCAGCGTGGCAAGGGTCAAAGCCGTGGATGCTGCATTGCGCATGGAAACTGCTCCTTGAAGAAATAGAAACGACGTTAACCCAAGTCGGTGGCGGGCGGGCGTCACCAGCCGTAACGCGGCCCGCCGGGCGCGGGCCTCAGTTCTGGGCCGGCGCGGCTTCCAGCCCCAGCGACAGCACGCGCCGGGCGGCGTCGTTCGCCTCCGATGCCGAGGTGAATGGCCCCACGCGCACGCGGGTGAGCATGCGGCCGCCAGCGGCCCGGACCTGCGCCTGCGAGCCGGTCAGATCCACCGTCTGCAGCAGGGCCATGGCGCGGCGGGCGTTGGCCGGGTCGCCGAACAGCCCGACGTTGATGTAGAGGCGCCGCTGCAGGGGCGCGGGCGGCGTGGCGCTGGCTTCGGCCGTGGCCGCCGGCGTGGACGGGCGGGGTGCGCGTGCGGCGGTGCGCGGGCGCGATGCATGGTGTGCGCGGGGCGCGGCTGCGCTGGTGGCGGTCGGTGCCGCGGGAGCCGAGGCAGCTGGGGCGGAGGCCTTGGCTGCCGGTGTTTCGGCCGGTGCGGCAGCGCTGCTGGCGGCCGGGCGCTTGGTGGATGCGCCTGGCTGATCGGCCACCGCCGGGGAGGGCGTGCGGGCCGCGGTCTGTGGCGCCGATGCAGTCGCTGCAGTCGATGTGGCAGTGGCGGCAGCCACGGCAGCGGTGGCGCTCGCTGCCATGGCCGGGGCTGGCGCGGCGGGCGCGCTGGCGGCGGCGGTGGGGGCTGCGGCTGGTGCAGCAGGTGTGGAGGCGGCCGCCGCCGGCTCCGAGGCCGGCGTCTGCGTGCCGGCCGCCGTTCCGCTTTCAGGCTCGGAAGCCGTTGCTGCGGCTGCGCTGGCGGCAGGGGCTGCCTCGGCTGCGGTGGCCGAAGCTGCGGGCATGGCTGGCGCCGCAGGAGCGCCGGTCGCGGTGGCCGCCGATGCATCGGCGGTGCCCGGCGCATTCAGCGTGCCGCCGGGGAAGGCCAGCCACAGCGCCACGATGGCCGCAGCCAGCAGCACATGCACGGCGGCTACCCAGGCCAGCCGCCGGCGGGTGGGGGCCTGCCGGGCCAGCAGTTCGGCTGCCTTCGCCAGGTTGGGGGAAGCGGCCAGCGCGCGGTTGATCTTCTTGCGCATCTCGGCGTGCATCACCGCATCGCCGTAGAGGCCCGGCAGCACGCAGGCCGCGCCGAAGACCGCCAGGGCTACCCCGCCCAGCACCTGCCGCGGCAGGCTCAGCCAGTGCTGGCCCAGCGCGAAGGCCACCAGGGCCACGCCTTCGAGCGCTGCGACATAGACCAGGGCCGGCATCCAGAGCTGGCGGAACACCATCCAGCCCAGCGTGAAGAAGGCCGCGGCGGCATTCCAGCCCGGCAGGTTGCGGCCCGTGTCGTCCTGCCGCTGGAAAAACGCCAGATAGCGGTCCGCGTTCAGAGCGCCGAGCGCGGCGCGGTACAGCGCCGGCATGGCGATGGTGCCGGCCGCGCGCTTCGGCGGAGCGGTGGCGGCCTGGGCGACATAGGCTTGGTGGGCTTGCATGGCCGGAATTCTGGCATGCGGGATGCCGTTCGGGAGCACCCGGAGCGCGCCGATGTCGCCAGACCGGCGCGAGGAGGGTTCAGAGCCTGCCGGTTATCTCGCCGGGTATCGTCAGCAGGCGCGCTTTCAGTGCTGGTGGGGGAGGGCGCGGTGGCGTGCGTGCAGCCGCACCTGGCGGCGCGAGCGCAGCAGCGCCAGGCATTCCAGCAGCCCGCCCGCCATGCCGACGGCGATGGAGCCGGCGGCGATCAGGGTGCGTTTGGCGGGGCTCTTGCGGTGGAGGAAAGGGATTTGCATGGTGGCCTGCCTGGGCTGTGTGGGGAGCCGACAGCCTGCACCCGCTGCGTGTCAATTTGAAGTCAGCCGCGCAGAGCCCCGTGGGCGCTGCGGGCCAAGCCTGCGTTCGCGGCGCGGGCGGGCTATCCTGCCCGATCGGCCCGCTGCGGGCCCCACCCTTTCTCTTCTTCACGCACCTCGTGACCGCTCCGCTGCTGCCTGAACTGATCGCGCTGGAGCGCATCATCGACCAGGGCGCCCCCCACCTGCAGGTCCGCATGCTGCGCTCCATCGCCACGCAGGCGGGGCCCGATCTGCCGCTCTACGCGATCTGCATGGGCAATCCTTCGCCCGACGTGCCGGCCGTGGGCTTCTTCGGCGGCGTGCACGGGCTGGAGCGCATCGGCGCGCAGGTCGTCATCGCCTACCTGCAGAACGTGGTCAACCGCCTGCGCTGGGACGGGCTGCTGCACCAGCAGCTCGAACAGGTGCGCCTGGTCTTCATGCCGCTCATCAACCCCGGCGGCACGCTGCTGTCCACGCGGGCCAATCCTCGCGGGGTGGACCTGATGCGCAACGCGCCCATCTCCGCCGACGACCGCGTGCCGTTTCTCATCGGCGGCCAGCGCCTGAGCGCCAACCTGCCCTGGTACCGCGGCGCGCCCGATGCGCCCATGGAAGAGGAAAGCCAGGCGCTGTGCGAGGTGGTGGAGGCCGAGCTGCTCTCGCGCCAGTTCAGCCTGGCGCTGGACTGCCATTCGGGCTTCGGCCTGTCGGACCGGCTGTGGTTCCCGTTCGCGCACACCCGCCAGCCCATCAAGCACCTGGCCGAGCTGCATGCGCTGCAGGAAGTCTTCATGCAGGCCTACAGCAACCACCGCTACGTGATCGAGCCGCAAAGCCTGCATTACCTGGCCCATGGCGACCTCTGGGATTACCTCTACATGCGCGCCTGCGAGGAGCCGGGCCGCATCTTCCTGCCGCTGACGCTGGAAATGGGCTCCTGGCTCTGGATCAAGAAGAACCCGCGCCAGATCTTCAAGCGCTCGGGCATCTTCAATCCGCTGATCGACCACCGGCAGCAGCGCGTGCTGCGCCAGCACATGGCCTTGCTCGATTTCCTGCCGCGCGCTGCCTGCGGCTACCGTAACTGGCTGCCGGGCGCGCAGGCGCAGGAAGCGCGCCGCGCGGCGGCGCTGGCCGCCTGGTATTGATGCGATGGCAGGGTACGCGCCGATGACGCCGCCGCCCGGCTCCAGCCCGCCCTGGGTGCTGCTGCGCGGGCTCACGCGCGAGGCCGGCCACTGGGGCGGCTTTCCCGATCGGCTGCGGCAGGCGCTGGGCGCGGGCGCCCGGGTCATCCTGCTGGACCTGCCGGGCAACGGCGCGCTCAACGCCCAGCCCAGCCCCTGGCGCGTGCAGGACATGCTGCAGGCCGGCCGCAGCCAGCTGCTGGCGGGCGGGCTTGAGCCGCCGTACCGCGTGCTGGCCATGTCGCTGGGCGCCATGGTGGCGGCCGAATGGATGCGCCAGGCGCCGCAGGAGCTGGCCTCGGCCGTGCTCATCAACACCAGCCTGCGGCCCTTCAGCGCCTTCTACCGCCGGCTGCGCCCGCGCAACTACGCCACGCTGCTGCGCCTGGCCTGGTGCTGGCGGCAGCCGCTGGAGGCCGAGCGCCTGATCCACGCCCTCACCAGCCGCCGGGCGGATCTGCGGGAGCAGGCCGTGCCCGGCTGGGCGCAGCTGCGGGCGGAGCGCCCCGTCTCGCGCGCCAATGCGCTGCGCCAGCTGGCGGCGGCGGCGCGCTATCGGGCCGATGCCGCTGCGCCGCCCGTGCCGCTGCTGCTGCTCGGCAGTGCGGGCGACGGCCTGGTGCATCCCGCCTGCACCGCCGCCATCGCCCATGCCTGGGGCTGCGCCCAGGCGAGCCACCCCACGGCGGGGCACGATCTGCCGCTGGATGCGCCCGACTGGGTGGTGCAGCAGGTGTGCGGCTGGCTGGAGAGCAGGGCGTAGGCCTGCGGGGAGGGGCGCAGCGGCAGCCCGGCGGTCAGGCGCCCGCCTGCGCCGCCGGTGCGACCGACGCGCCCTGGATGCCGTGCCTGCGCATGGCCTGCGCCACGAAGCCCTGCGCCTTCATGTCTTCCACGAAGTCGCACAGCAGCTGCGCGGCGGCCTCGCCCCGGCCCTTGGGCAGGCCCATGGCCTGCTGGATCACCATGAAGCGGCCGGGCAGCAGACGCAGGCCGGGCGTGCGCTGCGCGTCGGCCTCCAGCTGCTGGCGCACGCCGGCCGCTACGTCCAGCGACTGGTCGATGAAGGTGCCCACCACGGCCGGGGAACTGGGCGCGCGCACGATCTGCGCGGCCTTGAGCTCGCGGCTCAGGTAGAGGTCGTAGGCGCTGCCCTGGCCCACGGCCACCGAGATGCCGGGCCGGTCCACCTGTTCGTTGGCGGTGATGGGCGAGGCCTCACGCACCAGGTAGGCGCCTTCGATCAGCACGTAGGGCGCCGTGAAGGCGATGCCCTGGCCGCGCAGCGGGTCCACGGCGAAAAAACCGATGTCCGCCTGCTCTTCCGTTACGGCCTTGACGGACTGGGCGGCGGTGTCGAACACTGCCAGGTCCACGGGCAGGCCCAGGCGCCGGCCGAATTCACGGGCCAGGTCGATCGAGATGCCACCCGGCTGCCCGTCGCCGCCCCGGTGCGCCAGGATAGGGTTGCCCAGGTTGATGCAGGCCCGCAGCCGCCCCGTGGGCGCGATAAGGGCGATAAGGTGAGGGTCGATGGACTGCACGGTTGCTTACTCCTTTGTTCAGTCTTTAGGGTGAACTTCGCGGTTCTATCAATTTTTACTAATAGAATAATTTCTTTGGAAGATATCTGATGAATTCGAATGAGGCACTGACCAAGGCTGGTGGCGAGATGACCACCATCGAGGCCGCACGCGAGCTCAATCTTGCGGTGCGCTCGGTGCAGCTGATGGTCGATCGCGGCGAGCTGGAAGCCTGGAAGACGCCAGGCGGCCATCGTCGCATCTCCCGCAAGTCCGTGGAAGCCTGGCAGCGCAACAGCTCGCGCGCGCCGCAGGACCGCGCGCCGGCTTCATCCAAATCCAAGGTGCTGCTGATCGAGGATTCGGTCCACTTCCAGAACCTCGTGTCGCTGGTGCTCAAGCACGCGCTGCCCGACGTGGACCTGCATGTCGCGCCGGACGGCATCAGCGGCCTGGCCATGGCCGGCCAGCTCAAGCCCGACGTGCTGCTGGTGGACATCCTGCTGCCCGGCATCGACGGCGCCGCCCTGATCGCCGGCCTGCGGACCAGCCCCCAGTTCGACACCACCCGCCTCATCGTCGTGACCTCGCTGTCCGACAGCGAGCTGGAGCCCTACCGCTTCGCCCTGAACGGGGTGCCGGTGGTGCACAAGGTGGACATGGTCCAGGAGCTCGGCGGCCTGGTGAAATCCGCCCTCGGCCTGGCTTGACGCCTGCTTCAGCGCTCCCCATGGCTGCCCGCGTTCTGCTGCTGGAGGATGATCCGGCCGTCTGCCGCTACGTGGCGATGGCCCTGGACGGCCTGCCGATCGAGCTGCTGATGAGCGATTCCGTCGCCCAGGCCTCGCGGATGCTGGAGAGCGAGCCGGTCGATCTGGTGCTGACCGATCTCACCCTGGTGGACGGCTCGGCGCTCGATTTCGCCAAGGCCCTGCTGGCCCAGTCCCGCATGCCGGTGGCGGTCTTCAGCGCCGGCATCACCCCGTCCGTCGAACAGCAGCTGCAGCAGGCCGGGGTCTGGCGCATCCTGCACAAGCCGGTCGGCCTCAAGGCCCTGCAGGCCTGCGTGATGGAAGCCGTGGGCCCGCAGCGCAGCGGCAATGCAGCGCCGGTGCCCGCGCCCACCCCCCCGCCAGCGCCGGTGGTGGCCGGCCCCGACGCCGCAGCGCTCTTCGAGGGCAGCGAGCCGATGCTGCAGTCGTTCACGGCCCTGTGCCGGCAGCAGTTTCCGCTGGATGCGCAGGCCGGTGACCAGGCACTCGCGCGCCAGGACATGGCGGCGCTGCGCCGCACCGCCCACAACCTCAAGAGCGTGCTCCGGCTCATCGGCGCCCACCCGCTGGCCGAGCTGGCCCAGTCGCTGGATGCCCAGCTCTCCCGCCACGACCTGACCGAGGTGGCGCGCCGCTGGCAGGGCCTGCGCGACGCCTTGCTCCGGCTCTGAGAACGTGTTTACGATCTCGCAGGGGATCGCGTTGGAGCGCAATCGGGATGAGTGGATGCTTCGGATGCGCCGCATGGGCTGGTGTCCATGCAAGCAGCCGGGGCGTTCAATCGCCCGATTTCGCTCCAACCCGAAGGGCAGCTACGTCGGCGGGCGGTCTGCGGCGTTGCGGCGCTTGTGGATAGCCGTGCTATCCACTGCGCACCGCGCCTTGCATCCCATCCCGCCGACGTAGCTGCGCGACCCCTGGGAGATCGTAAACACGTTCTGAGATCGTGAACACGTTCCGACGCCGGGCGCGTCGAGAAAAAAGACGCCGCCCGGCTCCGAGGGGCGGCCCGGCGCTCTAGAACATCAGAACGCTTCCCACTGGTCCCCCGATGAGGCCATGCCCGCTGCGCTCGCGGCGAGTGCGGGCCGGGGCGCGAGGACGGGCTTGGCGCTCGCCTGTGCGGCCGCCGGGCGGCTGGCGGGCCGCTTCGGGGCGGCCATGGCGGGGGCCGGCGCCACCACCGCGGCCCTGGAGGGCGCCGCGGCTCCGGTGGCCGCGAGCTTGAAGATCGACACGGCCTCCACCAGCTGCCGTGCCTGCCCTCTCAGATTCGCGGCGGCGGCGGCGCTTTCCTCGACCAGCGCGGCGTTCTGCTGCGTGACCTGATCCATCTGGCTCACGGCCTCGCCCACCTGCTGGAAGCCGGAGCTCTGCTCCGCGCTGGAGGCGGTGATCTCGGCCACCATGTCGCTCACGCGCTGGATGGCGCCGACGATCTCGCCCATGGTCTTGCCGGCCTGGTCCACCAGGGCCGAGCCCTGCTGCACCTGCGCGGTGCTCTGGCCGATCAGCGCCTTGATCTCCTTGGCGGCCTCGGCCGAGCGGCCGGCCAGGTTGCGCACCTCGCTCGCCACCACGGCGAAGCCCCGGCCCTGCTCGCCGGCACGGGCCGCTTCCACGGCGGCGTTCAGCGCCAGGATGTTGGTCTGGAAGGCGATGCCGTCGATCACGCCGATGATGTCGCCGATGCGGTTGCTGCTCTCGTTGATCGACTGCATGGTCGCCACCACCTGGCCGACGATCTCCCCGCCTTGCTGCGCCACGCCGGAGGCGCCCGTCGCGAGCTGGCTGGCCTGCTTGGCGCTGTCGGCGTTGTTGCGCACGGTGGTGCTCAGCTCCTCCATGGTGGCTGCCGTCTGCTGCAGTGCGCTGGCCTGCTCTTCCGTGCGCTGGCTGAGGTCTTCGTTGCCCTGCGCGATCTCGCTGCTGGCCGTGGCGACGCTGTCGGAGTTCTGCCGCACGGTGGCCACCACCTGCGCCAGCTGGGCCTGCATGCGTGCCACGTTGGCCAGCACGCTGGCGGAATCGCGGGCCGCGACGGGCAGGGGCTGGCTCAGGTCGCCATCGGCCACGCGGCTGACGGCGGCGCTCAGCGCGGCGGGTTCCGCGCCCAGGGCCTGGCGCAGGCTGCGGGTCACGGCCCAGCCCACGGCCGCGCCGATCGCCACCATGCCCAGGGCCAGCGCCGACATGATCTGCACGCCGAGCGCTGCCTGCTCGGATGCGGTGCGCGCGAGTTCGTTCGCCATCTCGTCCTGCAGGGCGGTGGAGTCGTCCACGGCCTTGAAGAACACGTTCTGCAGCAGCCGGACCTGATCGACCAGGTACTTGCCGGCCGCCGCCTGCTCACCCTTGAGCGCCATGTCGATGGCCGTGTTCAGGGCCTTGAGATAGGGCCCCCGGGCCTCGTTGATCTGCTTGAAAAGCTCGCGCGAACGGGCGGACGTGATGCTCTGGTCGAGCTTGCGCAGCAACTCGGTGTTGGCCGCTATCAGATCGTTGATCTTCTTGCGTTCCCCGGCCGCGAAGGTGGGCTCGTTGTTGATGACGATGTTGCGGGCGTACCGGCCTGCCGCCTGCAGGTTGTCCTTGACCGCGTTGAACTGCCTCGTCTGCACCATGCGGTAGTTGACCAGTTCGTCGATGCGCGTGTTGAGCCCGCTCATGGCCCAGGCGGCATAGGCGACGATGCCGACGCCGATGGCCAGCAGGGCGCCGAAGCCCAGGGCCAGCTTCCTGGCGACTGTCATTGATCCGAACATGGTTCTCTCCTCGAAGTGAAAGGGTGCCGGCTGGGCCATCCGGCAGGAAGTGCGCGATGCGCCGTCGAATACGGCACACGCCGGAAATTGCTATCGGTCAAGGTTTCATCGTTCAGGCCCGTGCAGATCGAGCAGATCGGTGGTTCCACCGGCGCATGAACCGCCATTGGCCCTTACGATGGGTTGCAGCGAAAAGACTGGATGCAAGCCTAAATGATAGATATGATAGGTGCAACCATTCAATTTCATCTGGAGATGGCCCATGTCCAAGAAAATCCTCGTCGTCGAAGACCAGCAGGAAATCCGGCGGCTCATCCGCATGACGCTGGAGCTGGAGGACTATTCGATCCACGACTGCGCCACGGCCGATGAGGGCGCCGAGCTTCTGCCCTTGCTGAGGCCGGATCTGGTGCTGCTGGACGTGATGACTCCCGGGGGCATCGACGGGCTCGATCTCTGCCGCCTGGTCAAGCAGGGCCCGGGGCCGCGTCCCCCGGTCATCCTGCTGACCGCGCGCGGCCATCAGACCGATGTGGAGGCGGGCCTGGCGGCCGGGGCCGACGCCTATCTGCTCAAGCCGTTCAGCCCGCTCGAACTGCTGGAGACCGTCAAGAAGAAGCTGTCGCAGACGGCGGGGGCCATGTCATGACCGCATGGCCGCAGGAGTACGCCGATGCGGCGGCGAACGCCCAGATGGAACGCATGGTGGCGGATCTGGGCCGCCTCTATCACGAGCGCAACCGGGCGCTGGAGGAGGTGACCCGCGCGCACCACGAGGCACTGCTGCAGCTGAGCATCGCTGCCGAATTCAAGGACGACGACACCGGCGTGCACATCGTTCGCATCGGCTTCCTGGCCGAGGCGCTGGCCCTGTTCCTCGGCGAGCCGCCGGCCTACGCGCAGATGCTGCGCCGCGCCGCGCCCATGCACGACATCGGCAAGATCGGCACGCCCGACGCCGTGCTGAAAAAGCCCGGCCCGCTCACGCCCGAGGAGCGCGAGATCATGCAGCAGCACACCACCAACGGTGCCGCCATCCTGGGCATGTCGAGCATTCCGGTGTTCCGGCTGGCGGCCGAGACCGCGCTCTCGCACCATGAGCGCTGGGACGGCAAGGGCTATCCCCGCGGCCTGTCGGGCCGGCAGATTCCGCTTTCGGGCCGCATCGTCGCCGTGGTGGATTTCTTCGACGCGCTCACCATGGACCGCGTCTATCGCAAGGCGTTCAGCGTGGAGGAGGCCCTGGCCATGCTCCGCAAGGAGCGCGAGGCCGCGTTCGACCCCGTGGTGGTGGACACCTTCCTCGCGCATCTGCCGGCCATCGTGGCGCTGCATCGCCGCGTCACCGAACAGCGCCCGAGCTTTCGCGATCTGGTCGAGGGGACCATCGCCCTATGACGGCGGGCCGGCTCCTGCGCTGCCTGCTCTGGGCCGCCGCCTGCTCCTGGTTCGGCCTGTGTTCCGCGCAGCCGGTGCCGGACGGGATGCCGCGCTCGGTGCTGCGCATCTGCGTCTGGCCCGACTATTTCGGCAGCACCTACCGCGACCCGGTGACCGGCAAGCTCTCGGGCCTGGACATCGACATGGCCCATGAACTGGCCGCGAGCCTGAAGCTGCCCGTGGCCTTCATCGACACCACGCCGAACACGGTGGCGATCGATCTGGCCTCGCGCCGCTGCGATGTCTCCATGTCGGCCTGGGCGGTCTCCGCAGAGCGCAAGCGCCGCATGCACATGGCCACGCCCCACCTGCGCAGCGACGTCTATGCCGTGGTGAACCGAGGCAGCCCGGTGGTGCAGCGCTGGGAGGACATCGACCGCCCCGGCGTCGTGATCGGCGTGGTCGCCAGCAGCTATTTCGATACCAACATCTCCGCCCACTTCCGCGTCGCCCGCGTGGTGGCGCTGCCGTTTTCCACCGTGCAGCAGGACCTGCAGGCCGGGCGGGTGGACGTGTTCCTCACGAACTTCAGCGTCAGCGAAATGATGGCACGCACCACCAGCTGGGCGCGTTCGATCGCCCCGCCCACCCCGGTCGAGATGACGCAGTACGCCTACGCCACCGCGCTCGACCGGCCCGCCTGGAGCGATACCGTGGACCGCTTCGTCGCTGCCGTGCGCGAAGACGGGCGGCTGCACCAGGCCGCCTGGAAGCAGGGCATGGAAGTCATGGTCATCCGATGAGCTCACCCAGGCACATGCCTCACCGCACACGCACTCCGTTCAGGACCGCGACCACGGCGCTGGTGTCGTTCTCCGTTGGCGCCTGTGTCATCGCCTGCATCGCGGCGGCCGTGCTGCTGGTCTCCGCGATGCGCAGCGCCGTGGAGTCCGACCTGAACGCGGTCGGCATGATGGCGCGCATGCTCGAAGAGCGCGCCAGCCGCACCTTCGACACCACCGGGGCCCTGCTGGGCACGGTGGCCGACACGGCGGGCCGCCAGATCGAGCAGGACCAGCCCCTCTACTTCGGCGAACACTTCGCCGATGCGATGCGCGTGCTGCCCGATCTCCGCAGCGTCGCCGTGCTGGACATGAGCGGCCGCATCCTGGCCACGACCGCCGAGCGCGGCACGGGCTCCACGGTGGCGGTGGACCGGCTGGGCGAGATTCCGCCGCCCAACCGCATCGGCATCGGCCGGCGCCAGCAGGGGCGCTATCTGGTGGACATGATGCAGCCCGGCAGCGCTCCGGCGGGCGTGGACTTCATTCCGGTGATCTTCCATGCCGCCCGGGGCGGCGGGCAGTCCGAATTCCTGGTCGTGGGCGTCATCAACCCGGCCTCGTTCGTCGCCTACCAGCAGTCGGTGCTGGAGTCGATGGCGCCGGGCGCGCAGGCGTTGCTGGCAGACCGTGCCGGGCGGGTGCTCGCGGGCTCCGGCCGAGCCGACCTGGTGGCGTTGCTGGAGTCAGGCGGCCCGCTGGGCACCCAGCTGGGCCCCCGAAACCGTGGCATGCTGGAGATGGTCGATGGCACGGGCGAGGACTTGCTCATCGGCTACCGCACGAGCCCCCGGCTGCCGCTCGTGGCCCTGGTGGAACTGCCGCGTGCCAACGCGGTGAGCCAGGCCCTGGGCACGCTGCGGTGGCTCGTTCCGGCGCTGGTCTGCGTGCTCTGCGCGATCCTCGGCCTGACGGCGCTCACCCTGCGCCACATGCGCGCCCGCGAGCGGCAGCACGAGCAGCTGCAGCAGGCCAACGCGCGGGTGGCGGCGGGCGAGCGCCGGCTGCAGATCCTGGTCGAGAGCGTGCAGGAACTGCTCTTCAGCACCGATGCGGGCGGCAAGGTGCTGTTCGCCAATCCGCGCTGGGCGCAGTGGGGCCTGCATGACGACCCGGTCGGGCGGCACCTGAGCCAGCTGGTGGACCCGGGCGACCACGGCAAGCTGCAGCACCTGCTGGCCCCGCGTGCTGCGGGCGAGCCGCGCACCGGCACCATCCTGATGCGCAGCGGAAGCGGCCGCCGCCTCTTCGTGGAGATGGCGCTCAACCCGCTGGAAAAGGACGGCGTGTTCTCGGGCTTCGCGGGCAGCGCGGTGGACGTGACCGAACGCATCGCGGCCGAGCGCAGCGCCGAATCCCGCCTGCAGTTCCTCGACCTGCTGCAGGAGATCGTGCCGCTGCCGCTGTGCATGACCGACCGGCAGGCGCGCTTCATGAGCGTGAACCGTGCCTGGGAGGAGTTCATGGGCCATTCCCGCGCCGACGTGATCGGCCGCAGGAACACCGAATTCCTGCCCCCCGAAGAGGCCTAGGCCTATGACCTGCACGCGCCGCGCCTGCTCAGGGAAGGCGGGCGCGCGCATTACGAAACCACCCTGCGGCAGCCCGATGGCAGCGTGCGCCACGTGCAGGTCAGCAAGGTCGCCGTGCCGGGCGAGGGCGGCGTGCCGGTTGGGCTGCTGGCCGTGAAGGTGGACGTCACCGCCATCCGCAACGCGCTGGCCGTGGCCGAGGCGGCCTCGCAGGCCAAGTCCGAGTTCGTGGCGAACATCAGCCACGAACTGCGCACGCCGCTGCAATCCATCCTGGGCTTTTCGGAGCTGGGCATCTACCGCAGCGACGAGACCTCGCAGCTGCGCCTGATGTTCGACGACATCCATGCCTCGGGCCTGCGCATGCTGGAGCTGGTGAACAACCTGCTGGACATCTCCAAGATCGAGAGCACCGTGGGCGCCTTCCGCTTCGCCACCGAGGACGTGCGCGAAAGCCTCTCCGCCGTGGTGCAGGAGCTGGCGCCGCTGGCGGCCCGCAGGAAGGTGGGCTTTGCGCTGGAGCTGCCGCCCGAGCCCCTGCGCGCGAGCGTGGACAAGGTCCGCATCGAGCAGGTCTTCCGCAACGTGCTGGCCAACGGCATCAAGTTCTCGCCGGAGGGCGGCACGCTCACGGTGCGCTGCGTGGCGGAGCAGCCGCCCGGTGGGCGCAGGCGCGTCGTCGTCAGCATCCAGGACGAGGGCCCGGGCGTGCCCGAGGCGGAGCGCGATCTGATCTTCCAGCCCTTCATGCAGTCCAGCGCGACCCGGCACGGCTACGGCGGCACCGGCCTGGGGCTGGCGATCTGCCGCAAGATCGTCGAGGCCCATGCCGGGCAGATCGGCGTGCGGCCGGCGCCGCTGCACGGCAGCGTGTTCGAGATCCGCCTGCCGGCCGATTCCGGCGAGCCGGCATGATGCTCCGTACCCTGCGCCGCTGGATCGGTGCCCCGGATGCCGCGCCCTGCGCCTGCTGGCGCCCCACGCGGCTGCTGACCCTCACCACGCTCATGCTGCTGCTGGTGCTGTTCGCCGTCTGGACCACGGTCTGGACGCTGCTGCAGGAGCAGCGCCGCCAGGCGGTGGAGGCCGAATACCGGCAGAACGCCAACATCTCGCGCGCGCTGCAGGAGCAGACCGCGCGCGTCATCTCGGCGGTCGATCAGGCCGTGCTGCGGCTGGCCACGCTCGCCGCCAAGGGGCCGGTGCCGGCCGAAGAGCACCAGCGCATCGTGGATGCGACCGGGCTTTCCGAGGCGATCCTGCCGCAGCTCTCGCTGGTGGACCACCGGGGCCACTTCGCGGGCAGCAACGTGGACCCCGGCGCGGCCAAGGCCGGCCCGGTCGATCTGTCGGACCGCGAGCACGTCAAGGTCCATCTGCAGCCGGGCGCGGCCTCGGCGCCGGCCCCGGCCATGCTGACGTCCGGCGGGCTCTACGTGGGCCCGCCCGTGCTGGGCAAGGTGTCCAACAAGTGGACCATCCAGCTCTCGCGCGCGGTGCGCGATGCGGGCGGCGCGGTCCGGGGCGTGGTGGTGGGCTCGATCGACGCGCGCTATTTCGAGGAGGTCTATCGCCAGGTGGCGCTAGGCCAGCAGGGCGGGGTCAGCCTGGTCGGGGACGACGGCATCCTGCGCGCCCGCGTCATCGGCGGCCAGGGCGGCTCCGGCATCGGCACCTCGCTGGGCAGTTCCAGCCGGCTGGTGCGCCAGCAGCTGGGCCGCAGCGGGCAGTGGTCCTTCCCCTCGCGCATCGACGGCATCGAGCGCATCGCTGCCTACCACCGGGTGGGCGAGTACCCGCTCTACGTCTTCGCGATCAGCGGCATGACCGAGGCGCTGGCGCCCTGGCGCGCGACGCGCAATCTCGTGGTGGGCCTGGCATCGCTGCTCAGCCTGCTGCTCTGCGTCACGGGCTGGATGCTGGTGCGGGGCGTGAGCCAGCTGGAGTCGCAGCACCGGGAGCTGCAGCTGCGCGAGGCGCAGGCGCAGTCGGCCAGCGAGGCGAAGACGCAGTTCCTCGCCGCCATCTCCCACGAGCTGCGCACGCCGCTCACCAGCATCGTGGGCTTTGCCGAGCTGCTGGAGCGCCGCACCGGGGACGACTTCGTGCAGGGCTCCGCCCGCTTCATCCGGCAGGGCGCCGAGCGGCTCAACGCGCTGCTGACGGAAATCATCGATCTCTCGCAGGTGGATACGGGCAGCATGGAGTTCAGCGCCGCGCGGCACGATCTGCGCACGCTGGTGGACGAGGCCGCCAGCCCCTTCCAGGTGCGGGCACGCGAAAAAGGCCTGGCGCTGGACATCGTCTATGCGGACGGCCTGCCCGCCACCATCTGGACCGACGCCACGCGCTTTCGGCAGATCCTGGGCAATTTGCTCTCCAACGCCGTGAAGTTCACCCGGCGGGGCCACGTCACGCTGAGCGTCTCGGCCCAGCCCGATGGCTGGGCGCTGACGGTGAGCGACACGGGCCCGGGCATCGCGCCGGAGCAGCGCGAGCAGGTGTTCGAGAACTTCCGGCAGGCCGATGGCCGCGTGAGCTACGAGCACGGCGGCACGGGCCTGGGCCTGGCGCTGGCCCGGGGCATCGCCCGGCGCATGGGCGGCGATGTGTACCTGCTGGCGGAGCCGGTGGCGGGCTGCCACGTCGTCCTGGCGCTGCCTTTGGGCGAGGGCTGATCGGCGCGCTGCCCGGCATTGTGCGGCGCGGCCTGCGACGCGTCGATCGGGGCCGCGGCCCGCCCTGCGCGGGGGCGAGGCCTTGGCAGCGCCCGATCTGGATCGCTCAAGGAAGGCGGAACACGGCCACGGCCTGCACCAGCTGCTGGGCCTGGCCCTTGAGGCTGTCGGCGGCGGCGGCGCTTTCTTCCACCAGCGAGGCGTTCTGCTGCGTGGCCGTGTCCATCTGGTTCACGGCCTCGCCGATCTGCTGGATGCCCGAGGTCTGCTGCACGCTGGCCGAGCTGATCTCCGCCACGATGCCGCTCACCCGCTGGATGGAGGTGACGATCTCGCCCATGGTCTGGCCGGACTGATCGACCAGCGCCGAGCCCTGGGCCACCTGCTGCACGCTGCTGACGATCAGCGCCTTGATCTCGCGGGCCGCCTCGGCGCTGCGCTGCGCCAGCGTGCGCACCTCGCCCGCCACCACGGCGAAGCCCCGGCCGTGTTCGCCGGCGCGCGCCGCCTCCACCGCGGCGTTGAGCGCCAGGATGTTGGTCTGGAAGGCGATGCCGTCGATCACGCCGATGATGTTCTCGATCTTGCGGCTGCTGTCGTTGATCTCCTGCATGGTGGCGACCACCTGCCCCACCACCTGGCCGCCCTGCTGCGCGATGGCGGTGGCGTTCTGCGCCAGCTTGTTGGCCTGCTGCGCGCTCTCGGAGTTGTGGCGCACGGTGGTGCCCAGCTCTTCCATCGTGGCCGCCGTCTGCTGCAGCGCGCTGGCCTGCTGTTCGGTGCGGGCGGAAAGGTCCTGGTTGCCCTGGGCGATCTCCGCGCTGGCCGTGGCGACGCCTTCGGCATTGGTGCGCACCGCGCTCACCACTTCGGTCAGCGAGGTCTGCATGGCCTGCAGCGACTGCAGCAGCGGGCTGAATTCATCGCGCGCCGTGTCTTCCACGGCCAGCGTGAAGTCGCCCTGCTGCACCCGCTGCGCGACGCGCTGGGCGCCGTCCACGCGGCGGCGCAGCGTGCGGGTGATGGACCAGGAAAAGGCCAGCAGCCCGATGGAGATCAGCGCGACCAGCGCGGCCAGCTGCAGCCGGATGCTGTCGGCGGCCAGGCCGATGCCTTCCACGTCGGCGCTCACGTCCTTGTTCTGGCGGCTGCGCTCGGCGCTCAGCCAGTCCTGCATCTTGCCGAAGGCGGGGACGGTCTTGGCCATCAGCATGGCCAGGGCCTCCTCCGCGCGGCCCTCGGCCACCAGCCGCATGTTGGCCTCCGCCACCGGCCAGGTGACCTGCTGCAGAGCGAGCCAGTCCTTCTGGAAGGCGTCGCGCCCCTGCTGGGTGGTGATCTGCTTGAGGAAGTCCGCATCGTTCTGCGCGATCTGGGCCCGCATGGCCTGGATGTCCTTCTCCGCCTGGGCCACGTCCTGGGGCGACTTCGTGAGCAGCCCTTGCCGTACGCCGGAGAGCACCTGCGTCACCTTCAATTCGGTGCTGGCGATCAGCGCGAGCTGCAGCACCTTCACCTTCCCGGCCGTGTGGGCCATGCCGCTCACATGGACGAGCTGCACCCACACGTTGACGGCCAGGGCCGACAGTGCTGCGATGAGCACGAGCGAGACCGCGTAGAGGCGGGCTCCGAGACTGATTCGGGAGAGGAGTGTCATGGCATCGAGGGGTGGTGGAGGGAAAGGGGGGCGGCTGCGCGCGGGGCGTTGGCGCACGGCCGCCGGAGCCGGGACCGGAAGCCGCAACCGCTGCAAATTGGTGCCAGGGAATCATTGGTATCAATTTGTTTGTAAATTATGATTAATTTGAAGATGAAGTGATTTTTCTTGCTGTTTTCCTTGATCTTGAACAAGAGGCGCAGCAAGACCTTCCCGCGTTGGGTGGCAGGTGTGCACGGCGCCGTCGCGGGAATGTGGGAAGGAATGGGGCCGTGGCAAGGCGGCCCGGCAGGCGCGCCAGGCCCCGCGCACCGGCAGGGCGATGCGCTGGTTTGCTATATTTTTAATAGCTATATGCCTAGGCGGGGAGAGCGCTGGAGGCAAAAATGGCTAGAAAGATGCGCCGGAGCGCATCGGTGCACATCGGGGCGCACCGGACATCGCGGCCCGGTAGGGCGCTTAGAACGTGTTGACGATCTCGCAGGGGATCGCGTTGGAACGCAATCGGGATGAGTGGATGCTTCGGGTGCGCCGCATGGGCTCATGTCCATGCAAGCAGCCGGGGCGTCAAAACTCGTTGCCATGGCCCGATTTCGCTCCAACCCGAAGGGCAGTTACGTCGGCGGGCGGTCTGCGGCGTTGCGGCGCTTGTGGATAGCCGTGCTATCCACTGCGCACCGCGCCTTGCATCCCATCCCGCCGACGTAGCTGCGCGACCCCTGGGAGATCGTCAACACGTTCTTAGACCCTGCGCAGGATCTGCAGCAGCGCCGTGCTCAGCCGGTGCCGCAGCGCCGTGTAGGGCGGGAAGAAGAGGCTCAGCGCCGAGAAGGCGCCGGCGGCCAGGCAGGCGCGTTCATGCGAGAAGGCCTTGAAGCCATGCACGCCGTGCGCGCTGCCGATGCCCGAGTGGTTGACGCCGCCGAAGGGCAGGCCGCCATGCGCGTACTGCTGCACGCAGAGGTTCAGGCCCAGGCCGCCCGAGCTGGTCCGCTCGGCCACCTGCCGCTGCACGGCGCGGTCGCGGCTGAAGAGGTAGAGGGCCAGCGGCTTGGGCCGGGCGTCGATCTGCGCGATGACTTCGTCCAGCGTGTCGAAGGCCTGCAGCGGCAGCACGGGGCCGAAGATCTCTTCGCCGGTGATGAGCGCATCGGCCGGCACATCGCCCAGCAGGGTGGGGGCCACGTAGCGCTGCGCCGCATCGTGCCGGCCGCCCGCCAGCAGCGTGGCGCCGCGCGCGAGCGCGTCGTCGATCAGCGCGCCCAGGCGTTCGGCGTGGCGCTGCGTGACCATGCGGGCCAGGTCGGGGCTGGCCTGCACGGCATCGTCGGTGGTGCCGTAGCGCTCGGCCAGCAGCTGCCGGCAATGCGCCACGAAGCGGTCCATCACGCTGCGGTGGATGAAGGCATGGTCGGGCGCCACGCAGGTCTGGCCGCCGTTGGTGCACTTGCCCCAGAGGATCAGCGCCGCCGCCTGCCGCAGGTCGGCCGTGGCATCGACGATCACGGGCGACTGGCCGCCCAGTTCCAGCGTGATGGAGGTCAGGTGCCGGGCGGCGGCGGCCATCACGATCTTGCCCACCGCGGGCGAGCCGGTGAAGAAGATGTGGTCGAAGGGCAGGGCCAGCAGCTGCCGGGCGGTCTCCACGCCGCCTTGCACCAGGGCGACTTCGGCCGGCTCGAACAGCGCGGCCACCAGCTCGGCCACCACGGCGTTGACGTGGGGCGTGAATTCCGACGGCTTCAGGATCACCGTGTTGCCCGCCGCGATGGCCGACACCAGCGGGCCCAGCAGCGTGTTCACCGGGTAATTCCACGGGCCGATGATGAGGCAGCGCCCGCGCGGCTGGCAGAGCACCCGCGCGTGCGTGCCCAGCGTGGTGAGCGTGGGCCGCACGCGCCGGGGCCGCATCCAGCGCCGCAGGTGGGCGATGGCATGGCGGGCCTCGTCCACCACCGGCATCAGCTCGGTCAGGTCCACCTCCACCGGGGGCTTGCGCAGGTCCAGGGCGAAGGCCGCATAGAGCGCTTCGCGGCGCTGCAGCAGGCCGTCGCGCAGCCGGCGCAGCTTGGCCGTGCGCTCGCGCGCGGTGGAGCCGCGCAGCGCCAGCGCCGTCGCTGCCTGGCCGTCGAAGAGGCGCTGGAGGGTCTGGGGATCGGTCTCTTGAGGCAGAGGCGCCATGGCCGGCTCCTTCATGGTTCGGCGCGGCGGTCCGCAGTGAGGCGCCAGGCATCGCCCTGGCGCTCGATCAGGCCGCGCTGCTGCAGCGAATCGAGGTAGCGCCTATGCCCCTTGGCGGCGCTGCGCTGCAGCAGCGGGATCAGGCGCGCGAGCCGGTTGGGCACCAGCATGGCCAGGCGCACCAGCCACGATTCGCTGCCGCGCACGTAGCGCTCCAGCACGGGCTCATCAAGCGAGCGCAGGATGCAGGCGGCCACTTCGGCGGCGGTCTGCGGCGGGTCCATGAACTGCAGCTGGTTGCCGCCGGTGATGGCCTCGCGCATCAGCATCGGCGTTTCGGTGGCCGAGGGGTTGACGATGGAGAACCTCACGCCCAGCCGCGCCTCGTCCAGCCCCAGGCACAGCATGGCGCCGCGCAGGCCGAACTTGGAGGCCGAATACACCGTGGTCTCCGGCAGCGGAAACAGGCCGCCCAGCGACACGGTGGTGATGACGCGGCCGTCGGCCGCCGCCTGCAGGCGCGGCAGCAGCGCATGCGTGAGCGCCATGGGCATGAGCAGGTTGATCTGCATCTCGCGCACGATGGATTCGATGCTGCGCTGCTCGAAGGGCCGCGTGTCGGTCACGCCGACGTTGTTGACCAGCAGGTCGAGCCGGCCGAACTCCCGGTCCACGCGCGCGGCCAGCTCGGCCAGCGCCTGCGTGCCGCCCAGATCGGCGCAGTGCGTGAGGGCGCGCGGGCCCAGCGCCTGGGCGGCCCGCTCCAGCGCGGCGGCGTCGATGTCCACCAGCAGGCAGGTGATGCCGCGCTCGATCAGCCGTGCCGCCGTGGCCTGGCCGATGCCGCCCGCGCCCCCGGTGATCACGGCCACCCAGCCGGCGTAGGCCGTGGCGTGCAGGGGTTCAGACATGGGCGCCTCCCTGCGCGGCGGCCTGCGGGCTCGCCGTGCTTTCCGGAGCGGTGTCTGCCGGGCCGCGCCGCAGATGCGCGTACATGCCCTCGTCCAGTTCCTTCCAGCCCATGCGGCGGCGCAGATCGCGCAGATAGGCCTTGGTGGCGTGGGCGTCCAGATAGACGGCATGGCGTTCGGAGCCGACGAAGCGGATGCCGCCGGACAGATCGGGCTGGTCGCTCTCGATCAGCGCGTCGAAACGCGCCGCGCTCGGCGCGCCGTCGCTGTGCGCGCGCAGGTACGAGGCGATCAGGTGGGCCTGGGTGTCGAAGAGCTTGTAGGCGCTGGAGTTGGTTTCCAGATAGCCGATGCCGAACAGGTTGCGGTGCTGGCGGCTGAACATCGAGAGGTAGAGCTGCGGGCGCCCGCCCTTCCAGGTGAAGTAGTCGGCCGCGTAGGGGCAGCTCCAGCGGTAGCCGGTGGCGCAGAGCACCAGGTCGATCGCCTCGCGCGAGCCATCGGCGAAGACGACGTGCCGCCCGTCCAGGTGCGAGATGTCCGGCTTGACCGCGATCTCGCCGTGCTGCAGGTAATGCAGCAGCTGCGAATTGAGCAGGGGGTGGCTCTCGAAGAGCCGATGGTCGGGCCGGGGCAGGCCGAAGCGGGTCACGTCGCCCACCGTCAGCCGCAGCAGCGCGCCGAAGAGGGGCCGCGCCAGCCAGAGCGGCAGGTGCGGGCCGGTCTCGGCCAGATGGTCCACGGGCTTGCCCAGCACATGCTTGGGGATGAAGTGGTAGCCCCGGCGCACGCTGATGAAGGCGCGGTCGGCGTGGATGGCCGCGTCGCAGGCGATGTCGGCGCCGGAATTGCCCAGCCCCACGACCAGCACCCGCCGGCCCTTGAAGTCCTCGCCCGCGACGTGGCTGACCGAGTGGCGCACCTCGCCGTCGAAGCGGCCCTCGAAGCTCGGCAGGTTCGGGTCCCAGTTGCAGCCGGTGGCGCAGATCACGGCGCGGTAGCGGCGGCGCTCGCCGCTGCCCAGGGTGACGGTCCAGAGCCCGCCGTCTTCCTTCTCCACCCGGGCCACGGGGGTGTTGAAGCGGATGGCTTCGCGCAGCCCGAACGCCTGCGCGAAGCTGCGCACGTACTGCAGGATCTGCCGGTGCGACGGATAGTCCGGGTAATGCCGGGGCATGGGGTAGCCCAGGAAGCCCGAGAGGTCGCGCGAGGAGATGAAGTGCGCCGACTCGTAGATCGGCGAGCCGGGGTTGTCCATGTCCCAGATGCCGCCGACGTCGCCGTGCCGTTCGAACTGGTCGTAGTCCAGCCCCTGGGCCTTGAGCGCGCGCGCCGCGGCCAGGCCGCCGGGGCCGGCGCCGATCACGCACACGGCGCCGCTGCGGTCGATGGGTTGCATGGAGTCGGTTGGGGTCATGTCGGGGCTCCCTTTCAGTTGCGATCAGTGCGGACGGGCGGAGTGCGCGCGGCCCGGTGCGCCGGGCGAGGGCCGCGCGGCCTTGCGCGCCAGGGCCAGCGCCAGCAGGGCGGCCGCGCCTGCGAAGCCGGCGCTCAGCAGCGGCACGGCGCCGGCGTTCTCGCCCTGCACGATGAACGAGGCCGTGAGCGGCCCGCAGGCGCTGCCCAGCAGCTGGGCGGCGGGCACCAGCCCGGCCAGCCGCCCGCTCGGGTCGGCGCGCAGGGCCAGGCCGATGTGGAAGGGCAGCATGAACAGCCAGACGAAGCCGAACAGCGCGCAGGCCACGGCGAAGCCCTGCAGGCTGCCGGCGGGCAGCTGGTGGATGAAGCCCGTGACCCCGGCCAGCGCGACCGAGCAGCCCAGCAGCGCGGGCACCACGGGCAGGCGGCGCACGGCGAGAGTCGCCACGATGCCGCCGATCACCTGCATCGCCAGCGAGGCGGCCACCAGGGTCTGCGCGCCGCGCGCATCGAAGCCGGCGGCCTTGCCCAGCGGCTCCAGATAGGCCCAGAACGAACCCAGCGCGGCCAGCTGCAGGAACACCACGGCGAGCGGCTGCAGCGTGCGCGCGGACCAGCGAAAGCCCGTCGCCGAAGGCGGGGGCAGCGGCGCCAGGCGCGCGGGCTGGGCGAAGGCCAGCGCGCAGGCCAGCAGCGCCAGCAGGCCCAGGGCCACGAAGCTGCCCGCCCAGCCCCAGCGCGGGATGACGGCATTGGCCAGCACGGCGCCCAGCAGGGCCTGGGCCAGCGTCTGCAGCACGAAGAAGATGCCGCCCACGCGGGCGGGGCTGGCGGTGCGCACCACCACGCCCGTGGCGACCCAGATCAGCACGCCTTCGGCCAGGCCCGCCGCGGCGCGCACGGCGGTCAGCGCGGCATCGCCCTGGGCCTGCAGGGTGAGCAGGTCCAGGCCGGCCGCCGCCAGGGCGGCCACGAGGGTGACGGCCCGCAGCCGCGCGATGGGCAGCAGCGCATCGCCCAGCACCACGCCCAGCCCGAGCATGATGATTTCGGCCATGGCGACGAGGCCCACGCCTTCGAGGCTGACCCGCCGCGCATCGACCAGCTCGCCCAGCACGATGGGCTGGAGGCCCACCATGAGCACGGCGATGGTGCCGATGGCCAGGGCGGCCACCACTTGGCTGGCGTGGATGGAGGCATTCGGTCGCGTGCTCATCATGGAACCCGTCCTTTCTCTGCGGCTGCCGCCGGCGTCAGCGGTGGCTGTGGCTCTAGCGGCGGCGTGGCTGGCGTTGCGGTGCGGTGCGGCGAAGCCGGGCGGATCAGTAGCCCTTGCTTTCCTCGGGCAGCAGGCCCTGCAGGAGCCGTGCCCGGGCGCGCTCCTGGTCCTTGGCGAGGCGCCGGTTGGCCACCAGGCGCACGATCCAGGGCAGGGGGCGCACGCGCCCGCCGCCGGCCACGGCCAGCACATAGGCCTTGGCGCACTTCTCGATGAGCTCGGCATTCAGGCCCAGCCGCGTGGCCGTGGTGCCCAGGCAGACCATGTGCCCATCCACCAGCGCGGCATTGCCCAGGCCCTCCAGCGTGGGCGGCGCGGCTGCCTCGTCCAGCCGGCAGGCGGCCTGCATGGGGCCGATGTGGCGGGCCTGCTCGTCGAACACCTGCGGCAGGCTGCCGCCGAAGTCCGCCAGGCAGTGGCCGAACGCGCCGCCGCCCACCGCCACAGCGCCCACGTCGCCGCGCTGCGCATAGGCCAGGGCGTGCAGCCGGGCGGCCGGCGGCGCGGCGCGCAGGGCGATGCGCTCGGGCGCGGCGGCCTGGGCCAGGCCGAACCACATCGCATCGCTGCCGGGAATGCGCAGCGAGAGGCTGGCGCCCCGGCCTTCGAGCAGGCGCTTGGCCTGCAGCCGGTCGCGCAGCCCGGCCCATTGCGCGCGCAGGTTCTGTTCGGTGTGCGTCATGGCGTCAGACCAGCTTGAAGACGTCCTCGAAGCGGTTCAGCGCGTCGTCGATCACCGCATCGGTATCGGCGAGGCTGGTGTAGATGCGGCTGCCGGCCAGCGTGATGAGGCCGTGGGCCGTGTAGGCCGCGCCCATCTCTTCCATCATGTGCTTGCGGCGCTTGGCCTCGTCCTTGGCCTTGTAGAGCTTCCAGAGGCTGCTGGTGTCCAGCAGCAGCACGCCCGAGGTCTGCAGATGCACGATGGAGCCCATGTTGTAGGCCACGTAGGGCAGGCCCAGGCGCTGGATGATGGCGTCCAGGCCCTTTCGCAGCCGGTCGCCCGCGCGCCCGGCCACGCCCGCCGCGTCGGTGCGCTGGGCCTCCAGCAGCGCGTGGTAGCCGGCCACGCACGAGAGTGGGTTGGCCGAGAGCGTGCCGCCCACGAAGGCGCGCTTGGCGGTGGTGCCGATGCCGCCCACCAGCATCATCATGATGTCGCGCCGCCCGCCGATGGCGCCGGCCATCGGGTAGCCGCCGGTCAGGCACTTGCCCAGCACGGTCAGGTCGGGCTTGACGCCGAAATACGCCTGCGCGCCGCCGGGGCCGAGGCGAAAGCCCGTCACCACCTCGTCGAAGATCATCAGCGCGCCGAACTCGTCGCAGAGCTGGCGCACCTGGCGGTTGTAGTCGGGGTGCACGGGCCGCGTGCCGCTTTCGGGGCCCAGGGGTTCGAGCAGCACGGCCGCCGTGCCGCCGCGCAGGCGGTTCCACTGCAGCGCGCTGCGCAGCGCGTCCAGGTCGTTGGGGTTGCATTCCTGCGTGTTGCCGGTGGCGCCGTGCGGGATGCCCACGGCCTCCATGCGGCCGGTCTTGGGCAGGCGCATGCCATAGACCAGCTGGTCGCTCCAGCCGTGGTAGGCGCCGCCCACCTTGATGATGCGTTTCTTGCCGGTGTAGGCGCGCGCCAGGCGCACGGCGCCCATCACGGCCTCGGTGCCCGAGCCCAGCAGGCGCACCATGTCCACGCCGGGCATGTTCTGGCAGACCAGCTCGGCCAGCTTGACCTCGTATTCGTGCAGCAGGCCGGTGACCGGGCCGCAGGAGTCGAGCACCTCGTTGACCTTCTGCCGCACCGCCGGGTGGCTGGAGCCCAGCAGCGTGGGGCCGCCGGCCTGCAGGAAGTCGATGTAGCGGTTGCCGTCCACGTCGGTCATGTGGGCGCCCGCGGCCTGGGCGATGGCGAGCGGGAACGGGTGGTTGAACGCCAGGTTGTGCTGCACGCCGCCGGGAATCACGGCCTTGGCCTGCTCGGCCAGCCGGCGCGAGCCCTGGCAGCGCTCGTCGAAGTAGCGCATCACCTGCGGCATCTTGTCGGCGCGGACCGGCCGCATGGGCTGCTTCACCAGCTCGCCGAAACGGCGGTATAGATCGTCCACGTCGGGCCAGGCCGAGATGGCGGGGGCTGGTGCTGCGGTGGCCGAGGCGGCGGTGTGGATGGAGGCAAGGTTGCTCATGGCTGGGGCTCGGGGATGGTGGGTGGGAGGAATAGATGCGGCGGTGGCGTGATGGGTGGCCGGGCCGATCAGGTGCCCAGCGCATCCGCCAGGCGCTGGAAGGCGGGCTGCAGAGCGGGCTGGCGCCGGGAGCGGGCGGCGATGGACTGCAGCAGCGTCTGGCGGGACAGCTCCTCCAGGTCCTCGACCGCCTGCATCGCCGCCCGGACGTCGGGGCCGCAGCACAGCACGCCGTGGTTGCGCATGAGGTAGGCGTGGGTGTCCGCGCGCAGCGCCCGCGACAGCCGCGAGGAAAGCCAGCCGCTGCCCGAAGGCGCATAGCCCACCACCGGCACGCTGCGGCCCAGCGTGCGCCGCATCGGGCCCGCCGGCACGGCCAGCGGCCGGCCCAGCAGCGCGCAGGCGCTGGCGACGGGCTGGTGGGTGTGGATGCTGGCCGTGGCGTCGCGCCGGGCGCGCAGCACGCGGGCATGCAGGCCGCTTTCCACCGAGGGCGCGCGCCCGCCCGCCACCTGCTGCAGGTCGGCCAGGCGCAGCACGCAGACGTCGTCGGCGGTCATGGTCAGGTAGTCGGTGGCCGAGGGCGTCACGGCGATGTGGCCGGCGTCGATGCGCAGGGCGATGTTGCCGCCCGTGCCCGAGAAGTAGCCGCGCTGCGACAGCTCCAGGCACAGGTCGATGACGGTCTGGCGCACGGGCAGGGTGGTGGATGGGGCGAGGGTCATGCGGCGGCTCCCTGGGGGGCATTGATGCGGTGGTAGAGCGGTGCCAGGCGGGTGCGCACCTCCTTGAAGGTCTCGAACCGGTCGCCGTAGAGGCGCCGCAGCGCGAGCGACGGCTCGTAGAGCGCACGCGTGCGCCGCAGCCGTGCCAGGTCGGCGAAGGCGAGCGCGCCCAGGCCCACCCCGGCGATGAAGGTGGCGCCGACGGCATTGGTCTGGATGGGGTTCTCCAGCTGGCGCACGGGCTGGCCCGTCACGTCGGCCATGATCTGGCACCACACGTCCGACTGCGCGCCGCCGCCCACGGCGGTGACGATGCCCGCATCGCGGCCGATGAGGCGCGCGAAGGGCTCCAGCATCCAGCGCGTGTTGAGGGCCACGCCTTCCAGGAAGGCGCGGAAGATGTCCTCGCGGGTGTGCTCCAGCGACATGTTCAGCAGCCCGGCGCGCAGGCGCGGGTCGTCCACGGGCGTGCGCTCGCCCAGCAGCCAGGGCGTGTAGATCAGGCCCCGCGCGCCGGGCGGCACGCGTGCCGCGATGCGGTTGAGCACCTCATAAACGGCGGGGTGCTCCTCGTCGCTGGCCAGCTCGTCGGGGTGGTAGAGGATGCGGTCGCGCAGGAACGAGAGGTTGGCTCCGGCCGTGGACTGCAGCGCCATCGCCAGGTAGCGGCCATCGACGGCGCTCGGGATGGCGCCGATCTTGTGGCGCACATCGGTCTTCATGAAGGGCACGTGCGCGCCCAGCCAGGAAGAGGTGCCCAGGTACAGATGGGTCTCGAAGTCGGGCACTGCCGCGCCCACGGCCACGGCGGAGGTGTCCACCGCGCCGGCGACGACCACCGTCCTGCCGCCCAGGCCCAGGGCCTGCGCGACCTGCGGCAGCAGCGGGCCCAGCACGTCGGTGGAATGCACGATTTCGGGCAGCTTCTCCGCGTCCAGCCCCAGCAGCCGGATGAGCCCGGCGTCGTAGCGGACGCGGTGCGGGTCGCGGTTGTCGGTGATCCACGAGGTGACGGCCGAATCCTGCGTGGCGCAGAACCTGCCCGAGAGGCGCAGGTTCAGGTAATCGAGCACGTTGAGGAACTTGTGCGTGCGCTCGTAGCGGGCCGGGTCCTCGTCGCGCAGATAGGCCATGTGCCCGGAGGAGTCGCGCCCCGACAGCGACGGCGCGCCGCCGGTCAGCCGCAGCCAGCGCCAGAGCTTGAACGGCGCGTACCCTTCGATGTTGAGCACGCGGCCCCGCACGCGGCGGGCGATGGCCGCCGCGCCGCGCGCATCCAGCCAGGTGAGCGCCCGCCCGATGGCCCGGCCCTGCGCATCCACGCACACCGTGCCCTCGGTCTGCGTGGAGCAGCACACGGCCACCACCCGCTCGCGCAGGCCGGCTTCGGCAGCCAGCACTTCCTGGGCGCTATGTACGAAAGCGGCCCACCAGTCGTCGGGCGACTGCTCGGCCATCGCCCCCTGCACGTGCAGCGCCACGGGGCGGAAGGCCCAGGCATGGACGGTGCCGTCCAGGGCCACCAGGGCGCATTTGCAGCCCGAGGTGCCCAGGTCCACCGCCAGCACCAGCCGCGTGTCGTTCGATCGCAGAGCCATGTCAGAAGCTGCGCGAGACCGAGAGCACGAAGCGGTTGCCATCCGTCGCGCGGGGGCGGTCGCCGTCCATCGCCATGTACAGCTCGCGCACGCGGGTGCGGGTGGTCATCCATTCGGCGGTCCAGTTGAAGCCCCAGTGCTTGTGGGTGATGCCGATGGAATAGTCGGAAAAGTTCGCCTCGCTGAAGTTGGCGATGCGCTGGTAGCCGGCGTGCAGGTTGAGCGTGGTGGTGGGCGTGAGCGCGTGCTTGTAGCCCAGGTCGAACAGCCAGCTGCCGCGGGAGTCGTGGTCGCCGCGGCCATAGCACTCCAGCGCGCGGGTGGGGTCCGGCATCAGCGACAGCATGGTGCCGCAGACGCCGCCGGTGTCGATGCCCCGGTAGGTCTTGGAGATGACGTTCATGACCCGGCCCTCCAGCGCGCCGTAGCCGATCTCCAGCACCGCGAAGGCGCTGTCGAAGCGGGTGCTGCGCAGGTCCGTGGGCGTGCCCGTTTCCATGTCGAAGCCGTGGGGCGCCTGGAATTTCGCGCCGGGAAACATCTCCGCCGCCAGCCCCAGGCCGTAGTGCCAGCCATCGGGGTTGCCGAAGCGGTATCCCCCGGCCAGGGTGACGCCCACGCCCGCCCCGTCCAGGAACTGCTTCTTGCTCACGGTGGCGAACTCGGCCAGCCCGACCAGTCCGCTTTCATGCGCCAGCTGCACGCTGAGCTTGGCGCCCGGGCCGTTCAGCGAATCGGACACGCCGCGCGTGCGCTGGTCGGTGGTGAGCTTCACGTCGGTGGTGACGGCGTAGCTGGCGATGTCCTGCGCCGAGCCGGGCATGGCGGCGAAGGCGAAGAGCGACGCCGCGAAGGCGCTGGGAAGGGGGCGGGTCAGGGACATGGAAGGCTCCTGGGTGGGGCGAATCGCGAGGAGAGGAGGGGTGCGCGGTGGGAAGAGACGGGTCAGGGGCCCGAGGCGCCGGGGGCGCAGGCCGGCGTGGCCGGAAGGGTCGCCACGCGCTGCAGCTGCTCGGTCTGCCCCAGGGCCTCCACGCCCACGAAGGCCCGGATGCGCAGCGCATCGCCTTCGGCGCGCACGGCGCCGCGGTATTTCTTGTTCTCGCGCGGATCGAAGACCCAGCCGTCGCGCCAGGCGTCGTCCGCATAGCGCGACAACTGCGCCACGCGCACGTTGCAGGTGCTGGCCGGCGTGCCGGCATCCTTGTCCCAGACGATGGTTCCGCACAGGGCGCCGGGCTGGTCGGTACACGGGGCGAAGCGGATCACGGCGTCGCGCTCGGCCGTCATCCAGTTGCCCTGGGCATCGGCCGGGCCGCCCGCCCGGGCCGGCACCGCCATCACACAGCCCACCAGGGCCAACAAGCAGATCGGAGACTTCATGGAATGCACCTTTCTTGAGCCGGGACAGAGAAACATTACATAGTGATGACTACTATATAGTTATCGCTACTCTCTTGCAATCGACGCAATACGAGGACAATCCCTGATGCCGCAACCCTCCCCGCCTCTTCCCCATCGCCGCACCATGCCGCCTGCCAGCCGCCCGTCGCCTTCGCTGACCGCCAAGAAACAGCCCGCGCAGCAGCGGGCGACGGAGACGTACGAACGCATCCTGGAAGTCACGGCGCAGACCCTGGCGGACGTGGGCATCGAGCGGCTCTCCACCAACCTGGTGTGCGAGCGCGCAGGCATCACGCCGCCGGCGCTCTACCGCTATTTCCCCAACAAGTACGCGCTGCTGTCCGAGCTGGGCAAACGGCTGATGCACGCGCAGAACGTGCGCGTGGGCCGCTGGATCACGCTGGAGGTGTTTGCCGGTGGCGTGGAAAGCCTGGAGCGCGCGGTGGAGGGGCTCATCCTCGACACCTACGAAGCCACGGTGCAGACCGTGGGAGGGGTGTGGATCATGCGGGCGCTGCGCGCCGTGCCCGTGCTGCAGGAGGTGCGCCTGGCCTCGCACACCGCCGTCACGCAGGAGCAGGTGCAGCTGCTGTCGCAGGCTTTGCCCGGAGTCGATCCGGCCGAGCTGCAGTTGCTCAGCCGCATCGTGGTGGAACTGATCTACGCCACCGTGGAAATGATCTTCGACGAGCCCCTGGACGTGAAGGCCGTCGCCCGCACCGTCGCCGGCATGGTCGCCAGCCAGCTGGGAAAGATGCAGCCCGCAGCCGCGGCCGCTGCGACCGAAAAGGCCGCCAAGCCCTCGCCGCGCCGCAAGCCGGCGGCACGGGCGCGGGTGCAGTGAGCGGGCGGGACCGCTGCGTCGGCCCGGGCGGCCGGGTCATCCGGCATGCGCTTCGCCAGAGGCGCTGAGAGGCCACTGAAAAAATTGGCGGCGCCGCGCTCGCAACGGTGTCTGCGTGACGGACCTCTCCCCGCTGTTCGTCCCCTTTGCGCCCGGCCTGTTCTTCCGGGCAGGTGGCAGGACCCTGCCTGCAACCTGTCAACCCGTCTCGATGAAGTGACTGGCAACAGGAACCAGCACTCCGATCCTCAACGGTTGACCGTTATGAGCCTGGCTCATTTTTTGTATCAGTGTGCGCAAGCCGTCAAGGACGGCTTGGTCTTGTCGTTACACAAAATAGCAATGGCTTTCATTTCTCTCCGATCCTTGTCTAGAGTCGCGGTTGCTTGAATTCCGCTGCGTCGCGCGTGACGTATAAAAAACAGGAGAGGGTGAGACTGATGGTGCATAGCTCGTTGGCAGAGCAGGGTATCGGCTGGGCAAGAAAGTGGAGTTGGCTATTGGTGACCGTGCCTGCCTCTATCGCTTTTGCGCAGACGCCGGCCTCCGGTGACGGTACCCAGGAACTGCTGAGGCAGCAGGAGCGAGAGCGCCTCTTACGGCAGCAGCAGGAGACAATGCCCGATATTCGACTGGAACGACCTGCGCGTGCCGAAGCGCAGAGTCTTCCCGTTCAGGAGGATCCCTGCTTCCGCATCGATCGCATTGTCCTGGTGGGTGATTCCGCTGCCGACTTCCAATGGGCCCTGAAGGCAGCCGATCCCGAGGGCGATGCGGCTACCGGCCGCTGCCTGGGCTCCGAAGGCATCAACCTCACCATGAAACGCGTGCAGAACGCGATCATTGAACGTGGCTATGTGACCACTCGCGTGCTGGCGGCATCGCAAGACCTGACCAAGGGCACGCTGGAACTCACGCTGATTCCCGGGCGCATCCGCACCATTCGCTTCACTGAAGACAGTAGCCCGCGTGCCAACCGATGGAATGCGGTGCCGGTAGAGCCTGGCGATTTGCTGAACTTGCGCGATATCGAGCAGAGCCTGGAGAACTTCAAGCGTGTGCCGACGGCCGATGCCGACATACAGATCATGCCCACCGAAGGCCCGGACGCTCGGCCCGGTGACAGCGACCTGGTGATCACCTGGAAGCAGGAGCAACCCTTCCGCTTGAGTTTCTCTGCGGACGACTCGGGGAGCAAGTACACCGGCAAATACCAGGGCAGCGCCACGCTCGCATATGACCACTGGTGGACGTTGAACGATCTTTTCTACGTCAGCTTCAACCACGATCTCGGTGGCGGAGAGCCCGGCAGCAAGGGTACGCGTGGCTACACCGTCCACTATGAAGTGCCTTACGGATACTGGCTGCTGGGCGTAACCACCAACAGCTACGACTACTACCAGTCCGTTGCCGGCGCCAACCAGACCTATCGATACAGCGGCACCAGCGAGAACAGCGAAGTCCGCCTGTCGCGCCTGCTCTATCGCGATGCCAAGCGCAAGACGAGCGCTTATGTGCGTGCCTGGCTGCGCAGCTCCACGAATGCGATCGACGATACGGAGATCGAGGTTCAGCGCCGCCGCATGGCGGGCTGGGAACTGGGGCTGGCCCACCGCGAATTCATCGGCTCGGCCACGCTGGACGCGAACCTGGCCTATCGCCGGGGCACAGGCATGCTGGCTTCGCTGCCGGCGCCTGAGGAAGCTTTCGACGAAGGCACTGCGCGCCCTTCGCTCTTCACTGCAGACGTGCAACTGGCCGTGCCTTTCGCGCTGGCCGGGCAGCGCCTGCGCTACACCACCGCGTGGCGCGCCTTGTGGAACCGCACGCCCCTGGTGCCCCAGGACAGGTTCTCGATCGGTGGGCGCTACACGGTGCGCGGCTTCGATGGAGAAAGCACGCTCATCGGCGACCGTGGCTGGCTGGTGCGCAATGACCTGGGCTGGGCGCTGGGCAACTCGGGGCAGGAGCTCTACCTGGGCGTCGACTACGGCCAGGTCGGCGGCCGTTCCGCTGCCCAGCTGATCGGCCGTCGCCTGGCTGGCGCCGTGATCGGCCTCAGGGGCGGGTACCAAAGGGTGTCGTGGGACGTTTTCGTGGGCACGCCGCTGTCCAAGCCCGATGGCTTCCAGACCGGCAAGACGACGGCCGGATTCAACTTGAACTGGTCGTTCTGAGGGGCGAGCCCATGCGATTCGACTCTCTCGATGTCATCGCTCCGGGTGTGCCCGATGCGCCATGCAACGAAGCCGAGGTGATGGGTTCTGCCGTCTGGCTCTACATGCATTCGGCCTCGCACCAGAGCATGCCGCTGCACTTGCTGTCGGTACTGCTGCTGCCGGCCATCAAGCGCCGGCAATTCGTGCTGGCGACCGAAAACGGGCAGCCTGCCTTCTTCCTGACTTGGGCGATGTTCAGCCCGGATGCCGAGCGCCGTTACATCGCCCGCCCGCCGGAAGCCATGCCGGAGGCCGACTGGACGAGCGGGGACCGCATGTGGATTCTCGACTGGGTGGCGCCTTTCGGGCATACGCGTGCCTCCCGGCAGCTGCTGACGCGGCTCTTTCCCACGCAGAACGTGCGAGCGCTCTACCACCGCGGCGATACGCGCGGTCTGCGCGTCCTGCATTTCCGGGGCATCGCAGTCATGCCTGAAGAAGCCCGTGCCTGGGCAGCCCTGCACCCCATTCAGCCGGCGGCTGTGAACGCAAGCCGCATTCCTGGCGGTTCTGACGCCGACTCCAGCGAGGTCCAACAATGAACAAGCACCTTTATCGAATCGTCTTCAACAAGGCGCGGGGCCAGTTGATGGCCGTGGCGGAAATAGCGAGCAGCGAAGGCAAGCAGGCCGGCACCACCGGCATGCCGGGTGGTCCATCCGTTGCGCTCGGCATGCGTGCGCTGTGCTTTGCCGTGATGCTGGCGATAGGTTCCGTGAGCGTGGTCGCGCATGCGCAGATCGTGGCCGACCCCAGCGCGCCGCGCACGCAGCAACCGACGGTGCTGAATGCCGCCAACGGTGTGCCCCTGGTCAACATCCAGACGCCCAGCGCCGCCGGCGTGTCGCGCAACACCTACGGGCAGTTCGACGTGAACCAGCCCGGCGCCATCCTGAACAATGCTCGGACCAATACGCAGACCCAGCTGGGCGGCTTCGTTCAGGGCAACCCCTGGCTGGCGAATGGAACGGCCCGGGTGATCCTCAACGAGGTGAATTCCAGCAATCCCAGCCAGCTGCGGGGCTACGTGGAAGTCGCAGGCGACCGGGCGCAGGTGGTCATCGCCAACCCGGCGGGCATCAGCTGTGGCGGCTGCGGCTTCATCAATGCGAACCGGGTCACGCTCACGACGGGCACGCCCATCCTCAACGGCGGCAGCCTGGATGGGTACCGCGTGCAGAACGGCGGGGTGAGCATCGTCGATGGCGGGTTGGACGCCAGCCGTGTGGACTACACCGACATCATCGCCCGGTCCGTATCGGTCAATGCCGGCATCTGGGCCAATGCGCTGAAGGTGACCGCGGGTGCCAACCAGGTGAACGCAGATCACAGCCAGGCCATGCCCGTCCAGGGCACCGGTGCGTCGCCGCAATATGGCATCGATGTGGCGGCGCTGGGCGGCATGTATGCGGGCAAGATCACGCTGGTCGGTACCGAGGCTGGCGTGGGCGTTCGCAACGCAGGCCAGATCGGCGCGACGGCCGGTGATGTCGTCGTCACGGCTGACGGGCGTCTGGAAAACCGCGGCCGCCTCACAGCCAGCGCAGGCGTGCGCGCGGACACGAATGGCGGCATCGCCAACGGCGGCACCCTGTATTCGCAGGGCAACACGCAGCTCACCAGCCGTGGTGACATCGATAACACCGGAACGATCGCCTCGGGTGGCAACCTGCAGATCGCCGCTACGGGGGCTGCCGGGACGGTCAACAGCCGTGCGGGTTCCCTCATGGGCGCGGGCGTGCAGTCCGACGGCACGCTGGGTGGCAATGCATCCTTGCAGGTGGGTGCCAGCGGCCGATTGGCCGCGCAAGGCCAGAACGTCGCCAGCGGCGACGCCTCGCTGGACGGTGCGGAACTCAGTGTGGCCGGAAGCCAGACCAGCGCCGGCAATATCGCGCTGGCCGCCCGTTCAGGGAACATCGACGCGAGCGGTGCCAGCGTATTCGCGCGGCAGAACCTCGCTGCCAGCGCCGCAGGCACGCTGCGCACCGACGGCGCATTTGCTTCGGCGCAGCAGCAGCAGCTGTCGGCCAGGGACTTGTCGAACGTGGGGGGGGAGATCCTGCAGACCGGCGCCGGTGACCTGGCGATCCGGCTGCCCGGCACCCTCGACAACACCAGAGGGCGCATCGCGTCCAACAGCGCGGCGCTGTCTCTCGATGCGCAGACACTGGTCAATGCGCAGGGCCGCATCGAGCATGCCGGCACCGGTGCTGTGGCCGTGAATGCCAGCGCGGTGAACGGTGCGCAGGGCAAGATCGCCACCAATGGCAGCCTTGCGCTGACGGCGCAGACGGCCACGCTGGACGGCGCGCAGACGACTGCGGACCGCTTGCAGATCGGCTCGTCCGTGCTGTCGCATCGTGGCGGGCAGATGGTGCAGACGGGCAATGCGGCAGGAACCATCCAGGCCAGCGGCCGGCTGGACAACACCGGGGGCACGATCGCCTCCAATGGCGATCTCGCGCTCGCTGCTGGTGACCTGAAGAACCAGGGTGGGGCCCTTCAGGCTACCGGAACCTCTTCGCTCGATGTCCGGGCCTCCGGTATGGTGGACAACGGCGCGCAGGGCCGCATCAGCGCGGGAGGCAATGTTTCCGTCAATGCAGGCACGCTGTCGAACGGCAACGGCACGCTCACGGCCGGTGAGGGCTTGCGGGTGCAGGCGGCGGGCGCGATCGACAACGGCCAGGGCGTGCTGGCCGCGAATCGCACCGCCGAGATCACAGGCGCATCCGTCAACAACGCGGGCGGCCGCATCGGATCGGTGCAGTCCGGGCTCAGCGTCACTGCCACGCAGGGCGCCATCGACAACGCATCCGGCCGGATGGAGGCTGCCCAGGCCGTTCGCGTGGCGGCCAATGGTCTCGGCAACGGCCAAGGCACGGTCGCGGGCCACGATGTGTCTGTGGACACGCGCGGCCGGACGCTGGACAACACGGGTGGCGCTCTCGTCGCCCGGGGCGCGCTGGACGTCCAGAGCGGTCAGCTCACCAACGATGCCGGCGCCTTGCAGGCCGCAGGCACGCTGTCCGTGGACACGCACGGGCAAGCGCTGGCCAACACGAACTCCGGCCAGTCCGGCGGCATCCTGGGCAAGGGCAGCGTGGCCTTGCGCACAGGGGCGCTGAACAACCAGGCCGGCTTCATCGGCGCCAAGGGCGCACTGGGCGTGGAGGCCGCGCAGATCGGCAATACCCAGGGCGGGCAGATCAGCGGTGAAGGCAGCATCCAGCTGGCCGCCGCGGGCCTGGACAACCGCGGAGGCAGCGTGCAGGCGCTGGGCGCCACCACGGTGGACGTGGGCTCTGGCGCCGTGAACAACCAGGGCGGGCTGCTGCGATCCGGTGATGCGCTCGGTGTGCGCGCCGGGAGCCTGGATAACGCGGGCTCTTCCGGACAGAACCAGGGCGTGGGCGGCCGCCGAGTGGCGGTCGTTGCAGACCAGGTCAACAACCAGTCAGGCAGTATCCTGGCCGACGAGACGCTGAGCCTCACCGGCGCAGGCGTGCTCAACAATGCGCAAGGCACGATCTCTTCGGGCCAGGACTTGCGCATACAGGACCGCAACACGGCGGCGAAGACGCAGACCGTGGTCAACACGGGCGGAACCCTCATCGCCGGCAAGACGCTGGCGGTCGACAGTGCCGGCTTGTCAGGCGACGGGCGCGTGCTTTCGCAGGGCGACCTGAGCCTGGGCCTGGCCGGCGACTTCACCAACACGGGCGAGGTGCAGGCCAGTGGCAATGCCACCGTGCAGACTGCGGGCCGTGTGACCAACCAGGCGGCGATGCGGGCCGGCAAGATGCTCACGGTGTCGGCGGCCGACATCGACAACCAGGCGAGCGGAGAGATCAGTGCCACGACGACGAACCTCAGCGCCCGCAATACGCTCACCAATCGCGGCTTGATCGACGGCGGCAGCACCCGCATCGATGCGGGAACCGTCAGCAACCTGGGCACGGGGCGCATCTACGGCGACCATGTGGCTATCCAGGCGGGTACGCTGAACAACGACGTGGAAAGCGGCAAGGCCGCCGTCATCGCGGCCCGTGATCGCCTGGACATCGGCGCCCAGACCCTCAACAACCGGGAACATGCGCTGCTCTTCAGCGGCGGCGACATGGCCATCGGCGGAGCGCTGGATGCCAGCGGGCTGGCGACCGGCGCGGCCGGCACGGTCAACAACAACAGCGCATCCATCGAGGCGCTGGGCAATCTCACTCTCGCGGCTGGCCGCATCAACAACACCGACGAGCATTTCGCCACCGGGGTGCAGCAGGGCGGCACCGAGCACGTCGTCGAATACCAGGGGGCAGGTTCCCCCAACCGCTACAAGCCTGGCACTCCCGACGTCTATGTCTATAACGACGAGTCGGACCATCTGCACACGCCCGAGGGCAATTTCGAGAGCTGGCTCCGATACGAGTACGACCGCAGCACGAGCCAGACGGTCATCACCAGCGCCGATCCCGGCAAGATCACATCGGGCGGCACCATGCGCCTCGATGCCGGTACCGTCTTCAACGACAAGGGGCACATCATCGCCGGCGGCGCTTTGCAAGGCCGTGTGGGCAGCCTGCAGAACACCGAGGTCGATGGGCAGAAGACGACCACGGACCAGGGCACTGCCACATCGTTCTGGCGCGACCATCGCAAGGGTCGCGACCGGACGGGAAGCGCCAGTACGGCCTATGTCCCGCCGAGCACCATCGAGACCATCAAGCTGCAGCCCACGATGTATCGGGAGTTCACCGTGCCAGGCGCGAGCGGCACGAAGATCGCACGGCTGACGGTCGGCCAGGTGTCCCAGGCGGCGCAGGGCTCGGCGCCCGCGAGCGTGGCGCTGGGCAGTGGACGCACGGTGGCCCCGATCACCGAAGTCACGGCCCTGACCGGCGCCACCGGCGGGCAGGCCGCCGTGGTGCGCACCGGCGGCCCGAACACGGTGTTGCCCGACAACGCGCTGTTCCGTGTGAACCCGCGCCCCACCGGGAGCTACCTGGTCGAGACCGATCCGCGCTTTGCGGACTATCGCACCTGGTTGTCATCCGACTACATGCTCTCGCAACTGCGCCTCGATCCGGGCTCCATCCAGAAACGGCTGGGGGACGGCTTCTACGAGCAGAAACTGATCCGCGAGCAGGTGGCGCAACTCACGGGGCGACGCTTCCTGGACGGCTACGGCAGCGACGAGGCGCAGTACCGTGCCCTGATCGACAAGGGCGTCACTTACGCCAAGGAGTGGGGCTTGCGCCCAGGCGTGGCCCTGACCCCGGCCCAGATGGCACAGTTGACCAGCGACATCGTCTGGCTGGTCGAAAAGGAAGTCAGCCTGCCGGGCGGCGCCACCACTCGGGCACTGGTGCCGCAGGTCTATGTCCGCGTGAAGCCCGGCGACATCGACGGCTCTGGCGCCTTGATGGCCGGGCGGACGGTGAATCTGAACGTGTCCGGCGACTTGATCAACCGCGGCAGCATCGCGGGCCGAGACGTGGTGGCCATCACTGCCGAGAACATCAAGAACCTGGGAGGGCGCATCACCGGTGGCGATGTGGCTCTTCAGGCCAGGACCGACCTGAGCAATCTGGGTGGCATCATCGACGGCAACCAGAGCCTGGCGGTACATGCCGGACGCGACCTGAGCGTGGAAACCACCACGCGCAGCAACAGCAATGCGCAAGGCAGCGTCACCAACGTCGGCCGCGTGGCCGGGCTGTATGTGACCGCGCCTTCGGGCGGGGTGCTGGTCGCCTCCGCGGGGCGCGACGTGAACCTCGTCGCAGCGCAGATCGGCAACGCCAGCAGCGGAGGCCAGACCGTGGTGGCCGCAGGCAAGGACCTCAACCTGAAGACGGTCGAGACAGCGAATGCGCAATCCCTGCAATGGGACAGCAAGAACTGGCGCAACGACAGCACGAGGCAGGAGGTCGGCACCTCCATTCAGACCCACGGCGACCTGCGCCTGTCGGCGGGCCACGACCTGAATGCGCGCGGCGCCCAGGTGACCAGCGACAAGGGGGCGCTCGTCGCCACGGCGGGCAACGATGTCCAGCTGACGGCCGCGCAGACCACCCGCAACGTGGATGAGGCGCACCAGCACAAGGGCCGCAGCGGCTTCCTGTCCAGCAAGACCATCACCACGCGCGACACCCTGTCCGAAACCACCGCGCAGGGCACCACGCTATCGGGCGACACCACCTACGTACAAGCCGGCCAGGACATCGGCGTGGTTGGCAGCAACGTGGTTTCCACCGCAGGCACCACGCTGGTCGCCAAGAACGACGTGCGCATCGAGGCCGCTCGGGAGACGACCGACGAACGCCACTTCCGCGAAGAGAAAAAGAGCGGCATCTTCAGCAACGGCGGCTTCGGCTTCACCATCGGCAAGCAGCAACAAAGCCAGGACAATCAGGCCGGGCGCACCACTGCAGCCGCCTCCACCGTGGGCTCCACCGAAGGCAGCGTCGCCATCGGCGCGGGCAACGACTACCTGCAGGTGGGCAGCAACGTGCTGGCGCCGCAGGGCGGCATCGCCATCCAGGCCAGGAAGGTGGACATCCTCGAAGCCCAGGAAACCAGCCACAGCACGCAAGAGACGAAGTTCAAGCAATCGGGCCTGACCGTGGCCGTGACGGCACCCGTCATCTCGGCCATCCAGACCGCCCAGCAGATGAGCCGTGCGGCAGGCCAGAGCGGCGATGCCCGCATGCAGGTGCTGGCCGGCGCCACGACTGCCCTGGCCGGCAAGAACGCGGCGGACGCCATCGCGTCGGATCCCCGGGCTGCAGGCGGAGTCGGCATCTCCATCACCGTGGGCAGCTCCAAGAGTGGCAGCAAGACCACGCAGGACGTCACCCAGTCGGCGGCATCGCAGGTCGCCGCAGGCGGCGACGTCAGCATCCGAGCCACCGGCGCCGGGCGCGATTCGAGCATCACCGTGCAGGGCAGCGACATCAAGGGCGGCGGCGATGTCGCCTTGCGGGCCGATGGCGACATCAACCTGCTGGCAGCGCGCAACACCAGCGACCTCCAGCGATCCTCCAGCAGCCAGAGCGCGGGCGTGGGCGTGGCCATCAACGTCGGCTCCGGCGGCGCAGCCATCGGCTTCACCGCCAACGCCAGCGGCTCGCGCGGCAAGGCCGACGGCAGCGACGTGAACTGGAGAAACACCCACGTCGCAGCCGGTAACCAGCTCACGCTCGCATCCGGCGGCGACACCAACCTGCGCGGCGCCGTGGCCAGCGGCAAGCAGGTGGTGGCCGACGTCGGCGGCAACCTGAACCTCGAAAGCCTGCAAGACACCAGCACCTACCAATCGCGCGACCAAAGCCTGGGCGGCAGCGTCACCTTCGGAGCGGGCTTTGCCGGCAGCGCCAACTACGGCCAGCAGAGGATCAACAGCGACTACGCCAGCGTGACCGAGCAATCGGGCATCCGGGCCGGTGACGGCGGCTTCCAGATCGACGTGCGAGGCAACACGGACTTGAAGGGCGCAGTTATCGCCAGCACGGACAAGGCCGTGCAGGACGGAGCCAACCGCCTGAGCACCGCCACGCTCACGCACAGCGACATCCAGAACCGGGCCGACTACCGGGGCAGCAGCCTGGGCATCGGTGGCGGCTACAGCATGGGCAATGGGGGCATGATGCCCATCGGAGGCTCGGGCGGGTCAGGAGGCTCCACGGCAGGCGGCGTCGGCACCAACCAGCAAGGCCAGGCCAGCACGGGCGCAGGCAAAGTGCCCGGCAGCAACCTGCCCAGCAGCGGCAATTGGAGCGCTACGCCTCCCGTGGTGATGGGCGCCTCCGGCAGCGCCGGCAGC
>NZ_FONX01000006.1 GCF_900113035.1 Paracidovorax wautersii | reverse complement strand
AGCGCCTCGTCTTTCGTCGCTCGTGCCGTTGCCTCCTTTTTCACATCGGCCGACAGCACCGCATCCGCATCGCGCAGCGCGGCCGCCAGCTGCTGCCGGCTGGTGGCTTCGGCCAGCAGGCCCTCGTCCATGCGCACGCGCAGGTCGCTGGTCGCGCTCGCAGCCTCCGCCCGCTGGCGGTTGTCAGCCTTCCAGTCGGCGAGAAGGTTCCGCAGCAGGATTTCGCCCACGCCCGCGATGGCCTTGCTGTTCTGCGAGGCCACCACGATGGACTGGCGGATCGAGGCCGCATCGCCCAGCGCTTCCAGCTGCTGCTCGGCCGTGGCCAGGCGCCCATTGACAGCGCCCTGCGCAGCCTCGAATTGCGCCGTGGTCACGCGCGCCAGGATCTGGCCGGCTTGCGCATCCAGCCGCTGCTCGGCCGTGCCCACGCGCCCGGCCAGGCCCTGCACGCTGGCGCTGCTGGCCAGCAGCTTGATTTCGCCTTTGACGCTGTCGAGATCCACCTCGACCACGTGGATGCGGGCATCCATCCCCTCGAAGAGGGCCAGATCCGCCACTCCGAGCACCGCCTGCGCGATCTTGGCGTCCACGTATTGCGTGGTGGCCTTGAGCTGCAGCTGGCCCTTGATGCCATCGATCAGGATCTGCAGCGCGCTGACCTTTTCCGCGTTGGCCTCGACCCCGTAGATGCGCACGGTGCCCGTGGCCGGGTCCACGACGATGCCGGCATCGCTCATGCGCTGCTGCAGGTCGCCAAACGCCAGCACGCTCTGCAGCAGCTGCTCGGCTGCGTCGTTGATGTTGGCCCCCTGCGCCGCCAGCAGCGTTGTGTGCGTCGTGATCTGCGCACCCTGCCCCAGCACCAGCGGCACCAGCGGCGCAGGCAGCTTGGGCATCTGCGCCACGGGCTGGCCGCCGGTGATGAGGCCCAGCGTGTCGTCCAGGCCTTTGGTCAAGTCATCGAGGCCGTCCGTGATGCTGGCCAGCGGCGCCTGCAGCGTGATCGTGTACGTGCGCACACCGTTGGCCAGGCGGCCGGCGGTGTTGATCGCACGCACCGCGAACGTCCACCGGCCAGCATCCGGCCGCGTGGTTTCCAGCTCGCCGCTGTAGATGTCGCCCGCGCCCAGGATGGGCGTGAGAGCATCCCAATCGGCGACCGACAAGGCCCGCTCCCCGGCCGTGTACCGGATCTGCACGCCCGCCAGGTTGCCGGGCCGCTGGCCGTTGGCGTAGGCCCAGACAAACCGGCGCAGCTCGCCCGCCACCTGGGTGACGGCGAACGTGTCCACGTTGCGCGGGGGCAGGTCAACAGCGGCCGTGCCGTAGGTGGTGTAGGCCAGCTCGCCCAGGCGGCCGGATGCGTCGAACGGGCGCACTTCGATGAGCCACTCGCCGGCGGCGTCGATGCGGATGACGCTGCGGTTGCCCGTGGCCTGCGCATCGACCAGGCGCAGCTGCTGGCCGTCGAGGGCCGCCCACACCTGGCAGTGGTCGGCAGCGCCTTCCACGTCCCACGAAAGGCGCAGTTCGTACCATTCGGTATCACCCTGCAGGTTGGTCTGCTCGGTCACCTGCAGGCGGCGGACCTTGGGGCGCGCGAGCTGCGGCAACGACGAATTGCCGGGCGCGGGCACGTAATTGCCGTTGTAAACGTAGTCCCAGAACTCTTCGGATTCCTGCACCACCGCGACATCGGCGCCCTCCAGATCCTGCTGCGGCCGCATCGACACGACGCGCACGCGCAAGCCGGGCGTCGGCTTGAAGTCGTAGCACCAGAGGGTGTCATGCGCGGGGTTGTCTTCGGCCGCACCGGGCAGCGCCACGCCGTTCGGCCAGGGCTCCACCAGCGTGAGCGTGTCCGCCAAGCCGTCCACGCCGTCGAACGCGGCTACACGGAACACGCGGTAATCGCGCTCGCCCGGGATACGCAGGCCGATGAAGGGCGTAGCCAGTGCGGGCACGGGCTCATCGAGCGTGAGCACGACCTTGCCGACAACTATGTCGGCATCGATCACCCGGCCGCCGAAGCCCCACTGCGTCATATCGTGCGAGATCGACAACACCGACAGGCGGCGGTAGTCGAGGTGCTCGATGTCCGCGCCGAAGGCAATGGTCTTGTACTGGTAGAGGCTCTGCGCCAGGTGGTAGCGCGCCATCACGGCCGCGTGCGCGGCCATCGTGATGCCCTCGCCGGTGATGCGCGCCGGGTTGAGCGGCGACACCACGCCGGGCGCCGAGACGCGCAGCGTGGTGGTCTCCCAGGTGCTCCGGTCCAGGTAGCTGTATTCGATCCCGTCCGCCGCTTGCGCGAGGTTGTAGGCCACCGAAAAAGAGCCCTTGCGGATGTTGGCCATGTTGACCACGCCGCCAGTCGGCTGGCCGCTGGCGACCCACTGCACCGTCGGGCGCGAGCCGTCGATCCACATGTACTGGCCCATGCCGGCCAGGGCGATCTCTTCCAGCACCGCGCCGATGCTCATGGCGCTGGTGATCCATTTGCTGTACGTGTAGCCGCGCGCCGTGCAGTGCAGCATGAAGGCCTTGAGACCATCGATGTCGATCTGGTCATCAGCCAGGCCCAGGCCGAATTGCAGCGTGCCATTGGGCGCACGGATGCCGCGCAGCACCTGCAACACCAGGGCGCCGGGGTTGCAGGCGCCCTGCTCCATCGTCGTGGCGTTGATCCAGCCGCCGGGCGTCCACACGGGCAGCGGGCGCGGGGTGTACGTGGCGCGCACGGTGTCCAGGCCGCCGGAGAGCTGGCCGGATGCGCGGATGCGGATGCCGATGCATCCCCACTGGCTGTAATCGGTCGTATCGGGCTGGATGCTCTTGAGCTGCGCCCAGGCGAATTCGCACACGTCGCCGGGATCGGCCCAGGTCGGGCGGTCCACGCGCGCGCGGACTTCGTAGCGGCCCAGCGGCACGTCGAGCTGCCACGTGTAGCGCAGCGTGTCGGTGGTGTTGTTGCTGATGGCCTCCGCGCGCCAAGCCGTCCAGCCGGCGGCACCCACGGCGCGGTACTCCAGCGTGATGGTGGTGGCATTGGGGCCCAGGCCCGTGCCGCTGCCCGGGTCGCTGTCGTACAGCCGCCCCTCGATGTCCACCTGCAGGGCGATGACGCCCGCCGAGCTGGTGCGCGTGACCCATTGCGAGCCCCCATCCCACGGCAGCGCTGCGCCAGCCACAGCGTCCACATTGCCGTGCAGCGGCACAGGCACGCTCGCCATGCCGGGAAAGCCGTTGAGGTACACCGCCGCGTCGGCGAAGTTGCCGATGGGCGTATCGCCGATGGCGATGTCGCTCACGGCATGCACGTTGACCCCGCCCAGCAGCCGCACGCCCAGGTACTGGTCATCGCCCTCGTACCACGCATAGGGCTGCGCGGCCAGGTCGGGCGTGACGCGCATCACGCCCAGCAGCACCGGCATGGGCTCATACGGGCGGGCGGTGTTGCGCTGGCTCGTCAGGCTATAGACCTGCTTTTGTGCGGCGGCCGTGGCGGCGTCCGGCACCTTGGGCGCCAGCACCTTGTTGATGAGCATCGAGCCCACCAGCACCACGCCCGCCTGGATTGCAGAGAGCGCCAGGCCGGCAGATGCCGCCACGAACGTGCCGCCCGCTGCGCCGTAGAGGCTGGCCGCGATGCCGCCGGAAAAGTACGTCAGCGCCGCAATGGCGACCAACGAGAGCACCTGGCGGCGCACCACGCAGCGAGCGGCGATCAGCTGCCCGTGCTTCGGATACGTGCGCGCCCACAGGGCCTGCGGCACGCTGCAGCCGCCAATGCTGACCACCCAGGCGCCCGACTCAATGCCGGGCACGTGGCGAGCCAGGAAGGCGGCCAGGCTCTCGCCGGGCTGCAGGTCCACGGGCACGTTGGTCTGGCCGTCCACCGTCACCGGGTGGGGGGTGACCACCAGCCGCCCGGCCTGCGGCAGCACCTCAGCGGCTACACCCCCCACCAGCGCCACGGCGCCCAGCTCTTGCACGTTCAGATCCATCGATACACCCCTTCCACCCGCAGGCCCAGGCCTGGCAGGTCGCGCATGCGGTGCAAACGGCTCTCGCCCAAGGCGTTGGAGCAGTGCAGCACCCATGGCTCAAAGTCGAGAAAGAACCACGTTCCCGCATGCCCCGGCAGGGCCTGCGCGCCGTCGTACATCAGCACCAGATCGCCGTCTTGCGGCAGCTCGGTGCGCTGGGCCAGCTGGCCGGCGGCGGCGGCCAGGGCCAGGGCCTGCGCTTCGGGCTGCAGTGGGCGCGGGCGCTTGGCCGGCAGTGCGCGAACGGCGCCGAACAGCTCGCGTTGCACCAGCAGCACCAGGTCGGCGCAGTCGTTGTGCCGCACGTCGTAGGGCAGGCCGACGAACCGGCCGACATCGGAGAAAGTGCGCGACATCAGAAAATCCCCGGCAGGTGGTGCGGGTCGGCGATCTGCCTGCAGGCGCTCTGCCGCATCCAGTAATCGGCGCTCGCCGTGGCCGTGGCGACGGTGGGCGTCACGCTGACGTTGGTCAGCGGCAGGTAGTACACGTGCGCGTGCACATCGGGCTCGGTCCGGTCCACCACGATCAGCTTGGCCATGGTCACGCTGCCGGGCTGGCGGCGCTCCAGCTCGTCGGTGATGCCCCGGCCCACGTTGTCCAGCTGCAGGCGCAGCTGCGGATTGGCGCCGCTGACATCCTCAGGCAGCGTGAATCTGAACGGGATACCGATGTATGGCACGTTCTGGCTGACCACATCCTCCACGTCGTTGCAGATCCGCATGGGCTCCGAAAACCCGGGATTGGCGATCTCCAGCAGTTCCATCGAGCCACCGGGGTTGGTGACGCGCTGGCTATTCGTGCGCAGGGCTGTCATCGCAGGTACTCCAGCGTGGCGCTGCGCGAGGAGCGCGCGTAGCGCCCCGCGAGAGGCTTGAGCTCACCGAGCGCGCCGTCCTTGAAGCGGCCGGTACGGACTTGGCGCGCGCGGGGGTCCAGGAAGTCGAACATGCCGATGCGCTTGATGACGTTGAAATACCAGTCATCGAAGTCGAGCGACGCGCGGCGCGTGGGGAAATACAGCGTGCAGGGCAGCTCCATCACCACCCTGGCGCTGGCGCGGCGCATCTTCGCCATGCCGCGCTCCATCTCGGACTTGATGACGGCAGGGTCGAAGCTCTCGCCCGCGCCGGCATAGAGCAACTGAACGTAGGAAGGAAGCTGCGCCATCACGCCATCCCCATCTGCTTGCGCTGCAAGAGCGCCTGGTGAAACGGGCCGCTGGCCCCCGCAGCCTGAGACGACATCTCAGCCACCGACGCCTCGACCGCCTTGGCCAGGAAGATGCGCAAGACATCGCCATCGTTGCCGCGGGCCATTTCGGCGCCCCTGGCTTGCAGCGGCTGGCCGGATTCGTTGATGAGCTCGATCTTGAGCCCCGCCAGCATCCCCGAGCCGCCGCCCGCGCCACCCACCAGGCCGCCGGCCGAGTAGCCCGAGTTCAGGCGATTGAGAAAGCCAACGCCCAGGCGCCGGGTGTTCTCCGAGTTGATGACGAACTCGTCCTTGTGAACGATGCCCGCCGGCTCATACTTGCCGCCGGGGCCCGTGTAGCCACCAGCGGCGAATCCGAAGGCTGCGCGCAGGCCGCCCGCGCTGTAATCGCCCATGCCCGCATTTCCCGCAGCGCCCACCGGGGTGCGCCCAGTCAGCCACGCCATGGCCGCGCCCACCGTGGACCCCAGAAAGCCACCCCCACCGCCGCCGGCGGTGAGACTCAACGCCTGCGCACGGATCTGCATGCGCATGAAGTCGGCGATGAAAGAGCGGGCCAGGTCGGACACGCTGGCCTTCCCGGTCATGGCGAAGCTGACGGCGGCATCCTCCATGCCGCTGAAGGCCTTGGTCCACATGGCTTCGCTCTGCCCGGCCACGTTGCGCGCGTTGTCGAGGTAGCTGTTCAGCGCCTCGCTGGCGCCCACTTGCCAGCTGCCCTGCAGCTCTGCGCGGCGACTCCAGTAGTTGCGATCGGAATCCAGCGCCTGCGCGTTGGAGGTGTTGACGATGGAAAGGAATTCTTCGTACTGCGCCCGCGTGATCTGGTTGCGGCGCAGGTCGCCGGCCAGCCGGTCACGCTCGGCCTGGTACTTGTCATCGATCTGATTGCGCGCCGCGTTCCTGTCGCGCCAGTTGCTGCCGAGGCCCATGCCCTGCAGTTCCCGGTCGTAGCGGTCCCGCGAGGCGCGCAGCTGCTGCGCCGCCGCGTCGCGCGCGTCTTGGTAGGCATTGGCCAGGGCCCGAACGGATGCAGCCTCTTCCATGTTGGAGAGCGCCAGATCCGTGGCCGCCTTGGCGCGAATCCGCGTTGCCTTCTCAGCGTTCTCAGCGATCTTGCGATCAGCGTCCACCCGCTCTTCGGGCTTGAGTTTCTGGCCCTTCAGGACGCGGTTTTGTGCTTCGAGCGACTCGGCCTCGGCCTCTGCCAACGCCTTGATATAGGCGCGCTTGCGCATGTAGTAGTCGGCATCGGCAATCGTGTGAGCCTGGCGCTCCGCCTCCAGAAGACGCTCGCCGTCGCGCAGGACCTCGGCCGTGTTGCGGTAGTCCTGCTGCAGCTCCGACACATCGGAGCGCATGTTGGCCTTGCCCAGGCGGTGCGCGGCGGCCTCGCCAGCCTTGGCGTCCTTGTCTTCCTTGAAGTTGGCCTTGGCGAGCCGCCCCACCAAGTCGCGATAGTCCTCGAGCGACAGCTTGCCCGCCTGAAACTGCGCGTGCAGTTTGGTGAGCGTGGGCAGATAGTCCTTGTCCACGCCATAGAGCTTCTGGCGGATGCCGATCAACTCGCGCGCTGCCTCTGCCTCCTGCTGCATCGCCGAGCCCACGGTCGTGGGGTTGGAACTGCCGCGACCGCCCCCCGTGCCCTGCGGGCCGGCATTCATCGCCGATAGCTCGGCCTCAAGCTTGAGGATGCTGGCCCGCCTCCCCTCCATCACCTTGCGGATGTTCTCGGCGCCAGCATCACGGCCGCCAGCCAGCGCGCTGGCGAGCGCACTCTCAGAACGCTCGTTCTGCGCCCGCAGGGTGTCGATGGCCTGCTGGATGCCCGCCGCCGACTTGTTGTAAGCCGATGCCACCCCGACGGCAGCACCACCAGCCACACCGAGCCCCAGCAATGCCAGCACCAACGGATTCGCTGCGAGGACCGCACCCAGCGCACCCACCGCCGCGCCGATACGCGCCACGCCGAGGCCCAGGCCCACAGCGCCAGCCACTGCCGCCCCGCCGCCCAACGCACCCACCAAGGCCTTGACCGCAACCTCGTGAGTGCGCGCAGCCTCGCCAACCGTGTTGATACCGGCGGCCAGACCACTGAGCGAAGAGGCAAAGGCTGCAGAAATCCCAGAAGCCTTATCCAGATCCCCCACCGTGCGAACGGCAGCATTGCCGAGTTGCGTCATCGCCTGGCCAACGGTCAACGTGGCGTCTTTCACCTCGCCATTGAGAACTGCTGCTTGCGACTCAAGGGCCTTGATGACCTTCTCGGCCGTGATGGCGCCCTGCTCGCCCATCTTGCGCAACTCGCCTCGGCTGACGCCCAGACCATCTGCCAGCGCCTGCGCGAGGCGGGGCGTTTGCTCCATCACGCTATTCAGCTCTTCGCCCCGCAGCGTGCCCGATGCGAGCCCCTGCCCCAGCTGGATCAACGCAGCCTGAGACGCCTGCGCCGAAGACCCGCTGATCGTCACTGCGTTGGCAATGGCCTCGGTCACCGTCAGCAGCCGGGTCTGGCTGATACCGAGATTGGCGGTGGCCGCCGCCACAGAGGCATAGGTGCCACCCAGCTCGGTGAAGCTGACGCGCGACCGCTGCGCGATCTGATAGAGCGCTTCATAGGCGAAGGCTGCCTGCCCGACAGATGCGGAAACCAGCTTGAGCCGGTTCTCCAGCATCGTCACGGCATCGGCTGCCTTGAGGAACTCGCGGACGCTGACCACGCCCGCGAAGGCCCCGGTCAGGCCGCCCAGGGCGCTGCGCAGCGAGCCCACCGAGCCGCCCAGCAGATCGATGGAGCCCGTCACGCGCCGAACGCCGGCTTCCACCTGACGGTCGCCATCGAGGGTGAGAACGATGCCGATAGGGGTCATGCCTCAGCCCTCACACCGCCGCTGTTCTTTGTCCCGAATGCAGGCCCACGCTTCAAGCGCCTCACACTCACAGGCCCGAATGCTCTGGAACAGGCTCGCACGCTCAGGGCCTGCAGGCGGGCCCAGTTCATCGAGATAGGCGCGCACGCCGGCGTAGTCGAGCCCGTGGCGCCCATCGAAGCCCACGCGCCACTGCGTTTGCACCTGCAGCCAGTGCTCCCACGCGTCCACGTTGTCTGGCCAGAGGTGGACTTCACTGTCGGCCGGGCCCGCTTCTTCGCACAGATCGCGCACGCGCAGGAGCAGGCCTGCAAGCGGCGACGCGGGCTCGGCAGACGATGGCTGGGTTTGGGCTTCGGCATGGCTGAGCTCAATGAACTTGCGTACGGCCTGCCTCAGTTTTTTTGCTTCGCCCCGCACTCGTTGCGGTAGGCAAAGAATGCGCACAGCGCCATGCCCGGAATGGCGAGCAGCTCGCGCAGCCGGCCCTGCGTGAAGGGCAGCGGCTCGCCCGCATCGTCCTGCACGTCTTTCCAGCCGTGGGTGAAGGGCACGGGTTGACCCACACCGTCCAGCACCGGCTGGCCCTGGGCGTCGAGGCGCGGACCCGCGAAGAAGTCGGCCAGCGGCATGTCGCTGCGCGCGGCTTGCAGCGCATCGAGCTCGGGCTGGGCCAAGCGCTCGCAGGTCAGCGCGAAATCGAAGGGCTGGGGCACGCCTTCGGCGTCATTGATCTGGCCCGACACGCGGAAGGTGACCAGCTTGGAAATCACGAATTTGATGGACATGAAAAAGGCTCTTGAACTGCCCGGCAGGCAAAGGAAGAGCGCGCGGCATGCCTGGCCGGACATGCCACAGGGACCACGGAGCCCAACGCCCCGCGTGCCGCGCGCTGACGGTGGCGGCCGGTCAGGCCGAGGCGTAGAGGCTCGGGTCGCTCTGCGCCTCGAGCGTGACGGTGGTCTGCACCACGGTGTCGCCGCCCGGGATGCCGGGCGCCGCGGGATAGGCGTTGAAGGCCATCTTGGCCTGCTTGCCGAAGCCCAGCAAAATCGCCCGGGTCTGGCTCGAGCGTGTGGCCTTCTGGCACTCGATGAAGCCCGGGTCGTCGGGCTTGAAGAGATTGGTCATGGCCAGCGACATGCTCGAGATCATGCCGGGCGCGCGCTTCTTGCGGCCGCCGTGGATGGTGCCGACATCGCCCCAATCCACCTCGCCGCCCGACGCCGCAATGGTCTGCACCGAGGCGAAGGCCGCGCCGAAGGTGACCACCTGGATGGAGCCGGAAAGCAGCTCCTCGTAGTCGGTGGTGTTCTCGCGCTCGAGCGTAAAGGTCTTGGCCGCGGCATCCAGGCCCTTCACCCGGATCACACGGTCGTTCAGTTCGTCCATGCCCACCGTGTTGAGCAGCACATAGCTGCCATCCTGCAGGCCGGCAGGGGCGTTGTCGGCAAAGGTCAGCACACCTTCAGCTGCATGCGTGACCGATGCGATGGCCACCGCAGCGCTCAGCGCGGTCTGCACGCGCACGCTGACGTTCTTCCAGAAAATTGGCTTGCTCATTTTGAAATCTCCAGTTAATTGAGGGAACCGGCATCAGTGGCGTGCTCGATGCCCAGAGCCACCGTCACGCATGCGGTCTGCTCACCGTCCACATCGAAGTCCCAGGCCAGGGAAATGACCTGGCAGTCACCCACCAGGCCGTCCAGCGTGGGGTCGGCCATCAGGCGCTGCACGGCGGCGTTCATCAGCGCGTCCACCGCGTCTTCCACCGCCACGCCTTGCACCGCGCGGGCGTAGCACTCCATGCGCACGGTGGTGTCCCACACGCCCGGCACGGGCTCGCCATCGGCGCCCATGCGCGCTGCGCGATCGGGCATGACGGCAATGGCCGTGTCCATCTGTTTGGGGATCACCCGGGCGCGGTTGGTGAAGGTGTCGCTGCAGACGGGCGTGGCGCCCTCCTGCATGAGCGCCTGGATGGCACGCGCGACGGCCAGGAATGCCGAAACCGTCATCGCGCACCCCCCAGGTCCAGTTCCAGCAGCAGCCGGGTGGCGCCACCACCGACGGGCTCGTCCTCGGCGATCACGTAAGCCACGCCATTGACGCGGATCGACTGACCCACCGGCTTGGCAGGCACGGCCGAGGCCGCGACCACCACGCTGGGGCGGGTGGCGGCCATGCCCAGCGCGCCGACGCTGCCCACCGTGCCGGGCTCATCGAATTCGCCGCCCACCTCCGGCGCACCGGCGATGGAGACCACGGCATTGGCCAGCAGGGCCAGCGAGTCGCGCAGCACCATGCTTTCGACGGCGGCGAAGGGGGCGAGGATCGTCATCGCGCAGCCGATCAGTACGCCTTGGCGCGCTGCAGCATGCCGGGGGTGGTGCAGATGTAGAGCGGGTAGCTGTACACCTCGGGCTTCACCCAGGCATTGCGGTCGCGGTCGGGCACCAGCATGGCGTAGGTGCGCTGGCCCGGCGTGTTGACGAAGTCGAAGGTTTCGCCGGGGCTCTGCGCCACCTCGAAGACGTCCTTCCCGCCCACGGGGTAGAACTTGGCCTTGTCCGGCGCGATGGCGACGGTGGTGTTGTCGTCGGTGCCGCGGTAGTTGTTGAACGTGATGCCACCGAAGCGGAACGACTCGAAGGCACGGCCCTCGCGCAGCTCGGCGGCGGCCTGCTGGTTGAGGTAGGTGTCGCGCACATGGGGGTGCGAGATCAGCTTGTCGTAGAAGTCATCGCCGGCCAGGGCTTGCGCCTGCGTGCCCGGGAGCCAGGAGCCCTTGGCGGCGCGCTGCATGGAGCGCACGACCTGCTGGCACTTGCCGCGCACGTCGGTGGCTGCATCGTCCAGCTCGAAGTCGATCTCTGCGGGCTGGGCGATGCCGAATTCGTTGTACCAGTTGCGGATGACGGAGCCATCGGCGTCCAGCACGATGCCCTGGATGGCGCCGAGCATCATGTTTTCGTGCGTCAGCTGCAGGTCGTCGTCCAGGCGGGCCAGGCGGGCGGCGACTTCCTTTTGCACCTGCATCAGCTCGGATTCGGTGCCGAAGTCGCGGATGCTTTCGATCTCGTAGGCGTGCAGGGTGTCGCCCTTGGCCACGCGCACGGTGCGGAAGTCGCGAATGTCGCGCTTCTCGGAATCAGCCTGCTCCAGCGGCGCACCGCGTTCGCTGGTCTGGATGAGGGAGAGCTTGCCGTTCTTTTGCTCCAACGCCACGGTGACGGTGCGCACCGGCTTGGGGGTGAAGATGTTCAGCGAGCCCAGGAAGCTGGGCACGAAGGGACGGCGGTTGATGGCCGTGGTGAGCGTGGTGGCACGGAAGGCCGAGCCGTTGAAGATGTCCATGGAAGCCATGAAGCGCTCCTGAAGTTGCGGGTGTTGAGGGAGGGTCAGCGGGCCACGATGCCCAGGGCGGCCAGCTCCGCCAGCGCGGCGGCCTTCTGGTTGGCATTGGCGCCCTGGGGCCAGCCCAGCGCGCGCTTCTTGACCTCGGTGTCGCGCACATTGACGACGCCCGGGCGGTCGCCGGTGGTGGCGTCCACCGGGGCGAAGAGCACGGCAGCGGCCACCTTGGTGCCGTCGGCAGGGTCTGCGGCCGAGGCAGGATTGAGGGCCGTGTACTTGCCTGCGTTGGCGCCCGTGCCGATGCGGGCCAGCACGGTGCCGGCCTCGAGCTTTTGCCCGGCGAGGATGGTGATGACTTCGCGCGAACGGGTGCCATTGGCCTCGCTGGCGATGTGTTCGGCCGCGTGGCGGCCTTCGGTGAAGACGGTCATTGCATGGTCCTTTGCGGAAGGGTTGCGAACGGGCGGCGATCAGGCGCGGCGGGGGGCCGGCACGCCGAAGGCGGCATCCCACGACGACGCGATGGCCGCGGCGTCGTTGGCTTCGTGCCCGGGCTTTTCCACGCCGTTGACGGCCGGATTGCCGAGGGCGGCCATGTGCTGCGCGAACGGGTTCGCACCGCCCGATGCCGCAGCGGCCACGGGCGAGGCGGACAGGATCGCGATGGACTGATCCAGGCTCAGGCCGGTGCTCACGCACTGCTGCGCCAGCGCTTCGCGCCCCCGGGCGCTTTCGTGGCCCAGGATGGAAGAGGCGCGCTCGCGCTCGGCGCGGGCGCCCTCGGCGCGCGCGGCGTCGAGATCGGCCGCGGAATGCGCTGCGGGGTTGTGGGCTGCGGGCTGCGGGTTGGCAGGCGCAGAAGGGGCGGCGGCTTGCGTACCGCCGGGGTTGGTGCCGGACATGTTTGCTCCTTTCACGGCGGTTGAGTGGGCTGCTGCGCCCACGGAATGGGTGCGAGGCCGCATGGCTGCGAGCTCGGCGATCAGCTGGTCGGTGGTGGCCACGCGGTCGGCCAGGCCCGCGCCCACGGCGGCCTGGCCGCTATAAGTGGCGGCCTGGGTGGCGCGGACCACGGCGGTGGTGGTGGCGCGGTGCTTGGCGACGGCGTCCACGAACATGCCGTACAGGCCGTCGATGTCGGCCTGCCAGTCCTTGCGCACGGCCTCGGGCAGCGGCTCGTAGGGGTTGCCGTCCACCTTGTGCGCGCCAGCGAAGATGTGGGTGACGGTGATGCCCTCGCTGTCGAGTGCGCGGGAAAAATCGACGTGCCGCGCCACGACGCCGACCGAGCCGCAATAGCCCGTGGCGGTGACGGCCTGCACCTCCGCAGCGCTGGAGCCCAAATAGCCCGCGCTGAGCGCCATGCCGTCCGCAATGGACCACAGCGGCTTTTTCCCGCGCAGATCGAACACGCGCTGCCCGTACTCGAATGCGCCCTGCGCCTCGCCGCCCTCGCTGTCGTACACCTGCAGGACCGCGTGCACTTCGGGGTTGTTCATGGCGTCTTCGAGGTCGCTGGCCAGGTCGTTGTAGCCAACGAGCCAGGTGCTGTCGCCCTCCATGCGCGAGCGGTGGACCAGCGCGCCGCTGACGGAGAGGACGGCCACACCATCCACCACCCGATAGCCACGTTCGGCGCGTTCTCCGCGGCGGGTCGAGAACAATTCAGGCGCCAGCAAGGTGCCCTGATCGGCGCCCACCAGGCGGATCTGCGCGGGCTCGGCGCCGAGCAGCCGGCCACCCAGTCCAGCGATGAGCGCATCGAGCTTTTGCGGATGGATCAGCAGCGGCGTGTTGAAGATGCGCGCGGCGAGGCGGGGGAACTTCATGCTCATACGGTTGCGCTTTCTTTCTCGCCCTGCGGCGCGGCTTCGCCGTCGTCCTGCTCAGGCTTGTCTTTAGAGGGGGTCAGGAGGGCGGCGCTGACAGGACCCAGGCCCCGCTCGCGCCGCATGGCGGCCTCGATGGCCAGCTGGTCGAGCACTTCCTCGTAGTCCAGGCCCTGCTCTGCGCACTCGATCTCGAGCGTGGAGATGCCTGCGGCGATGCGCATAGCGGCGGACTGCGCCTCTTTCACGGGGTCCACCCATCCACGGCCGCCGAAGATGAAGCGCGCGCGGCAATAGGCGTACTGGTTGTCGTAGAAGCCGGGGGCGTCGATCTCGCCCGCGTTGACGGCTTCCTCGAGCCACAGCTCGTACACCGGGCGCAGGAACACATCGGTGAGCCAGCGCCGGCGGCCGTTGAAGTAGCGCCACACCTCGAGCAGGGTGGCCCGCGCGCTGCTGTAGTTGGTCTTGGAGAAGTCCTTGAGCAGCAGCTCATAGGACATGTTCATGCCCGCGGCGATGTGCCGCAGGACGGCCAGCATGAAGGCCTCGAACGCGGGATTCGGCCGGCCTGGCGTGAAGCCGCTGACCTTGGCACCCACGGGCAGCGGAATCATGGCCGAGCCCTTGAGCTGCCGCACGCTGCCGCGCATTTCGCCGAGCGAGGTGTTCCAGGCCTCGCGCGGCTCTTTGCCGAAGAGCGCGGCCGATGCGTCGTTGCTGAGGTTCGACTCGATGAAGGCGGCCACCAGCGAATTGGCTACGCTGGACTGCAGTTCGTTGCTGGCGTAGTCGCCGGCCATCTTGAAATCGCGCATGACGGCCGACACCAGCGGCCTTCCACGCGATTGGCCGGTTCGGTCCTTGTCATGCAGATGGATGACCCGGCGCCGCCCCCAGGCAGTGAACGCCGGGATGCGATCCCACTGCTGAAAGCCCCCGGTATGCACGGCAAAGTTCCCGCTCAGGTCGCCGGGGTGGTGCTTTTGCACGTGGTACGCAACGGGCGCGCCGAATTCATCGAATTCGATACCGGCGCGCACCATCGGATTGGAGGCCAGCCAGGGCGGCGTGCTGAGCCGGTCAGATTCGACCGTGAGGATGCGAGTGCCCCAGCGCGAGCCCTTGCGAGGCAGCCACAAGGGCAGCGCGAGCGCATCGCCGTTGAGCATGGCGCCGGTGAGTGCCTGCTGGGTAAGGGACAGGAGCGTGCTGGTGCGGCCTGCGTCGCACTCGGTGGTGTCCGCCCAGCTGCGGAACTTGGCTTCGGTGATGTTGCCCCACTCGCGGGCCTGCTGGAGCGTCCAGCCCAGCAGCTTGTATTCGGGCTTGGCCGAGAGCCGCAGCACCGCGCCGACGATGTTGTCGCGCTTGGTCTGCATCGCGCCGGCCATGAGGCCGTTGTTGCGGCCCAGGTCGCGCGATCGAGAGGTGAGAACGTCCAGATCGGGCAGCAGGTCGGCATCTGCGCTGCCGTTGCCCGTGTTCCAGGTCATCACGGACACGTCATCGCGGCCACTGGCCGCGCCTCGGTAGGCCGACATGCTGGCGCCGCTGGCTGCGGAGGCCTCAGCAGCGGCCAGCGCGCCGCGACGATGACGTTTGGGACGTGCCATGCCCGTATCAGCCCACCAGATAGATGGGGCCGCCCGCCGAATGGCCGGAGCGGGCGTCAATTTCAGCGTTTACCGCCGCGATCTCGTCGCGGAGATCCTGGGTGCGCTGCTGGTACTGGACCGAGCGGCCCGAACTGGAGGCCGCCGTGGGCGCCGTGAGGCGGTCGGTCAGCGATGCGACCAGTTTGGCGCGCAGCGCGGTGAGTTCGTCGTCGGTGAGGTGGCTGTATGTGCCCATTCCCTGAGGTTCTCAGGACAGCTGCGACATTTCCATGCGACACGTGTCGCTAAATTATGTCGCACCCCCAAAAACCGCATGAATCATGGATATAGCGCTATAAAAATGAGTGCAAAACCGCGTCATTCACCGCTGCGAATTGGCCGCAGCACGCCGGGCAAGGATGATGCGTTGCACCGTGCGCGCAGATTTTCCGTACTCCCTCGCGAGCGCTTTCGTGTTCACTCCGTTGAACTTCTGGTAGATCTCATCGGCCACCTTGGCCGAGTCCCTGGCACGCTGGCTGCGCACGTACACGGGCATGCCGCCGAGGCGCCGCACGTACCGCTGCACCACGTTCTCGGCCAGCTCCTCGCAACGATCAGCACCATGTGCTATTCCGGCGGCGATCAGCTCCTCGCGAAGGATGGCGATGGGGTCGATACGGTCAGGTTCAATAGGTTGCATGATCGATGGCACGCTATTTTTTTAGAATGAAATGGGACTGAAAAGGGAGGCGTTCGACTTCGGCGCAGCGGGCACTGGCTGAGCGATGAGAGGCACTTCTGCCGGCACCTCGTCCTCTTGCGCGGCGCCTTCTGCTGGCTGCGGCGCGTCAGGCTGGCTGAACATGTCCAGGGTGCGCGGCCAGTAGCGTTCCTCGCGCTTTTTCCAGCTTGGCTCGCGGAAGGTTTCGACGCCCAGGTAACAGGCCATGGCGTAGGCGTACACGTAGCAGTCGCTGGCCTCTTCGCGCTTGCCAGCAGGGCAGTCCCAGACCATGACGGTCTTGCCGTTGCGGCCCTTCGGCATGAGCCGCGGGTTCGTCATCTGCTCGAATTCGTCGGTTTCCACCAGCGCCTTCGGCACGTGGATGTAGCCGGGCCCGGCCTTCTGGTTCTTCATGCGGCCGAACAGCAGATCCTTGGCGGTGTCGGTGCCGATGAACCACAGCTTCACGCCGTGGGAGAGCGCACGGCCCCGCCAGTTCACATCCATCGCCTTGGGCTTGCCGAGCACGGGCTGGCCGTGCTCGCTGGAGCCCTTGATGGCCAGCACTTCCTCGCGGTCGTGCTCGCGGCAGTAGTTGTAAACCGCGTGGGTGTTGTGCCCGCCGGTGTCGATGCCGGTCGCTTCGATCTGCATTTGCCCGCCGCCCTGCAAGGGTACGAAGGTGCGGCGGATCTCGGTGAGTTTGGTCCACGGCGAGCCGGGCGTGTTCTCGTCCAGATTGGGGTCGCCGTAGATGATGTGCCGCTGGATGAGCCAGCTTTCTTCTCCGCGGCCGAAGGCCCAGATGCGGGCCTCCAGGCGGTCGGGCTGCGTGTCCACGCCCATGGTGAGCATGAGGCCGCCCCGCGGGACGATGCCGAGCGGGTAGTCCTCGGCGCGCTTGCTCAAGGCCTCGGCGCTGGTGCCCACGCCTTCGATCTTGAAGGTTTGCGCCATGCTGGCGTTGGTGAACTTGCGGATAGGGCCGGTTTCGCCCAGGCGCTGCTTTGCGAGGGCGTTCTCGCGCTCTTCCACCAGCGCGGCCCAGGACTTCCACCCCAGCGGCGAATACAGCTTGTTCAGCGTGAAGCCTGCGCGCTTGCCACGCCCGGCGCCTGGCACCTCGGCACGCCAGAGCCCGTCTGCGAGCATCCCCGTCTTGCTGTGCTCTTCGATGGCGCCGCCGCATTCAGGGTTGCAGCAGATGTACACGGCCGTTTCTGGTCGCGGCTCGCCCGTGAGCGTCTTGAGGCACTTGATGCCCCAATCGTGCTCCTCGCCCCACAGCAGCAGCTGCATGTGGCCGCAGTGCGGGCACGGGACGAAGTAGCGCCGCCGATCGCTGGCCATGAACTCGGCTTCGATAACGCTCTGGCCCTTGATGCCAGGGGTGCTGGCGATCAGCAGCTTGCGGCGCGAGAAGTTGCTCATCCGCTCTTCGAGCAGGCCCAGCGGCGGGCCCTGGTTGTCCACATCGACAGGCCACAGATCAACTTCATCGGCCACGGCGAAGCCGAGCGGCTTGGAGGCGAGAGAGCTTGCGCTGTTGGCCCCGGCGAAGAACACGGAGAACCCGCCTTGAATGTTGCGCGAGCGCCAGCTGCTGGACTCGTCGCGCGACTTGCGGGTGGTGACCAGGCCGTCGAGGATGGGCGTCTGGAGCACAGTCGGCAAGAAGCGCTTCGAGCTATGGTCCTGGCCGTCCTGCAGGGTGGGCTGGACCATCATCATGTCCTGCGGGTCGGTATGGATTCGCTGCAGGAGCGCGTTGTAGAGCACCTCCGACTTACCGAGCTGGGTGGCGAACATCAGCGCGACGCGCTCATAGGCGCTGTGCGCCGAGGCACACACCATCGGCTCGATCAGGTACGGCGTGCGGCTGTTGCGCCACCGGCCGCGCTCGGGCCCCTTCGCCACATGCCGGAATTCGTCGGCCCATTCGGCCGTGTTGACCCGCGGCGGCGGGGCGAAGAACCGCGACTTCATGCGCGCCAGCAGGACGGCTGCGCGGGCCAGCTCATCCGGCGACATCAGGACGTCGTCCATCTCGTCTGCGCTGAAATGCGTGCCGCTCATACCGAACCCTCGGCAGGCTTGGGCTTCACGTCGCACCCTGCCAGCAGTTGCAGGGCCTGGTTGAGTTCGTCCTGCAGCATGTTGTCCACCTTCAGGGGGTCGGTTTCCGCCGCCAGCATGGGCGAAAGCCGCGCGGCGATCTGCAGCAGCTTCTCTCGCGCCTGGGCGAGAGAAGCCGCCCACACCGCCTCCACGGCCGTCACGCGGATGAGTAGCCCCTCCATTTCCTCGCGCTTGAGGCGAGCGATGCGCGCCTCTTCCATCTCGCGCATCGTTCGGGCAATCAGAAAGTTCGCCGGCATACCCTCGCCCTTCCCTCGGCCCTTTCCGCCGCCGGCGAACTGCTCGGCCGCCTCGGGAATCGTCACGGGCAGATCGTCGTCAGCGCTGCCAGCCGTCACGGCCTGGGCAGTCTTGCTGCCGGGGTGCACGTTGTTCGCAATGGCAACGCGGGCGGCCTCGAGGTCGATAAGCCCATCCCCATCGGCCGTGATCTTTCCGGCCTCGAGCAGCTTGTGGATGGCTTGGCGCGTAACGCCCAGCTGGCGCCCAAGTTCGGCTTGAGTCAGGCGCTCAGACATACGCGCGGCCCTCCGTTTCGGACAGGCAAAAGCGCTCGGCCACCCCGTCAACCACCCCCGTCAACCGTTTGAAAAATCCAGCACCTAGCGCGGCAACGGGGCTCGAATTACCCTTGCCGGAAAGAGCCAGGAGGGACCCGTTCGGGCGTTGCTTTTGCGCAACAGACCAAAAAACGGCCGAAATTCGTCGTTTTTCCGCAACATCGAGGCACCCCGGCCCCACCATCGACACGCCCCTCATGCCGGCACTCCCTGGGCGGCCAGGCGGCGCTCGACCTCGGCCTCGTAGTCGGCGAACAGCCTGAAGCCGCTGTCGTCGTACGGCGGCAGACCCACCCGCTTGCCCATCGCCTCGACGCCGGAGCGCGTGGCCCGCCAGTTCGCCGGCACCGTGTCGCCATCGGCCGCGGTTGCCACCGTGTCCAGCCAACGGGAATCCCGCAGCCACCGGATCACCGACGGGCAGGACCGCCCGCCCTCCAGCCCGAGCCGATCGGCCTGGCTCGACGCCGCAGCCAGCAGCTCAGCGCTGGTGACGGACCCCGCCGCCATCAACTCCCCCACCTTGCCGGCGACGTGGGCCAGCCGGGTCCGCCGATGCGGCGGGAAGTAGGCACACAGCGCCGTGGCCACCGCCATCGGGTCCGTTCCCTTGCCGGACTGGACTGCCGCCCCCTCTGCCTTCTGCCGTGACGTGTCACACCCTGCACTCGCCCCCCCGGATGGGGGGTTGGGGGGATTTATTGGTATTGGGTTATGGGTTTGGTTACCCGTGCCATCGCCGTGACCTGTCACGCTGTCACGCGTGACAGGATCGCCCGAAGGAATCGGGATGCCGTGGTCCCGGCAGGCCTGGTACAGAGCCGCCATCGTGGTCAGCCCTTCCATGAACACCCCCTTGGCACTCAGTGCAGAAAACATAGCAGACCGCCTAGTCCTGCTGCGCCTTTGCCGCTCGTTCTCGTTCTTCTTCACCGTGCCCCGATCCACCTGCAGCGCCTTCATCGCCGCCAAGTCGGCTTCGATCTTGTAATGGAAGAACTGCCCGGCATCCTGCTGCTCGAAGAACTCTTCGAGCACGAACTGCATGGCCGCCACCTCTTCGTCGGTGCGGCAGCGCAGGCGCTTTGCCAGCTTGCCCATGTCGGAACCATCGAGCGCGCACTCGTTGGCGTAATACATGTCACGCATGTCACGGTAGATGTCACGCTCCAGCCGTGACAGGTGCAGCGTCTCCGTGTTGAAGTCGCCCATGTGGTGCATATAGCTGTGCATCGACTACACCCCCGCCGCCTGGCGAATGCGGAAGCGAAGCCGGCGCGACAGGTAGGCCGACGCATCGGAAGACGTGCTCACCCGGCGCATCGACAGGCGCGGCTGATACATCGGCGTGCGCACGAACAGCAGCACCGGGCGCACGTCCACGCCATGAACGCCAGACTTCGCCCACACCCCCGCGGGCAGATGCTGCCCCCGCAAGCGCCCATGGCTCACGAAGTAAGCACGCCCCCGAATCGCCTTGACCTGGCGGCGGTTGGAGAGCTGGCTAAACGTCGTGCGATCCTCCAGCTTGGCCCGCCTGCCCGCCTTCATGTTGGCCTTGTAACCCTGCCCCTCGGTGAACGCCTGCAGATAGCTGAGCAGCTGCTGCAGGAACGCGCCGCGCAGATTGCCGTAGGCATCCGTGCTGCCTGGGTACGGGTTCGCCGGAATCGAGGACTGAAAGCCAGGCAGCAGATAACCGGCGCGGCGCAACGCAGACTCACTGCGCTTATCAGCCCGCCGGCCGCCGGCCTCCTGCGCCTGCAGCACCTGCTGCGGGTCCACCCCCTGCTTTCCGCCCTTCGTGCCCAGCTGACTCCAGTAGGTTGGCGCAATGCTCGCCTCGAGCTTGTCCGGCGTTGCAGGAAACACCCGCGGAGAACGCAGGATGAACGGCGTCGGCCGGTCGAAGGCCGTCCGCATCTCCTGCTGCATGGCGGGCCGAACGTGCTGGAAAGCCGTGTCATTCAGCGCCTTCGCATACACCTCCCGCGCCTGCTGGCCGGTGAGCGTGGCCAGTTGCTTCTGCACCTTCTCCAGGCCCTTGATATTGCCCCCCAGCTTCATTGCCCACCCCCAGGCACCGGCCGCAGCCGGCCCCGCACTGCCGCCAGCAGCGCATCGCCGCTCGCATGCAGGTCCTGCACCTGATAGTCCACCCGGCGCACCTGATTCGTGGTGACGTGCCCGGGCTCCAGCATCGCATCGGCCGCGGCGCGCACCACCTCGGACACCGCCAACTGAAAGCGCATGAACGCCTCCACCGGGTCACCACCCGACTGATCCGGCGCGCCCCGCGTCACCGTGTAGCCCAGGGCCCGCGCCATCGAATGCAGGATCGCGGCATTGCCCGCCGCACGCTGCAGCGCCACCAGCTGCTGCGGGTGGAACACGTGCTGCCCGTTATTCCGGTTCGCCTTCTGGCGCAGCACATCCACCGACATGCCCAGCGCATCCGCCAGCACCTTCGTGCCCGGCAGAAACGTGTGCACCGTCTGGTAGATCGCCTCCAGCAGATCGGCGCCGCCCGGTGTGTCCACCTCATGCAGCGCCAAGACATGGCCCAACTCCATCGGATCACCGACAGTCACATTCATGACGCATCACCCCTCAACGCACCGCCCGCAGGCGGCAGAAACGAAAAAGCCGCAGGCCTCGCTACACGACCGCGTGGCCGCGTGCGAGCTGCTCCTACAGCACCTAGTCTTTGTTTTGGAAGCGAGCAGCAGCCTCGACATCGAAGCCTTCGACCGTTGGCTAACCATCGCGCGCGACCGCATGCTGGCGACCGGCAGCGCTCCGCAATCCGTGGTGGCGGCGCTGGCCCGCCTGCAGGCACTGGTTCAGGCATGAGCGGGCACACGTCTAGACCAGCGCAGGGACCGGATACCCGCCCCGCTCCGGCCTACGATGGGAGCTCTCACACCACCATCGCAATCACCAAAGGGGGCAGGCATGAACGAAGAACTACGAGAAGAGCTGAACGAGTTGCACCGCCACATCGCGTGGCTCGCAGCCAACACATCGGCAGTGAACACCATCGTTCGGGCACTTGCGGAGGCAAACGCAGACAACAAGGTCTTCGCTGCAATGCTCGAAAAGCAATTCCGCCAGCGAGACGCCAGCCTCACAGCTTCTCCAGTCAGAGACAGCCAGATAGCCGAATACAAGAACGCCGTCATGGAGCTGATTCCGGCGGCCCTCCGGGACCAGCTGCGAGATCCGCACGGCTGAGCGCAGCATCCATCCCGGCGCGCCTGCCAGTCGCGAAGTCAATCCAGGCCCGAGCCCTTTCACGCTCGACCGACGCAGTCGCCCTTCCCGCAGCAGAGGCAACCAATGCACCGGCAAAACCCAAGCCATCCAGAACCGTGCGAACCATGAAAGCCGATGCGGTCGATGTGCGCCGCAGCCGGCGAGCCCGGATGCGGTACACCGCCGCCGGAAGTGGCTTGGACCTGAGAGCGGACCGCCTGCGCGCCGCAACGCCCGGCGCCTCGCGCTCAGCCATGGGCCACCTCCAGCGCGTTAGAGACGCCGGCAACGGCCCCCTGCTCAGCAAGCTCCGGCCAGATGTCGCGCCAATCCTTCGGGCGGAGGTCCGGCCGGCCGACAGCGCCCTCAGTGGCGCGCTCGATAGCCAACGCCCGCGCAGGAGAAACAGGCCGCATGCCCTTCTCCATCTGGTACAAGTACGACGGCGAGACGCCCACACACGCAGCAAGATCTGCACGAGAGCGCCCACCGAGCCGAAAGTATTCGCCGAGGTTCATCAGCGAACTTTAGCAAATGCGCAACCCGCGAACAATAGCGCCCGCGAAATAGCGGTGAGTAAGGTTCGCAGATGCTAATCCGCATGCAGAACCTCCAGCACGTGATCGACACCCGGTACGACGGGCGAGACAAACATCTCGCCGACGCCGCCGGCATCAGCCCGAGCCAGATCACCCAATGGCGAACTGGGTATCGCAACATGGGAGAAAAAGCGGCTCGGAACATCGAGGACAAGCTAGGCCTGCACCATGGGTACTTGGACGAAATGAACATGGACAGGCACGCAGTGGAAGAAGTCCGCCCCTCCTACCAAGTCAGCCGCAAAGACACCACCGAGCATGGTCACGCCATCGAGGTTGCACTGCTTTCCAACAGCGCGAGCATGGGGCCAGGCACCGACCTGATAGACGACACGATCTCAGGGTCGCTGACACTGAACAGCCAATTCGTGGCCGAGCACATCAAACCCACCAAGCCCACGGCGCTGCGCTTCCTGCACGGCTACGGGGACAGCATGCACCCCACATTCAACAACGGGGACGTGCTGCTGGTGGACACAGGCATTACCAGCGCCGACATCGATGGAATCTACGTCCTCGAGGCGCACGGCCGCCTATTCATCAAACGCGTCCGCATGCGCCTCGATGGCAAGTTCGAGATCAGCAGCGACAACGCAACACACAAGACGGTGGACGTACTCTCCCCAGAAAGCGGCCACGAGGTGAGCATCCGGGGGCGCGTCCTCTGGGTCTGGAACGGCAAAAGGGTATAAAAACGAGGCCCGGACTGCACACCGGCAGCAAAGGCCCCGCCATGAAGCCCATCGTTTGCCCCACCTGCAAAACCACCGTTGCCGCAGACGCGCAGGCGTGCCCCTCCTGCAGCCACAGCTTCCTGCATCGCGACAAACCACCCAACACCCGAACGAAAGACACCCCACCCTGGGCGTGGATCTTGAGCTTCGCCCTGGTAGGCAGCCTGCTCCTTAGCTGCTTGAGCAACAGCAGCCCACGCGAAACAGGCCCACTCAAAGACTACGAGGCGCTCGCACTCTGCCAGGAGAAGATCAAGAGCGCTTCCCTTGACCGATCCGCGGCAGTGGTGCCCTACGTCGAGAACATGGGCACCGGCAGCGAGTTCTATTTCGCCTGGGGCGCGCAGACCACCTACGCCCGGCTTCGCAACGCGGCAGGACTCGAGGCGCCAGCATCTGCCTCCTGCATCGTCAATGCGGGCGACCGCCGCATCATCCAACTCACGATCAACGGGAAGACCCTCATCTAGCCCTCGATTTGCGATTCAATTTAGCGCTTGCTATTGCGCCAATTAATCGCATTTGCTAAATTAACTCCGTCGCGCCATCCCGGCGCCATGGAGTGAAGATGCACATCGAGCGCCCGCGCACCTATCGCGCAACCCTGGTCCCCAAAGACACCCCGGCCGATCAGGTCGAAGAGCTCGCCGACGCCGGCCAGCTGCCCACCAAGGAACTCACGGCCACCAGCGCCGACCATGCCAAGCAACTGGCCCACCAAGCCACCGGCATGGCCGTGCTGCGCGTGGATCGGCAGGTGGCGGCATGACCACCGCGCCCACCCTGCAACCTGCAGCAGCCATCCAGCGGCTGCTGCAGCTCATCCCCTGCCTCAACGCCAACAGCACCACCCTCGGTTTGGCGGTGACCGAGCTGCAGGCCCTGGCCCGCGCCGCATCGGCCACGCCAGAAACCACCGAAGCACCGGGCTGCGCCCGCTTCGAGGCCGCCCCGCGACTGATCGATGGCCGGCTGCTGATCTCGGTGTCGATCAGCACGCTCGCCCACGCCGCACGGCACAGCGACTACTTTTTCCGCTGCCAGGAAGACGGCTGCCCGCTGCAGATCACGGACGAAGCCGCATTCGCGAAATCGGTGGTTGAAGCCCTGAACTGCGAGCAGGAAGACGGCAGCACACCCATCACCCGCATGCTCGACGCCGCGACGGAATACGTCAGCGAGCAGGGCCTGGAGGGCATCGAGGAAGGCAGCGCCGCATGACCGCCCAGCAGCGCAACACACCCGCCTACCTGCTGGCCCATGGCCGCCTTTACCGCGCGATCGTCAGCCTGCCGCGAGAGCTGTGCCCCGCCGATGAGCCGCTGCACGAACGCGTCGTGTTCTTCGACGGCCCGCGGCGCTTGAACCCGGACGCGCATCTGGAAAAACTGCTCTGTGTCGCATGGAACATCACCACATTCGACTGGGCAGCAAACGGCCACATCTACAACGTCACGCCGGCCGTCGAACTGATCGAAGGAGGCCAGAGCGAAGACCACGCCCAGCGGCTGTTTGAAACGAGCTGGGGCGGCCTCAAAAGCATCGGCTACGCCCAGGCGGACCGCATCGACATCTTCGCCGCGCCGGAACTCAAGCGCCGGCTCATGGACACGGTGGCAACGCTCCCGCGCCAAGGCAGTGCCACATGAACGCCGCGCCCACCACCGCGCAGCACCAGCTGCTGCGCCTCATCCGCAGCCTCAACAACACCGCCACCACCATCGGCCCCGGTCGGCTGGCCGAACTCCAGGCCCTGGCCCAGCGCGCAGCCCATGAGTACGACGACCTGCCATCCAGCGAACTGGATCGCGCCGTCGCCTGCGCACGAACCGAGGCCACCACCACGGGCAACACCCACCTGCCCGAAGCCCTGCGCCCGCACGCTGTGCCGCGCTTCCACGCACCGCGCACGTACCAGCACATCCAGCTGCACGGCGTCACGCTGCTGGACCACACCGTCACCCCGCCCGGCTGGGACGCCGCCGGCCTGCCGCGCCGCGACGTGATCTGGCTCGCACTGGACCTGGAAGGCCGCGCGCTGCAGGCCGCCCAGGCCCTGGAGGTCGCCGAGGCCATGCGCCTGATGGCCACGGCGCAGATCAAGCGGCTGCAGGCCACAGCACACGCGGAGGGCGGGCAAGCATGACCTCGACCACCGCCACCCTGTACGCAGGCCCCACCTATGCCACCTACCGCCACTCCCTGGCGGAAACCTGGCTGCCCGCTTTTCGCCAGGAATGCGCTAACGCAGATCGGTTGCTGCAACTCGCGCTCAAACGCAAGAACGGCCCGGACAAAGAGGCGCTCTTTGCCGGCCACTTCGCCGTCCTTCTGGAACTGGCACGAACCGTCCAGACCGTCACCAATCTCGGCGGCCTGCCGCTGTTGTGGGAAGGCTCCGCAGCACTGAAAGGCAGCACTGCATGACCAGCACCAGCACCAGCCGCACCGACACCGACCGGCCCGCCGCCGAGGCCGCGAGCATCCGCCTACAGGCCGCCACCAAGGCCATCAACGCAGCCGCATCCACCTACATGCCGCTCAGGGCCTCGCACCTGCGCCAGCTCGCGCAGGAGAAGCAGGCAAGCGCCGAGCACCTGCTGCGGCAGTACGAGCAGCGCTGCAGCGCCAACCCGCAGACCAGCCTGAGCGCGCCCGTCGTGGCGCTCTGGGAGGGCTACTACGCCCTGCGCGCAATCGCCAAGGAACTCACCCGCAAGGCCGAGGAGACCGAAGCGAAAGAGCACGCCGCCAGCGCCGTCCACACCCACACCCACCGCGCGACGACCACGCACGCCGCGCACCACACCAAGGGCACCTGAACATGCTCCGCCGCTGCATTGTCACCGTCGCAGGCCTGCAATACGAAGGCCTTTTCGCAAGCACCGGCGCCGCCGTGCTGGACGCAATGGACCGCTACGGCGACCAAGCCGGCATCAGCGCGCGAAGGGCCACCTGATGCGCCGCGCCACCGCCTTCTTCGCGCCGCTGCTGGACAGCGGCCCGCGCCGCCAGCGCCTGCGCCAACCCGGCGCCCTGCCCCAGATCACCGACACGCCCTCGCGCGAGTTCGCCCGCGGGTGGTGGGCCGGCATCGCCATCGGCCTGGTCAACGGCGCAGCACTCGCCGTGCTGCTGGGCTGGCTGCGATGAGCACCCCCGAGTCCGCCCCGGCCGTTCGCCTGGGTGGCATATAGCGCGCAAACCGTTGCCACACAAGCGCATCCCGCTATCAATTTTCAACCACTGAGGGAACCCATGAAATCCTTTGGCCACATGCTCAACGAGATCAACGAAGGCAGCACCCATGCCGCGCTCAGCGCCGACATGGCCGAGCTCTTCCGCACCGTGCAGGTCACCGGCCGCGCCGGAAAACTCACCATCACCTTCAAGGTGGCACCGGCCGTGCGCAACACCAATGGCGGCGACATCGACCGCGTGAACGTCACCGTGGACCGCACCCTGGCGCTGCCCAAGCCCGAGACGCCCACCGATTTCTTCTACCTCACCGAAGACGGCGAGACCACCCGCAACCACCCCCGCCAGCAAACGCTTGAGCTGCGCGAGGTTGCACCCACCACCCAGCCCGCTCAACTCAAGGAGGCCTGATCGCCATGAGCAAATCCGCAACCACCAACGTGCTCGCCACCCCGGGCCACGCCGAAGAAAAGCCGGCGGCCCTGCGCGTCGCCGAAGCGTTGGCCGCCAGCGTCGCGTCCGCGCTGGAAACCCGCCACGAAGGCACGGCCACCCTCATCACGCTGCCCGACGGCTACCGCGTCGAAGACATCACCGCGCTGGTCGAAAAGACCCAGCCCGCCCGCAACCGCCCCCAGGGCATCGTCGGCCTGGGCGATGTGCCCAGCCTGCTGGCCTATTGCGCCGACCAAGTGGCGCAGGAGCGCGGCTACATCTACGCCGACCCCGACAGCCGCACCATCACCGCGGTGTTCAACGACCAGCGCAGCACGCTGTTCCACGGCTGGCGCGACCACCGCGCCGTGTTCGCCGCCACCTTCACGCCCGAGTTCAAGAAGTGGCTGGAGCAAAGCGGCAGGCCCATGAGCCAGCAGGAGTTTTCCGAGTTCATCGAGGACAACTACGCCGACCTCAACGGCGAAGACGGCCAGACCCTGCTGAACGTGGCCACCACCATCCAGGCCACCACCGGCATCAACTTCAGCAGCGCTCGCCGCCTGCAGGACGGCCAGACCCAGCTGACCTACAACGAAGTGATCGACGCCAAGGCCGGCTCGGACGGCGCTCTGAAGATCCCGCAGACCTTCACCCTGGGCGTGCGCATCTTCAAGAACGGCGACGGCTACAAGCTCACCGCCCGCCTCAAGTACCGCCTGGCCGGCGGCGGCGTGAAGTTCTGGTACGAGCTCGACCGCCCGGAGCGTGCCGTGGAAGACGCCTTCAACGGCTACGTGCAGACCGTGCGCGAAAAGAGCGGCTACACGGTCCTGACCGGCCGGCCGTAAGCCCTTTTAGCTCCTAGAACGATAGCAATCGAGGCCCCGCCATGCAACACACCGGCACCCTCTACCTGAGCAAGACGAAACCCGTGGTCACCACGCACGAAGGGGATTTCGCCCTGCTGCTGCTGCTCATGGACAACCTCGGCAAACAGGGACTGGAACCCTACCGGGTGCGATGGACGGGGCCCGAGGCAGAAGCCTTCTGGAACGCGCACCACGCCGACCTCCAACCCGGCGCCCCGCTGGATGTGGAGCTCTCGAACGTGCGCGCCGTCAGCGGCGCCACGCGCCCACCCATGCCCGAACTGCGGGCGCGCGTGGTGCGCATGACGCTGCGCCCGCGCAGCACCGCTGCACGGCAGCACCCCACCCAGGCCACCACCTGAGGGAACACCCATGGCCCAGCAACTCCGCACCTCCAGCGACCACAGCGCCGTGATCGTCAGCAAGCAACACATCGAACAGCAGGCCCGCAGGGCCGTGCAGCAAGGGCAAGCGCTCAACGACGCATGCCCCTACCCACCCACCACAGAAGCCGGACTGCACTTCGCCGCCGTCTATCTCGTGGCCCAGGCCGCCGCACGGGCCGCGCAACGCACCGCGCAGCCAGCCTGAAGCAACCCACCACAGGAGCACCCCTCATGCCCGCAGCAGTCCCCAGCAAGCGCCAAGCCCGCATTGCCACCCAACTCAACCAACTCAACCAACGCGCCGCGCAACTCGGCACGCCCGTCATCTCCGCCGCGACCAGCACAGAAGCCGGCCGCCCGGTCACTGCCCACGACGTGCTCACCGCCGCCAGCGCGACCATCAACCAGCGCGGCGCGCAGCGCGACAGCACCCAAGGCGCGCAGCAGGAGCGCAGCATGGCCGCCACCGTGGCCGCCTTCAACGCCATCGAGGGCACCACGTTGACCGAGCGCCAGGGCTGGGCCTTCATGCAGACGCTCAAGCTGGTGCGCGCCGCCGCCTGCGACCGCAACGGCAATTTCAATCCCGACGACGCACTGGACGGCGCCGCCTACGCGGCCCTGGGCGGCGAGGCTGCAGCCGCTGCGGCGGGCATGACGGTGCAGCCATGACCACCGCAGCCAACCAAGCGGCACACGCCGAAAAGGTGCAGCTGGTCGAGGCATTCCGCACCGCCTGCCGCGAGTGGAACAACGCGGATCCGGCGACGGACACCGTGCAGACGCTCGTCGCCGAAGGCAATGCGCTTTACCTCAGCGCGCGGGCGCTCGTCGAACACCTGGAGCGCAATGAGTCCCATCAGCCTCCCCACTGCTACAGCGACTGCATGGCCGCCATGCACAGCGTGCAGCACACCCCCACCCCGAACCTGGAAGGCCTGCGCGATCGGCTCTTTGATGAACCGCTGCCGGCCCGCCACAGCGATGGCCACTGCTACCACCCAGCCCTTCCCGACACCGACGAAGACGTCAACATCGTGATGCTGCTGGCCGCCTTCGGCGTTGCCTGCAAGCTTGTCTCGATGGAGTCCGACTCCCCGATCCTGCACGAAACCCTGCTGGAAGCCGGCGACCCGGACTTCAGCGCCTGGACCCCCACACCTCCAGCGGGCGACGGCTGGAAGCTGCTCGCCCTCTACGACACCGAGGACGGCCCTCACGCGCTCTTCGGCCGCAAAGACCACAACGCCGCATTTCCGAAGCGCGCAGCTCCGTCGATGAAGCCCTCGGCCGCAGCGGCATGCGAGGTGCTGATTGCACACGCCGAGGGACGCATCCGGCACCGCTTGCGAGGCCTTTGCCCGGACTCCATCGAGGGCGCTGAGACGCGCGATCCAGACTGCCCCGTGTGCCAAGCACTCAGCGCGGCGTCCCCAGCCGTGGCGCCGACCGATCTCTGGCCCCTGCCCGCGGAGATTCAGGCGCGCACGGCCCAACTCCCGGCGGCCAAAGCGCAGGAAGGCAGTGCCGCATGACCGCCTTCCGCGAATACGTCACCAGCACAGCCTTCGCGCTGACGATCTCTCATCGCCAGATCGAGTGCCTATGCCAGCTCGACCAGTACGGCGACAGCTACATGTTGCTGACCACGTTCCGCGCGCTGGAGAACAAAGGCCTGGCCGAACGCGTCGCCACGCCGCCCAGCGACAACCCCAACCACGACCGATGGGGCAAGACCGTCCGCCTGACCGAAGCCGGTAAGGCCGTGGTGCCACTGCTGAAGCTGGCCGGCCTGTACGTGCAGTACGCGGAACGCATGCCCGCCGTGGAACTGCCGCCCATCGATGTGGCCGTCAAGCGCCGCCAGCACAACCAAGAGACCACCACCGGAGAACCAGCATGAACACCACCACCGCACCCGGCGACCTGCCGGAGGCCCTGCGCTGCGCCCAATGGCTGGAGCACATCGCCAACGGAGGCGAGGTCGTCAGCATCGACGCACTGGCGCGCACGTCGGCCGCCGAAGTGCGCAGCCTGCACGCTGCACTGGAGCGGCTGACCGCGTGGGCGCAAACCCAAGCGGGCGGCATCCACTTTTCCGGCGATCACCCCATCGCCCAGGCGCAAGAAGCGCTCGGCACCGCACCTCCTGCCGTGGCGCGCCCCACAGCGATCCGCCACCAATTCATCGGCTCTCCTGTCGAAATCGGCGACGCGGTGTTTCGCGAGCTGTGCCTGCCCGTCATCGCCGCAGCGTCCCGCCAGCCAGCGGCCAAGCCGGCCCAGCTGCTGCAGCTGTACAGCGGATTCATCTGCTCTTGCCTCGGCGCATTGGCCGCTGACATCGGCCACAAAAGGGCCATCGAGGTGGCCCAGATGAACGTCGAAACGTTCAGCCACATCGACCTCGATGCACCGCAAACCACCCATTGAGGCCCCACATGTCCCTTTGGATTCACCTCGCCGACGGCACCGAGCACTACCTCACCCAGCCCGACACCGCGCAGAACACGTACCGCCTCGAAACGCTGGCGCACCACCTGGCCATCATCAACCGCTTCACCGGAGCGACCTGCCGACCGTACAGCGTGGCCGAGCACAGCCTGCTCTGTGCCGACATCGCAGAGGCCTACAACGCACCGCTTCCGGCGCAGCTGGCCTGCCTGATGCATGACGCCCACGAAGCCATCACCGGCGATACCAGCAGCCAGGTCAAGTGGGCCCTTGCACAAGCGTGGGAAAACTTCGAGCAACCACAGGCACGGGCGCTGCGCCGGCACTTCGGCCTGCAGACGGCATTCGCCGGCTACCGCCAGCAGATCAAGCGCATCGACCTGGTGGCCCTGGCCACCGAGCGCCGCGACCTGCTGGCCTTCGACCCCGCCGCGCATCGCCCCTGGCCGATCCTCGACACGCCCGGGCAAGAGGTGCCGCACCACGGCACCAGCCTGAACACGACGAAGCGCGAACAGACCAGCTGGAAGGAGTGGCGCGACCTGTTCATCGCCCGCTACGAAAGCCTGAGCGAGGCGGTACTCATGACCGCAGAGGCGCGCCCATGAAAACCGCTCAACGCCGCGCGGCCCGCGCCAAGGCCTCCATGCGCAACCCGGGGCGCTGGGATGCGCTCGCCCCCCTGGCCCTCATCGCCCAACGCCAGCCCATGGCCGCACACGACGCCGCCGCCGCCAGCGTCGAAGTCCGCACGGCCTGGCATCACATCTGCGATGGCGGCGGCACCGTGCCACACCTCAACCGGCTGGCGCTGGCCATGAACATCTGCGCGCACCGCGCCGAGCGAATCGGCCCCGACGCCGCCGAAGTCGCCGAGCGCGCCCAGGCCGCCATCCTGGCAATGCAGCAACGCTACGAACGCCTCGGCCGCATCGGCCCTGACGCCAACGCGCTGGCTCACGTGCCGCTGGCCCTGGACCTCTACGACGAGATGCTGCGCAACGTCAGCGTGCACCAGCTCAACGAGTCGCTCGCCGCGGTGGATGCCCTGATGCACGAGGCGGAGGCCGCAGCGTGAACACCATCACCCGCCCCGCCCTGCGCTACCACGGGGGCAAGTTCCGCTTGGCGCCGTGGATCATGCAGTTTTTCCCGACGCATCACCGCTACGTGGAGCCCTTTGGCGGCGCTGCAGGCGTGCTGCTGCGCAAGCCGCGCTGTCACGCCGAGATCTACAACGACCTCGACAGCGACATCACCAACTTCTTCCGCGTGGTGCGCAACCCAGCACAGCGCGCCCAGCTCATCGAAGCGTGCCAGCTGACGCCCTACGGCCGCGAGGAATGGGAGCTGGCCTACGAACACTGCGACGAGCCCATTGAGCGGGCCCGCCGCACAGCCGTGCGCGCAGCGATGGGTTTCGGCTCGGCCGGCGCCACGAAGGGCAAGACAGGGTTTCGCATCGACACCGCGCGCGCCTGGAGCACCGCGATGCACGACTGGACGGGCTACCCCCCCAACCTGGCCGCAATCGGCGAGCGCATGACCGGCGTGCTGATCGAAAACCGTCCGGCCATCGACGTGATGCGCCAGCACGACGCGCCGACCACCCTGCATTTCGTGGACCCGCCGTATCTGCACGAAACCCGCGTAATGCGCGGCGCTTCCAGCTGCTATCGCCACGAGCTGACAGCCACCGAACACGCCGAGCTGCTGGAGCAGCTATGCGACCTGCAGGGCATGGTAGTGCTGTCCGGCTACCCCAGCGACCTCTACCAGCACCACCTCGCCGGCTGGACGCAGCACACCACCAAGAGCCGGATCTCAGCCGGCCGCGGCACGGTCGTCAGAACGGAATCGGCATGGCTGAACCCCGCCTGCGCAGCCGCATTGACACACGCTGCAGATGGCCTCTTCGCGGAGGCCGCAGCGTGACTACTTCAACCGACGCCACCAGTCAACAAACCACGCTATCGCCATCAGAACGCCCAGCAACTCAGATGCCGGCAGCGCGAAAGACAAAGAAATCATGAAGGCCCTTTCTCACCACATCGGGTGTTTGAAACAAGGCCCTCAGTCTGCCGTCACGACTCCAGAAAGCGAACGCGGCACCTCTTCGGCGACTCCCCTGAATATCCAATTTCATAGCAACGAACGAAGCCAGCTAATGGATTCGCGGGGACTCGATCAGAAAAACCACAACGCCAGAGCACGGCGAGTCAGCCAACTTGCACAGCCATGAAACGCGACGACTTCACGATCCCCCTCGGACTCGCCCCCATTGAGCCGGTCCGCCTATCCGCAGATGAGCTGTTCGCGAATTGGGGCTTCGCGGATGGCGAGCTGCTCGCTGAACACCCCGCCTTCCTGCAAGCCCTGTCGGCCAGCCAAGCCGAGGCCGACGCACGCACCGTGCTGGCGGACCTGATCGAGCAGCACCTGCTGCCCGCGCTACCCGCCCCGCTGCGCACATACCGCCTGGCTTTCACGATGCACAACCCCGTGCGCGCAGAGGACGACGAACTGCCTCGCAAGGGGGAATTCGCCGGCTTCGAGGTGAAGGTCACCGCCGAGCAGATCGCCACAGCGCTGCGCAAGCATGCCAGGCCGGCACGCCCCCAGCACATGGCGCGCAGGGCGCGCCATGTGCACAGGCCCAACGGCGACCAGTCCAAACCTCTGGACTTCCCCGGCGAGCTCATCATCGACAACTTCGCCGGCGGCGGCGGCACCAGCACAGGCCTGGAAAAGGCCTTTGGCCGCCCCGTGGACATCGCGATCAACCACGATCCCGAGGCCCTGGCCATGCACGCCATCAACCACCCGCACACCCTGCATTTGTGCGAGAGCGTGTGGGACGTGGACCCTATCGCCGTCACCCGCAACCAGCCCGTGGGCCTGGTCTGGCTGTCCCCGGACTGCAAGCACTTCAGCAAGGCCAAGGGCGGCACGCCGGTCAGCAAAGACATTCGCGGCCTGGCCTGGGTGGCCGTGCGCTGGACGCTGCTGACCAAGCCGCGCAGCTTCATGCTCGAGAACGTGGAGGAGTTCCAGACCTGGGGCCCGCTCATCGAAACGGATGGCAAGCTGTACCCGGACAAGACCCGCGCCGGGCAAACCTTCAAGGCCTTCTGCGGCATGCTTTCCAAGGGCGTGCGCCCCGACCATCCGGCACTGGACGAAGCCTGCGAGTTCCTGGGCATCGACCGGCACGGCCCCCTGGCCGCGCAGCTGGTGCAGGGCCTGGGCTACGACATCGACCACCGCGAACTGCGCGCCCGGGACCACAACACGCCGACGATCCGCAAGCGCCTTTTCTTCGTGGGCCGGCGCGACGGCCTGCCCATCGTGTGGCCTACCGCCACCCACGCCGAGCCCGGCGACCGCCGCGTGCTGGCCGGCAAGCTCGCGCCCTACCTCACCGCGGCCGAATGCATCGACTTCGGCCAGCCCGCCGCCAGCATCTTCGGCCGCAAGAAGCCACTGGCCACCAACACGCAGCGCCGTGTGGCAAAGGGCCTGTTCCGCCACGTGCTGGCCAGCGCCAGCCCGTTCATCGTCGGCGTGGGCGGGCGCATGGGCCAGAGCCCCGAGCGCAGCGTGCATCAGCCCGTGCAGACCATCACCAGCAAGGCCGACAGCTGCGTGGCGCAGCCCGTGCTGACCCCGTACATGGTCAACACCCGCAACGGCGAACGCGCCGGCCAGCAGCCGCGCGTGCGCAGCGCCGAGGAACCGTATTGGACGGTGACCAGCCAGGGATCGCAGGGCGCCGTGGCCGCGCCGGTACTCGCCCCTTTCGTGACCGAACACGCCAACGCGAGCACCCAGCGGACCATGGCCGCCGACGAGCCGCTGCGCACCATCTGCGCCCAGGTGAAGGGCGGCCATTTCTCCGTCGTCGCTCCCGTGATCGCGCCGCTGCGCGGCACCAGCGACACCCACCTGCAGGGCGACGACGCGCGCGATCCGCTGTCCACCATTTCAGCCGGCGGCACGCACCACGTCCTGGCAGGCGCCACGCTGGCGCCCATGGTGATGACCAACACCACCGGGCACCCCGGCGCGCCAGCAGATGCCCCGCTGTCCACCGTCACCACCGGCAGCCAGCAAGCCGTCGCGGCGATGCACATCACCAAGTTCAACACGGGCTCCGTGGGCTCAGGCATGGACGAGCCGCTGCGCACCGTGACCGCCGGCGGCACGCCCAAGCGGCCCAGCACCGGCATCCAGATGGGCATGGTGGCCGCGCATCTGGTGGACATGGGGCACGGCGAGGGCAAGGACGGAACGAAGCGATTCAGCCATGGCATCCGCTCGCTGGAAATGCCGCTCAACACCATCACCGCGAGCGGCGGCACCAGCGCGCTGTCGGCCGCACACCTGATGCACCTCACGCACCACGGCGAGCGCGCGGGCAGCACGCCAGCCAGCCCGCTGCCCACCGTGACGGGCGCGCACCGCGGCGAACAGGCCATCGTGGCGGCCTGCCTGGAGCAAGCCAACGGCGGTTTCTACGACGGCGACGGGCGCCCCGCAGATGCCCCCACCAGCACCATCACGTCGAGCGGCGCGCAGCAGCGCCTGGTGATGGCCTATCTGGTGAAGTACTACAGCAGCGGCGGGCAAGACGCCCCGGCGAACGGCCCGATGCACACCCTGCCCACCAAGGGCCGCATGGGCCTGGTGGAGGTGGCCCAGGTGCCGGCGGCGAGCCTGGCCGAAGAGCACCGCGAGCGCGCCCGCCAGTGCGCCGATCTGCTGCACCAGCACCTGCCCGAGCAGTTCACCGAGCCTGCCGACATGGTGCTGATGCAGCACGCCGGCCACTGGTGGGTACTGGTGGACATCACGCTGCGCATGCTCAAGCCGCGCGAGCTGTTCAACGCCCAGGGCTTCCCGGCGGACTACGTGATCCACGAGATCCCGGACCCGGCCCTGCTGTTCCAAGACGGCAAGCAAGCGGCCGACCCGCTGAAGCTGCCCCGCATTCCCCTCAGCACGACCGCCCAGGTCCGCATGTGCGGCAACAGCGTTTGCCCACCAGTGGCCGAGGCCCTGGTGCGCGCCAATTTCGCCCACGAAGCCGCATGGATGCAGGCCGCATGACACGCCCGGCCACGAATCGAACCGACAGGAGACCCAGCATGCAAACCCCCAAGATCTGCAACACCTGCGAAACCGTTGCCCACTGCAGCAGGCACGGCTGCATCCCCATCACATCGAGCACAGGCGCAGCAGAACAGCCCGGCGCAGCGGCTCCAGCCGTGGCGGCAGATCCATCGCCCGAGTTGCAACGAATGACAGCGCACCGCGCGACCTTCTTCCTTGAGCGTTTCCTGCGGGAGGAGAAGCTACTTGGGCCGAACGAGCAGGCAGCGGTGCGTTTCGCTGTCGCGGCACTTTCAGCACCCCAGGCCCAGCAGCCCGGCGCGGCTCCTGCATTCGGCCGCTGGATCAACGCAGATGACGTTGACCGCCTGGCGCGCGCGCTGGATGTGGCGTTCAACGGCGAGGCAGGTGCCGCACTGCAAGCGCGCTTGTGCGATGTTGTTTCCCAGATCGAACGCGAGGCCAACGATGCAGATCGGCCGCTGCTGGACGTGCTCCGCGCCGCCCGTACCGGCGCCCATGCAGCGCCCGCGATCTGGGTGAGCCCTGGGCAGCTCGCAAACCACGCGGACCCAGATGACACGAGCGGGAGTTACCTGCCTGCGCGTCGCACCCCGATCGGCAAGTTCACACAGCCCCTCTACACAGAGGCATCAGCCACCCGCCCATCGAAGCCGCACGATGCCGCTGAGGCGATCACGCCGAGCGATACGGAAAACCGCAGCCAGTGGCTAAGCCCTGAAGACATGGCCGCGCTGGAGCGTCTGGACGAAACATTTTCGGACGGCGAGGGCTATGACTTGCCCAAGTCCCAGATGGTGCGGCTAGCCGACCTAGGCGTGGTCCGCCACCACAGTGCCGGCCGCTACAGCATCACATCCTTCGGCCGCTGGGTGCTGGGCAGTCGGGTGCTGCGCAAGCCGCTGGAAACCGCCGACGAGTGCAACGCGCGCCTCGGCGAAGAGCACCGCGCGAGGCTCGCCGCCGAACACCCAGCGCAGGCCACACCCCACGAAGGAGGCAACTGATGCCGACCACCACCCACCCCAACGAGCACGCCGCCAAGGTGGCGGCCAAATGGTGGCTGCAAGCCCGCAACCGCCTCAACATCGCAGGCGAAGCCATTGCGATCCACATCGGGCACGAGCTCGACCCGGGCGCATTCATCGAGGGCGTGAACGACCCCGAGTTGCAAAAGCACGTAGCCCAGGCCATGCGCAAGCTCGACACCAGCCTGATCGTGGCCGCATTGCAGGGCAAGCCCATCCTCGACGAAACCGCCTTGCGCGCCCGATTCGAGAAGCTGGCCAGCGACCCGAGCCACAAGTTCCAACGCTCGCCGCGCGGGACATATCGCAACCCGGCCGTGGCCAGGGACTGGAAATGGTTTCGAGCAGGCGCCGCCGCAGCAAGCCAAAACGGGAGCAGCTGATGGCCGTTTACGTTGACGACATGCGCGCGCCGTACGGCCGCATGGTGATGTGCCACATGCTGGCCGACACCGACGAAGAGCTGCACGCCATGGCCGACCGGATCGGCGTGGCGCGCCGCTGGTGGCAGGCCCCGCCCCGCCACGATAGTCACTACGACATCGCTTTGAGCAAGCGCGCCTTGGCCGTAGCCGCCGGCGCCGTCGAAATCACCTGGCGCCAGGCCGGCGCCATGAACATGCGCCGCCGCGTCACCGGCCAGCTGGGAGACCCGGCCACGGCCGAGGCCTGGCTGCTGCAGCGTATGGCAGACAAGCGCGCACCACAAAAGGAGGAACAAGCGCATGGCAACCCACACTGATACCGCCGCGCGCGTCGATACGGCCGGCATTGCGGCCATGCTGGGCTGCACGCGCGCTCACGTCACCGACCGACTCACGAAACGGCCAGACTTTCCAAAGCCCTTCATCAACGTTTCGCAGAAGATGCGTTACTGGCGGCTGGGCGACGTTCAGGCCTTTTTGCAAGGGAAGCGCGGCACCAGATAAAGCGCCTGACTCATCAATAGCGGATTAATGAGCGAGAATGCAGCCTCTTTCAACGGAGGATTACCATGCCACAGATTGAATTGACGGATGCCGAACGGCTGATTCTCGCGAATCAATACCGCATTCGGGGCATTCTTGAGCACGATGATAGTTACGCCGAACTTGCCGATGACCTAGAAAGCGGCCACAAATGGCTCTATCAAAGCAGGCTGCGAATCTCGCCCAACCTGAGCGAAGACGATACCAACCTTGTTTTAGACACCCTGGCTCTTTACAGACTTTTGCAGTCGAGCTATGAAGAGCTTGAAGACAAGTCAGAGGTTGAGAAAGATCAAGTGCAGTTTCCGGGCTTCGATGGAAACAATGAGTCCGAGCTGCTATATTTTTGCACTGCCCTCTGCCGTAAAGCGCGTTACGAGGAACTTATCGGCAGGCCTGCAAAAAATTCGCACGCGCCAACGCGCGACAATTACAGCAGAATGATAGGGCAATGGCGTCGCATTGGAGAGCCCTCCGAGTCGCTGACAGCCAGCGAGATCAAATCCATTCTAGACGCCCGACGGTAGGGAGCGACAGAGTCAAAGCCGCGCGGCAATGTCGCGCTCCGATTCTCGGTAATAGGTATTGAATAGCTCATTAATATCCACGTGGCCGCTGATCTTCGCCAACGTCATCACGTCATAGCGCTTGCTCAGCCACGTCAGCGCCGCCGCCCGGCTGTCGTGGAAATGCAGGCCGGCAATCATCACGCGGTCGCGCACCTTGCGCCAGAGCACGTCGCGGCTTTGATCGGAGATCGTGAAATACGCGTCTCGCCCGGCCGCCTCGGCCGCGGCATCGAGCCGCCGCAACAGACGCGCAGCGCGCGGCGTGAACGGCACATTGCGCTCGCCGGCGGTGCGATCCGTCTTGTGTCGTGGCAGGTGGTACACCCGCGTACGCAGATCCACCGTGGAGCGAGACATGCGCAGGAGTTCACCACTGCGCAGCGACGTATGCAAGGCAACGAGGTACGCCCAAACAGCCTCCTGCTGCGGGGTCTGCGGCGGCAAGAGCGTGGTGTAGCCACCCGAGCGCAGCAGACGCCGCACCTCCTGCCACATCGTTGAGCGGCGGCGTGCGTGCCCCTTGCGGGGCTTTCGCAGCTTGGTCCACGGGCTTTTACCAGCCCACCCCCATTCGTCAATGGCCAAGCCCCAGATGGGCCGAAACTGCTGCGCCTCGCGCAGCACGCTCGACTCCGACACCACCTGCAGGCGCTTGTCGCGCCACCTGGCCAGGTCATCCGTGGTGATCTCGTGAAACACCTTGGCCGCCAGGTCGGGGAAGTTCCGCAGCCAGGCATCAAACCGCAGGTTGTCGGCCTTTGCGACCGCCGGCGAGCGCTTGGCCTTGAGATCCGTCACTTCGCGGCGATACCGCTCCACCGCATCGGCCAGCGTCTTGCGCGGGTATTCGCCACGCGAGCCGGCCAGAATTGCAGCCTCTTCGGCCAGCGCCCAGGCCTGCGCCTCGGCCTTCGTCGCCCGCGTGGCCGACACACGCTGGCCAGCGCGCTCGACCTCTGCCCGCCACCCGTTTTTGACCTTGCGTAGATATGCCATGCCTGCGCCCTCCACCGCGCGGGATTGCGCGCGGGAACCGCGCGGGATGGCATTGTAGGTTTGGGCCGGATGAGGCCGGAAATGGGCGGCAATAGCCTGCTGAAAAAACAAGCAAAAAAGGCCCGTCCTCATAGGAGAAACGGGCCTTATGCAGGAAACAGCCGGAACCGGCCGTTTTCTATCGTGGTGCGCGGGGGGGGACTCGAACCCCCACACCATTGCTGGCGTCAGGACCTAAACCTGGTGCGTCTACCAATTTCGCCACCCGCGCATTTCTTCAGACAAACAGGCGGCAGGCAGTGCCAGCCATCTGTGTGAAATTGGTTAGCCCACGATTTTAGCCTTGTCGGCGCGAGGCCGGCTCAAACGGGCCGCGCGGCCTCGTCTTCAGGCCTCCGGACACGGAACCAGGCGGCATACATCGCGGGCAGCGCGAGCAGCGTGAGCACGGTCGCCACGATCAGCCCGCCCATGATGGCCACGGCCATCGGCCCCCAGAACACGCTGCGCGAGAGCGGGATCATCGCCAGCACGGCCGCCGCCGCGGTGAGGACGATGGGACGCAGCCGGCGCACGGCGGATTCGACGATGGCATCCCACGCGGGCACGCCGCGCGCGCGGTCGCTCTCGATCTGGTCGATCAGGATCACCGAGTTGCGCTGGATCATGCCCATGAGCGCGATCACGCCCAGCAGCGCCACGAAGCCGAAGGGCCGGCCCAGCACCAGCAGGGCGCCGGCCACGCCGGCGATGCCCAGCGGCCCCGTCAGGAAGACCAGCAGCGCGCGGCTGAAGCTCTGCAGCTGCAGCATGAGCAGCGTGAACACGATGAACAGCATGGCCGGCAGCCCGGCCACGATGGAGGCCGAGCCCTTGGAGCTTTCCTCCACGGCACCCGCCACCTCGATGCGGTAGCCGCCCTGGCCGGCGGCGTGCCAGCCGGCTTCGAGCTGGCGCAGCGACGGCAGCAGGGCATTGGTGACCGTGGCGCCCTGCAGTCCCTCGATGACGTCGCCCTGCACGGTGATGGCGTAGTCGCGGTTCTCGCGCCACATCACGCCCGGCTCCCAGGTGAAGACCGGCTTGGCCACCTGGGTGAGCGGCACAGAGCGGCCCGAGGCGGTGGGCAGGTAGGCATTGGCCACGTCGGTGATGGCGCGGCGCTCGTCCAGGGGCTGGCGCAGCACGATGTCGATCAGCCGGTCGCCCTCGCGGTACTGGCCCACGGTGCTGCCGGCGAAGGCCACGCGCGCGGCCTGGGCGATGGACTGGCTGGTCACGCCCAGGGCGCGCGCCTTGTCCTGGTCCACCTCCAGGCGCATGACCTTGATGGACTCGTTCCAGTTGTCGTTCACGCCGCGCATCTGCGGGTGCTCGCGCATCAGCTTGCGCACCTCGTCGGCGTGCTGGCGCAGCACGGCAGGGTCGGGCCCGATCACGCGGAACTGCACCGGGTACGGCACGGGCGGGCCGTTGGGCAGCAGCTTGGTGCGGGCGCGCGCTTCGGGGAATTCCCGCGCCAGCAGCTGCGGCAGCGAATGGCGCAGGGCCTCGCGCGTGGCCAGGTCGCGCGGCACCACGATGAGCTGCGAGACGTTGGACTGCGGAAAGATCTGGTCCAGCGGCAGGTAAAAGCGCGGCACGCCCGAGCCCAGCCAGGTGCTGACCGTGGTCACGCCGGGCTCCTGGAGCACGCGGCGCTCCACGCGCCGCGTGACCTCTTCGTTGGCCTGGAACGAGGTGCCTTCGGGAAACCACAGGTCCACCAGGATCTCGGGCCGGCTCGAATCCGGGAAGAACTGCTGCTGAACGCGCCCCATGCCGACGATGCCCAGCGCGAAGGTCAGCAGCGTGGCGCCGATGGTGATCCAGCGGTGCTGCACGCACCAGTTCACCATGCGGCGGAAGCGGTTGTAGAAGGGGCTGTCGAACACGTCGTGGTGGACGTGCCCGTCCTCATGGGCCCCCGCGCCCTCCCCGGCTCCGGCGGCGCCTGCGGCCGGCGCGTGATGCGCCGGGCGGCGCAGCAGCAGCATGCCCAGGTAGGGCACGAAATAGACCGAGGCGAACCACGAGATCACCAGCGCGATCACGGTGACCGCGAAGATGGCGAAGGTGTATTCGCCCGTGATCGACTTGGCGATGCCGATGGGCAGGAAGCCCGCGGCCGTGATGAGCGTGCCCGTCAGCATGGGCATAGCGGTGATCTCGTAGGCGAAGGTGGCCGCGCGCAGCTTGTCGTAGCCCTCCTCCATCTTCAGCACCATCATCTCCACGGCGATGATGGCGTCGTCCACCAGCAGGCCCAGGGCGATGATGAGCGAGCCCAGCGAGATCTTGTGCAGCCCGATGTTCCAGTACCACATGGCCAGGAAGGTGACGGCCAGCACCAGCGGGATGGTGATGCCCACCACCAGGCCCGGGCGCACGTCGAGCGTGTAGCGGCGCCAGACCGGCTGCGGGCCGGGGCGCTTGTGCAGCCCCAGGCTAAGGAAGCTCACGGCCAGCACGATGACCACGGCCTCGATCAGCACCTTGACGAATTCGCCCACCGAATCGGACACGGCGCGGGGCTGGTCCTGCACGTTCACCAGCTTCACGCCGGCCGGCAGGGTCTTCTCGATGCGCGCCGTGGCTTCGTGCAGCGCCTTGCCCAGGCGCACGATGTCGCCGCCCTTGGCCATGGAAACGCCCAGCGCGATCACCTCGCGCCCCTGGTGGTGCACCTTCTGCGTGACCGGGTCCACATAGCCGCGCCGGACTTCGGCGATGTCGCCCAGCCGCAGCTGCGCGCCCGAGGCGCCCCGGATCGGCATGGCGCGCAACTGCTCGACCGAGTTGAACTGCCCGCCCACGCGCAGCTGCACCTGGTCGAGCGGCGTCTGGATGGCGCCCGCGCTCTCCACCGCGTTCTGCTGGCCCAGCTGCGCCAGCACCTGGTTCATGTCCAGCCCCAGCTGCGAGAGGCGGCTCTGCGAGATCTCGATGTAGAGCTTCTCGTCCTGCACGCCGAACTGCTCGACCTTGGCCACGTCGCGCACGCGCAGCAGCTGCTGGCGCACCTCGTCGGCGAAGGTCTTCTGCTCGGCATAGCTGAAGCCGTCGGCCTCCAGCGCGTAGATCACGCCATAGACGTCGCCGAAGTCGTCGTTGAAGAACGGCCCCTGCACGCCCTGCGGCAGCGTGTAGCGCATGTCGCCGATCTTCTTGCGCACCGTGTACCAGACGCCCGCGACCTCGGCGGGCGGGGACGAGTCCTTCAGGTTCAGGATGATCATCGACTCGCCCGGCTTGGAATAGCTGCGGATCTTGTCGGCGTAGGGCACCTCCTGCAGCGTGCGCTCGAGCTTGTCGGTGACCTGCTCGGCCACCTGCTGGGCCGTGGCGCCGGGCCAGTTGGTGCGCACCACCATCGCGCGGAAGGTGAAGGGCGGGTCCTCGTCCTGGCCCAGCTGGAAATAGGCCCCCACGCCCAGCAGCAGCAGGGCGACCATGAGGTAGCGCGTGAGCGCCACATGCTCCAGCGCCCAGCGCGAGAGGTTGAAGCGCTTGCGCTCGGGAGGGGGCATGGAAGGCGAATGGGCGTCGGCGCCGTGCGCCGGATCGGGCAGCTGCGTCATGCGGCGCTCCTATCGGCTGGCCGCCGGTGCGGCGGCGGCAGCTGCGGATGCAGCGGCATCGGAGGCTGCTGCGTTTTTCATAGCAGGTTGCGCTTGCCCTGCCTGGGCTCGATCCTGTTTCGACTCATAGACCGACACCTTCTGCCCCGGCGCCAGCACATGCACGCCCGTGGCCACTACCTGCTGGCCGGGCGCGAGGCCCGCGGCGATCACCACGTCGTTGCCGTCGGCCGTGGCGATCTGCACGGGCTGCGAGCGCACGGTGCTGGTGGCGGGGTCGAACACCCACACCGCCGTCTGGCCGCCTTCCTGGCGCAGCGCCGAGGTGGGCAGCTTCAGGGCCTGGACGCCCTCGCGGCCCAGCGCCTTGGGGCGGACATAGGCCGTGGCGCCCAGGGGCGGCATCTCCGGGCCGTCGATGGCCACCTTGACCAGGAAGGTGCGCGTCACCGGGTCGGCACTGGCCGCCACCTCGCGCACCCGGCCGGTGAAGGATTCGGCATCGCTCCAGATGCGCACGCCCACCGGCTGGCCCGGCTTCAGCGCGGCGAACCGGTCCTCGGGCACCGAGAACACCACGTCGCGCGGCCCGTCCTGCGCCACACGCACCACGGGCGTGCCGGCGGCCACCACCTGGCCGGGCTCGGCGTCCACCGAAGTGACTACGCCGGCCGCATCGGCCACCAGCCGCGTGTAGCCGGCCTGGTTGCCCTGCGAGGCGAGCTGCGCCTGGGCCTGGTCCAGCGTGGCCTGGGCGGATTTGAGCGTGGCCTCGCGGCGCTCCAGCTCCGCGCCGCTGATGAAGTTCTGCGCCTTCAGCGCGGCGTAGCGCTGCAGGTCCGCCGCCGCCAGGTCGCGCTGGGTGCGCGCGGACGTCACCTGGGCGCGGGAGGCATCGGCCGCCAGCTGGTAGTCGCGCGGGTCCAGTTGCGCCAGCACCTGGCCGGCCGCCACCCGCTGGCCCAGTTGCGCCTGCCGCTCGGCGATCTTGCCGGCCACGCGAAAGCCCAGGCGCGACTCGATGCGGGCACGCACCTCGCCCGCGTATTCCAGCTGCGCATGCAGCGGCGCGGCGCCCACGGTGATGAGCTTGACCGAACGCATCGGCTCGGGCGCGGGCTCCTTGGGCGAACACCCCGCCAGCAACGCCAGCGACAAGGCCACGGCCAGGGGGATGGAACGCGCACCGGCGGATCGAGCGGCCCGCCGGGCAGGCTGCCGCGCAAGAAGTGAAGTCATGGGAAGGCTTTCGCGAATGCAATTACTGACTGACTGGTTAGTAATCTAGGCGAGCCCTCCTGCCGTTGTCAAGGTGAGAATCACGGGCGTGAAACCCTCCGCCCCCTCCCCTGCCGCAGCCGCCCAGGCGGCCCCGCTGGCACCGCCGGTCACCCATTACGAGAACTTTCCGGTGGCCTCGCTGCTCTGCCCACCCCGGCTGCGCCCGCCCATCGCCGCCATCTACGCCTTCGCCCGCGCCGCGGACGACCTGGCCGACGAGGGCGACGCCAGCCCGGGCGAGCGCCTGGCCGACCTGCAGGCCTACCGGGCCGAACTGCACGCCGTGGCCGCCGGATCGCCCCCGGGCCCGCGCTGGGCCGCCATCTTCGCGCCCCTGCAGGCCGTGCTGCAAAGCCACGCCCTGCCCGTGCCGCTGCTGGACGACCTGCTCGACGCCTTCCTTCAGGACATCGCCAAGACCCGCGACGGCGGCACCTACGCCGACCGCGCCGAACTGCTGGATTACTGCCGCCGCTCGGCCAACCCCGTGGGCCGGCTGCTGCTGCACCTCTACGGCGAGGCGCGCCCGGCCGCCCTGGCCGAAAGCGATGCCATCTGCAGCGCGCTGCAGCTCATCAACTTCTGGCAGGACCTGAGCGTGGACCTGCCGCGGGGCCGCCACTATCTGACCGATGCCGACTGCGCCGCCCACGGCGTGGACCGGGCGCAGCTGGCCGCCGGCCGCCGCAGCCCGGCCACCGACGCGCTGGTGATGGACTGCGCCGCCTGGGCCCGCGCCACCATGCTCGCGGGCGAGCCCCTGGTGCATCGCCTGCCGGGGCGCATCGGCTGGGAGCTGCGCCTGGTCGTGCAGGGCGGCCTGCGCATCCTGGACAAGGTGCAGGCCCTGGACGGCGGCAGCCTGCTCACGCGCCCCGTGCTGCGCGCCGCCGACGGCCCGCGCCTGCTCTGGCGCGCCTTCAGGATGTGAAGCCGGGCCGGGAAGCCGGCGCTCAGGCCGCCTGCCGCCAGGGCTCGGGCTGGGGGCGCTGCTGGGCCTGCGCCAGGATGCGCGCCAGCACGGCCGGCACCTCGAACGCCGCCTGGTTGCGCTGCCGCGCCACCGCGGCCTGAAAGCGCGGCAGCTCGGCCTGCAGCGCCTGCACGGCTTCCGCCACCCGGGCGAAGCTGGGCAGCACCAGGCCCAGGCCGTTGTCCCGCACCCAGTCGGTCACGTAGCGTTCCTGCGGCATGGTCCAGCTGTTGCGGGTGACGATGGGCGGCAGGCCCATCTGCACGGCTTCGCTCAGGCTGCCGCTGCCGGGCTTGCCGATGAAGAAATCGGCCAGCCGCATGTAGTGCGGCATGTCGCGGGTGAAGTCCAGCACCAGCCGGGGCGCTCGGGCCGGCAGCGCACGCAGTGCGCGGGCCAGCGCGGCGTTGCGGCCGCAGGCCAGGATGAGGGGCGTGTCGGGCAATTGCCGGGCGATGGGCAGCATGGCCCGGGAACCCTCGCCGCCGAACAGCACCAGGCCCACGGGCCGCTGCGCGCCGAAGCCCAGCTGGGCGCGCCCGGCGGCCCGGTCCAGCGCGGGCAGGTCGTGGAAGGCCGGGCTCAGCACCATGCCGGAGGTGGCGTGGATGCGCGCCTCGTCGCAACCCAGGGCGCGGGCCTGCTCCACGGCGCGGGGCGAGCCGCAGACCAGGTGCTGGCCCGCCACCTCGGGTTCGATCCAGAAGTGCGGCGGGCAGTCGGCCAGGTCGGTCAGCACGGTGACGAAGGGCACGCCCGGCAGCGCAGCCGCCACCGAATCGCCCAGCGAGCGATTGAAGTTGGGCACCAGCGAGACGACCATGTCGGGCGCCGTGGCGTGCCAGTGCGCCGCCAGCCGCCGCACCAGCGCCTTGCGGCTCCAGCGGATCATGCCCTGCAGCAGGCGCAGCTCCTGGCCCAGGCCCAGCGTCCAGCCCCGCGCCAGGCGGCGGTTGTAGATGTCTTCGGGCTCCATGCCCGTCCACTGGCGAAAGCGCGCCGTGGGGTCCAGCACCTCGAAGAGATGGGTCAGGCGCACCGTCCACGGCAGGCCGGCGCGGGCGATGGCCGCCTCCAGCGCCAGGGCGGAGGCCCGGTGGCCGCTGCCGGCGTTGAAATAGATCAGCTCCACCACCGGCCGGCGGGTGGCGGGCAGCGCCGCGGCGGCGGCCCGCTCAAACATGCTGTGCGGTCTTGGCCGCGGCGGCTGCCTTGCGGGCGGCCTTGTGGCGCGCCGCCGGCAGGAATTCGCTCCACTGCAGGATCTGCAGCGTGCCGTCGGCCTGCTCGGCCAGGGCCGTGAGGCTCTCCACCCAGTCGCCGTCGTTGGCGTAGAGCGTGCCGCCGATGTCGCGCAGCTCCGCATGGTGGATGTGGCCGCAGACCACGCCCTGCAGGCCGCGCTTCTTGGCCTCGCGGGCCACGGCGTTCTCGAAGTCGTCCACATAGCTCACCGCGCGCTTGACGCGGCGCTTGAGGTATTGCGAGAGCGACCAGTACGGCAGCCCCATGCGGGCGCGCAGCGTGTTGAGGTGGCGGTTGAGCCGCAGCGTGAACTCGTAGAGCGAATCGCCCACGTGGGCCAGCCACTTGGCGCACTGGATCACGCCGTCGAACAGGTCGCCGTGGATCACCCAGAGCTTGCGGCCGTCGGCCGTTTCATGCACCCAGTCCTCGGCCACGGTGACGCCGCCGAAGTTGAGGTGCAGGTAGCGCCGCGCGAATTCGTCGTGGTTGCCGGGGATGAAGATCACCCGCGTGCCCTTGCGCGCCTTGCGCAGCAGCTTCTGCACCACGTCGTTGTGGGCCTGCGGCCAGTACCAGTTGCGGCGCAGCTGCCAGCCATCGACGATGTCGCCCACCAGATAGAGCGTCTCGCATTCGGTGTGGCGCAGGAAGTCCAGCAAGGCCTCGGCCTGGCAGCCGGGCGTGCCCAGGTGCAGGTCGGAGATCCAGAGCGTGCGGTAGCGCTGCACCGGCCTCCCGGGCGCCGGCCCTGCGGCCGTTTCGTCGTCCACAGGAGTGCCGGCGGTGCGCCAGGCGTTCAGGAAAGCGTCGTCGCGTTGCATGAACCGGGATGCTCTGCCTGCGCCATGGCAGCGGCGTGACAGGCGCATGTCGGGCGCGTGACGACGCGGCCGCGCCACGGCCGGCAGGCCCCGGCCCCATGGGACAATCCGGCTCCTATGACACCGGAACAGTACGTCCAGCAAAAAGCCGCCGGCTCCGGCAGCAGCTTCTATTACGCCTTCCTGTTCCTGCCCGCCGCGCGCCGCGCCGCCATCACCGCCTTCTATGCGTTCTGCCGCGAGGTGGACGACGTGGTCGATGAAGTCTCGGACGCGGGCGTGGCCCGCACCAAGCTCGCCTGGTGGCAGGCCGAAGTCGCCAAGTCCTTTGCGGGCCAGGCCACGCACCCGGTGATGCAGGCGCTGATGCCGCACACCGCCGGCTACGGCATCGAGGAGCGCCACCTGCAGGCCGTGATCGAAGGCTGCCAGATGGATCTGGAGCAGACCCGCTACCTCGACTTCGCGGGCCTCTCGCGCTACTGCCACCTGGTGGCCGGCGTGGTGGGCGAGGTGGCCGCGCGCATCTTCGGCCAGGCCGAGGCCGCCACCACCGAATACGCCCACCGCCTGGGCCTGGCCTTCCAGCTCACCAACATCATCCGCGACGTGGGCGAGGACGCCATGATGGGCCGCATCTACCTGCCCGTCTCGGAGCTGCAGCAGTTCGATGTGAAGGCGCACGAGATCCTCAAGCGCCAGTATTCGGACCGCTTCACCGCGCTGATGCGCTTCCAGGCCGAGCGCGCCCACCGCCTCTACGACGAGGCCCTGGCCCTGCTGCCCGACGCCGACCGCCGCGCGCAGAAGCCCGGCCTGATGATGGCCAGCATCTACCGCACGCTGCTGCGCGAGATCGAGGCCGAGAACTTCCAGGTGCTGCACCAGCGCATCGCGCTCACGCCGCTGCGCAAGTTCTGGCTGGCCTGGAAGATGCAGGCGCTGGGGCGCATGTAGCCATGCGCGTCGCCGTCGTCGGCGCCGGCTGGGCGGGCCTGGCGGCTGCGCTGGGCGCGGCCCGGGCCGGCCACGGCGTGACCGTCTTCGAGGCCGCACGCACCCTGGGCGGCCGGGCCCGCGCCCTGACGGCCGAAGGCGATGGCGGCCAGCCCCTCACCCTCGACAACGGCCAGCACATCCTGATCGGCGCGTATGCCGAATGCCTGGCGCTGATGCGCTCGGTGGGCGTGGCCGAATCGCCTGCGCTGCTGCGCCTGCCGCTGGCGCTGCGCTATGCCGACGGCTCCGGCCTGCAGCTGCCCGACTGGGCGCCGCCCTGGGATGCGCTCTGGGGCATCGCCCGCGCGCGCGGCTGGGGCTGGCGCGAGCGCGCGGCGCTGCTGCGCACGGCGGCGGCCTGGCGGCTGGGCGGCTTCGCCTGCGCGCCCTCGGCCAGCGTCGCGCAGCTCTGCGCGCATCTGCCGCGGCGGCTGCAGGAAGAATTCATCGACCCGCTCTGCGTTTCGGCGCTGAACACGCCGGCCCACCAATCCAGCGGCCAGGTGTTTCTGCGCGTGCTGCGCGACAGCCTGTTCAGCGGGCGCGGCGGCTCGCACCTGCTGCTGCCGCGCGCCGACCTGGGCGCGCTCTTGCCCGAACCCGCCGCGCAGTGGCTGCGCGAAAACGGCCACACGGTGCGCAGCGGCGAGCGGGTGGCGGCGCTGCATCCGGCCGAAGGCGGCGGCTGGCAGGTCGAGACCCGCCAGGGCCGCGAGGCCTTCGAGGCGGTGCTGCTGGCCACGCCCGCGCCAGAGGCCGCCCGGCTGGTGCGCGGCGCAGCCCCCGCCGGCGATGCCACCGCCCTGCATGCCTGGGCCGACGGTGCCGACGCGCTGCGCCACACGGCCATCGCCACGGTCTATGCGCAGCAGGCCGGGGCCCCGGGCCCGCTGCTGCCCGCGCCCATGCTGGCGCTGCGCGCCAGAGCCGATCGGCCGGCACAGTTCGTGTTCGACCGCGCCCGACTGGGTGGGCCGGCCGGGCTGCTGGCCTTCGTGGTGAGCGCCTTCGAGGGCGAACGCGAGGCGCTGGAGCGCCAGGTGCTGCAGCAGGCGGCCGAAGAACTCGGCCTGCCGGCCCTGCGCGTGCTGCGCACCGTGGTGGAAAAGCGCGCCACCTTCGCCTGCACACCCGGCCTGCAGCGCCCCGCGCAGGCCGTCGCCCCGCGCCTGCTGGCCTGCGGCGACTATGTGCAAGGGCCTTATCCGGCGACGCTGGAAGGGGCGGTGCTCAGCGGCTCGGCGGCGGCGCGGCAGCTGCAAAATTCAGGTCAAATCGCCCCGTAGCCCTTGCGAATCAAGGGCATTAAGCTATTAAATAGATAGCAATCATGCCGCACCGGCATACGGCAGGCGCGGCGGCCGGGGCAGCACGTCGGCCAGCTTGATGACCTCCAGCCCCGCATTGCCCCAGAAGCGCTCCAGGCTCTCGGCCCGCTCGATCAGCAGGCGCCGCACCAGCGGCTCCAGCGGGGTGCTTTCCGGGTCCGCCACCAGCACGTAGCGCGGCTCGGCGCTTTCGGGCGCGCCGGCGGCGGCCTCGTTCACCTGCACGGCCCAGTCCAGCGCCGTGAGCACCTGCAGCACGGGTTCGAGCTGCAGCACGTCCACCCTCAACGCCTGCGCCAGGCGCGCGGCCGGCCAGCCCCGCTCGGGCGTCACCCGCGCCGCGTGCAGCAGCTGCAGCGCCTCCACCGCCAGCTGGAAGGTCCAGCCCTGGCCGCTGGCGCTGCGCGCCACGCCCGCCAGCAGGCTGGGCAGGTAGGCCGCCACCACGGCGCCCAGCAGCACGATGACCCAGGCCACATAGACCCACAGCAGCAGAATGGGCAGCGTGGCGAAGGTGCCGTAGAGCACGGAATAGGTCGGCACCGAGGCGATGTACAGGCCCAGCACCTTCTTGGCCAGCTCGATGCCGATGGAGACGAACACCCCGCCCGCCCAGGCATGCCGCCAGCTCACCTGGGTGTTGGGCACGTAGCGGTAGAGCGCGGCGGTGCCGGCCGCCAGCACGAAGAATTCGATGGCATCGAACAGAAAGCGCGCGCCGCCGGGCAGCGTCTCGCCGATGCCGCGCGAGGCCGCCGACGCCACCGAGGTGGTCAGCGCCAGGCTGCTGGCCAGCACCAGCGGCCCCAGCGTGATGACCGCCCAGTAGATCAGCACCCGCTGGCCCAGCGGGCGCAGCCGGGGCACGCGCCAGATGTTGTTGAGCGTGCGGTCGATGGTCAGGATGAGCGCCAGCGCCGTCACCAGCAGGATGGAGAAGCCCGCCACCCCTAGCCCGCTGGCCTTGGCCGCGAACTGCGTGAGGTAGCCCAGCACGGGGCGGGAGATGCTGTCGGGCACCAGGCTTTCGACCAGCCAGCGCTGCAGCGAGAACTGCATCTGCCCGAAGATGGGAAAGGCCGTGAACAGCGCCAGCGCCACGGTGAAGAACGGCACCAGCGCCAGCAGCGTGGTGAAGGTGAGGCTGCTGGCCGTGAGGCCCAGCCGGTCTTCGCGGAAACGCTCGCGCAGCGTGTGCGCCGTGGTGCGCCACGGAAAGTGGGAAAGCTGCGCCAGCCACGCCTCGAAGCGCAGCACGGCGGCCTGCAGGGAAATGCTCATGGCCGATATGATCCCCGATTCCATCCGCGGCGCCGCCGGCCCCCGGCCATCCGCCGCGGCACCGGCCGGCGCATCGCCTCGCACAGCAAGGCCTCTCGCCCGCCGTCCACCACCATCCACCGCACACGCGCATGCCCTCTTCCCCGCCTCTCCCCGCCCAGGACGTCGCCGCCACCCGCTGGCTGGCGGTGGGCAGCCTGCTGGGCCTCATCGTGCTCAGCCTGGCCTGGGAGCTGTGGCTCGCGCCCCTGCGCCCGGGCGGCTCGTGGCTGGCGCTCAAGGCGCTGCCGCTGGCCTTTCCGCTGGCGGGGCTGCTCAAGCGGCGCATGTACACCTACCGCTGGGTCAGCCTGGTGGTGTGGCTCTATTTCACCGAAGGCGTGGTGCGCGCGTGGAGCGACATCGGCACGGGCCGCTGGCTGGCGCTGGCCGAGGTGGCGCTGTGCCTGCTGCTCTTCACCGCCTGCGCGCTGCACGTGCGGCTGCGCCAGCGCCATGCCCGGGCGGCCGGCACGGCGGCTGCGGCCACCGCGCCCTGATTTCCGAATCCGCAAAACAAAAAATAACGACGACGACGAACGGCCCGGCCCCACGCCCGCCCCTCAACGCATCCACCTACCGTTTTTTCGCGAGAGACCGAGAACGCCATGTCCCATCCGCTGATCGACACCCTGCGCCAGACCGTCGGCGCCGCCCATGTGCTGACCGAAGGCGACCTCACCGCCTGGGAGCAGGACTGGCGCCGCCGTGCGCGCGGCAAGGCGCTGGCCGTGGTGCGCCCGGCCAGCACGCAGGAAGTGGCCGCCGTGGTGCGCGCCTGCGCCGCAGCGGGCGCGGCCATCGTGCCGCAGGGCGGCAACACGGGCCTGTCGGTGGGCTCCATCCCCGATGCCTCCGGCACCCAGGTGCTGCTGAGCCTCGCGCGCATGAACGCCGTGCGCGCCGTGGATGCCGACAACCTCACGCTGACCGTGGAGGCCGGCGCCATCCTGCAGAACGTGCAGGACACGGCGGAAAAGGCCGGCCTGCTCTTTCCCCTGAGCCTGGCGGCCGAAGGCAGCTGCACCATCGGCGGCAACCTGGCCACCAATGCCGGCGGCACGCAGGTGCTGCGCTACGGCAATGCGCGCGAACTCTGCCTGGGGCTGGAAGTGGTCACGCCCCAGGGCGAAATCTGGGACGGCCTCAAGGGCCTGCGCAAGGACAACACCGGCTACGACCTGCGCGACCTCTTCATCGGCAGCGAAGGCACGCTGGGCATCATCACCGCGGCGACGATGAAGCTCTTTCCCCAGCCCGCCGCCAGCCTCACCGCCTGGGCCGCCGTGCCGTCGATGGAGCACGCCGTGCAGCTGCTGGCGCTGGCGCACAAGCACCTGGGCGCGGGCCTGACCGGCTTCGAGGTGATGGGCCGCTTCGCCCTGAGCCTGGTCGCACGCCACATGCCGCAGCTGCGCGTGCCCTTCATCGACCAGGCCGACGTGCCCTACGCCGTGCTGCTGGAAAACAGCGACAGCGAATCCGAGGACCACGCCCGCGCGCGCTTCGAAGCACTCTTGGAAACCGCCTTCGACGCCGGCTGCGTGAGCGACGCCGTGGTGGCCGAGAACCTGGCGCAGGCGCACCAGCTCTGGCACATCCGCGAGAGCATTCCGCTGGCCCAGGCCGAGGAAGGGCTGAACATCAAGCACGATATTTCCGTGCCCATCTCGCGCATCCCGGCCTTCGTGGACTATGCCGACGCGCTGCTGCAGCGCGAGATCGCGGGCGTGCGGCTGGTGAACTTCGGCCACCTGGGCGACGGCAACCTGCACTACAACGTGCAGGCCCCGGCCGAGGGCGACCCCAAGGCCTTCCTGCGCGACGAGGAAGCCCGCGTGAACGATCTGGTCTATGAGGCGGTGGCGAAGTTCGGCGGTTCGTTCTCGGCCGAGCACGGCGTGGGCGCGCTCAAGGTGGACAAGCTGCAGCAGTACCAGTCGCCCGTGGCGCTCATGATGATGCGCGCCATCAAGGGAGCGCTCGATCCGCAGGGACTCATGAACCCGCAGTGCCTGCTGCCGGTGGCGGCCCCGCAGCTTCAGCCGCAGCCGCAGGGCTGAGGAGCCGCCCCGGGCGGGCGCTCAGCCCCCGCGGGCGTTCTGCATGAACTGCCGCACCTCGGCCGGCAGCGGCACGGCCGGGCCGGCGTCCTGCACGTCCCATTCCTCGTCGCCCGTCTGCAGCCAGGCGCGCATGGCATCGCGCTTGGGGTCCAGCACCATGGCGGCCGATTCCTCGCCGCCCTGGTGCGGGCGGTTGCCCATGATGTAGAAGAGCGAGCCCTCTTTGCGCAGCGGGCCGCTGGTGCCCATGTTCTTCACGAACACCGGGTAGTTGACGGGCCCGAGCAGCCCCTGGAGCCGCTCGGCGATGGGGCCGGTGCGCAGGAAGTCCACGCCGTCAGACGGATAGGTGCCCACCAGCGCCGGCACGCCCGCCCACGGGTCGGCTGCTGCCGGTGCGGCTGCGGCCCGGGGCGCCTGCGCAGCCTGTGCCGCAGGCGCGGGGGGCGCTGCAGGCGTGAGAGGAACGTTGCTGGCGCAGCCCGCCAGCACGGCGGCGAGAGAGACGAAAGCAAGGGACGACTTGGCGAAAGACATGGTGGCAAGGCCGGCCCGGCGGGCCGTGGAATGGGTCATCGCCCAAGCTTAGCGCCTTCGCCCTCAAGGCCCTTGCAGCGCCACCGGCAGGGCTTCAGGCTCGCAGCCTAAAATCGCGGCCTTTCCAACGTTGCGAACGCGCTGCCCGAGCGCCCTCCGCCCATGACCGACACCTCCCGCCCCGTGCGCTCCCAGTACGAAGATTTCATGCGCCACGTCTATACCCATGGCGTGTCCAAGGGCGACCGCACCGGCACCGGCACCCGCAGCGTGTTCGGCTACCAGATGCGCTTCGACCTGAACGAGGGCTTTCCGCTGGTCACGACCAAGAAGGTCCACCTCCGGTCCATCATCACCGAGCTGCTGTGGTTCCTCACAGGCTCCAGCAGCAACCTGTGGCTCAAGGAACGCGGCGTCACCATCTGGGACGAATGGGCGCGCGAGGACGGCGACCTGGGCCCCGTCTATGGCGTGCAGTGGCGCAGCTGGCCCACGCCGGACGGCGGCCACATCGACCAGATCAGCCAGGTGGTGCAGACGCTCAAGACCAACCCCGACTCGCGCCGCATCATCGTGAGCGCCTGGAACGTGGCCGATCTGGACAAGATGGCGCTCATGCCCTGCCACGCCTTCTTCCAGTTCTACGTGGCGCCGCCGCAGGCTGCGGGCGAGCGAGGCCGCTTGAGTTGCCAGCTCTACCAGCGCAGCGCGGACATCTTCCTGGGCGTGCCCTTCAACATCGCCAGCTACGCGCTGCTGACGCACATGGTGGCGCAGCAATGCAACCTGGACGTGGGCGACTTCATCTGGACGGGCGGCGACTGCCACATCTACAGCAACCACTTCGAGCAGGTGGAACTGCAGCTGTCGCGCGCGCCGCACCCCTACCCCACGCTGCACATCCTGCGCCGGCCCGAGAGCCTGTTCGACTACCAGTTCGAAGACTTCGAGGTGCGCGGCTACGAGCACCATCCGGCCATCAAGGCGCCGGTCGCGGTCTGAAGCGCCCGGGCGGTGCCCGGGCCTTTTCCTCTTCCTCTACTTTCCAGCGATCCCACCCCATGTCCTCCCACGGCTTCCACGTCCATGGGCCGCACGACCACGCGGTCGAGCATGCCGCCCAGCACGCCCATCCCACCGATGCCGACCACGGCTCGATGACCAACCGCATCGCCATGGCGACGGCCATCATCGCCACGGTGGGCGCCATCTTTTCCTACATGGGCGGCGCCACGCAGGCCAATGCCGGCCTCATCAAGAACGACGCCGCCATCAAGAAGACCGAGGCGGCCAACCAGTGGGCCTACTACCAGTCCAAGAGCACCAAGCAGTCCGTGACCGAGCTGGCACGCGATCTGGCCGCGGACAACCGCAAGCCCGAGCTGCAGGCCAAGCTGGACCGCTACGAGCTGGAAAAGAACGACATCAAGAAGAAGGCCGAGGCGCTGGAAGCCCAGTCGCAAGGGCTGGACGAACAGAGCGAAGCGCAGATGCACCAGCACCACCGCTGGGCGCAGGCCACCACGGTGCTGCAGGTCGCCATCGCGCTGGCGGCCATCGCGCTGCTCACGCGCCGCAAGTGGCTGCAGTGGGGCATGTACGGCGTCGCGGGCCTGGGCATGGCCCTGGGCGTGGTCGCGGCCATGCACCTGTGATGCCGTTCCCACGAAGCCGGCACCACGCAGCATCATGACCTTGCGACTCATCTACGCACGCGCCGCCAACGGCGGCATCGGCCTGAACAACGCCATGCCCTGGCACCTGCCGGAAGACCTGGCGCATTTCAAGCAGCTCACCATGGGCGGCACGGTGATCATGGGGCGCAGGACCTGGGATTCGCTGCCCGCACGCTTTCGCCCGCTGCCCGGCCGCACCAACATCGTGGTCACGCGCCAGGACGCCTGGCAGGCCGAGGGCGCGCTGCGCGCCTGCAGCCTGGAACACGCGCTGGAACTGGCCCGGCCGCACGGCGAAGCCGTCTGGGCCATGGGCGGCGCGCAGATCTATGCCCAGGCCCTGCCGCTCGCCGACGGCGTGGAGGTGACCGAGATCCACCAGGACTTCGTCGCCGACGCCTTCGCCCCCGTGCTCGGCCCCGAATGGCGGGAAACCGCCCGCTCGCCCGTGCAGCAGTCCACCCCCGGTGGCCTGCCGTTCTCCTTCGTCAGCTACCGGCGCGGCTGACCGCACCGCCGCGCCCTCGTCTCTTACCTTGATAGCCCCGCCATGAAGCTCGCCACCTGGAATATCAACAGTGGCCCCACATCCTCCAACGACGTGTCAGCAAAGTATTAAATCTCCTTTGCTGACAATGAGTTATTGGATCATAGCGTCTCACGAGAGCGCATCCAAGCGCGTGATCTGCCGGTAGCTACGCTGGTAGCTAGGCGGATTCTCTAGGTCTAGCTACCAGTCCTGGAACGGCGTAGAGTGTCTCCAATATAGCCGCAGGTGAGGCCTTGCCTGGGGTGGGAGACGCAAACATGGGCAAGCAAGTTCATTTACTCGACGACATCCAGATCAAGCACTGGATGAAGCAGGGAGCGCCGGTCGCCAAGTCCGATGGCGACGGACTGACGTTCACGCTGTCCGCCTCGGGAACCGCGGCCTGGGTGCTCCGGTACAGCCTGCCAGGTAGTCGTCGGCGAGAGCTGACGATAGGCAACTACCCGGACGTTTCCCTTGCTAAGGCCAGGCAGATAGCGCGCGAGGAACGCGCAGCCATCGACCGAGGCGAAGACCCCGCGAACCGTAAGAAGGTCGTGAAGATGGAGTCCAAGATGTCTTGGACGGTCCGCGCGCTGATTGCAGACTTCAAGGAGAAGAAGCTCGGTCCGGACGATCTCGCCGTGGGCACCATCTACTACCGCAAGTGGGATCTGGAAAACGTGATCCTACCCAAGCTCGGCTCGATGCGCGTGGACAAGGTTTCGCCAGCCCACGTCGTGCATGTCATCGAATCCGCGGAACGCAGTTGGACCGTATCGAAGCGGATCCTGACCTCCTGCAAGCAGTTGTTCGCACACGCTTGTGGCAAGAAGCTGATCTATTCGAATCCGGCCCTGGGGATCGACATCACCTCCTTGATGGGACCGCGTCCACCCGTGCGCAAGCGGGTCATGCTCTCGGAAGACGAACTCTGCATCCTGCTGAAGGACATCGAGGACATCGGCTTCGAGAACGCCCTGGCCTTCCGGATCTTGCTGGCGACCTGCGTCCGCTCCGTCGAACTGTCGAAGGCCCGCTGGGAGCACGTGGATCTCGACAAGGGAGACTGGTGGGTGCCGGATACCGTGGTCAAGACACGGGCAGGCTTTCTCGTGCCCCTCACGCCCACGGTGGTCGGTTGGTTCAAGGAGCTCAAGGAACTGGCGGGCGACTCCGATTGGGTGCTGCCCTGCCGCGTGGAGCGCCGCAGGCGGCGCTTCGGCGGCGACATCCATGTGGGCGGCACGACCTTGTGGGCCGCCATCACGCGCGCTTTCGAGCGGGGCGACATCGAGATCCGGCGCTTCACGCCGCACGACACGCGCAGCACGGCCAAGGGCCACATGCGCAACATGGGCATCAGCCGGGAGATCTCAGAGATCGCGCTCAACCACGTGCTCAAGGGTGTGGAAGGCATCTACGACGTTCGCGAGGAAATACCCGAACGCCGCGTGGCGCTCGAACGCTGGGCCGAGTTCATCGCCAGATGCGAAGCTGCTGCGAACCGTCCCCAATGCGTGCTGGCCGCTTGACGGCCGCCCAAAGGAGACCGCAAAGCGCTCGCCGATTCCTCAATGGCGTAGAGCCATGCGGTCCGTCCGGCCCTGGCCCAACCGTCGACGTCCTCGCAGATACCTCGGAGCGGCAAGCGCTGCGTTCGATGGCCCGGCTATCGGCCACAGCGCTGGCTGTGAGCGCAGTCCCCGCACAGATGCGGAGCCCCGTTCGCACGTGGCTGAAGGGCTCCCCTCAGCAGTTGCCTGCGACGCCTGGCCAGCGCCACCACCTCTCGCGCGGGCAAGAGGCGCACGCGTCGGCAGCCTAGAAACCGCCCGTCCGGGGCCTGAATGAGCACGTACGCATGCGACGCGACGGGTTGCCCCGACTCGCTGCCCAGCGCCATCCGCTGCGCAGACAGCTCGATCACGTCCGAGGGATAGGCCCGCGCATGCGCGCGCGTCTTGAGCTCCAGCAGCACGAACACCCCATCCCGGCGCCGGTACGCACGGTCGACCTTCGCTGAAATCGCCTCTGGCTCCCCGACGCGGAAAGGCCGCTCGCTGTAGATGAGCTCGGCGCGCCGCAGCTCTCCGGGAAGGCGGGCCCAGCCGTTGGGGCGGCCCATGAGCCAACGCCGTGCGCTCCACAGCAGCAGGCCGACAGCAAGCCCGCATGCGACGACCACTTCAGCGGACATGATGCACCTCCATGCGCCGGCAGCGCCACCCTGCGTACCAGACCATCAGCGACAGGGCGTGGCGAAGCGGGATGCAGGCCCACGGATGGCGGCAAAGCCAGGCACAGACGAGCGGCGCTGCGCGGTAGTACCACACGATCAGGCGGCATCCCGGGCCGCTGGTGCGCAGCACGCCGTCCCGATAGCGTCGCAGGACCTCGGTTTGCGGGGCGGCACTTCCGAAGATGTGGGTCGCGATGAAGCACCGGCCCCGCCGGCCGGGCCGCTCCGCCGCGGCCTGCGCGTCGAATGCGGCGTGCAGGCGCAGGCCCCGCTGGAGCGCTTCGTGCTGCGCGGCGGAGACCTTCCGTCCGTGGCGGTGATCCAGAGCCACCCTGCGCTCGCACATGCCCATGGCGGCCAACTCGGATGCACTGACACCGCTGCTCTCGCCGCGATCCATCGTTCCATGTCCCATACCGCCCCCTATTCGCCCAGCGGCTCGGCGAACACCAGGTCGGTCACGGCACCGGACCCGAAGCCCGCGGGGGCAACTGCTTGCGGCGCCTCTGTGGCGGGACGGCCCGCGATCGCCTCCCCTGCGGGCGCCGGCGCCGGCAAGGTGACGGCGCGCAAGCCCTCATGTGCCAGCAGACGCAGCCGGTTCACCCGCTTCACGCCCTTGCCGAACCGGATCAGGTCGTCGTAGAGCGGCGGGTTGTCGTCCCGCGACATCTCGAACAGGAGCCGGATCGTGCCATCGTTGCGGCTTTCCTCGCTCATCGCACACCTCCGGCATCGGCGCCGCTGCGGCCGGCAAGGTAGTTCATCCCCGCGATCTGAAACCCGCGCACGTTGGCGAACATGCCGTCCCGGAGCACCAGCACCCGCTGGCGCGGAAACGCCGCCCGGACGGCGCCCTTGAACAGATGGACGCCGCCACCGGCCATCACGATGTTGTGGAAGCCCGTCGCATCTCCGATCCAGTGCAGCATCGACGAGATCGCCTGGCCGGTGATCTTCTCGACCATCGGCCGCATCCGTTGCAGGTCGTACGGCCGCTGGTAGATCGTGGGCGCCCTGCCCGCTCGCAGCGCCGCATCGACCGCATCGAGGTCTCTGTACTGAACGCCGATGTCCAAGGTGATCTCCGAGGCCAGTGCCTGAAGCACGTCCGCAACGCCTCGGGGCACGGAATGGCTGCGCTTCTGCACGAAGCGCACGCCCCGCGCGACCACCCAATCGAAGGTCCGGTATCCGGGGTCGAGCACGAGACTGTTCTCCCCCGCGATCCGGTCCATCTTGCCGGCGACGGACGCGAAGTAGACCAGGGCACCCTGCGGCTGCGCGACCGCCATGGTCTTGTGCACGACCACCCGACGGCCTCCGCCGACATCGTGCGTCCCCGTCATGGCCCGCTCGAGCTTTGCCTTGCGCGCCGCCAGCAGTGCCACGGGCAGACCGACGACGAGCAGGTGTATCTCCGACACCTTCATCATGCGAAGGGCACCCCTGAGCAGCGCCAGGTACTCCGGCGTCTCCGTGTAGCGGTCGTGCATCTGGGAAGGCCGGAAGGCATCGCCGGCGAGCACGACATCCGGCCCCACCTCGTAGAACAGGCCGCCAATGGGGATGCACATCGTCGCGCGGCTCTCGATCGCGGCGGCCTTGGAGGAATCCCTCGCCGCCGGATAGCACAGCGAAGGAAAGCTCGTGCACCGGATCTCGGTGCCGGCCACCCCCGTGACGAACTTGGTATGGCCGAACCCGACGTCTACGGCCCTGACCACTGGATTCATATGGTTCTCCTGAACTGTGTTGCGAAACGGGCGGCCATCGACGGCGCCCACGCGGACCGCGCCTGGGCATCCCATGATTCCGTTCGGGCGCGACTCCACCCCGACCACGGTCTCAGTTCGTCCCGCGCCGTCCCATACAGGCCGGGCGCTGCGCATTCCGTCTCACCACGGTCTCACGGGAGTCCCACGCGTCAAGGGGGCGTCTGGGATCGGAGGGCTCGGCCCGAGGCTCATTCCCTCAGGGGCGCTTCAAAGAGCCCGGAGGTCACGCTGGGGTCCAAGGCCGCGAGGTCTGCATGCTCGCCCCCGTCCTCGCTGCCGAGGGCGGGACCGGCTTGCGCCGGCGCTGGCGCGGCGGGACCCGACAGCTTCAGCTGGCTCGCCAGCAGACCGTCATGGGCCAGGGTGCGCAGCCGCGCGACGCGCCTGCGCCCCTTCTTCAACTGCACGAGTGCGTCGAACAGGAGAGGATCGTCGCTGCGGCTCAGCTCCAGGGTGACGCGGATGCGCAAGGCCTGCGACCGGCGTGTCTCATCGCTGTCCATCTCGGTCCTCGCCGGCAGTGCCCTGGGCCTTGAGGAGGTTGTCCCCCGCGATCTGGAAGCCCTTCACGTTGGCGAACATCGGCTCCTTCACCACGTAGATCTTGTGGTTCGGAAACGCCGCCTTGACCGCGTCCTTGAACATGAACGCGCCGCCACCGACGAGGATCACGTTCTGGATGCTGTAGTCCTCCGTGATCCACTCCATCATCGACGAGACGGCGCGGCGCGCGACCGCGCGCGCGGTCGGCAGGATCGGAGCGAGGTCGTAGGGCTTCTGGTAGATCATCAGCGGCTTGCCGGTGCGCAAGGCCGCATCGATGGCAGGCAGGTCGCTGTAGGGCCGGCCGATGTCGCTGCTGATCTCCTGGGCGATCGTCTTGAGGACATCGGACATGCCGCGGTTGACGGAGTTGCTGACCTTCAGGACCAGCCGCATGCCCCGCGACAGCAGCCAGTCGAAGGTGCGCGAGCCCGGATCGATGATGAGGCTCTGCTCGTGCTCGATGCTCTTTTGCTTGTGGTACGCTGCCGTGTAGTAGACGAGTGCGCCCTGCGGCTGGGCCACGGCGACGGCCTTCCTCACCTCCACCGTCTTGCCGCCGCCGAGATCGTGCACGCCCACCATCGCCTTCTCCAGATAGGCCTTGCGTGCCTGGAAGGACGACACCGGCAGCCCCACCACGAGCAGGTCGATCGCGCTGAGCTTCATGTAGGCCATCGCACCGCGCGCCAGCGCCATGTACTCGGGCGTCTCGACGTACTGGTCGTGCAACTGCGTCGCCCGGAAGGTGTCCGCCGCCAGGTGGACTTCCGGCCCGACCTCGTAGAAGGTTCCGTCGATCGGGATGGCCACCGTCCTGCGGCGCTCGGCTGCCGGCCTCGTCGCCGGGTCCTTGGCGCTGGTATAGGCCAGCGACGGGAAGGACGCGCACTTGATCTCCTGCTCCGTGTGCCCGACGACGAACTTCGTGTTGCCGAAGCCGACGTCGATGGCCCTGACGATCTTGCTCATTGCAGGCTCCTTGCCGTGGACACAAACATCCGAAAGGGTCGTCTACCGCGCTCCGGATGCGCAACGAGAAAGTCGAGCGTTTGTGAGCGGATTTCGCCGACAGCTCCACCGGACGGCCCGCGAGGCATGCCTTGGTGCCGGTGCGCGCCACGGCGGCGCCTGTGCGCAAGCCTGCGGCGGCGCAAGCCGAGGTCTGGCCGAAAGGCGTCTGCCCCGGTAGCGGGCTCCGCCGCCGACCGCCCGCGGCTTCGCCCGCTGGCCCGGCGCAGTGGCACCAGGTGCTTCAGGGCAGGTGCCGTCAGGCCGCTCTCGTCGACCGGTGCATGATGGGTCTGCACCGCGTCGAATTCCCGCGCGAGCCGGAAGGACGTCGCCGCTGCGCCAGCGCAGCCGATGCGACCGGCCTACCCAAGCGAGTTCCTGTCAACGGCCGAAGAGCGTGGGCTCTGGGCATCGTCGCCAGCCTGCCTTCGAAGTGGCGCGCGCCGGTGCGTGGCCTGAACTACCCCGGCAATCCGACATCAGCCATCCCACCGATCGGATGGAACCCTGCAGGCGGTACGCCACCCCGGGCTGGGCCCTTCCGCTTGAGCTCGATGCTCTCGCGGCTGGCGTGGCGGGTGTGGTCCTGCGCGATCGGTTCCAGCGCCTGGCGCCGCTTCGGCTGAAGTTGCGGCTACGGGTGCCGGGCTCAATGCCTGCAGCTTGCATTCGTCGCTGGCTGATCTCAATCCACCTTTGCAGTCCGCAGCCGTAGCGCATTGACAATGACACTGACGGACGACAGCGCCATGGCGGCGGCGGCCACCACGGGCGAGAGGAGCATCCCAAGGAAGGGATAGAGCGCGCCCGCGGCGAGCGGAATGCCCGCCACGTTGTAGACGAAGGTGAAGAAAAGGTTCTGCCGGATGTTCCGCATGGTGGCGTGCGACAGCTTCCGCGCACGGACGATTCCCGTCAGGTCGCCCTTGAGGAGGGTTACCCCGGCGCTTTCCATCGCCACATCCGTCCCGGTGCCCATCGCGATGCCGACCTCGGCCGCGGCAAGCGCCGGCGCGTCGTTGACACCGTCACCGGCCATGGCCACCACGCGGCCCTCGCCCCGAAGGCGCTGTACGATCTTTGCCTTGTCCTCGGGGAACACCTCCGCGACCACTTCGTCAATGTCAAGCTCTCTGGCAACGGCGTCCGCCGTGGTCCTGCCGTCGCCCGTGAGCATGACGATGCGCACGCCGGCTTCGCGCAGTCCTCGCAGGGCCTCCGGCGTGGTCTCCTTGATGGGGTCCGCGATCGCCACGAAGCCCGCCAGGCTGCCGCCCAGCGCAACAAAGATGACCGTCGCCGACCTGGCACGCTGCTTCTCCGCCGCCGCCTCCAAGGGCGAAACGTCGATGCCGCGCTCCTTCAGGAACTTGGCTGCCCCGCTGATCAGGTCCACACCGTCGACCCGTCCGACGACGCCCTTGCCCACGGGCGAGTCGAAGTTGCTCACTTCGGAAAACGGGAGCTTTCGTGCCTGGGCAGCCTGGACGACTGCCATCGCCAGCGGATGCTCGCTCGCCCGCTCCACGCTGGCCAGCTTCTGGAGCAGGTCGTCGCGTCCAAAGCCTTCGGCCGCCTCGATGTGCACGACCTTCGGCCGCCCCTCGGTCAAGGTCCCGGTCTTGTCCACGACCAGGGTGTCGACCTTCTCCATTCGTTCGAGGACCTGGGCATCACGGATCAGCACGCCCTGTTGGGCCCCTCGGCCGACGCCCACCATGATGGACATGGGCGTGGCCAGCCCCAGGGCGCAGGGGCAGGCGATGATGAGTACGGCAACCGAAGTGATGAGCGCGTAGGAGAGCGAGGGGTCGGGCCCCCACACCAGCCAGACGACGAAGGTCAGCAAGGCCACGGCGATGACGATCGGCACGAACCAGGCCGCCACTTCGTCGGCCATGCGCTGGATCGGCGCGCGGCTGCGCTGTGCGGCCGCCACCATGTGGACGATCTGGGAGAGCAGTGTGTCGGCACCGACCTTGTCCGCCCGCATCACGAAGCCGCCCGTCTGGTTAAGGGTGCCGGCGGTGACCTTGGAACCGGCAGCCTTGGGCACCGGCATGGGTTCACCCGTGACCATGGACTCATCGACCGTTCCCTTGCCCTCGATCAGTTCCCCGTCCACGGGCACCTTCTCGCCCGGCCGCACCCGCAGGCGCTCGCCGACCTGGATGGTGTCGATCTGGACCGTCTCGTCGCTGCCATCCGCCCGCACGCGCAGGGCCGTCTTCGGCGCCAGGTCGAGCAAGGCCTTGATGGCGCCCGACGTCTTCTCGCGCGCGCGCAGTTCCAGGACCTGACCGAGCAGCACCAGCACCGTGATGACAGCCGCTGCCTCGAAGTAGATTGGCACCGCGCCTTCATGGCCCCGCAGTTCGGCGGGAAACAGGTCGGGCGCAAGCGTGCCGACGATGCTGTAGAGCCAGGCGGCACCCGTTCCCAGCGCGACGAGCGTGAACATGTTGAGGCTGCGGTTCCGGATCGACGCCCAGCCGCGCGCAAAAAACGGCCAGCCTGCCCAGAGGACCACCGGCGTGGCAAGGAGCAACTGCAACCAGTTCGAGGTTTGCGCCGGAAGGAGATGCCAGCCCACGAGGTGACCGCCCATTTCCAGGACGAACACGGGCAGCGCCAGCGCCAGCCCGATCCAGAACCGGCGCGTCATGTCGCGCAGTTCGGCGCTTTCGCCCGTGGTGCCCGTCGCGATCACCGGCTCCAGCGCCATTCCGCAGATCGGGCAGTTCCCTGGTCCCCTCTGGCGGATCTGCGGGTGCATCGGGCACGTGTATTCCGCATCCTTGTCACCTTTGCCCGCCGCTGCAGGTGCAGCCAGCGGTGCCGCCGCGTGATGCCGATGATGGTCATGCCCGTGCTGCGCAGGTCCGGGTCCGCCGTGGCCGGGCGGGAGGCCGACCGGCTCCAGGAACATTCCGCACTTCGGACACTTCCCGGGCTCCGCCTGTCTCACCTCCGGATGCATCGGGCAGGCGTAGCCCGCGCGCGGCGCCGGAGCCATTGGCTCGGCGGCGCGAGATGGCCCCTCGTGCTCGTGATGGCTGTGAACATGTTTGGCGGAGGAGGAGGTCGCGTTCTTGTCCATGGCTTGTATGTCGCTCCCACCAGGTGCAGGCCAAAATTCACCCATGCGCCCGGCACAAAACTCTCGGAGATAAGCCGCAGCGGCAGCGGCGCTCTTGGCCCTGCCGTTCCGACCGCGGACCGCACCTGCGGACAACCCTGGATGCAGACCCTCTGTGCGATCGCCACCATCCCAGCCACGGCTACCGGGATCGACACCTGTTTCCCAGGGATGTCGGCCTTCGATCGCGGCAGGTCTTTCCCTGCCGGCTAAGGACCTTGCGATCGTACTGCCGCAGTGCCTGTGGCTCATGTCGAGGACTTTGAGACGACCCATCAGGAGTTCACGTCGAGGTTGATGGGGAGACTATCGACCTTGACACTGTGAGAGGGTCAAGCGTCTTCCGTAGCCGTCCAGGGTGGGGCTGTGGCTGGGCGAGGAGCTGCAAAGGGGCGTGCCGAGAGCCGTCTGGACAAAACTTCCGCTCGCCATGCGGTCAGACCGCCCTTCGCCGCTGCTTCAAGGACAGTTCAGGCGCCCGCACTTCGAAGCGCTCGCTCCGCGCCGTTGTTCGAGCATCCTTCAACTGCGGCCTTCGCCTCATCGCGTCTCACGCCGTATCGCCGGCGCCGCCTTCCAGGTCGGATTCACAACCAGAGTCATACCCCCTCTTTGTCAACCCCCTCTCGCGCGAGCGCCCCCCAGGGGGAATCCAGACATAGAGCGGCCTCGCAGGAAGCTGTGATCGCCACCCCGAAGCCCCGCGCATGGCCTTGACGACGCCGCAGCGCCGGTGTCCACTGAGGGCTCCCGAAGGCTCCTTGCCCTCGCTCCCATCGGTGGAGCGCAAAAAGGCGTAGCGGTCGTTACCCGCCCCTCATGTCCCGGCCCCGAGCCCGGACCGAGTCCTGCCACAGAGCAGCACTCCGAGGAATCCATTCGTAGTGAAAGCCCGCGACCTGCCAGCCCTTGCGGCTGGGCGTCCTCCAAGGACGCGTCGCGGTGCAGGTCAAACCGTTCGCCGGGCACCCGATGCCCAGGCACTGTTCCCGCCACCTTCCGAGCACGCGCATCGCGCGGCACACGGTCGTGCTTGCCCTGATGGGCTCCACGTGTGTCCCCGCTCGGACATCTGACGCTCTCCGGCCACGGTCAGGAGAGCGACCCAGCAGATGGGTGGCGCTACGAATCCAGCACTGATCCCGCAGACGTGCACCGGCCAGACCGGTGCGCGGCGCTCACGGACCTCCAAGGCCGTGAACCTCCAAGGTCATTGGCGCACCCCACCCTGTGTTTGCCGCGGAAACGCGCGCGCAGGACCGGATCAACCCGTGTTCATTTTTAAGAACGACCGCGCCGCCGCGCTGCCCCTGGCAGCCGTGCAGCGAAACCCTGGGTAGGTGCCGTGCGGCGTGGCCGCGCACGGCGCTCGACGCATCGGCCACCGTCCGCCGCTGGCACCGGAATTCCCCAGCGACGGCACGCAACACCCCCCGGATTTCCTTTCACACCCGATGGCACGCGCTCGGGACGCGGGCCGCACGACAGGAGAGAGACCGATGAATGCCCATGCCCCTTCGCCCACCCGGAACCGCAGGCGGCCCGCGCGGCCGAAGAACACATCCCGCCGCCACCCCGGGCGGCGCCACCGGGACTGGTCGGGCCTGAGCGCCGCCGACGTGCTGGCCCGCCATCCGCCGGGATCGACGCCGCCCGAGGAAGTACTGGAGATCCTGCTGAAGCTGTTCAACGAACAGCACACGGCCATGCTCAAGAGCGTGTCGCACAAGACGCGCCACGACCGGGCGGTGTTCCTGCGGCGCTTCCTGCGCGACCTCCAGGCCAAGGCGGGGTTCCCCACGATGCCCGACCCGCGCAACATCGGGGGGCGCCACATCCAGGCGATGGTGAGCCTGTGGCGCCAGGATAGGCTCGCGGCCGCGACCATCCAGACCTACCTCAGCTTCCTGCGGGGGCTGGCGCAATGGATCGGGAAGCCAGGGCTCGTGCGCAAGCCGGACGCCTATGGCCTGGACGTCACGGAATACCAGCGGCACGAAGTCGCGCAGCGCGACAGGACTTGGAGCGGTGCCGGGATCGACATCGAAGCCCTGATCGCGCAGGTGTGCGCCTACGACCGCCACGTGGGAGCGGCCCTGCGGCTGATTCGTGCCTTCGGGCTGCGCCGCAAGGAAGCCGTCATGATGCGGCCCCATGCCTGCGTGGTGCCCTTCTCGGCCACCAGGCTGCCGCCGGAGCGCCAGAAGGCCGAGAGCTACCTCTGGGTGTGCCAGGGCAGCAAGGGGGGCCGACCCCGTTTCGTGGCCATCGCCACGGCGCAGCAGCGGCAGGCCCTCGCGTATGCGAAGTCCGTGGCCGGTGCTGCCGACGCCCACTTGAGCAACCCGTCGCGCGACCTCAAACAGAACCTCAACCACTTCAGCTACGTGATGCGGCGCTTTGGCCTGTCCCTCAAGGAACGCGGCGCGACCGGCCACGGGCTTCGGCACGAGGTCTTCGTGGAGGTCTGGGTGAATGGCACCGGCACCCAGCCCCCGGTGCGGGGAGGCACGCTCCCGCCGAAGGATGTGCGGGAGGCCGCGCAGCAGGATATCGCCGAGATGGCGGGCCATGCCCGCAATCGCGCGGCCGGGGCGTACATCGGATCGGTCCGCGCGCTGCGTCCTACGGCACGGGCCACGGTGGACGGCCCGTCCCGCGGCCAGGGCACGGCCGGCGACGAAGGCGCTGCGAATCCCTCTGCCGTCAGGCAGCCATGAAGGGGAAGCCCGAGGGGTATTCGGCGGTCCATGCTGCTGCAGCGCCTGTGCTTCGCCGCAGCAACGGCCAGACTGCCCCGGCAACAAAAACGCCCCCGGCGTCCGCAATGGACCAACCGGGGGCGCAAGCTACATGGGCTTCGCGAGGCTCATGGCATCGGCAACACCTCGAAGTCCTCGTCGGGATAGATCCGGGCGCCGCGCCGCCGCGCCTCGCCCACGGTGATTTCCTCTTCGCTGACCCCGTACCGCCAGAGGGCAGCGCAGCGGGCAAGGGGTTCGTCCGTCTCGCTGACCTTACCGATGTCCACGGCAACGCCGTCGCGGACCACGAGAACCCGCCAGTCCTTCATGTTCATGCCTTGTACTCCTGTCGTCGATGTGCCCCGGACGGGGCGGTTGTGCTTGAGTAGGCCGCCCTCTCGGCCCTGCGCGGGCTGGGGGGGCTGGCCCGGGGATCAGGCACCCTCGGCCACGGCCTCTTTGGGCTGCGGATCAGCGGCGTCGGCGTCTGCATCGCCCTCGCCGGTCCCGGCCGCGCCCGGGGCGTCGTCTGCTGCGCCGGCCTGCGGCCCCGGCACGTCGTCGCTCTCGCCTTCGTCCTCGTCGGCGGGTGCCGCATCCGGCTGCGCCGCATCGTCCGGGGACGGCAGGCGCAGCATGGCGGGAAGCCATCCGGTCGCGGCGACCGCCTGCTCGGCACCGCTGGCCGCTGCGTCCTTCTTGAGCGCCTGCAGCGGGGCGGCGGCCTGGGCGCTGACCGCCTCGGTCACGACTTCGGCGATGCGGGCCTTGGACACGTGGTTGAAGTAGGACCCCGCCGTGGCCTTCCACCACTTGCTCATGTCCAGGCCCAGCGCCAGGGCAAGGCCATCGGTGCGCTGCTTTTTCGGCTCGGAGGGATAGACGCCGCTGACGGTGAGCGCGACCAGGAAGGTGAACAGGCGCGAGATGGCCGCCGCATCCAGGGTGAGCATCCAGGGCAGCACGGCATCCACCTTCTGCGGCAGCAGCGCCTGCCAGTGCTTGCGCTCGGCCTCCAGCGCCTGCCACGCCGCGCATGCCTTGATGTCGTCGGCGTCCTGGTGCAGGATCGCGTGGGTGTCGGAGACGCCCAGCGTGAGGGGATCGCCGCTGCTGTACAGGTGCTGGTAGCCGTCGATCAGCAGCTTGGTCGCCATCTGCGCAGTGGCCACCGCGACCGCCACGTCGGGACGGCCCAGCAGTTCCGCCTGGATCGCCGCGACACGGTGCGCGGTGAGGTTGCGCGTCAGGCGGTCGGAATGGACGGGCCGGGTCTTCGCGGCGGGCAGGGACACCAGCGCGGGATCGCCCTCGCCGGCCAGCGCGCTGCCGTTGCGCGTGGCCTGGGCCAGTTGCGCCATGTCGGCGCGGTCGTCCGGGCGGATCAGGCCGTAGCGCACGGCGGGCGCGGCATCGGTGCCCACGTAGACCACGCAGCCCGCCTGCGACATGAGTTCGGGCGGCCAGACCGACAGCGCCTCGGTGATCGCCTCCATCTTGGCGTTCAGGTCGTCGCACTCGGCTTCCAGGCGGCGGTACTCTTCCTCGGCGGCGCTGTCGTCTTCCTCCTGGTCGCAGATGTCGTCCATGCGCTGGGTGCGCTCGGCGACCTGCGCCTCCAGGTTGTCCAGTTCGGCGGCTTGCTCGGCGCTGGGCTCGCGCGCGGCCTTGCGCAACTCGCCATGCTTGGCGTATTCGTCGCTGACGTAGCGGGCGCGGACGTCCACCCACTTCCAGCCCTCGGCGCCGACCTGCTTGGCCTTGCGCTGCAGCTTGGCCACGGCCAACTGGTCGAGCAGCACCGGGTCGAGCAGGTAGACCTTCTTCTCGTCTTCGCTGAACAGGTCGCGCCGCGTGGGACCGCCCGCCTTCTCGTAGGCCTTGACCGTGACGTAGCGTGCCACGGGGTTGCGGTCGGACTCGATTTCTCCCTGCGTGAGGATGCGGCGCAGGTGGTCGGGGTGGCGGTTCCACGCATCGAGCCCGGCCCAGGCCTGTTCCTGGCGTTCGTGGTCGTCCACCGAGGCCAGCACCATGAGGCATTCGAGGTCGATCTTCTTCTCGCGGTACTGCGCCATGAGCTTGGGGGACACCGAGGCGAGCTTCATGCGGCGCTTGACCACCAGCGGCGTGACGCCGAACGCCGCCGCCACGTCCTCGACGGACCTGCCCATGCCGATGAGCTTGGCGAAGGCGAGGAACTCGTCGGCCGGGTGCATCGGCACGTGGTACGTGTTCTCCGTGAGGCTGGACAGCAGCCCCCGGTCGGCGGGCACGACCAGCACGGGCACGGGGTAGTTCTCCGGCAGGTCGCCTGCGGCCACCAGCAGCCCGATGGCCTGCAGGCGGCGGCCGCCCGCGCAGACCTCGTGCAGGTTGCGCGGGCCCTTGACCGCGATGAGGTTCTGCAGCACGCCGCATTCCTTGATGGAGGCGGCCAGCTCGGTGAGGCTCATCTGCGGCTTGCCGCCCGGCGCAGGGCTGGGCGTGCGTGCCTGGTAGTCGACGGAAAGGACCAGCTGGTTGAAGGGGATGTAGGTGCGCGGCGAGGCCTCGATGATGGCCTCGACTTCCGCTTTGGAAATCTTCATGGGTGCTCCTGATGGATGGACGCCGGACGCGGCGGGATGCCTCGTCCGTGAGTCCAGGTTCTCACCCGCCGGCGCTTCATCAAGGGCACGCGCGGCTGCCCCCCCGCAGCGGCGCGCGGGACCGGCTGGCGCGGCAACGGGAGCGCCCGACGAGCCCCCTCTAGAATTCCCGCTGTGCAGCTTCGATGCACGCGGGGGCATGCGCCCCCAGCCGCAAACGCAAAAGAAGGGAAACATTCCATGGCAACTGCGAAGACAACCGCCAAGGCCGCTGCGCCTGCGAAGAAGACCGCGAGGGCCTTTGCTCCCGCAAAGAAGACCGCCCGGGCCGATGCGCCTGCGGCGAAGGCCGCCGCGCCCATCAAGCCCATCAAGGACGCGCTCAACAAGACCGCGCTGGTCAATCACATCGCCGCGCAGGCCGACGTGGACGCCAAGTCGGTCAAGGCGGTCCTGGCCGCGCTCGAAACGGCCGTCCTCGGCTCGGTCGACAAGAAGGGCGTGGGCACCTTCACGCTGCCCGGCCTGCTCAAGCTGGACGTGGTGAAGGTGCCGGCCAAGAAGAAGCGCTTCGGCAAGGATCCGTTCACCGGCGAGGAGCGCTGGTTCCCGCCCAAGCCGGCATCGGTGAAGATCAAGGCCCGCGCGCTCAAGAAGCTCAAGGACGCCGCCCTCTGACCCCGTCCGGGTCCGGGCGCGCGTCCGGATCCGGAACCGGTTGCGGGTCCGCGCGGCTGCGCAACCGGGTCGCCGCGGTTGCGCAATCGCGCGAACCCTCGCGGCGACATCGGGCAGGGAGCCGGCGCCTGTTCGCATCGCCAGCAGCCTGTCTCCCGCTCCATCCATTGCCGGGGCACCCGGCAGTCCTTCCGCAACCACGCGGAAATTCGAGGTCTCATCCGAGCGCTGCCGCGTCGGAGGCGATGCCGCTGCAGGCGGATCGCACCGCAACGAGGCCCGTGACGTAGTCCATGGGTGGGAGCCTCGCCCGGCCCCGCACACCACTGGCACTTGCGTGCCCGGCGCACCTGCCGGCCCGTCCACATGCTGCCGCCACGAACCCGGGTCGGGGACAATACGCGCTTTGTCCGTCTTGCTTTCCGTGTCTGCTCCCGTCTCCTTCTCCGTTCTGTTGCTGCTAGATGCCCCCCATGGCAGCCTGGCCGAGATCGAGCTGACGCGCGCGGACCTGCCGGTCGGCACGCGCAGCCACTGGCTCTGGATCGAGGAGAGAACCGTCACGGAGCTGCAGGCCATCGGCACGGGAACGCCGTCAAGGAAGGCATTCGACCGTGCGGTCCTGGCCCTGGACGGCGAGCGGGCCGAACTAATCTGGCCGAGCGGCCTGTGCGACGCGCTCAAGGTCGACCCCGGGCGCATGCTGCGTCCCGAGTTCCTGCGGCTCGTGCATCAGCACGTGAACTGAGAAGCCCGCGCGCCCCGCTGCGCGCGCTGGCGCATCAGTTCGGCATAGCGAGCGCTGACGGCCGCGCCGTCGAGACAATCCACCGCGATACCGACCGCCCGCGCCACACGTCGGCGCACCGAGGCGAGGTGGCGGGCCTCGGCGGGCGTCGGCATGCACACCGGCCAGCCCGCTTCATAGAGCAGGTGCGGGGGAATCTCGGCTTCCGCGGCCTGCCGCGCCGCGGCCCGCTCCTTGGCCTCGGCGACCCCGGCCCACAGCGGCGCGTCGAGCAGGTCGGGGGCCACGTCGCCCAGCCAGCCGCCCGGCTGGAACGAGAACGTGCTGCGCGCCTCCAGCGCCACCAGTTCCCGGTAGACGGCGGCGTTGTCCCCGCAGCGCGATGCGGCGCCCAGGTCGCTGCGCGAGGCCAGCACGCAGAAGGCGCAGGACACGCGGCTGCTGCCGTAGATGCGGTAGGCCTCGTGCAGCACGCCGCCGTGCAGGCTGATGTAGTCGAGCACGTCGCGGCGCGGCCAATGGATGATGGCGTTCCAGGTCAGGCCCAGGCCGCGCGCGCGGGTCAGCGCCGCATCGCGCTTGGCGACCGGCTGGCGCGACCGCGCGGCGCTCTCCTCCCAGCGCAGCCCGAGCGCGGAGACTACGGGGCCGACAGGGTGCCGTGCGCGGATTGCCCTGGCGATGATCTGCGTCTTCATCTCCGAGGTATTAGGGCGACCGAATCTGCTTTGTGTGAACAACCTCCCTGAACCCCCTTGATCCAAGAGGGGCGCGGGGCTGTTGACACTCACAGAGCAGGACATGGTTGCCTGGCGTTATGGGGTACTTTGACCCATCTGTTAACTCCGAAAGCGATCACCTTGATTCCCAGATTCCGAGCATCCCCTTCAAGACAACTCCAATCCCACCATCGCATCCGCACCATCCTGTTCAGCACCGGCGAGCGCATGCCCGCGCTGGTGTCGGCGAACACCGGCATGCCGGTGTTCGCCGCCTGCGTCTATGCCATGACGGAGGTTCGCCCGCGCAGTGGCTCTCCCGCGACCATCGAACAGGCCCTGCGAGGGGTCCAGTTCCTCCTCGCGTTTGAAGACCTCCGCGGCATTGACCTGCAGAATCGTTTCGCCAACGCTCGGTTCCTCGACTTGCACGAGTTGGATGACCTCGCCGCGCTGGCGTATCTGCCACTTCGCAGTGGCGGAACCGATCGCAAAGAAGAGGCCCCTCTGGCGCGAGCAACGCCAGCCACGGTCGCCGTCAGCACGGCCGCCATCCGGCTGCAATACTGCCGCGCCTATCTGTCGTGGCTGGGTCAGGCCGCTGCCTCACAAACGTGCGCCACCCTCGAACAGCGGGCGAACTACATGGTGATGCTGCGCGAGTTCCTTGCGCGGCTGACCGCCCGCGCACCTTCGGCGCGCTCCAGCAGGCATCGGGTCGGCCTGGACGCGCAGGCCAGAGCACTTCTGCTCCATGCCATCGACCCCGCATCGGCGGAGAACCCTTGGTCGACCGCGTTCCTGCGCGACCGCAACCGGCTGCTGGCTCTCTGGGGTCTTGGCACCGGCCTGCGGCGTGGGGAACTGCTGGGCCTGCGGATACGCAGCATCGACTTTCGCCGCAACCTGGCCGACGTCGTGCGTCGGCCCGATGACAAGACCGATCCCCGGATGGCCCAGCCGAACACCAAGACGCGCGAGCGCAGCATCGGCATCAGCGAGGAACTGGCTTACCTGACGCACCAGCACATCGTGCAGCACCGCGCCAGGATCGCTGGCGCGCTCCGGCACGACTTCCTGTTCGTCACCGCCACAGGCGATCCGTTGTCGCTGTCTGCCGTGACAAAGATCTTCCAGGGGTTGCGACGGCACCATCCCCAGCTTGGTGATGCGTTCTCCTCCCATGTACTGCGGCACACCTGGAACGAGGATTTCTCTGAGATCGCCGACCGCGCCGGGATGACGCCGGGCGACGAGCGCCGGGCACGCAACCACGCCATGGGATGGTCCGAATCCTCGCGCAGCGCAGAAACCTACCTGCACCGCCGCACCCGCCGCCTGGCAGTGCAGGCCTCGGTGGAGATCCAGCGCAAGGTATTGGGCGAGGAGGTGTCTCGCGATGCCTGAACAACCCATCCGCACCTCGACCAGGTCCTGCAACCGCACGATGTCGCGGACGCTCGACGGCTACCTGTTCGATCCCGCCGACGACATCTGGAAGATTCCGACGGCCGGAGGAATCGCTTCCTTCAACTTCGACAACCTGCCCGGGGCGTCAACCCGGCTGCGGCAGTGCATCAAGGACGTGTGCGCCGCCTTGCTGGTCTCGATCTCACCATCGCGTGCCGCCCAGGCGCTGTCGGCATACCGGAGGCTGCTTCGCCACGCAGCGCCGCCACACCCCCTCGACGCCATCGCCTTGAACGACGTGGTTCGGTACGGTGAATCCCTCGAAGTACGACAGCGCTACCGGCTGCGCCGGCTCAAGGAACACCTGCTGCTGTGGGTGGAACTGGGAACCCCGGGGCTGGACGTCGACCTCCATCGTGCCTTGCCCCGGCTGGTCACGCAGACGCATGAGGTCGGCAATGCCGTGCGCATGATGGACGTGGACGCCGGCCCGCTGACCGACATCGAGTACGAGGGTGTCACCACGGCCATGCGGCGCGAGTTCGCTGCCGGCCACCTTGGCCTGGCCGACTACACCCTCCTGACCTTGGCCGTGACCCTGGGCACCCGGCCGTTGCAACTCGCAGCGATGAAGTGCAAGGATTTCAGCGCGACACAGCGGCAGGACGGCAGCAGCATCTTCATCCTGCAGGTCACCCGCCTCAAGCAAGGCAAGGGCATCCGTCCCCGAACGCTGTTCAGGCCGCGCGAGCTGTCCAGCGGCCTCGGCGCCCTGGTGCAGGCGCAATGCAAGGCAGCGGCGGACTGGGCACAGCGACACGGGCTGCCTGTGGGCGAGGCGCCCATCTTCCCCTCGGCGCAGTTCACCAGAACCCCGCATATGGCCGAGATCGGGCTGCTCGGCCACTTCACCGGCCGGGGCGTCAGCGACAAGCTCTGTCGGCTGTTCCAGAAACTGGAAGTGGTCTCCCATCGCACGGGGAAACCTCTGGTGATGTCGCCCATCCGCCTGAGACGCACGCTCGGCACCCGGGCGGCGGCCGAAGGATGCTCGGCGCCCGTCATCGCGGACCTGCTGGATCACAGTTGGTTCGATTCCAGCCTGGTCTATGTCGAAACGCGGTCGGCCATGATCGAGCGCATCGACAAGGCACTTGCGTTGCAGATCGCTCCGCTTGCCCAGGCCTTCGCCGGCACCCTGGCAGTGCGCGACGACAGTAGCGAGGGACGGCTCGTTCACCACGTGTCGGCCGAAGCGTTCGACGCGATCGGCCGGTGCGGCAAGCACGACTTCTGCCGTCTCGCTGCGCCACTGGCCTGCTACACCTGCTCGTACTTCCACCCCTGGATCGACGCCCCTCATGAGGCGCTGCTCGATGGCCTGCTCAGCGAGCGGTCGGCGCTGGCGACATCGACCGACCTTCGCGTCGCCTCCGTGAACGACCTGACGATCCTTGCGGTGGCCGAGGTGGTCCAGCGTTGCCGGGACTCTCAGCATGAACGGGAGGCCGCATGACCACCGTGACCCGACTGAAACCCAGGGCATTGCGCGATGCGCAGGCCAAGCTGGACGCCTTCATCGCCAACGCTCGGAACGAACTCACGGCCTTCGGGAAGGACCTGGAGTTCGATTCGGATTGCTGGGACGTGACCGAGCACTACCTGGCCCAGGGGGACCGGCGGGCCAAGCAGGCCCGCGTGCGCTTCTTCTTCATCAAGGTGCCCGGCGCCGGCGGGCAAACACTGTCGCCCAAGGTTCGCGCGCTGGCCAAGGCCTACGTGCGAAGCGAGCTGGCCCAGCGCTCGGCAAGCGCGGCGCTGCGGGCGGTGCAGGCGTTCCACGTACTCGGCATTGCCATGAGGAAGCAGCGGCTCGCCTCCGCAGCAGAGATCGACCGGACCACCTTCGACGCCGCCGTGACTGCCATGGACGACGGCCGCGGCGATGCATCCCTCGACGGGATCGGCTTCCGCCTCGGGCAGATCGCCCGGTTTCTGGAAGACCGGATGCTGTGCGCCCACACGACCGGCACCTGGCGCTACGCGATGCGCCGGGGCAGTACCTACGGTCGCATCGGCGAAGCCTTCGAGGCCCGCAAGCGCAGGCTGATGCCTGCCCCCGCAGCCCTGGACGCCCTGGCGCGCGCATTCCATCTGGCATCCGACCCGAGGGACGTGCTCATCACGTCCGTGGCGGCCATCCTGTGCGCCGCGCCGGAGCGCTTCAACGAGGTGCTGGCCTTGCCTGCGGACTGCGAGGTGGACGTTCCGGGCGATGGCGAGGTACGACATCTTGGCCTGCGCTGGGCGGGCTCCAAAGGCTACGACGGCCACGTCAAGCTGATCCTGCCCGGGATGGCGGACGTGGTGCGCGAGGCGTTGCGCAGGATTCGCGGCCTCACGGAACACGCCCGCCACCTCGCCCGATGGTACGAGGCGAACCCGACGCGGATCTACCTGCCGCCGGAATGGGAGCACCTGCGCACGCAGGAGTTCATCGACTTCGAGGACATCGCCGATCTCCTGGGACTCGGGGGTGTGAGCAAGCGGAACCACGCGCGCACCTGGGTGCAGAGCGCGGGGCTTCCCGTCACGATGGTGGTGCGCGTGGCGGGCCACATCCCAGCGATGGTGGTTCGATTCGCTGACTTCGAGCGCCACGTCGTCCACCAGTTGCCGCCGCACTTTCCCTATGCAGACGCCAGGACCGGACTGAAGTACGGTGAGGCGCTGCTGGTCATCCCCGCGAGGTTGTTCCGAACCGGTGTCGGCAGCTCGTGCATGCTGGAGCCGCTGAAGTACCACCATGTGGGCAATGGGCTCGGCCAGAACGCCAAGGCCGGCAGTGTCACCGTGTTCCAGCGCGTCGGGCTCGACCCGAATCGCACGCTGTCCATCAAGAGCCACCAGTTCCGGCACTGGCTCAATACCCTGGCCCAGGGCGCGAATCTGTCCCAGGTGGACATCGCCAAGTGGAGCGGCCGCAGGGACATCCGTCAGAACGCGGCCTACGACCACGTCTCCAGCCAGGAGATCGTGGCACACATCCGTTCTGTGGTGGGCGATCACGCGAAAGTCATCGGCCCGCTGGCGGAGATTCCGAAGCATCTACCGGTGTCGCGCGACGAATACGCGGCGATGGCCGTGCCGACAGCGCATACAACGTTGTACGGCTTCTGCATCCATGACTTCGCCTCGGCTCCGTGCGAGATGTTCCGCAACTGCCTGGACTGCCGGGAGCACGTCTGCATCAAGGGGATCGATGGCAAGACCGAACGCGTGGCCGCCGCGTTGGAGCAGGCGTCGGCGCAACTCAGGACCGCGCAGGCCGCCGCTGCCGAGGGGGTGTACGGCGCGGCGGACTGGGTTGCCACCCACCTAGCCACCGTGGAGCGGCTGGACCAGTTGCTGACCATCTTGCGGGACCCGGCGATCGAGGACGGCGCTGTGATCCAGCTCAGCACCGGCGGAGCCGATTCCCTCTCCGAGAGCGCCGCCCGTGATCGGCTGGCCGGCGTCGACGCTCTGCGGCTCGCAGCGCCGACCGGCGCAACTTCCACCCCCTCATCCAGGAAATCCCATTCATGACACGACGTTCCCCTAACCTCACGCCAGAGCGGGTAGAGGCCATCCTGACGATGGTCCGCGCCTGGGAGGGCCGGCTGACGTGGCCGGCGCTCATCCAGGCCGCCGAAAAACGGTTTGGCTGCGCCTACACACGGCAGGCCCTGTTCAAGCACGCTCCGATCCGCATCGCGTACGACGTCTGCCGCAACGCGACTCCAGCGTCGGTGAGAGTCAAGCCGGGCCGGCCTGTATCCGCTGCCTTGCAGGCCGCGATGGATCGGGTTCATCGCCTGCAACAGGAGAACGCGGAACTCCGCAGGCGCGAGATGCTGCTGCTCGAGCAGTTCCATCGGTGGGCCTACCACGCCAGCTCGCGCGGGCTGACCCAGCACTTCCTGGATCAGCCGCTGCCACCACTGAACCGCAGGGGCAATCGCACACCTCCCCACCAACCACATCACACTGGCTCGACGTAGCTCAAGAATGATTGGCACGCCTCGTGCTCTGAACGGAGATATCACTCCTCGCAGAACCGGACCGTTCTGCGCTGCAAATGCATAGAGCTGCGTTGATCATACGCATGTCTGCGTGTAAAATACGCAGATGCGATCCATAACCATCAGCGACCTGTGCGAACTCACGGGCTACTCGCGCGACCAGATGCGCGGGCTGCTGGCTGAATTGCCACGTTTCGCGCGTAGGCATGCTGAGGCGCGGGTGGCTCGCGTGTACTCAAACCATGATGTGATGTTGGTGGTGGTGCTCTGTCGGCTGGAGACGGTGTATGGTCTTAGGAGAAGCATCGTCTCTGCTCTCTGCGAATCGATCGCTGCGAGCTTGACGGCACCGCGCAAAGTCAGCAAGCAGGCCTGCTTGATCTTGCGGGCCCACGATGCAACATGCGAATACGTCGATACAGCACCTCTGATCGACGATGGCTTGGTTGTCGCGCTGGGACCTATTTTCCTGGCCATCGACTCCTATCTACTACCGACGCCGCTGGTACAGCGAGACGTGGGACTCTCCGCCACTGGCACGCAACACAACCCCGCCACCGCAAAGGCTGTCGGACGTCAAGGACGTGTCGCGCGTGAGATGGTGCCTCGACATCGAGAGCGGTCGAACCATGGGTAATCGTCCGCCTTGGTGGGATGCTTGGCTGCGACCAGACACCGGCGCACAAGTAAAGGGGCTTGTGCGGGTACTCGGCTACCTGCCCGATGGCCGTCCACCCGAAGAAGTCGCCACCATGGAGAAGGCAGCCGAGTACGGGGCTGACGCCGTGTTCTTCGAGATTGAACAGCACGGTAGACGTGCCTCGGCGCAAGCCTTCATCTATGGCGTCAACACGTTGGCTGATGATCGGGAGTTTGCCGAGCGTCACCGCATGCTCTGGAGTTGGGGTGGCGTGCCCTTGGTGTATCGGCGTACGCCAGGATTGCTGCAGTTGTTCCGTTGTGCGCATCGTCCCGACTTTCTCACTGATGACGGGCGCATCCAGTGCAACCCAATCAAGTATCTGGATCTGGCTACGGCAATAGAGCTCGATCCCTGGTGGGATGAGGACAGTATCCGTAGCGGAACACTGTGGACGGATCCTGCAACCTGTGACCTGCTTCTGTCGAACAGCAAGGCAGCACACAAAAGCCTGTTCGATGCGTTCAAGCGGCTGAGCAGCTATCTCGACGAGAAGAACATTCTTCCGAAGCGTTTGCGTCGCCGGTTGTTGATCCTGTCGTTGCTGATTGCCTACCTAGAACAACGAGGCGTTTTCGGCGAAGGTTTTTTTGCAGCTTTTCAGCCCGATGCACAACGCTTTTTCGAGGTTTTGGGTAACGGACCGGCTCTGGTCAAGTTGCTTGCAGCCTTGGAAGACCGGTTCAACGGCAACGTGTTCACACTGGAACCGTCGGAAGTGGACAAGCTTCTGAGCACCCAGCAGTTGGAGCGCTTCGCTCGAATGATCGAAGCACGTGAGAATCAGACGGGCCAGCTGTCGCTGTGGGATCTGTATTCGTTCCGGGACTTGCCGGTCGAGTTGATCAGCCAGATCTACCAGTTGTTTGTGGAGAACGAGGACAGCTCGGTCTACACCCCTCCATTCCTAGTGCGGTTCCTGGTGGAGGAAGCCCTGAACTGGGATGCACTTGACCACATCACTTCGCACAACCAAGTGGTGCTGGATCCGTCTTGCGGCTCCGGCGTGTTCCTGGTGGAGGCCTACAAGCGCCTAGTGTTGCACTGGCGCCTGCGTCATCAGTGGCGGCGCCCGGACAAGCATGTGCTGCAGAGCTTGCTGGCTTTCGTCCATGGGGTCGATCTTGAGGAGGACGCCGTCGAACTCGCCGGTTTCAGCCTGTGCTTGGCCATGTGCGACGCCTTGCAGCCGGCACAGATCCGGCGCAGCATCAAGCTGTTCCCGAACCTGCGTCAACAGACATTGCATCATGGCTGTTTCTTTGCAGCCAAAGAGGCCGGGCAGTTGCCGGCCCGAATTGGGGCCGTCCTGGGCAATCCACCGTTCGCGTCCACACTGCAGACACCGGCCACCCAACGGGCCTATGCACGGTATCAAACCGAGCATCACAAGAAACTCCCCGACAAGCAGGCGGGCTACCTCTTTCTGCACGAGGCCAGCGAGATCATGGAGGACGGTGCAACGATCTCCATGCTGCAGCAGTACAACTTTTTGTACAACCAGAATGCGCTCGCGTTTCGGCAGCAGTACCTGGAGCGCTACTGGGTGCGCGAGATCCTGGACTTCGTTTCGGTGCGTGGCCTTTTCCAGAAGGGCGATGCCGATACCAAAGTCATTGTTGTCGTGGCGCAAAAGCGAGTCCGTCCCGACACCGCCACTTTGCTCCATGCAACGTTCCGCCGAACCGGCCGCATTGACGCCGAGCAGGGACTGGATCTGGACTACTACGACCTGCACGTCGTGCCATATCGCGTTGCACAGACGAACGACCGCCTCTGGCGTGCAAACCTCCTGGGAGGCGGTCGAACCTTGTCGCTTGTGAACCGGTTAGCACAGATGCGCACGCTGCGCCAATATGCGGAACAGCGGGATTGGGACGTTGGCGAAGGCTTCATTGTTGGCAAAAAAGTCCAGCGTAAGCGCGCGCCCCATCTAACAGGACATCCCTATCTGCCCTCCAAGGCGTTGACGACAAGCGGCATCGACGAGTCCCAGATTCAGCCCCTGAAAGACGAGTTTTTCCGCTCGGCGTATACCGAGCGACGCTTCACCCCGCCAATGTTGCTGGTGCGTGAACAGATGCACCTCGCCCACGCAGTATGGCAAGGGCACTACCTAACGTATAGCCAGCGGATGGTTGGCTTCTGCGCGCCGCAGAAGGACTTGCCAAAGCTCAACGCCATTGATCGTTGGATGAGCGCCGAAAAGCGCACTCTGCGGGCCTATTTGGCTCTGACCAGCCCCGGGCTGTTCGCTCAAAAGGCGACTGCGCTGCAGGCCGACGATATCTACTCGATTCCATACCCTGCTGACGGATCGTTCGATCTGAGCGACAACGAGCGCATCGTGGTCGACGACATCGTGGACTACCAGTCGGATCTGATACGGCTGGGGGAATCGTCGATAGCGATGCGCCAGGTCGCCGATGAAGACCTCCAGGTGTACGCGGAGGTTCTGGCGAATCAGGTCAACGCACTATACGGGTCACCCAGCTTCGGGCTGCGTGGCCAGTTCAGTTGGTCGGGTGCGGTGTGCCAAGCCTACGCGTTTGGCGACGCTCAGATCGATTGGTCAGGGGCGGAAGAACTGCGAGACCGCATCTCGGCTTTGCTGCACGCACCATCGCACCAGCACCTGGCTCTCACGCGCATCTGCCGACTGTATGACCACCGTTTCCTGTTCATACTGAAACCTGACCGTTTGCGCTACTGGATGCGCTCCGTCGGACTGCGCGATGCCGATGACATCTTGGCAGATCTGCGGGCCCAGGGCTACTAGCGAGGCGCGATGCTGGCGGACGGATCTACCTCTCACGCATTGGGCCAATTGGCCTCGGGGTTTCTTGCCGAAGGCCAATCTCGTGCCGCCATCCTGGACTTTATTCTCGGACAGCTCCCCCGCTGGCGAGACCGGCCTGATCGACCTCTACGCACCAGCGAGACGATGCTTACGTCGCAACTGTGCGCCCACCTCAACAGTGCAGCACGCAAGACTCCAGGCTGGGATTGCCTGCAATTTCGTGTGGAGGAAGCTGATGAGACACATGTCTCGCGCAAGATCGATCTCGTGGCTGCGGCTGCAGGCGATGCGCTGATCGTGCAAGGTCGGAGCTACAGTGATTTCGAGACGATTTTGCCAATTGAATGCAAGCGACTGCCCATTCCCGTCGGCTCGGGACGAGACGAGCGCGAATACGTCGTGACACGCGTTGGAGTGGGTGGAGGTATCCAACGCTACAAGGAGGGCAAGCATGGTGCTGCGCATGTTCGTGCAGCCTTGATCGCGTACGTGCAGGAACAAAGCTTCGATCATTGGCTTGCTTTGATCAGTGGCTGGATTCATGACTTACACACCAGTGGTACTCCCGGCTGGTCGGTCGCCGATGCGCTGGTAACTCATGGTCAAGACCCCACGGCCGGCATTGCGGTACATGAGTCAGTGCATAGCCGGAACAGTCTGCCTTCAATCCACTTGCGCCACCTGTGGGTGAAGATGACGCTCTAGTGCGATGACCGGGCTGAAAGTTTGCAAAGCCGTGAACACCTGCTCCCACTGCTGAATCCAACAGATTCACGAGGTTCCAACACACACTCTCGTGTCAATTCACACTTCCTCTTCGCCTCCGACCGTAAGGTCGCAATCCAATTGCGTTTGCTGCTGCTCGAGGATGGCAGTTCGACATGGGGCATGCGCTATTTACAATGTCTCGTTCCCCATAACTGGTACAGAACCTGGAGGACGCCGAACTCCACGGCATGATGAGCTTGACGCACGACAGCGCTCGGTAACGCCGCACGTTGGTCTCCCAGCGCACCCCCCAGCGGTCCACCATGTCGCCGGCCGGCCTGCGGACGGTCACCAGTTCCCAGCCCAGCCTTTGCGCGAGGCGCTCGCACACCGGCGCCGAATCCTTCCACTCAATCCGGCCCAGGTCGCTGTGGATCAGGACCCGCTGCCCCATATGCCCGATGGCGTCGAGATGGCTGCACACGCGGTACGCGAGCGCCTGGCTGTCCTTGCCACCGCTCACCCCCACATAGGCCGGCGCGTGCTCCGCCAGTGCCGCGTCGATCATGGGATCGCGGGCGATGTCGAAGCGCGGTGCGGGAACGGAGCCAGGGCGGGTTGTCATGCTCCCAGCATCCCTGCGAACAGCGCGCATTCAAGGGCGGCCCCGCACGCGCGCCCTCCTCATTCGCCTCCAGCTTGCCGCCGGGGCTGCAGGGAGGCTGTCGTCCCGCGCGCTCTGAACAGCAGCGCACGTTCTCCTCAATAGACGTCGCGGGCATAGCGCCGGTCTCTCGACATACAGGCCAGGTAGTCCGTGGCGGCATCCGCCGTCATGGCGCCATGCTCCTGCACGATCTGCCGGAGCGCTGCATCCACGTCCCTGGCCATGCGGCCGGCATCGCCGCAAACATAGAAGTGCGCGCCCTCCTGCAACCAGGCCCACAGCAGCGCGCCCTGCTCCCGCAACCGTCCGAAGTTCGTGGGGTGGGTCTTGATGCCGGAGACTTTGACCACCTTGCCACCCTGCACGTCCAGGGCCATGCCGCAGCCCACCCCGCAATAGGGGCACACGGTCTTCACCGAGGTCGTGGTCGCCGAGTTCATCCCGTCCTCCCGGAGAGCCGCTGCGCGCGGCGCAGGGGGTCCTGCGGCGGTCGGCAACAGCAGCCTGTCGAATGCGCAAAAAAAACGCGTCCGCACCTTCCTGACCACCGCGCTGAAGCGATGAAGGAACGTGCGGACGCCGTTGTCCTGCCTGAATCACGCCCAACATCGGGCGAGGTCCATGGATCTGCCTAGATCATGGATCCGGTGTCGCAAGACTTGTGCCAGCGATATACCTCCACGGATATAGCGCCGGTACACCGACAAGCCTGCGCTTGCTGCACCAGAACGCAGCAGCCGACATGCGGCAGTGCCCGGCTTGGTGCGCTGCACCGGAATGCTGGCGGCGGCTACAGGCCGTCGGTGCGACCCTCCACGACCTGCAGCAGCATCAGCATCACCCGCCGCGAAAGCTGCTGCGGCGAGTGCACGCACAGGCTGAGGACCGGGGTCGGGGTCAGCCCGGCAACTCCAACGCCGCCACCAGCGCCTCGGTCATCGCTTCATTGAGCGCGCGCGGCACGTCGAAGGTCTCGTGCAACGTGTTCATCGCATGGAACAGGCGGTGCATCACGCGGCCCAGCTGTTCGGGCGCGCGCATCCGGTAGCTGACCGCGGCGCCCTGCCCGGGCTGCGGCTCCGCGTCCACCAGCATCAGCACGATCAGCTTCAACTGGTCGGGCAGGGGCAGCAGGAAGTGCAGCCAATAGCCCCACTGCGCATCGACCGCGCGGAAGAAGCGCACGCATTCGGGGATCAGCGGCAGCGGCCGGGGATCGTCGTCGTAGCCTTCGACCTGGATCACCATGCGGCCGGCGAAGCGCATCACCTGGTTCGCGTCATCGCTGAACAGCAGGAGCCGCTCGACCGTGCTGCCGACGCGGAAGGCCTCGATGTCGGCGCGGGTGATGACGACGATGGCCAGGTCCGCCTTCGGCGACAGGCGACCGAATCCGTCGGCATCCGTGATTCTGATTTCCATGGCAAATGCTCCTATGTGTGGTGGTGCGGCCTCGCGGCCGCTCAGTCCTCATCCTTGGCAGCGTGCGCGGGAGGGGCCGCGCCATCGAGCGGCCGCTGCCGGGCCCCCTGCGCCGCTGCGGCGCGCGCATCCATCACCTCGCGGGTGCGAAACCCGACCGGCAGCCGCACCTGGGGGTCGGCGAAGACCCACAGATGGAACTGGTTCGCCGTGTCCACGAGCCGCGACTCGGCCGGATAGACCTCGAAGCCCTCGTGCTCCTCGCCGACGATGGCGTTCTTGATCCGCTGCAGATCGCGCCAGTCGTGGATGGGCGCGCGGTCGCGGCGCTTGATCGACAGCCAGAGCATGTCGCTGGTGTCCGGCCCGAAGGGCGCCGCGATCCGCTGGACGTTGACCTGGTAGCGCTCGTTCACGTAGACGCGCTGGCGCCTAAGCGCCGCAGCCTGCGCGCGCGCCGCTTCCACGTCGATCCCGAAGCGCGCGGCCAGCACACGCGGATTGAACGCGCCATCGGGCAGGCGCGCGGCTTCGAAGGGGCCCATCGGCGGCAGGGGCGTCTCGAGCCGCTGCAGCGCGATGGCGCTGTTGTCCAGGCGGTGCGAGCGCCGCTGCCCACGCCTCCCGCTCGCCTGCGACCGTGGGGCCGACCTCGGCGCTAGCCATGCCCGGCCGCATCCAGGTGAACCAGCACGCGCCGGCCAGATCGGCGCCGTCCTCCGGCCGGCCACGGTGGACCTCGTAGCCATCGGCCTGCAGCAGGCGCCGCACTTCTTCGCAGAATCGGGTCGTGTTCATGATGAAGGGGGTGTTTCGTCGTCGGGGCGGCCGCTGTCGCCGCGTTGCCCAAGCTTCCCGCGCTTGCGCGCGGGTTCAACCCCGCCGGGCGGCGGCCGCGCCGTATCCTGGGTGCCGTCAGGCCCGAACAGCAGCCTCTGCACGTGCGCGCGTGGCAGGTGCGGCGCGGAGCCCGGCTCGCGGGCGGCGGCATGCGTGCGCGTCGCCGACGCCGAAGCCCCGTGGCCTCCATCGCCCCCATGCCGCGGCACCTCGCCGGTGCCGGCTCCGGCGGCCGGTTGCCCCTCGGGCGCGGATGCCTCCTCGCTGGCGAACCGGCGCTGCAGGCGGTATCGCCAGCCGCCGAGCACATGGGCCGGGGTATGCCACCGGCTCCAGACCTCTCCGCTCAGCGAGTTGCCATGCACCACGACGGCCGGGATGTGCAGCAGCGCGAGCTGCAGGAAACTCATGTGGACGCACCGCACGTCGATGTCGACGCACGTGGCGTGCAGGACCTGCTGGTAGTTCAGCCCCGCCGCATGCAGCGCGTCGGCCATCGCGATCACCATCCCCCCTGCCCCGCAGGCGGGCTCCATGACGTCGACGAAGCCATTGGCTTCGACCTCGCCCCTGGCGGCGGCCGCGTCCCCCACGAGGACCCGCGCCATGAGCTGCGAGACGTGGAACGGCGTGAACACCTGGCCCGCCCTGTCGTTGCCCAGGTCCAGCGTCATGTACAGGCTGCCGAGCAGGTCCTCGAACTCGCCTTGCGCGCAGCACTGTTCCATCGCGAGGGAGAGGTACCCCAGCATGCGCGGAAAGCGCTCAAAGTCCTCGCGCGGGTACTTCTTCACGATGTCGTGGTAGCGGGCCTCCCGCTGGTCGAACTGGGCCTTGTCCACCGCGTTGCTGATCGACAGGCACGACAGCTCGATGAAGTCGGCGAACACGTCGCGAACGCTCCAGCGCGGCGCCATGCCCTGCAGCAGCGCGACAAGCTCGCGCCGTGGATCCTCGATTCCCCGGCCTTCCCGGCCGGAAGGGTGTTGCTTCATCACGTTCTCCTTCGTCCTCGCGATGGCGAGGCGTCGGAGACAGGTTCGAAGGCAAAGCAGGCGGATCAACCCCGCGTCCGGCGGGGCCCGGCCAGGGCCGTGGCCTGGACGCCGGCGCATCGGACAGCGCCGATGGCGGCTCCAGGCCGGCGCTGCCGCTCAGGGGGTCGGGGACGGGTCCTGCGCGCACTCGAGCCACGCCGGCCGCCGGGCGCGGTGGAACCGGCAGGTGGCCCAGTGGCGCCGGGCCCGTGCGCGCAAGGCCTCCTGGTGGTAGCGCCGCTGGCCCGGCGTGCCCCGGTACGCCAGCTCCCCTGCGTTCACCCAGTGCTGGATGGTTGTGGCGCTCACCCCGGCCTCGCGCGCGGCGGCGCCCAGGCTCAGCCATTCGGGGGCCTGCGGCTCGCGCACTGCCTGGGGATGCCGCAGCGCTTCACGCAGCCGCTCCACCATCGGCCCGGTGAGGTACTGGCGGCGCCGGTCCCAGCGCGCCTGCGCCACGCGGACGGTGCCGTCGCGCTTGCGCGCCTTCACCCAGGCCAGCGGCACGTCCAGCAGTGCCGCCGCCTCTTCCAGCGTGTGGCCCTCCTGGGATTCCCGCCGCTTGATGGCCGCCTGCACCGTCACCAGCGGGATGCCCCGGGCCGTCCGCCACGTGAGCCCGTCGAGCAGCACGCGCAGGCGCTCGATGGAGACGCCCACGCGGCGCGCGGCCTCCGCTTCGCTGAACCCCAGCCGCTCGCGCAACTGCGCGCACTGCTGGCGCAGCACGTAGTCCCTGCCGCGCATCGCGCCCTCCGTGCCGTGTTTGGAGCCCAGGGTGCCCGCCGCGATGTGCTGGCGCAGTTCGCGCGGCGTGAACAGGTACTGGCGACAGGCCGTCTCCAGCGCGATCCAGGACCGTTCTCCCTCGCCGCTGGGGCAGCGGCGAGCGATCCACCGCGTGGCGTCGGTGCGGGTCACGTAGAGCGTGCCGTTGCAGGACGCGGCCGCCAGGACGCCGCTGGCGATGGCGCGGCGCACGTGGCTCTGCGGGCAGCAGGCCGCCGCGGCCACCTCCGCCACCGTGCTTCCGGGCGTCCAGGGCCGCGTCAGGTGGCGCTTGGCGCCCTGGGCCAGGCCCGGGTAGCGCGCCGCGAAGTCGTCGAAGTCCTTCGGCGCCCCCTGCACGCCCCAGATGTCCCGGCAGGTCGCGCAGTCCTCGGGGTGGCGCCGCTGCTGCCACCGGCGCCAGGTGGCCCGCAGGTTGTCGGCCAGGGGCTTGCCATGCCAGGGCATGGGCCGGCCCGCGCGCCGGTCCGCGATGAGCTGGCGCGCCATGTCGGCCGCGATGTGCCAGGTGCCGAACTGCGTGGACGGCCCGGGCACCCCGAAGGGGTTGCAGCGCAGGGCCGTCGGCACATGGCCCATGCGCGCGAACTCGGACAGTTTGTCGCTGCGGATGCCCAGGGGTTCGCGCAGGGATGCAAGGCGCACGAAGCCCTCGGGTGGCGCGGCGCGCTGCGCCTTCCAGGCGGCCCAGGCCGCGTGCGGTATCACGAGCCGGCGGCCGACCTTGTGCGCGGCGAGCGCGCCGCTGCGGATGGCCTGGTGGATCAGCGCCGTCGAGCCAACCTCGCGCCCGGCCTCGGTGGTCGTGATGCCGCCGAGCACGTCGCCCGACTGCAGGCCGATCAGATGGACGCGCCCCTGCACGGCCACGGCGGTGCGCTCGGCGGCCGCATCGCCCGTGCGTTCGCGCAGGCGCGCCGTGAGCACCTGCGCGATTTCTTCCGTCCCGAGCTGGCCCACCAGCCCAGCCAGCAGAGCGACCTCCGGCGCCTGCCACTCGTAGCCGCCCCGCCCCGTCCTGCGCGGCGCGGGCCATTCCTCCTCGGCCGGAGCGCGGCCGTGCCGCAGGGCGAACAGTTCGGCGAAGTCGAGCGGCCTGTCCCGCCTCTCGCAGGCGCCCGTCCGCCGCACCGACGCGACCGCCTCGGGCGACCCCGAGCACGGTGGCCAGATGGTGCACGGCCGCGCGCCAGCCGTGCGCGAGCACGAAGTCCACCCAGCGCGGTTCCTCGTCCGCGCCGCCCGGAACAAGCGCGGCAGCATCGTGCCGTTCCATCATCGCGTCTCCAGTTCGTCCTGCAGCGCGGCAGCGCCGGCCAGCATCTGCTGGGTGGACAGCCCCGCGATGGCGCCCAGCAGGCCCACCACCGGATCGGTCAAGGCCTGCAGGCGCCCGGTCGGGATGCCCCGCATGGCGCGGTCCCATTGGCTGAAGGTGGCCGGCAGGGTCCGGCGCACGGGCCGGGCCTTGGGCGCCACCCTGGCCAACGCCTGCGCCATCGGCATGCGCACCTTCTCGACGCCGCGGCGCGAGAGACAGAAGAATTCGCCCGGCGCCAGCGCATTGAGGTCCGTGAACTCGATGCGCGATGCCCGGAACTGCGGCGCCAGTGCCGCCCAGGCAGTCGCGTCCTCCTGGCAGCCGATCAAGGTCAGGTTCTTGTTCGCGAAGAGCGTGCGGTGCAGCGTGCCGGTGTACCGCAAGGCAGTGATGAACAGGTCGAGGGCGCGCTTGCGGCCCCGGCCGGCGAACTCGTTGATGATGCCGGCGGCCTCGCCCGCATCTTCGGCGCATTTCTTGGCGGTGCTGAACAACTGTCCCTCGTCCACCACGACGAACAGCGGCTTTCGGATGCGCTCGGCCGCGTCGAGGATGGCGCGGCCATAGGGCAGGAACGCGGTGGCATCGCGCGCGCTGACCACGACGATGGACTGCGCGCGGCTTTGCAGCAGCGCGGCCAGATGCTCCGCGTCGCGCACCGCCGCGCCGTAGAGCGACTCCATCTCGCTTTCAGGGTCGATCAGCACGCTGACCCAGCCCTGGGCCGACAGCTGCTCGGCCATCAGCAGGCCGGCATTGGTCTTGCCCATGCCGCGCGGGCCAACCGCGACCGCCAGCAGGCCCGTGGTGGCGTACTCGGCCAGGTCGATCGGCGCGCCGCCGAGGTCCAGGTGCGCGGTCAGCATCTCTTCGCGCCGGATGACGGCGTGGGGGACCATAGGGTGGTTCATTGCCCGTCCTCCGGCTGCAGCAGCGTGTCGCGCAGGCAGAGCACCTGCTTGGGGTTCAGCGAGAACACCACGGCGAAGTCGTCGATGACCTGCTCCGTGATGGCGGCCAGCAGCCCCGAGCGGCGCGCCTGGGCGATCAGCTTGCGCTGGGCCGCCCAGCCGTGGCCGCCCGCAGGGGCTGCCGCCGTGAAGGTGCCGATCTGCGCATGCAGCTGGTCCATGCCGTACGGCGTGGCATCGGGGCCGAGGTCGCAGGCGAGCCGCTCGTTGAGCAGCGCGAGCAACTGCTGGGCCGGCATGAAGCCGTGCACCTTGCGGATCAGCGCGCGCTCGGCTTCGGTGAACTCGCGCGCAGGCGCCGACGGCGCGCGCGCGGCCAGGGCCGCGGGCGCCGTGGGCGGCGAGGCGCCGGGCTGGCCCAGCCCCAGGCGGCGCGCCTCGGGCCGGCGCTTGCAGGCGCCGCACAGCGCCAGCGAGGGGTCGTCGTCCTCCTCCGCACCGAGGATGCAGGTGCACAGGCGGCAGCGCAGGGACGCTTGCGCGGCGGCCGGCGGGACGACCCCGTCCTCACGCGGGTGCGGGTGCGCCTGCTTGGCCGACAACGCCCCGGGGTGCGCGCAGGGTGCGGACGGCGCCGATGAGGGCGTCTGTCTGCGCGTCGTGCAGTCGGGCCAGGGCGGGCGCTTGGCCGGCGCGTCGCGCGATGGAAGATCGAGAAGGGAAGATGGCATGGCGAGGCTCCTGTGTGTTTCCAGGCTATCGCCTCGCCTTGCGCCTTCAAGGGCGCATGCGGCCGGTTCCCGCGCGCCGGCCTCTTTCCCGATGCGGTGGGCGCTCCGCAGCCGCCCTCAGACCTGCAGGGCCGGGTTGAGCAGGTCGATGCCGGCGCCCTTGCACTTGATCCATGGACCGCAAGGATGGTCCTCGCCGTCCCACGCGCCCAGCGCCGCGAGCGCGTCCTGTCCGTGCCCGTAGCAATAGCGGCGCTCGTAGCCTTCCCAGGTGAGGCCGACCACAAGGCCGAAGGTGAAGTTGAAGCGACGGACGCCGCAGACCACGCCGCCGATCCGCCGCAACTGGCGGTAGCCCTGGTTCTGCAGCCAGGCGTCGAGCGCGCCAGCGTTCACGGCCCCGGCCTCGGCCGACCACCCCGCTCGGCACCTCTCACCTAGTCACGTTCGAACGAGAACGCCCCCGGCCGCGCCGCCCAGCGCGCTTTGGGATGGGCATCGAAGTCGGGATCGATCTGGCGGGCGAGCGCATCGACCTCGCGCTGCAGGCCACCGGTGTCAAGGCCGAGGACATGGGCGGCCGCACAGATGCCGCCGCCGAACTTGTCGAACAGGGCGGCGGCGACGGCCGGCGATTCGGCGCCCCGCTGCACGTCGGACGTGCGCCCCTCGGCCGCGCTGCGCACCTCGCGCCGGAGCTCGTCCAGCCATCGTTGCGCCTGCGCCTCTTCCTGCGTCGAGGCGTCCGGCCCACTGGTATCCGCCATCTTCATACCCCTTGTTTCACTGGAAAGATCATAGCCCTGGCCCCTGTCCGCGCTCGACGTCCCCCGGTGGCGGGCGGTTTGCAGGATGCCCTAAAAATATATATCCTATGCATATACCGAAATGACAAGGATCGTGCGATGCCCACCACCACCGGCCAGCAGCCGCTGAAGCTGAACTTCAAGGACGACACCCTCACGACGGTGTCGCGCGACGCGTTGAAGGCCATTGCCAGGAAACTGGGTTTCAACGAGACCCAGACGGTTCTCTACGCGCTCGCCAGGCTCAGGGACGAGGTGCTTGTCGAGCAGGACACGGAGAAGCTCCTGCCGCTCACCCGGACCCAGCACCAGGCGATCGCGAAGGCCGAGCCCAAGGGCAAAGGCAGGGTCATCGGTTCGCTGCTGTGAGCGCGACCTACTGGACACCCCGCCCGAAGCCCGGCGACATCGTCGAATGCCGCTTTCCCCAGCAAGTGGGCGTGCCGGGCCCCAAGGACCGGCCGGCCCTGGTGCTTCAGGTCGAGGAAGCGGCCGACGATCCCGCGGGTTCCGTCGTCGTGGTGGCGTACGCCACTTCGCAGAACACGACGGCGGTGTATCCGGGCGAGTTCGTGATCGATGCCAGCGCCAAGACAGGCCTGACCAAGGCCACCAAGTTCGACCTGGTCAACCACCACCGGCTGCCCTTCGATGATGCCTGGTTCGCGCCTGCGCCTGGCAAGACGCCGAAACATCCCCGGCGGGGCCGGCTCGACCTCCAGGACGCCGTGGTGAAGCGCAAACTGCAGTCGGCCATCCTGGAGGCCAGGAGTCAGCCCAAGGCCTTCTGAGGCCCGTCGCGACTCTCCGGACTTCGCCCGCCTGGGCGGGGCTCCAGCCGTTCACCGGATCGACGGGAACGACCCGGCCGCCATCCGGTGCTGCAGCGCGGCTTCGTAGATCGCGCCGCCCACGGCGGCGAGCGCCGTGAAGTCCTCGTCCGTCAGGCGCGTGCGCCGTTGCGACATCCAGCGCGCGAGCCCCACGACGGCCTCGTCGAGCGGCGGGTTGCGGTTGCGGACCGACAGGTCCTCGAAGACGGCGACGATGTCCTGCGCGGTCATGGCGGCCGCGTGGATCTTGGGCAGCGCCATCGTGGCATCCGCACCGTGGCTGCGGCGCGGGCGCCGGGGCATGCGCAGCACGTGGGCGATGTGACGGGCATACGTCGCGACCGCGCGCCAATAGCAGGCCATGGGGCCTTTGCGGCGGCGCCACGCGTTCTCGGCCTCGTCGTTGGCCTGGGCGCGCAGATCCATCAGGAGCCGCGCCAGCGCTGCACGCTCCGGGGCACCCAGCGCCTGCAGGCCCTGCGCGGCCGGCAAGCGCAGCAAGGGATTGAGATAGCCCATGGCGGTCACCTCCCCGGCGCGTCGGCGGCGCACGGCCCCGGTGGCCGGCGCACCGCGGTGCGCGGCGCTGCCGCCGTCGGCGGGCGGCGGTTCCCTGCAGGGGCTTTGGTGGAGCGAGACGGTATGGTCATGCGGCCAGTCTGGCCCCGGCATCGGCGCCATCAAGGGCGCACCCGCGCCCGCCCGAATGGCCCGCTGGCCCACCGCCTTCGGGGCTCCAACGGTCCGAAGGGTGCTGGTCCGGCCATGCCGCTGCTACGATCGGCACCGGGCCGAGCCCCCTGCTTTCCTCCCCGAGCAGGCCGCGCTCCGCCGCCACTGCGGAGCGTCTTGCCACCCCGGGCCGCATGCATTGCGCCCGGGGTGTTTCTTCCACGGCCCGGCCACCGCGCGGGCGCCGCGGACAAGATCACCTCCGCCGCGCGCGGCTGCCTCGCGAAGCCTCAGGCGTCCTTGAGCCGCCAGACGCCCCGCCCGGGCGACTCGAACCAATGCTCCGAGCGATTGAGCACCTGGCGCACCTTGGCCTGCCAATGCGGGTTCGCCTCGCAGCGGTTCGCCGCCGCGCCGCGCACGGCCTCGTAAAGCGTGGCCAGTTCCGCCTGCCCGCCCAACTGCATGAGGCACAGGTGGACGATGGCGCGCCACGTCGAGCGCAGCCGCTGGTGCGCCCCCGCCGCGAGTCCGCGCAGCACGCCGAACACCGTCGTCTCGCGGCGCCGCCACAGCAGGATGTATTCGTGCGTGATGCGCGGCAGCGCCATGCCGCGATAGGCGCGCGCATCGCTGCGCACGTTGTGCTGCGCCTTCAGCAGCACAGCCGCGAGCTCGTCCGAGGGCATGCGCGCGATGGCCTCGGCCTGGTAGGAGACATAGCGCCCGCCCTGCCGACGGTCCCCGATGATGGTGCCGTAGTGCCCCCCGGGACGCGCGGCGGCGCGCTGGTTGAGCAGCACGACCTGCAGCTTCTCGTGGAAGTCCTCGTCGTCGGCGCAGCGGCTCAGGTCGTCCGGATGCGCCTGCGTGCCCCAGACCTCGCCCGAATAGACGATCATGGGCCCATAGGGCACGTGCGAGATGCAGGCGTCCACGGGCTCGCCGCCGATGGTGGCCAGGATCGAGTGCCGCAGCGCGTTGAAGCCCATGCGCAGGTCCAGGCCGTGGGCGAGGATGCCTAGCTCGCGCGCCACCTCCACCGAGGTGCCGCTGCCCGCCATGGGATCGCAGAAGCTGCGGGGCCGCAGCATCTCGAACAAGGCGCGGTAGACATGGCCGGAGCAATTGCCCCGGTAGCGCGCGTTGCCCCATGGGCCGCGCTCTGGAAAGCTGAGGATGGATGACATGGCCGGATGGCTCCTTTGCGCGTCCAGTCTCCCGCGCGCCGCCTTCATTTCAAGCGCGGCGGCGCCTGCGGACGCGACGATCCCCCGGCAGCCGAGCTGCGCGGGGGATCCACGGTTCGTCGATGTCCTGCCAGGGACGGCTATCCGCCCTTCTCCGACGCCATGCGCTCCCGCATCTCCTCGACGAAGGCGAGCGGCTGCATCAGCCCGTACCGTGCGAGGCGCACGGGAATGTCCTCGGCGGCCAGCTCACCGTTCTCGATTCGCCGGCACAGGAAGTCAGCGATCTCGTCCTCGGACAAGGCGGCGGCGTCCGGGTCCCCGGGCTGCTCCGCGCCGAGGATCTCCGCGTCGGTGACCGAGACGCCGACGGTCCGCGAATGGAATCCCCAGTCGAGGCGCCCGACGAACTCGGCGAGACTCGCTCCCGCCGCGACGCGGACCTGCAGCGCCACCGTCAGATGGACGCAGGCCTTCACCGGCGCTTCCTCGTACCAGCGCCAGCGCGCGAACGCGAGGGCCTCGTCGGTGATGTCCGCCACGTCGTCCACGCCGAAGAACTCGCACACCGATTCCACGAGGGTGACCCGGAAAGGACCGTTCCACGCCACGTGCGCCTGCCCCACCGCGTCGCTGCTATCCCGGTTGTCGCGCAGCGCGCGCAGCTCTCCGCCCGCCATGCGTAGCACGTGGCCGGTCGCGTCGAACTCGAGCGCTTCGCACTCCACCGCCTCCTCCCTTGCGCTCCAGTATTCCTTGTGGAAGGTCCCGGTGATGCGGCGGTTCGTCACGCTCGCCAGCAGTCGGCCGTCGCGCTCCACGGTGAAGGTCGAGCACTCGCCGACCGGGATGCCTCCCATCAACTCTTCTGCGAGGCCGATCGCCTCGCAGAGTGTGCCCAGGTCGTCATAGCGACCGCCATCTTGAAAAACGCCATATCGAGGCATGTCCATCTCCTTGTTCATTGCGCCGCGTCAGCGCAGCGGGACGGAAGCTAGCAACGCATCCAGCGCGCGGCCGTGCAGCGAACAGAAGCGCTCGCAGTGCTCCGCCACATGGCGCTCGAGCCCCGCCCGGCGCGCCAGCGCCAGCAGTTGCAGCACGGCCTCCGAGGGCACGAACCGCAGTTCGCGCCGCCGCTCATCGACCCACACGATGGGGCCGCATCCGGCGCCGGGCCGGGCGGCCTCGACGCCGTCGATCTCCCGGGAGAACCTGGCGCACACGGCGTCGAGCCAGAGCACCTGGTTGTTCCTCAGCCACGCCGTACCGTCATCGAGCCCGTGCGCGCCCGTGAGCAGGTCGCCCGCACGCCGCCACACTTCCTCCAGCATCTGGCTGTGCGAAAGCACCCCGGCTTGGCGGTCGCTGATCCAAAGCCAGGACAGCACCCACGCGCCGCCCTCTCCGCGCGCCGTGGCCGTGTGGACGTCGATCCGGATGTCCGCGTTCGACGCCGTGGCTTCGCGGGCCGCCGAGACATACGGGTCGTCTTCGGGCGCGGCGAGCACTTGGAGGCACTCGCCGATGGTCAGGCCGTCGCGGCGCAGCGCGTTCAGCGCTCGCGCGCGCGCCGTCCCGCGGTTCGCCTCGGCATCCTCTGCGTCCTCGCCCGGCCTACGCTGGTGCTCGGTCTCGCGCAGGCAGCGCCGCGCCTGGGCGACCAGGTCCCAGCAACTGGCGCTGGCGGCCTTGCCGTCGTCGGCGGCGTACCTCAGCGCGTACGCCAGGAGGCTGTCGACAAGATCTCTCATGTCGTTGCTCATGTGATTTCTCCTTCAGGAAGTGAAGGGGCGGCCTGCCCCCGAGGGGCACGGCGCCCCGGGGGGTGATCGATGACGCCGCGGCGGCGCCTTGCCGCCTACGGCCTTTTGTGCCCAGCCCGTACGCCGGGACTGAACGGATGTGAAGTGCCACGGCGCCACGCCCCGGATGGGACAGTGGCCGGCCGCGGCAGCCGTTGCGCGGCTAGTGCGCCGCGGCGCCCAGGCGCACCACCGTGGACAGCACCGTGTCCTCCAGGGTCTCCTCGGCATACGCATGGCCGATGAAGCCCCAGCATTCCTCGTCGCGGTCCTCGATGCGCCGTCCGGTGGCGCGGTCTAGCACGTAGACGACGACGCCGTAGACCTCGCCGTTGACCCAGGCGTTGTATTCCTCCAGCACGGCCTGGCAGTAGCGCGTGGCCTCCTCGGCGAGCGTGGCCGCGAGCTCGGCCGGCGCGAGGCTCAGGCCGCGCGCGTCGGCCCACGCGGCCAGAGGGCCGGCCTCGGTCGCATGGTCACCGTCCCAGGTGTGCCCGCCGTCGTTGGAATGGCGAACGACCGGCGGTTCGTTCCCGCCGCCGGTGGCGCCGAACCAGCGCACCTCGCCGCCGCCCAGCGCCCGCAGCACGTTGCAACGGATGTTGTCCTCGGCCTGCTGGTCCGGCACCCAGATGGCGCCGCCGCGCGTCGTGTCCCAGGGGCATTGCATGCCCTGACCCGCGACGCTGTAGACCACGCCACCATGCTCGTAGATGTCGAGCAGGACGGCGAGCGGGCTGCCGATGCGGCCCGCGGCGCGGGCGCGCTTCCACGCGGCCTCGGCCTCGCGCTCGTCGAGCAGGCTGGACAGGTCCTTGAGCTTGTCGCGCCAGGCCTGCGGCAGCTCGGCCCACCACGGCACGTCGAGGAACCACTGCGCCACGTAGTCCAGCGCGTACGCCCAGCCTTCCTGGTGGATGGCCTGCGCGACCGTCTTGAGGACCGCGTCCCAGCTGGCGGCCGCCCGGCCACGGCTGCGCAGCAGATTGCCGAGTGTCGCCATCAGCGAACGGTTCGAACGGATCGACGCGCAGACCTGTCCGGCCAGGAGGTCGGACACGCATTCCGCGGCGAGGTCCTTGTTGCCCTCGCCGTCGCGGCCCAGCGCCTCGAAAAAGGACGCCTCCTCGCCAGGGCGCGCGCGGCGCCCGCGGTGGTACAGGCTGCCGTTGCCCTGGTCTTCGGTCAGGGGGTTGCAGTGCCCGGCATCGTCGTCGTGGCACAGGCCGCCGGCCACGATGAATTGCTCCATCACGACCATGCGGGCCTCGGTGTCGGGCTCCAGGCGGCATCCGGCCTTGACGTCGATCCCTTCGTCCGCATCGGCCGCGCCGCCGGGGGCGACTTCGGACAGCGACTCGCGTGCTGCCTCGACGCCAGGCAGTGCCAGCGCGCGGCTGGTGAACGGAACTCCTTCCACGGCAACGACCGTCTCCGGCCGCAGGTTGGAAAGAGCCATGACTTGGTGCTTGTTCATTGACGGTCCCATTGAACAGGTCGCGGGGCCGCCCCCTGCGGGAGTGCGTCCCGCGGGGGTTGAAACATGTCCGGCGCCCGATCGGCGCGTCGGACGGCGATGAAGGTCTGGCGCCCGGTCCGCGCACGGCGGTCCGGTGCCCAGAGCGAAGGCCGGCAGGCGCCGGCCAGGGCGGGCCGAGCCGCCGCGTACGCAGGCAAGCCCAGCCCGGAAAAATCGAGGCCATCCGGCATTGGCCGATGCAACGCCGGCGGCGCCTGTGCCTGTCCCGACCGGATCAGCCCAGCGGGATCACGGTCAGAACCGCGTCCAGCGTCCTGCCGTACTGCGCGCAGAAGCGCTCGCAATGTTCGGCGAGCTTCGGCGCCAGGCCGGCCTTCCTGGCGAGCCCAAGCAGATGCAGCAGCGCCTCGGAAGGAACGAACCACAGGGCGCTCCCCGTCTCGTCGACCCACAGGATGGCGCCGGGTTCGGCCGTGGGCCGTACCGACGTGATCGCATCGATCTCTTCGGCATGGTGGGTGACCAGTTCCTCCAGCCAGAGGAGCTGGTTCTCGCGCAGCGCGAAGGTCTCCTTGTCGAGGCCGTGGACGGCGGCGAGGGCCTGGCCCGCGTGCTCGGCCAGTTCCTCCAGCATCTCGCTGTGCGAGAGAACGCCGGCCTGGTGGTCGCTGACCCACAGCCACGCCAGGACCCAGGCGCCGCCGTCGCCGACCGAGGTGGTCGTCTCGTCGTCGATCTCCACGTCGTCGTCCCATCGGATGGCCTCGCGGGCCGCAGTGACGTAGGGATCGTCATTGGGGACGGCCAGCGTCCTGATGCACTCGCCAATGGCCAGGCCATCGGTCCGCAGCGCCGCGAGGGCCGCGGCGCGATGGCTACCGGCGGTCTCGGGGCATGCGCATGCCGCTGACGGCGGTGCTGTGCCCGCAGGCACCTCGCGGGGCTCAGTGCCGGAAGCGCCCGGGTTCGATTCGGGATGGGTCATGGTGGCTCCTTGAAGAACGCGCGGGGCCACGCCGATCCCTTCGGGGAAGTGGCAGCTTCCCGCGGAAAGGGTAAGACGATCCCGCATGCGCAGGCACGCGGGACACAAAGAAACGGGCCATCCTGGAAAGGGATGCCGCGGGTCGGGTGTCGGGCCGTCCATCGGAAGGGCGGCGGGGTCGCACAACGGGCGGGAGTCCGTGGTCTCTGAGGGCTGCGATTCGCTGGATCGACCAGCGGGCTGGCAGCTTGCCCACGCCGGTGCATGGCACCGCAAGCGCGTTCACTCTATCACTGGCCACCACTTCCTTCAATCCTTACGCAGGGCCTCGCGGCTGGCGGACGCCCGCCACCACGCCCGGGCGATGCACGCCGGGTGGTCACGGCGGCGGCGCACTGTTTCAGCGGGACGAGCGCCGCGGCGTGCGGAAGGTGATCGACCACCGCAGCACCCTCACCGGCACTGCCCGCAGCGCTGGAGGGAGGGCGGGGAGCTGGGCCACGACTACGCCACGGTCGGCCTGACGCTGCGCAGCCACCCGCTGGCGCTGCTGCGCCCTGCCCTGGCCCGGCGCCAGTTGGCCAGGGCGGCCGACCTCGAGGACGTGCCCGACGGCCGTTTCGTGCGCTGCGCCGGCATCGGCACGGTGCGCCGGCAGCCGGAGGCGGCCAACGGCACCATCTTCGTCAGCCTCGAGGCCGAGACCGGCAACGTGCAGGTCACCGTGTGGAAGTCGCTGCGGGAAAAGCAGCGGCCCGAGGTGCTGCGCTCGCGCCTGGCCGCGGTGTACGGGAAATGGCAGCGCGAGGGCGACGTGAAGAACCTCGTCGCGCACCGGCTGGCCGACCTCACGCCGCTGCTGGGGCGGCTGGCGACGACGTCGCGGGATTTCCGTTGAAGGCCGCGCCGCATCGCCACCCGAACCGCCCGCGTACTGGGGCGGTTTCGCGGGCATGCGCGCTGCGCCGCGCCGCGTGCCGCCGGCGATGCCCACAATGACCTCGCGCGCTGTCTCCTTCAAGGAGGCGCCTCCCGGCCCTGGCCGGGCGCCGCAGACGTCACCTGCCCCGACCTGAGCGCGACCCGCGCTCGCCGACTCCCCTGGGAACACCGCTTCCCTGGGGAGGCGGGTGTTCCCCTTTTCACCTGGAGAACACCATGCCCACTCCCGACCATGCCGGTGCCGATGCGGCACCGGACCGAGACCCCTCCGACCTCGAAGAGGTCCTCGGCGACGACGACGCGCAGCTCGTCGTGGACGCCCTCTACCGCCTGCGCGCGGACAAGCTCGAAGCGCTGCAGAGCGTCCAGGCCGAAGGCCTGTGCCCCGGAGGCCGCCCCTTCGAGCCGCAGGACTTCGGCATCCCGCAGATGAACCGCCTGCTGGCCCGCCTGGGTGCGGAGCCAGTCGACGAGACCTCCCCAGCGACGGAGCACTGACATGGGCCCGACCCCCTACCGGTACCTCCCCCTCTGGGCCAAGGTGGCCATCGAGCGGCTGGACGCCTGCGCCGAGCTGCGCACCGAGGCGATGCTCGACGAATTGCTCGACGGCTACGCGAGGACCTACGGAGAAGCCGTCGATGCGCAGAACCGCGAATCGGCCCGGCACATCTGCCGCCGCCGCTTCCTGGGCTCGTACAGCGAGCCGCCCCAGAGCGAGCCCGTCCCGCCCGGCACCCTGCGACTGGTGCGACTCGCCCGGGAGGGCGCGCTGGGCATCGGAGACCTCGTCGCGACGCAACGGCTGGGCGAATGCGAGGTCGCCCGCGTCCACACGCCGAACGCGATCGAGGTGCGCGCACTGGCCACCGGCCGGCACTACCTGATCAGCGGCCTGCATTTCGGGCCGGACGCCCGCGTCGTGGACCCCGGGAAGCCTCCCGGCACGCCGCGCCCCTGAAGCCACATCCACCGGCGGGCAGGCATCGCCTGGCCGCCTTCCGTTGCAAGGAGTACCGCATGTCCATTCCCAGCGCCATCGAAGGCGCGATGAATCTCTGGAACTCGGTGGAGACGGCGCTTCGCGCCGCCAACCCCGGCGCCAGCCACGAAGCACTTTTCCAGGCCACGGCCGAGGCCATGAACCAGGCCCTCGGCCTGGGGTGGAACGGCACGCGCGTCGTGTTCGACGACGGCACCTACAGCGTGCGGGTCAGCCGCGTGCTGGCGACCATCGCGCAGGGGGGCGGCGCCCGGTTCAGCGTGCCCGCAGGCCACGCCTGGTTCGACCGGTGCGCGCAGGCACGCACCGCCCGCGCCGCCGAAGCCCTCTATGCCGAGCTGCTGGCGCTGTCGGGTCCCTGAGCGGTCTGCCGACGCCACCCCGCCCCGGCCGCTGCGCGTGCCGCGCCCCCGAGCGCTGCCGCCACGCGCAATGCCCCGTCTACGGGGGCCATTGCGCGGGCGAGCGGTGGGCGGCGGCTTCCTGCAGCGGCGGGAGCCGCCCACAATCTGCTGGTCCCTTGCTTCCGCGCCTTCCTGCGGAAGCCCTCCCGGCCGACGCCGGGCGCCGCAGGCGTTATCTGCACCAGAGACCGCGGGCGCATCGCGCCCTCTTTCCCACGGGAATGCTGCTTCCCGCTGGGGTCGCGGCGTTCCCTGCCCATCTGCAAGGAGAACTCCATGACCCATCCTGTCCACGGCCGGACTCCGGCCACGATGTCCTGAGCGGAGGCGAGCATGCCGCATGCCACCTTCCCGCCCTGCCCTGTCTGCCAGGGCGACGGCTGCCTCCTCGGATCGCTGGGGCGCAGCACCTGGTTCCGTTGCCGCCAGTGCGGCATGGTCTTCCGCCGCGCCCGCCGGGCCCGCGGCCCACGCACGCCGGCGCCCAAGGCGCAGGGAGGCGCGTCATGAGGACCGCGCTGTCCCGATCCCTGCTGCGCCACCTGGAGCCCCTGGCGGCGATCTCGATCGTCCACCTCAGCGGCCCGACACGCGAGCGGCTCGCCGAAGGCAGGCTGTCCATCGTCGCGTACCCCAACGACTACGGCGGCTTCGTCCACGTGGGCACCGAGGACACGACGCCGGAGGAGCCCGATCTGGCCGCCATCTTCCGCATCGCGCGGCCCGCCGGGGTCGTGTGGATCAAGTTCGACGCGGATGCGCCAGCCGTCGACGGCCTGCCGGCGTTCGACGGCGCGGAGGACGCGCCATGAGCCGCCACATCGCCCATCTGGAGCACCGCGGCCGCAAGGTCACCGTGGTGGCGGGCTACGACCGGCCGCTGCGCGAGCTGTTCCTGCAGGTCCTCTATGCCGACCTGCCGCCCTGGGAGGACGAGCAGTTCCTCTATGCCAGCCTCGACGATCCGGCCCACGACTGGACCGACATCAACACCGTGGCCGACAGGCTGGAAGCGCTCGGGATCGCGGTGCCGGTCGGCATGATCGAGAGCATCTTCCTCGACCAGTGCCGCAACATCGGCAACCTGGTCGTCGAGCACCACGGCGATCAGCCACCGACGGTGCTGGCGGCCGGGTGATCCGACGGCACCGGCCCGCATGCGCGGGCCGGTGCCGTTCCCATCCCCCCGCCTGCCACGGCGTCCATGCCCGGCGCCTGATCCGCCACCCTGAATCAGCGCGCGCGGGCGCCGTTTCCGGCCGCGAGCGCGGCCGCCCTCTCGCCAGCCTGCGCGGCCCCTGGCATGCTGAAGGCGCTTGTCGGGCCCGCGCCCGAGCACGCCTTGTGCGTTCCCGAGCACCTCGGGCGTTGCGGTCGTTACCCGCCTGGTGCACTGCACCGCTGCCCTCTGCATCGCCGCCCTCGGGCGGCCGATCGCCTGCCGGCCCCGCCGGCCCCAGCCACTGCGCCCGCGCCCAGCGCGGCGCCTCCCCCTTCTCAGCGGCCCTGTCCGCGCAAACGTGCCGTACCCGCTCGCGGGTCGCGGCCCATCTCGTTTTCAGAAAGGCCATCCCATGCCCAACATCACCGAAATCCTGTGCGCCATCGAGCGCCGCGCCGAGCGCGCCATCGTTCAAGAGCTGCGCGTGATGACGCAGGAGATCCTCGCGATGCGCACCCACCTGTCGCACGAGCACCGCGCGCACGCCGATGCGCTGCTGCTCAAGCTCGACCATCTGGAGCGCTGCCAGCACGTGGAGACCGCGCCCCTGGCCATGGCGGCGCCGGATGGCGCGCCCGTGGTCCGCGGCGGCCCGCCGCTGGACACGCTCACGGCGCTGCAGCCGAGCCACCACCTGGTCCATTTCTACAGCCATGACGTCGGCGAACTGGAGCGGGTCGAGCTCACCGAGACGCTCGCCCAGGCCGCGCAGCTGGTGCGTGGGCACCTGTGCGCGCAGCCCCGGCCCGTGTGGCAGGTGCTGCACCACGCCGCGGACGGCGAGCTGAGGTTCCTCGGCGGCGAGGACATGGTGCTCGCCAGCATCCTGCCGACCGAGCCCAGCACGCCCGAGGTGGAGAGCGCGGTCGAGCACGCCTGCGCGGCGCTGACCGCTGGCGATCCCACGGCGCTGCGGCGCCTGTTCGCCGACCCTGCGGCACGCCGTCCGGCGCGCCTGGTCGCCTGACACCGGCACCACGGCGCCACCATTCACCCACCCCGCGGGGCCCGTCCCGCGCAGGGCCGGGTTCCGCCTTCACCGGAGGAATCCACCATGGATGTGACGCTGAATGCCGATATGCAGCTGTACGTCATCCCGAGCGGCGACGGCTACAGCTGCCTGGGCTTCGACAATGCCCGCGGCCATGCCGACCTGATCGCCGAGCGGCTCGGCCGCCGGGATCTGGCTTTCGCGGAGGGCGAGCACGGAACGCTCGCCGGCTACGCCAGATACTGCACGGCTGTCCACGCCTGGGGGCGCTCGCCGCTGGCCGGGTGTACGTATTTCGGGCCGGGCACCGATCCTCAGGCGGCGCGCGTGCTGGAAGCCTGCCGCCGCGACGGCCGCAAGGTGCGGCTGATGCTCGGCGACACCGCCACCGGCCGGTGCTGGCTGGAGGAACACGGCGTCGTCGGCTGCATCGGCCGCTCCACCGGCACCCTCAAGGTGCCGCTGCTGGTCGAGCCGGGCGCCGGCGGCGGCGGGTCCATCCTGACCGATTGCCTGCTGCGCATCGTCGAGTGGGACACCGGCCGCGACCTCTACCGGCACCGCGCCTACCGCCTGCCGAAGCTGGCGCTGCGCCACACCCCCGAGGAGAAAGCGCGTGCCTGGCAGGTGCTGCAGGGCGGCACCGTCGCCGCCGCGTTTTCCGACGCGGGCCGGGCTGGCGCCTACCTCGCCTTCATGTGCGGCGAGACCGTGGAGCCGCGGATTTTTCAGTGAGGCGGCAACGGCGGCCCTGACGGGCCGTCCCGCCTTCCCTTCTTCCCGATGCCACCACCCCCTTGGCGGGCGGCGGCCTGGAGACACCATGTACGAGATCCCTTTCGAGACGCTCAAGGAGCGCGCCAAGTGCGCGCTGGACCAGCGGATCGCCCGTTGCGATCCCTCGCACGGCGCGGTCGGCTTCGATGGCGGCCGCGCCGTGCGCATGCTCATTCCCTACACGCTGCTGGAAGCCGAGGAACGCGCGGTGCTGAGGGCGCTCGCGGCAGAGAGCGCGCAACGCTCGCCCCTGGGGCAGCGGGCCCGATCGCAGGCGCTGGCCGGCCGGACCGACTGGTCGCAGTGGCTGCTGCACGTGCGGCGCCGTGGCCACCGCCTCATCGATCACTGGGACGTGCGCTGCGTGGCGCACCTCATCGCGCACTTTCCCGAGTGTGTGACGGAGCGCCAGCGGCGCTTCGCCATCGCCTGCCACGTGAACGACGGCGCCGAGGAATGGGTCGTCGCCTTCACGGAAGCGCCCGCGGCGCGGGACCGGCGATGAGCCGCGGTCCGAAGCCCGCGGCGGGCCCACCCGACCTCGGCTGGCGCGACGACGGGCTGTTCACGTTGTTCCTGCCGAACACGAAGGCCGGCGAGGACGCCTGGCGCGTGCTGACTGCGCACACCGAGGGCACCGGCAAGGTGTTCTCGCACCACGCGCCGGAGGTCATCCGCCAGCTTCGCGCCCAGGGATACACCGTCGCGCGGCTGCCCGCCGGCAGCGGCGGGCCTTCCAGGGACGACGCGCTGCTCGCCGGATTGCTGGGCACACCGCAGCCGCCGAGCCGGCCCTAGCCGCGCCACGGTGCGAAAAGCGGACAGCCGGGACACCCGGCCGCGTCCGCGCTCGCGCCACTGGCGCGCCCCCATCACGGCGCCTCGCCCCGAGGCGCCGCCACAGCGAGCCCGCCGTCAGGGCGGGCTCTTTCAATGACCCCCTGGGGCGCCGCCGTCCCGAGAGGAACGCGTGCGCCCCCTTCATTCGAGGAAACGACATGCAAGACAACGAGCAACGGGAGAGCGCCCCGCTCTCCGCACCGCAGCGCATCGCCGCCAACCGGGCGGCGATCTTCGACGCGCTGCGCGCCGACGGCGTCGCGCGCGCGGTGGCCAGCTACACCGGCTCCGGCGACAACGGCGGCCCGGAAGGCGTCCAATACGAGTTGCCGGACGGCAGGACGCTGGAGCCCATTCCCGAGGTCCTCCAGTACAGGGAGACCTGCGAATGGTCCGGCGGCACCTGGCAGATGACGGTGACGCTGAAGGACTGGCCCCTGGACGACGCCATCACGGACGTCGCCATGGAGCTTGTCGACGAGCACTTCGGCGGCTGGGAGAACGGCGACGGCGCCTCGGGCGAGGTCGTCTTCGACACGGCCGATGGCAGCGTGGTCATCGAGCACCGGGCGTACTTTACCGACTCCGACTACCAGGAGGTCCGGCTGTGAAGGCGCATGTCTCGCTGGCCTGCTGGCCGGGGATGCGCCACGAAGCGGCCGCGGCGCTCCTGCACGCTCCGATCGGCGAACCGCTATTCGGACCGCTGTCGGCCGAGCACGTCCAGCTGGTGCCGCAATCGACGGGCTGCCTGACCGAGGACCGGGCCGACGCGCTGCGCATGGCCCATCCGCGCACACGCTTCCGGCTGCACGCCAACGTACATGTCCTCGCGGACCGCCGCTTCGCCGACCTCAGCGGCTTCACGCTGCACGCCGATTGGTTCGTCCAGGCGGCGCGCATCAGCCGCAGGCTCGGGGCGCCCGCGTACACGGCGCACGCCGGCCGGCGCGCGCAAGCGACGCTGTCCATGGCGCTGGAGCACGCGCGCCGCTGCGCCGACCTGTTCGGCTGCCCGGTCGGCATCGAGGGCCACTACCCCACGCCGGGCGACACGTGGCTGGTCTCGAGCTGGTCCGAATACCGGGCGGTGTTCGAGTCGGGCGTGCCCTACGCGCTCGATCTGTCGCACCTGCACATCCTGGCGACTGCCACCGGACGCCATGAGCCGACGTTCGTGGCCGAGATGCTCGCCTGCGAGCGCTGCATCGAGGTCCACGTCAGCGACAACGACGGCCGCGGCGACTGGCACCAGGTCTGCACCGTGCCGTCCTGGTGGTACCCGCTGCTGATCCACATCCAACCCAGCGCGGTGGTGTTCTCAGAGGGAAACCACCGCAGAACGAGGAACACCCATGTCCACTGAATCCACAGAAGAGCAGCCCGCCTACCTCGCGGGCGCCGACGGCGCCGTGGCGCTCAATGCCGCCGGCATCGGGGCCGAAGCCCGCTACCGGGCGGCGCATGCCGATCGCGAGCGGCTCGACCGCAGCTGGGCGGGCGCCACGCTGGCGGCGCTCTTCCTCCAGCACGCCTGGCTCGACGCCGTCACGCTGTCGTTCGAGGTCACATCCGAGTACGACGACAGCGGGGGCTTCTACCGCTGCATCCGGTGCCAGGCCTCGGCGGTCCGCGCGGTTCCTGGGCTGAACGGACCAGAGGAGGCGTTCCCGGATGGTGAGTTCGACCTCGATGCCGCCAGCAGCCTCGTCGAGGAAGCGCTGGAAGACGGCGAATTCGACCTCTACACCGGTCTTGCCAAGTATCCCGAGGGGTTCGACACGCTCACCGTGTCGCTGGAGCGCGCGGCCATCGCCACGCTGCTTGAGCACTGCCCCTTCGACGGAGACCTCGCCTGCGCGGCCTGGGGATTGACGTAAGCCGGGCAAGGCGGGGGCAGCGACGGCGCCTTCAGTGCGTCCTCGCCCTCCCCTGCTGCGCGCATTCCGGCCGCCCGGCCGGAATGCGCCCTTACCTCCGGGCCGCCGTCGCCGATGCCGGCCGGCGGCCCGCCACTTCTTTCGGAGATATCCCATGACCTACCAGTTGATGACCATCGGCCCCTCGCCCTGCGAGGAGGCCTGCGCCCAGGTCGGCCGGGCCGACTACGACGAGCGCTCGCGGCGCGAGTGCCGGGTGTTCCTGCGCATGCTGGAGCGCCTGTACCCGCTGGCCGACGACGTGCCGGCCCGGTTCACAGTGCGGAGCTTTCCGCACGATTTCGGCGCCTACCGCGAGGTCTGCGTCCGCTACGACGACACCGATGCCCGCGCCTGCGACCACGCCTACGAGGTCGAGGGCAACACCCCGGCCGAATGGGACGCGATCGCGCGCTATGAACTGCTCTGGATCGAGCGGCACGACCTGCTCCAGCGCGCCGTGCAACGCGGCGAGATGCTGCCGCAGGAGGTGCCCGAGCAGTACCGCCGGGATGAGGCTCCGGCGCTGCCCACGCAACTGAGTTTCGCCGAGCTGCTCGCGGCGTTCCCGCTGTAGCCCGGAGCACGCGAGCGGCGGGGCGCTGCGCCGCCGGGCATCACCCAGGCGGCATGTTCCCATGAGCCACCAGGCAGGCTTCCTCCGGAGCGCCTGCCTCTTCGACGCGGAGGCGGCCGGTTTGTCCCTGGCGGACACCGCCGCCTGGCCCTTTCAGGCCGCCTGAAGCCTGGATGAACGCACCGGCCGCTGGGACGCGCCGACGATCTTCGGCGCAAGCATGCGGCGCCTGGCCCGGCCGGGCGCTGCCGAGGCGCCATCCCCGGGTCCCGCCGGGATCACCGGCGGATGTCCGCGGGCGGCGCGGTGAATTGCGTGTCGATCAAGCGCCAGGCGTCCTGTGCCAGCGGCGCCGCGCTTTCCTCGAGGATATGCGCGACCAGTCCGCCGCAGCGCCCGATCAGCGCAAGGCACGTCGCGAGCCGTGGCTCGAGCCCCATGCCCAGGACGCACAGCGCCGTCCCGCCGGCCGCGTTCAGCGGCAGGCGCCGGCCCTGCCGCTCGAGTTCCTGCACGATGGCGTCGGCCAGGCGCCATGCCTTGCCGTGGAAGCCGTTCTCCTGCGCGATGCGCCGCAGCGCGGGGACGCGGGGATCGCCCTCGGTGTGCACCGGATGGCCAAAGCCGACAAACCGGGTTCCCGCCGAAGGTGCGGCCAGTTCGCGCGCGAGCCGGGCGTAGGCTTCAGGGCCGTTGCCGTCGGTCAGGCCCGCCGTCCAGCCGGCGAACTGCTCGGCCGCCAGCGACGCCGGGCCCAGGAAGCGGGAGCCCGCGCCCAGCAGCCCCGCCGCGACGGCGCCAGCCAGCGACTCGGGTGCGCCGAGATAGGCCATCCGGGCGGCGATGGCCGGCGGGGTCAGGCCATGGTCCAGGGCCACCACGAGGATGGCGTCGATCATCCGCTTCTCCTCGGCGCGCGGCCTGCGGCCCAGCACGCACAGGACCAGCGCCTCCACGAAGTCCATCTTGCCGAGGACCTCGTGCGCCAGGTCATGGCCGCGCAGCGTGACCGTGTGGGTGCTCGCGTGGCCGATGGCTGTCACGTTCATGGCGGATACCTTCCTTTTTGTCTTTCGCGTCGCTCACGGCAGCAGGACGATCTTGCCCAGGTGCAGGTTGCCGCGCATGAACTCCTGGGCCTGCAGCGCCTCGTCCAGGGGGAACGTCCTGGAGATCACGGGGCGCAGCGTGCCGTCCGCGAGGCGCGGCCCAAGCTCCGCCTCGAACCGCCGGCACACCTGCGCCCGCTCCGCGAGGCTGCGGCTGCGGAAGGACACGCCGATCAGCTGCAGCCGGCGCAAAGCGAGCAGGTTCAGGTCGAGCGTGTCCTCGGTGCCGCCCAGCATGCCGAGCACCACGATGCGCCCGCGAACCGCCGCCGCGGCCAGATTCTGGGCGAGCACGCCGCCGCCGATCGCATCCAGGATCAGCGCCGTCCCCTGCCCGCCGGTCTTCTCCAGGACGGCGCGCGAGAAGTCGGGCGCCCGCGCCAGGTCCACGATCTCCTGCAGGCCGTGCGCGCGCAGCGGCTCGGCCCTGTCGGCACGGCGCGTCGAGCCCATGACGAGGCCCGCGCCGAGCACCCGCGCGATCTGCACCGCGGCGATTCCCACGCCGGAGGTCACGGAGTGGATGAGGACCGATTCGCCGCCGGCCAGGTGGCCGGCGCTGCGCAGCGCGTCGTGCGCCGTCAGGTAGCTCACCGGCACGGCTGCGGCGTCGAGCAGCGGCAGCGCGTCCGGCACCCTCAGGGCCACGTCTTCGTCTACGCACACCTGTTCGGCGTAGCTGCCGTCGGCCAAGGCCATGACGCGGTCGCCGGGCGCGAAGCGCGTCACCCCCGGGCCCAGCGCGATGACTTCGCCGCTCATCTCGTTGCCCGCGATGTGGACTGGACGCGGCGCATAGTGCTTCTGCGTACGGCTCAGGTCCGAGCGGTTCAGGGCCGCGGCATGGACGTGCACCAGCACCTGGCCCGGCCCGGGCACCGGCGCGGCCACCTCCCGCACCTGCAGCGTCTTGCCTTGCGGCGAATCGACCACCACGACGGCTTTCATCGGCGCGCCTCCCGGCCGCCGGCGGCGAAGGAACTAGAACGCATGGGTGATCCCGATGCCGATGTTCTTGGCGGTGGGGTTGCCCGCGGGAACCGCGTTCGCCGGACGCGGCGCGGGCCCGGTCGACAGCACGTACTGGGAGCCGTTGCGGTTGCGCACCGCCCCGACGGATCCCCACAGCGTGGTGCGCTTGGACAGTGCGTACTCCGCGCCGAGCGCCAGCCACGGCACATCCCTGTTGCCCACCGGCGCCGCGTAGTCGCTGCGGTCGCGCAGGTAGAACACCTCGCCGATCAGCGTCCAGGCACCCACCGGCGCGCGCACCCCCAGGTTCAGCAGCGTGAAGTCGCCCGCGCCGCGGGCGGTCAGCCCCTCCATGCGCTCCAGCACGCCGGTGCAGGTGAGGCAGTCGTTCTTCTCGCGCGTGTACCCGGCGAAGACCTTTGCGAAGCCCGCGTCGTAGCTGCCGCCCACCATCAGGCCGCGCGCCGCGCCCACCCGGTCCGTGCTGCCGGCGCCGCGCTGCTTGGCCACCGAGACGAGGACGTTCCAGGGGCGTGCGTTGTACTGCAGCGTGGCCCCGACCATGCTGCCCTGCGTGGTGCTCTTCTCGCCGGCGGATCCGTGCAGTTGGAGCTGCACGCCGCCCCAGGACGGCGAGGTGTAGTGCACTGCGTTGTCGGAGCGGGCCGCGGCGATCAGGTGCAGCGGGTACTTGTCGCTCGTCGCGGTGCTCCTCGTGATCGCCGACACCGAGCCCGACTGGCCGGCCTGGAATGCATTGACCGAAAGCGATGCCACATAGAAGGTGCTGCCCATGCGGCCGAGGCGGATCGTGCCCCAGTCCTTGGAGGAAAGCCCCACCGTGGCCTCCCGCCCGAACGCGCGGCCGCCCTGGGCGAACGTGCCGGTGTCGGCGTTGATGCCGCTTTCGAGGCGGAACACCGCCGACAGGCCGCCGCCGAGGTCCTCGGTTCCGCGGAATCCCAGCCGCGAGCCGACCAGCCCGCCGGACAGCTGACGCACCTGGCTGAACGATCCGGCCTTGCCGTAGTCCATGCCGACGTCGAGCACGCCGTAGACCACCACGTTGGTCTGCGCGTGGGAGTGGGAGGCGGCCAGGGCAAAGCAAGCCCCCGCCGCCGCGATGGCGTGTTTCATGGTTGTCTCCTCTTGTTCTGGTGGTGCCGGTCGGGGGCTACTTGTTCGCGCCCCGTTTGAGCAGCCGGCTCTGGAGTTCGGAATCGGCGCGCGCGCGCTCGAGGAACTGGGCACTGGTGGACCCTTGCACCACGAAGCCCTCCGCCACCAGCTTGTGCCGCAGCGGCTCGCTGAGCACCACAGCGCGGATCGCATCGCTCAGCTGGTCGACCCTGGCCTTGGGCAGCCCTGCGGGAGCGACCACGCCGACCCAGGACGCAGCCTCCATGCCCGGGAAGGTCTCACTGAGCGTCGGGACCTCCGGCAGCAAGGTGGACCGGGTGGGCCCGCCGTACGCGAGCGCGCGCAGCTGACCGCTCTCAATATGGGCCAGGGCCGCCGGCAAGGCGCCCATGATGTAGTCGAAGCGCCCGGCCAGCAGATCCGCCAGGTAGGCGCCACCGCCGCCGTTGTACGGCACGCGCAGCGCCTGGAAGCCGGCCTTCTCGGCGAACAGCGCCGCATTCAAGGTCGTCGACGTGCCCTCGCCGATCGCGCCGTACGTCACCTTGTTCGGGCCCGCCTTGCCGGCGGCGATGAGGTCGTCCAGGGTCCTGTAGGGCGTGCGGGCGGAGGTGACCAGCACGTGCGGCGCGGTCACCACGAGGCTGACGAACTCGAAGGACCTGAACGGATGGTAGGCAAGGCTCGGGTAGACGAGGTGGTCCACGGCGTGCGAGTCGTAGACGATCCCGAGCATCGATCCGTCGGCCGGCGCACGCGCGACCTCGCTGATGCCGATGGTCCCGCCGGCGCCGGGCTTGTTGAGCACGAGGAAATTCTGGCCCAGCTTCTCCGTCAACCCATTCGCCACGTAGCGGCCCACCTTGTCGGTGGTGCCTCCAGCAGGGTACGGAACGACCACCGTGACCGGCCTGGGGCTGGCGAAGATGGCGGGGGCGATGGCGCCCAGCGGCACGCCCAGCAAAATCGATCTGCGTTTCATCGTTGTCTCCTTGATGTCTTCCGTTCTTCCCTTGGACAGCAGCCCTGCCCCACCCGGTGCGCGGCCGCACCGGCTGGCGGCTCTCCGATACACGGTGCTGCGTGGCCGGCCGCAGCGCGGCAGGCTCAGTTCACTCCGCGGGCCTTGCCCTCCCAGTACGGCGCGCGCAACGCCTTCTTGTCGATCTTCCCGACCTTCGTCACCGGCAGGCTGCCCGTGATCTCGATCGTCTTGGGCGCCTTGATCGAGCCGATGTTCGCCTTGGCGAAGGCAATGAGATCCGCCTCGGCGGGGCAACACTGGGGCTGCGGCACGACGAAGGCCTTCACGGCCTCGCCCCAGCGTTCGTCGGGCACGCCGATCACCGCCGAGGCCTTGACGTCCGGGTGCGCCTCCAGGACGCTTTCCACCTCCGACGCATAGACGTTGAACCCGCCGGAGATGATCATGTCCTTGGCGCGGTCGACGATATGGAAGAAGCCGTACGGGTCCACGCGGGCCAGGTCACCGGTATGCAGCCAGCCGTCCCTGATCGTCGCCTCGGTCAGCTCGGGGTTGTTCAGGTAGCCCAGCATCACGTGCGGCGCCCGCACGCAGATCTCGCCCACCTCCCCGGAGCCGGTGCGCGCCTGGCCGTCCTGGCCGACCAGCTTGATGCTCACGCCCGGATAGGGCTTGCCGGCCGCCATGAGCCGCTGCGGATCCTCGTGCACATGCTCCTGCGCCGACAGGTACAGGATGGCGCCGGGCGCCTCCGACTGACCGTAGCTCTGGACCAGCACCGGCCCGAACAGCTCCAGCGCCTGCCGCAGGCGGGCGGGCGACGCCGGAGCGGCGCCGTAGGTGACCCTGCGCAGTTGCCCGCGCTGGATCCGGGCCACGTCCGGGTGGTCGAGCAAGGCGTACAGCATCGTCGGCACCAGGAACAGCGAGTTGACCCGGCCGCTGGCGATCTCCGCGGTCACGCGCGCCGCATCGAACCCGTTGTGGATGACGACGCGCCCGCCCATCCACAGCACCGGGGGGATGAACGAGCCGCCGCCGTGCGAGATCGGCGAGGCCACGAGCAGCCGGGTATCGCCGTCGTAGCCGTTGGCGATGACGTGCAGCATCGTGGCGTAGGTCAGCGCGGCCGAGGCGATCATCACGCCCTTGGGCTTGCCCGTCGTGCCGCCGGTGTAGTTGAGGCGGGCGCAGCCCTGCGGGTCCGCGGCCCCGGCGAACGAGCGCAGCGGGCGCTGCGGCTGCCCGGCGGCCGCGGTGGCCAGCTCGTCGTGGGTCGCGCGCAGGAATGCGTGCCCGCAGGACGCCGCCAATTGCTGCGCGCGGCCGGCACGCCCTGCATCGACGATCACCAGGGCGGGCCGGCTGTCCTCGATGGCGAAGCGATGGTCCTCCAGATCGCCGTTGTATTGCAGCGGCACCAGGGTGAAGCCTCCGACGTAGGCCGCCGCGACCACCAGGAAGGCCTCATAGCCGTTCGCCGCGATCTGCGCGATCCGGTCGCCCGGCTTCAAGCCCAGGGCCCGCAGCGCGCCGATCGTCCTGGCGACGTCCGACGCCAGCTGCGCATACGTCACCTCGGCGCCGTCGCACTCGATCGCCACCCTGGCGCCGGAGCGCTCGAACGCATGGACCAGCGCCTCTCCCATCGACGCCATCGCGTTTGCCTGCATTGCTTTCCCTTCCATCCACATCGGTTGCACCGAAGTCTAGGAAGGGCGGCGCGCCCGTGGTGCCGCGAAGTTCCACATACAGGGAACTTCGCGCGAATGGCCGCGCGCTAGGGCGTGACGGGGACGGCGAAAGCGTCGGCCGGGAAGCGGGAGCGTTGCAGCAGGCTCTCTTGCAGGACCAGCGCTTCCGCATAGAGCGCGTCCAGCACCGACTGCTCATGGCTGCGGCTCATGCGGCCCAGGGTCGTGGCCACGCTGATGGCCAGCAGGGGCCGTCCCGACCCGTCGTTGATGCTCACGCCGAGCGACACCACCCCGTGCGCCACATGGTTCGCCATCCGGGCGAAACCCAGCGCGCGCGTGCGCTCCACCATCTCCTGGACGTAGGCCGAGGAGACGCCGGCGAAGGCCTCCAGCCGCTTGCGGTTCGCCGCGTTGATCACGGTCACCTGCTCGTCGCTCAGCTGGCTGAGCACCGCCATCCCCATCGAGCCCACCCCCAGGGGATGGACGCGGCCTTTCGGCGGCACGATGGGCGGGCGCACTTCGGCGCCGATGCGGTGGTCGATGCACACGGACGAGGCGCCACACCGCTTGCCCAGGAACACGGTGTCGCCCGTACTGCAGGCGATGCGGTCCAGCGAAGTCTCGCACAGCGGGCGCACGTCGTAGCGGTAGGACGAGACCAATCCCATCTCGTAGGCCAGGGGCCCGAGCCGGTACCTGCGCTGCTCGTCACGGGACAGCAGTCCGGCGCCGACGAGCTCCAACAGCAGCCGATGGGTCGTGGACTTGTTCAGGCCCGTGGCCTCCACCACGTCCGAGAGACCCAGTCCGCCCTGGCCCGCCTGCATGATCAGCGAGGCGATCCGCAGGCCCCGCCCCAGCGTCTGTGCGCCGTCACGCCTGGCGCCGTGATCAAACGGTACAACCATGATGTCTCCCAAGATGGTTTCGGATGCCATGCCTGTGCCCGGACCGAGACCAGAGCGCCGGACGATTCTTGTCATATTTTGCAGCCTTACCCCGCCGCCCCTTCCCAGGGGCGTGCGAGCGGCAGCGGGCCGACGCCCCATCCGGCGGACTGTCCGGCAAGGGTGCGCAGCGCCGTCAGGGGCGCTCCGCGCGGGCGCGGCCGCTCACCGCGGCGCGAGGGACTGCGGATCCAGCGTCACGACCGTGGCGTCTCGCCGCCGCGGTCGTCCGCGCCGGGAGGGTCCTCGGCCAGCAGCCGATGGCGCTCCTCGGGCCGGGTCAGCCCGGGCAGCACCCGGCTGGCCACCAGCCAGCACACCCCGAAGGCCGACAGCGCCACCGCCTCGCCGTAGAACACGATGCGCGGCAGCCGCGCCTCGATGCCCAGATCGTCACCCCAGATGCCATTGACCAGCAGCACGGCCATGGCCGCGACCATGGCCCAGAAGCATGCGAGGTACAGCCTCGCGCGCCAGTGCGCCTGCCGGTGGGGCTTGCTGCGCGCATGCCGGTAGAACGCGATGCAGAAATACGCCAGCACCGAGAACATGACGGCGGCGCAGGCATAGTGGACATAGGGGATGATCTCCTCGCGGCCGCCGCACTTGCAGGGAAACATGGCCACGCCGAGGCCCGCCAGCGCCGCCACCCGGGACAGGACCATGTGCGCCCGGGTCTGCCCGTTGTACGAGAGCAGGAAGGCCGAGATCGCAAACAGGAAGCCGACGAAGATGTTGCGCGACCAGTCGCCCGCGAAATACGACTCGCTGATGGATGCGAGCGGGCGCTCGAGTGTGGACACCCAGCCGGTGACGGAAGCGATCGCAATGGCGATGACGCCCACGATCAGCTTCGTGGTGAGCTGGTTGATCTCGGGATACCGGGGTTTCCTGATGACGCGCATGATCTCTCTCCTCCTGCGAATGCGTTGTACCGGAACCGAGGGCATGCCGCCACAGCTGAGCAGCGCCGCGCCGTCCGGTTCGCCGCTTGGCCAGGGGGCGGCCGCGGGCGGACACCGCTCCATGCTGCCGCCGTGCGGGTCGCCTGAGCCGCCCGCGCCACGTCAGGCCGCCTCGGCCAAGCCGGGCGCATCGAGCGGCCGGTCGCCGATGACGATGCGAAACGGCGGCAGGCCGCGCAGCAGCATGCGGCCCCAATGCGTTCTCCCGAGCCGCGGATCCAGCACCGTCACCGTGCCGTGGTCGTCGTCCGTGCGCAGCAGCCGCCCCGTGGCCTGCGCCAGCCGGATGCCGACCTCCGGCACGCTGCGTTCCAGGAATGCGGAGCGCCCCTGTGCCTCTATCCACTCGCGGCGCGTCTCTTCCAGCGGGTTGTCCGGCACGGAGAACGGCAGCTTGGCGCAGATGACATGGGTGCAGTACTCGCCCGGCAGATCGACGCCCTCGGCCAGGCTGGCCAGACCGAACAGCACCGAGCGCTCGCCCGCATCGATCCGGGCACGGTGGCGCTCGAGCAGCTCGCGCCGGGAGCATTCACCCTGCATGAGCACGCAGGCCTTCAGTTCGTCGGGTAAGGCTGCCTGGACCTCGCGCATCTGCCGGGCCGAGGCGAACAGCACCAGCGAGCCGCGCTGGCGCGCCAGCAAGGCAGGAAGACGCCGCACGATCTCCTGCCCATGGGCGGCCGCATCGCGGGGATCGGCGCGCACTCCCGGGATATGCAGGACCGCCCGGCGCCCATAGTCGAACGGCGATGCCAGCGCCAAAGGTTCCAGTGCCGCATAGCCTTGCAGTCCCGCCTCCTCCAGGAACATGGCGAAGCGCCCGCAGGCGCGCAAGGTCGCCGACGTCAACACCGCAGCGCCGACCTTGTTCCACAGCAGTTCCCGCAGCCGCGGCCCGCCGCTGATCGGCGCCGCGCAGACCAGGAAGTCGTCGCCACCGCCCGAACCCGCATGGCGCTCCACCCAGCGCGCCACGGGCAGCGGATGCTGCGTCTCGTCGCACAGCATCCAGTCCCAGGTCGCGACCAGCTCCTCCAGTTTCGGGAAGTACCCCCCGAGCGTGGCCAGGTGCGGCTGCACGGCCTCGGCACGATCGCCTGCGCGGTCCACGAGCGCCGTGCGGAGCGTCAGAAGGTCCTGGCCCATCGCGCGCGCTGCGTCCAGCACGGCAGCGCCCGCTTTCCGCACCTCCACAGGCAGCACGCCGCCTGCGAAGCGGCTGATGCGTTGCTGGCCAGCGAACTCGCAGTGCCGCCCCACGGCCTCCAGCAGGCGCTCCAGCGCCGCGCACAGCCGCGCGGCAGGGAGGGCAGGATCCGGGAGATCCGGGCCGAACCGGCCGAGCCGCAGCGCCGTGACGGCGGCGCGGGCATCGCGGGCCGCATGGGACACCCAGGAGGCCGCACTGCACACGGAGTGGCGCGAGGCGCAGTGGTCCACCACCTTGGAGGGCAGGCTGTGCGCCTCGTCGAAGACTACCAGCGCCTCGCGCAGATCGGGCAGCGTGCTGCCGGGCTCCATGTCCGCTGCCGCCAGCACGAGGTCGTGGTTGGCGATGGTGAGGTCGGCCTCCTTGGCACGCTGGCGGGCCTGGTAGAAGGGGCAGCGCGCATAGCTCGGACAGCGGCTGCCCAGGCAGCCCGGGCGGTCCGTCGTGACGCTGGCCCAGACGGACTCCGGGATCACCTGCGGCCAGGCGTCGCGGTCTCCGCACCAGCGGCCGGCATCGAAGGCCTCGGCCAGGCGCGAGAACCAGCGCAGCGGCCGCACGCCGGCACCGTCCGCCGCCGCGTCGTCTTGCTGCCCGGGCGCGTCGCGCGGCTCGACCGCGGCCTGCTGGTCCAGACGCTGCGCGAGCCGCGCCGGGCACAGGAAGCGCCGCCGGCCCTTGGCCACGACGTAGGAGACCGGGAACGGCAGAAAGCGCAGCAGGTCCGGCACGTCCTTGTGCAGCAGTTGCTCCTGCAGCGTGACGGTGGACGAGGACACGACCAGCTTGCGGCCGCGCAAGTGCGCCAGCACCAGTGCGGGCAGCAGATAGGCGACCGTCTTGCCGGTGCCCGTTCCGGCCTCGATCACGGCGAGGTGCGCTCCGTCGCTTCGCTCTGCGTCGCTGGCATCGACGCGGGCAAGCGCGTGCGCCACCGCCGCGATCATCTGCAGCTGCGGGCGGCGCGCGCGGAACCCCGGCGATCGTTCGCGGATCGCGTCGAGACACCGTTGCATCAGCTGCTTCTCGTCGGGGGTGAGCATGGCCCAGCATCGCCCCCGTTTCGGCCCGGTCAACCCCGGCGGCGACCGCGAGGCGCAGGCAGCGCATGGCATCGCAGGCTGCGGCGCAGCGCCCTGGACCCGAGCAAGTGCCGCCGCGGGACCGGCAACGATTCCAGGCTTCCGGCGCTGGCTCCTTATCCCGGCGGATACGCTGCAGCACGCCCTGTGGCCGCGTCAAGGTCGCAACTGCGGCACTTCCTTCCCCGGGGGCACGTGCCCTCTAGCGCCGCGCCCGGCGAGCCGCTACCGGCGCCCCGTCCGTGCTGTGGGATCCACAGGCCGAAAGCGCCGTGCTGGAGACGCTGCGGCTTGGCAGATCCAGCAGCATCTGCTGCCGGACCCGCAGGGCGAGCACGCGCGGCGCATGCGCATGCACCTGCGGGCGCGGCATCGCGAGGCGTCACGGACCGCGCCCTGAGGCCGGTGCCGCGGCCCTGCCCGTCCCGATGCCGGGCGGCGCGGGGCCGCAGCCGACTCCGCCGCGCCCGAACTGCCCCAGGTACCTCCGGATTGACGCCGCATGCAGGTGTGGCCCAATCAACCACCGCACGATCACAAGAAGAACCGCACGTTGGACTCCACCACTTCCATTTCCGCGACAGGCTCCAGGTTCGAGCGGCGCAAGCAGGCGCGCCCGGGCGAATTGCTGGAGGCGGCGCTCGCGCTGTTCGTCGAGAAGGGGTTCGCCGCCACCCGCGTCGACGAAGTGGCAGCCCGGGCGGGCGTCTCCAAGGGCACGCTGTTCCTGTACTTCTCCACCAAGGAAGACTTGCTCAAGGCCGTGGTGCGCGAGGTCATCGCAGGACGCTTCGCCGAATGGGGCCGCGAGCTGGACAGCTTCGAGGGCAGCACGGAAGAACTGCTGCGTTACTGCATGCAGGTGTGGTGGCGGCGCGTGGGGGACACGCCGGCCGCGGGCATCTCCAAGCTGATGCTGTGCGAGGCACAGAACTTCCCCGAGCTGTCGGACTTCTACCGGCGCGAGGTCATCGAGCCCGGCAACGAACTGGTCGGCCGCATCCTGCGGCGGGGTGTCGAACGCGGCGAGCTGCGCATTCCCGAAATGCAATACGCCGTCAAGCTCGTGCTCGCACCCATGCTCTTCCTCTCGCTGTGGGAGCATGCGGGAGGACTGCGCACCCCGCAGCCCAACGACTTCGACCAGCAGCGCTTTCTCAGCCTGCACGTCGAGGCACTGCTGCACGGTTGGCGCGCCACGCCATCGGTACCGTCGCCCGCGGCGTGAGTTCCTCCTGCTTCGGCCTTTGCCTCTCTCCAACCGGCCCGCCGACGAAGCACCTCGCGTCCCGGGCCGGCAGGGGTCGGCCCAGGGGATCAGCCACGTGCGCCGGTGGGCTCGGAAGACGAGCGCGCGATGTCTGCAAGGTCGCTCACATAAGCCTGCAGCAACTGGCGGGCGGACGGTTCGGTCGTCGCAGCGGTCCGGTAGAAGCATTCCAGCAGCAGTTCGTCATCGAACTCGCTGATCGCGAGCAGCAGATCGAACCCGCCATCACCGCCCCGATCACCTGACGCGTCGGACTCGAGCAGCCGCGCGATGGTCGCCTCTCCCAGCCAGCACCGCGTGTACCGGAAAGCCACGCCGCCCCGCGCGTCGGCGTATGCCATGCCGGGGCCAGCACCGCCCGCGATCGCCCGGCGCATGTCCTTCGGCATGGCCGTCTCGTCGCGCGGCTGCACGGCGCCACCGGCGACGCCGCGCTGCATCGCCCCACCCTGGCCCGGTTCCGGCCAAAGAACGGTGATCGATGCCTCCCCATGCAGTCCTTGCCGGTCGAGCGCCAGGCCGAACATCGCCAGCAGCATTTCGGCGAGACGGCATCCGCTGCGCCGGGCGGCGCGCCGAAGGTCCCATACCGCCCCATCGGTGATCAGGAGCGAAAGCTGGCCATGGGTCTGTGGCGGCTGCACCGCGGCGCCTGCGCGCCGCGGACCCGGTTCACGGGCATCCGGCGCCATGTCGGCTGCCGCAGACGGCGGCGGTGGGGCGCCAGGCGGACCGAGATCTGCCGGCAACCTGCATGTGGGATCGCACATGGGGTCCATCAGCTCGACAGCCGTCCCTGCACTTCGACCCAGCACGCGAAGAGCGGTTGCCCGCCGATCACCACCGGCGGCGCCGCGCGGTGGGCGGCACAGCCGGCTCGCCGCAGCAGCCGTTCCACGCCGAGCGGAGACACCGTGATCAGGCGCTGGACGCCGTTGTCGGCCGCCAGACGCAGCACCTCGCGCAGCAGCTGCAGGGTGACCGGCGACGAGAACTGGCCCAGGGGATGGGCCCCCGCCTGCGCGAAATCCACGGCCGCGAAACGCGACAGTTCCCAGACGTCGGCGCGCCGCGGCGGCTCGACGCCCCCCATCAGCTGCGGGAACACCTCGCCGAGCAGATAGGGCTTGTCGGTCGGCATCAGGCGGGCGGTGCCGACCAGGCGGCCGTCGTACTCGCGGGCGGCCAGATAGATGGTGTCGGGGCGGTCGAACTGGTCCAGCTCCAGCCCCTCGCGGGCCGGAAGCTCCCATCCGAGCGTCTCGATGAACACCTTGTGCCGGTAACGCGCAATGCCCTCGAACAATTCCGGCGACAGGGACCTCGGGGTGCCTTCAATAATCTCCACATCGGCCTCCAGCAACGACTGACGAGCCGCCATTGCATCGTCAGCCCGCGCTTTGCGGTACTACCAACTGCTGGAGGACACTTATAGCGTGCAGCGCAACAGGACCTGCCGCGGGTTGTCGCGCCACGGCAGCGCGTCCACCACGGTGCCCAGGACTTCGAGATTGCGCCGCCAGGCGTAGTCGGCGCCATGCCGGTCGATCAACATGACGTTGCTGCGGGGCCAGCCCACGCGCGCCAGCCCGAGCACGCCCGGCGCGCACACCAGCCGCCAGTCCCAGCCGATGCTCAGGCACGGCGCGGCGCGGCTGAACCACTCGCTGTAGCCGCAGATCGCGGTCTGTGCGCCGCACCGCGCAATGTCCTGGGGGTCCTGTTCCAGCCGCGAAAGCATGTGCTCCAGCCGAAGGTCGAGCATGGCGTCCAGCGACAGCCGCACAAAGCCATCCGTGCTGGACAGCCAGGGACCTTCACCGTACGCGGGACCGTATTGCCATGTCATGTCGTCATCGTGCGCCTATGCCGCGGGCCGGGCGCTCCGCCGCGCGCACCCGACAGTTTCGGAGAGCGGCGGCGGCCCGTCAAACCGTCGCTGCGCTTCTCACGACAGCAGGCCCATCGCGAGCGCGCGAACGGCGGCGGTTGCCTTGTTGGGCGAATTCATCTTGAGGGTCGCGTTCTTGACGTGGTAGTTCACCGTATCGATGCTGATCGAGAGGATGAGCGCGATCTCCCCGGCGGTCTTGCCGTCGATGGTCCATTTGAGCACTTCCGTCTCCCGGGCCGTCAGGTCGGCGCCCGGCGGTCCGTACAGCCTGGGCTTGAAGTGGCGGCCCAGTGCCATGTGCGCGATGTTCACCAGCCAGGACATCTGCATCCGCTTGTCCGCCATCTCCGTGCCGGTGATCGGCTCGGACGAGCGCGACAGGCTGAGCATGCTCGTCACCCCGTACGCGTCCAGGCTCGACTGGCACCAGCCGTAGCGCAGGCCTGCGGACTGCGCCTCGGACCACAGCCCCGGGGTCGATGCGAAGACCTGTTCGCTCCAGACGAGCGGCACCTGGCTGCTGCGCCCGTGCAGCACCGTGGGGTCGACGCGCACGTAGCCCGCCTCGAGATACCGGTGCTGCCACACCGCGGGGTAGTCGTTGACCAGCATGACCTTCGGATCGGTCACCGGCAGGGGCACGCGCAGCCCGAACGCGCACCACTCGAAGCCCAGGCCCCTGGCGGCGAACGCGATATGGGCGAACACCTCGTCCTCGGCGCCGTCGGGGTCGATGGCCTGCATCAGGGATCCCGCCCAGTTCTCCATGGCTCTTCTCCCGCCCACCCTCCTTCCAGAGAATCCCCACGGCGGCGGGCGCACCGTGCATGGACATGGAACACACTGGTCTACCTTGTGGGCGGCCAACGACTCCCCGCCGCCAGCGGATATTGCTGTCGGCAGGCCGCCCGACACGCAGTGCCGGGCAACGCAACTACCGATTTTGCTGCGATTGCACGGAAATCGGGCAGGTTATTCCGGCGGACCGTCCCCTGGAGCGGGCAGACGCAGGCCACCGGACGGCAGCCGCTGGCGCTGTTCGGTCGTCCGGTGGGTTGCATGCGACGCTCCTCAGCGGCTGGCGCGCCCGGGCTCGCGCTGCAGCAGGGCCAATGCGCGGGCCACACCCAGCCGCGCGTCGCCTCTGCCGAGGCGCACGAGCGCCCGCTGCAACTCGGCGACGAGCGGGGCGTTCTGCGGCACGAGCGCGTTCCAGGACAGGTCGGCGGACTCCGCGCCGGCGAGCGCGCGCCGAGTGGGCGCCCGGGCCCCGAACACATCGATCGCGCCGTCGCCAAGCCGCACGTCGCGCTTCAGCTCGCGCAGCGCCTGTGTGGCGGCCAGGGCGTAGGGCTTGAGCGGATCCGCATCGGACCAGTCCTTCAATGCGGCGGGCCGCTGCAGCGGCCGTGGCGCAGGCTCGACGCGCGCGTAGAGCTCATGGCAGCGCTGCAGGTACCGGCGCTTGCGCAGCGCCACGGAGGGAGGATCGCCGGGCCGGGGCCGCAGCGCCTCGCGCAGCCGGCGTGCCGGGCCGTCCGCGGGGTTCCCTGGCGGGTCGGTGCTTGCTCTGGAGGCGGCAGAGGCGGGCCCCAGCCACCCCGGCCAGTCCCTCGGGGCGCCGTGCGCGATCGCCCTGCCCTCCCAGGCCTCGACGGGCGCGCTGCAGAAGGACCGGGCCGCCTGTCCAAGTCCCGCGGGGCCGAGGAAGACCAGGCTGAGATCGGCGCGGCCGTCGAGCCGGGGCGCCACGCCGAGGAACAAGTCGGCGCGGCGCGTCGAGAGCAGATAGCGCGCCAGCTCGTTGCGCCGGTCCCAGGGCTCGTTGGGATAGCCGAACCGGCGGAACAGATAGGCAAAAAGGTTGCCGTACTCCAGCTGCGTGCCCACGGTGGCCGCGAGCACGGGGTCGAAGGGGCGCGCGGCGCCATGCGCCGGGCGACGCACCGTCGCGAAGCTCAACACCTCAAAGGACCCCGCGCCGTCCGGGAGCGAGGCCAACTGCATTCGAAAGGACATGTCTGACACCTCCGCCTGCATCTTCCACGCCTCGCACCGGGCTTCAACCCCCGGCCGTGGCCAGCCGCAGGGCCCCGGGCTGGTCTGCCAGCCGGGGCGGTCGCGCAGTGTCGCGGGCGAAGGCGGCCGGCCGACCCCGGGGTAAGGCAGTGGGATGCGTGCAGGCGGATGCGTGCGGGCGGATGCGTGCGGGCGAAGCGATGGATGCAGCGGCGGCACCCAGGGGCCGCTGCGGTTGCCGGTGCCGCGCGCAGCGCCGGCGCGGCTGCGGCGGGTCGCGGCCGGATGGCAGGGCCGGGAGCGTGCGCTTCAGCTGTCGGCGCTGAAGCCGATGCTCTTGACGATCGGCTCCCACTTCTTCTGGGCATCGCGCAGCGCCTCCGTCAGTTGCGCAGGCGTGGACGGCGACACCTCCATCCCGAAGGACGCGAAGCTCTCCTCCACCTCCTTGGACGCCAGCGCGCGGTGCACGGCCGCATGGAGCTTCTGCACCGCGAACGCGGGTGCCCCGGCGGGCAGGTAGACGCCGTACCACTCCTGGAACACCATGTTCTTGAAGCCCTGCTCCACCAGCGTGGGCACCTTGGGCGTGAACCGGCTCCGTTCGGACCCGGTCGTCGCGAGGAGCCGCAGCCTGGGCTGGTTCAGGAAAGTGCCCAGCGGGCTGCAGAGCGCCGGAAGGTTGCCGCCGATCATGTCCGTGATCGCCGCGCCGGAGCCCTTGTAGCCGATGTGGGTGATCTCCACGCCCGCCGCCCTGCCGAGCGAGATGGCCGCGAAATGCAGCGTCGACCCCGTGGCGGGCGAGCCCATGCTGGCGCGGTCCGGGTGCGCCTTGTACCAGGCCATCAGGTCGTTCACCGTCCGCACCTGCTCCGGGACCGCGGGGCCGACCGCGATGCCGCAATCGAGGGTTGCGGCCATGGACACCGGCGCGAGATCCGCCGCCGGGTCATAGGGAAGCTTGCGGTAGGTGAACGGATAGACGCCGAGCATCGACATGGGGGTGACGAGAATGCTGGCGCCGTCGGGCGCCGCGGCCTTGACCGCGACCACGGCGAGCTGACCGCCCGCCCCGAGGCGGCTTTCCACCACGACGGCCGGCGCATAGTCGTTGACGAGCCGGTCCCCGATCTTGCGGGCAACGACATCCGTGGTCGTGCCCGGCGGAAAGCCCACGAGGATGCGCGCCAGTTCGGGCCCCGGCGCCGCGCGCAGCGGACCGGACGCGGCCAGCGCCATCGCAGCCGACCCGGCCTGCAGGATCCTTCTCCTCGAATACGCCATCGCTGTCTCCTTTGTCTCTTTTGTTGCGGGCCGGTGCGCGCGGGGCCGCCCAGTACCGTGTTCGCCAGGAGAGTAGCCAAGGCGGCAGCTTGCGTCCAATGCAATTTAAGCCGCCTAGCGTTGCAATCCTTGCAATAAGATGGAGGTGCCGCGCGCCAACGGCGCGGCAGCCGGCGACGAAGGCGGCCGGTCGGGCCAGGCCCGCGCTGAATACACGAAGGAGCCCCTCTTGGACCTGGCCGCATGCATCGCCGAACTCTTGAAGGCACCGACCCTGTCCGCCATGGCGGCGGCGGCCCAGGCACTGCCGGCGCCCACCGCCACGCGTGAAGAGGCCAAGGCTCTCTACGAGCGCCTGGCCGGGTGCATCGCAGCGAACGACCGCCGCGACGCCGTGGCGTCCACGTTGGCCCTGCTGCGCCTCGACGGCAGCACGTGGCTCGCGCGCATGCGCAAGGACGGCCTGTTGCGCGCTTCGCGCTATGGATACGACGGCGGCTGCCTGAAGAAGATCGTGGCGGCGGCGCTCGAACTGTCCGCGACCTCGCCGCTGCCGTCCGAGCAGGTCCAGTACCTGCAGTCCGTGCAGGCGCTGCTGGCGCTCGCCGGGCCCGCGAGGCAGATCCACCGGAGCATCGTCGACCGCCTGAAGGCGCGCCGAGGCGCGGCCCTCAAGACCCTGCTGGCGCTCGTCAACTCCTCGTTCTCCATCAACTGGCTGGGCAGCGAGCAGGCCGACGAGAGCCAGCCGCTGCGCTGGAGCGCCACCGAGCTCGCATCGGCGTTCTCCCGGCTCTACATGATCTCGCGGGACGGTCCCGGCATCGGCGCCCGGACGTGGACCTGGACCGACGACCACGCCGCATCGGCGCATGAGGGCGTCTATTCCAGCCTGCTGGTGGACGCCCTGAGGCTCAACGAGCTGATCGACGCGGAGGTCCTGCTCGATGGCCTTCCGTACAAGGCGCAAGCCACCCCCGCCGGGGTGCTGGTCTCGGCCATCGATCCCGAATTCGAACGATCCGTCCGGCTGGGCTACATCCAGGCCGACCAGCAGTTGCTGATACGCGCGGCCTCGTCCGAGCGGCACCTGGGCGGTGAGCAGCCGAAGCTGCCCTCGTTCCAGGACGCGCTGTCCGCGTTCTTCCAGGCCGGCCTGCTGGAGTTCGTTTCGCTCCGGACAGAGCCCGTAGAGCGGTTCGTGATCACGCTGCCAAGTCTTGCGCCGCTGATCGAGATCCTGAATGTCGACGGCCCGTTCCTGGAGGAGTTCCCTCTCCTCCAAGGCGCCCTGATCGACACCTTCCAGCCGCCCGGCAGCACCGACCTGCGGGTCAGCGGGCAGCTCTCCATCATGGACCTGCTCAAGGCGCAACGGCTGTTCAACCTCATCGACACCATGTTCCGCAAGAAGCTGGAAACGGTGGACGACCCAGTGAAGCGCAGGGTCCTGGGGCTTCGGTCCACCGTGATGGTCGCGCCACGCGCGGATCTGCTGCGGATGCTGCAGGTCGTGATGTCGCCAGAGAAGGCGCAGGAGCTGATCTCGCTGCTGTCGCTGCCGACGACGAACTCCGCGGCGGGCGCCAACGTGTACATCGACCTCCAGTACCGGCCGTTCGTGCACTCGCTGGACCCCAAGGGCGACTATATCGCCATTCCACCGGCGATCGTGGCCAAGTCCAACCTCGCGCGCAGCATCATGCACGCCAGCGGGATCAAGGGCGTGACCGCGGCGGCCGACGATCCGATGCAGGTGGCCGTGGCGACGGCGCTGCGGCAAGCGGGCTTTCTCGTGCGGGAGAGCTTCGACTTCAACATCAGCGGCAGGCGCGAGACCGACATCTTCTGCTACCGCGATGGCGTGCTCTTCGTCATCGAATGCAAGAACGCCTACCACCCGTGCTCGCCGCACGAGCTGCGCAACAGCTACGACCTGGTCCTGAAGGCAGAGGAGCAACTGGACCTCCGCGCCCTATGGCTCGCGGAACCCGGCAACCAGGCGCGGCTCTTCAAGGCGCTTGGCTGGGACGCCACCGCCCCGGCGCGCGTGCGCACCTGCGTGGTCACGGCCAACCGCGCCTTCAGCGGCTACCGCTGCGGCGCCCACCCGGTGCGACAGGCGCACGAGCTGATCAACTTGCTGGTGCGCGGCTACGTGGGAAGAGGTCCCGGAGAGCCGCCGCGCCGCTTCTGGCGCGCCGAGGCCTTCGAGGTCGACGACCTGCTCGACTACCTGGATGGGAAGTCCGTACTCCAGACGCAGCATGCCGCCATGGCCCCCGCAAGGCGCGGCATCGCCCTCAAGGACCGCCGGCTGGAGTTCGCGCAGTTCGTGATGAACCTGGAGGACATGGCCCGGCTCCTCGAGGAATCCTTCGACGCGGCCCAGGACCCCCAGGCACCGCAGGACGGCACCGAGGCGCCGGCCTCGGCGACCGCCGCGCCCTGAAGCGCCATGGCGGCCCACCGGATCTGGCGGACCCCGTGTCCCGCGAGTGAACCGCGCGGATGCCGGGAGCGCGCGGGCCTGGCGGCCATGCGCAACACAGGAGGCGACAGCGATGCCCATCAACCTGAAACAGCTCCACCACATGGTGCTGCTGTCCGAGGAACAGCACTTCGGGCGCGCGGCGGAGCGGGCCTTCCTGTCGGCCTCCGCGTTCAGCCGCAGCGTCGCCGCCCTCGAGGAGTCCGTGTCGATGCCCCTCTTCGACCGGCGGGCGAACGGGGTCCGGCTCACGATGGCAGGCGAGCGGGTGCTCGCCAGGGCCAAAAGGCTCCTGCTGAGCAGCGAGGAGCTGTCCGAGGAGCTGCGGCTCCTGCGCACGGGCGAGCTCGGCGACCTGGTCGTGGGCGCGGGCCCGCTGTCCGCGCCGGCGGTGGTGCTCCCCGCCATCGCCGCGTTCCAGCAAGCCCACCCGCGCGTCGGCGTGCGGCTGGACGTCGCGCACACCCGGGAGCTGCAAAGAAGGCTGATGGAGGAGCAACTCGACTTCTTCGTCGCCGATGTGCGCGAGCTCATCGACCATGAACGCTGCGCGGTCGAGCCGATCGGGCGCATGCGGCTCAGCCTGATGTGCCGCGAAGGCCATCCCCTGGCCGGCCGCGCGACCGTGACCCTCGGGGAGCTGCGGGCGCAGCGGCTCGCCTCCGTCCATATCCCCGCGATCCTGAGCGCCCGGCTGGCGAAGCTGATCGCCCGCGACGAGAAGGGAATGCTGCCGCTGGCCTTGGAATGCGAGAGCGTCATCGTCCTGCGCGAGTACGCGCTTCGGACCGATGCCGTCATCCTCGCCGCGCCGCAGGCCATGGGCGCGGAGCGCCCGGGCTGTGGGCTGTGCAGCCTCCAGGTGCGCGAGTTGTCGCAGCTGGAAGACCAGAACCCGCTTGCCGTGGCCATGGGGCTCGTCACGCTGAAGGACCGCACCCGGACCGCGTCCATGGACATGCTGATCGATGTCCTCCGTACCGGGGCTTCGGCGCGAGGCGGTCAAGCGACCCCCGGCCGCTCAGGGACCGCCAGCGCATCGCCGGCGGCCCGGCGGCCCTCGCGCCGCGACTAGGGCCGGTTCGCACGGACACGGCCCATCGGCGATCGGTGCGATGCACTGGAGAACTGCTGGCGCAGCGGTCGCACGCGCACTTGCTCGCGGGCGTAGGCGGGAAACGAACGGCGGCCCGTGCTATTTCAGCAGGTGCCCGCTGCGCGCCCGCACGACGACGTCGACCCGGTCGGAGGCGGCGGAGGGCGAGGCCGAGAAATTCGCGGTGAAGCCCCCGAGATCGACGCTGCCCATGTTGTTCATGGCGGCGAGTACGCCGCACGCGTCGACCATGCCCGCCGCGGAGGCGCGCTGCAGCGTGTCCACGCAGATGCGCGTCTTGATGGAGCCCACCAGCCCGAGAGCGAACTACGGGCTCGCGGAACCCGGGACGCGGATGACTGGAGGCCACAGTCCGACCGCGCAGTTCACACCCTGTCGCCCGCGAGGAATCCCGCCAGTTCGTCCACCAGCCGCCACCGCGCATGCTCCAGATGCAGAAGGTGCGTACCCCGGTCTATGGTCACGAGCCGCTTGTGCGGCGACCCGAGAGACTCAAAGAGGGCCGCGGCATCACCCTCGCTCGAGAGCTTGTCCTGCGCGCCTCGCACCAGAAGGAGGTCGTGGCGCAGCCGGGGTGCATCGAAGAGCTGTCCTCCCCGGAGCACCTGAAGCGCATCCACCTTTGGGCCCATGGGTGCGCGGAAGCCTTCGGCAGAGCTGCCACGCCCTTGGTCGGAATCCATCAGCGAGCTTTCCGCACACGCCAGCGCAGCGGGGTCTCGATACTCCGCCGCGTCGGCAGCGCCAATCTCCCAGTCCCATCCACGCCTCAGCGCACCACGCAACACGACGGTGTAGCCGCCAAGGCGGGGGTCGAGGTTTGGGGGGACCTTGCCGTCACCGACGTTCGCCGCGGCGCCAGCGGCGGGGCGCCAGACCGGCGCGTAGAGGGCCAGGCGGCGCACGCACCCCGGGGCCGCCAGCGTGAAGTTGGCGCTGCGAGCCGTGCCCCACGAATAGCCGATCAGGTCCACGCAGGCGACGTCCTCTTGCTTTCGCACGAACGCCACGACGTCGGCGAGGTCTGCGACCGCATCGGCCATGCAGCCCAGCGCAGGGCGGCTGTGCTGGGGCGGGACTTCCATGAAGGCCGGGCGGCTCGAACGGCCATAGCCACGAAGATCGAACAGATAGACACGCAGCCCCGCGTCCGCAAGCGCCTGCTGGAGCGAATAGCCGGGAACGTCCAGGATGGCCGACCCCGGCTGAAAGAAGCCGTGAACCAACACCGCGGGCACCGATCCGGGCTTGCCGCGCCTTCGGACAAACAGACACGCATCAGGATCCGAGGTGCTGGGGATGCGCCACTCCTCGGCATGGGTACAACCCTTCGACGGCATCGCTCGGCTACTCCGGCTGTACGCCCGCGAGCCTCATGGCTTCCGCGATCACAGGCCCCTCGCGCTCCACCGCCGCGCGGAACTCGGACGGCGAGTTGCCCAGCGCGCGCCATCCGAAGCCTTGGAGGAACTTCTGCGTCTCCGGCAGCTTCAGCGCCGCGACCGCGGCATCCCGAAGCCGGCTCACCACGGACACGGGAGTTCCGGCGGGTGCGGCCAGGCCCAGCCAGATCGGGACCGCGAAAGTCGGATCGGTGAAGCCCAGCTCGACGAAGGTGGGGACGTCGGGGATCAGCGGTGAACGCTGCGTGCCGGCGATGGCGGAAATGGTGGCAAGGCCCTTCTGCTGGATGTCCAAAGCCTGCGGAATGCTGGCGATCGTCATCTGGATATGTCCGCCCATGAGATCCTGCGCGGCGGGCGCACCTCCTTTGTAGGCGACGATGGTCAGGTTGCCGCGCGTCTGCCGGGCTAGCGCCGAGCCGATCAGGTGCGGGTAGCTCCCTGGGCCCCACGTGCCGTAGTTGAGCGCAGCACCGCCCGGGCCAATTTGCTTCAGCCCTGAGACACCCGCGTCGGTCCGCAAGATCAGCACAGGCGGTGTCAGCGCCAACTGGGTGACGAATGCGAAGTCCTTAAAGGGGTCGTAGGGCAGCTTCTTGAAGAGGTGAGGAACGTAGGTAAAGCTATCGGCCAGCGTCAGAAGCACCGTATGGCCGTCCGCTGGGGCCCGTGCAACCTCGGCGCTGCCAATGGTGCTGCTGGCTCCCGGCTTGTTGTCGACGATCACGGGCTGCTTGAGCATCTCCTGCATGCCCTTGGCAATCTGGCGGCCCGCAGCATCGACTGGTCCTCCCGCCGGGTAGGGAATCACGATGCGAACGGGCTTGACCGGAAAACCCGTCTGCGGCTGAGCTTGAACGCCGCACGCGCCAAACGCGAGCGCGGCGGCAATGAATCGAACGAACTGACGAAGCATGCGTGTCTCCTTGTTGTGGGCGAATCCACAGCCATCTTAGGAACGGCTCGGCGCGACGCCCAACGACGTGGGCCATAGAATCCATCGACGGCATCGATAACCCTGAAATTGACGCATGGCCCTCGACATTGACCTGCTGCGGGTGGTGCAAGCGCTGGCCCGGCATGGCAGCGTGACTGCCGCAGCAGCGAGCCTCAACCTGAGCCAATCGACGGTCAGCCATGCGCTGTCCCGGTTGCGCGCGCACTATGGCGACCCGCTGTTCGAGCGATCGGGAAACCAGTTGACGCGCACGCCGCTGGCAATCAAGCTTGCCACCGAGGCCGAGCGTCTGCTGCTCGACTTCGAGCGCGTCCAGAGACTGAGCGAGTCTTTCGATCCGCAGCGCTCCAGCCGGGTCTTCCGCATCCACATGATCGACGTGGCGGAACTTGTGTTCCTGCCCGGCCTGTTGCGGCGCATCGCCAACGAAGACTGGCGCATCGGACTGGAGATCGTGCGTGCAGGCGGCGAGGAGGTGTGGGCCGAGCTCGAGGCGGGCCGGATCGACCTCGTGATCGGCACGCCCAGCAAGGCCCATCCGAACCTCTATCGCCAACGGCTGCTGGAGCAGCAGTACGTCGGCATTGCGCGCAAATCCCATCCATTGCGCGCAGAGCTGCAGACGGTCAGCGGCTACCTGCGCAGCGCGCATTGTGTGGTCACGCCGCGCGGCCCGGCCATCGGACGCATCGAGGCCGCGCTGGCCGCTCTCTCGCCTTCCCGCCGAGTGCAGCTACAGGTTCCGGATTTTCTGTCCGTGCCCTCGCTCGTTGCGCAGTCCGACCTGGTGGCGGCCGTACCCGAGAGCCTTGTCGCCCTCCATCCGGATAGGCCGCGTCTGCACGTTTTCGCGCTGCCCATTGCCCAGCCCCGCTTCACCGTGGTTCAGCATTGGCATCGTCGGGTCCATGGCGACGGCGCGAACAAGTGGCTTCGCACGCTGCTGCGTCAGGTGGCGCCACAACTATTGGCATCCGGTCACTGAAGTCCGGGGACTTTCTACCTCGGTGATCGGCCGTCTCTGCAGTCGGACCCTTGCACGAGATTCACGCAGGGCTAGGCAGTCAGCGCCGAGGCGGCGGGATGCCGGCGTCACTTCAACAGGTGCCCGCTGCGCGACCGCACGACGATATCGACCCGGTCGGAGGCGGCGGAGGGCGAGGCCGAGAAATTCGCGGTGAAGCCCCCGAGATCGACGCTGCCCATGGTGTTCATGGCGGCGAGTACGCCGCGCGCGTCGACCATGCCCGCCGCGGAGGCGCGCCGCAGCGCGTCCACGCAGATGCGCGCGTTGATGTAGCCCTCCATCCCGGCGAAGGTCACCGCCTGTCCGCCGCCCGCGAAACGCTCCGCGTGCTCCTGCAGGTCCCGGGTCAACTGGATCGACGCGACCTCGGGGTTGGGAACGACCGAGGTGAAACCCACCACCCTGCCCGAGAACCCGGTCAGCAGCGAGTTCACGTTGCCCGCGGCGAAGGTCGTGACGAACAACGGCCACCGGTCGCTGGCTTCCTGGCTCAGCCTGGATACGAGTGCGAAGCCCTCCACGCCCATGTCCACGAACATCGCGTGGTACCTGCCCGAAGTGGCCTCGGAGCGGAAACGCGCCACCGATGCCGACGCGGAAGGGTCCACGTCGAGCACGGTCGATGCGATGCGCTGCCGCGCGAAGGCCTCCTGCAGCGCGGCCGCGCCCTCGGAGACGGGAAGCCGGTCGGTGACGATCACGACCTTGCTCGTGCCGAGCGCCAGCATCTGCTTGGTCAGCGCCTCCGCCTCCATCGCATAGGTCGCGCGCGTGCGGAACACATAAGGGTTGGCGTCCCGGCCGAGGGCTGCCGCCCCCGACATCGGGCCGATCAGCGCCACCTTCTCGGTGCGCGCCACCTGCGCGCCCGCCGCGCAGGCGGCATCGCCCACGCAGTTGAGCAACGCGACCGCCTTGTGCTGGGTGACCAGCTGGCGCAGGTTGTCGACGTGGCGGCGCGGGTCGCCTCCATCGTCCAAGGTGAGCAGCTTGAGCTGCCGCCCGCGGATGCCTCCCGAGGCGTTGACGAACTCGATGTAGGCCCGGGCGCCCGCACTGGCGCGCGCGGCACTGCCGTCGTCGGCGCTGCCCAGGGGCAGGGACTGGCCAATGACCAGCGGCTCGGCGGCGAAGGCCCAGCCGGCTGGTGCCAGCGCGAGCCAGGCCGCGGCGCGCAGCAGACGGCGCCGCGCCCATCCGGGGCGGGGCTTCGATCCAGGCTGCGCTGCGTCTCCCGAATGCACCAATGCATTTCCCATGGCGGTTCTCCTACTTGGACAGTTGGACTTCAGAAGGGATGCGGCGGGCCCACGTCTCGTTCGCCGCATCGATATGGGTGGGCGGGAGCGCGTCGTCCGGCGGCGCCGACCGCAGCAGCCCGGCAATCTGGTGCGCCGCCACGGCCTTGGAAAACAGCCAGCCCTGGTACGCATCGCAGCCGTAGCGCACGAGCAGCGAAAGCTGCTCGGTGCTCTCCACGCCCTCGGCCACCACCCGCAGGCCCAGGGTCTGCGCCAGCACGACGATGGCCCGCACGAGGGCGGCATCTTCGGGGCTGCGCAACAAAGGGCGCAGGAAATCGCGGTCGATCTTGATGCGCGACACCGGCAGATGCTTCAGATAGGCCAGCGAGGAATAACCGGTCCCGAAATCGTCCAGCGTGATGGAGATGCCCAGCCGTTGCAGGCGCCACAGCACCTGCCTGGCCTGCTCCGGATCCGCCATGGCTTCCGATTCGGTCACTTCGATCTCCAGGAGATCGGGACGCGCGCCATGCCGAGCCAGGCTGCGCTCGATCTGCTCGACGAGGTCCACCTGGCGCAGTTGCTGCGTCGACAGGTTGACCGCGACACGCAGCGGCAGGCCGGCCTCCGTCCACGCGGCGATCTGCCGGCACGCGCGGTCGATCACCCAGGCACCCAGTGCGAGGATCATGCCCGTGGCCTCCGCCACGGGGATGAAACGGCTGGGCGGGATCTCCCCGAGTTGGGGATGGGTCCATCGCAGCAGTGCTTCCACTGATTCGACCTCGGCCGTGGCCACATTGACCTGCGGCTGGTAGTGCAGTTCCAGCCCGTCGGAGTCCAGCGCGATCTTGAGCTGCTCGCGCAGCTGGAGCTTCTCCTCCATGCGCCAGCCCATGTGGTGCGCGTAGAAGGCGTAGCTGGCGCGGCCGGAATTCTTGGCGTGGTACATGGCCATGTCCGCGTAGCGCAGCAGCGTGGTGGCGTCCCGCGCATCCCTGGGATACACGGCGATTCCCAGGCTGGCGCTGAACGCCAGATCGAAGCCGTGCATCCGGTAGGGCTGGCACAGGACACCGAGCAGCTTGGCGGCCACTTGCTCCACGTCCTGGGGCTGCGCGATCGCGGGCAGGACCACGGTGAACTCGTCGCCACCGAGCCGCGCCACGGTATCGCCGGCACGCAGCGCGCTTTGGAGCCGCCGCGACGCCTCCAGCAGCAGCCGTTCGCCCGCGGCATGCCCATAGCCGTCGTTGATGGCCTTGAAGTCGTCCAGGTCCAGCAGCAACAACGCGAAGGACTGGCCCGTTCGCTCCGAAACGGCGATGGCCTGTTCGAGTTCCAGGCCAAACTGCCAGCGGTTGGCCAGGCCCGTCAGCGTATCGTGGGTGGCCTGGAAGCGGATCCTGGCCTCCAGCCCGCGCACGTCCGAGATATCGCGCACGAATGCCACGGCGGTTCCGCCGGAGACATCCGTGTGGCCCAGCGCGATAGCCACGGCCGTCAGGCTGCCGTCCTTGCGCATGATCCGGAAATCCTGTCCCCTGCCCATGGGCCTGCCCGACGGCGACCGGAAATACGCCTCCAGCTGGCGGGCGTGCGCGTCGCGGGCGGCCGGCGGAAGGAAGATGCCTACCGACTGTCCGCACAGTTCCTCGGACGCATAGCCGGAGATGGCCTCCATGGCCGCATTGACCATGACGATGTGCCCTGCCCGGTCCACCATCAGGATCCCGTCGGGAGATGCCTCCATGGCCGCAAGCGCCAGGGTTTCCCGGTGCGGCAGATGCCGCGCCGGGACCGGGGATGCATCCTCGAGGAGCCCGGGCCCCTTTTGTCCATCCGTGCCTGTCATCGCGTCAGCTGTCCAGCTTGAAGCCGGACTTCTCGATGATGGGCTTCCAGGTAGCGTAGTCCGCGCGGGCGAGCCTGGCCAACCGCTGCGCGCTGCCGCTCTCGGTCTGCATGCCAAAGCCGGCGATGCGCTCGCGCACCTCCTGTTGCGCCAGCACCGCCTGGAGCGCCTCGTTCAGGCGCGACACCACCTCCGCCGCCGCGTCGTGCGGCAGGTAGAGGGCCGACCAGCCGCGGGGCACGGACGGATAGCCGAGTTCACCGAAGGTGGGAACGTCGGGAAGCAGCGCGCTGCGCTGGTCGCCGGTGACGGCCTGGATGCGCGTCCTGCCGGACCGGTGGAACTCCAGCATGTCCGAGGCCAGCGCGTTGACGCCAAAGGTGATCTGCCCGCCGGACGCCAGCGCCGTCAGCAGGGGGGCGCCGCCCTGGTAGGGCACGGCCGTCAGCGGCACGCCAAACTTCTCGCCCAGCACCAGTCCGAAGAAATGCGGCGCGCTGCCCGCGCCGGGGTGGCCGAACGCCGCGCGATCAGGGCTTCTGCGGAGCCATTCGGCCAGCGCCCCCAGCGAGTCGGCCCTGGGGTCCGGACCCGTGGCCAGCACATAGGAAAAGCTCGAGACCGCCGCCACCGGCGTGAAGTCCTGGAACACGTCGAAGCCGAGCCTCGTGAACACATGCGGCGCATGCACCATGAGGGAGTCCGTGGCCAGCATCAGGTTCGTTCCGTCCGCTGGCTGGCGCTTGAAGAGGCTTGCGGCCAGCCGCGCGCCCGCCCCGGGGCGGTTCTCCACGATCACGGTTCGCCGAAGTTCCCGTTCCAATCCCTGCGCCAGCAAGCGCGCGATGGCGTCCATCAGCCCCCCGGGCGGGTAGCCCACCGTAAACTTCACGACGGCGCCCGGCTGTGCGAGGGCCGGGGCGGCGAGGCAGGCCGCCGCCGCGCCCGCGGCGCGCAGGAGCGTGCGGCGGGACGCGCGCGGGGGCGGCGGCGGGTGCCGCAGCGAAGCTGTGCTCATGACATGTCTCCTGGTCTCGTTTTGTTCTACTTACTCAGTGCGCCCTCTCCGGGGCGCCTGGGTGGGCCGGAGACACGCTCCGGCCCGGTGCGCGTCAGGCCGCCAGCTGCTCCGCCCCTTGGCGAGCCAGGCGCTCGCGCAGCTCCGCCCGCACTCCTTCGACCTTGTCCGCGTGCGCCTGGCGCACATGGCCGTAGCCGCGAATCCGTTCGGGCAGCGCCGCGAGTTCGACCGCCGCATCAGCCGTCTCCGGCGCCGCCTGCCCGAGGATCAGATCGAGATCCGCCTCGTAGCGCGCGAGCAGGCCCAGGGCCAGCTTGCGCTCCGGCGTGCGGCGGAAGGGATCGAGCCAGGTGTTGCGCAAGCCACGCAGCCGCTGCAGCACGCCCATGGCCGACAGCATCCAGGGTCCCACCTCGCGCTTGTGCCAGTGGCCCTCGGCGTCACGCCGGCCGAACGGCCAGGCCCCCAGGTGGAAGTGCAGCTTGTAGTCGCCCTCGAACTGCGCCTCGATCGAGCGCCGGAACTCCGGCGCGCTGTACAGGCGGGCGACCTCGAACTCGTCCTTCTCGGCCAGCAGCTTGTAGTAGTAGCGCGCGGCCGCGCGCGCCAGGCGGCCGTTGGCGCCGATGGCCGCGTCCTTGCGCTGCACCTTGGCCACCCGATCGCGGTAGCGTTGCGCGTAGGCGCTGTTCTGGTAGTCGGTCAGGCGGCGGCTGCGGTCCTCCACAATGTCTTCCACGCGCTGCAGCGGCCGCGGCGCGAACTGGATGACCTGGCCATCCGAGGCCTTGGCCGCGGCGCGCTCGACCGCCTTGAGGTCCACGGCGGCGCGCCGGCCCCACTCGAAGCTCTGGCGGTTGAAATCGACCTCGACGCCGTTGAGCTCGATCGCCCGCTGCAGCGCCGCCAGCGTCACCGGGATGCGGCCGTGCTGCCACGCGAAGCCGACCAGGAACATGTTGATGGCGATCGCATCGCCCATGAGGGTGGTGGCCAGGCGGCTCGCGTCGAGCGCGTGCAGATGGCCCTGGGTGCGCTCGCCGAGGCGGTTGAGCAACTGCTCGGCGTGCGGATCCCAGTCGGGGGACTTGGTGAACTCGCCGGTGGGGTTCACCGCCGTGTTCACGACGACGAAGCTGCGCTCGGCGGCGACCTTGGACAAGGCCTCCTGGCTCGCCGTCACGATCAGGTCGCAGCCGATCACCGCGTCGGCCTCGCCGACCGTGAGGCGCGAACTCGGGATCGCGGCCGCATCGGTCGCGAAGCGCAGGTGCGTCATCACGGCGCCGTACTTCTGCGCCAGGCCGGTCAGGTCCAGGAGGCTGGTGGCCAGGCCGTCGAGCTGGGCCGCCTGCCCCAGGACCGTGCCCACGGTCACGATGCCCGTGCCGCCGATGCCGGCCAGCAGGACGTTGTAGCCGCCCTCCACGCCGCGCAGCGTCGGCTCCGGCAGCGCCGGCCAGTCGCCACCGGCGGCCCCGCCGCGCGCCGGGCGCCTGAGTTGCCCGCCGTGGACGGTGACGAAGCTCGGGCAGAAGCCTTCCACGCAGGAGAAGTCCTTGTTGCAGCTGGACTGGTTGATCCGCCGCTTGCGGCCGAGCTCGGTCTCCAGCGGTTCGACCGACATGCAGTTGGATTTGACGCCGCAGTCGCCGCAGCCTTCGCAGACCTCGGCGTTGATGAAGGTGCGCTTGTCGGGGTCGGGCGCCTTCTTGCGCTTGCGCAGCCGGCGCAGCTCCGTGGCGCAGGCCTGGTCATAGACCAGCACCGACACGCCGTCGAACTCGCGCAGCTCGCGCTGCACCGCATCGAGCTCGACGCGCGGGCGCAGCGTCACGCCATCGGGCAGCGTCACCCCGTCGTAGCGTCCGGTGTCGTCGGTGACCACGACGATGCGGCCCACGCCTTCGGCGCGCGCGATGTCGATGATCCGGGCCACGGTGACGTCGCCATCGTGGTGCTGTCCGCCGGTCATCGAGACGTAGCCGTTGTACAGGACCTTGTAGGTCACGCGCACGCGCGCCGCCACCGCCTGGCGCAGCGCCAGGCTGCCCGAGTGGTAGAAGGTGCCGTCGCCGATGTTCACGAAGACATGCCGCTCGTCGGTGAAGGACGACTGGCCGACCCAGAACATCCCCTCGCCGCCCATGTGCGTGACCGTGCCCGTGGTCTCCGGGCGGATCCACATCGCCATGCCGTGGCAGCCGATGCCGGGCATCGCCCGGCTGCCCTCGGGCACCACGGTGGACGTGTTGTGCGGACAGCCCGAGCAGAAGTTGGGCATGCGCACCGGGCCCGGTGAGGCCGGCGCCATCTGCACGGCGTCGGTGGACGGAATGCCCGCGAGCAGCGCGATCGAGCGCGCGACGATCTGGGGCGAGAGCTCGCCGGAGATCGGCAGCTGCCCGGGCTCGGGCCGTCCCATGCCGGGCGGCATCGCCTTGCCGACCACGCGCACCTGCGCGCCGCCCCCCAGCTCCTGCAGGATGGCGCGCAGCTGCTCTTCGATGAAGGGACGCTTTTCCTCGATGACCAGCACGGCCTCCAGGCCCTGGACGAACTCGGCGGTGATCTGCGGATCGACCGGCCAGATCAGCCCGAGCTTGAGCAGGCGCAGGCCGGCCGCTTCCGCCCCGGCATCGTCCAGCCCGAGGAGCGCCAGCGCCGCGCGGACGTCGCTCCAGCTCTTGCCGGCCGAGACGATGCCCAGGCGCGGCTGCTTCGGTTGAAGCCGGATCTGGTTCAGGCCATTGGCCCGCGCATAGGTGAGCGCCGCGGGAATGCGGTGCTCGTACAGGCGCGCCTCCATCTCGAGGGGCGGCTCGTTGCGCTTGATGTGCAGGCCTGCAGGCGGGTCGGTGGGCAGCGGCGGCAGGGCGACCTGCAGGCGCGCGGGGCGCACGTCGACGACACTGGTCGTCTCAACGACGTCGGTGACGAGCTTCAGCGATGCCCAGCAGCCGGCGTAGCGGCTCATCGCGATGGCGTGCAGGCCGTAGTCCAGGATCTCCTGCGTGTTGCAGGGATACAGGATAGGCAGCCCGAGGGCCTTGAGCTGCAGGTCGGACTGCGCGGAGCGCGACGAGGACTTGGCGGCGTGGTCGTCGCCGACCAGCGCGATGGCGCCGCCGAGCGGCGCCGTGCCCGCGGTGTTGGCATGCATCAGGGCGTCGCCGCTGCGGTCCACGCCCGGGCTCTTGCCGTACCAGATGCCGAACACGCCGTCGACCTTGGCGCCGGGATACAGCTGGACGAACTGCGTGCCCCACACGGCCGTCGCCGCGAGGTCCTCGTTGACGCCCGGCTGGAACTTGATGTTCTCCGCCTCGAGCCGGTCCTTCAGGCGCAGCAGCTCCATGTCGTAGGTGGCCAGCGGCGAGCCGCGGTAGCCTGAGATGAAGCCCCCGGTGTTGAGGCCGGCGGCCCGGTCGCGCCAGCGCTGCTCCAGCGGCAGCCGCGCCAGGGCCTCCGTGCCCGACAGGAGGGCGCTGTCCGCCTCCTGTCCATAGCGGTCCGGCTGGACCTCCTGCAAGGTCGATGAAATCTTCATGGTGTCTCCTGTGTCTCGTGGGCTACGCCGGCGATGGCGGCCGCCAGCCGCCGGGCCGGCGTCCAATAGCCGTAGGGGTTGCCGCGCTGCGCGGCGTAGTGCGCCAGGCGGCCGGCGATGACGTCCAGCCCGATCTCCCCGGCCATCCACATCGGCCCGCCGCGGTGGTCGGGGAAGCCATAGCCCGCCACCCACACCACGTCGATGTCGCCGGGCCGGTAGGCGATGCCCTCGTCGAGGATCTTCAGGCCCTCGTTGATCAGCGGGTACATCAGGCGCTCGACGATTTCCTCGGGCCCGATGCGCTCGCGCCGCGCGATACCGTGTTCCGCGGCCAGCGCCGCGGCGATCGCGGTCACCTGCGGGTCGGGCAGCGGACTGCGCCCCTCGTAGCGGTAGTAGCCGGCGCCGGTCTTCTGGCCGAAGCGGCCGAGTTCGAACAGCTTGCGCACCAGCGCCCGGTAGCTCGGATCCGGCGGTAGCCCGCCAGCCTTGCCGTACTCGATGACGGTGCGGGCGCCGACATCCACGCCGGCCATGTCGAGCATGCGGCACGGCCCCATGGCCATGCCCAGGGCCTCCACGGCCGCGTCCACCTGCGCCGGCTCGGCGCCCTCCAGGATCAGGAACTCCGCCTCGCGCATGTACACCTCGGCCATGCGGTTGCCAATGAAGCCGTAGCAGACGCCCGAGACCACCGGCACCTTCCCGATCGTGGAGGCCAGCTTCATCACGGTGGCCAGCACGTCCGGCGCGGTGGCCGCGCCGCGCACCACCTCCAGCAGCCGCATCACGTTGGCCGGGCTGAAGAAGTGCATTCCCACCACGTCGGCCGGGCGGCCGGTGGCGCGCGCGAGCGCGTCCACGTCCAGCGTGGAGGTGTTGGTGGCGATGATGGCGCCCGGCTTGACGGCCGCGCCCAGCCTGGCGCAGACCTCGGTCTTGAGGGCGAGGTCCTCGAACACCGCCTCGATGACCAGGTCGCAGTCGCCCAGAGCGGCGTAGTCGAGGGCGCCCTGCAGCAGCGCCATGCGCTGGTCGACCTGCTCGCGCGTGAGCCGCCCCTTGGCGGCGCTGGCCTCGTAGTTCCTGCGCACCAGCCCCAGGCCGCGCTGCAGGGCCTCGTCGGAGACTTCCACGACGACCGTGGGGATACCGGCGTTGGCGAAGTTCATCGCGATACCGCCGCCCATCGTGCCGGCGCCGACGATGCCGACCTTGCGGACGGGGCGCAACGCCGTGTCGCGCGGCAGGCCGGGGATCTTCATCGCCTCGCGCTCGGCGAAGAACAGGTGGCGCAGCGCGCGCGCAGAGGGCGAGGGCACCAGTTGCTCGAACTCGGCCGCCTCGACCGCCGCGCCCTGCGCGAACGGCAGTTCCTGGGCCGCGCGCACGCAGCGCACGGCGGCGGCGAGCTGCGGCCAGCCGGGCTTCTTCGCGGCGGCCGCCTCCGCCCGGTCCAGCGCCTCGGCGGAGGCCGGCGCGGCGGTCAGCGTGCTGGCGCGGCGCAGCGGCGCGCCCGCCGCGAGCACGGCCCGGGCCGCGGCCAGCCCGATGGCGCGCGGCTCGCCCTCGGCGATCGCGTCCACCAGTCCGGCCGAGGCCGCCTGCGCCGCGCCGATCATGCGCCCGCTCGAGATCAGCTCCAGCGCAAGCTCGGCCCCGGCGAGCCGGGGCAGGCGCTGGGTGCCCAGGGAGCCCGGAATGATGCCGATCTTCACCTCGGGAAGGCCCAGGCGCGTCTGGGGCTGCGCCACGCGGTGGTGGCAGGCCATGGCCAGCTCCAGGCCGCCGCCGAGCACCGTGCCGTGCAACGCCACGACCACGGGGCGCGCCTGCGCCTCGAGGCGGGCCAGGAAGGTGTTGAAGCGCGCCGTCGGGAAACCGGGCTGCTCGAGGGCCGTGATGTCGGCGCCGGCCACCCAGGTGCGCCCGCGGCCGTACAGCACGAGCGCGTCCAGGTCGGGGGTCGCCTCGAACTGCTCCAGTGCGGATGCCAGCCCGTCGACGACGGGGATGGACAGGGCGTTGACCGGAGGATTGTGGATCTCGACCAGGCCGATGCGGCCGTCGCGGGAGAAGGTGATGGGAGAGGTCATGGCGGAAGACGTGGAGCGGTCCGGGCGTGGGTGTTGTTCGAGAATCTCGCGTTCGGTACGGAGACGCCACCGGCCCGGGCGGACGGCCCGGTCACCACGCTCCTGCGGGGGCGAACGCCCGGCCCGTTGGCCGCCGGCGTCGCCCGCGGAAGCTGTTTCGTCTCCCCATGTAAATTGAGCACGACTATTTATAATCGTGCTCATTATCCTGCATCTGCGCGCGGACCGGAATAGGCACTAACGCGCAGTCGCCGGTCGCCCGGCGCGCGTCAGGACGCCGGGGCGTAGCTCGATCCCGGCGGCAGCGGCGCCTCGGGGTCCACGAAGATGTCGGGCAGCAGCGCGCTGGCCGGATCGTTGCGGTAGCGATCGAAATCGGTCACGCCCTCCTCGGCCAGCACGTCGTCGTCCAGCACGAAATTCCCGGTGTAGGCGCGCGCGGGCCGGCATAGGATGGCGTGGGCGGCGTCGGCCATGATCTGCGGGTTGCGCGACTGCCGCAGCATCGCGTCGCCGCCGAGCGCGAACTCCACCGCCGACGTGGCCACGGTCGTGCGCGGCCACAGCGCGTTGCAGGCGATGCAGGCCTCGCGCAGTTCCTCGGCCAGCCCGAACATCACCATCGACATGCCGTACTTGGACATCGTGTAGGGCAGGTGCTGCGCGAACCAGTCGGCGCGCAGGGTCAAGGGCGGCGACAGCGCGAGGATGTGGGGGTTGCTGCTCTGGCGCAGGTAGGGGATGCAGGCCCGCGAGGTCACGAAGGTGCCGCGCATGTTGATCTGCTGGATCAGGTCGAAGCGCTTGAGGTCGATGTCCTCGGACTTGGCCAGGTTGATCGCCGACGCGTTGTTGATGCAGGCGTCGATGCCGCCGAAGTGCTCGGCCGCCTGCGCCACGGCCGCCTTGACCCGCTCCTCGTCGCGCACGTCCAGCACGAGCGCCAGGGCCTTGCCCCCGGCCTGCTCGACCGCTTCGGCGGCCGTGTAGATGGTGCCCGGCAGCTTGGGGTGCGGCTCGGTGGTCTTGGCCGCGATGACCACGTTGGCGCCGTCGCGCGCGGCCCGCAGCGCGATCTCCAGGCCGATGCCCCGGCTCGCGCCGGTGATGAAGAGGGTCTTGCCCGCCAGGGAGTTCTTGATTCCGTTCATGCCACCACCTCGAAAAGTCCGGCCGCGCCCATGCCGCCGCCCACACACATCGTCACCACCACATAGCGCGCGCCGCGCCTGCGCCCCTCGATCAGCGCGTGGCCCACGAGCCGCGCGCCGCTCATCCCGTAGGGATGCCCCACGGAGATACCGCCCCCGTTGACGTTGAAGCGCTCCGGGTCGATGCCCAGCCGGTCGCGGCAGTACAGCGCCTGGCAGGCGAAGGCCTCGTTCAGCTCCCACAGGCCGATGTCGTCGACGGTGAGGCCGTGCTGGCGCAGCAGCTTGGGCACCGCCAGCACGGGCCCGATGCCCATCTCCTCCGGCGCCACGCCGGCCACCGCGATGCCCCGGTAGATGCCCAGGGGCTTCAGGCCGCGCTGCGCCGCGAGCGCATCGTCCATCAGCACGCAGGCGGCGGCGCCATCGGAGAGCTGGCTGGCATTGCCCGCCGTGACGCTGCCGCCCTCGATCACGGGCTTGAGCGCGGCCAGGCTCTCGAGCGTGGTCTCCGGGCGGTTGCCCTCGTCCTGGGCCAGGGTCACGTCGCGGTGGCTGACGGCCTGGGTCTCCTTGTCGACCACGGCCATGCGCGACGGCAGGGGCACGATCTCGGCGTCGAAGCGTCCAGCCTGCTGGGCCGCCGCCGTGCGCTGCTGCGATTGCAGCGCGTACAGGTCCTGCGCCTCGCGGCCGATCCCGTACTTCCTGGCGACGAACTCCGCCGTCTGCAGCATGGGCATGTAGGCGTGCGGCACCTTGGCCTGGACGGCGGGGTCCGCCTCCGCCGAGGCCCAGTCGAAGTAGCCCTTCTGCACCGCGGAGATGTTTTCCTGGCCGCCCGCGACCACGACCCGCATGCCGTCCACGATGATCTGCTTGGCGGCCGTCGCCACCGCCATGAGCCCGGAAGCGCACTGGCGGTCCAGGGTCTGGCCGCTCACCGCCACGCCCAGCCCGGCCGCGAGCGCGGCGTTGCGCGCCAGGTTCATGCCGGCCGTGCCGGCGCCCAGCACCGTGCCCACGACGACGTCGTCGACCTCGTCCGGGCCGGCGCCGGCGCGCGCGACGGCGTGCCCGATGGCATGGCCCAGCAGCGTGGGCGACTTGATGGCATTGAATGCCCCTTTGTAGGCGCGCCCGATGGGGGTGCGCGCGACGGAAACGATGACGGCCTGGCTCATAAGGTCCTGCGGTGGAGATGGAAAGGGAATGCGTCGCGGCTTCAGATGAACCACGCGTCGCGCATGTCGTAGGCGCAGCGGTCGGCACGCGCGAGCAACGCCCACTGGGCGTGCGTCTGCGGCAGCTCCCACTGGAAGAAGTAGCGCATGGCCTGCAGCTTGCCGCGGTAGTGGTCGGCGGCCTCCCCGCTGGCGGCCGGCAGCGCGCGCGCCGCCGCCCGCCCCTGCAGCAGCCAGATCCAGGCCAGCGTCACGCGCCCGAACGCGTCGAGGTACAGCGTGGCGTTGGCCAGGCCGAGGTCGGGCTCGCTGCGCTGCAGCGCGGCGAGCCCCGCGCTGACCTCCACCAGGCGGTCCAGCGCCGCGCACAGGGCCGCCGCCTCGTCGCCCAGGCCCGCCTCGGAGGCGCGCCCGGCGTCCTGGCGCACGGTGTCGACGAACAGGCGCAGCCCCGCGCCCTGCTCCGCCAGCACCTTGCGGCCGAGCAGATCGATGCCGTGGATGGCCTCGGTCCCCTCGTGGATCATGTTCAGGCGCTGGTCGCGGTACAGCTGCTCCAGCGGGTAGTCGCGCGTGTAGCCCGCGCCGCCGAGCACCTGAATGGCCAGGTCGTTGGCCGCCGCGCCGTAGCGCGCAGGCCAGGACTTCACGACCGGCGTGAGGACGTCGAGCAGCCGGCCGGCCGCTGCGCGCGCCGGCGGCTCCGGATGGGTGTGCTGGTCCTCGAACAGGCTGCAGGCGTACAGGCACAGGGCCAGGCTGCCCTCGGCGTAGGCCTTCTGCACCAGCAGCATCCGGCGCACGTCGGAGTGCTCGACCAGCTTGACCTGCGGCGACAGCGGATCCTTGTTCGACGGCAGGCGGCCCTGCGGCCGCTCGCGCGCGTAGGCCAGCGACTCGCTGAAGCCGCGCCAGGCGATGCTGGCGGACATGACGCCGACGCCGATGCGCGCCTCGTTCATCAGCTGGAACATGTGGGCCAGGCCCTGGTGCTCGCGGCCGACCAGCCAGCCCACCGCGCCGCCCTTCTCCCCGAAGGACAGCACGGTGGAGGTGGTGTTGCGCCAGCCCATCTTGTGCAGCAGCCCGGCCAGCGCCACGTCGTTCGGCGTGTCCGCCGCCCCGTGCTCGCCGGGCAGGATCTTGGGCACCAGGAACAGCGAGATGCCCTTGACGCCGGGCGGCGCGCCCTGGATGCGCGCGAGCACCATGTGCACGATGTTCTCGGTGAGGTCCTGCTCGCCGCCGGAGATGAACATCTTCTGGCCGAAAACGCGGTAGCTCCCATCGGCCTGGGGCACGGCGTAGGTCTTGATGTCGCCCAGGGCGGAACCCTGCGACGGCTCGGTCAATGCCATCGTGCCGGCGAAGCGGCCGTCGCCCAGCGGCGCGAGGTAGCGGGCCCGGAGCTGTGGGCTGCCGAAGGTGCGCAGCAGATTGGCCGCGCCGATCGTCAGCATCGCATAGGCCGCCGTGCCGACGTTGGCCGCGTAGAAGGCGCTCATCGCCGCGCGCAGCACGACCTCCGGCAGCTGCAGCCCGCCCTCGGCCTGCTCCCAGTGCGCACTGAGGAACCCGGCATCCGCGATGGCCTGCCACGCCGCGCGGGTCGGCGCGACGAGGCGGGCCCGGCCATTCTCGAACTGTGGCTCGTTCTCGTCGCCCTCGCGCAGATGCGGCGCCAGCAAATCCTCGGCCAGCTGGCGCGCCGTCTCCAGCGTGGCGTCGAAGACCTCGCGCGAGTGCTCGGCATAGCGCTCGCGCCGCAGCAGGCCCGCGGTGTCCAGGACTTCGTAAAGCAGGAAGGCGAGCTCGCGCTCGCTGATGGTGGCAGTGGCCATGTGGGGTTGTCTCGCTCGAAATAAACACCGAGCGCTCGCTCGGTTTTTGAGGGAGTTTACAATCATTCCCGACCGGCGGTCAATTCGGGCAACCTGCCCCGCCCCCCACCCGACCGCGTCCACGCCTTCCCGCCATGCCCCTGTCCCTCGGTCTCGAGCCCCGATTCACCTTCGCACAGTTCAAGCGGATCAACCCCATCCCGCCCGACACGCTGTGGGAGCTGGTGTACGCGCGCAACGCGCACGCCATCACGGTCAAGCGCGTGCCGGTGGCGCTGGCCAATCTGCGGGCCATCTTCGAGGCCTCCTTCCAGCTGGCCAACCAGGTGGGCTTCGGCGCGATGACGCTGCGGGACCTGTCCAAGGCCACCGGCCTGTCCATGGGCGGGCTCTACGGCTACCTGCAGAGCAAGGACGCCCTGGCCGCCATGGTCGAGGACCTGATCCGGCACATCGGCGGCGAGATCCCTCGCTGGTTCGACGAGGCGTCTCTGGCGCCGCTGGTGCGTCTGGACAGCAGCCTGCGGGCGCACGTCTTCATGTCCGAGCTGCTGCAGCCGTGGTTCTATTTCGTGTACATGGAGTCGCGCGTGCTCGAGGCTGATCAGCGCAAGGTGGCCAGGGCCGCCGAGGTGGATTTCCAGGCCGCCATGGCGCGGCAGATCCGGCAGGTGCGCGAGATGGGCGACCGGGAAGCCTTCCTGCTGGCGGCGCACCTGCAGAGCGTCATCCAGGACTGGTACGTCAAGCGCTGGAAGTACCGGGCCGAGAAGATCAGCGTGGATGAGTTCGCGAACAGCCTGAGCGCGATGGTCGCCGCGCAGCTGCGGGTCGAATAGCGTCGGCGCTCCCGCGCCGATCCCTCCTGCGCACGCGCCCAGTGGCCGGGCTGCAGGCGGCAGCGGCACCGGGCCGCCCCGCGAGCAGCCCGCTCAGAGCTTGTCCAGGCGGACCGTGCGGTCGGCGAGGACCTCCGGCGGCGGGCAGGTCCCCTGCTTGAGCCAGCGCTTGGCCACCTTGATGTCGCGCGGCACGTTCACCGACAGCACGCTGCGCAGCCTGCCCTCAGAGATCTGGAACACGGAGAACGCCCCCTCCTCGGCGGAGCCGCGCAGGGTGCCCTCGAGCTCGTTCGACGGCACGCCGAGCACCTGCAGGTTCAGGTCGTACTGATCCGACCAGAACCACGGAATCTCGTCGTACGCCACCTCGCCGCCGGCAATGGCCTTGCCCACGGCGATGGCCTGATTCTGGGCATTGGCCCACGACTCGCATCGCAGACGGCCGCCCGCCCAGGTGTTCGGCTGGTTGGCCACGTCGCCCGCGGCATAGATGTCTGGGTCGGGGTCTCCTCGTTTTCAGTGCAATAAGTGACGGTACGCAAAGCTAGCACTGGCGCGGGGGTGGTCTGGGTAGACCGTTGATTTCATTGACTTTCCTGTTCGCTTTGTAAACGGGTATGGTGGCCTCCCACTTTTGAGGTTCACGATGCAGGGTTGGCACACAACGTTTTTGGGGATGCGTGGGCTCCCCCGCGATATCAGCGACTTCGAGATGAAGGCATTTTTCACCTTCGATGGTGCCGAGCGCGACGCAATCAATGCACGCCGAGGTGATTCCCACAAGCTTGGTCTGGCGCTCCATATTGGTTTCCTGCGCATGAGTGGGCGTTTGCTCGGTGCCTTTCGGGTAATTCCAGTAGCCTTGTGGCGCCACCTTGGCAACGAGCTTGGCATTGCAGCACCAGAAGTCGCCTCGCTGAGAGCCATGTATGAACGCGGGCGCACGCTATTCGATCACCAACAAGTAGCCTGCACGGTCCTTGGATTCCAGTGGATGAGCGAGCACCAGCGCCGCTCACTGGTACGTGAACTGCGCGACGAAGTGGCGCGCTGCGCCGACCGCGATCAGCTACTCGTGCGGGCGCGTCAATGGCTGTACAAGAACAAGCTGGTGATCGTGCACGAGCGGGCAATTCGGACACTGATTGCGGCGGCACTTGCCCAGCTTGAAGTTGAAACAGGCACCGCCATCGCCGCCAGCGTTGATCCAGCAACACTTGATCGCTGGCGAGCCTCAGTTTCAGAGCTGCGCCCAGATGGACAAACCCAGCAGAGTTGGCTATGGGCTGCACCGGCGAAACACTCAACCCGCCAAATCAGCGAGGTACTGGAGCGCATCGACCTGCTTTACACGCTGGACGTTCATAAGCACCTGGCAGACATCCCCGATCTCATCTTGCGCCGCTACGCGCGCCGACTTGTCTCCAGGCCGCCCTCAGCCGGAGCCAAGATCAAAGAGCCAGCGCGCACCGTGGAGGTCGCATGCTTTCTTCGGTATTGCCTGTTCACCACCACAGACCAGTTGATCCTTATGGTGCAGCGCCGGATCGCCGATCTGTGGCGTCAGGCTGCCGCCGATGTCCCCGCTACCGTCAATTGGGCCGCAATGTACAAAACGCTGCTCGGCGAACTTGTTGCCTTGAGCGCGCAAGGTGCGGTGCCAGATGCTGAGTTGCGTGCCCGTCTTGAAGCCTTGATCACCGAAACCCAGAAACGCAAACCACCGAGCAGGGCCTCCCTGGTCCGCGAGGGATTGATTGATGGAATTCGCCCCGTGCGGTCGTTGCTCGTCGCCATTGCAAAGCTGCCCTGGCAGGCCACCGGCGAGCATCCTGCCATCGAGTACCTTGCCAAGCTGCAAGCTTTATATCTCAAAGGATCCAGAAAGCTGCCAGTTGAAGTGGTGGCACCAAGTCTGGGAATGATCTGGCAGGTTTCGATCTCCAGCCCAGACCGGGAACGGGCGTTTCAGGCGTTGGAGGTGGCCACCCTGTTTGCCCTGCGCCGCGCGGTGCGCAATGGCTCGGTCTGGATTGAGCACAGCCTGAGCTTTCGGGGTCGTGCGCGCTTGTTCTTCACGGACGAGCGTTGGCAGGCAGAGTCCAAGAAACACTATGCCCGTCTATCGTTACCCAGCAAGGCTGCCACTTTCTTGAAGCCTTTGCTGGCCAGAGTAACTGCCGGTGTCGATGCGGTGGCCGCTGCAGCCCGCAGTGGCGTACTGCGCGTGGATGATGAACTCCATTTGTCGCCATTGCCCGCAGAGGACGAAGACCCAGAAGTGACCAAGCTGCGCGCGGCTTTGGATCACCGCATCGGTGAGGTTCAATTGCCGGAAGTGATTCTGGCCGTTGACGCCCAGGTGCGCTTTAGCTGGATCATGCTCGGACGTGAGCCGCGCTCTACCGACGAGCTGCTGATGGTCTATGCCGGCATCATGGCCCACGGCACCAGTCTGACTGCGGTCGAATGCGCGCGCATGATTCCGCAATTGTCTGCCACCAGCATTCGCCAGGCCATGCGCTGGGCGCGGGACGAACGGCGTCTGAGCCAGGCCTGCCAGGCTGTGCTGGAATTCATGCAGCGACACCCGATTGCCGCCACCTGGGGGCGGTCCGATTTGGCATCTTCTGACATGATGAGCATGGAGACCACCAAACGGGTGTGGCAAGCCCGGCTTGATCCTCGGCGCAACACACCTTCCATTGGAATCTACTCCCATGTAAAAGACCGGTGGGGCATCTTCCATGCGCAGCCCTTTGTGCTCAATGAGCGCCAGGCGGGCGTGGCCATTGAAGGTGTCATCCGCCAAGAAAAGCTGGAGACCAGCCAGCTTGCTGTGGATACCCATGGCTACACCGACTTTGCCATGTCACATGCCCGTTTGCTTGGTTTTGATCTTTGCCCGCGGTTGAAGGAACTCAAACAGCGCCACCTCTTTGTGCCACGCGGCACCAAAGTGCCCGCAGAAATCGCTGCGGTGTGCGAAGCCAATGTCGACGTCGCTTTGATCGAAAAGCATTGGGATAGTCTGGTGCACCTGGCAGCCTCGGTCATGAGCGGACATGCCAGTGCGGTGGCAGCTCTTGCGCGGTTCGGTTCTGCCGCCCAGGGCGATCCAATCTATGAGGCTGGCGTGCAATTGGGGCGGTTGCTGCGTACGGCGTTTTTGGCTGACTACTTTGTCAAGGACGCTTTCAGGAACGAGTTGCGCCGGGTGCTCAATCGGGGCGAGGCTGTTAACGCCCTCAAGCGCGCCATTTATACCGGCCGGATCAGCCCGGCGCAGGCCAAACGTGTCGATGAAATGCAGGCTGTGGCCGATGCGTTGAGCCTGATGGCCAACATCGTGATGGCGTGGAATACCTCACAGATGCAGGCGGTCCTGGATCGCTGGTCGAACCGCCGCCAGGTCATTCCACCGGAACTGATCGGGAAGATTGCGCCCACCAGGCTGGAGAGCATCAACTTGCGGGGTGTGTTTCGCTTCCCGGTTGACCGCTATGCTGACCAAATCCTGCCTTCGCGGCCAAATGCATCGATAACTGGCACCAATGGATGAAACCGACCACGGTTTGACGCCACGAATCGCAGATTTGAAAGTGAACAGGAAAGTCAATGAAATCAACGATCTACCAACACCACCTCCGCGCCAGTGCTAGCTTTTCGTACCGTCACTTATTGCACTGAAAACGAGGAGACCCCATCTCCACCGCCTGCTTCACGAGGGCCGCCGCCATCCCGGCGGCGGCCAGGTCGCCGGCCAGCGACCCGTCGTCCAGGGGCACGAGGCCGATGCCGGCGCCGAAGACCGCATTGCATGCGGCAACGACCTCGGCAGGCGTGAGCGCCTCCGGCCCGGTGAGGTCCAGCCGCTGGCGTTCCGCCATCCGTGCATTCATGGCCGCAGCTGCCGCAGCGGCCGCGTCGTCGCGCGCCACGTAGGCCACACGCCCCGCACCGGCCGAGCTCGGCCAATGGCCGACCCGCAGCGCCAGGGGAATCCTGCAGAAGAGCGACTCGGCCAGCGGAGCCAAGCGCAGGATGGTGCACGGGATGCCGCATCCCTCGATCGCCGCCTCCGCTGCCACATGCTCCTGGCCGAGCGGCGAAGCGGGATCCGGGCAGACGACCGAGGTACAGGCGATGTGCCGGACCCCTGCACGCACGGCCGCCTCCACGGCGGCGCGGTGCCGGCGCAAGCCGTCCGTGCCGGGAAAACCGGCACGGACCAGCAGCAGCCCCTCTGCACCGGCGAACGCAGCGTCGAGCGAGGCGGGATCGTCGAAGTCGGCTCTGCGCACCTGCGCGCCGCGCGCGGCGAGATCGGCGAGCTGGCCAGGGGTGCGGCTGGTCGTGGTCACGGACACCTCTGCGGAGCGCAGCAGCAGTTCCGCGACCCGGCGGCCCAAGGGGGTGGTGGCGCCGGTGACGAGAAGGCGGCGGGTCGACGGATATGGCATGGCAAGACCTCCTGATGGATGCACGCGGTTCGGAAGCGCGCCCGCACCCTTGGGTGCGGCATGGGGATTGTATTGACAAAAACCGACTGACGGTCGAATAATTCGCATGTTACCGACTGTTAGTCGGTTTTTATCCGGAGGGACAGTCCCAATGAGCGTCAGTGAAAATTCGGCCGGGCAGCCGTCTGCATCTGCCCATAAAGGATCGCCATGGAAGGCGATCGTGGTCTCCGTCGTGGTCATCGCCCTGATCGGCGGCGGCCTCTGGTACTGGCGCACGGCCAGGTTGTCCGGCGGCGGGGGTTGGGCCGGCGGCGGTCCCATCGACGTGGTGGCCACCACGCTCAAGGCCGAGGCCGCCCCGGTCAGCCTGGAGGCCCTGGGCGAGCTGCGCGCGGTGCGCCAGGTGACGCTCTCGGCCGAGGTCGCGGGCCGGGTCTCCGCGATTTCCTTCAAGCCCGGACAGCGCGTCAAGGCCGGCACGGTGCTGGTCCAGCTCGACGACGGCCCGGAGCAGGCCGACCTTGCCGCCGTCAAGGCCGCGGCCGCCTTCGCCCAGCAGCAGTTCGCGCGCGCCAGCGAGCTGGCCGCCACTGGCGCCCAGTCCCGCGAGATCCTGCAGCAGCGCCAGGCCGAGCGCGACCAGACCGCCGCGCAGGTCCAGCAACTGGAGGCACGCATCCGGCAGAAGCGCATCCGCGCCCCGTTCGACGGCGAGCTGGGCCTGCGCCGCATCGATCTGGGCCAGTACCTCAACCCGGGCGAGGCGGCGGTGACGCTGACCGACCTGAACAGGCTCTACGCCAACTTCGACGTGCCCCAGCAGGAACTGGCGCGGGTCAAGGTCGGCCAGCCGGTGCAGGTGCGCATCGACACGGCCGGCGCCGAGCCGGTGCAGGCCACCATCAGCGCGATCGAGCCTCAGGTCGGCCGCGACACCCGAAACGCCTCCATCCAGGCCGAGGTGGACAACAAGGACCGAAGGCTGCAGCCCGGCATGTACGCGACCGTGGCCGTGGCCCTGCCCCCCGAGGCCGACGCGCTGACGCTGCCCGTCTCGGCCGTCATGACCTCGGCCTCCGGCGACGCCGCCGCCGTGGTACGCGAGCTCACCCCCGAGAAGACCGGCAAGGCCGAGATCGTGCCCATCGTCGTGGGGCGGCGCATCGGCGACCAGGTCGTCATCGCGCGCGGCCTGAAGGCCGGCGACGTGGTGATCACCGAAGGGCAGCTGCGCGTGCGCCCCGGCACCGACCTGCGCGTGGTGGACAGACCCGCCGCGGCCGCCGCATCCGCCGGCGGGAGGTGAGCCATGACCTTCACCGACCTGTTCATCAAGCGGCCGATCCTCTCGATCACGCTCAGCACCCTGATCCTGCTGACGGGCCTGGCCGCACTGTTCTCGCTGCCCACGCGCCAGTACCCGGCGATGGAGAGCGCGACCATCGTGATCACGACCAACTTCCCCGGCGCCTCGCAGGAGGTGATGCAGGGCTTCGTCACCACCCCGATCGCCCAGGCCATCGCCAGCGCCAACGGCATCGAATACCTGACCTCGACCTCGACGCTCGGCAAGAGCGAGATCAAGGCCAAGCTGGTGCTCAATGCCGATGCCGACCGTGCCATGACCGAGGTCCTGGCCAAGGTGCAGCAAGTCAAGTACCGGCTGCCCGAGGGCGCGTTCGACCCGCAGATCAACAAGATCACCGACGGCGTATCGGCCGTGCAGTACCTGGCCTTCGTCAGCGACGAACAGACCATCCCCGAGATCACCGACTTCATCACCCGCGTGGCGCAACCGCAGATCACCTCGGTGTCCGGCGTGGCGTCGGCCGACGCCGGCGGCGGGCAGACGTTCGCCATGCGCCTGTGGGTCGATCCCATCAAGCTGGCCGCGCGCGGCCTGACCGCGGCCGACCTCGCCGGCGCTCTGCGCGCCAACAACGTGCAGGCCGCACCGGGCGCGCTGCGCGGGCAGGACAACCTGATTCCGATCACCGCCGCCACCGACATGCGCAGCATCCAGGACTTCCGCGACCTGGTGATCAAGCGCGCCACCGGCAGCGTGGTCCGCCTGGGCGACGTGGCCACGGTCGAGCTGGGCGGGCAGAACTACGACAGCGGCTTCCTGAGCAGTGGCGCGCGCAGCGTCGCGCTGTCGATCTCTCCCACGCCGGACGGCAACCCCCTGGAGATCGTCGCGGGCGTCAATGCGCTGCTGCCCGAGCTGCAACGCTCCGCCCCCCCGGGCATGAAGGTGGTCAACGTCTTCGACATGGCCCGCTTCGTCAACGCCTCCATCGACGAGGTGATGAAGACCCTGCTCGAAGCCGTGGTCATCGTCGTGGTGGTCATCTTCCTGTTCCTGGGCACCTTCCGCGCGGTGATCATTCCCATCGTCACCATCCCGCTGTCGCTGGTGGGTGCGGCCGCACTGATGCTGGCCTTCGGCTTCTCGATCAACCTGCTGACCCTGCTGGCGATGGTGCTGGCGATCGGCCTGGTGGTGGACGACGCCATCGTGGTGGTGGAGAACATCCACCGGCACATCGAGGAAGGGCTGTCGCCGGCCAAGGCCGCCATCGTCGGCGCGCGCGAGATCGTCTGGCCGGTCATCGGCATGACCATCACCCTTGCGGCCGTCTATGCGCCCATCGGCATGATGGGCGGCATCACCGGCGCGCTGTTCAAGGAGTTCGCCTTCACGCTGGCCTGCGCGGTGATCGTCTCGGGCGTGGTGGCGCTGACCCTCTCGCCGATGATGAGCAGCTACATGCTCAATGCGCAGATGAACGAGGGCCGCTTCGCCCAGGCCGTCGAGCGCACCATGCACAAATTATCGACCGCCTACGGGCGGCTGCTCTCCCATGTGCTGCACGCCCGCGCCGCGGTGCTGATCGTTTGCGCCGTGGTGCTGGGCGGCATCGTGGTGCTGTTCCTCGGCGTGCAGCGCGAGCTGGCGCCGGGCGAAGACCAGGGCTATGTGTTCGTGCAGACCAAGTCGCCGCAGTACGCCAACGTGGACTACACCGAGCGCACCGGGCTGGCCGTAGAGAAGGTGTTCCGGGAGTTCCCCGACTACCAGAGCAGTTTCATGGTCAATGGCAACAACGGCCAGAACGTCGGCTTCGGCGGCATCGTGCTCAAGCCCTGGCAAGAGCGCCAGATGACGGCCAGGCAGGTCGAGGGCGCGCTCAACGCGCGCAGCGCGAGCATCACCGGGTCGTTCGTCACCGCCTTCCAGCCGGCAGCCCTGCCGGCGGGCAGCGACGGCCTGCCGGTGCAGATGGTGCTGCGCTCGCCGGCCGAGTTCAGCGAGCTCTATGGCGCGCTGGAGGCCATCAAGGGCGCCGCCTGGGGCAGCGGCCTGTTCGCCTTCGTTGACAGCGACCTCGCCTTCGACAGCCCGCAGGCGCGCCTGACCATCAATGCCGGCAAGGCCGGCGAGATGGGCGTGACCATGAGCGCGGTGGCCGACACGCTCGCGATCCTGGTCGGCGAGAACTACATCAACCGCTTCAACTGGTTCGACCGCTCCTACGACGTCATCGCCCAGGTGCCGCAGGACAAGCGCCGCGCGCCGGGCGACCTGACCGGGTACTACGTGCGCGCCGAGTCAGGACGGCTGGTGCCGCTGTCCACCGTGGTCGATGTGGAGGTCCAACCGCAGGCCAATCGACTGCCACAGTTCAACCAGATGAACTCGGCCACGTTGTCGGCGGTGTTGATGCCAGGTGTCACCATGGGCCAGGCGGTCGACTTCCTCAAGGCGCAGCCGCTGCCGCCGGGTTCTCAGGTCGACTGGCTCTCCGATAGCCGCCAGTTCGTCAAGGAAGGCAACCGCCTGATAGTCTCGTTCGGCTTCGCGCTGATCGTGATCTTCCTGGTGCTGGCCGCGCAGTACGAGAGCTTCCGCGACCCGCTGGTGATTCTGGTGACGGTGCCGCTGGCCATCTGCGGTGCGCTGCTGCCGTTGTGGCTGGGCTACGCCACCATGAACATCTACACCCAGATCGGATTGGTGACGCTGATCGGCCTGATCTCCAAGCACGGCATTCTCATGGTGTCCTTCGCCAACGACATCCAGAAGCACGAGGGCCTGAGCCCGACCGACGCCATGCTGAAGTCGGCCATGATCCGTATGCGGCCCGTTCTGATGACCACCGCCGCGATGGTCGCCGGGTTGATCCCGCTGCTGTTCGCCGGTGGCGCTGGTGCCGCCAGCCGCTACTCCATCGGCATCGTGGTGGTGGCCGGCCTGCTGATCGGCACGCTGTTCACCCTGTTCGTGCTGCCCACCATCTACACCCTGCTGGCCCGCGACCACCGCGCGGCGGCCGCGTCCGAGCGCGAGCGCGAACTGGCCGAGGAGGTTCCGAACCATGCGTAATCCATTCATGCCTTCCCCGACCCGGTCCGCGCTGGGCGCGCTGGCGGCCGCGCTGCTGCTGGCGGGCTGCTCGCTGGCACCGACCTACCAGCGGCCCGATGCCCCCATTCCCGGGCAGTGGACCGACGGCGCAGAAGCGTCGCAACCAGGCGCTGTGGCTGCCCCGCAAGCATCCGCCGCTGCCACGCTTGACTGGCAGACCTTCGTCACCGACGAGACACTGCGCAAGCTGATCGACCTGTCGCTGGCCAACAACCGCGACCTGCGCCAGACCCTGCTCAACGTCGAGGCGGCGCGCGCGCAATACCGCGTGCAGCGCGCGGACCGCCTGCCGGGCATCCAGGCCGAAGGCGGCGGCGCGCGCCAGCGCGTGCCGGAGGATCTGCGCGCGCCGGGCATGCCCAGCGTGCAGAGCAGCTACCAGGCCGGCGTGGGGCTCGCGTCCTTCGAGATCGACCTGTTCGGCCGCGTGCGCGACCTGTCCGAGGCGGCCCTGCAGGAGTACCTCGCGACCGAGGAGGCTGCGAGCAGTGCGCGCATCAGCCTGGTCGCCGAGGTAATCCAGGCCTATCTGAGCCGTGACGGCGCACAGCAGCACTACCTGCTCGCGACCAAGACCCTGGAAGCGCGCGCGGCCTCGCTCAAACTGGTCGAGCAGCGCCGCACCCTGGGCGCGGCCACCGACCTGGACTACCAGGAAGCCCTCGGCCTGACCCAGCAGGTCCGCGTGGAACTGGAGCGCATCGACCGCGAGTTCCGCCAGGCAGGCAATGCCCTGGCACTGCTGGTCGGCGTGAGCGATGTGCGGTCGCTGCTGCTGGCGCGTCCGGACACCGGCACGCTGCTGGTGCAGGACCTCGCGCCGGGCACACCGTCAGACCTGCTGGCGCTGCGCCCGGACATCCGCGCCGCCGAGCACCGCCTGCAGGGCCGCCATGCCAGCATCGGCGCGGCGCGCGCAGCGTTCTTCCCGCGCATCTCGCTGACCGGCTTGTTCGGCACCTCCAGCGCCGAGCTGTCCAACCTGTTCGAGTCGGGCCAGCGGGCGTGGTCCTTCGCGCCGCAGATCACGCTGCCGATCTTCGACGGCGGGCGCAACAGCGCCAACCTCGACCTGGCCCAGGTGCGCAAGGACATCGCCGTCGCAGCCTACGAGCAGACCATCCAGACGGCCTTCCGCGAAGTGTCCGACGCGTTGGCGGCCACGGACACCCTGCTGCGAGAAGAGCAGGCACAGCAGGCGCTGGCGCGATCCAGCGCCGCGTCGCTGCGGCTGTCGGAAGCGCGCTACCGCAGCGGCGCGGACGATCACCTGCGCTACCTGGACGCGCAGCGCAGCGATTTCGCCAGCCAGATGGCGCTGGTGCAGGTGCAGACCCAGCGGCAGATCGCGCTGGCGACCCTGTTCCGCGCGCTGGGCGGCGGCTGGCGCGGCGAGGCGCTGGCGCAGCGGGGCGGCGCTGGCACCGGCGACGGCGCGGATACGGCCAGCGCGGGCCTCGCGGCGAGGTAAGCCATGGCGGCTGCCGCACCACAGCGCTGCGCCGCGGCGGCACTGGCCCTCGCGGCCTGGCTCGCGCCCGCCGCAGCCCACGCCCAGCCGGAGGGCCCCTCGTCCGCCCGCTTCTACACGGACATGGGCGTCACGGCAGGCTCGCAGCGCACCGAGGTCGCCTCGGTGGGGCTGCTCCTGCCTGTGCGGGCACCCGACTGGCTTGCGCGCAACGCCGGACCGATGTCCCTGCACGGGGACGTCTCCCTCGGCGCCTGGCGTGCCTCGCGCATGGAGGGCGGCCACCGGACCTTCGCGCACCTCGCGGGCCTGCTGGTCTGGCGCCACGCCATCGGCGGCGTTGGGTCGGGCTGGTTCATGGACCTTGGGCTGGGCGCCGCCGTGTTCGACCACGTCTACGCCGCGGGCACGGAGCGTTTCAGCACGGCCTTCCAGTTCACCGAGGCGCTGGGTCTGGGCTGTCGCTTCGGCCGGGACGGCGCCTACGAGGTATCGCTGCGCGCGCGCCACGTGTCCAATGCCAGCATCAAGAAGCCCAACCCCGGCGCGAACCTCGTTCTGCTGCGCCTCTCGGCGCGCTTCTGAAGACCGAGCCTCGCCAACGCCTGGTGCAGAATTTCCCGTCCACAGTTTCACAACCCCACCGAAAGGAACCCACCATGGAACACACCCTTCCCCCGCTGCCCTACGCCATCGACGCCCTGGCCCCGCACTACAGCCAGGAGACGCTGGAGTACCACCACGGCAAGCACCACAACGCCTACGTGGTGAACCTCAACAACCTGCAAAAGGGCACCGAGTTCGAATCCATGACGCTCGAAGAGATCGTCAAGAAGTCGAGCGGCGGCATCTACAACAACGCTGCGCAAATCTGGAACCACACCTTCTTCTGGAACTGCATGGCCCCCCAGGGTGGCGGTGAGCCTTCGGGCGCGCTGGCCGCAGCCATCAACGCCAAGTGGGGCAGCTACGCCGCCTTCAAGGAAGCCTTTGTGAAGTCCGCCGTGGGCAACTTCGGTTCGGGCTGGACCTGGCTGGTGAAGAAGGCCGATGGCAGCGTGGACATCGTCAACACCGGCGCCGCCGGCACGCCCCTGACCACGGCCGACAAGGCTCTGCTGACGGTGGACGTGTGGGAGCACGCCTACTACATCGACTACCGCAACCTGCGCCCGAAGTTCGTCGAAACCTTCCTGGGCAACCTGGTGAACTGGAAGTTCGCCGAGGCCAATTTCGCCTGAGCCTCCCATGGATCTGCATGGCGCCCGCCTGCAAGGCCGACCGCGCCCGGCAGTTCCACCCCGCCCAGGGCCCAGCCAGGTGATGCCGGATGACGCAGCGCTGTTTCCGATCGGCCTTCTGGCCGAACGCTTCGGGCTGCGGCCGAGCGCCATTCACTTCTACGAGCGCGCGGGCATGCTGGCCCCCGCGAGGCGAAGCCCGTCGGGCCACCGTCTTTACGGCGCGCAGGACATCCGCTGTCTGGAACTCATCGTGGCGGCGCGCGAACTCGGCTGCAGCCTGGCCGACATCCGGGAAGTGGTCGCGATGACCGACGACAGGCAGGAAGCCGCGTCCCGTTCGGCCATCCAGGCCTACCGGGCGCTGCTGCGTCGCAAGCGCCAGGCGCTTCGAAGGGTGGAGCGCGCGCTGGCGGCGCGGGGCGGACCCGGGCGCGGCGCATGACCTCGCTCATGCGGGCCGCGTGCGGCACTAAACTGGCACATTCCCATCGGAGCGCAGCGCGCCGGCGCAGATCCGCGAGGGGCATTGCCCATCCAGAGGACAGGTCTTGAACACGACGAGAAAACCAGCGGAGCCGACGGGCGGACCCGCGCCAAGGCGCTCCCAGCCGCGCGGGATGAAGCGCGCCCGCGAACTCCTGGAAGTCGCCACGGAGCTGTTCCTCAGCAAGGGCATCGACGAGACGACGATCGACGACATCGCGGCGCATGCCGGCATCGCCAAGGGCACCTTCTACCACCACTACGAATCGAAGGCGGCCCTGCTGCTGGCGATCCGGGAGTCGGTCAGCGAGGATTTCGACGGCCACATCGAGAGCGAGTTGGCGAAGCAGCGGTCCGACGATCCCGTGGTCCGCCTGGAGACCTGGGTCCGCGCCACCTGCGATGCCTACGCCATGATCATCCGCCGCCAGGACATCGGTTTCGCCGGCGCCGGCTTCCGGTGGACGCCGCGCGAGCAGCCCCACATCAAGGACCTGGTCGCGCTGCTCGAGGCCGGCAACACGCGCGGCAGCTGGAAGGTCAAGGACCTCTACCGAACGGCGATCTTCGTCCAGAAGGGCATGCTCGGCGTCATGGACGACATGGTGCTCGCCGGCAAGAGCCTCAAGGGCGTGCACAAGGACCTGGTCGATCTGGTCCGCCAGGCCGTCGGACGCAGCTAGCCCGCCCCCAGCCGCCGGTGCACCTTGCGGACCCGAACGGCGATCTCGGCAGGATGACAGGAGCGGCCCCGAGGGGCCTTCGTGGACGCCACGCCGCCGGCCAGCCTCGCGGAGGCGCGAATTCCTCACTGGGTCCTTCGCATGCCTCGATGTGGCAACATCGAAAATAAGCGCGATCAACCTTGAGTACACCCCGTAATGCAGAGCAAATCCCCCAAGATCCAACGCCACCCCCCAGCGGCAGCCGTCGGCGGCGCCTCCGAACGTCCGCTCGGCCTGCGCGAGCGGCACAAGCTCGACAAGCTCCGGAGAATCCAGTCCGCAGCGCGCAAGGTGTTCCTCGAGAAGGGCTTCGACGCCGCGACGACCCGCGAGGTCGCCGAGATCGCCGAGGTGTCCCACGCCACGGTGTTCCTGTACGCGAAGGACAAGCGCGACCTGCTGTTCCTGGTCTTCAACGACGACCTCGACCGCGTCGCGGAAGAAGCGCTCGCCGCGGTCGATCACGCCAAGCCCCTGCTCCATCAGCTGCTGCAGCTGTTCGGTCCCTTCTACCAGTACTTCGCCAACGATCCCCAGATCGGCCTGGTCGGCATCCACCAGTACGGCACCGCCGCCACGGGCGGCACGCCGCAGATGCAGCGGGTGCAGCAGCGCTCGGAGGCGACGCTGCAAGCCATCAGCGCCTCGATCGATGCCTGCAAGGCCGCCGGCTCGGTGGCTGCGCGCGTCGGCACCGCGCCCGCCGCCCACGTGATCCGGGCCATCTACCTCTCCGAGATGGACCGCTGGCTGCATACGACCGACCGCGACGTCGACGCGGGCCTGCGGTCGCTGCGCGCGGCGCTGCGCCTGGTCTTCGAGGGACTGCGCGAACACGCGTAGCAGACGGCACGGACCGGGGCATGCCGCGCCCGCGTCGGGCGGCAGGCAAGCCGGCGCATGCCTGGGGAACGGCTCACGGCAGGACCGCGGGCGCCCTCGACCTCCTCCCGCGCACGGCCCTGCCGTCCCGGGTCTGCCCGCGCCTGCCGCAGCGGCGAAGGGGTTGGTCGGCGCCCGAGGTGTCTCCGCGCCGGGCGCGCGGTAGGCCGCCCGCCGGGGCGCGGGCGCCGAAGAAGGCCGCATCCGGGGGCCGTCGCCCACGGTGCACGGCCGGCCGATGCGTGGCTGCGCGTCCAGCCGGGGGGCGAGCGACGATCCGCCCCGTCAATGACAAGGGCGCCGCGCACCCGGCGCGCGGGTACGAGGCGCCCTATGGGCCGCTCCTGGCGGACCTCCGGGCCGGCGGGCGGCCCCTCGGCAGGGCCCGTCTCAGCGGCCGGCGACCACGTTGCGCAGCGAGCCGATCTGCTCGGACCGGACCTCCACGACATCCCCGGGCCGGAGAAACCGCGGAGGCTTGCGGGCGAAGCCGATGCCCGCCGGCGTCCCCGTCGAGATGACGTCGCCAGGCTGGAAGCGGAACCAGCGCGAGAAGTACGAGAGCGTCTGCCCGAGCCCGTGGATCAGGTCCCGGGTGTTGGCCGACTGCATCACCTCGCCGTTGACGATGGTCGAGAGATCCACGTTGCCCGGGTCCCGCAGCTCGTCCTTGGTCACGATGCAAGGGCCCATGGGGCAGAACGTGGGGTACTGCTTGCCCAGCACGTTCATGCTGCCCTTGATGTAGACATCGAGCGGCGCCTCGCCCTTGGCGCCCAGGAAGCCAAGCATCCAGTCCCGCGCCGAAACGTCGTTGATCAGCGTGTAGCCCGCGACGCAGTCCAGCGCCTCCTCCGGCGAGACCTCGAAGCAGGTCCTGCCGATCACGCAGGCGAACTCGCCCTCCCAGTCCACCATGTCCGGCGCGGTGCTCGGCAGCACGATCGCGTCATGGGGGCCGCAGACCGCGGACGAGCCCTTGATGAAGCCGATGGGATCGCGGTGGCTCTGCACCGCCATCTCGCTGAGGTGGTCCCGGTAGGCCCCGCCGCTCGAGAGCACGAGGCCCGGGTTCGGCACCGGAGCGACCAGGCGCACCTCCGCCGCGGCGACCGCGGCACCCGTGCGGCGCAGCTCGGCGAGCAGCGCGGCATCGCCGGCCACGCGATCGACGGCCTGCTTGAGCTCCGCGAGCCGGCCACTCGCCAGCAGCGCCTTCATCTCGCCCGGAAAGGCGGCGGCGCCACCAGTCGCTCCCTGCAGGCGGGTCACGTCGAGCACCACGTCCTTGAGCGCGACACCCGCACGCGTCGCCTGCTCCTTCTCGAAAGACACGAGCTTCATTGGGCTGCACCCACGCTGGCGAACGCCTGGTCGAACCACTCGGGTCCGCGCGAGCTGATGCCCCACCAGTTGGCGTCCGCGTCCTGGACCGCGAACCACTTGAAGCCGTCCTGCTCGGACAGCGGCGTCACGGCGCGGATCTGCCAGCGATCGCGGTTCTGCTCGGCCTGCTGGTAGGCTGCCACCACTTCCTCGTCGCTGCGAACGGACAGTTCCCAGCGGTTCTCCAGGCCCTGCTCGCCCGTCTGGTCCCCCGTTTCCACGCAGGCCAGATAGAAGCTCGTGTCATCCGCCCAGGTGACGAACGAGACATCCGAGTGCTTGATCGTGCCCAGCCCCAGGAATTCGGTGCGAAATGTGCGCGCCGCGGCGATCGTGCGGCATTCGAGCGTGCCGTGGGACATCCCCAGGAACTGCTCGCTGCGCGGCTTGTCCAACACTTGCTCGGTCATACTGCATCTCCTGTGAAAACATGTTCGAGTTTCGACGCGGGCAGGTACTGGAACTCCCACCAGTTGTTGTCGCGGTCGCTGAAATAGAACGAGTACGCGCCATGCTGGAAGCGCGCCTCCAGGACCTGCTGCATCTCCAGCTCCGCCTTGCGGGCCGTCAGCAGCCGGTGCATCTTGTCCACCGCGGCCTTGGAGTCGAGATCCAGGCCCCAGTGGTGGAAGACGCGCTGCGGATTGGCGATGCGGTCGCCGCGCCGCACGTCCAGCACGAAGTTGCGCTGTCCGGGCTTGCGCTGGGTACGGGGACGCGCGAGCATGCGGTCCGGCCCCAGGTCGACGCACTCCAGGTCGAGGATCTCCTCGTAGAACTGGCGGGCTTTGCGCAGGTCCTGCGCCAGCAGGGTCCCGCACAGCATGTGCGTGGTGCGGACCACGGGCTCGGTGGCGCGGTAGGGAGGCCGCGTCAAATCGGCAGTTGTCATGTGGATTCTCCTTTTTTAACGATCAAGAACTAGCCGCGCACCGGCGGGTGCGCGCGAGCAGCAGGTTTGGATCCTGTCTTTTCGCTCCTCTTCCGACAGAACCGTGTCGCGGTGCTCGGCCTCGCCCTCAAGCAGGGGAACGACGCAGGTGCCGCAGAAGCCCGCGCGGCACACACTGGGCAGGTGGATGCCCACGTCGGTCAGGACATCCAGGATGGTCTTGTCCGCGGGCACCGCCAGCACCTTGCCCGAGCGCGCCAGCTCGATCTCGAACGCGTAGGCCGGCTGCGCGATGGCGGCCGGGCTGTCCGGCGGATTGAGGAAGAGCTCGTAATGGACGTTGTCCGGCGGCCAGGAGACCGCCTCCTTGCGGGTGTCCAGCAGCAGCGACTCGGGACCGCACACATAGAGGTGCGTGCCGGGGTGGAACGCCCCGACCAAGTCGCGCAGCGCCGGCTTGCCCTGCTCGGCCGTGAAGTACAGCCTGGCGCCGGCGCCGAACTCGTCCCGCACGGCGTCGGCGTAGGCCATTTCGCCCTCGCGCTCGCCCAGGTAGTGGAACTCAAGGGGCACGCCGTGCGTCTTCATGCTGCGGGCCAGGCTGATGATGGGCGTGATGCCGATGCCCCCGGCGATCAGCACGGCGCGCACGGCTTCCTGCGCCATCGCGAAGCCGTTCTGGGGCGGCATCACGTTCAGCACGTCGCCCTCGCCCACGAAGTCGTGCATGAACTGCGAACCTTCGGAGAAGCCGCCGCGCAGCTTCACGGCGATGACGTAGCGCTCGGTGTCACCATGGTTGACCACCGAGTAGGCACGCCATTGGCCATTGCCCGTTTCCACCTTGATGTGCCCCCCGGGCTCCGCCGGCGGCAGCATCCGCGTGCCGCCCGCCGGGCGCAGTTCGAACTCCTTGATCGAGGGGGTCAGCGACGTTATACGGTGCACGACCACCTCGAGGGGGCCTGCATCCACCTTCACAGAATCAGACATTACATTCACTCTTTTATGAGCACGCTTATTTATAAGCAGTATTAAACATGGAGCCGGCTGCGTTTCCGCCTGGGATTTACCCTGAAGCGGCCCGGGCGCGCGGGAAGCGCGGGGACGCCAGGGACCGGCCGGGCCGCGGCGGCGGGCGCATCCCTTCCGGCCGCCACGCGCCCTCCCGGTGCGTCACGGGTGCACAACGGCCCCCGTCCCTGGCACGGCGACGTCCGCGGGCACCGCGGTCGCCGTGGCGCGGCCACGCAGCAGGAAGCAGGCGAGCGCCGGCAGCAGGATGAGCGTGCCGAGCATGTTCCAGAGGAACATGAACGCCAGCAGCACCCCCATGTCCGCCTGGAACTTGATGTCCGAGAACGCCCAGGTGATCACCCCCGCGGCGAGCGTCGCCCCGGTCAGCATGACCACCTTGCCGGTGAACAGCAGGGCCCGGTAGTAGGCCTCCGACAGCGTCATTCCCTCGCGCAGGCGCTGCAGCATGACGCTCAGGATGTAGAGCGCGTAGTCCACGCCGATTCCCACGCCCAGGGCGATCACCGGCAGCGTCGACACCTTCACCCCCATGCCGAGCTTCACCATGAGCGCGTCGGCCAGGATTGAGGTCAGCATGAGCGGAATCACCGCGCAGACCACCGCGCGCCACGAGCGGAAGGTGATGAAGCACAGCACGATCACGGCGGCATAGACCAGCAGCAACATCTCGTACCAGGCCTGCTTCACCACGACGTTGGTGGCCGCCTCGATGCCCGCGCTGCCGGCGGCCATCAGGAACTGGACATCCGGCGTGTTGTTGGCCTCGGCGAAGCGCTCGACGTGGGCGACCACGCGCGCCAGCGTTTCGGCCTTGTGGTCGCTCAGGTAGGCATAGACGGTCAGCAGGCTGCAGGCATCGTTGTAGAGCCCACGCGCGGCACGGGACGCCACGGTATTGAGCATGTCCTGGTTCTTCGGCAGCTCATACCAGCGAAAGTCCCCCTCGTTGAGCCCGATGAGCACCCGCCGGGTCAGGTGCGCGAGCGTATTGGTCGATTCAACGCCAGGGATCTGCTGCAGCTCCCACTCCAGCGTGTCGACCCGCATCAGCGTCTCGTAGTCGGTGCAGGCCCCTTCGGGCGTCTTCACCATGATCGCGAACACGTCGCTGCTGGCTCCGTAGTGGGCATTGAGGAACGCCACGTCCCGGTTGTAGCGGGAGTCCGCCCGCAGCTCGGGGGCGCCCGGGTCCAGGTCGCCGATCTTCAGTTGGCTGCCGACGGCCAGGCCGCCGACGGCCAGCACGGCGGCGCCGGCGATCGCGACGGTGGCCCAGCGGCGCTGCGTGAACAGGTCGAGGAAGCGCCACAGAGGGTGCTTGCGGCCGCCGCTGATGTCGGCCAGCTCCGTGGTGAAGCTGCGGCCGGCGGCTTTCGCGCTCACCCCGGTGAACGACAGCAGGATCGGCAGCAGGATGAGGTTCGTGAAGATCAGCGTGGCGACGCCGATGCTCGCGGCGACGGCCAGTTCCTTGATCACCTGGATGTCGATAATCAGCAGCACCGCGAACCCCACGACGTCGGCCAGGATGGCCGTGAGGCCTGCCAGGAACAGGCGCCGGAAGGTGTAGCGGGCCGCGATGAGCTTGTGCACGCCGCGGCCGACGTCCTGCATGATGCCGTTCATCTTCTGCGCCCCGTGGCTCATGCCGATCGCAAACACCAGGAAGGGGACGAGCATCGAGTAGGGATCGAGGGCGTAGCCCAGCGTGGGCAGCAGGCCCAGCAGCCAGACCACGGCCACCAGCGAGCTCAGCACGACGAGCACCGTGCTGCGCACGCAGCGCGTGTACCAGTAGACCATGGCGCTGGCGATGACGAGCGATGCGGCGAAGAACAGCAGCACCTCCTGCAGCCCGTCGATGAGGTCGCCCACGATCTTCGCGAAGCCGGTGATGCGGATCCCGGTCGTTTCGCTCTGGTACTTGCTGCGCACCTGCTCCAGCGCGCTGGAGAACTGGCCGTAGTCCAGCGGCCGGCCTTCGCGGTCCATCGACAGGAGCGGGACATAGATGACGCTGGACTTGGCGTCGAGCGCCACCAGCTGGCCGACCTCGCCGGAGCGCGAGACGTTCACCGCCAGCTGCTGCAGGCTGTCGGGCGAGCCGTCATAGCCATCCGGGATCACCGCCCCACCGTCGAGCCCCTCCTCGGTCACGGCCGTCCAGCGCGTGTTCGGCGTCCAGAGCGATTTCATGAACGAGCGGTCGACGCCGGGAATGAGGAAGACCTCGTCGCTGATCTTTTGCAGCACGGCCATGTAGTCCGCGTCGTAGATCGTGCCGGAACGGTTCTCCACGGCGATGCGCACGGCATTGCCGAGCCCCGTCAGCTCCTTCTGGTGCGCGAGGTAGTTGACGATGTAGGGATGGCCCGTGGGCACCATCTTCTCGAAGCTCGCGTTCAGCCGCAGCTTCGTCGCCTGGAAGCCGAGGACGGCGGTGACCAGCACGCACAGAAGCACCACGACGAGGCGGTTGTTGAAGAGCAGGCGCTCGACCAGGGTCCCGGAGCGCCGGTCGAAGTCCTCGAGGTTCGTGACGATCGGCTGCGATGCCGTGTTGTTTGCGACGGCCATGCTCACCTCCCGGCATTCGTGGAAAGCGTCACCGGGGTCACGCCGCGGATGCCGACGCCCAGTAGCTTGTTGTCATTCAGCGGCAAGAGCGCGGCGAGCGGCGGCAGCGCCGGCGCCCGCACATGCTCGAGCCGCCCGCCGCGCGTGGCATACAGCTGTCCGGCGTGGTTGGCCAGCAGCGTGGTCTCGGCATCGACCGCCGCCATCGCCGAGATCGAGACCGGGGGGGCGCCCTCCAGCCGCTCCCACGTCGACCCGAGATCCCTGGAGCGCAGCACATTGCCCCGCAGCCCCGCGAGGAGGACGTTGCCCGGCGGCGTCAACGAAGCCGCGAAATAGGTGCCCGCGTAGGGCGTGCTCAGCCGGGCGAAGGTGGCGCCGCGGTCGTCGGAGCGGAACACCAGCCCGCGCTCGCCCGCGATGATGACCGTGTCGTCCATCCCCGCGATGGCGTACAGGTGCAGGCCCATGGGGTTGTCGAGCCGGTCGAGCAGCGGAAGCCAGGTCTTCCCCCCGTCATGGGTGCCGAATATCAGGTTGAACGCGCCGACGATGACGCCGTTCCGGTCGTCGAAGAAGTGCAGGTCGAGGAAGGGCTTGTCGGGGCCGTCCTTCACGAGCTGCTCGGCCTCGGCCAGGCGCTTCCTGCCGGACTCGCTGCCAGGCATGGCCTGCGCCCGGGCCTGTGCGGCTTCGAGCGCCAGCTTCGCGGCCGTCGTCCCGTCGAGCTGCCGCTGCCATGTCTCGCCGCCATCGGCGGTGTGCAGCACGGTTCCGAAGTGCCCGACGGCCCAGCCCGTCTTCGGGCCCGCGAAGCGCACGCGGGTGAGCGTGACGCTCACCGGCACGCTGGCCTGGCGCCAGTTCGCGCCGTCGTCGTCCGACAGCAGGACGACGCCGCGCGCGCCCACGGCCACCAGCCGCTTTCCGGCCCTGGCCAGGTCGAGGAAGACAGAGCTCAGCGCAGAGCGGGATTGGATGGCAGCGCGGGCCAGGGGCTCACGCACGGCGTCCGCGTGGACGCTGGCCAGACCCAGGGAAAAAAAAAGAGCCCCCCCCACCAGGATCGAGCGGCTCGAAAAAACAGTACATCTCATCGGGAAATTCCTAACGCAGCGAACAATTTCCCCTCATCGCAACGGCAGCCTCGCCGGGCTGCCCTCGCGTGCGCGCGCCGCGAAGGCGAAGCCCGAAGCGTGGCGTCTTCGGTCTTCGCCCTCCCCTTGCGCGCACTGCAGGGTTGATCCGGGGAGCGCCGGCTCAGCGCACACCCTCGCCGGCCATCGCATCGGGCGTGAACAGCGTGTCCTTCTGGCGCGCCTTGATCGTGTACTGGGTGCCTTCGTTGAACACCGTCGACACGAAGCCGGTGCCCGAGAGCAGGTCCACCGCGCCGAAGGTGCCGCCGAACACCGCGGGCAGCTCCGGGATGACCACGGGGATCAGCCAGAGCGTCTTCCACAGCTCGCCCTTCGCGTCCCAGCGGTCGCCCAGCACGCACATCCAGGTGTCCTCGTCGCAGTAGTAGCGCAGCTTCGAGGCCAGATGGCGCTTGCCCTGGCGCACGGTCGCCTCGACGGCCCAGACGCGGTGCAGCTCCCAGCGCAGGTAGTCCGACTTGAGGTGGTGGGCGTCGAGGATCTCCTCGTCCTTGGTGGGCTGCAGCAGGCGGTTGCTGTTGTAGGGGATGTACATCTCCTGCTTGCCCACGATCTTCCAGTCGAACCGGTCGATCCGGCCGTTCCAGCCCTGCGTCTCGTCGATCGTTCCCAGGCCGCCGCTGCTGGGGTTGGGGCTGTCGCAGCAGGGGTTGGGGATCTTGCGCACGCGGCGCTGGCCCGCCAGGTAGGTCCAGCCCTGATCCTTGTCGGCGTTCAGGTTGTAGCGGATGGTCAGGGCCTCGCCCGCGCGCATCGGCGGCGCGGTGCTGGCCACGCGGAACAGCCAGTATTCCTGCGTCTTCTCGAACTGCTCCCACGAGCCGTCCTTGAAGTAGTAGGGCACCTGGAAGTCGCCGCCCGCGGCGCTGACCAGGACGCGCTTGCCGTCCGCGGTGAACTGGTACTGCCGGGTCGCGTAGCCGAAGGCCTCGCCGTTCCAGCGCAGCAGGTGGTTCCACATCACCTCCGCACCGGTCTTCGGGATCGGGAAGGGAATGCCGCCGTAGATGTTGGAAGGCACGTCGCCCTCGAGCTTGCCGTTCGTGGCGTTCTTGACGGTGTTGTCGTACACCCACTGCGGCGCGGCCGCGGTGCGGTGCGTCTTGTACACGTTCAGGCGGAAGCTGTCCGGGTACTTCTTCAGCATCGCCTTGACGCCGTCCGTGAGCTTCGCGCCGTGCTCTTCCATGTTCTTCGCGGTGACCGTGAAGAGCGGCTTCTCGTTGGCGAAGGGGTCGCCCCGGCGGCCGCCGGAGGCTTCGGCGGCGCCGGACTTGGCGATGCCGCCGTCCCAGGCCGGGATGGTCCCGTCCTTGTTGCCGGCGCGCTCCCCGCCCAGCGGCGTCAGCGTGGTCTTGAGCTTCGCCGCCTCGTCCGCGGACACGCCCGCCAGCACCGGCTGGGCGGCAGCAAGCGCGGTCGCCGCTGCGGTCATCATGAGTGTGTGTCGAATGTTCATGCTGTTCAGCCTCCGGTCAGAATGTGCGGTTCACAGATAGCGAGATGAAGTTGCGGTCCTTCAGCGCCTGCTTGTAGGACACGTGGCGGTTCTCGACGAAGGTTCCTTCGGGGCCGAAGAAGTGCGTGTAGCCGAGGCTGAAGCGCCAGACCTGGAGGTAGTTGCCCGCAATGCCGATGCTCAGGTTGCCCACCTTGTCGCCGAGGAAGGCTGAGCCGAGCGCGGAGGAGTTGCCGAAGCCGTAGCCGACGCTGACCGGCACGGACAGGTCCACGCCCGAGAACACCTGCCGGAACTGCGGCTCGTAGGCCACCCGGATGTTCACGGCGTCGCGGTCCCCGTTCGGGTTCAGCGCTGCGCGGTTGCGGGTGACGCTCGTGGTGCGGTTCCACGCGATCTCGCCGAGCAGGCTCGACTCGCGCGAGATGAAGTTCGGGTCCAGGTTCGCGATCCAGGACAGTTGCGCATGCGCCGTGCGCCCCACCGCGTAGAGCGCATTGCCGCGGTTGTTTCCGGTTCCCGCCACGTCCACCTGCGCATCGCTGGCCAGCGGCATGTTGTGGCGCACCGAGACCTCGCCCGCGACGTTCACCGAGCCGAAGGTCCGGCTGAAGCTGGCGCCGAAGGCCTTGATGTCCTCCGGATAGGCGCTGAAGTACTGGGACGGCACGCCCGCGACGAGGCCGCGGAAGTACAGCTGCGGCGTTTTGTCGTGGTAGCGGATGGCGTAGAGGCCATAGTCGGTCTCGCCGCCGCGGAAGCGCAGCTGCAGGCCGTACTGGCCCGAGTTCCGGCCCTCGATGTCGTTCCCCTTGGTGGCGTACGCAGGTCCGAAGAAGTAGCGTTCCGTGCCAGGCGCCGCCGACTCGCTGGTCTCGAAGTAGCTGCCGACACCGGGAATGCGGCTGCGCTCCCAGCGGTACTGGTAGTACGCGCCGACGGAGACGTCGGGATTGATCTGGACCTGTCCCGAGACCTGTCCCGTGGGACGGATCAGTTCCTTGAACTGGGTGTTGGGGACGGACACGGCCTTGGCGATGTCGACCGGCGCCATGCCGCCCGCGATCCCGTTGGCTCCGAAGAACAGGCTCTCGCCCCACAGCAGCGCGTGGCGTCCCAGGCGGAAGGTCGCGCGCTGCTCGCCGAGGTCGAAGCGGCCGAACACGAAGGCGTCCAGGAGTTCGCCCTTGCGGCCCTGCAGCTTGCGCGTCGCGTCCGTGAACTCGTTGTAGGGACGCGAGAGGTGGTTGACCGTTCCGGGCGCGTTGTTGTCGTTGCTGCGGTTGTAGACGTCGTCGTACCACGCCGCGCCGCTCATGCGGAAGCCGAAGTTGCCGGCCGTGACGTCCAGTTCGCTGAGCAGGTCCAGGCGATTGGAGATCAGCCCCTTCTTGAAATTGCGATCGCCGTCGTCCCCGTTGGGGTCCGAGAGCAGCAGGCTCGACGGACTCTTCAGGCGGAAGGCGTTGCTGTACTTTAAGGTGTTGTCCCAGCGGACCTTGACGTCCGGGTTGCCGGTGTCGAATTCGAAACCGTGCGCGGCCGGAAAGGCCAGCGCGAGTGCCGCCGCCAGTGCGGGGTGCGCCGCACGAAAGCGGCTGTGTATCCTCGTTCTCTTCACGATGTTGTCTCCATGGGGGGTTTTGAACGAAATGCATGGCACAGGGCCAAGGGGCGCACCGGGCCGGTCCGATCGCAGGGACCGGTGCGCCGTGTGTCCGCAGCTCCATGCCGGAGCCCTGTCTCCTTCATTTTTTTGGCTTATTAATGACCCAGAATATTTCTGAGCATGGTTATTTTATGGAGGCAGTCAAACTGATGCGTCGGGACTAACCCTTAAGCTGTAGGTGTGCGCGCGCTGTCGGCTCCGGCCGCGCGCGGCGCACGCGCGTGCCGCTGGGGCCCGCGATCGCCGGCAGGGTCGCAGCGGACCGCGCCGTCCGTCGGCCGGGAGCGTCGGGGGCGTTCTTCGGAAAGGTGCGCACCGGGGCGGGAGCAGGCCCCGGCTTCGGCCACGGGGACGCGGCGCACGGACATTGCTGCCTCGGGAACGCCCGGCCGGCCCGGCGCTTCGATCGGAGCGCCGCCTCCAGGCAGCCGCCGGCGCGCGGCGCCGGCGCCGGGCGGGCTCAGTCGAACTGCTGGAAGAAGCCAAGCTTGCGCTGGGTCGGCGCGTCATCCACCATGAAGAGGAAGGCAGGCTCCTTGGAGGAGCCGTTGGTCAGCGTCACCTGGGCATGGGTGGGGCATGCCAGCGTGTCCGCGACCTCGAAGTGCAGGAAGTTGCCGTCCACCGCCGCGCTGCCCTGCCCCTCGACGGCGTGGAAGACGGCCGAGGCCGACCGGCGGCGCAGCCGCCGGGATTCCCCCGGGCGCAGCATCAGCGCCGAGAAGCCCAGCGTCGGCATGCACTCCCGCCCGGTCATAGGGTTCACGTACGCCAGATGCACGGGCTCCTGCGCCGGCGTGACGCCCGCCAGCTCGAGCAGCGCGGCGCGCACGTCGGCCCACGGGAAGCGCAGCATCGGGAAGTCCTCGCGCGGACCGTCCAGGTGGGCATAGGGCAGCACGCCGCCGCGCCGGAAGCGCGCCAGGGTCTCCTGGTTCTGCACGCTGACCTCCTGCGGCACGCCCTCGATGCTGTACGAGGCCTCCATGCCCTGGACGATGGGAAGGTCCAGTGCGTCCAGCCACACCACGGGCTCGCTGCCGTCGTGGCCGTGCTGGTGCCACAGCCCCGGCGGCGTGAGGATGAGATCGCCCTTCTCCATCGGCAGCTTCTCCCCGCGCACGATGGTGTAGCCGCCGCGTCCCTCGATCACGAAGCGCACCGCCATCGCCGTGTGCAAATGGTTCGGCGCCGTCTCGCCGGGGAGGATGAGCTGCAGCCCGATGTAGATGCTCGGCGTGGCCTTCAGCTCCTCCAGGCTCATGCCGGGATTGCACAGCACCAGCACTCTGCGCTCCGCCTTCTCGATGGGCGCCAGTTCGCCCGCGCGCATCAGCTCCGGGCGCACATCGGCATAGCGCCACAGCGCGGGCTGGGTGCGGCGTGCCGGCTTGCCATGGGGTAGCGCGGCGCGCAGCGATGGCCACAGCGGCATCAGGTGGCGCTGGCGCAGGCCCTCGTAGTAGTCCTGTGGGAGCTCGTCGGCGCGGCCCAGAACAGCATTCATGTCTCGTTCTCCTTGTGGTTGGGGGTCTGGGCAGCTTAGGAAGCTTCGCCCCCGCGAGCCACTGCGCCACGGAAATACTCGCCATTCAGGAACATAAATTCGCCATGGCTCCGGCGCCGAGGTATTTGTTTGCTGAATAGCGACCATGCCCGGGGCCGGCTGGCTCATGCACGGCTCCGTTCCTAGAGTCTCTCCATCGTCGCAACGTCGCGGCGAACAGAACACAAGGAGAGAACCCATGCTTGTCGGATGCGTGCCCTGGCCGACCAAGGACCTGTTGCGCTGGAATGCCTCGGGATACCGGGAAGGCCGTCCCATCGTCGAGATCGTTCGCGCCGCCGCGGCGCAGTACCCCGACAAGCCTGCCGTGATCGAGAACGACAGCGTGCTGAGCTATGCCCAGTTGCTCTCGAAGGCCGAGGCACTGGCCGCCGCGCTCCTGGGCGCCGGACTGCGGCCGCTCGATCGGGTCGTGATGCAGTTGCCGAACTCCGCCGAGTTCGTGATTGCCTTCCTTGCCCTGAGCCGCATCGGCGCGATCCCGGTCATGGCGCTGCGGGCGCACCGGCACAGCGAGATCCGGCATTTCATCGACGCCTCGGGGGCGGTCGCCTACATGGTGCCCGGCGTGCACGGGAACTACGACTACCGCGCGCTGGCCCAGGACATGCAGCGCGAGTGCCCCACGCTGCGCTGCGCCTTCGTGCTCGACGGTGCGCTGGCCGGGCAGCACAGCCTGCGCGACCTGCTCGAAAAACCGATGGACGAAGCGGCGCGCCAGGCGCTGGACGCCGTCTGGGTCAACGCCGCCGAGGTCGCCGTGATGCTGCTGTCCGGCGGCACGACCTCGATCTCCAAGCTCATTCCCCGCACGCACGACGACTACGTCCTGAACGCGCGCCTGTGTGCCAGGGCCGCGGGCTTCGACGAGAACACCGTCTTCCTCGCCCTGCTGCCGCTGGGCCACAACTACAACCTGGCCGCGCCCGGCATGCTCGGGGTCTTCTACTACGGCGGGACCGTCGTCATCGGCCATGGCACCCAGGCCGAGCAGGTGTTCCCCCTGGTCGAGAAGCACGGCGTGACCGTGATCGCGGCCGCCGTGCCGCTGATCACCGGATGGCTGAACTCCGACGTCCCCTCGCGCCACGACCTGCGCTCGCTGCGCGTGGTGCAAAACGGCGGCGCGCGCCTGGCGCCGGAGCTGCGCCGGCGCATCCACGGGCAGTGGGGCGCCATCCCGCAGGAGATCTACGGCACGGCCGAGGGCCTGATCAACATGACCCGTCTCGACGACCCCGAGGATCTCCTGCTGGAGAGCTCCGGCGCGCCGGTCTGCGACGACGACGAGATCAAGGTCGTCGACGACGACGGGCGCGAGGTGCCCGACGGTGAGCCGGGCGAGTTGCTGACCCGCGGCCCCTACACCATCGCCGGCTACTACAACGCGCCGGAGAAGAACCGCGAGGCCTTCACCGAGGACGGCTTCTACCGCATGGGCGACATCGTCCGCAAGAAGGGCCGCTACGTGTTCGCCGAGGGGCGCAAGAAGGACCTCATCAATCGGGGCGGCGAGAAGATCAGCTGCGAGGAGATCGAGAACCTGATCCACAAGCACCCGAAGGTCAAGGAGGTGGCGCTCGTCGCCATGCCGGACCCGGTCTTCGGAGAGAAGGCCTGCGCCTTCGTCGTCACCAACGGCGGTCAGCCCCTCGGCTTCGACGAACTGATCGGATTCCTGAAGGCCCAGCAGATCGCCAGCTTCAAGCTGCCCGAGCGGCTCGAGGTCGTCGACCGCCTGCCCACCAGCCTGGTCGGGAAGATCCTCAAGCGGCAGTTGCGCGAGGTCATCACCGAGAAGCTCAACAGCGAGGCCACCGCGTCCCGCTGACCCATCACCACAACGCAGAGACAGGAGCAAGCATGAAGATCCGTATCCTTGGCGGCGGCCCCGCAGGCCTATATTTCGCGGCGCTGATGAAGCGCCGGGACCCCTCGCACGACATCGTCGTGTACGAGCGCAGCCCGCGCGACGCCACCTGGGGCTTCGGCGTCGTGTTCTCGGACCGCGCGCTGGAGTTCCTGCGCGCCGACGACGAGGCGATGTACCAGTACCTCATGCCGCACATGGAGACCTGGCCGGACCTGACCATCGCGCACAACGACACCCGCATCGCGATCGCGGGCAACGGCTTCGCCGCGGTCGGCCGCCTGGAGCTGCTGACGCTGCTGTACGCCCACGTCGAGAAGCTCGGCGTGCGGATCGAGTTCGAGAAGGAGGTCACGGGCCTCGATGCGCCCGAGCTCGCCGGCGCCGACCTGGTGGTCGCCGCCAACGGCGCGTTCTCCTGGGTGCGCGCCGAGAACGAGCGGGCGTTCGGCACGACCTGCGACTGGCGGCCCAACAAGTTCATCTGGTACGGCACCTCCAAGCCCTTCGACAGCCTGACGCTGACCTTCCGCCAGACGCAGCACGGCGTCTTCTGCGCCCACCACTACCGCTACAGCCCGGGCATGAGCACCTTCCTCGTGGAGGTGCAGGAGGACACCTGGCAGCGGGCCGGCTTCGAGCACCTGGGCGAGCAGGACACGATCCGCCTGTGCGAGGAGGTCTTCGCGAACGACCTCGGCGGCCATCCCATCCTCACCAACAAGTCGCACTGGCGCAACTTCCCGGCGATCTGGAACGAGCGCTGGAGCTTCGGCAACGTGGTGCTGCTCGGCGACGCGCTGCGCACCGCCCACTTCTCCATCGGCTCGGGCACCCGCCTGGCCATGGAGGACGCGGTCGCGCTGTTCAAGGCCTTCCAGGGCACGGCCGACGTGCCGGCGGCGCTGGCTCAGTTCCAGTCCCTGCGGCTGCCCCCGATGAAGAAGATCTGGGATGCCGCCAACGTCAGCCTGCGCTGGTACGAGGGCATGGACGAGCTGATGGCACGCTGCAGCCCGGTCGAGTTCGCCTACAGCTACATGACCCGCACCGGCCGCGTGAGCCACGCGGAGATGAAGCGCCGCGACCCCCGGCTCGCCGCCGCCTACGAGCAGCTGCACCCCGACGCCGCCGCCACCCCGGCCTGAGCCATGGACGAGCACGTCACTCCCCCCGATGCGCGCGCGCGCAACCTCACGCGCCTGCTGCGCCCCCGCTCGATCGCCGTCGTCGGGGCATCGAACGATCCCGCCAAGGCGGGCTACCACGCGCTCAAGGCGCTGGCCGGGTTTCCCGGCACCGTGCTGGCCGTGCACCCGCGGGAGGCCCGCGTGCAGGGCCACGCATGCGTCCCGGGCCTGGCCGCGCTGCCCTCGCCGGTGGACCTGGCGATCCTCGCCGTGCCCGCGCCGCTGTGCGCCGACCTCGTCGACGAGGCCGCGGCGTCCGGCATCGGCGCCGTGTGGATCATCGCCGGCGGCTTCGGCGAAACCGGCGACGCCGGCGCCCGCCTGCAGGAGCGCCTGCGCGACACCTGCCAGCGCACCGGGATGCGCCTGCTCGGTCCCAACACCTCGGGCTTCGTCCACCCCGCGGCGGGCTGCGTTGCCTGCTTCGTGCCGGGCACCGAGCGGCTGCGCGCCGGCCGCGTCGCGGTGGTGGCGCAGTCGGGCGGCGTCAACCTCACGCTGGCCATGCAGCTCGACCGCCTGGGCCACGGCGTGTCCCTGGCCGTCGGCCTGGGCAACGCGGTCGACGTCGACGCCGCCGACCTGGTGGACTGGCTCGCCGACGACGACCAGACGGCCGCGATCGCGCTGCACCTGGAGGGCGTCAGCCAGGGCCGCCGGCTGGCCGACGCCATCCGCCGCGCCGTCGCGCGCAAGCCGGTCGCCGCGCTGGTGGCGGGCCGCGCCGACGTGGGCGACTTCGCGCGCTCACACACCGGCAACCTGATGGGGTCCCATGCCCGCACGGTGGCGGGGCTGGAGCAGGCCGGCGCGGTCGTGGTCGAGGGCACCGAGGCGCTGGCCCAGGCAGCGGCCGTGCTGGCGACGCGGCGCCTCGCGCCGCTGGCCCGGCCCGGCTTCGGGCTGGTCACGGGCCAGGCCGGGCCGGGCCTGCTCATCGCGGACGGCCTGCGCAGCGCCGGCATCGACTTGCCGGTCCTGTCGGCAGGCAGCCAGGCGCGCATCGAGACCCTGCTGCCGCCGCTCACCTATGTGAAGAACCCGGTGGACACCGGCCGCCCCGGCGCCAGCTTCGCCGGTGTCGTCGACGCCGTGGCCGCCGACCCGCGCATCGACGCGGTGCTGGTGTTCGCGCTGCACGAGCCGGATGTGCTCGACCCCGTCACGTCCCTGGCGCCGCTGGCGCAGCGGCTCGACAAGCCCGTGCTGTTCGGCAGCCTCGGCCTGGAGGACGACGTCCGGCCCACCCGGGCGGCGCTCGCCTGCGCCGGCCTCCCGCTGCTCGAGAGCCCCGACCGGCTGATCCTGGCCGCGCGGGCCCTGGCCGCCGACGCGCAGGCGCGCCACCGGGCCGCGCAGGCCGTCGCGGCGCCGCCGCGGGCCCCCGCACCGGCTCCTGCCGCCCTGCCGCCGGGGGCGCTCGACGAGCACGGCGCCAAGGACCTGATGGCCCGGTTCGGGGTGCCCGTGGCCGCGCGCCGGCTCTGCACGTCGCGCGAGGAGGCGCACAGCGCCTTCGACGCGCTGGGCGCCCCGGTGGTGGCGAAGATCGCCACCGGCGAGATCCTGCACAAGACGGAGGCAGGCGGGGTGCACCTGAATCTACGCTCGCACGCCGAGCTCGACGCGGCGCTCGATGCCCTGCAGGCAATCCCCCTGCGCGGCGCCCGGTCCTACCTGCTGGAGGCGATGGCCGCGCCGGGCGTGGACCTCATCGTCGGCGGCGTGCGCGACCCGTCGTGGGGACCGTGCGTGATGGTGGGCCTCGGTGGCGTGCTGGCCGAGGCGCTGGGCGACACCGCGATCGGGCACCTGCCGCTGGCCCGCCCCGACGTGGACCGCATGCTCGACAGCCTGCGCGGCCGGGCCCTGCTGGATGGCTTCCGCCATCTGCCGCGGTGCGACCGGGCGTCGATCGCGGACGCGCTGCAGGGCATCGCCGCACTGATGGAGGCGCACCCGGAGGTGCAGGAGGTCGAAATCAACCCGCTGCGGGTCTATGCCGACGGCGCCCTCGCGCTGGACGCGCTGATCGTCGCCGCGGAGGCGCCCTGAGCGTTCGCCCGCAGCCCTGGAGAGCATCCCATGACGGAACCACGCACCCTGGCACTGAACACCATCCGCGCCGAGCACGGCAGCCTGTCGGCCGTCGTCCGCAACCTCAGGGACCTGCTGGCGGAGCTCCGCGGCCAGCGGGCGGCGGTGGATTTCCCGCTGCTGTGGTCGATGGTCTACTACATCGACGCCTTCCCCGACCGCCTGCACCATCCCAAGGAGGACCAGTGGCTGTTCCGCCTGCTGCGCGCGCGCACGGGCGAGGCCGACGCGCTCATCGACGAGCTGCAGCGGCAGCACGCGCACGAGCCCCGCGCCCTGGGCGAGATCCGCAGGCACCTCGGCAACCTCGAGGCCGGCGTGCCCGCGAGCATGGAGATGCTGGAGCGCACCGTGGCCACCTATGCGGAGTTCACCTGGCGGCACATCCGGGCGGAGGAGCAGGAGCTGATCCCCTTGGCGGAGACCCATCTGACGCCCGCGGACTGGGCCGAGATCGCCGGGGCCTTCTGCGAGAACGCCGATCCATTGAGCGGCTTCGGGGAGGCCGACGCCTTCCGGCAGCGCTTCCGCGAGATCGTTCAGCGCACGCCCGCGCCGCTGGGGCTCGCCTAGCCCCGGCCCCGGGCCGGAGCCGCGGCGGGGACAGGCCGGCCGCGCACGGCATCCGGCGCCGCAGGCTTGCGCGGCGGGAGCGCCCCTGCCGGCCGGCTTCAGGCCGGGCGCGCCGGACCGTCCGCGGGCATGAACACCGCGATGGCCTCGATCTCGATCAGCAGCGCCGGATCCATGAGCTGGTGGACGAACATCCCGGTGGACGCCGGCCGGTGCGCGCCGAGATGGCGGGCGAACACCTCCCGCAGGCACCGGGCATCCTGGCCGGCGACGACGAAGGTCGTGATCTTGGCGAGCGCGTCGATCCCGAGGCCGACGGAGGACAGGTTTTCGGCGATGTTCCGCAGTGCCTGGTCGGCCTGCTCGGCCAGCGACCCGGGGACGCTCCCGTCGGCGCGCATGCCCACCTGCCCGGAAATCGTCACGGTCTGCACGCCCGCCGGCACGAGCGCCATGTGGGAATAGGGGCCGAGAGGCGGGTGCATCCCCTCGGGGTTCAGGAAAGTGGTCATCGGGAAAATCCCCCCTCAGGTGCAACGGACCCGGCGGCGCCCTCCCCCACCGGGCGGTGCCGCCGCGGGTCCGCCGGGGCTTCGAAGAATGCGTCCGCGATCAGCTCCCGCAGCCAGACGCTGGCGGGATCGCGATGGTACGTGGTATGCCAGAAGAGGCCGATCTCGATCGGCGGCAGCGCGACCGGATGCGGCCGGTAGCTCAGGTGGAAGCGGCGCACGCTGCGCCGCGCGAACACCTCGGGCACGGTGGCCACGAGGTCCGAGTCCTCCAGCACGTCGGCCAGCGCGACAAAGTGCGGCACGCGCAGCAGGATGCGCCGCTGCACGCCGGCCCGCTCGATCACCTCGTCGACGCGGCCATGCCCCGTTCCCACCGACAGCACGATGGCATGCTCGGCCTGCGCATACTGCTGCAGCGCGATCTCCGGGACGTCCAGCGGGTGCCCCTTGCGGAACAGGCAGACGTAGCGCTGCATGAACAGCACCCGCTGGTGGAAGTCGTTGCTCAGGTCCGGCAGATGGCCCAGGGCGAGGTCGACCTTGCCCTGCTCCATCGCGAAGCGCAGGTTGATCGCGGTGTTGCGCACCGTCGCCAGGCTCACCCCCGGCGCGCGCTCGCGCAGCAGGCGCGCCAGCGGCGGCAGGAAGTGGCACTCCCCAATGTCCGTCATGGCCAGCGTGAAGCACCGCGTGCTGGTGCCGGCGTCGAACGCGACCTGGCCGGACATGGTGTCGCCGATGCTGGCCAGCGCCGCGGCCAGGCGCGGCGCGATCTGCTCGGTCAGCGGCGTCGGCTGCATGCCGCGCGCCGTCGGCACGAACAGCTTGTCGCCGGTCACGGCGCGCAGCCGCCGCAGCGCGCTGCTGACCGCGGGCTGGGACATCCCCAGGTGCTCCGCCGCCAGCGACACCTTGCGGTCCTGGTGCACCTGGACGAGCACCCGCAGCAGGTTCAGGTCCAGTCCCGACGGCAACTCCGGCATGGCTGCGCCGTCCCGCCGCCGCGGCTCAGCCCGCGTCCGGCTGGGCGGCCGGGACCGCTCTGCGGAAGGCGTCGATCCCGGCGCACGCGGCGTCGATCTCCAGCAGGCGCGGCCAGCGCTGCAGGTCCACCTGGAAGCGGCGGGCGCTCTCGATCTGCGGCACGAGGTAGACGTCGGCCACCGTGGGCCGCTCGCCGTAGGCAAACGGGCCCGGCCTTGCCTGCGCGCGCACCAGCGCCTCGAAGGCATCGAAGCCGGCGGCGATCCAGGTGCCGCACCAGTCGTTGACCGCATCCTCGCCGGCGCCGAACCGGTGGCGCAGCGCCTCGAGGATCCGGCGGTTGTTCACCGGATGGACGTCGTTGCCGATGATCGCGGCGAGCGCGCGCACGCGCGCGCGCCCGAGGGAGTCCGCGGGCAGCAGCGGCGGCTCGGGGTAGCGCTCCTCCAGCCACTCGATGATCGCGGGCGTCTGGATCAGGACCGCGTCGCCGATGTCCAGCGCGGGAACCAGCTGCTGCGGGTTGACCGCCTTGTACTCCCCGCCCAGGTGCTGCTCGCTGCGCAGGTCGATGGCCGCGCGGGCGTAGGAAAGCCCCTTGAGGTTCAGCGCGATGCGCAGCCGGTGCGAGGTGCCGCTGCGGAAGAAGTCATAGAGTTTGAGGTCCAAGATGTCACACTCCCAGGTACTTGTGAACGATGTCGGGCTGCTGGCGCAGCGCGTCGGAATCCCCCTGCCAGGCGATGCGGCCCTTCTCGATGACGTAGTGGCGGTCGGCCAGCGGCAGCAGCCTGCGCACGTTCTTGTCGACCACGATCTGCGCCAGCCCGCCGCGCTTGAGCGCGGCCAGGGTCTGCCAGATCTCCTCGCGGATGACGGGGGCCAGCCCCTCGGTCGCCTCGTCCAGGACGAGCAGGCGGGGGTTGGTCATCAGCGCGCGCCCGATGGCCAGCATCTGCTGCTCGCCGCCCGAGAGCTGCCAGCCGAGGTTGGCGCGGCGCTCCTTCAGCCGGGGGAACATCCCATAGACCCGGTCGAGGCTCCAGGGGTCGGGATCCGGTCCCGGCCGCGCGGTCGCGACGAGGTTCTCCTCGACGGTCAGCGCCGTGAAGATCTGCCGCCCCTCGGGCACGAGCGCGAGGCCGCTGCGCGCGATCCGGTGCGACGGCAGGCCGTTGGCCCGCCGTCCGCCGATGGCGATGCTTCCCGAGGTCAGGGGCAGCATGCCGAACAGGCACTTGATGGTGGTCGACCGGCCCATGCCGTTGCGCCCGAGCAGCGTGACGACCTCGCCCGGCTGGATGTCGAACGACACGTCGAAGAGCACCTGGGCCCGGCCGTAGCCGGCCTGCAGGTTGCGCACCGAGAGAAATGGTGATGGCATCGTCGGCCCCTCAGTCGAGCTCTTCGCCCAGGTAGACGGCACGCACCTCCGGATGCTCGCGGATCTCCTCGGGGCTGCCTGTGAACATCAGCCGGCCATAGACCAGCACGCTGATGCGGTCGGCCAGCGCAAACACGGCGTCCATGTCGTGCTCGACCAGCAGGATCGTGTAGCGCCGCTTGAGCCCTTGCAGCAAGCGCGTCACGTCGGCCGATTCCTGGACGCTCATGCCGGCCATCGGCTCGTCCAGCAGCAGGAACCTGGGCTGGGCCGCGAGCGCCATGGCCAGCTCGAGCTGCCGCCGCTGCCCGTAGGCCAGCTCGCCCGCGGGCGTCCCCGCATGGGCGTCCAGGCCAGTGGCGTGCAGCGCCTCCTCGGCGGCCGCCCTGGCCGTGGCGTCGGCCAGCAGGGGACGCCAGAACCGCCATGCGTGGCCCCGCGCCGCCAGGGCAGCCAGCGCGGCGTTCTCCAGCACGGTGAACTCCTCGAAGACCGAGGTGATCTGGTAGGAGCGCAGCAGGCCGCCGCGCGCGCGCCGGTGCACGGCCCAGCCGGTGACGTCCCGGCCGTCGAAACGGACCGTCCCCGCGCTGGAACGCAGCTCGCCGCTCAGCTGGTTGATCAGCGTCGTCTTGCCCGCGCCGTTCGGCCCGATCACGGCGTGCAGCTCGCCCGGACGGATGTCCAGCGAGACGCGGTCCGTGACCGTGAGACCGCCATAGTGCTTGACCAGATCGGTCGTTTGCAGCGAAGCCATCAGCGCCTCCCCCGTCCGGTGCCGGCCCTGGCGGGCCACCGGGACAGCTCCAGGGCCTCGATCCAGCCGACGATGCCGCGGCGCCCGAACAAGGCCATGAGCACGATCAGCGGCCCGAACAGGACCATCCAGTGCTCGGTGACCCCCTTCAATCCCTCCTCGAGTCCGAGGAAGACCAGCGCGCCCACCACCGGCCCGGCCACCGTGCCGATGCCGCCCAGCACGACCATCACGATCAGCTCCCCGGACACGGACCAGGACATCGAGCTCGGCGACACGAAGGCATTCAGGTTCGCGAGCAAGGCGCCGGCCAGCGCGCACGCCGTGCCGGACAGCGTGAAGGCCGCGAGCTGCAGGCGCCGCGACTGCAGCCCCATGGCATCGACGCGCCGGGCGTTCTGGCGCGCGGCCCGCAGGGCCATGCCGAAGGGCGCGGCCCGCAGCCGCGACATCCACCAGGTCAGCGCGAGCAGCACGGCCCACGCGGCCCCGTACAGCACCGGCGCGGACCCGAGGTCCAGCGCGCCGAAGCGGCTCGGCGCGGCCAGGGGCAGTCCGTCGTCGCCCCCATAGACCTTCAGGCTGACCAGCAGGAAGTAGCCCATCTGCGCGAAGGCGAGCGTGATCATGATGAAGGCCATCCCCGAGGTGCGCAGGCTGATCGCGCCGATCACCAGCGCCACCGCGGCGCCGCCGGCCAGGCAGAACAGCAGGTGGACCCAGCCGCTGCCGATGCCGTGGAACGCGGGCAGCGCGACGGCGTACGCGCCGACGCCGAGGAACAGGGCGTGGCCGAAGCTCACCAGGCCGCCGTAGCCGAGGGCGAGGTTCAAGGCGCTCGCCGCGATCGCATAGACCAGGATGCGCGCGAAGAACGAGGTCCAGAACGGCTGCTGCGCCGCGGCCGCCGCGAAGGGCACGCAGGCCAGCAGGACGAACAGCAGCGGCAGCAGCGCGCGCGACGGTCGAAGGAAGTCGGTCATCGTCGGCCCCTCAGGTGCGGTGCGCGGGAAACAGGCCTTGCGGGCGCAGGGCGAGGACCAGCGCCATCAGCAGGTACACGCTCATCGACGCCAGCGCGGGGCCCGCCGCGTCGGCCACCGACCGGTCGGCGACCTGGCGCAGCAGCAGGGGCAGGTACACCCGGCCCATCGTGTCCACGACGCCGACGATGAGCGCCGCGTAGAAGGCCCCCGTGACCGAGCCGATGCCGCCGATGACGATGACGACGAGGGTCGTGATGAGCACGGCGTCCCCCATCCCCGACTGCACCGACAGCACCGGTCCGGCCATGGCGCCGGCGACGCCGGCCAGCATGGCGCCCACGGCGAAGAGGAATGCGTTGAGCAGCCCGATGGGGATGCCGAGCGCCGCCACCATCTGCGGGTTCTGCGCGCCGGCGCGGATCAGCATGCCGACCCGCGTCCTGTGGATGAGCAGGTAGCTGCCGGCGGCGACCACGAGCCCGGCTCCGATGATCGCGAAGCGGTAGAGGGGATAGCCGAAGCCCAGCAGGTCCACGGTGCCGGCCAGGCTGTCGGGGACCTGGACGAACAAGGGCTGGGGGCCCCACACGATCCGCACCGCCTCGTTGAAGAACATGACCAGGCCGAAGGTGGCCAGGACATGGTCCAGGTGGTCGCGCCGGTACAGCCGGGACACGACCGTGGCCTCCAGGATCAGCCCGACCGCGAATGCCGCGGCCATCGCCGCGAGCATCGCCAGCGCGAAGGACGCCCCGGCGCCGTAGGCCAGCGCCGCGGCATAGGCGCCCACCATGTAGAGCGATCCGTGCGCCAGGTTCACGAAGCTCATGATCCCGAACACCAGGGTCAGGCCCGCGGCCAGCAGGAACAGCAGGACGCCGTACTGCAGGCCGTTGAGCAGCTGCGCGAGCAGCAGCGTGGGGTTCACGGGCCGCTCCTCAGTTCAGCGGGCACTGCGCGGCGTAGGCGTCGACATGCGCCTTGAGCGGCGTGCCCACGACCCGGGTCGTCACCTTCCCGCCCTCGCGCACGGTCCCGAACGCGTAGTAGTCCTGCACCGGCATGTTGTTCTTGCCGAAGCGGAACGGGCCGCGCACCGACTTGAGCTCCGGCGCGGAGGCCTTGACCGCCGCCGCCAGCTTCTTCGCATCGCCTCCGCTCTTCTTCAGGGCGATGTCGAGCAGGTTCGCCGCGTCGTAGCCCGTGGCGGCGTAGAGGCTGGGCGTGCGCTTGTACTTCGCTTCGAAGGCCGCGACGAAGCTGCGGTTCTCCGGCGTGTCCAGCGCCGCGTCGTACATGCCGCCGCTGAGGGTGCCGACGGCCGCCTCGCGCAGCGACGGCAGGGTCGTGCCGTCGACCGTGAACACCGAATACAGCGGCAGCTTGCCGCTCAGGCCCGACTGGCTCATCTGCTTGACGAAGTTGATCCCCATGCCGCCCGGATAGAACACGAACACGGCATCCGGCCGCGCCGCCTGCAGCTGCGCAATCTCGGCCGAGTAGTCGAGCTGGTTGACCTGGGTGTAGACCTCGTCGACCACCTCGCCCTTGTAGAAGCGCTTGAAGCCGGCCAGCATGTCCTTGCCGGCCTGGTAGTTCGGCGCCATCAGGTAGACGCGCTTGACGCCCTTGTCCTGCACGAACTTGCCCATCGCCTCGGCCGCGCCGTCGTTCTGCCACGCCATCGAGAACACCGAAGGCTTGCACTGCGCGCCGGCGATCGGCGACGGGCCGGCATTGGTCGCGATCGCGACCACGCCCGACTCCGCGATGCGCGGCAGGCTGCCCATGAGGACGTTGGAGAACGACAGCCCGACGATGGCGTCCACCTTGTCCTTGTCGATCAGCTTGCGCACGGCCTGCTGCCCCACCTCGGGCCGGAGCTGGTCGTCCTCCTTGAACACGCTGGTGGCCTGGCCGCCGAGCTTTCCGCCCAGTTGCTCGACGGCCAGCATGAAGCCGTCGACCTGGTCCTGGCCCACGATCGCCTGCGGCCCCGACAGCGGCGCCACCAGGCCGATGTTGGCGGCCTGCGCCGCGAGGAGCGGTGCTGCCATGGCTGCACCGCATGCTGCTTTCCAGAGTGCTCGGATCATCATTTCTGTCTCCTTTGGGTCGTTCTTCCAAGAAACCGCCGCGCCGCGCGCGTCCGGGTCGATCGCGCATGAGCGCCGCTAGTCCTCCGCCGTGAAGCCCGATGCCTTGACCACCGGGGCCCAGAGGTCCAGGTCGCTGCGGATCTGGGACGCGAGCGACGCCGGCGTCGACGCCACCACGTCCAGTCCCTGGCGGTCGAGGGCTTCGGCCACATCGGCCTGCCGGGCCAGATCGCCGATCGCTGCCGAGAGCCGGGCCACGACCGCCTCCGGCGTCCCGGCGGGCGCCAGGAATCCCAGCCAAGGTTCGATCACGATCCCCGGGAAGCCCGCCTCGGCCAGCGTGGGCGCCTGCGGGAGCAGGCGGCTGCGCCGGGCGCCCGTGGTTGCCAGCACGCGCAGCTTCCCGCTCTGCAGGTAGGGAAGCACCTCGCCCACCGGGTTGAAGCTGACCGGGATCTGCCCTCCGAGCAGGTCCTGCAGGGCCGGGGCGCCGCCCTTGTAGGGCACATGCGTCAGTTCGACGCCGGCCGCCTTCGCGAGCATGAAGCCCGCGAAGTGGGCCGTGCTGCCGGCGCCCGGCGATGCATAGGCGGCCTGCTGGGGATGGGCACGGCACCAGCGCAAGAAATCGGTCAGGGTCTTCACGCTCGCGGGCAGCGCCGGACCGGCCGACAGCACCAGCGCGGTCCGCACCGGCGCGGCGATGGGCGCGAAGTCACGCAGCGGGTCGTAGGGCAGCTTCCGGTAGCTGTGCGGGTAGACCGTCAACACGAAGTCCGCGGTGAACAGCAGGGTGCTGCCATCGGGCCGCGCGCTGCGCAGCGCTTCGACGGCCAGCCGGCCGCCGGCGCCGGGCCGGTTGTCCACGATGACATCCCCCGGAAACGCGCCCCGCAGCCGGCTCACGAAGATGCGCGCGATCGCGTCGGCCACGCCGCCCGCCTGGGACCCGACCAGCACTCTGGCCACGCGCGCGTCGCCCTGGGCGAACGCCCCGCCGCCTGCAGCGACGGCGGCCACGCCGCACGCCAGCGACGCGAAACGCCGTCGGCTGAGCCCCGTGCGCGGCACGGCCGACGGATCCATGGTGTTCACTTCTGCGGCAGACATGCGGTCAGTCCAGCTGGAGGTACACCCGCCCACCTTCGACGCGGACCGGGTACCGCCGCAGCGGCACCGTCACCGGATCGCAGAGCGGACGGCCATCGCGCACGTCGAACTTGCCCTGGTGCAAAGGGCATTCAATCTCGTGCCCGTCGAGAAATCCGTCGCACAGGCGCGCGTGGCCGTGCGTGCAGATGTTGTCGGTCGCGTAGACGGCATCGGCGACGGTGTAGATCGCGATGTCGCGCCCGTCCACCGCGAGGCCGCAGACATCGTCGGTGGGCAGCTCATCCGCTGCGAGGACGTCGGTCCAGGGTGCTTCACTCATGCTCGGTACTCTCAGGTTGATCTCATGGGGCTTGGAATCTTTGGCGCCGCCCGGCGCTGCGCATGGACCGCCGGCATCGCCTCGCCGGCCATCGACTGCTGCATCCGCTGCAGGACGCGCTGCTGCAGGTGCAGGCCGTCGGCGACCTCCGCCACCACCTTCACGCGTTGCGCCGCGCTCTCCTGGACATCGCGTATGACACCTTGCACGGAGCTGTTCAAGCGCTGGCCCGTCTCGCTCACGTCCGCCGCACGGCTCACTTGCTGCTCGGTCAGGGCGCAGCTCTGCTGCAGCCCGTCGGCCAGCTTCTCGATCTCGGCCGCCGCGAGGTCGCTGCGCGCCGCCAGGGCCTTCACTTCCGCAGCGACGACGCCGAACCCGCGGCCGATCTGGCCTGCGCGGCTCGCCTCGATGGCGGCGTTGATCGCCAGCAGGTTGGTCTGCCGCGCGATGGTCTTGACGCTTCCGGCAACGTCCGCGATGCGCGAAGCACGCGTGCGCAGCTCCCCGAAGGTCCTGGACGACTCGTGCAGGATCTCGTCGAGGCTGGAGATCGCCCCGCCGATCTCGCGCACCGATGCCGCACCTTCCTCGATCTTTGCGCCGGCGCCGCGCGCCATCTCGGTGGCCCGATCCATGAGGCCGATGCACGTCTGGATGGAGGCATCGAGGCGCTGCAGGTCGTAGGAGAAGTCAGTGGCCGAGACCGTTGGCTCGAGCGCAGGCGGCGGTTCGGGGTCGGGCAGCATTTCGGCAGGCGTCCGGCCTGTGTCGGGCGGCGCCGCCTCTGCCGGCAGTTCCAGCCGCCACCAGAAGGTGAGGGACCACAGCAGGCAGCCTGCGATCGCCGCCTGCGCCCAGCCCCATTCCTCGGGCGGCTCGCGAAGCAGCAGGCCGCCGGCGACCAAGGTGGCCGCCAGCAGCCCCGCGCCGAGCAGACGCCATCGGCGCACGTTCGCCGGCCTCGAAGGACGGTTCGTAGCGGCTGTCTGCATGGTGGCCTCAGACCGGATAGATGATGGAGTTGGGGATCATCTCGGTGTCGTAGATGCACTCCCGGGACGCGAACTTGAGGCCTTCGGGGGTGCGCACCACCACATCCAGATAGCGCCCGACGTTGAACACGGTCGAGGCGTCCGACAGCTTGGTCCGGAACACCGCATAGTTGGATTCGCAGCGGATGCGGCCCTCGTCGAGGCCGCGCACCACCGGGCTGCCCACGACATGGCGCTGGTAGTAGGGATCGTGGAACAGCGTCTCCTTGATGCCGTACACGCGGTCCTTGAGCATGCCCTTGCTCGTGAACGACAGCGTCGCCAGCGGCAGCCCGCGCTCGTGGTTCTCACGCGGCTGCAGGCGGTAGACGCCGTCCTCGGTGAAGAACTCGGGCCACAGGTCCCAGTTGCCGGAGTCGACGGCGCTCGCGTAGTCCGCGTGCAGCTGGGTCAGCGCCAGCCAGTCTTCGAAGTTCAGGGTCGCCGCCATCATTCGGCCTCCATCACGTCGCGCCAGTAGCGGTACATGCCCCGGATCAGCGTCTCGGTGACCATGTGCTCGGTGTCTTCGACCCCGTGGCCGCCGAGCTCGGCGACCGCGCGGTGGAAGGGCTTGCTTTCGAAGGCCTGCTGCGAGAACTCGATGACCTCGCCGTCGTCGGCCGAGACGAAGCCGGCCGGACCGAAGAGGTTGGCCTGCGTCAGCCGGCGCTGGGTCATCACCTCGTCGTCGTCCTCGAAACCGAAATGGGTCCAGACGAAGTCGAAGCTGCCGTGGCCGTTGGGCTGGATATGGCGCGTCGAGACGCTGTTGACCTGCTGCTGCAGGATGACGCTGGGGAAGATCGTGGTCATCACGGCTGTGGGCCCGCCCCACCAGGGCTCGGGCACGATGTCGAGGAACTTCGGATCGTTGAGCTGCATGCTCTCCTTGAAGCTCGACACCTGGGTCACCTGCTCGGCCTTGCCGCCCGTGCCGCGGGTCGAGATCATCGCGGCATGCCGGTGCTTGTCGTCCATGCGCAGCTGCGACTTGTTGTCGGCGCGCCAGAGCCCGAAGGTGACGAACCAGGTGTGCAGCAGGCCCGGGTGGTAGGGGTCCTTGATGTTCTCCTGCATCAGCTTCCAGTTGCCCGGAATGCGCTGGCGGTTGTAGCCGAGGATCTTGAGCTTGCGCCCGTTGAAGAGCCGGTCGAAGTAGCCCAGGATGGTCGGGCCAAGGAAGTCCTCGAGCGGCTCGACCTCGTGGTCGAACGAAGCGAACACCACGCCGCCGCGCACCGCGACCTTCAGCTTGGTGAGCCCATGGTCCGTGGTCTTGAAGTCCGCCGGCATGCCGCCGTGCACCTGGCCGTCCTGCTTCACGCCCCGCCGGAATGGCACGCCCTGCAGGTCGCCCTTGAGCGTGTAGCTCCACTGGTGGTAGGGGCAGACCAGTTCCTTGCGGTTGCCGTGGCGCTCCCGGCAGAAGCGCATGCCCCGGTGGGCGCAGACGTTCTCGACGACATTGATCCCGCCGTCGGCGTCACGCACGAGGATCACCGAGCGTTCTCCGACGACGGTGCGCTTGAAGTCCCCCGGGTTCGGGATCTCGGCTTCCAGGCCGACATAGCACCAGTGGCCCTTGTAGAAGAAGCGCTCCAGTTCGCGGCGGTAGATCTCGTCGCTCGTATAGGTGAGGAACGGGATGCGGTGGGTGCCTTCGGTCTCCCACCGCGGCTGGTCCGGAAAGATGTTCGTCGTCTGGTTCATCGTGGTCTCCTTGTCTTTTGGGGCCGGCGTCGTCAGGAGGCGACCCGGACCTCGATGGCCCCCAGCCCCTGGATCTCGCCGCGCATCGCGTCGCCCGGCAGCACGGCGTTCACGCCCTCCGGCGTGCCGGTCATGATCACGTCGCCGGGCTCCAGCGCCTCGTACTCCGACAGGTAGGCGATGCACTCCGCGACGGACCAGATGAGCTTCGAGATGTCCGAGGCCTGGCGCGGCTGCCCGTTCACGGTCAGGCTGATCGCGCCTTGCGCGGGATGGCCGACGTCCTGGACACGGTGCAGCGGCCCGATCGGGGCCGAGAAGGCGAACGACTTGCCGAACTCCCAGGGGCGGCCCTTGTCGCGCGCGTCGAGCTGCAGGTCGCGCCGCGTCATGTCCAGCCCGACGGCGTAGCCGAAGACGTGCTCCAGCGCGCGGTCGACGGGGATGTCGCTGCCGCCCCGCCCGATGGCCAGGACGAGCTCGATCTCGTGGTGGTAGTTCTTGGTCTTGGGCGGATACGGCACGGTCGCGGGCTGCGCCGCGTCGACCGCGGCGGAAGCCGGCTTCATGAAGAAGAACGGCGGATCGCGGTCCGGATCCTTGCCCATCTCGCGGGCATGCGCGGCGTAGTTGCGGCCCACGCAGTAGATGCGGTTGACCGGGAAACGCTCGGTGCCACCGGCGATGGACAGCGTGTGCAGGTGGGGCGGGTCGATGGCGAGTTTCATCAGAAGGTCCTTCAAAAATGGGGGCTGCACCGTGGCGTCTTTCCTCAGAGGCGCGCTTCGCGCCACAGGCCGAGCGCCTGCTGCACCGGCCTGTCGGAGAAGCTGAAGAGCACGGCGTCGGTGCCGGCGCGCAGCCGCAGCGGCTGCCAGGACGGCACGACGAAGACGTCGTTCTCCTCGAAACGCCATGTCTGCTCACCCACCGCGGCCTCGCCGCTGCCCTCGAGGCACACGTACACCGTGCCGTCGGTGCTCTGGTAGGGCCGGGTCTCGAAGCCGGCGGGCAGGCGCTGCGCGTACGCGCCGATCGTGGGCATCGGCGACGCGCCGGTCGCCGGGTTCAGGTAGCGCAGCTTGAAGCCTTCGTGCGCATTCGGCGCGCCGTGGGAGATGCCCAGCAGCGCCTGCTTCGTGCGCTCGAACGGGTAGACGAAGACGCGCGTCGGCTCCCAGGTCCTCGGCTGGTAGTCCATCGGAGCCATGTTGGCCCCGTAGCGCGCGAGCGCATCGCCCTCCGGCCGCAGGGGCTGCTGGTACTGCTCGGGGCTCTTCTCGGCGAAACCTGCGTCCAGGAAGCGCACGATGGGAATGTCCAGCCCGTCCAGCCACACGACGGGCTCGTTGCCCAGGTTGCCATGGTCGTGCCAGGTCCATGCCGGCGTGATGATGAAGTCGCCCCGGCGCATCGTGGTCCGCTCGCCGTCCACGGCCGTGTAGGCGCCCTCGCCGTCGAGCACGAGCCGCAGCGCCGACTGGGTGTGGCGGTGCGCGGGGGCCACTTCGCCCGGCATGATGAGCTGCAGTCCCGCATAGAGCGACTGCGTGATGCAGGACTGGCCGCGCAGCGCGGGGTTCTCCAGGATCAGCACCCGGCGCTCGGCTTCCTCCGCGGTGATCAACCGGCCCGACTCCATCACATGCTCGCGCAGCGCCGAATAGCGCCAATGGGCGGCCTGGACCGGCGAGCGCGGCTGCGGCGGGACCAGCGCGCCCAGCACCTCCCACAGCGGCGTCAGGCCATGGGCGCCGATGCGCTCGTAGAAGGCCGAGCGTTCGCTCAGCGTCGAGGAAGGACGGACGGCAGCATCCATGGGGGGTCTTCTCCTTGTCAGGTACCTTGGTTGTAGAACGCGTCGGCGTAGACGTGCCCCGGTGCGATTCCCTTGCGGCGCACGACCAGCGATGCGGCCTCGACCATCGGCGGCGACCCGCACAGGTAGGCACGCCAGCCGGACAGGTCGCCGAGGTCCTGCTCGATCGCCTCCGTGACCAGGCCGGTGCGCAGGGGCCCGCCGCCATGGCCGGAGGCGACGACGACGTGGACGTGCAGCGCCGGATGCTCGCGGCGCAGCTGCTCGAGCCATTCGCGGCCATAGACGTCGCGCGGCGAGCGCGCCCCGAAATACAGATGGATCGGGTTGGCCATGCCGGCGGCGACGGCGCTGCGGACGATGGACAGGATCGGCGCGAGCCCCGTCCCTCCGGCGACGCAGAGCATGGGGCCATCGTGCTTGCGGCGCAGGTAGGCAGACCCCAGCGGGCCGCTGACCTTCACCGCGTCGCCCACCTTGAGGTCGCCGGCGATGTAGCCCGTGACGCGCCCGTCGGGCACGAGCCGCACGTGGAACTCGAACATCTCGTCGCCGGCGGTGCCCGCCATCGAGTATGGACGGGCGTGCTCCGGGGTGAACTGCAGCTGGACGTACTGGCCCGCCGAGAACTCGATCGGCTTGGCCGGCTTGAGCACGAGACGCTTGATGTCGTGCGTCAGGTCCTCCACCGCGCTCACCGTCGCCTTGACGATGCGCGCCGGATGGACCACGATCTCGTCGGGCTCGGGAATCTCGATCGTGCAGGATCCGGTGATGTGGGTCTGGCATGCGAGCACGTAGGTCTCGCCCGCGTCCAGCGGGAACTGCTGCTCCCGCCCGTTGTCCATTACCTCGCCGTCGATCACGCGGCAGCGGCACGTGCCGCACCGCCCCGCCAGGCAGGAGTACGACATCGGCACCTGCGCGGCGCGCAAGGCGTCGAGGAGGTTCGCCCCAGGCTCGACCTGGACGACACGATTGAGGGGCTGAACGAGGACTTCCATGCTGCGTGGGGCTGGCTTTTTGTTATGCACCGAACAAACGCCATGATTGACTCCCGCAGCAGATCAGCCAATAGAATCGCTTGAATGTGCAACATCACTCCGAATGATGTTGCCCCGCTTCCGCCCCCGGAACCCGCCTGCGCGGCACCGGCTCTCCCCGCCGCAGGGCGATGCAAGGCCACCCGCCGTCCCGCGCCAGCCCGCGCCGCTGCGCGCATCCAGGCCCTTTGCGCGCCATCACTCTGCGTTGTCCGGCCCCGCCGGCCCCGCCCTGCCCTGCGCCCCGATGCGCACGCCGCAAAAACTTCCGCCCAGCCCGATTCATCCTTTACATGAGCATGGTTATTTATAATCCTAGTCAGTTCATGTGATAAGGGCCCCTGGGGTCCACAACGGAGACAGCATCTTGAGCAGCAGAAACAGTGGCGGCCCGAAGCATGGGGCTGCCGGAACGCGGGCCGGGACGGGTTGCGCCGCGCGGCCCGCGCGCAGGCCCGCGTCCATCACGACCCCGGTGGAGAGGACATCCCTTGGAGCTCTCTGACATCGACCTGAACCAGCTGGTGCTGTTTCACCAGCTCATGGTGGAGCGGCGGGTCTCCAAGGTCGCGGACAACCTCAACCTCACCCAGCCCGCCGTCAGCAACTCCCTGGCCAAGCTGCGCCGGCTGTTCGGGGACGAACTGTTCCTGCGCACTTCCTCCGGGATGGTCCCCACGCCCTTCGCCGAGCAGTTGGCCGAGCCGGTCGGCTACGCCCTGGCGATGATCCACAGCGGCATCAACCAGCAGAATGACTTCGACCCGGCGAAGCTGAACCGTCCGGTCACGATCGGGATGACCGACATCGGCGAGATCGTCTTCCTTCCCGCGCTGGTGGAGCGCCTGACCCGCGAAGCGCCGGGCGCCACACTGAACACGGTACGCAACACCGCCGTCAACCTGCGCGACGACATGGAGTCCGGGAAGGTGGATCTCGCCATCGGTCTCCTGCCCCAGCTCAAGGCGGGCTTCTTCCAGCGGCGGCTGTTCCGGCAGCACTATGTCTGCCTGTTCCGCCAGGGCCACGCACTGGACCGGAAGCGGCTGTCGCTGGCCGACATCAAGGCCGCCCAGCACCTCGTGATCGTCTCGGCAGGGACCGGCCACGGCACGGTGGACGAGCTGATCCGCCGGGCCGGCGTCGACCGCACCACGCGCCTGACCATCCCCCATTTCGTGAGCGTCGGCCACATCCTGCAGCGCACCGACCTGATCGCCACCGTGCCGGACAAGCTCGCCGACCGGCTCGCCGAGCCGTTCGGCCTGACGTCCCGGCCGCATCCCGTGGCCCTGCCCGAGATCTCGATCAATGCCTTCTGGCATGCGAAGGTGCACCGCTCCCCCGTCAACCAGTGGCTGCGCGGCGTGGTCTTCGACCTCTTCGGCGAGGACCGCGCGCGCGAGCGGGCGATCGCCTAGAGGGGTCGCCACCGCCCGCGGCCGGCGGGCCTTGCCGGCCCAGGCCCCTTGGACCGTTTTCCCACCCCAGTCATGGCCCCACCCGGCCGGCTCCACCACAGAACATGGCTTCCTCCAATCCCGCTCCCTCCAGGTCACCGGCAAAGGCACAGCGTCGCGGCGCAAAGGCGCCGGGCGTCAAGCCGCAGCCCCACAAGCCCGCCGGGCTGCGCGAACGCCACAAGCAGGACAAGCTGCATCGCATCAAGACCGCGGCGCGCAGCGTGTTCATCTCGAAGGGCTTCGACGGCGCGACCACGCGGGAGATCGCCCAGCTCGCGGAGGTCTCGCACGCGACGGTCTTCCTCTACGCGCAGGACAAGCGCGATCTGCTGTTTCTCGTGTTCAACGAGGACATGGACGACGTCCTCGCCGAATCCTCGGCGGCGGTCAAGAAGCCCGGCCCGCTGATCGACCGGCTGCTGCGCTGGTACGAGCCCTTCCTGCGCTTCTTCAGCACCGAGGCCCCGATCGGCCTGCTGAAGCTGCATGAGCGCGGCAACGCGGACATCGGCCCGACGCCGCAAAGCGTGAGCGTGGACCGGCGCAAGGAGATCGTGCAGCGGGAGCTCAGCAACCTGTTCGAGGCCGCGATCCGTTCGGGCGAGCTCGCCAGCACCGTGGACCCGATGCTCGCGACGCGCGTCGTGCGCTCCGTGTTCTACGGAGAGCTGGACCTGTGGCTGCGCTCCCACCCGCATCCCAGCATGGCGCGCGGGCTGCGCGACCTGCGCGCCGCGCTGACGCTGATCGTCTCCGGCATGCTCCCGCGCAAGTAGGCCCATGGACCCAGGCCGTCCGGCCCGCCTGCCCTCCGTTCACGGCCCCGCCCCGCGCAGCGCCCGCATGCCGCCCCCCGGCGGCGCCAAACGCGCCTCTGGCAACGCGGGCATGGGCTCGTCGAGGCGCCAGATCCACGCACCCGCGGCCTGCGCCATCTTCTCCTTCGTCGCGCGGTCCTTCGCCGGCATGAAGGCACTGACCACGTGCAGCGGCAGGGGCTGGCCGCCGGCGTCCAGCAGCAGCGCATTGGGGAAGGCGGCCGCCGTCCGGGCGTCGTAGCGCAGCGGCTTGACGAAGCGCCGGCGCTGCGCGACGAGGGCATGCAGCAGGCCCAGCTCGTGCACGCCCTCCACGGGAATCCACTGCTCGCTGGTGAGCATCAGGCTCGCCGCGTCGACCTCGTAGGTGTGCTCGCGCCGCGCCCGGATCAGCGCCGCGATGACGAGGTGGACCCGTCTGCCGGTGTCGGCGTCGCAGGCCTCGAACAACGGGGCGAACGCACGCTCGATGCGTTCCCAGGTCCGGGTCGCCACCAGCAGGGGGGCATCCGGCGCATGCTTGATCCAGAGCCGGCGGCCGAGCGCCGTCGCGTCGCACGCCTTGAATTCACCGAGCACGAGCGCGAGGGGGCTCTGCCCCTCGCGTGGATGCAGCACGGCCAGCTTCTCCCTGCGCCGCCGCGCGGCCTCCTCGCGCCCGCTCTCCGAGAACGGCTCGGGCACGTACAGCCGCTCGGCCAGCGCCACGCCCCGGATGGTGATGCTCTCGGAGGCCTCCAGCAGGTACTTGTGCAGGACGCCCTGGTTGCGCTTGCCCTCCATGGCGGGCGACCAGCGGTTGAAGCCCGCGCTCTGGAACAGGAAGTGCATCAGCGCCCGCAGGGTCATGCGCCGCCGCCCGACGGCCACCTCGGCGGTATCCTGCGCCTCGCCGCGCGGCACCGCGCGGCCCGCCACGCGGCTCCAGGGGAAGCTCACGCGCAGTTCGAAGCATCCCGGGCTGGACTCGACGACGGCCTCGCCCAGGAGCTCGCCGAGGCCGGACTGGTGCGCATCGGGCTCGTAGGACGGGCATCCGGGATGGTGCCGCCCTCCCGAGCCCGGCATGCGCTTGAGCACGAACTGTCGGTGGCGCGCGACATACATCTCCACCCCTTCGGGACAGCACAGGCACCGCGGCCGCTGCGGCGACTCGTAGGCCAGCGCGAGCGCCTCCTGCAGACGGGGATCGTCCGCATCGAATTCGCTGCCGGCGATGGCGAACCGCTGGATGTCCATGGGCGAAGGGATGGCTTGCCCCATCGTCGGCCGCCATGCGGCGCGGCGCAAGCCGGAATGCCGCTGAAATCGAGGCGATATCGGCGCCATGTCGCTGTCCGCCCGGCGCCAGGCCCGCTGTCCGCGGCGTCCGGCGACCGGCACACGCCGCCACCGCGGCCCGCGCATCCCGGCGGAGCACGACAGCCGCGCTACGATAGGCGCAAAAGGGGGTGCGCCGGAAGGAACGGTGCAAGAGCAGCTGGTCTGCGCGGCGCATCCCGGATTCCGCTCCATGCCTTCATCGCCCAGCCCCGCCCCAGGCCGCCCGACGGCGGCCGCCCGCCGCATCCACACGCCCGCGCTCTCGGAGCAGCCCGCGGCGCTGGCCGCCGGGTGGCTGACCTGCTCCTACCTGCTCGCCCAGCGCGGAGCCATCGACATGGGCATCGCGGCCCCGTGCAAGAAGACCCTGCGGGAACTGCTGGACGGGCTCTGCGACGCCGACGCGCTCGGGCTGCTCGAGCGCGACAACCGCTGCGACCTCGAGGGGCACGTGCTCTACCTGGTCACGGAGCGGATCCGCGTCGGCCGGCTGCCGGGACCGCTGCTCGCCGCCGGCGTGGACCCGGATCTGCTGGAGGAACTCGCGGCCACGGCGGGCCTCACCGACGTCGTGTTCGTGCCGCGCACCGCCGAATGCCTGGCCACGTACCTCGCGCGCCACCCGGACTCCGCCGCCATCGTGCTGCGCGAGGAGAGCGGGGACGCTTCCGCCGCGACCAGGGAGAACGAAGCCGCGGCCCGGTGGTATGACGAGCGCTACGACGAAATCGCGCATGGCCTCCTGCGCTCCACGTCCAGGCCGCAGTACCTCGGCGGCGATCTCTCGCCGCGGCGGTGCCGCTACTGCGGCAGGACCGACCCCGAGACGTCCTTCCGGGACAAGGCCCATGCGTTTCCGGAGCAGATCGGCAACAAGGCCCTGATCGACCGCCGGGAGTGCGACGCGTGCAACCGGCACTTCGCGCGCATGGTCGAGGACGACTACGCCAAGTGGACCTTGCCCATGCGCGCCACCGGGCGCGTCACGGGCAAGGGGCTGCCTTCGTTCAAGTCCCGCGACCACCAGATGCGCATCGACGCGCGGGGCCCTCGGAACCTGGCGATCCGCCTCGGAGAGAAGGACCCGCGCCACCGCCTGGACGAGGAGACGCGCACCGTCACGCTGCAGCTCGAGCGCCAGCCCTACGTGCCCATGGGCGTCTTCAAATGCCTCGTCAAGATGGCGCTGGCCGTCATGCCCGAGCCCGAGGCGGGTGAATGCGATCACCTGAAACGCTGGATCCTGGCGCCCGCGCACACCTTCGAAAGCTATCCCTACCGCCCGCTGCGGCTGCTGGAGCAGTTTCTTCCGGGCCCGATGCCCAATGACCAGTTCCAGTACGCCCTGCTGCGCCGGCGCCCCGGCCATGCCGACTGCCCCTACCTGATCTTCGTGCTGCAGTTCTCCAACGTGCTGCACCAGATCGTGCTCCCGATGCACGACCAGGACCGCGCGCTCATCGAGCAAGGCCATTGCGAGGTCCCCTTCTTTCCGCACATTGGCGGGACGGCCGGCCATGTCCAGGCCTACGGCCGCAGCCAGGCCCGCGTGCGCGACCTCAGCGGAACGGCCGCCGTGTCGGGAGAGCAGCAAAGCCTGAGCTTTCGCTACGCGCAACGCATCGACCAGCCCCCGCCCCCGGCCCCGGCCCCGGCCTAGCGGCGCCTGTGCCGCGCCCCTACCCTCCGCCCCCGCCGACCGGAAGCAAGGGCGGCGGGACCCTAGTCGTTCATGAACTCCTCGAACTTGCGGTGCAGCAGCAGGCTCGGCGTGCGGGTCAGCCGCTCGGCGTCGACCAGGTACGACCCCACCGACTTCGGCTTGCGGACCAGTTCACGCGTCGCGAGGGCCGCCACGGCGCCCGCCAGCGTGCCCACGCCCAGCCCGAACGGCGTGTACGGACCGCCGCCCCCGAGCCCCGGGAGCGAGAGGAAGGCAGCCGCGACGGGCAGCCCCACGGACAGGATGCTGTATACGCCCTCCTTCCGGAAGAAGCCCAGCGACGCCCGGTACTCCGCCTTCGCCCGCTCGAAGCGCCGCACGAAGTCCGCCACGATGTAGCGGGCGTGCTGCTTGTTCTTGCAGCGGGAGATCTCCGCCTGCAGCTGCTGCAGCTCCCGTTGAAACGCATGCCGGAGCTCCACCGTGTCCTCGCGGTAGCGCAGGATGGTGTCGATGGGCACCTCGGCGAGGTCCCTGGGAAGAAGATCGACGACCGCCAGGTTCGCGAGGTAGGCGTCGGCACGCTCGTCGGAAACCGCCTCGGTGAAGGCCCCGTCGTTCGCGAAATAGGTCCCGACGGCCCAGCAGTCGGAGGAGTCCGTGGTCAGCTCCAGCGCGCGGCGCTGCGCCACCGAGGCCGCCAGGTAGAACATGTAGCCGCCGGCATGCTCGTGGGGCACCTCGAGGAAGCCGTCGGCGGTCAGGCGCTGCGCCAGCTGCTCGAACAGCGGCAGGAGCTTGGCGTCGATCTTGTCCGGATTGATGCGGGTGAACGCCTCGGAAGAGAAGCCGGCGGGCCAGGCCAGGCGGGTCCGCTGGGACTCCCGCAGCGCGTAGAAGTCCAGGAAGCGGTGGGCCGCGCTCGACTTCTCCGCGGCATCGACGGCCAGGTTCAGGATGACCCCTTCGGCCACCGCCGTCGCCACCTCCGGCGGGTCCTGCGGGACGTATCCGCCGGGAACGATGCGGTGCACGCGGTCCCAGACCAGCAGCGAGCGCTTGAGCGCGTCGAGATCGTTGAATTCGATGGTGGGATAGTGCAGCGCCTGTGGCATATCGCTCGCGAGACATGGAGTGGAAGAATGCGGGGCGGGCCCGGCCCCGCGCATCGTATCGCCCCGCGGCCCGGCCTGGCGCAGGCGCGTTGCCAGCCCCTCCAGGACCGGCGCATGGGCTGGCGGGACCCGGCGGCCCGTGGGTCCGTCCGTCCGCGGGTCCGGGTCCCCCGCCCGGCCGCCGCACGGTGCGTCGCTCGTCGCCACCCCGAAGCGCTTGCTGCCGCGTGCCCTTCGGAACGGAAACGTGGCGCGTGTCCGCGCCCCGCTTGCGGCCTGCGGCCAAGCGGACCGATAGTGCCATGGCTACCCGTGGGCATCGAGTCCACCCAGCCTTCATCGGGGCCTGCACGCAGGCCCAATGAAGTCCAGCCTCGCTGGCGTCGCGATCGTTACTCGCCTTGCAGTGCGCCGGATCCGTCCGGCCCGGTCATGCGAATGACCAGAGACCCGGTCCGGCCTTGCGCCGGACCGCGAACCGTGGCGCGTCCTCTCCTTGAGGCGCGCCACTGCGTGCCGGATGGGGCAGCGGCTTCGGTCGCTGCGCCATGCGGCCCAGAGCGAGTGCCGCACCCGCCAGGGCGCAGGCGTTCATGGCGTGCCGCCAGGTATCGCCGCAAAGCGCCTCGGCCCCGCTGAGGCATCCCAGACGGGGAACATGTTTCCCCGGCATGGGGAGCGGTGTCCCCCTTTTTTCATGGAAGGAGGACACCATGATCACGAATGTGATGAGAGCCCAGCGCGCCGTGTGCGTGCTGTTGGGCGGATCCGGGTCGCGCGCCGCGCAGCTCCCGGCCCCCCGCCGGATTCCGATGTTGTTCAAGCCCTGGTCCGGCACGGCGGCGCAAGCTCCCCGGCAAGACCAGGCCGAGTCTGCCACGGCCCAGGCCTGATCGCATGATCGACCGCTACCGCAGGCAGATCGCAGCCACGGTCGTCCAGCTCGCGAAGGACGACCCGGGGCTCGTGAGGGCCGTGATCGTCCAGCGGCGCAGGCTGGGCGACATCGAACCAGATGACCTGGCGTACCTTGAACGGATCGCCAGCCGATGGATGAGGATCGCCGAACAGGCGCGTTCGGGTTTCCGGCGCTGAAGCCTGCAGCCCGCTGCACGCACGGCGCCGCCGCCGCGCCGTTCGCGATCCTCCGCGGCCACGCCGGGCGGCCCTGCGTCCTCCGATGTTCAACACCAACCACGGGAGGCTTAGCCATGCCCCAAGAGAAGTCCCCTGCCCGTCACCGGCTCGAAACCATCGAGCGGCAGGAAGAGAAGATCTGGGTGGAGTTCTACCCCGAAGTGCGCCGCGATGAGACCCTCGCCGCGGAGATCCTGACGGAACTCGAACGCGACGAGACGCTCCGGCGCCGCCATCGCGGCCTGTACCTGTGCTGCCAGCGCTGCATCCGGCTCCATGAAAGCCGCGAGACACGCAACCGCCGCATCGGCAGGGCCGTGCGCAGCCTGCTGCGGGCCGTGTTCATTTCGTTCCCGAGGGCGGTCGCCGAGACGCTGGGCCAAGGCCGCAACGTCGCCGTGGCCTGCCTGCCGGAAATGGAAGAAGAGCCCGCAGCGCCCCAGGTCAGGCGCCTGATGGAGAGTGACGCCTACGCCCAGGCAGAGAAGTCCTTCAGGGAACGCGCCCGCAAGGCCGCGGACAAGACCGACACGGGCACGCACGCGCTCGCCGCAGAGGACACCGCCCCGGCGGTGCGGCCATCGGCGGCAGGCTGAGCCCGCCGCCCGCCAGAGACCGAACGCCCTGCGCGCCGCCCATGCGGCGCGCACGGGCGCATCGGCGCTCGCCCGGCCCCGACTGGACAGCGGGCTGGCGCGCCAACAAACGCCGCACTCACCCCGCCCTGCCCTTCTTTCCGCGCTCCAACCCCGTTCTCCCGCCTTTCGTGGCCACCTCGTCGCCCAGCCGCGCGCCACTGCGCTGCTTGGGACTGCGCCGCGCCTTGTCGGCGGAGGGTGTGCGGTCAAACTCCAGCAGCGCCGACGGGGGAACCCTCAAGGTCTCTGCAAGCACGCAGATGTTGCGCAGCGCCACGTTGCGCAAGCCTCGTTCGATCTCGCTGAGGTAGCTCCTCGACATGCCGCTGTCGTAGGCCAGCGCCTCCTGCGACACCCCGGCGTTGCGGCGCGTCGCTGCCAGGTGGCGCCCAAAGCACACGAGGGGGTCGTATTCCAGTTCCATAGCACTCCTTTGATCCGTACGCTATCGGATCACTTGCTATGGAGCTACTCGATATGAGAGCACTCGCTATAAGCGCACTCGCTATGAGTGCACCCTCTATAAGTGACATTCGCGCGCGCTGACCGCCTCCCGGATACCCCCGGTTCGCCATGGCCGCGGGCCGGAATGTGAGGCCCCGTCCTTCAGCCGGACGCCGCCGACGCCGCTACCGCCTCAGCGGCCGCCCTGGCGCGCATCCGGACGCCCGACGCATGCGTCGAGCTGTCCGTCGATGAGCCAGTGCAGAAAGGCAGTGGCATACGACGTTCCATGGTAGTAGCCCTTGCATTGCGCGACATAGCGCTCGAGATCGGCGAGCGTGCGGATGTCCGCCGGCTCGAAGTCGGTGATCTCTTTGAAGACCTCGGCCTCGCGCCGGGTCAGGCGTATCTGGTTGCCGCAACGAAGCATCGTCATGCACTCCCGGGACGGTGGGACTGCCATGTTCACGCAAAGTTCGACCGTTGTGCGAACGGCCGCGCCTCGCCATGGCAAATCGCACCCCGGTGCGACCGCCATCGGTCCCCGGTCCGATCCTGGTCTCAGTCGTCACGCTGCCCGCATGCGCCGTCGGCACTCCTGCAGGCCGGACCCCACCCTCCTGCCATGCCGCAGGGCGCCGGGCCCCGCGGCGTAGGTGAACGCTCCGCGAGCAACCGGGACTTGCCGGGCAGCGAGCACGCCCCCTAGACCAGCCCCTCCATGAGCTGCTCCAGGCTCGGCCGCGGGCACCGGGGCGGCCGCACGTCGCGGATCCCCAGCAGCTCGCCGATCTGCTCCTCGTCCGCGCCCCGGCGCACCAGGCGGTGCATCACCGTGTGGCGCACGTTCTGCGCCGACAGGCCGGGGATGCCGATCCGCCGGAAGATCTTGCGATAGGCATAGTGGATCTCCTCGCAGAGGTAGCGCATGCCCGATGCGGTCGGAATGCGCTCTATCGGAAAGGCAGCGCCTTCCTGCGTCAGGAAGAGTGCCTGCACCGGGTCCAGCCCCCGGTAAGCCAGCGGCTGGGCCCCGGCGGATCCCGGGGCCCGCACCGCGAGATAGGCGTCGATGGCCTCGCGCGCCGGCACGCTGGTGAAGTACAGGGGGCGGCTGCGGCGGTTCACCGCCACCTCGGCGCGGACCTCGGAATGCAGCCTGACGGTGCCATCGTCGTTCAGGTAGTCCCGCACCTGCATGCGCGCGACCTCGAGGGGCCGCGCTCCGGTCGCGAGCAGGATCCACACCATGGCCACGTCCCGCTCGGGTGTCGCCGTGTGCAGCCGCGCGCGCCGCATGGCGGCCTGGATGTCCTCGTCCGAGAGGATCACGGGCGCATCCGTCTTCCCGGCCGGCGCCATGGGCCCATACCGCTGCAGGGCCGACTCGATGGCCAGCCGGTGCGCGCGCAGCGTGCGCACGAACACCGCGCGGCTCTCGTTGAGGCCCTCGACGCCGATCTCGCGGACCAGCCGGAGCACGAGCGCCTTGACGCGCCGCTCGACCCCGGTGCGCGTCATGCCATGCTCGCGGGCCACCGCCTCGTAGGTCATGCCCCCGAGCACGGCAAGCAGCAGCATGGTGGAGAGTTCCAACCGTTCCGAATCCATATCGAGCCATCCGCCCAGCTTCCATCTGAGCCCGATGCTCCGGATTCGCGCCCGCTGGCGCCAGCCCGAAATTGCTCCCAATTGGGGGCGATTTCGGGAGCAGGCCCGCGCTGTCCATCGCAGCGCCTTGCGCCCGAAGCGGAAACCCGCCAAGCCGGCCGGCGGACACCGCGTCGCCGAGGACAGCCCGTGGCCGTCCCATTGACCCAGGTCAAGGCCCGCGCGAGGCCCGCGCGGGTCCGGGACAGCAGACCCGCGCCGGGCGAAGCCTGCCCTTCAGGCGAGCCGGCAGACCTCGTCGAAGGCGAGGCGCGGCAGCCGCGGATGGACCTTGGACGGGTCGCCCTTGCCCAACGTGCAGAGCACGTTCGTCCTGACCTGCGTGCCGGGCCAGAACTGCGCGTCGACCTGGTCGGCATCGAAGCCGCTCATCGGGCCACAGTCCAGTCCGAGCGCCCGGGCCGCGATGATCAGGTAGGCGGCCTGCATCGACGAATTGCGAAACGCCGTGGCTTCGATCATGGGCGCGTTGCCCGCGAACCAGCTGCGCGCGTCGACGTGCGGCACCAGCCTGGGCAACTGCTCGTGGAACGCCATGTCCATGCCGATGATCGCCGTCACGGGCGCGGAACGCACCTTGGGCTGGTTGGCCGGGCTCACGCATTCCACGAGCCTGGCCTTCTCCGCTTCCGAACGCACGAAGACGACGCGCGCCGGCTGGCAGTTGACGGACGTCGGCCCCCATTTCATGAGGTCGTAGAGGGAACGCAGCATCGCGTCGGGCACCGGCGCGTCGAGGAAGCCGTTCTGGCTTCGCGCCTCGGTGAAGATCTGCTCGGTCGTGATGTTCATGGGAATGATGCTCCTCGGAAGAATGGTGCCGTCAGGCCGGCCCGGCCGCGGCGATGAACGTGGCCACCGCGCCCCCGGGTGCTGGCGGCGGTCTTGGGGCCCGGTCAGCGCAGGCCCAGGATCTCCGGCCCGTGGGCCATCCACCAGGCCGAGCCCCATAGCAGGTGCACGGCCGCCGACAGCGGAAGACACACCGCGAGCCAGATCCACCAGGCGCGCGGGACCCTGCGGTGCCGGACCAGGTCGTAGACGAACAGCGGCGCCACCCACAGCAGCGTGTACAGGTCGGACGCGGCCGGGCTTTCCGGGTAGGTGCCAGGCAGCGGGATGCGGTCGATGCCCGCGCCCAAGGGCCAGACCGTGGCCAGGACCAGGAGGCGCTTGTGTGTCTGCGGATCACCGGTTCGCACCCACAGGGCCCAGGCGATCAGCACGGCAAACACGACGCCGGCGCGGATCTGCGACAGGGGCCGGTTCGGGATCCACGCCTGCAGCAGTTGCAGAAGGGCGGGTTCGGTGCCGGCCGGGGGCGCCGCCAGCATCTGGTGGATCGGCCGGTCGACGACGGGCACGAGCAGGACGCCGCTGAGGACCATGGCGGGAGCCACCAGCAAGGCCAGCATGCCGAGCCGCCGGTGCAGCCAGGGCGCGCCCGTGGCCACGAGGACGGACTGCACGAGCAGAAGGGCCAGCCAGCCGCCCATCAACACGGCATGGACGTGCAGCACGGGCGGCATCGGCCCCTGCTCGCCCGCGCGCACGGAAGCGAGCTTGGCGATCGAGCTGGGGACGAAGCCCGCCAGGGCCGTGGCCACGAACAGCGCGGCCATGAAGACGAAGATCCAGCGGTCCGCGAACGCGGCACCTGCGCTCCGGGCCGGTGCGCCGCGACCCAGCTGGGCGCTGGCAATGTGGTGAGTGCTCATGGTGGCTGCCTCATGGTTCTGCGTGCCGCACGCGCACCTACAGCGGCCGTGCGGACGCCGCCGCGGCAATCGCGAGCAGCCCGGCCATGATCGCGATGTTGTTCGCGAAATGCTGGACCTCGTTCGCGCGCTCTTGGGCCGGCGCGGCCCAGAAGTTATGGTTCAGCGGGGTGATGATGGCGGTCAGGACGAGCAGGACCAGCGCCGCAGGCACGATGCCCCGGCCCAGGATCAGCGCGCCGCCGCCGGCGACCCAGACCAGGATCGTGACGATGAGCAGCGGTCCCGGCACCGGCACGCCCTTGGCCGCCATGAGTCCCGTGACCATCTTGAAGTCCTTCGCCAGGCCGAGGGCCGTGACCAGGTAGAACAGGGCGACGACGACCCTCGCAGTCGCTGCTCCCCAGACGCTGAATGTCTCCATGGATACTCCGTTCATGTTCTTGCGATGGATCCGGGCGGACCGTGCGGACACCGGTCAGCCTTCCTGCGTCTGCTGGACCAGCCCCCGGCTCAGCCCGAGCACCGGCGGGAAGTCGGGCACCGCTGCGCTCGGGCGTGCGGAGAAGCGCCGATACCAGCCCTGGAGGCTGGGGCAGTCCTCCGGGATCGGGACGCCGAACAGCTCGGTCGTGGTCTGCAGCAAGGCAAAGCCGACGCAATCGGCGGTGGTCAGACGATCGCCGGTCAGGAACGCCCCGCCCCGGTCCGCCACCATGCGCTCGAGCAGCTGCAGCTTGCCGAGCCATGCCGCCATCCCGGCCCGCGCGACCGCCTTGTCCTGCGCCACCTCGGCCGCGAACAGCCGGCTGCCGTTGAAGGCCCAGATCCGCAGATAGACGGTGGCCTCCTCGATGACGGTGATGAACTCCCGCGTGCGCGCGCGCTCCACCGGGGTCGCGCCGATCAGGTCGGGCGAAGGGAAGCGTTCCTCCAGGTACTCCAGGATGGCGAGCGAGGAGCCGATGACCTGCCCGTCGCCGATGTCGAGCGCCGGGACGGTGCCGGCGATCGTCACGCCTTCGATGATGCGCCGCGTCCTGTCCGGCGGCGGGGCGACCTGCACGCGTTCGATGCCCTCGATGCCCTTCTCGGCAAGGTAGACGCCGACGCGGCGGGGATGGATGGACCAGGGTACTTCGTACAGCTTCATGATGGCTTGTCTCCGGCGAGGCTCAATGGGGCGTGACTGGCAGGAGGCGTCCCAGCGAGCCGTCGCCCCAGCCGAGGATGTCCTGGTCGCCGGACGAGAACATGTCGAACACCTTGCCGATGACCACGTCGTGCGTTCCGTACTGCGCGACCTGCTCGATCCTGCAGAAGATGCTCGCCGGCGCGTCGTCGAGATACCAGAGCCCCTCGTGGACCTTCCATGCCGGGTCCTTGAAGCGCTGCTCCCGCAGCCTGGGGTCGCAGAAGGGCCGGAAGTGCGGCTCCGTGGCGCTGTTGAGCAGGTTCACGCAGAACAGGCCGGCCGCGCGGACATGCCGGTACGCCGATCCGTCGCGGTTGATCGAGATGGCCATCGAGCAGGGTTCGAGGGCCACGGGCATGATGGCCGACATGGCCAGCCCGACCGGCTCTCCGAACTCGTCGAAGCTGGTGACGATGCTCACGGGCGCGGGGGTGAAGCGCAGCACGCGCTTGAGCCGGTCCGGGATTTCCGGGGGCTTGGCGATTTCAATCAATTGGGTCATCTTGGGAGCTCTTGTGGGTGGGGGCGCCAGCGGCACGGGCCGACGCCATGTGCGACGGCAGGGCCGGCCGCGCGGCCGGGTTGTCTTCAGGGGCTAACCGCGCTTGAGGGCCAGCAGGCCGGCATCCTTGCCCGCCAGCGTCGCATTGAGCGCAGCGTGGTTGGCCGCCGCCCGGACGTCGCGCAGCGCGCGTGACAGGCGGTTGTTGTAGATCCCCTGGCCCCCGCTGAGCTCGAATACCCGCTCGAGCGCGCCGAGGCACAGCCTGGAAATCGTGGAGGTTGCCGAGCGGTTGCGCAGGATCTGCTCGGGCGGCATCGCCTGCCCGCTCAGCACGATGGGCTCGCACTCGCACGTGATCTTCTGGAGCAGTTCCCAGGCATAGGTCACGTCCCCGACCGCGCTGCCGACCACCGTCTGGAACAGCTCCAGCTCCGCCGGCGGCCGCCCGCCGAACTTGCCGGGGCTGTTGCGGATGCTCTCCACGAAACTGTCGATGCCGCCGCGCGCCGCGCCAACCATCGCGCTCTGGAGGCTGTGCGGCGCCAGGCCGCTGAAGAAGTCTTGCAGGTCGACCACGCGCACCTCGGGCACGAAGGCCCCGGCGACCTCCAGTGTCTTGCTGCCGGTGCCCGCGAGGCCCATCACGAACCAGTCGTCGTGGATCGCATAGTCGCTGCGGGGGACCAGGAACAGCTTGCGCGCCGGTGCCCCCTTCTCGTCGAGGACCACGCCGCCGAGCAAGGCCCAGCTCGCATGGTCGGTGCCGCTCGAGAAGGGCGACTTGCCGCTGATCTCGTAGCCCCCATCGACCTTCCTCGCCTGCAGCGTGGGAGCGAATGCGGAGGAAACCAGGGCCTTCCTGTCATCGCCCCAGACCGCGGCCTGCGCTTCGGCGGGGAAGGTGCCCACCACGACGGAGTGGCCCGCCAGCACGCAGTAGATCCAGCCGGTCGAGCCGCAGCCGCGCGCGAGCTCGTAAACCAGTTCGTACAGTTCGTGGAAGCTGCGGCCCAGTCCGCCCCACTGCGGCGGCTGCACGAGCCGCATCAGGTCCGCATCGTAGAGCTCGGCGATGGTCTCGCGCGGAATGCAGCGCTCGCGGTCCGTCTGCTCGGCGCGCGCCTCCGCCTTGCGGCTGATCCGGCGGGCGCGCTCCAGGAGCTCGGCGTGCGATGGCGCCGCGGCGGCGGTGGCGCTCGCCTTCGGCGAGGGATTCAGTACAGCGTTGTTTGACATCTCGGATTCCTTTTTCAATCTGGTTCAACGACTCGCGCCTGGCACTGCCGAGCGCGCGGCGGGACGCGGCGACGGGAGGGCGGAGCCATCCCGCCGCAAGGTCGCCCGCCCTCGCCCGGGGCTCAGAAGAGCGGGTAGGTCAGCGGCAGGCCGAGGTGGTGTTTGCCGTGCAGTTCGCGGGTCGCGTCCCAGTCGACGAATGCATGGACCGACACGGTGTTGAGATCACGCCAGATGCGCTGCAGCGCCTGGTCGTTGTGGAAGCTGGACGCCCCCGAGGCGCCCATCATGGCGTTCACGGTTTCCCGGCTGTGCTTCGAGATGAAGGCCGTCAGCCCCTTCAGCTTCAAACGCTCGTCCACGGTGAATGGACGGCCGGCCAGGATCTCGGCGGCGTGGCCGTAGACGGCACGCGCCAGCTCGTCGGCGGCACGGGTGGCGATCTGGAACTCGCCCAGCATGATCTGGGCATGCTGCTGCTCCTTAACCACCGCCCCGGTGAAGTTGCGGACCCGGCGCTCGACGGTTTCCTCGTAGGCCCGCAAGGCCCCCTTCAGGCACCCGACGATCACCGGAGCGAAGGTGCAGTACACCAGCACGAAGAAGGGAATCGAGTACAGCGGGTTGTCGTAAAGGCGGGACCCCGCCGTCGGACCTTCGTAGAACTCGCCCATGGCGGCCGAACGGTGGTCCGGCACGAACACATTGGTGGCGACGTAGTCGTTGCTGCCGGTTCCCGACATGCCGGCGAAGTGCCAGTTGTCCTCGACCTGGACCTGCGCCACGGGCAGCAGAAAGCCGCGCTGCTGGCCATCCTCGGCCATGCCGCCGATCATGACCCAGTCGGCATGCATCACACCCGACCCCCACAGCGCCCGCCCGCTCAACTCCCAGCCGCCGTCCACCTTGCGCGCCTTCATGTTGGGGGCCGAGGCCGCCGGCAGCAGCACATAGCCCTTCTTCCCGAACAGCTCCTCGTGCGCCCGCTCCGGGAACTTCGGCACATAGATGTTGTGCATGATGTAGAAGGCGGCGATCCAGCCCGTCGAAGGGCAGGCCTCGCTGATGATCTCGATCACCTCCAGCGCGGTGGACAGGCTCGCTTCGGCGCCGCCCCAGCGCTTGGGCACGAACATCTGCACGATACCCGTCTCGATCAGTTCCTGGATGGAATCGTCGTGCGGCTTGCGCCGGACCGCCGCCTCGGCAGCACGGGCTCGGATGCGCGGAGCGATCTCTCTCGCGCGCTGGATCAATTCGGAATCAGTATTTGGCATTCTCGGCACCTTCTAAGGACGTGGAGTACGGGAGACTCCTCCGCCTGCGGCGGGGCCGGGCGGGACTCAGGACCGAGTGAGGTCATGCGCGGCCGGGCTCTTTTGCTTTCGCGGCCCGGTCCTTCGCAAGCGGAGTTGTCTCTTGGTGCATAGCATCTCAGCACCCCCTCCAGCACGCCATCCGCTTTTTGCAGCGGCTATCCCGGGTCTACATCTTCTTGATGTGTGTCGGGTTCCTCGGCCCCGTCCATGGCACATCGCATGTGCCGTGTGCCAGCGCGCGGGGCGCGCCGGCCGCGGAGCGCGTCGGGCCTCGATCCGGGCAGGAAGCCAGGGCACCCGCCGCGCAGCGGCTCCTCCTCCTTCCCGGGCGCCCGCTCGGCCGGAGAGTGCCTTGCCCGGCACGCTGCCGCCACAAGCGGGCGGAGTCCGGCTTCACTACCGGCAGGGCTGCGGCAACCGCCCCCTCGGGGGCTGCGGGATGTCCCGATGCCACTTCCCCGCGCTTCATGGTATTTTGGATTGATATGAGCTAGATCATTTTCAATCATGATCATTTTTTTGGGTTCGCCTGCATTGAAGCCGGTGCCTTGGGCGAGCCACGCAAGGCAGCCGGCGGGCGGAAGGTGCTGACGAGAAGATGCCCGGACGCGCGTCGATGCGCCGCACGGGTCGACCGACAAGGAGACAAGGGATGCCAAGTTCCGGGTTTGCGGAGACCTTCCGGTCCCAGGCACTGCTGTCGCGCCAGCTGTTTCAAACGCACGACCCCGACGAGGCCCGCAGCCGCGTCGGCGAGGTGCTTTCGCCGCACGAGCTCCGGGTCCTGGACACCGGGGACGCCGTGGACACGCGCATGTACCGCGTCACGCTGGGATCGATTTCGCTGCACCGCCTCAGCTACGGCGCCGCCGTGGAGGTCCGCCCCGGACGCATGGAGAACGCCTACCTGGTTCAGATGCCGATCTCGGGCTCGTGCGTCGTGCGCTGCGGAGACACCACCGTCGATTCCAGCCCGGGCGTGGGCACCGTGGTCACGCCCACCGAGCCGCTGCACCTGCTGGGGCACAAGGGGTGCGACCAGATCATCGTGCAGATCGACCGCTCCCTGCTGGAGCGGCATTGCGGACAGCATCTCGGACGGGACCTGTCGAAGCCGGTGAAGTTCGCCCCCAGGATGGCGCTCGATGGTTCCCAGATCGAGCCCTGGCGCCGCCTGATCGAGCTTCTGGTGAGCGAGGCGGCCCACGACAGCGGCATGCTGGCGTCGCCGGCGGCGCGATCCAACCTGGAGCAGATGCTGGTCAGCGCCCTGCTGTTCGGACAGTCGAACAGCCTCAGCGACGAACTGCGGCGCCCGACGCCGCCGATGGCCCCCTACTACGTGCGCCGCGCCGAGGAGTACATCCACGCCCATGCAGGCGAGCAGGTCAGCATCGCGGACGTCGCGGAACACGCGGGCGTGAGCATCAGCGCTCTCTATTCCGGCTTCAAGAATTTCCGCGACACGAGCCCCGCGGCGTTCCTGAAGTCGATCCGCCTCCAACGCGTTCGCGCCGAACTGCTCGAGGGGGCTTCCCGCGACGAGACGGTCACCGGGGTGGCGATGCGCTGGGGATTCACGCACCTGGGCCACTTCACCGCCGCCTACAAGCACAAGTTCGGCGAAGCGCCGTCCCAGACGCTGCGCCGCTCCATTCGCTGACGGGCGGGCGCGTGCCAGCCCCGGCGGCGGCCGGGCCGCGAGAGGCCCAGCCCACCCCGTCCTGCTCAATCCAGCAGCGCCGCCTTCAGGTCCCGCCAGCTCCGCGCATCGGGCGCGCAGATCAGCCCGCCTGACATGTGCGCGGGGAGAAAAGGCGAGCCATCGAAATGCGCGCTGTGCCCGCCGGCTTCGCGGTGCAGCAGCCAGCCCGCGGCGTGGTCCCAGGGCATCAGCTTGTTGTAGAACAGCGCGTGGACCTGCCCGGCCGCCGCAAGCCGGTACTCGTGCGCCGCGCAACGCAGCCAGCAGGTGGTCGACAGCGAGGACAGGCGCTGGTTCACGCGCGTGCGCAGCGGCTCGGGCAGGAAGTTGGTGCCGATGACGCCGTCCATCTGGTCCGGGGGCACCGGTGCAGCCACCCGCAGATCGATGCGGCGCCCGCCGCCTTCATGTTCGAGCCATGCGCCGCCGCTCCTGAACGCGTAGGCCGTGCTGCCGGTCACCGGATCGTGGATCGCGCCGGCCATGATCTCTCCGCGCACCACCGCAGCGGCCATGACGCCGAACAGCGGAAGACCGCTGGCGAAATTGCGGGTGCCGTCGAGCGGATCGACCACGAAGGCCAGGTCGCGGCCGCCGATGCGCTCCAGCAGTTCCGGGTCGCGGCCGGCCGCTTCCTCGCCCACGATGAGCGCGCCCGGGAACCGGCGCGCCAGGTCGCTGGCGATCGCCGCCTCGGAGCGTTCATCCGCCAGCGTGACCACGTCGAATGCCGAGGTCTTGCGCGCTATCTGGTCCGGCGCGAGGCGGTTGAAGCGCGGCATCAGCTCGGCCTGTCCCGCCGCCTGCAGCACCTTGCCCATCCATAACAGGTCATCCATCGAAAACGCCATATGCCAGCCTCCTTGCGGCGTTTCAGTGTTGGCCCCGCACGGGCAGCGGCAATGCGTGCAGCGGGTCCCTTCCTTGCGGCCGCGCGCGCAGCGGGGCCAGGCCACGCTTCCATGGCGATGCCGCGTACGTGCGGGACGGCGGGGCACCTGTGCCTCCGGATCCACCCGAGCGCATGCGCGCGCAGGCCGCTCCTTCGCGGTCGACCGGCGCCGTGCGCTCGCGGGACGCTACGCCGGGGAGCGCGGATGCTGGCTTCCTTGGTCCGCGATCCAGCGGCGCACGTCCTCGGCCCGCCACGCGGTGACCCGGGGCGACAGCTTCACGGGCGCAGGGAAGCTGCCGCTGTCGACGCGGCGCCACAGGGTCGACTTCGAGATGGGCACGAACACCAGCACCTGGCGTTCGCGCAGAAACCCCGTCTCGGGCAGCACGGCAGGACGTTCGGATGGGTAGGTCATGGTTCGACTCCTACACCGGCAAGGCCGGTCGGTGGCCGACCCGCTCGTTCACGTGGGGCTAGGTCAGGATGACACCCACGCTAGGGACGCAACACGCTGGCGCACACCGTGGACGTCCCCTGGACGGTGTGGCGATCGACAAGTTCATGGCCGCGCTCGGCGGACGCCTCTGGTCACCGCGGCGAGCGACGGCAGACCATCCGGCGGCGGGCAGGCGCGAGGAAGAGAATTCGCAAGCAGCTCCAGGGCTGGAGGGTCGAGGAGATCCAGCTGTCCCCGCCCGAAGTCACCGCGGAGAACACGGGCGCATGCGGGCTGCCGGAACCATATCGCGCCTGCGCCAAGAGGCATAGGGTGCCGGGCCGCGGCGCCACGTCCTAGCACCGAATGCCACGCCGCGGGAGACAAGTCGGAGTGACTTCCCGCAGCGGACCTTGTCTCGTGTCGGCGCAGTCGTTCCCTCGCCCTCGCCTGGGGAGAATGCGGCAGGCTCGAAAGACAGCGGCGGCAGGCATCTCGCGCGCGGAGCCGAAGGAATCCGAGCGCATCGGTGCGGCAGGGCTTTTATAAAACCAAAAAGAATATCAAGCTTCTCGTCCATACGAATCGAGATATACTCAAACCAGTTCAACTGGCTGTTCCCAGCAGCCACGACAACGCCCGCCGAAGGCGCCACATCGTCCCGCGCGGCTAGCTTTTGCGGCTATTGCCGCCCGGTGGGTCTGTAGAGCTGCAGCCTATCCCGTTTCTCCATGCTCATGCAGGTCCATTCCAGCCTGCGTTGCCGACTGAACCCGATTCCAAATACCGCCATTCCCATGGGCAAGTACGTCGTTTCGCCCGCGACACACCAGACCGACTGTGGCCGCTTCCGCGCCTCCGTCTCGGTCCAACGCTCTCAAGGCAACGGCAGCTACTGTCGAGTGTTCCGCTTTGACAGAGCCTTTGCCTCTCGCGAAGCCGCGCGAATCTTCGCAGTCACCCAAGGCTGGCTGCAAACGTGCATGCAGCACCCTCCGGCGTGCTGAGCAACTGCGCCCCACCGCGTCCCTTCCATCCGTCCGCATGTGGCCTCCACATGCACATCCCTAGCGCAAACGGCGCGCCCTTGCGCGCGCCCCATGAATAAAGGCTTTTCCATGTCCAGCAAGATCTATGTAGGCAACCTCCCCTACTCCGTCACCGATTCCAGCCTGCAGAGCAACTTTGCCGAGTTCGGCAGCGTCGCCTCCGCCAAGGTCATGACGGACCGTGAGACCGGCCGTTCCAAGGGCTTCGGCTTTGTCGAGATGGCTTCCGCCGAGAACGCCCAGGCCGCCATCAGCGCTTTGCACGGCAGGTCCGTCGATGGACGCTCGATCGTCGTCAACCTGGCTCGCCCCCGCGAAGAGGGTCGTGGTGCGGGTGGCCATGGTGCCCAGGGCTACCGTGCAGCCGGCCGTTCGGATGTCGGCTACGGCGATGGCGGCTACGGCGGTGGTCGCTACTGAACCCAGCCGCACCGCAGAAAGACCGGCCCATCTGGGCCGGTTTTTTTCGCCTCCACCGGCCCGCTGTGGACCGCCGCCCAGCCTCTGGGCCGATGGCGCTGTGCCCCATCCTCGTTCGGTCCCTTCAAGGGTCTGCGCGCTTGTCCGCGGCGATGCGGACGCGATTGCGCCGCCTCGTTGCCGTTCGTGATCGCTGCACTATTCCCGCGGCACCACCTCGGCCGGGGGATCCACCGGCGCGCCTGCGTCCGCAGTCGGCGGGGTACCCGATAGGGCAGCCGTGTCGCCCCCCGGCTGGGCGCCGGGCTGACTGCCAGCCTCCCCGTTCGCTTCCGGGGCTGCCGGCTTGCGGCGCACACGCTTGAGTACGGACGGACCCATGGCGTGCTCCATGGCCTCGTGCGCAGCGTCAGCCCCGCTCCCTGGTTCCGCCGCCGGGAGGATGGGATCGGGCTCGCCCCCGGACTGGCTGGCATTGCCGACGTCGAGCGCGGCGGCATCGTCCATGCGCGGTTCGCCGGCCGCTGGCGCAACCGGCCGAGGGGCCACCTCGCCCAGATCTCCATCACGCGCCCCCATTGCATTCATGCGCCTGCGCAGACCGGTGGCCTGCCGGCGCGCCGAATTGGCGATGTCCTTGATCTGGCGCTTCAGCGCGGCGCGCTGGATGTCCAGCTCCTGGGTGCTGATGACCTCATGGATCTCCAGCGTCTGCAGCAAGGGCATCAGCTGGTCGAGCTGGTTGAGCACCTCGAGGTACCGCCGCCCGCTCGAGGACAGGATGCCGACCTCGATCTCCAGCGGCTGCGTGTCATAGGTCGCGAAGCTGCTGATCCCATGGGCCTTGAAGAGGGCCTCCGCGCCGTCGAGCGCCTGGTTGAGCCTGTTCTTGACCGCGTCGATGTCGGCGCGCAGCGAGGTCTCCTCCCTCTCGACGTCCTGGTGGTCGATGCGCGTGCGCGCGATCACGGAAATGAAGTGGGCGTTGAGCTGCAGCGTGTTGAACATGCGCACGAACAACCGCTTGGCCTCCGCGCTCGTGAAATGCGTGCGGACCTTCAGGCTCGCCGCCTCGACCCTGCGGAAGTCGGCCTTGGCCTCCCGCGCCAGGATGCGGGCGTTGACCGCGCCCTGGTCCGTCTTCACGATCTGGATATCAGCCATCGCCGCCTCCGGTGCTTCGGTTCCTGCGGCCGATCTTCGGCGCCCGCCGCGCGCGCCGCCACCCGAAATCCAACCCGAATCCGGCGCATTTCGGCGACAGCCCGCGCGGGCGGCGCCGGGCGCCTTGACCCCGCCCCGCCGTCCCGCTACGGTGCTGTCCAACGGTAGCTGGCCCGCGGGCCCGGCCCGGCGGACACCCCGACCGGACGGATCCCGACTGCGAGCCCTGGAGCATTGGCCGCGCGCACGTCCGCGGCACCGGCAGGAACAGGCTTTCGAGGCAAGCGCCTGGCCTTGCGCCGAAAGCTCTTTCCGACCGGTAGCTGGCACACCGATCACGGCGGATCACCCGCCTACCTACAAACCAGCCTGGGTCCATTGACCCGCGAGCCTCGGCGCCATGCCGAGAGTATTCACCCCGAGGGGCACCCGCCCCTCACGGGGATTGGGCTGCCTCCTCCCTTCCTGGAGTCAGCCATGCCGACAAGCATTGCATCCCGCCGCCCGCGCGCGCCAGCGTCCGCGGACGTCTTCTACATCCTCCCCAGCACCGCGCTGGCGGGTGCCTCGATCGTCGGGGCGCCCGACTGGTCCGACATCGATCCCGACGGCGACGACGACGCGCACGAATGGACGGTGGAAGAGATCGTGTATCTCCATTGGCGCCTGCTCAAGGACGTGCGCGATCTGGCGAACACGAGAACGCCGCTGGACGAGAAGCTCGCGACCCTGGGCTGGATCTTTACCGACCCGGAAAAGGACCGCCTCCCCTTCTCGTTCGTCAACTGCCTGCGCGTGGTGGGCTGCAGCCCGCTCTCGCCCATCGCCTATTGCGGCCGGGTGGACAGCGAGGAGATCCGCGATCACATCGCGCGCAACGTGAAGGGGTGGCTGATGGAGTCGCTCGCACGCTACCCGCGCTGGGTGGCGGAGGCGTTCGCAAGCAACCCGGGCTGGATCGAGGCTCGGCTCGCCCGGAACCCCCAGTGGATCAACGAGCAGATCAAGTGGCTCTCGTTCCAGGGCGACCTCTTCGCCTGATCCCCCTCTTCCTGGAGCCCGCGGACGCGGGCTCCGCAACCCAAGGAGATGCCATGTCTTCATTCGAAATCATGCTGTGCCTCGTGCTCGTGCTGGCCGCCTACGGCGTCGCCGCGCGATGGGACGACGAGGCAGCGCGGGCCGCCCGCGCCGAGTCCCGGTGCACGGCCTCGGCTGCCGCGCCGTTCCCCGGCGCGGGCCCGGCCCGGCGCCGGTGCGCAGACCTCCCCGCCAGGGAAACCTCCGGACAGGGGGTGGAGCCATGACACAGGCAGCCACCTTCGCGCGCTCCCGGCCGCTGGTGCCGGTCTGCGACACCGCGGAACTCGAGTTCCTCATCAAGGAAAGCGAGATCGTCACGGGCATCGCCGGCCGGACCTTCGTGGTCCTCGGCTCGCGCATCCAGTCCTACCGCATCGCACTGCGGCCCAGCGGCTACCTGCTGCGTTCGCAGGACGGCGAGGCCATGGCTGCCGACACGCGGTACGTGAGCGCCGCCGACTGGCCGGACCACCCGGTGTCGCGGGCGCTGCAGGCCGGCCTGCTGTTCACGTTCGAGATCGGCCGTTAGGCCAGCGCCATTGCCGCGCGGGAGGTCCGGTCCCCGGGGCCGCCTGCGCGGGCGCCACATCCATTGGAGGAAAAACATGCATCGCATAGAACCACTTGGGCAGCCCGCACGCGCGCGGCCGCCCGGAACGCACAGGACGTCGCCATGACGGAGACGGAATACGAGCTGCGCATCGAGGACGTCAAGGCACGCGCCCACGGCCGCTGGGACGAGATCCTGCGCTGCCTGGGCGTGGACGAGCGCATCCTCAAGCACAAGAACCTGCCGTGCCCCCTGTGCGGCGGCACGGACCGGTTCCAGTACACGGACCGATACGGCGAAGGCAACTACCACTGCCGCAACCGGGATTCTTGCGGGCCGGGCGGTGGCTTCAAGCTGCTGCAGGCTCTCAAAGGCTGGGACTTCGTCACCACGCTCAAGAAGGTCAACGAGTGCGTCGGCGGCCTGCCCGCCGCGACCGCGTCCCACGCGCAGCCGGCCGGCGCCGAGCGCATGCTGCTGCTCGCGCGCCGCATCTGGGACGAAGGCCTGCAGATCCGGCGGGGCGACGAGGTGGACCGCTATCTCTGCGGCCGCGGGCTCGGGATGGACGTCTATCCGAGCGCGCTGCGCTACCACCCGCGCCTGGGCTACTACGAGCGCGGTGCCGACGGCAAGACCCGCCGCGTGGCCGAGTACGCCGCGATGCTCGCGCGCATCGACGGGCCGGACGGCCAGCTGGTGTCGCTGCACCGCACCTACCTGAGCGGCGGGCGCAAGGCGGCCCTGCCCGATGCCAAGAAGGTCCTGACCGCGGGCATCAACGGCGCGGCCATCCGCCTGTTCGAGCCCACGGAGGTGCTCGGCCTCACCGAGGGCATCGAGAACGCGATCGCGGTGCACCTGCTCAAGGACATCCCGGTCTGGCCCGGCCTGAGCGCGGGCAACCTGGAGAGGATCTGGCTGCCGGACACCGTGCGGCGGGTGCTGATCTTCGGCGACAACGACGCTGACGCCGACTTCGACGGGGAGGCCAGTTCCTACTTCCTGGCGCGCCGCCTGCGCAAGGAGGCACGGCACGGCCCCGCGCGCGAGGTCGAGGTCCACATCCCGCGCAAGCCGGGCGCCGACTGGGCCGAGGTCTGGTGGTCCATCGTGCAAAAGATGAGACGCGCCGCGTGACGGCGGGGTCCCGGCGAAGGCGCCGCCTTCCCGGGCCATCCCGGACGGGTCCGACCGGAGGTCGGACCCGCCTTCTCGGTGACTTTCGCCACAGGCGAGGTCAGCGACAAGGCATTGGAGCATCTCCCGGAGCATCGCTCCGCTGGTAGCTGCCAGACCAAGCCGCGCATCGCGCGGCGAAGGCAGCCCTGGAGTTGGCACGCGGCATCCGTCGCGCGCACCGTGAAGCGGCGAACGCCGCTTCGTTCACCACCCCGCGGGGACCGTTCCCCGAGGGGAGGCGCGTCCCCGCATTTGTCTTTGGAGATTCAAATGCGCAATGGACGAACCCTCGAGGAGCTTGCTCGCGAACTGACGCGCCAGCTCGAGACCAAGAAGGACCTGGTGCTGCCCCCGTCGGCGATGCGGCACGAGACCGACGGACAGGGCGAGACGCGCCTGGTCATCGACCATCCCGATGGCGGCCGCTTCGCCGTCACCGAGCTCGCGCGCCGCCAACTGGCCGGCAAGCTGAACATTCCCTATGCGTACTTCGAGCGCATGCGCACGGAGCAGCAGGACCTGCTGGATCGCAACGTCAACACCTGGCTGCAGTGCGACGAAGGACACAAGATGGTGCGAACCCTGGATGGCCAGGCCCGCGCCTTCCTGTCCGACCGCTACCGGCGGTTGGACAACTACGACCTGGCCAACGCGGTGATCCCGATCCTGGGCGGCCTGCCCGACGTGCGCTTCGAGTCGATGGAGCTCACGCCCACGAGGATGTACATCAAGGTCGTGGTTCCGCCGCTGGCCTACACGATGGCACCCGGCGACATCGTGCAGGCGGGCATCGCGATCACCAACTCCGAGGTCGGGCACGGCACGCTGTCGGTGCAGCCGCTGCTGTACCGCGTCCTGTGCAGCAACGGGCTGATCGTTCCCGAGCGCGCGCTGCGCAAGACCCACATCGGGCGGGCACTGGGCGCGGAGGACAATGCCGTCCAGGTCTACAAGGAAGACACGCTCCTCGCAGACGACCGGGCGTTCTTCCTCAAGGTGCGCGACGTCATCCAGGACGTGGTGGCCGAAACGACCTTCCTGGAAGCGGCCCGCAAGATGCAACGGACCCAGGGCATCCAGCTGCGCGGCGACCCCGCAAAGAGCGTGCAGGTGCTGGCCAACCGCTACGAGCTCAGCGATGGGGAGCGCGCCGGCGTGCTGCGCCATCTGGTCAGCGGCGGCGAGCTCTCCGGCTACGGGCTGGTGAATGCCGTGACGCACTTCAGCCAGGAGATCCCGGACTACGACCGGGCCACCGTGTTCGAGGAACTGGGGGGCAAGCTCATCGAGCTGCCGGCCCGCGAGTGGGAAGGCCTCGCCGCAGCAAGCTGAACCGCAGCGGCGCACGGGCATGGCCCCATCCCCGGCCCCGGGGATGGGGCCCCTCGCCGCAGTCGGCGGTGTGCGGTCAGCGCGGCGCCTGCCGCGCCGAGCCCCTCCAGAACTTGCGGACCTGGATGACGCCCTCGACCCGTCCGAGCACCTTGAGCTGACGCCGGGTGCTTTCGGCGGCGTCCTTGATGACCGTCTCCGGATACCGGGTGTTGGCACAGCCCAGCACCAGGCCCGTGCCCGGCCGGTATTCGAGCGTGCGCACGAGTTCGCGCCCGTCGCAGGCGATCAGATAGTTCCCGTTGCCGCGGAACTCGGTGACCGCGAAATCGACGAACAGCGTGTCGCCATCTGCGATGTCCGGCTCCATATCGTCGCCGTGCATCCGCCTGGCGCAGCAGCCATACATCTGGTCGCGCACCTCGCTCGCCACATCCTGCACCCACTCCTCCGGCTCGCCGTCCGGCGCGGCGGCGGGTTCCGTCGGGGCCAGGGCCTGGCGCAGGGACCGCTTCTCGCCCAGCAGCCCCAACAGCCACGAGGGGTCGCCGTCCATGCCCGTGCACAGCAGCTTGAAAGAGGCGAGGTCCGGCAATCCCGGCGCCGTGCAGTCGATCCAGCGGCGCGTGGTCTGGTAGGCCCGGCCGGTGATCTCCGCCAGGTGCACGGCCTGCTTGTGCCCTTCCGGGATCCGGGCATCGCGCAGGCGCTCTAGCAGCCGGGCCTTCAGGCTGACGGACAGCGCCGCGTCCTCGTCGGCGCGCCCATCCGCTGCCTGCACTTCCAGTTCCCGGGATTTGGTCCTCGATGTCTTGTTCATTTCGCTCTTTGCCATGCCACCCAGCTTTGCCACGATTTCGTGACCGTCAACCGCTCCATCGTCCGCCGCCACCCCGAATCTGCCGGTTTCCAGGCCACATCGGTACCTGTCGAAACAATTTAGAGCAATTTCTATTGAAAAAATCACACTTCAGAGCATAAGCTCTAACCTGCCTGCACGCGCATGCAGGCGGAACCTGGCGCGAACCTGCCTGCAGCCAATCGGCGCCGAGCACGGCACGTCACCTCGCCCCCAGGGGGCACACCAAGGAGGAGGTACCCATGGTCGCCATCGATCTCTCGGAGGTCCAGCTTTCCAACCTCACGCTCTTGCTGACGATGCGCGACAGCATCAGCCGCGACCCCACCCTGGCCTGCGGGCTGTTTGGACTGCGCGAGCCCGACGCCCGATACCTCGCCTCACTGTCCAGCACACAGATTCTCGCCATCGTGGCCAACGTTGGCAACGAGACCCTGTTCGCTCCGCGCGCCGACCTGTTCACCCTTCTGCGCTCGCCCCTGCCACTCGCCGGCGCCCTCTGCGCCGTCCATCCGCCTGCGCCGATCCTGCCCGCTGCTCCGGTGGCGGCCGCCGAGCAGGCGCCCTGCATGTGACTGCGACATGGTGCCGCCGCCCCCCTTGCCGACCGCTCCGGTACGCCACGCGGAGCGCCAGCTCCAGCGGCTCGGGCTCGCCAGGGAATGCGCGCAGCTCGGCGCGCGCCTGCGCACGATCGAGATCGTGAGCGGACTCCACCAGCGCCAGATCCTGCGCCTGCTCCATGCCGACCACTGCGTGCCGCCGCGCGGGCGCTCGCCCGAGACGCCGGAGTGGTACCACGGCGGCACGCTGCTGGACCGCACGGAGGCATCGGTCTTCGCAAGCCTCTACCGGCGCCTGCGCGGCCTCGACTTCGACCCGGCCCAGGCGTTGCTGGGCGCGTACCGCCACTATCGCGGCATCTGCCGGCGCACGCCCCGGCTCAGCTTCGATCGGGCTTTCGACCTGGCGCGGCACCTCGACGGCATCTGGAATGCCAAGGAGGTCTGCTTCTCCCTGGTCACCTGTGCCGTCTGCGGCAGCGAACACCTTGCCGAGGCGGGCGCCGCCGCGCACGCGGCCGGCAACTGCCCCTTCTGCAAGCTGATGGTCCGCTTTCCCCGCGACCCGCGGGTGCAGATGAGCTTTCCCACGCCACCGCTGCCGGACCCGGCCTGCCTGCAGTGGCGCCTCGCTCCGAACGCACGGCTGCACACCTCGCGCGACTGACCCTGCCGCGGCGGATCCGCCCGCGCGCCCACCTCGCCGGTTGCCGGCACCACCCCCGTACAGAGGAAGGACACGCACACGGACGGAGGACCGGCCATGCAGCCCGTCGACGCATTTCCACCAAGAGAAGCCCCTGCGGGGCAGCCCGGCGATGCCGCGCCGGAGAGTCCCGCAGCCGTGCCACCGCAGGCGCCAGCCGCCTTCGCCTACCCCGCGGTGGATCCGGGCTTCCCGGCGCTTGGACTCGACGAACTGCTGGCGGCGCACGCGAATCTGCTGTCGCGCATCAAGATCTGCTACGGCACCGATCGCCCGACCTTCGAGCGCGATGTGCTGCCGCTCGTGCGCCGCTATGCGGCGTTCGTGCACCTACTGCCAGCCACGCCCGCCAACTACTTCAATGTGCCGGGCGGCCTTCTGCAAGTGGGACTGGAAACGGCCTTCTTCGCGCTCCAGGGAACGGACGCACACATCTTCTCGGGCCGGGCCACGATCACGACGCGCCGGCACCTGGAGCCGCGCTGGCGCCTGGCCACGTTCATCGCAGGCCTGTGCGCTGAAGTCCACCGCACGCTGGGCCAGGTGATCGTGACCGACCACGCGGGCAGCGAGTGGCAGCCCTATCTGCTCGGCCTGCACCCGTGGCTGTCGCAGCATGCCGTGACGCGCTACTACCTCAAGTGGATCCCGAACGCCCCCGACAGCCCCGGCCTCTCGCTGTTCGTCCTGCCCCAGATCGTGCCGGTGGAGACGCTGCAGCATCTGGCCCAGGGCAACACGGTGGTGGTCCCGCACATGATGGCAAGCCTGTCGGGGATGCCGCTGTACCGCGAGCACAACATCCTGGCCGAGCTGGTCCGCCGCTCCGCGGCCCTGGTCATCGACCGGTTCCTCAAGGCCAGCGCCGACCGCTACGGCAAGCCCCAGCTCGGATCGCACCTGGAGCGCTATCTCGTGGATGCGCTGCGCCGCCTCGTTGCGACCCATCCCGCCTGGCTGCCGAACAGCGAGCGTTCCCGCGTCTGGTACGGCCGCGACGGGCTGTTCCTCGTCTGGCCGAACGCGGCCGCTGACGTCCGCAAGCTGCTCGAAGCCGACCAACTGCCAGGCGTCCCGAAGGCGCCCGAGACGATGCTGGAGGTGCTGCTCGGCGCAGGCGTCTTCGAAACGCGCGCCGACGGCAAGCCGCTCTGGACGATCGCGCCCCCCGGCGCCAAGACACCGCTGGAAGCGGTCAAGCTCGCCGCGGCCGCTGCCGTGCTGGCCGGCCTCGAACCCAGGCCCGAACCGCTGGCAGACGCGCTCGCCGCCGAGCTCGGGGCCGCCCCGGAGGGCAGTGCCGCGCCCACGCCCACGCCCACGCCCGCGCATTCCCGCGCGCCCGGCCCGCTACCCGCGGCGTCTCCAAGGGCCGAGCCGCACCAGCTCGAGTTGCCGGTCAGCGCCCTCGGCGCCGCAGGCCCAGGGACGCCAGCGCCCGAGACCGGCGAACGGGCGGCGGACACCGGGGGCCCCCAGTCGACCGTCCAGGGCGCATCTGCGAGCGACGCCTCCTCCGCGGCGCAAGCGGACCCTCCCGTCGCGCCCTCCCTGGCCTTGCACGCCCCGATGCGCCTGGCTCCGCACGTGCGCGCGGCCCTCGTCGACATCGTCGACGCCCTGAACACCGGCAGCGCCGCTCCGATGGCCGCAGCGACGCCCGCCGGCCTGTTCGTGGCGCTCGCGGAATTCGAACGCCGACATGTCGAGCCGTCGCTGGCGCTGCGCGCGCTGCGCGAAGCACGCATGCTGGCGGGCGGCGGCGACGGACCGGCGCCCACCTCGACCTGGGTGTTCGGCGGCGAGGCATGCCTGGGCCTGACCATCGCGCCGCCCTTCGTCTCGGGAATGGAGCCCGCGGCGGACGCAGGCAGCGGGAATCGCTGAGATGCTCGTACGCCGCTACGAGATGCCCTGGCGGCGCGCCTACGAGGGCTATGCGTGCCTGGCGTGGTACCTGGCGTTCGCCGTGACCCTGTTCGAGGCCGCGGTACGGGCGCTGCCATGGCTGCTGGCGGCGCCGATGGCGATCGCCTGCCTTCTCGCCGCGCTTGCCAGAACGGCGCAGGCCCTGCGCGTGCTCGTCGTCCGTGCTTCCCTTTCCGGCCACGCGATGGAAGTCATCGTCCCCGCCCAGCTGGAAAGGCTGCTCGCAGGACCCGACAGCGTCTACATCGGCCAGGGCTTCGAGTGGCAGCCTGTCCATTCCCAACGCCTGTACGAACTCGCGAAGATCGACTACCGGGACTATCTGGTCCCGCCCGCCCTGCTGAAGCTGCTGGGATACCGCGTCGATCCCCAGCCGGACGCCGAGATCGGCCTGCCGTACATCCACGGCGTCGAGCCGCAGGAGCGGCCGCTGTACCGGCCACTGCAGAACATGGAGGGGGGCACCCTGCTCGTCGGGACGACGCAGGCCGGCAAAGGCGTCGCGCTCGCCAACCTCATCACCCAGGCGGTGCGGCGCGGCGATGTCGTCATCGTCATCGACCCCAAGAACAGCCACCGCCTCAAGCGCGTCGTCAAATGGGCCTGCGAGCGCTATCGCGAGCCCGACACCTTCCTGGAATTCCATCCCGCCTTCCCCGAGACGGGGATTCGCATCGACTTCACCTTCAACTGGCAAAAGCCCAGCGAGGTCGCCTCCCGCATCCAGTCCATCATGCCGCCGGACACGGCCGGTGCCTTCAGCGCCTTCGGCTGGGACGCAGTGAACGTGGTCGTCCAGGGCCTCGTGGAGTTGGAGGAGCGCCCCAACCTGCTCAAGCTCACGCGCTACATCGAGGGCGGCATCGAGCCGATCCTGGAGGCAACGCTGCGCCGGCACTATGCCGCCATGCTGGGGCCCGGCTGGCGCGAAGTGCCCGAGATGAAGAAGCTGCTGCACGACGCGCAGCGCGGGAACATCCGCCGTCCCTCCGAGGCATCGAGCAACGAACTGCTCGGGCTTGTCTCGTACTACGAGCACCATGTCCCGGAGGCGCAGCGCACGAAGACCATCGACGCGCAGGTGCGGACCTTCAGGCACGACCGCGAGCACTACCAGAAGATCACGGCCAACCTGCTGCCGGTGCTGTCCATGCTCACCTCGGGCGACCTCGGCAAGACCCTCTCGCCCGATCCCTTCGATGCCGACGACACGCGCCCCATCATGAACCTCGAGAAGATCGAGCAGGCGGGCCACGTGCTGTACATGTGCGTGGACTCGCTGCCCGATCCCTCCGTGGCGTCGGCGATCGGAGCGCTCGCGCTCGCGGACCTCGCCGCGCGCGCCGGCATGCGCTACAACCTGGGCGCCTACCGGCGCATCTCGCTGTTCGTGGACGAAGTCTCCAACGTGATCAACCTCCCCCTGATCGAGATTCTCAACAAGGGCGCCGAGGGAGGCATCTACACCACCTGCGCGATGCAGACGCTGGCGGACCTGGCGCGGCGCCTCGGGAGCGAGGACGCGGCGCGCATGGTGCTCGGCAACCTCAACAATCTGATCGCGCTGCGCACCAAGGACGGCCCGACCCAGGAGTTCGTGGTCGAGACCTTCGGCCGCACGGCCATCCATACCGTTCGTGTCGGCCTCAACCACGGTGCCGACGCACACCTCGGCGACTTCTCGTCGTCCTACTCGACGCAGATCACCGAGACCCAGGAAGAAGCCGTGCCGGCGGACATCCTGGGCAAGCTGCCCAATCTGCACTACTTCGCATCCGTCTCCGGCGGCAGGCGCATCAAGGGGCGCTTCCAGATCATCGACCCCGACCACGGGCGCGGTAGCGCACGGCCATCATGATCCGCGTCGTCACCATCGCCTCGCTGACGGCACTGTTGCTGCTGGTCCTGTACCTGCCCTCAGCACAGCCGCCCGAGCGCTTCATGCAGCAGCTACGCCAGGAGCATCAGCAAAACAGCGACTTCTGGGGAGCCGACACGGCCGAGCGCATGCTGGACAGGATGATGGAGCTGCAGGCCGATGCCGCCGCCGCCTCGCCGGTTCCCGCCGCGTCAAGCGCCCCCGCGCACACGGGCGTGGACCAGGCCGTCGGGCGGGAGATGGCGCGGGTGAACCAGCGGCTGTTCAACAACCCTTACTTCCGCTCCATCGACGCGCTGCTCGTTCTGGCCTCCTACCGCCTCGCGATGCTGCTGGAGTGGCTGCCCAAGTACTGGCTCCTCGCGTTGGCGCTGGCCACCGACGCCTTCCTCGAGCGCGCCGTCAAGTCCAGGGAGTTCCGGCAGCACGACCCGGAGATGTTCGCCCTGTGCGTGAGCGCCGCGATCTTCACGCTGTGCGCGAGCGTGCTGGCGATGGTCTGGCCCTGGACGCTGCATCCGGCCGCCTGGGCCGCAGCGCCCGTTCTGGTGTGCGCCCTGGCCACCCGCGCGATCGCGCACTTCCACCGCCGGTCATGACCGGCGGATGCGCAGCCGAAGTCCAGCACCGTTCCTCCAGGCCTCAGACCGCGAAGTCCTCCAGCACCTTGCCCTGCTCCAGGGCATCGCGCAGCCAGCGCGGACGCGGCCCGCGGCCGGTCCAGGCATTGCCCTTGTCGTCCCGGTATTTCGCTGCCAGCGCCTTGCGCTTGTCCGGCGCCTTCTTCGCGGTGCCGGCGACCTGGGCCTTGACGTTCGGGCGTTGCCCACCGAACTTGAGATCGCTGGGGCGCAGGCCATAGTGCGCTATCGCTTCATTGATGCGCGCCACGACCTCCGCGACCTCCTTCTTGCGCAGGTCCTGCGCTTCCTTCTGGAGCAACTCGATCTCTTTGGTGATGTCGGCATAGGTGCGTGCAGCGTTCTTGGCCATGTAGAGCGTTCCCAGTCAGGTTGTGATGTGCCAATGCTAGCGGCTCTCTCGCGCAAGCCCAGGGCTGGCGCGGCGCCAAGGCAACGTCCGAGCGCGCTTGCCGAGAGCTGTCGCCGAAATCCCCCCCATATCCATCGCATTCCAGGGCGACAGCATGGACCGCCGCCCGTACGCTCATGGCACCGAGTTGTGTTCGATGCGGCCGCGGTCCCAGGACCGCGCCAACGCTCAGGAGATCGAGATGGACCATGCCCTGTCATCGCGCGACGAACCGATCCAGCACCGCCCTGCCAACCCGCAGGCGCCCGCCGACACCATAGTCGAGGCGAGGCTGTGGCTCGAGGAATACGCGTGGCTGTACAGCATCCTCAAGAGTGCGGCGAACGTCTGCCCCACCTTCCGCTTCCCCGATCTGATCAGCGCCGCCGTCTCGTTGAGCCTGGCCAATTCGGCAGACCAGCAGGAGGTCTTCCGGTTCCTGGGCACCCAGCTGGTCCTGCGTCCTCCCACCACGGCGCGCCGGCGCGAATCGATGTGGCGCGCGCAGTACGAGCAGTTGCGCGAGCTGCAGCGCTCACCGGCGAACCGCCATCCGAACCCGAACTTCCAGCTCGACCAGCTCACCACCGCCTGCGTCGCGCAGGCACGCCGCATCGATGAAAGCGGCGCCCGACTTCTGCGCCAGGCCCGGTTGAACATGGCCGAGCGCGCGAGCGGGGCCTCGGCCCACGCCGCACACGCAGAGCGCTGACCCCGCGCCACCGACCCCGACCGGCTGCGCGACCCGCCGCCGGCCCGACCCTCCGCCAGGCTGCACCGCCGCATCCTGACCACCCGCATCCGACCTTGCCCGGCCCCGCCGGTCGCGCCTCCGCCTCCGGTTCCCGGGGCGCGGACCGCCATCCATGGGACAAGTCATGCGATCTCTACCGTTCATCGCCGCACTCTTGCTGCACGCCGCGCCGGGCACGGCGAGCGCGTGCTGGGACGTCGCGGCGCAACGCTACGGCATCTCCGCCCACCTTCTCTATGCCGTGGCCCGCGTCGAGTCCGGGCTCAATCCGCGCGCGGTCAACAACACGCACCAGGCACGCACCGGCACGCGGGACATCGGGCTGATGCAGATCAACAGCTCGCACCTCCCGAAGCTCGCGCGCCATGGGATCACCGAGGCGCATCTGTACGACCCCTGCACCAACCTGCAGGTCGGCGCCTGGCTGCTCGCCGATGCGTTCGCGCGCCACGGCGTCACGTGGAACGCGGTAGGCGCCTACAACGCCGCGTGCTCGCAACTCAAGGGCGAGGCATGCGCCCGGGCCCGTTCGGAGTATGCGTGGAAGGTCTACCGCCGGCTGCCGCAGACACCGGCCGCCATGCCGGCTGCCGCCGTCGCTGCGCAATCGTCCCCGTCCCGCGGTCCCGCCGCTGGCGGCACGCGCACGGGCACAGGCACGGCGGTCGCAGCGGCGGCCCGCCCGGCGGCCTCCGTGCGCTACCACGTGCGGATCAGCCCGAGGGTGGCGCCATGAGGTGCGGGACCTGGATCGCCGGCTGCATGGGCGCACTCGCGCTCTGCGCCTGCGCCCTGCTGCGTCCGCCGGCAGCCCCCTCGGCGGCGGCGCCGGCCGCGGCCGCACCGCACACGGGTGCGCTGCGCATCGCGCAGGCGGAAAGCGGCCCCCGGATGGACACAGCCCGCTTCGCACCGTTCGTGCTGTGCAGCGACGACGCGTGCCCCCGCGTCACGCCCAAGACCCTTGCGCAGGCTGCTCCCGCACGGCAACACGATGCCGAGCAAGGCCCGAGGCCGGCATCGCTTGCGCCCCTCGCCTCGCCGGAGACGCCGCGCAAAGCTTCCGCGCAGCAAGCTCCCGCATCGAAGGGTCACGAGGCCGGCACCGCGGTCCCGGCCACGCCGCAGCCGTCCCCCGCATCTCCCGACAGACCGGATGAGCCCGAAGGCGCAGCCAGGCCGCAGCGGCGCGGCGACATCGCCGTGACCGTGCGTTTCCCGTTCGGCGACGCACGGCTGAACGAGGCGGCCAGGGCGCAGTTGGACACCGCTGCCGGCCAGGCCTCGGAGGCCGGAGCGCTGCACCGGCTTCGCATCGTCGGCAGAACCGACAGCGCCGGACCCCAGGCCGTGAACGACGCGCTGGCAATGGCGCGCGCCCGCGCAGTGCGCGACCACCTGCGCCACCGCCTCCCGCGCTGGCCGGCGGCCGTGGACATCGAGGCCGCCGGAGCGTGCTGCTACGCCGCGAGCAACGACACCGCGCAAGGCCGCTTCGCGAACCGGCGCGTCGAGATCACGCTCTCGGCATCCGATCCGGAGGACGCCCCATGAGGACGCGCCCTACGGACGCCATCCGGACGCTGCCGGCCCCCGGCGGCCTTCGCCCGGATCCACCCGAAGAGCCCGCGGGCTCCACCGCGCCGCGCCGCAGCGGCTCCACCTCCGGCAGCTACCGGCGGCCCGAGCGCCTCCGGCCCGCCATCCGGCCGTCCCGTCCCTCAGTCCTTCATTTCCAAAGGAGTTCTTCATGAGCATCGCCATCCTCTCCGCCCCCGCACCGGCCGCCCGGCGCTCGTCCGCGCGCAAGCTGATCGCCTTCGTCTGTCTGCTGGCGCTCGCCATCGCGGGACTGGCGCTCGCGTTCCCGAGCCATGCACTCGACCTGGTGGCCTTCACGGGCATCACCGGGCCGCTCACCAGCGCATTGACGCAGATCGCGGAACTCGGCCCCGGCATCAAGGCGCTCGTGGGCTTCGTCGGCTTCGTGGTCGCGCTGATCTCGCTGTCGGCGCTGCGCAACTTCGGCCCCGTCCTTTTTTATGTCGGCCTGGCCATTTTCGCGGCGGTCGGCTTGGTGATCGCCGGCGCGATCATGGGCGCGGTCGTCTGAGCCCCGGCGCACCCGATTCCGGAGGCCCCCATGCAAGCGGACACCTACATCCCGCGGCGTCTCGACGACAGCTGGAAGCTGGGCTTCTGGGACGTGGACGTCGCCGCGCCCATCGTGTTCATGTTCTTCGTCGGCTACCTGTCGTCGAGCAAGGTGGCGTTCGCGGTCTGCATGGCCGCCGGGTTCGCCATCTCGCGCTGGATATCGCGCCTCAAGGCGGACAAGCACCCCGCGTTCGCCCTCCACTGGCTCTACTGGCACCTGCCGACCAACCCGGCGACGTCGATGCGCGTGACGCCGCCGTCCCATCTCCGCCGGATGGTCGGCTGAGCCGAGGCGCACCATGGACTTCGAGCGACTCAGCGGCGACCTCAAGGAGCTACGCCGGCGCAACCGGGGACTGGGCCTGGCCGTGGGCGCGCTGGCCGCGGGCTTGTTCGTCGCGCTCATCGTCATCCTCCAGCTCCTGGGGACGGTGCGCACCGTGGTCGTTCCACCGTCGCTGAGCAAGACCTTCTGGGTCACGGCCGACCAGGCATCGAGCGAGTACCTCGAGCAGATGGGCAGCTTCGTCGCCTGGCTGATCCTGGACGTCACCCCCAGCTCCATCGACTGGAAGAAGGACATCCTGCTCGGCTACGTCGACCCGGCGCAATACGGCGCGCTCAAGGCGCGCCAGGAAGTCGAGGCGGAGCGCCTCAAGCGCATCAACGCCGCGACGGCATTCGCGCCGCAGCAGCTCGTGGCCAGCGAGGAAGCGCAGTCGCTGGTCGTGCGCGGACGCCTGCGCACCCTCGTGAACGGCTACGAGACCGCCAACGAACTCAAGGCCTACCGCATCGACTTCGGTCATGCCGGCGCTCGCATGCACGTCATCGGATTCAAGGAGGTGCCCTATGCGGTCAAGTGACACCGCGCGCACGCCACTGCGCCTGCCCGTGGCCCGCCGCGCCGTCGGCGGCGCAGGCCCGGCCGCGCGCGCCGCAACCGCGCCAGCACGCGTGCCCTTGCCGCCGACACGCGAGCGCTGGAAGCGACTGCCTCCCGCCGCGCGGCGGATCCTCCTCGTCACGGCCCTGTCCTTCGGGCTGCATGCCCATGCGCTGCAGGTCGTCGAGGCGAGCGACGGCGTCGCCGCCGAGGCCATCGTGTCGTTGAAGGAGCCCACGCGCATCCGCATCGAGGGCACGCCGATCACCGACGTGTTCGGCAACATCCATTCCAGCCATTGCGGCGGCCCGCCGATGCCCGCTTCCGCACCGCCAGCCTCGCCCGGCTCGCCCTCCGCCACGCCCGGACTCTCCCCCGCGGGTGCGTTCTCATCGCCCGCGGTCAATCCGGCCGGGGAGGTCATCGTCGAGTGCGATCGCGACAAGGGCGAAATCTACATCCGCCCGGTCGGCGATGCGGCCCAGCCGATCAACCTCTTCGTGGCCTCGGCCTCCGCCACCTACACCTTGCTGCTGCGCCGCTCGGACACGCCCGCAGACACCATCGTCATCCGCGACAAGACGCCGCGCGCGCTGCGCCCGGCCGCCGCCGAGGCCGCCCCCTCGGGCCCCGCGCCCAGCCACGTGCGCGCGATGAAGGCGCTGCTGGTGGCCATGGCGTCCGACCGCGTGCCGCCGGACGTCCGGGTCGAGGAGCGCTCCCGCCCGGTCCAGCTCTGGGCCGAGGCACGCCTCACGCTGCTGCGCCAGTACGAGGGCCGGGGCCTGACCGGCGAGAAGTACCTGCTCCAGAACGTCAGCGCGGCGCCGATGGTGCTGGCCGAGCAGGAATTCGACCGCCCCGACAGCCGCGCCGGCGGCGAGACCGTCGGCGTGGCGATCGAGCACCACAGCCTGCGGCCGGGCGAGAGCACCAGCGTCTACGTGATCCGGCGGGGAGGCGAACGATGAACGCGCCCTCCATGCCCCCGGGCGGCCGCCCGCCCGGCTACGCCGTGCGCGGACTGATGGACCGCTTCTCGCCGCGCCAGCGGCAGTACGCCCTGCTGGGCGCAATCCTCGCGGCCGGCATCGGACTGCTCTGGCTGATCTTCAGCTTCGCCGGGCCGGGGCCGCAGCCGCGCGGCGGCAGCGCTCCCCAGGTGCAGCCAGGCGACGTCACCAACATCGGCGTGCTGCCGCCGGGCGCGCAGGTCAACCCGCTCGACCAGTGGGTCGGCACCGCGGGCCGCAAGCTCGCGCAGTACGAGACCGAGCGCGACGAGCAGAACCGGCTCAACAAGGAGCGCCAGGCCTTCGAGGGGCGGACGATGCAGCGCTTCGCGGAGTTGGAGAAGCGCCTGACCGCGAACCAGCAGCCCCCGGCCGCGCCCCCTCCTGCGCCACCCGCGCCGCCGCCACCGCCGCCCGCGCCGGCGAGCCCGGTCGCCATGCCGCCTGCTGCGAGCCTGCCGCCGCCCCCGGCGCCGTCGGCTGCGGGGGCAGGCGCGATGCCCGCCGGCGCGCCCAGCCTGCAGCCGCCCACGCCTCCCGTGCCTCCCACGCCGACCATCTCGCGCGTCACTCTGGTGGACCGGTCCCGCGCGGTGGCCACCGGCAGCGGGGATGGACAGGCTGCCCGAGACGGCGCGCCAGGCGCGTCCTCCAGCACGCAGAAGACCGTCTCGACCTTCCTGCCCGTGAGCTTCACGCGGGGAATCCTGCTCGGAGGCCTGGACGCACCCACGGGCGGACAGTCGCAGAGCAACCCGCATCCCGTGCTGATCCGTCTCTCGGACAACTCGGTGCTTCCCAACCGGTTCCGTGGCGAGTACCGCGAGTGCTTCGTGGTCGCCGCCGGCTACGGCGACATCAGCTCCGAGCGCGCGTACCTGCGCACCGAGAACCTGTCCTGCGTGCGCGCCGACGGCGCGACGCTGGAGGTGCGCATCCAGGGCAGCGTCTACGGCGAGGACGGCAAGGTCGGCATGCGCGGCCGCCTCGTGACCAAGCAAGGGCAGATGCTCGCCAACGCCCTGCTGGCAGGTGTGGTCAGCGGCATCGGCCAGGGACTGTCCACCGCCAACACCACCTACAGCACCTCGGCCCTGGGGACGATCGCCAGCGCCGACAGCAACGCGGACGCCTACCGCGCTGGACTGGGCCAGGGCGTGGGCAAGGCGCTGGACCGCCTCGCCCAGTACTACATCAAGCTGGCCGAGAACACCTTCCCCGTCATCGAGGTGGACGCCGGCCGCCAGATCGACGTGGTGATCACCAAGGGCGTGCGCATCGACGTGCCGATGACCGCCATGGCCGGGCCCACCGCCGGCCCCTCCCCCTCCCCCGAAACCCGCTACCTGGAGGCCACCGATGATGGCAACTACTGAACCCGTGCGCCTGCGCCGCTCGCGCACCGCCGCATTGCTTTTTGAGGCCGCACTGTGTGCGGCGCTGCTCGCCGCCCTGCCGGCCGGCAACGCCGCGACGCCCGAGGAGGCCCGGCTCCTCGCTGCGCTGCGCAAGGCGCACCCCGGCACGCAGTTCACCGAGGTGTCGCGTACCGACGTCGAAGGGCTCTACGAGGTCTGGATGAACGGCAACGTCGCCTATGTGCCGGCGGCCAACCCGCGCTTCTTCGTCTTCGGCCGCCTCTTCGACACGCAAGACATGCGCGACATCACGGGCCCGCGGATCGCGCAGCGCAGCACCGGCCCGGGCGGGCCGTCCGAGCCGGTGTCTCGAACGGTGGCAACCGTCTCCCTGGAGCAGCTGCCGCTGGCCGACGCGATCCGGACGGTGCACGGGAACGGGGGGCGCAAGGTCGCGGTCTTCAGCGATCCCAACTGCATCTATTGCAAGCAGCTCGAGCCCGAGCTCGCCAGCATCGACGACGTCACGGTCTACACCTTTCTCCTGCCCTTCCAGGGCGAGGCCCGTCCGATCGCGATCTGGTGCGCCGCCGACCGCGAGCGCGCCTGGCGCCAGTGGATGCTGCAGGCGGACGCCAGCCTGCTGCGGTCCGACGCGCACTGCGACCACCCCATCGGGCGCAACCTCGAGCTGGCCCGCCGCCTGGGCGTGCAGGGTACGCCGACGCTGATCTGGGCCGACGGCATCCGCACGGACGGCTACATCGGGCGCACCGCGCTGGAGGCCAGGTTCGCGGAGGCCGCGAAGGTGGCCGGTACGAAGTCCGGCACGGCGGGCGCACGGCCATGAGGACCCGGCCGCTGCACCTCGGTGCGTTCGCCGCGCTGATCCCCCTGGCCGGGTGCGTCAACATGTCGGGGCTTAGTGGCGGATCCAAGTACGCCTGCGCGGCCCCCGATGGGGTGGCCTGCGAGTCGGTGTCGGGAACCTACGTCAACGCCCTGCACGAGAACCTGCCGAGCCAGCGGGCCTCCGCCACCGCGCCGGGCGAGCCGTCCACCTCCCGCGCCAAGGCCAGGGCTCCTGACGCTGTCCCGGCCGCCGCCGCACCGCCCCGCCAACCATTCGCGGCCGCCGCGCCCGCGATCGACGCCGCCGGCGGCGTGCCCGGCATGGCGCTGCGATCCGAGGCGCGGGTGCTGCGGCTGTGGACCAAGCCGTGGGAGGATGCGGACGGCGACCTCTGGGACCAGGGCTTCGTCTACGTCCAGGTCGATGCCGGTCGCTGGCAGATCGACCACGTGCGCCAGCGCATCCGCGACCAGTACGCGCCGCTGCGCCCCCCGCCCGCCGTGCCCGCAACCCCCTCCGGCACCACCGAGCCGGGTGCCGGGCCGATACCCGCGGAGGCCGGGCCGGCGGGCGCCGCAGAGAGCGCGCTGCAACGCCCCGCGCCGTTCAATTCCTTCCCGCTGCTGCGCCCACCGCCGGCCGGCACGGGGCCACGACCGCAGTGAGGCCGCCATGCGCCTGCCTTCCACCGAAGCACGTCACGGCGAACGCCACGCCGCCCCCCTGTTTCCCTTCGGGATGCCGGCCGACATCCCGGCCGAGCAGTTCGCGAGCTGGCTGCCCTATTCCGCCTACCTGGCCGAGGAGAAGATCTTCGTCAATCGCGAAGGGATGGGCTTCCTTCTCGAGGTGATGCCGCAGTCGGGCGCCGACGAGCGCATGTCCGAGGTGCTGGTCTCGCTGTACGCCAACTGCCCGCCCGGCACCGGCCTGCAGTTCCACCTGTTCGCCTCGCCGCACATCCGCCAGCAGCTGCGCCAGTACACCAACCTGCGTATCGAGGACGAGGACCAGGCCGAGAAGGCGCGGCCCTTTGGCCGGCCGGTGCCCAACGAGAACCTGTTCCGCAGGCTCGCGCGCCAGCGCGTGCAGCACCTGCTGCGCGGCACGAAGGCCTCGCTCACCGCAGGCTTCCACTACACCTTGCGGGACTTCCGGCTCATGCTGAGCGTGTCCTTCCCGGGCAGCGCCGCGGACCTCAACCGCCGCGACGCGCTGCTGACGCTGCGCGACTCGATGGCCGCGACCCTGCGCTCGGCCATGCTGCCCAACCGCGTGTGCGACGCGGCCGACCTGATCAACTGGTGCGCCCTGTTCACCAACCCGGACCGGATCGCCCATTCGGACGCCGAGGACCTGAACGCCGACGACGACCGCTGGCTGCATTACGACGACGGGCGCGAGATCCGCGACCAGATCGTGGACTTCGACACCGTCCAGGATCCGCATCCGTCGGGCATCACGTTCTGGAAGGGCACGAGCGAGGAAATGCTGGAAGCGCGCTTCTACTCCATCAAGTCGTTCCCCGAGCGGTTCGCGTTGTGGCAGATGGGTTCGCTCATTGGTGACCTGATGCAGCCGGCCCTGCAGTACAGCGCGCCGTTCCTGATCACGCTGGGGGTGCACATCCTCGATCCGAACGTCACTAAGTCGGTGGTCACGGCGAACCACGTGCGCGCCACGCAGAACGCCAAGAGCAGGATGGCCGACGTGATGCCGGATGTGAGGAAGAAGCTCGACGACTGGTCCGCGGCGGCCAATGCGCTGGACACCGGCGGCAATCTCGTGAGCCTGTACCACCAGCTCGCGATCTTCACCCAGCCGGACAAGGCCGCCTCGGCGCACGAGGCAGCCAATGCGATCTGGCGCGCGCGCGGATTCCAGCTCAACGCCGACGCCTACATGCACCGCCAGGCCCTGCTCGCGAGCCTGCCCATGACGCTGACGCCGCGCATGCACAAGGACCTGTCCAAGATGCGCCGCGTCACGCGCAAGACCATGGCCAACGCGATCCACATGGCGCCGTTGATCGCGGAATGGCGCGGCACCCGCACCCCGGCCCTGGTGTTCGGCGGCCGGCGCGGCCAGATCATGACGCTGGACCTCTTCGACAACGATCTCGGCAACTACAACTTCGCGATCATCGGCGCGCCGGGCAGCGGCAAGTCCGTGCTGATGAACGAGCTCGCGTGGTCCTACCGCGCGATTGGCGCCAAGGTCTGGATGCTGGACCTCGGGCGCAGCTTCGAGAAGCTCTGCCGCAAGGCCAAGGGAACGTACATCGAATTCCGGCCCGATGTGGACATCTGCCTGAACCCGTTCACCATCGTGCACGACATCAACGAGGACATCGACATGCTGGTGCCGGGCATCAGCAAGATGTGCTCGATGCAGCATTCGCTGGACGAGGTCCAGCGCAAGGCCATCTCGGCCATGATCCTCAAGCTCTGGCGCGAGCACGGCAGGGACCTCACGATCACGGGCCTGCGCGACGCCTTCAAGACCGGGACCATCGAGGAGCTGGGCGTCCGGGGAGATCCGCGCATCCGGGATCTCGCCATCATGCTCAATCCCTATGCCAAGGGTGGGCAGTACGAGCGCTTCTTCGAGGGCCGGGCCAACGTCGATTTCAGCAACGATTTCATCGTCATCGAGAATGAGGAACTCAAGCGCCGCCCGGACCTGCACGCGGTCGTCAACATCCTCCTGCTGCACCAGATCACGGGGGAGATGTACCTCACGCGCAACCGGCGCAAGGTGCTCTTCATCGATGAGCTGAAGCAGCAGTTGGGCGACATCGGCGCCGACGACCCGATCAAGGCCGCTGTGGTCGAGGAGGCAGCCCGGCGTGCGCGCAAGTATGGCGGCGCCCTCGGCACGGCCACGCAGAGCGCCGACGATTACTACGGGTCGGCCCAGATGGAGGCGGCGTTCGCCTGCTCGGACTGGGTCTTCCTGCTGCGCCAGAAGCCCGAATCGATCGAGATGCTGGACCGCAAGGCCCGCCTGTCGATGGACGAGCCCAAGAAGCGCCTGCTCAACTCGCTGCGCACCGAGGCCGGCGCGTTCTCGGAGGTCTACATCTCCTCGCCCGTCGGCGAAGGGGTGGCGCGCAACATCCTGGACCCGGCCACGCACCTTCTGTTCTCGAACAAGCTGGAGGACAACGCCCCCATCGACGCACTGCGCGCCCAGGGCCTGTCGATCGACGAGGCGATCACCGAGCTGCTGCGCCAGCGGGGGCATGCGCTATGAAGGCCGTTTTGCTGCATGCACTGGTCGCTGCGCTGCTGCTCGCCGCGGGTCTCGCCGCCTACGACCGCTGGGTGCTGCGCCCCGCCCTGGTGGTGGGCGTGGTGGATCTCTCCGAGGTCTACCGCACGAAGGAAGCCGAATTCACGCAGTTGCTCACCAGCGGCGGCACAGAGGCCGAGCGCGAAAGGGCGCTCGCGCTCGCGCGCCGCTTCTCGCAGCGGCTGCCCGCGGCGCTGGACGAGCTGCCTCGCGAATGCGGCTGCCTGGTGGTGATCAAGAGCGCGATCGCGGGAGCGCCGAACAGCCGCGACCTGACGCCGGCATTGCGCCGGAAGGTGGAACAGCCATGACCGTGGACACCGTCTCCGATGACGCAGCACTGGCGCCGGGCTGGTGGCGCCAGCGCACCCGATCCTTCATCGACTTCCTGCGCCACATGCGCCGGCGCTGGTACCTCTACCTGCCGGTGTTCGCGGTCTGGGGTTTCGCCTACGTGCGCCTGTTCTTGGACCCGACGCCGCGCGTGCCCCTGCTCGTCAACTGGACGCCGAGCCTGCCGTACCACGTGGCACTCATGCAGTTCCACCAGCAGCCCATACGGCGCGGCGACCTGATTGTGTTCGCGTTCGCGGGCGAGGCTCAGGCGCACTACCGGGGCCTGCGCGGCCAGCCGTTCTTCAAGCGCGTGCGGGGCCTGCCCGGCGACATCGTGACGGTCTCCGACCGCACGGTCTTCGTCAACGGCGAGGCCGTGGGCCGGGCCAAGACCCACGCCTACGACGGGCACCCGCTCGCGCCCATCGCGCCGGTGGTCATTCCTCCGGGCCACTACTACGTGCAGGGCATCGGCCTCCACAGTTTCGACTCGCGCTACGCCGAGAGTGGCCTGGTGCGCGACGAGCAGGTGGTAGGCGTCGTGATGCCGATCTTCTGAGGAACCGGACCATGCCTCCCGCATTCCACACTGTCCATCGCGCCAACCTGATCGCGCTGCTGGCCGTGATGGGCTTGGCCGCAAGCGCCGCGCCCGCCCAAACCAGCCCGGCGTTCGGTCCGCTCGGCGCATCCACCGTGGCCACCGCCCAGGGCGACATGCCGATCACCGACTACCTCGGCCTGCTGCGGCAGATCGCTCCGTCGGCCGAACAGGGCGCACGCACCTACATCGCGGCCGTGCAACTGCGCTGCGGCCGCGCGCCGACCACGGCAGAACTGCGCCAGGCCATCTCCGAAGGCGAGGGACACCCGGCGCTCATGGGCCTGATGCGCGCTGCCCAGCTGCAGGACAAGGCCGCGCGCGACCGGCTGGTGGCCCAGGTCCCCTGCCCTCGTGGAGCCGGGCGATGAGACCCGGCGGCTGCTTGTCGGCCGCCCTGCTCGTCGTGCTGGCCAGTGGCGGCACGACCGCCCGCGCCACGGACCTCGGCGCGCTGGGGCCGACGTACGGGATCACCGAGCCGCACCTGCTGCGCATGATCGAGGAACGGCTGCGCGAGAAGGAGCGCTCGGGCGAGCTGGCGCGCGTCGAGCAGGAGGCGCGGGCACGCGGCACCGACACGGTGAGGAACCCGGTGCCGGTCCCCGGCGTGCGGACCACGGCGTTTCCGCGCTCCTTCTACTTCGACCCCACCTACACGCTCGACCGCAACATCCTGGGCGCGCACGGCGAGCTTCTCTTCGCCGCCGGCACGCAGGCCAATCCCCTGGACATCGTCTCCCTGTCGCGCCACCTGCTGTTCTTCGACGCGCGCGACGCCCGTCAAGTGCGTCGCGCGCACCAGCTGGTCGCCCACTACCAGGGCAAGGTCAAGCCCATCCTGACCGCAGGCTCCTACCTCGATCTCATGAAGGCCTGGCGCGTCCCGGTCTACTACGACCAGCAGGGGATGCTCACGCGGCGCCTGGGGATCACGCAGGTGCCCGCCTTGGTGTCCCAGGAGGGCAAGCGGCTGCGCATCGACGAGATGGAGGTGGAGCGATGAAACCGCGCCTGCTCACCCACACGCTCCGTTGGCTGGCCGGGCTCCTCCTGGCGGGAGGCTGCGCGGCCGCGGGCGCGACCACCTGCACCGGCAGGTTTCCCAACCCGATCACCGACATCTGCTGGAGCTGCATCCTGCCCCTGAGCATCGGGGGCGCGCGCATCGGCGACTTCGGTTCGCAGGAGGACATCGACAACCCAGGCAGCCCGCTGTGCACCTGCGGCGTCAACCCGGTGATCGGCCTGTCGATCGGCTTCTGGGAACCGGCCCGCCACGTCGAGGCGGTGCGCAAGCCCTTCTGCCTGGCCTCGCTGGGCGGCATCGACCTCGACCCGGGCATCCCCGCGCCGGAGGCCGCGCGCTTCACGCGTCCCGAGGGCGACGGCGACGGCGGATCGTTCTACCAGGCCCACTTCTACGTGAACCCCATCCTCTACTACCTCGAGGTGGTGACCGACTTCCCCTGCCTGGAGAAGGGCAGCTTCGACCTTGCATACCTCACCGAGGTCGACCCGCTCTGGGCCGACGACGAGCTCACGCTGATCATCAATCCCGACGCGGTGCTGTTCGCCAACCCCGTGGCGGTCGCGGCCTGCGCCGCCGACTGCGTCGCCGCCTCGATGGGCTTTGGCATCCGCGAGATGTTCTGGTGCGCGGGCTGCCAGGGCGGCCTCTACCCGATGAACGGCCACGTGCCGTACCACATGGGCGGGGTACGCACGGCGGCGCTGATGGCCCAGCGGCTGACGGCCAAGATGCACCGGGAACTCATCGCCTGGGGCTGGCACGGCCAGGCCGGCCTGTGCGGGCCGTACTTCCTGCCGGTCATGGACAAGGCCGCCTACAAGACCCAGCTCACCTACCCGATCCCGGCCACGTCGAAGGAGGCCGGCAAGTGCTGCCAGCCGTTCGGGCGCCAGACCGTCACCTGGGGCGCCGGCAAGGAGTACCCCGTTCAGGGCGAGGACTTCGCCTTCATCCTGTTTCGCAAGAGGAACTGCTGTGTGGGCTACTGACCTTCTCCGCGGGCGGAAGCTCGTCCTGGCGTTCGTGCTCGCCGTCCACGCGGCGGCATCCCCTGCCGCCGGGCCAGTCGTGGGTCCGGCCGCGCCCGCCATCACCGATGCAGACCTCGAGCGGGTGCGCCGCGAGCAGCCCACCGTCACCGAGCAGGACATCGATCAGGCCCGGCGCAAGCACCGCATGCCCGCAGAAGCGGAGCTGAAGGCGGCGCCCCCGGCGCCGGCCCCCGCCATCGATGCGCTGCCCCGGCCCGCGACGAACATGCCGATCGACCTCGAGGCCCTGGCGCGGGGCTATGCCGCGCAGGCGGGCGCCATGCAGGCCGCGGAAGGGCTGGCGCAGGGGCCTGGGCTGATGGTCTTCGTGAGCCTGTCCATGCCGCGCCCTGCGCTGCAGCGGCTGATCGACCAGGCCGCGCGCGCGCGCGCCTCCGTGATCCTGCGCGGACTCGCACAGGGGTCGCTGCGCGAGACCGTGGCGCAGGTGCAGCCGCTCATCGGCACGCGCCAGGTGGCGGTGCAGATCGACCCGCAGGCCTACGACCGGTTCTCGATCGAGCGCGTGCCCAGCTTCGTGCTGGTGCGCGACGGCACGCGCCCGGTCTCGTGCGCCAGCGGCACCTGCGCGCCGCCCGAGGCCTTCCTGCGCGCGGCCGGCGACGTGAGCCTGGACTATGCGCTGGAGCACATGGTGCGCGCTGCGCCGGCGTTCCAGGGCGACGCGGCGGGCTTTCTGCGGCGGCTGAAGGAGTAGCGCCACCATGCTTCTCACGCTCTCCCTCCTCCTGCGCCGGGCCGTGGTCTGGGCCACGCTCGCCTGCTTCGTAACCACCCAGACCGCGGCGCAGACCGGCGCGCACGCCGAGGGCACGGCTGCGGGCCAGGCCGCGAATCCCGTCATCCGCGGCGCGATCAATGCCCCGGACGCCTCCGCCGTGGTGCCGGGCTACACGAACGCGCCGCCCGAGCGGCTCTACTACGGGCAGCCCAACCTCTCGGGGCAGACCAGCGCCCGGCTAGCGGGCTGCGCGATGACTCCGAACGACCCCGTGTGCCAGGCGCTGCTGGGTGCCCGGGCCTCGGCCCACACGCCGCGCGAGCCGGTGTCTCCGTACGACCCCGCCGTGCTGGATGCCCGCCGCATCGCGTCCAACCCGTCCACCCAGCTAGAGGACATTGCCAGCTTCTACGCCGGCTGCCAGGTCGACACGGTGGCCACGCCGGCCACGGAGACCCGCGTGTGCCGGCAGTATTCCGGCGCTTCCGCGCTGTCCTGCGCGCGCACGCTGTCCGTGGCGGTCTCGCGCACCAGCAGTTGCCCGCCCGGGGAGTGGTTTGCCCAGGGAACCGCGGGAGCGATCGGCCTCGGCGTGCAGTGCAAGCCGGACCAGCCAGCCTCGCAGCAGCGCATGCGCGTGACCGCGGGCGGCGCGCCGGTGGCCTTCTTCGACGTCGACATGACCAGCGCGTACGTGTTCCCGCAGATCGTGGCGCCGCTGCCCGGCGGGGATCCGATGGGCGGCGGCAGAAACGGCCTCTGGGTCGCCAACAACCGCTGCAATGGCGACGACTGCCGGGTCACCGGCTATGTGGCCCAGGAATACCGGCAGGTCTGCACGGGTGGCGGCGGCGATTCGGGGGACATGCAATGCACGACCGAACGGCCCTTCCTGGAGATCTATGGCGCCTGCCCCGCCGGCACGCAAAGCGGCGACCGGATCGGCCACACGACCGGCGCCGCAGGCGATGCCGGGGATGTTCAGACCACCTACCTCGAGGAGGGACGCTGCTACGCCCCCAGCGAGGACCCCGAGGACGCGCCGGGCGAGGACATCACGCGCACCCTCCAGGGGTCCTACTGGCGGCCGGCCGGCAGCCGCCCCGTGGTGGGCTTCCGGCTCAACCCGCTGTACGGGTACATCCCGCAGATGACGCTGGGCTACGAGCGGCCGCACACGACCGTCATCGAGACCGACCAGTGGGACGACCAGTGCCCGGCGCTGGACGCAGAAGGACGCTGCGCCGTCACCGGCGCGGCGCGCTGCGTCGATGGGCCAGCCACCAAGGAGATCGACGGCGCGCCGGTCACCCGCTCCTGCTGGCGCTACGAGACCTCGCTCTCCTGCCAGTACGGCGCGCCCACGGACGAATGCGCGCCCCTGGCCACCGCGGGCTGCACGCCCACTGGCACCACCTGCCGCCAGCCGAACCCGGCCACGGGGCTGTGCGAGATCACCGAGAACACCTACAGCTGCCCGGTCGCCCCGGGCTCCGCGGTCACGGCACGCAACTGCCCGAAGGACGTCTTCTGCATTGCCGGCAGCTGCTTCAACACCACCTACACCAACGACGCGGATTTCGCCCGCGCCATGTCCTTCCTGGAAGCCGGGCGCGAGGCCGGGGTCTACCTCGACACCGACAACCTGCAGGTGTTCCGGGGCGAGGCCAACCGCTGCAGGGACCGGCTGCTGAAGAACTGCTGCATGTCGGACGGCGCGGGCAAGGGCATGAGCAACCAGAGCATGTTCGGCGTGGGCTCGCGCCTGGTCTTCGACGCCCTGATGAACGCCGGCAACCGCCAGTTCCTGTACCAGGGCATGCAGGCCTTGCTCCTGGGCGGCGGCTTCTCCGGCAGTTTCACCACCTACGGCGTCACGGTCGCCGTGAACGGAACCGCGCTGCCCGCCGGTTCCTCGGTGCTCTACGCGGGCGAGAGCGTGGTCGTGGCCTTCGACCCATGGAGCCTCGTCATCGCGATCGTGATCTACGTCGTGATGGCCGCCATGTCCTGCGACGAAGAGGAAGGCAAGCTCGCCATGAAGGAAGGCGCCCGCCTGTGCCACACGGTCGGCACGTACTGCTCCTCTTGCATCCGGATCCTGGGCAAGTGCGTCTCCTGCATCACGCACACGACGAGCAAGTGCTGCTTCAACTCCGTGCTGGCCCGGATCATCAACGAGCAGGGTCGCCTGCAGGTCATGAAGTGGTGGGGAACGGCCGAGGCGCCTGACTGCTCGGGCTTCACGATCGCGCAGTTGCAGGCCCTGGACTTCGCGCGCATGGACCTCACTGAGTTCTATGCCTCGATCGTCCCGAACATGCCCAACGTCGGCGCGATGCAGAGCGGCGCCGCCGGTCGCGCCAGCAACTGCTACTACGGCGAAGGGAGGTGCCAATGAACTGCGCCGCGCGCCGGGCCGCCGCCTTCGCGGGCGCCGCCCTCTTCCCGCTTCTGATGGCGCAGCCACGCGCCGAGACGTTCCGCACCCCCGTGGCGGACGCCCGCCCCGTCCTGCTGGCGGCGCTGCAGTCCGCGGACGGCATGGCGCATGGCGTCCTCGTCGGCGAGATCGCCGACGCGATCACCCAGCGCTTCGAGGCCACCTCGCCCATCTACATCGATGTGTCGACCGAGAAGCGCTATCGCGAACCGGGCTGCAGCCGGCTGAAGGTGCTGTTCTGGCAGGAAGGCGTGAAGCTGCCCGACGTGGCCGCGCCGCGCAGGCAGACCATCGAGTTCGGCATCAACTACTGCCTCGACGGCTTGCCGCCGAAGTCGCTGCGGTGAGGGCACCATGAGGACCGGCCACGCTCCTTGCCCGCGTCAGCGGCTGCTGCTCCTGGCACTGATGCTGCTCGGCGGCACGGCGGCGGCAGCGAACGGCGCCGCCGCATCCCTCCAGGATGAGCCGCGCCCGTACTGGTCGGACGCCTGGCGCGGCTGGCACTTCTACGAAGACCCTCCCGCCGAAGAGCGCGAGCCCTCCGCCCGCCCCGCCCCGCCCATGCCCGCACGGCCGCTGGCGCCGCCCCGGCCGCCCGAGCTCGTGGAGTTCGAACGGCTGCAGAAGGCGCTGGAAGACCTGCGCAACATCGCGATCATGCGTCCGACCGAGACCAACGTGCGGCGCTACATGGAGCTGGAGATGCAGGTGGTGGACCGCGCCTCCTACTTCGCCGACATGGCCCAGCGCATCGCCTGGGCCACCCCGGCGCTCGACCCGACCTTGCAGGGCCGCCCGGTCAACGCGCAGGCGCTGGAGGTCTTTGACCAGCAGCAGCGGGCCGAGCGCTCCGGCTCCGTGGCCGCCCTGGGCGCCGACCACGTCCTCATCTTCTTTTATCGCAGCGACTGCCCCTACTGCCACGCCTTCGCCCCGACCCTCCAGGCCTTCGAGGCACGCCACGGCATCCGGGTCGAGGCGGTGAGCGTCGACGGCGGTCCCATGCCGGCATTCCCGCGCGCGCGTCCCGACAACGGCATCGCCACCGCGCTGCGCGTCGCCCAGGTGCCGGCCGTGTTCCTGGCCCACCCCGCCTCCGGAAAGATCACCCAGATCGGCTCCGGCGTTCTCTCCGAGTCGCAGTTGCTGGAGCGCATCTCCATCGTCACGTCGCCCGCGGGCGAAGCCATGTTGCCGGGCGCAACGCAGCACCTGGCCCTGCCCTAGGAGGTTCCCGTGCCATCCCCCTCGCGCTCCATCCACCGCAGCAGGGCCATCGCGTTGGCCGTGTCCCTGGCGATGCTGTCCACGGGCCAGTCCGCGCGGGCCGACCTCAACAGCGAGGTGAACGACATGTTCGCCAACCTCGGCGCCATCGGCAACTACACCGCACCGGGCGCTTTCCGGGGCCAGACCTACAACACCTACACGGGCGGCAACCTCATGATGCGCTCCCCCAACAAGGTCTACCAGCTCGCCGCCATCCAGTTCCCGTCGGCCAAGGCGGGCTGCGGCGGGATCGACGTCTTCGGGGGCAGCTTCAGCCACATCTCCGCGCAGGAATTCAAAGCCATGTTGAGAAACATTACGGCCGCCTTGCCCGGCATCGCCTTCCAGCTCGCGCTGGAGGCCGTGTCTCCCTTGCTCGGCGGTTTGACCAAGTGGGCCAAGGGCCTGGAGACATGGATCAACAACGCGCGGATCAACTCCTGCGAGACCGCCAAGGCGATTGTCAGCACCGCGGCCGAGGCCGTGGGCTACAGCTCGCAGGAGACCTGCGCGGACCTCGCGATGGAAATGGGCCTGGAAAGCGACCGGGACGCGGCGCGCAAGCGCTGCGGCACGGACCGGCCCAGCATCCTGTCCTCCGCGCGTTCCTCGGGCGATGCCAACGTGCGCAACAAGGCGCCGTTCGTGGGCAACCTCACCTGGAAGGCCCTGCAGTACACCGGCGCCGCGCTCGACGACGCGGGGCGGGAACTGATCATGAGCATGGTCGGCACCGTCATCTACTATCCCGAAGAGTCCGGCCGCGACCCGGAGCCGGTCGCGCCGACGCTCACCTCGATCAGCCAGCTGCTCTACGGCCAGGCCGCCGGCACGGGCGACAACGTCATCCAGCACCTGCTGCGCTGCAACGACTACACGGCGTGCGACGTCGTCTCGCTCAACACCGCCTACAACCATGTGCCCTTCACCGCCAAGGTCGAGGCCATGATGCGCTCGATCGCCGACAAGATCGCGACGCGCACGCCCATCCCCAACAACTCGGCCGAGGTCGGCTTCGTCAACCAGACCACGGAGCCGGTCTACAAGATGCTCTCGGTCGGCACCAGCATTCCCGGCTCGGGCCTGGCCGACAGCCTGATCGGCCAGTACCGCGACGTGATCGCGGCCGATTACGCCTATGTCTTCCTGGAGCGCAACCTGCGCGTGGGCATGGCAGCGCTGGCCAAGGACTACACGCTCCAGCAAACCCAGCGCGAGCAGGCCAACCAGATCCGCCAGCGCGCACAGGCGATCCTGCTGCTGCTCAGCCAGGAAAAGAGCCTGCTGTACCAGAAGGTCGGCTCATACCGTGCCGTGGCCAGCCACCTCGAACAGCTGGAGCGCCAGTTGCGCTCCAGCATGCCCCAGCACGTGATGGACATGCTCGGCCAGCAGGCCGCCTACGTGACCCGGTAGTGGCGATGGGGCGGCAGCACCATGTGGGAGATCTACGCCTACCAGAACGCGGACAGCCTGTTCGGGATCTTCAACGCCACCGCGGCCGTCCACTCGTCCGGCGACTACGCATCGGCCGTGGCGCTGGTGGCCTTCTGCGGCTTCGTCACCGCGCTCATCGCCTACGCCTTCGCCCCGGAAAAGCTCGAGGGGTGGAAGTGGCTGGCCTCCGTGATGCTGGTCTTCAGCATCCTGATCGTGCCGAAGGTGACCGTGGGGATCGTGGACAAGACCGGTGGCTCCGCGGTCCGTGTCGTGGACAACGTGCCGTTCGGCGTGGCGCTGCTGGGCAGCATGACCAGCACCGTCGGGCACACGATCACGGGACTCTTCGAGACGGCGTTCCAGCAGATCCCCGGCCCCGGGGCGCTGCCGGAGGAACTGGCGTACCAGCGCAACGGCCTGATGTTCGGCAATCGCCTCGTGCGGGAGACCGGCAACGTGGTGTTCCAGAGCCCTGACTTCCGCACCGACCTGATCAACTTCATCCACAACTGCACGACCTACGACCTCATCGACGGCACGCTCGACCCTGCCGCGTTCTCTGCGTCGGGTGACGTCTGGGCGCTCATGGGTTCACCCAACCCAGCGCGCTTCAGCACGCTCACCGGCGCGAACGGCAATGTGGGGGTGGACACCTGCCCGAACGTCTACCAGAGCCTCAACGGACGGCTGCCCGCACAGCTCCAACGGATCCAGGGACGCCTGGCATTCCAGCTCAATCCCACGCTCCCCGCGACCGCGGCGGCGGCGGCCATCGCGGGGCAAGTCCAACAGGCTTACCTCAAGAACAGCATCGCCGATGCCTCGGCGACCGCCGCCGACATCATCCGGCAAAACGCCATGCTCAACGCACTGGAGGACACGGGTAAGATCATCGGGCAGAAGGTCAACGATCCTGCCGCGATGGTGCTGGCCGTGGGCCGCGCCCAGGCCGTGGCGCAGATGAACGCCTCGTGGCTCAACTACGGCAAGGTGGCCGAGCAGGCGCTGCCGGTGTTTCGCAACGTCATCGAAGCGCTGACCTACGTCCTGTTCCCGCTCATGGTGCTGCTGCTGATGCTGACCAGCGGGCGCGAGACCATGCTGGCCATCAAAGGCTACGCAACGATCCTCATATGGATCCAGTTGTGGCCGCCTCTCTACGCCGTGCTGAACTACATGGCCTCCATTTATGCGGCCTACGACCTGGCCGCCGCGGCGGACCTCGGCACGGGCGCACGGGCACTGACCCTCCAGACCTCCTCCGTCATCTACTCGCGCGCGCTCTCCGGCGAGGCGATCGTCGGCTACCTGGCGATGAGCATCCCGTTCGTCGCCTGGGCCGCGCTCAAGCGCATGGAGAACTTCGGCACCGCGCTCGTGGGCGGCCTGTCGGGCCTTCAGGCCAGCCTCTCGGGCGCGACCGCTGCTTCGACCGTCGGGAACACCTCGCTGGGCAACATCTCCATGGACCAGATGCAGCTCGCGCCGCAACGCACCTCGGCCTTCATGGGCAGCTGGCAGCACGACCTCAGCGGCAATACCTTCTCGTCGAACGCGCTCACCGGAAGGACCGCGGTCAGCCTGCTGCGCAACCAGGGCTTCGCGTCGAGGGTAGTCTCCATGCGGGTGTCGGAGCAGGACGTTCAGGAGGCGAGCCATCAGGTGGATGCTGCGCGCGGCGAGGCCATCGCGGCCAGCTCCGAGCGCTCGGCCGTCCTCGCGGAAGCCTTCACCAAGGGCATGGCCAAGCTGAACTCTTCGCGCAGCAGCAGCGGCTCCACGTCGAGCAGCTTCGAACAGTTCGGCGAGACGCTCCACCGGCTCGACCAGGTCAGCAAGAGCGTGGCGGACACAACAGGCCTAACACAGGCCCAGGCGGCGCGCATTGCCTTTGGGGCCTCTGCTCGTCTCGGCGTTGGGGGCGCCGTGGATAAGAACTACAGTTCGAGCCTCTCCTCGGCCGAGCAAAAGGCCCTTGGCTCAATGACCGCGGAGCAGTTGGCCGACTTCAAGCAGTTTGGCGATCGAGTCTCCAGAGACAGGAGCTTCATGACGGTGGTTGCCAGCGATGCGCGTGAGGGACAGGATCTCGCGGCCCGCCTTGCGACGAGCACAGCCAGGTCGGAGCGCGCCGACGCCAGCCTATCGGAGCGAAGTGCCTTCGCCGAGCGCGTCTCGACGGCCTATGAAAGGGGGGAGACCATCTCCATCGACATCGCTCAGGATCCTCACAACCTTGCAATGTTCACCCGCTACGCTGAACAGTACGGCGGTAACAGCGCCTCTGCGCGCATCCTGATGGAGGCGGAACTGGCGCGGCAGTCCCTGCGGCCGAATCGCGTTTTCTCGGATGGCACAGGGGTGCCCACGGCCTTCAGCGATGTTCGAGCACAGCATATGCAGAACTCCAGCGATCCTGCACTAGCCCCTGACCTTGCCGGACGTCACCTATCAAATCAAGGGGAGGTGATAGGTTTCGGAGGGTCGGCGACGTCGACAGCGTCTGTAGCGAACACGCCATCGTCGCTGCGGAGCACGGTTCGCGAGGAAGGAGAGCGCATCAGGGCGCTCACGTCAGCCGACCAAGGCGAATTCGACCGAAAGGCACAGATCACGAGCACGGCCGACGGCACCCTTGCATCCGAACGCTCCCTGGTGTTGCAGGCGGGCAAGCAGGTCAAAGAGGACGCTGCACCGCTCGTCGATAACGCGACGCGAGCGATAAAGGACGTCTTGAAGAAATAGCTAGGTTAGATGTTCTTATCGGCATCCAACATATGGGACCCATGCTCAGGGCGCGGGGGCTTCGTGAAGGGTAAATGACCTTCATCTCGCCAATAGTTGAAGGCAGCTTCGCGGCCCATCATGTCGGAGCCGGCGATTGAATCAGCCTCCTCGGTGTTCCGAAGCTGGCGAGGCCGCTGCCGTCGCTTCCCGAACTGCGACAGCGCGCCACCGATCGCTCCACCGAACAGAGCGCCGACAGCCATCATCACGATCCGCAGCCCCCAGTCATCGTTGCGAGCTGGCAGAAATCCCGCCCCAATGCCAAGCAGCAAGAAGACGACGAAGACGATTTTCCGCATACGAGCCTCTCTGAATGGTCTCAACCTTAGCGATTCGAATCGATTGGTGCAATGCATCTGCTGCCAGGCAAGACTCTGGACCTCTCGCCACCTTCTACCCTCTCACGATGCGTGCGCTAGTCGGACGCCGAGCGAAACCTCATGGCCTGACGGAGTTCGATCATCCAGACACCCCGTCTCGTTGATCCAGCTCATACGCTCGCGCTATGCGCGCCGCGAGCTCGTGAACCGTCACGTCGCCCAGCTGCAGGGCCTTGGGATCGATCGAATCGTCGGTCACGACGCGATCGAGAAACCGGCGGAGGTCGTCCCCGATCCTGGGCGCCAAAGGGATGCGCGTCGCTGGTGCCAGCAGTTGGGACAGGCGCAGCACGTCATTGAGGTGCTTGCGGATGTCCCTGCCATCGACATTGGCGCCCTGCTCCTTGCGCAGGCTCAACTCCAGCCACGCGATGGCCTTCAGCGGGATCAACCGGTCTTCACCGACCCATGGCAGGCCGTCCACTTCGCGGCGGCCGGACAGGATGAACTCGTAGTAGTCCTCGTCCAGCAGAATGGCCGACAGGCTCGACACGGCCTCTTCCATCGGAATCGGCGTCAGGCGGCTGCCCGCGGCCGGCTCCAGTCCCTCCGGTGCGCGCGCGAAGAGTTCGACCATGGCCGGAAAGCGCTCGTCGGCCGGCTTCTGGAAGCGATAGAACACCGGCTTGCCGGTCTCGCTGGCCTGCCGGATCCCGTATCCCCCGGCCTCCACGAAGCTCCAGAACGCCGCGCCAAAGGCAGGCGTCAGCGCCTCGACGTGGAGAACGACATCCAGGTCCTTGGTGGCGCGGAATGGGAGGCCGGCGTCCTCCATGGTCAGCGTGGCGGCCGTGCCGCCAATCAGGACATATTGGTCTGCATGCTCCTCGAACCAGTGCCGGAAGAGATCCAGGCCCCTCACCATGGCAGTTGCTCCTTCAGTTCATCCAGCGCCATTCGGACCCGGTCGTCCGTGCTGTCCTGCAAGCTCAGGATCAGCGACAGCGGATCCACGGTCGCCCGTTCCGGCCCCAGAGCGGGGCTGTAGGCCCACAGCTGCCACTCGTGCGCGGCTGGCGTCGGCTCGGGCAGCACCTGCATGCCGACCTTGCTGGCGGCCTTCCACTCTGCCGGCCCAGCCGCGTACACGACAGTGGTTGGCTCAGCCACGAGGGTATGGCGCGACAGGGCGCTGAGGCCGGCGAGCCGAAGCTGCCCGACGGCGTTTGCGCTCCCGGGCACCCACACGGTTCTCTTCACGGGTGTGCGCATAAGCGGCGCTGCCCGCTCCCAGATCTGCCGCGGGTGCGAATCCATCCGCAGCCAGCGCGACCGCCCGACGGCGTACGGCTTCGCCAGCCCGGTTTTGGCGAGTTCCCTGACCACCCGCGACATCGTCATGGCCGTGTAGCCCAGTGCGCTCCCGATGGCCGAGGCTTGCCATTCGGCCTGCCAGGGCTGTCTCAACAATACGCTGATCAGCACGGCCTGAGCGGAAGGGCTCAGTGCCTCTTCAGCCGCCGGAGCACGCTGCCGGAAGTACTCGCGCAGATCCAGCCCGAGGTCGGGAAGGTAGAGTTGGTTGCCGGGCACGACGAACGGCACCCGGTGTTCGATCAGGCGCTTGCGTTCGTACGATGCCAACGCGTCCGTACCGTAGATCACCGGCTTGCCCGATACCGCCCGGACCTTGTCCATCCACCTGCGGATCTCGCTGAGCGGCGGCCGTTGCGCGGATGGCGCGAAGGCCAGCACGACGCCCTGTCCCAGCAGGACCATTTCGCTGAAACGGAAGGCGTCGCGCAGGAAATACGGCAGCTCGTCGGCACCCGCCCACGGCGTTGCGTCCTGGATGCGAAGGCCCAGGACCTGCTGCAGGTACGCCCGCACTTCTGCCTCGAAATTCTCCATTGCCCTTGCATCATAACTCTCTTTTCGCACAATAACATCTAAGAAGTTATCGTGCAAACTTCTGTTATCCAAAAACGCCACATCCCAGGGAACGCGCCGTACGGGCCGCAGGCGCGTGAGCCGTCGGCTTCCCGGCCGAGGCCGGCAGGCCCGCACCTGCGCACAGCTCCCCACGCCGGCCAGGAGGCGTTTGCACCGTTCGGCGTCGCCGGCGTGGTGCTCGGTCTGGCATGCAGCCATGCCCAGGCCCCCACCGATGGCACTGCCGGTGGCCATCGCGGGCGGGGTCACCGGCACCCCACCGACGCACGGAACGCGGAACGCAAGGTGCGTACCGTGCCCTTCGTGGAGCCGTCGACGCTGCGCGACAGCATGGCGACCTTGGCCGGCGGGAGAGCCGGCAGTCCGAGGGCTTCGCCAACCTCCACGAGCCCCGCCGTCGCGAGGCGGCGGGGAAGTGGGAGCACACCGATTCCCGCAGCCGCCGCGGAGATGGCGGTCGCCACCCCTCCCCCGCGGAACGCATCGACCCACGGCACGTTGGAGCGAACAAGCAGACGGATGGCGAGGGCGCGCACGCCACAGGTCTCCACCACGGTGATCAACGGCAGAGGCTTGCCCGCGAGTCGCGCCGTGCGGCTGGCGTACCAGCCGTAGCAGTCCTCGAAGAGCAGATCGCCATCGCGCCGCGCGCCTTGCCGGATCACCGCCACGTCCAGATCGCCCTGCTCGAAGGCCTTGCGCACCTCGCTCGAGAAGTCGACGCGCACCTTCAGGAGCAAGCCAGGATCGTGTGCGTTCACGCGCGCGATGATCTCGGGCAGCTCCGGCCCCGCGACGTGATCGCTGATCGCGATGTTGAGCTCGCGGCCCGGCACCTTCACCCCTTCCAACGCGCTCTGCTGCGCGGCCAGCAGATCCTGCGCCAGTGGTAGGAAGGCCTCGCCCTCGGTGGACAGGCGCACGTGCCTGGGCGTCCTATCGATGAGGCGCCTGCCCATCGCGGCCTCGAGCCGGCGCACCTGGGCGCTGACACCGGCCTGCGTCATGCCCAGGGCCTCGGAGGCCAGCGTGAAGCTGTGCAGCTCGGCCACCAGAACAAAGGTCTCCACGGCGGCGAGATCGAGGTGCTGGCGCATGCTGGACAACGAGCCGCTATCTCTGAAACAGCTGCTGCTGGCTTTATCTCGGCGCCCCGCGCCGATAGATTGTTCCCAATGCACCGCGACGCATGGACCCTTCCGGATTTCCATGCACGGCCCACGCCGTCCGCAGACCTTCAACCAGGGAGCAGCCATGCAACAAGTCCCCGCCGCAGCCAGGTACAAGCCCTACACACGTCTCACGATCCGGCAAGCGCCGCAATGGGAAGCCCTGTCCGGCGAACAGCGGCTGGCGATCGACATCGTGGCGCGGGTGCTCCCTTTCCGCGTCAACGCCTATGTCCTCGACCAGCTGATCGACTGGGACAACATTCCGGACGATCCGATCTACCGGCTGACCTTCCCGCACAGGGACATGTTGTTCGAGAGTGAGTTCTCGCTCTTGCATCGCATGGTCTCCAACGGCGAGCCCGACGCCGCGATCGATCCGGTGGTCCGGTCGATCCGCATGCGGATGAATCCGCACCCGGCCGGGCAGATGACGCACAACATCCCCATGCTGGACGGTGTCGCGCTGCGCGGCCTGCAGCACAAGTACCGCGAGACCGTCCTGTTCTTCCCGAGCGCGGGGCAGACATGCCACGCCTACTGCACGTTCTGCTTCCGATGGCCGCAGTTCGTCGGCATGGAGGAACTCAAGTTTGATGCCAAGGAGTCGCAGGAACTGGTCGCCTACCTGCGCCGCCACCCCGAAGTCACCGACGTGCTGATCACCGGCGGCGATCCTCTCGTGATGAACGCGCGCTCGCTGTCGGAGTACCTTGAGCCGTTGCTGGCGCCCGAGCTGGCGCACGTGCAAAACATCCGCATCGGGACCAAGGCCGTGGCCTACTGGCCGCAGCGCTTCGTCAGCGACAAGGACGCCGACGAGCTGATGCGTCTGTTCGAGCGCATCGTGTCCGCCGGACGCAATCTCGCCGTGATGGGGCACTACAACCATCCGCGCGAGCTGCAGCACCCGGTCGCGCAGCAGGCGGTCCGGCGCATCATCGGCACGGGAGCGACCTTGCGGATGCAGGCGCCGCTCATCCGCCACGTCAACGAGGACCCGGCCTGCTGGAGCGAGCTCTGGACCACCGGCGTGAGGCTGGGCGCGACGCCGTACTACATGTTCGTCGAGCGCGACACCGGCCCCAGCGACTACTTCAAGCTTCCCCTCGCGCGCGCCTACGACATCTTCCAGCGCGCCTACCGCTCGGTCTCCGGCCTCGCGCGCACGGTGCGCGGCCCATCGATGAGCGCATTCCCTGGCAAGGTGATGATCGACGGCGTGGTCGAGCTCGCCGGTGAGAAGGTGTTCGCGCTGCAGTTCCTGCAGGCGCGCAATCCGCTCTGGGTGCGAAGGCCCTTCTATGCCGGCTTCGACGACCAGGCGGGCTGGCTCGACCAGCTGCGCCCGGCCTTCGGCGCGCGCCGCTTCTTCTTCGAGGAAGAGGACGCAACGGACGGTCCCATCCGCCACGAGGGCGCGCGCTCCATTCCGATCGCTTCCGCGGTGCATTGAGCCCGCGGGCATACCCGCCGGACCCACGGACCACGGCGCCACACGAGGAGACATCGACCATGCAAGCGATACGGATGGCCATCATCGGCATGGGCCCGCGCGGGCTCACCGTGCTCGAGCGGGTTCTGGAGCATGCACACAGGCTCCCCGCTGCGACCCCTGTCCGGATCGACGTCTACGACGACGGCGTGGCCGGGGAAGGCTGCCACCGCTCCGCCCAGCCCGATCACCTGCTCATCAACACCGTGGCCTCGCAGGTCACCGTCTTCGCACCCGCGAGCAAGGCGGGAGGCCAGGGCGGCATCTCGCTGGTCGAGTGGGCGCACGGCGCGGGCTACCGGCGGCATGGCAACCGCTTCCATCGCGAGGCGCCCGGATCGGGCGTGCCGATCACCCAGGCCGACCACCTGCCGCGCAGCCTGCTCGGCGAATACCTCGCCTGGGCCTACCGGCGCATCGCCGGTATGCTGCCGGCACACGTCACCGTGGCCCACCACCGCCAGCGCGTGAGGGACGTGATTCCTCAGGCCGAGGGCCACCGGGTGGTGTGCGCCGACGGCGGGGAGCACCCGGCCCGCTATCTCTTCCTGACCACGGGCCACGGCCGCCGCCAGCCGACCGAAGAGGACCGCTCGTTCGCGGACTTCGCCGCGCGCCACGCTCCGCGCAACGGCCGCCTTGCGTACTTCGCCTCGCCCTACCCCATCGAGACGCTGGACAGCATCCCGGCGGCCGCCACCGTGGCCGTCCAGGGGCTGGGCCTGACCGCGCACGACGTCGTGTCGGCCCTGACGCTGGGACGCGGCGGTCGCTACCTTCAGGCCCCAGGTGCGCTGCGCTACCTGCCCTCCGGCCGGGAGCCCCGCCTGCTGCTGTTCTCCCGCAACAGCCTGCCCTTCGCGGCGCGGGGCGTCAACCAGAAGGGACTGACCGGCCGCCACCAGGCCCGCTTCTTCACTGCGGAGACCGTGGCCCGCACGAGGCAGGCCGTGCTCGCCGCCACGGGCGACCCGCGCCTTGACTTCCAGGCAGACGTGCTGCCGCTCGTCCTTCGGGAAATGGCGTACGCGTACCGCTGTGCCGGGCAAGACGCCGAAGGGGACGCACCAGGCCCCGGCGAGGGCTTCGAGCCGACGCCGGACGAGCTGCTGGCCCTGGAGTCCATTCTCTGGCCGCTGAAGCGGAACTCCTTTGCCTCGTTCGATGCGTTCCAGGCCTTCGTGCACGGCCTCGTCGAGCAGGACCTCCTCGAGGCCGCCAAGGGCAACCGGGGCAGCGCCGTGAAGGCCGCCACCGATGTCCTGCGCGACACGCGCGAAGCCTTGCGCGCGGCCGTGGAGCACGGCGGGCTCACGCCCGCATCGCATCGCTTCTTCGTGCAGGACTTCAACGCGGCCACCAACCGCGTGGCCTTCGGTCCGCCGCGCCAGCGCAACGCCGAGTACCTGGCGTTGCGGCAGGCGGGGCTGATCGACATCGTGGGCGGGCCGGGCGCGCGGGTGGTCGCCGACGACGGTCTGGCGCGGTTCCGGATCGAGGCGCCCTACCCCGCCGGCACGCACAGCAGCGAGGCCGACGTCCTTGTGATCGCCCGGCTGGATGCCTACTCGCCGCTGACCGACGCCTCCACGCTGACGTCCCACCTCCTCGCGCGCGGGCTGATTCGCCCTTTCCGCAACGGCGACTACCACCCGAGCGGTATCGACATTGACGCAGCGATGCATCCCATCGGCGCCGACGGCACGGCACGGCCCGACATCTGGGTGCTCGGCTACCCTGCCGAGGGTCCGCATTTCTACACCCATGCGCTGCCGCGCCCGCACATCCCGTCGCGGCAAACCGAGGATGCGCAGCGCTGCATCCTCGAGATGCTCTCGGACATCGCGCGGCAGACCACAGGCGCCAGTGCCCGCACCCTGCAAGCCGCAGACCGGCCCGCACCATGACGCCCGCCTGCCGCCGGGCCGCGACGGGGATCCGCAGGCGGTTCCTGTCGGAACTCCGACGTACCGCGGCGAGCCTCCGGCGCGCCGTGGGCGCGTGAGCCGTGGCACCGAAGCGGCCTCGAAGCCCTCCCCATCCCGCCAGGACGGCACGCACAGGATCGCCCGGGGGCGTCGCGGCGCGCCAGGTCCACGCGGTGTTCTGGGCGCTCGTGCCGGTCATGCTGCTGGGGGCGGCGGACCAGGCGCTCGTCGCGCCCGCGCTGGGCGCCATGGCCCGGACCTTCGATGCCCGCGACGAGGTCGTCTGGGTCGTGACGGCCTATCTGCTGAGCGCCACGGCAAGTGCTCCGCTCGCCGGGCGGCTGAGCGACCTCTACGGACGGCGCAGCGTGCTGCTCGGCGCGCTCGGGCTGTTCCTGGCTGGCGCCCTGGTGTGCGGATGGGCCGCTTCGCTCGGGACGCTGGTCGCGGGGCGCAGCGTCCAGGGGCTGGGCGGCGGCGCGCTGGTCGCCTTGCCCAACGCCATCGTCGCGGACATCCTGACGGCGCGCGAGCGTGGCCGCTACCAGGCCTACATCTCCTGTACCCACGCACTGGCCGGCCTCGCGGGGCCACTCGCCGGCGCGCTGCTGTCGGCCCATGCGTCTTGGCGCTGGATCTACTGGCTGCAGGTGCCGCTGATCGCGACCGCAGCGGCGCTGTGCTGGCGCACCCTCGACGGCCGGCCCGCGGCCGGACGGCGGGGCGGCCTCGATCCGCTCGGCGTCGCACTGATGTCCGGTGCCACCGCCTGCCTGCTGCTCGCGCTGTCCTGGTCGGGTCGTCGCATCGGCTGGATGCAGCCCCCCACCCTGGCGCTGCTCGGGGCGGCCGCCGCGCTCGCCGGTGCCTTCCTGGGCTGGCAGACCCTGGCCCGCTACCCGCTGGTGCCCGCCTCCGTGCGGCGCCACCGCGTCGTCGCGGTGGCATCTGCCGTCGGCCTGCTTGTCGCGATGGTCCACGGGGCGCTGTACATGCAGGCACCGGTCTACCTTCAGGGCATCCACGCCATGAGCGGCTCGAGCGCGGGAACCGCGCTCGCGGTGCCCCTGGCCGGCGTGGTGCTGGGCGCCTTCCTGTCGGGGCAGTACATGCGCCGCAGCGGCCGCTACAAGCCGGCTGCGCTCGCGGGACTGCTGCTGGCGACGATCGCGGCGGGCGCCCTGGCCTGGGCGCCCGGCCGCTCGGCCGCCTGGACGGCGGTGGCCTGGATGCTGCTGCTGGGGCTGGGCATCGGCGCCAGCCAGCCGCCCATGACGCTGGCCTCCCAGAACGCCGTCCCGCCGAGCGAGATCGGCATCGCCACCGCCCTGCAGATGTTCGCGCGGGCGGTCGGCGCGGCCATCGGCGTCGCCGCCTCCAGCGCCCTGGTGCCTCAGATGCCGGGACCATGCGCGGCCTGCGCGGACGGTCTCGCGGTGCAGGCCAATGGTCCCGTCGTCGGCCCGCAGACGCTCGGCATCCTCTTCGCCGCCTTCGCGGCAATCCTGGGCCTGGCGTCGCTGGCCGCGACACGGCTGCCGGTCCTGCCGTTTCGCGAGCCACCCGCGCACGCCGCCGGGCCGGGCTGCGCGTCAGGCGAGCAGGGGAAGCAGCCGGGACACCAGGTCCCGCCGGGCTGATGCCCGGCCGGCCAGCCAGTCGTGCAGCCGGTGGCTCGCACCCTCCAGGCGCACGAGCTCGGCGCTGCGCGCATGGGCGGCGGCTTGCGCATAGCCGTCCCGCACGGCCTCAGGGATGACCTCGTCCGCCGTGCCATAGACGACGAGCACGCGCCCTGCGTACCTTCCCAGGGCATCGAGGGCCGGCGAATCGGCGAACGTGCGGGTGGCGCGGATGACTTCGCGGAACGCCGTGCCGAAGCGCGCGTCCTCGGCGCGCGCCTCGTACGCCGCGGGACAGAAGAGCACGAGGGCCTTGGGCCGAACTGCGTCGAGCACGCGGCAGGCCGTGTGCCCGGCCATGCTGGTGGCGATGAGCGCGCGGGCCCGCGACGGCCTCAGCGCCTCGACGACGCACGCCACTTCCTCCTGCCGCTGGCGCAGCGTCGCGTCCGCGAGCCGCCCTCCGCTGCGCCCATGGCCCGAGAAATCAAAGGCCGCGCAGGCCACGCCCTCGCGCGCCAGCGCCTCGCGCAGATAGCGGGTGCCGTCGGCGCTGGTGGCGGCTCCGCCGCCGTGCAGGAACAGCGCGTAGTCCTGCGGGGAACAGCGCGCCGCATCCCAGCTTGCCGTGGCATGCAGCATCCCGCCCCGGAAGGCGACACCGAACGTGAATTCGCCCATTCCCCGCTCGGCAGGTTCATTCCGGCCGGATCCCGCGCGTGCGGATGAGCTGGCCCCACCGCGAGCGCTCCCCTTCCAGGAAACGCGCGAAATCGCGCGCCGTCCCGGGGTACAGTTCCGCGCCCATCTCCGCGAACCGGGCGATCACCTTCGGCTCCCGGAAGATCCGGTTGACCTCCGCGTTCAGCCGCTCGGCGATGGGCGCCGGCGTGCCCGCCGGCACGTACAGCCCGAAGAAGTTGTAGATCTGCATCGACGGCATGCCCATCTCCACGAACGTCGGCACATCCGGCAGCTGGGGCAGCCGCTGGCTGCCCGTGTAGGCGATTGCGCGGATCTTTCCCGCCTGGACCTGGGGCAGCGCCGTCACGCTGTTGTCGAGCATCAGCGGCACCTGGCCGCCGATGAGGTCGGGCAGGGCTGGCGCAGTGCCGCGGTAGGGAACGTGCAGCAGGTCCGCGCCGCTGGCGGTCTTGAGCGCCTCCAGCGCCATGTGGCTGATGCTGCCCGAGCCGAAGCTCGCCACCGCGACGCTCCCCGGGCGTTCCTTCGCCCGGGCCAGCACGTCCGGCAGGCCGGCCGTGCGCCAGCGCTCGTCGGCATTCGTCGCGACCAGCAGCAGGCCGTTGCGCTCGATCATCGAGACCGGTGTCAGGTCCTTGCGCGGATCGAAGCGCAGCTTCGGGTACAGGGCATCCGCCAGCGCCACGATGCCGCCGCCGACGAGCAGCGTGTTGCCGTCCGGCTTGGCGAGCGCCACGTGCTCGGTGCCAACGAGGCCGAACGCGCCGGACTTGTTTTCGACGATCACGGGGACCTTCAGCGAGACAGCCAGCTCCTGGGCCAGTGTGCGCCCGATCACATCGGTGAGCCCGCCCGGCGCGAACGGCACGACGACGCGGATGGTGTCCCGGGGCCAGGGCTGTTCGGCGCGGCTGGCTGCCGCCGGAAGCAGCGTGGCCAGGGCCGCCAGCATGGCGGCGAGGGAGTGCAGAAGACGTGGCATGGTGTGTCTCTCCAATGGGGTGATGGTGAACATGAAGGCAAGGCCCGGCTCGGGCCGCTGCGGGACAGGGATTTCCTTGCCGCGCGTCGCCCAGGGCGCTAGGCGCCCGGTCCGACACCCGCGGCGTAGCGGCGCTGCCAGTGCAGCGGCGCCATGCCGGGCACCGGGCTGTCGAAGCTCAGCACGCGCTCGCCCAGCAGGGACCCGAGGTACACGGTCCGGCGCTCCGGTCCTGCGAAGCACAGGCTCGAGACGTTCCCAAGCCCGCTGCTGCCGCAGGTCCAGATGCTGTCGCGCTGCAGGCACCGCGCCTCCAGGTCGCTGACGTAGCGCCGCACGTGAGCGTTGTCGGTGTCGGCCAGCACGAGCTGGCGCTCGCCGTCCGGCCGCACCACGTAGACCTTGTTGCTCACGATGCAGGTCAGCCAGGCGCCGCCGAAGGCATCGAAGCACACGCCGTCGGGCTGGTCGCCGGGCTCGAACTCGCACACCGTCTCGCGATCGGTAAGCCGCGGCCCGGGCCGCAGCCGGAACCGCGACAGGCGCCGGGCATGGGTCTCGTTGACGTAGACGAATCGCCCGTCCGGCGAGAACGCCAGTTCGTTCGCGTAGCCGAGCCCGTCGGCCACGATGCGCGTTCCCCGTTCGTCGTGCACCGCGATGTAGCCGTCCGCCACGTCCGGGTACCAGGCCGCCATGCGCGGGATGCGCCGCGTGCTGACCGTGAACCACACCCTGCCCTCGGCGTCCTCCAGCACGAAGTTGGTCGGCGGCAGCGGCCGTCCCTCCAACGCCGTGACGACAGGGACGGCCGGTCCGTCCGCGCCCAGCTCGTAGACGCCGCCGTCGGTGTCGCCCAGGTGCGCGACCAGCACGCAGCCGTTGCCGCGCAGCGCGATGCCGTTGGCGTGCAGCGGTCCACCCGCCAGCGTGGCGCCCCGGACGAGCCGGGCGCGGCCGTCCGGCGCGATGGCGGTGAATCCCCCGCGCCGGTCCGACATCAGGAACGCGCCTTCGTGGTTCGCGAGGATGCACTCCGGGCTCCTGAGCCCCGCGAAGGCCGGCCGCAGCTCGGACATGCCCACCCGGAAGTCGCGCGGCAGCGGATAGGCCCGCACGGGGCCAGCGTGGACCATGGGCATGCTCACGGCTCGAGTTTGAGCTGGCGTTCCGCGACGATCTTGCGGCGCACGGCCAGTTCGCGCTCGATCAGCGCCGCGAACGCGGCCGAGGTGCCGCCGACGGGCCGGATGCCGGCCTTCTCGAAGCGCTGGCGCACGACCGGATCCTCCAGCGCGCGCGCCGCCGCGGCCTGGAGCTTGTCGTGGAGCGCCTGCGGCAGCTTGGGCGGGGCGACCAGCCCCATCCACGCCGTGTTGTCGAGCGCGGGCATGCCGGCCTCGGTGAACGTGGGCACCTGCGGCAGGCTGGGACTGCGCTGCGCGCTCATGACGGCAATGCCGCGCAGCGCACCCGACTGGATGTGCGGGAGCATCGACGGCAGGTTGTCGAACATCATGTCCACCTGCCCCGCCAGCAGGTCCGAGATGGCGGGGCCCGCGCCCTTGTAGGGCACGTGGACCAGGTCGGTGCCGGACACCGCCTTGAACAGCTCGCCGTCCAGGTGGCCGACGCCGCCCGTGCCCGCCGACGCGAAGGTACAGGGCACCGGGCAGCGCTTGAGCCGTGCGACCAGCTCCTCGAGGCTGTTCACCGGCAGCCTGGCGGCGTTGACGGCGAGCACCACGGGCACGGTGGCGAGCGTGATGACCGGCGTGAAGCCCGTGACCGGGTCGTACGGGTTCTTCGGGTTGATGGCCGGATTGGTCGCCATCGTGGAGACGGTGGCCAGGCCCAGCACGGTGCCGTCGGGCGGCGCCTTGGAGACGAAGTTCGCGCCGACGGAGCCGCCCGCGCCCGGGCGGTTCTCGACGATGACGGGCTGGCCGAGCTCGCGCCCCAGCGCGTCCGAAACCGCGCGCGCCACGATGTCCGTGGCGCCCCCGGGGGCGAAGGGAACGATGAGACGCACCGGCCGGTCGCCGAGCGACTGGGCATGCGTGGCGAGCGCGGCGAACAGGCCGAGGGCGGCCGTGGCCGCGCGCAGGAATCGGGCGAGATGCATGGGAACTCCTGAAACGGGTTGAGGGATGGGAAAGGGACGGCGTGAGGAAGGGCGGAAGCGAGGCATGCGCGGGCGCCGCGCCGCTCAGTCCCTGGCGGCCTCCGCGGGAAGATCCGAGGCGATGTGCGCGTAGCCGCCGCCTGGCTCCCTGCGCATGAGGGCGCCGCTGAAGGCCTGCTCGGGCAGGTTCTGCGCGGAATAGACGATGGCGTCCTCGGTGTCGCTGAGGTTCTGCAGGTCGTGCGCGACCCAGGCCGGCACGTAGAAGCTGTCGCCGTCCGACCAGGTGATGCGCTCGCCGGCGATCTCCGAGGCGCCCTGCCCCTTGAGCACGAAGTACAGGTGCCAGAACGAATGGCTGTGCATGCGTCCGCGCTCGCCGGGCCCCAGAGCCTGGACGATCAGGGAGATGCTGCCGTTCAGGGCGAAGGCCCCGGGCTCGTCGCTGCGCGTGAGCGCCATGGCCCGCGTGAGCCGCTGCGGGCTGCTCGGCTGGGCCGCCAGGGCCGCGCCCACATCGGGCTTGCGCCAGATGGCGGGCCGGCCCACGGGCTGGGCGGTGCGCGCCAAGTAGTCAGCGAAGGCGATCAGGTGGCCCTTCATGGCAGCACCTCCTCGGTCGTGGCGAGCAGGACGCTCAGGCAGATGCCTTCCATCGCCTGCTCCAGCTCCTGCAGGCCCGGAAAGCTCGGCGCCAGGCGCAGATGGCTGTCGCGCGGGTCGTGCCCGAGGGGAAAGGCCTTGCCCGCCGGCACCAGCGCGATGCCCAGTTCCTGGGCAAGCGCCACGACGCGCCGGGCGCTGCCGTCGCGTACCTGCAGGCTCACGAAGTAGCCGCCACGCGGCGTGGTCCAGTTGGCGAGCCCGCGGCCCGCCAGCTCGCGCCGCAGGCAGGCTTCGACCAAGGCGAACTTGGGCCCGAGGATGGCGCGATGGCGGGCCATGTGCGCGCGCAGCCCGGCGTGGTCGCGCAGCAGCCGCACGTGGCGCAGCTGGTTGAGCTTGTCGGGCCCGATCGAGCGGACGCCCGCATGCCGGGCGTACCAGGCGAGGTTGGCCGGCGAGGCCGCCAGCAGGCCCAGGCCGCCGCCCGCGAAGGTGATCTTGGACGTCGACCCGAAGACCAGCGGCCGATCCGCGTGGCCGGCCTGCGCGCACAGCGCGAGGATGCCCGGCACCGATTCCTCCACGTCGGTGAGATGGTGCACGGCATAGGCGTTGTCCCAGAAGATCCGGAAGTCCGGCGCGCCGGTCGCCATGCGCGCCAGCCGCTCGACGACCTCGGGCGCGTAGGTCTCGCCCGTGGGGTTGCTGTAGACCGGCACGCACCACATGCCCTTGACCCGCGGGTCGCGGACCAGCGCCTCGACGGCATCCATGTCGGGCCCGTGCCCCGTGAGGGGCACCGGCACCATCTCGATGCCGTAGGCCTCGCAGATCGCGAAGTGCCGGTCGTAGCCCGGAACCGGGCAGAGGAACCTCGCCCCCTGGCCATGCCAGGGCGCCGCGCCGCCCGGCACCCCGTGCAGCAGGGCGTACACGAGCGTGTCGTGCATCAGCGCGAGGCTGGAATTGTTGGCCACCGCGACCTGCTCGGGCGGCGCATCGAGCATGGGCGCGAAGAGCGTGCGCGCTTCCAGCAGGCCCAGCGGGCTGCCGTAGTAGTTGCGCGCATCGCCCCCCTCCTGCGTCCGGTGGCCACCGACGCCGGGCCAGTCGAGCATCGCGTCCGACAGCGCCACCTGCTCGGTGCAGGGCTTGCCGCGCGTCATGTCGATGCGCAGGCCGCGTGCCTTGAAGGCGTCGAAGCGGGCCTGCCATCGCAGGCGCTCGTCAGGCGTCCAGGCACCGGACGGCGGGGTCAGGGACTCCGGGGCGGCCCCGGCTGTCGGTCCGGGGGCCATGAAGGCTTCAGCGGTGGATGGCATGGTGAGAAGGCTCCTTGGAAGACGGGACCGCCGCCGTGGAGGCGACGATCAGATCGAGCTCGACGCTGGCGCCCTGAGGAAGCTGGGCGGCGCCGATGGCGGTGCGCGCGGCGCGGCCGGCGGACCCGAAGAGTTCGACCAACAGGTCGGAGGCCGCGTCGGCCACATCGCTGTGCCGCGTGAAGGCGGGGTCGCTGTGCACGAAGACCTGCAGCTTGAGGACGCGCTCGACGCGGTCCAGCGAGCCGAGCGCCTGCCGCAGCACGGCCATGGCGCGCAGCGTGCACAGGCGCGCACCCTCGCGCGCCTGCTCCAGGCTGACGCCGCCGCCGACGCAGCCGGTCACCGCGACGCGGCCGTCCACGCGCGGCAGCTGTCCGCTTAGGTACAGCAGGCCGCCGTGCACGGTCACCAATTCGTAGTGGGCGGCCGGCGCGACGTCCTCCGGGATCGCCAGGCCAAGCTCGCGCACGCGCTGCTCGGGCGAGCGGGTCGCTGCGGTCGTCATGCCCGTCCTCCCCGCTCCGTGCCCAGGGACAGGCAGCGCGCGAACACCGCCGGATCGACGTTGCCGCCCGAGCAGACCACCAGGGTGTTGCGGCCCTCGAGCGCGACCTTGCGCGCCAGCACGGCCGCGAGCGGTGCGGCCCCGCCCGGCTCGAGCACGAGCTTGAGCGCGGCGAAGGCGAAGAACATGGCCTCCAGCGCCTCGGCGTCCGAGACGGTGACGCCCTGCGCCGCGTGGGTCCGCAGCACCGGCAGGGTCAGTTGGCCCGGCGCAGGAGCGAGCAGCGCGTCCTGGATGGAGCCGGACCTGCGCGCATTGGTCTGCGCACTGTCCGACCGGAGCGAGCGCCCCGTGTCGTCGAATCCCTCGGGCTCGACCACCACGATGCGGGCATCGGGCCATGCCGCGCGCAGCGCCAGGGTCCACCCCGCCGCGAGGCCGCCGCCGCTGCAGCACACCAGCGCCGTGTCCACGCGCTGCCCCTGCATCTGCGCGACGGCCTCCAGCGCGCCGGTGCCTGCGCCCGCCATGACCAGCGCATCGTCGAAGGGCGGCACCAGCGTCAGGCCTTGCTCCACCACGAGCCGCCGGCCGATGGCTTCGCGGTCCTCGTGTTCGCGGTCGTACAACAGCACCGTCGCGCCGCTCGCGCGGCAGCCCTCGATCTTGATGGCCGGCGCGTCGGCCGGCATGATGACCGTGGCGGCCACGTCCAGCATCCGGCCCGCCTGCGAGACCGCGAGGGCATGGTTGCCCGAGGAGTAGGCCACCACGCCGCGCGCGCGCGCGCCAGGCGTCAAGGCCAGGATGCGGTTGCAGGCGCCGCGGAACTTGAACGAACCGCTGCGCTGGAGGTTCTCGGCCTTGAGGTAGACGCGCCCGCCGGCATGCGCGTCCAGTTCATCGCAGCGCAACAGCGGCGTGGTGACGGCCCATCCTTGCAGCCGCTGGGCGGCCCGGTGGATGGCCTGCACGTCGACCGGGGAGCGCTCCGTCTCCGGGATCACGGGGGTCGTCATGGCGTGCCGCTCCCCACCACTTCTTGTGCCGCCGCCGGCGCCCATGCGGCCGGGGCCGCCCCGCCCTCGCCCGGCTCCGCCGTGCCCGGCAGCGCCGAGGGCGCGAGCAGCCGCTGTGCCTGCAGCAGCACCTGTTCGTAGCGCGACCGCTCGCGCGCGATCTGCTCGTCCGTCCAGCGCCAGAAGCCGTGCCCGCTCTTGGTGCCGAAGCGGCCATCGGCCACCTTCTCGCGCAGCGTGCGGCTGGGCACGCTGTCGTTGCACAGGGTCGGGTAGATCGACGAGGCCGCCGCAAACTGCGTGTCCAGTCCCGCGAACTCCTTCTGCAGGATCGGCCCCGCCGCCACGTACCGGAAGCCGAAGCCGAAGCGCACCGCTGCGTCAACGTCCTCGGGCGTCGCGAGGCCCTCGTCGATGACCGAGAACGCCTCTCGCATCAGCGCGTGCTGGATGCGGTTGGCTAGGAAGCCCGGCACGTCCCGGTTGACGCGCACGGGGATCCGCCCGACGTCCGAGAAGATCCGCATCAGGCGGTCCATCGTCTCGCCCCGTGTGAATTCGCCCCGCGCGATTTCCACGAGCGGCACGAGGTGGGCGGGCAGGAAGAAGTGCGCGTTGGCCATGCGCTCCCGGCTGCTGCAGGCGCGGGCGATGTCCGTGATGCGCATGCCGCTGCTGTTGGAACCGATGGGCACGTGCCGGGGCACCATCGCGTCGAGCTGCGCGAACACCCCCTGCTTGACCTCGAGCCGTTCGGTCACGGACTCGATGACGATTTCCACGCCGGACCAGTCCACCGCATCCAGCGCCGGCCGCAGGTGCAACAGGTCGCCATACAGTTGCCCGCCCATCTGGGACACCGACTGGGCCACGTGGCGCCGCACCGCGTCCCACTCCCCGGACGCGGGCGCCACGACCTGCGTCTGCCAACCCGCATTCAGGAAGATCGCGGCGATGTCCCGCCCCATGATTCCGCTGCCGACCACCACCGCACCCGCTTCACTCATACTTGGCTCCTTTGTCCGCTGACACCCATGAGATCAAACTGTATGGAGATTTCCCGTACAGTTCACTTATATCGCACAAGAAGTGTATGTCATCTGTACGTAGACCGCAAGCAGGCGGAGAGGAGAAGTCCGCGCGCTGGCAGGCCGCCATCGAAGCGATGGGCGGCCCGCTGTATCTGCGCATCGTTGAACTGCTGGCCCAAGAGGTCCGGGAGGGAAGGCTTTCGCCCGGAGCGCCGCTGCCTTCCCAGCGCGACATGGCCCGGCAGCTGGGCGTTAACTTCACGACCGTCACGCGCGCCTACGATGAGGCCAAGCGCATCGGCCTCGTGCAGTCGCGCCATGGGCAGGGCACCTTCGTGGCGGCGGAAAAGGGCTTCGCGCGCACCGTCGCCGAGCCGGCGCCCGAGGAGGGGGTGCGCGAGCCTATCGACCTCACTTCCACGTGGCCGCCGAACCTGGAGATCGCATCGACGCTGGCGGCCGCGGTGGCGCGGCTGACCGGCGACCGCAGCTTTGACTTCCTGGCACGTCGCGCCGGCACGGTGCCGGCGCTGGACCTCGCGGCCGGCCGCGACTGGCTGCAGCCGCGCTTCGACCTGGAGGTGGGCGGCCGCCTGGCCATGGCCTCGGGCGCGCGCAACGCACTGATCGGCTTGCTGTCCAGCCTCGTGGGAACCGGCGGCCGGCTGCTGGTGGAAGCGATGTGCTGGCCGACCATGCGCACCCTGGCCACGGTGCTGGGCATCGAACTCGTGCCGGTCGCGCTGGACGCCGAAGGCATCCTGCCGGACGCCCTGGACGCCGCGGCGCAGGCGTCGCAGGCCACGGTGCTGTACTGCGTGCCGACGCTGCAGAACCCGAGCGGCGCGGTGATGGGCCTGCGCAGGCGCCGCGCGCTCGTCGAGGTCGCGCGCCGGCGCGGCCTCACCCTCGTGGAGGACGATGCCTACGGCGGCCTGCACCGCGACCCGCCCCCGCTGCTGGGCACGCTGGCCCCGGAACTCACCTATTCGGTCTTCGGGCTGGCAAAGCTCATCTCGCCCAGCCTGCGCGTCGCCTACGTCGTGGCGCCGGATGCCGAGAAGGCCGAGCGCCTCGCGGAGATCCTGCGCGCCACCATGCAGACAGTCCCGCCGCTGGAGGCGGCGCTGGCCACGCACCTGATCCGCCATGGCCAGATGGCCAAACTGATCAAGCAGGTCCGCACGGAGGCGCAGGAGCGCCAGGGGCTGGCCCGGCAGCTGCTGGGGGAACACGCCGCGCACGTACCGGACGAGGCGCTGTTCTTCTGGCTGCCGCTGCCCGTCCCCTGGGACGCGTCGGACTTCGCGATGCGGCTGCGGCGAGCGGGCGTGGTGGTGGCGCCGGCCAAGGTCTTCTCGCTCGACCCGGCCTCGGCGCCCAACGCCGTGCGCATCGCCACCGGCGCGGTCCCGTCGCGGGAAGACGTCACCATCGCCCTGCAGCGTGTGCGGGGGCTGCTGGCGCAGAATCCCTCTCTGCTCAGCGTGATCGACTGATCTGCCGGCGGCGACTGCGCCGCGCAATCAGCACATGGCCGAAGGCGATGGCCGGGCAACTACAGAACCCGTACGGCTCCTGAACGGCTCTCGCCATCCCCATCCTTGCCGATGCGCACGATGCGCAGTTCCTGAGGACGCTCCACCATCACACAAGCCTTGCCAGTCCGCTTGCAGTGGTCCTGGACCCGCCAGTAGGCGCCGTGGCTGAGGCAGCCCGTCTGGCATATCACGAGGTCCGCCGCCCTGAGACTGGCCTCGAGCACGGCCGCGCCGCCTTCGGCCGCCAGTCCCGCATCGCCAAACGTGTCCTGTGACACCATGCCAGCGGCGGCGAGCGCTCCCTCGCCCTTGCCATCCTGAGGCCGCTGCCAGCGCGCCCGCTCGCGCATCAGTTCCTGAACGCGCGCCAGCAACGCTTCCACATGCCTGGCGAGCGTCACCCTGCGAGGCAGGCCCGGAGCCGCCTGGACGAGCGCCGCCCGGTCCTCGCGCTCCCACATCAAGGCGGTCTCACGAATGATGACCGCAGCGCGCAGCTTCACGGCCTCGCGGCTTAGGCGCTCGATCTCCCGTGCCTGCGCGCTCAGCAGTTCGCTGCAGCGCCGCTGGTCGCATCCAGGCTCGCGCAGCCGATGGCCGTACTCCCAACCTGAGGGCGGCACCGCAGATTCCTTCCTTTCGATCATCGATTCACTCCCCGCTGCCCCGAACCTTCGTTCGTGCAGCACATGAACAGGTACGCCGCGATGGCGGCCCCGACCCTCCGGGCCCGGACCGCCCGAGGGATCGCAAGGTGGAGGGCGCGGCCGCCAGGCCCCGGCCACCGCAGGCGGTTCCCGCCGAGCGGTTGGAGCCCTCGGCAACGATGGCCCAACGGGAGCCGGCCGCATCGCGGCAAGGCCTCCACCTCAGCATGCAGGGCAAACCTGCAAACTATAGATAGGACGTATTTCCCCTTTGCGGTGCGACGGTACCCCCGACATGGGAGCGCCGCGCGCTGGCGCTGTCAGGCGTCTCCACGCCCATCCTTGCGCGATCGATGATCCCACGCCGCAGCTGTCACGTTGAACCAGCGCCGCCGCCTCTCCTGCCGAATGCGCGGCGAGTTCCGTCGTTTCGGTGTGGCCGCAAAGGCAACTGCCATGACCCGCAGCCTCTGCGGGACCATACTGTGCCTGCGTTCAGCGGACATCGTGGTCCGCCCAGCCTCCATCCCCCGCGACGGGCGTATGGAGTCCAGCCTGCTCGGCTGGCGTCGCGGTCGAAACCCGCCCTCGCGTCCCGCTGCACTCTCGGTTGCCGCAGATGCAGCGCAGACAACAAGCATGAGCGCTTCGATCGCGCATCCGCGCAGGCCGCGCGCGTTTGCCTGCAGCTTGCTGGCGAACCGCAGCGACCTCTCTGCGGCGTCGCCGCCCGAGGCACCACTGCCCCGGAACGTCTCTTACGGAGCACCTGAGAGGCGGGCTTCATCGCGCTGCGCCTCGCATGCTTGACGACGCCGCGCTTCCACCGCGTGCCGCGTTGAACGTGCACAGGCCCACGCCGGTGCAACGGTGGTGGCGCGAATCGCGCCGCCACGAAAACCGAGGCCCTTGCGGCCTGCAGACCAACCCGACGGGGGATCCCTTCCCCGCGGGGCGAGGGCATCTCTCGTCTCACTCATTTTGGAGATGAGCATGTTCACCACATTCACGGGCCAACGGCCCGCGCACAAGACCCGTTCCCATCTTTTCCGGAGCCATCTGAAGCGCTCCGAGGGGACGACTGCGGCAAAGCGCCGCGGGGATGCCGCTTCCAGCCAGTTGCATTCCTGCGGCCGGAGCGCATCATGAGCGAGAAGTCCCACGTTTCTCTCGAGCAGCACGCCTGCCTGGTGTGCGGCACGACGTTCGACACCGGCGCCATCCTGCTGGACAAGCGCTTGCGCGCGAGCATGGAGCCTCACACGACCACGGGCTGGGGCCTGTGCCCCGAGCACCAGAAGCTGTTCGATGACGGCTACGTCGCGCTGGTCGAGTGCGATCCAGAGCGCAGCGGCCCGCCGGCGGACGGACGCCTGAAGCCCGAGCAGGCGTACCGAACGGGCCGGCTGGCCCACCTGCGGCGGCCGGTGTTTTCGCAGATCTTCGATGTGCCGATCCCTGACAAGCAGGCCTGCGTCTTCGTCGAGCCTGGGGTCATCGACCGGCTGCAGTCGATGGTGGCGCCGGCGCCGCATTGATCGCGCCGCGAGGGCCATGGTGCGTCGTCTCCCTCGGGGACGACGCACTTCCTTTCTTCTGAACGTGACGCGAGCGAGTCCGGGGCGCCTTGGCGCTCCCAGCCAGCCGGCCGCGGCGCCGGCTCGCGCGGCGTCGTTCGTCTCCCAGGCCGCACATTCGCGGTCCTTCGAATCGCACCCGCAGAGTTTCCGCTCCTCGCGGGCCCTTCCTCGCGCCACGGCTGCCCTCGTCGCCCGTGGCCTTTCTTTCCGATGGAGAAACCCATGGAGATCCAAGTTCGCATCAACAGCGAAGGCGCACTGCGCAACCAGCGCTATGCCTTCACAGACCGCTTCACCCTCGTCTCGGAACTGTTGCAGAACGCCCGCCGCGCGGGCGCGACACTGATCGAGGTGAGCCATGACGAGCCGAGCCGCACGCTGCGCGTGCGCGACAACGGCCGAGGCCTCGGCGACTTCCAGAAGCTGCTGACCTTCCACGAGTCCGGCTGGGACCAAGACCTGCAGCGGCAGGAGCAGCCGTTCGGGGTCGGCTTCTCGAAGTGCCTCTATGCCTCCACGCGCTGCATCGTCACGAGCGGGGGCCTCGAAGCGGACATCGACACGGCGGCAGCGCTGGCGCACGCGTCCGTTCCAGTGAGGCCGAGCGCTGTCGGCGTGCATCCCGGGACCATCGTCGAACTGTACGGCGTGGACCTGGAAGGGCTGCACCGGCGCATCGGCCCGATGTGCCGAGGCTTCCCGGTGCCCGTCGAGTTCAATGGGCGGCTGATCCCGAGACCGGACGCGACCGACGCCAGCAACGGCGATGGGTTCCACGACACGCCTGTCGGTGCCGTGCGCCTGTCGGGGTCCGTCGACGGCAGATGCTCGGTGCGCACGCGCGTCTACTTGCAGGGCTTCTGCGTGAACCGCCGGCCCAGCCACTTGGACGAGCACGACGATTCGAACGTGGTCCATTTGGACCCGGCTCGACACCTCGCTCGCCTGCCTGACCGCGACAGGCTGATCGATGAGGACACACAGCTCAAGGCGGTCGACGAGGCGGTCACGCACCTGTGGCGGCGGATTCTCCTGCACAGGAAAGGCAGTCTTCCCGCTGCCGAGTTCGTCGAGACGTTCTACGGGGCGATGCACATGTGGAAGCACCTCGATCTTCTGGACGACGTGCCGGTGCTGCCGCGGGTACTCTGCGACACGATCACGTACCCTGTCCAGGAGGCGTTCCCTTCCCGCGACTTCATGGAGCCGCTGGCCTCGGCCCCGACGCGCGAGGAGGTCGAATCGGGCCGGCTCCGCCTGGTGAGCCTCGACGCGCCATCCGATGAATCGATGGCCGATTGGATGCTTGCATGGTCGTTGAAGATGGTCGTCTTCGACGCGCATGTCCTGGGTCCGGGCCACTGGGTCCATGCCCACGTGCGCGAATTGTCGGCCCGCGACGTCAGCGTGCGGGCCGTGGGCGAGACACTCCGCACGCGGCTGGAGGGACGCTGGCTATGGGCCGACGTGGTTCTGTGCGAACGCGTGCGCCTCGAGGCCGGCGGCGAGACCGTGGAGCTCGAAGAGGATGGCCTCGCCCATGAAGGGACGCTTTTCATTCCCGCCGGCGAATGCTCTGGCTGCGCGGTTCAGCAGGCATCGGACTTTGTGGATTCGGATGGCCACTGGCACGAGGACGACATGGAGGCCGATACGGCCATGCTGGCCGAACTCATCCATCGCATGCGCGCCAGCGACCCCGTGTCCACGCTGCGCGCGATGCTGGAACGGCTCAACCTGGAACGGTTTCCAGTGATGGTGGGTCGCACCTTCCGCCTGTCGGTAGGGCCGAGCCCGGAAGAGCATGTGCTGGAGTTACTCGGCTGATCTTCGCCTTTACGCGGGCTTGCGCAGACGAGGCGCAAGCCCGCGCGCGGTCACAGTGTCGAGTCGGTGCCGCCCAGCGCGAATGGCGAGGACACGCCATGGCTGCAGAATTGCATTTCTGTCCAACCCCCTCTGGCGTCGCTTCCCCAAGCCGACACCGCCCATGCCGCAACTAAGCCCCTGTGCCGTGCCCTTCATCGGGAAGCCGGATCGTGCGGCGCCGCTTGATCACCACCGTAGGCGTGCCGGACATCGGTCGTTCCGACGCGGAATCGGGCCGCCGTGCCGCCCGCGCGGCACCGGGAACGGCGATCCCTGCGCACTGCAGCGCGGCCTCGACCTCCACCGGATCCAAGGGCTGAACAATGTCGCCGTTGACCTGCGCGTAGCGCCCGTCTGGCAACCAGGCGAGAGCGCCCGTTTCCAAGCCTCGTCGAACGACTCCGAGCAACCGCACGTTTCTGCTCACGCGCGGCACGAAATGACGCTCGCCCAACGGGAGCACGCGCATCTGGACGTCGGGCACGTTGACCACGCCTGATTTTCTATCCGGTAGTGGCATCACGCCAACCCTCCTCTGACCTCGGCCTTCATCGTAACGCCGGTGCGGACGCGATGGGCAGGAGCACGCGAGGCACGACTAGGCCTTCTCTGCCTCCGGCGATTCGCCCTCGAAGACGGAGCGCACCGCTGCGATGATCTGCGCATGCCTCGCATAGAAGGCACCGTCCTCCGCGAAGATCTGGGGCAGCGTCTTGCGCAGCTTGTTGCTCACCTGCCAGTCCCCTTCCTTGAGCGACCGGATGATGCGGTCCGCGTCCTGGTCCGGCATCTCCAAAAAGTCCTTGATCGCCGTGCGCGCCTCGTCGTACTGGCGCAGGACCAGTGCCTCCTGCGCCATCTCCTGCTCGACCGTCTGGCGCAGCACGCTGCTCAGGTAGCGCGCCTGCTCGGTCAGGTCGAGGTAGCGCCACGCATGCTGCGCGTCCTCGGTCCGAAGGAACTCGAAATTGGTCTCGACGCCATCGGGGCACAGCCGCTTCGATCCGAAGCGGTAGGCATCGACATAGACCTGCATGAAGGGCCGGGAGAAGCCCTCCAGGGCCTGGTCATAGCCGGCGCGCCCCTTGGCCGAGCCGGCGATCGTCGCCGAGACCGGCACGATGATGTTGGCGGGCACCACCTTGTCCGCCGCGAGTAGGTGATTGACAAGAAAGCGGTGGATGCGCCCATTGCCATCGGCGAGCGGATGCAGGTAGACGAATGCGAATGACACTGCCGCCGCGCGCGCTACCGGGTTTGCGCCCCGCGTGCGGTTCTCGAAGCAGCGCAGCGCATCGAGCATACCAACCACAAGTTCCTCGGACGGGGCAATGTAGTGGACGATCTCGCTCACGAAGCCGCGCTCGCCGACGAACACCGGCGACTGGCGAATGCCGACGCGCAACGCGGCCTCACCGAGCACGGCCTGCTGCAGCGTGAGCAATTGCTCGGGCGCCATCGGATCGTCCATGTGGCCGCTGTACGTACCGATGGCCGCCGCGAAGCGCTTCACCCGATCCTGCTTGTCCGCCTCGTGTTCGATGGCGAAACTCGCCCGCGATTCCTTAAACGTCAGCCAGGCCGCGCTGCGCAGCAGTAACTCCGGCCCGTAGGTGTCGTCGAGCAACTGGACGCCCGCCGCCACGTCGTAGAGCCATTCGCGCTGCTCCTGCGGTCCCAAGTACACCACGGGGCAGAAGTCGCGCGAGCCCGGCAGGTTGTCGTTGATACGCCAGCGCCGGACGCGATCCGGCCGCTGGGCGACCAGATACTGTGCGGCATCGATCGCGTCCACGTATCCCACGTTGGGCGCCGTGTCCGGCACAGCAAGCTGCCGGCCGGTGAACCACTCGTAGAAGAACGCGGCGCGCCGTGCATAGCTCCCCGTGGGCTCATCCTTCACCCACGCCACCACGTCCTGAGGATCGACCCGCTGGAACAGCCGCGAGAAGAACTCAAAGCTCAGCCGCTCGTACTTCAAACCGAACTCGAAGTGCCCGCGGAAGTTGTCCGCGGGCTGATACGCGGCGGTCCAGGTTCGCGTCTCCCGTCCATCCGCCGCTTCGCGCTGGCGCACCGGCCCCAGGCGGCTGCGGGAGAAAAGCGGCTGTACCAGTTGGATGCCGTAGAGCTCGGCAAGCCGGTGGAAGCCCAATAGGGTGTCAGGCATGGGATGCAATTTCGCTATAGGTTCGGCAATTCTCCTAGAAAAACAGCCCATCTCTACCAAAACGATATACTCACGGCGCGCTGACCCTGGGAGTGACACCTCTGTTTGTCGCGAAGGAGCTCTCGACGCCGAAGAGCTAGGCACCGGCCGCACCGCTCGAGCACGGCACCCGCCACCGCATTTCGGTCTCGAGATGCCGAAGGACCCCTCAAGAATGCTCAACTTTTCGGCCGGAGCTCCCTCGAGCCGAAGGGCTTGGTTCCCGCGCACGTACCGCGCGGCGCGCAGCACCCATGGGCTCAGCCGCGTCTCGTAGCCGAAGCGATCGCTTACGCCCCACATAGCGTCGCAGTACGCGTTCAAGCTGCTGCCGATAGGCGAGAACCGAAAGCCGAGGACTGCCCTGAATGCGCCCCCACCAGATGCATGAGTAATCATGAACAACAAGCCCATTGAAGCTGGCCGCGGGCCCCGCCTCATCCAGGGCGACGCACAGCAGCGGGATTGCTTCGTGATAGGCAAGGCGCCGCACGATGGAAACGGCTCTGGGATTCCACACGTACCACTGCTCACCCGATCCGGCACGGATCGCGTCGAGGGAATTCTGATCCTCTGGGCGGCGCCAAACTGCAGGCTCGCTGCCTTGAAGACCACCGGGCTGCTCGACATCTGGGCGGTAGCGCCACCGTGTGCGCTTGTGGAGCCACACCTCGAGCACGCATCCATAGCGCTCGTAGGCGCCGTCTTCGTAGACGTCGGCGATGTTCGAAGACAGGAGCACCGCGCCACATTCACGGCGACGTGGCGGCTGGCCGTCGAAGCTTGCCAGAAGAAACGGCGGGATGGTTTCGTCCTCGGCGCCGAAGTACAGCGGGCCGATCAGGTCAGCGGGCGTCTGCAGCCAGGGTGTGTTCTTTCCGGGCTTGAACTCCTCCTCTCGCGACAGAGGCCCGCGATGTCCGGCTTTGGCCTTGGGATGAAGTTGCATACTATGACTCTTCATGACACACAAGAGGGAACGGTTGGTTCCTACCACCCCTTTTGCTGGTAGCTAGGCTGGTAGCTAGCCCAATTTTCCAGGTCTTGATAATCAATTTTTACCTTATAAATCAATAAGTTAGACAAACTCATGAAGATTGCCACTTGGAACGTCAACTCCCTCTCCGTCCGCCTGCCCCAGGTGCTGGCCTGGCTGGCCGAGAACCCGGTCGATGCCATCGGCCTGCAGGAACTGAAACTGGTGGACGAAAAATTCCCCCTGCAGGCGCTGCAGGAGGCCGGCTACCACGCCGCCTCCTTCGGCCAGAAGACCTACAACGGCGTGGCCATCCTGAGCCGCTCTCCGCTGCGCGACGTGGTGCGCAACATTCCCGGCCATGAAGACGTGCAGGCCCGCGTCATCGCCGCCACGCTGGACACGGCCGATGGCCCGCTGCGCCTCATCAACTGCTATTTCGTCAACGGCCAGGCGCCGGGCTCGGACAAGTTCGCCTACAAGCTGCAGTGGCTGGACGCCCTGCACCGCTGGGTACAGAGCGAGCTGCAGGCCCACCCCCGTCTGGTGCTGGTGGGCGACTTCAACGTGGCGCCGGAAGACCGCGACTCGTTCGACCCGGTGGGCCTGAAGGACACCATCCACCACACGGTGGAAGAGCGGGCGCACTTCCAGTCGCTGCTGCAGCTGGGCATGACGGACGCCTTCCGCATGTTCGAGCAGCCTGAAAAAAGCTTCTCGTGGTGGGACTACCGCATGCTCGGCTTCCAGAAGAACCGGGGCCTGCGCATCGACCACATCCTGGTGAGCGACGCGCTCAAGGCCCAGGTGCGCGCCTGCCACATCGACCGCGCGCCGCGCAAGAACCCGCAGCCCAGCGACCACGCGCCGGTGGTGGTGGAACTGGGCTGAACGGGCGCGCTTCGCCAGCCCCGGCGCAGCGCGATCACCCGCAAGGAAAAAGCCGCGAGGCCCCCGAAGGGCCCGCGGCTTTTTGCATGGGGCGCCGGCGCCGGGACTGTCCGGCGCTCGGCGAGCGATGAATGCCGTCAGCGATCAGCGATCGGCCACCCGGGCACGGTCACGCAGCGCACGCACCTCGTCATGGTTGCGCTGGGCGCCCTGGGCCTGGCGTTCGACGACAGCGCGCACATTGGCCGGCAGCGGCGACTGCAGCGCCTTGCGGTAGCGGGCCACGGCGGCATCCTCGCCGCGCTCGCACTCTTCCAGCACGGCCTTGTCGTCATTGGAGGAAAGCGCCGCCTTCACCGACACCCAGCCGCGATGCAGCGCACCGGACATGGTGCCGCCCGACGAGGGCTCGCCGCCATGGTTGCGCACCTCGCGCTCCAGTTCGGCCGCGGCGGCCGCGCATTCGCTGGCATGGCGCAGGAACAGCGTCTTCAGCTCCGGCGATTCGGCGCGCTCGGCCGAGGCACGGAAGCCGTATTCCCCATCGCGGCAGGATTCGAGCAGGTCGTCCAGCACATCCACCACGTCGGCGTTGTCCACCACCGCGCTGCCATCCACGGCTGCGCCGCCAGCTGCGTGGAGCTCGGCACTGCCGCGCTCCACGCGGTCCCAGGCCGCACGCGTGGCGGGGCGGGCGATTTCCCATTCCAGCGGGCTGCTGGAGCGGGCCTGGCCCCAGTCGCGGGCCAGATGCGGTTCGACGGCATCGAAATCCTGGCCCTGGTAGCGGTCGCGGGCGGACCAGCCCAGTTCGTAGGCGGGGCGGTATTCGTCGTAGGTGCGGCCGCTCTCGTAGTAGGGCTCGCGGTCGTAGGTGCTGCGCCAGTAGGCGTCTTCGGCCGTCGGGTTGACGGATTCGGCAGCCGCCTTGCCGGCCAGACCGCCGGCCACGGCGCCGGCGACGCCGCCGATGGCCGCGCCGATGGGACCGCCCAGCGAGCCAGCGGCAGCGCCTGCGACGGCACCGCCCGTGGCGCCCAGGCCGGTTCCGACGGGATGGGCACCGGGTTCGTTGGTCAGCGGATCGCGGTTTGCACTTTTGGTATCGGCCATGAGAAAGCTCCTGTGGGTTGAACGATGAAACGATTCTCAAAGTCCACCCACCGAAGCCCGGGTCGGCTCATGCGCGGCACGGCTGTAGGACAGCCACGCGCAGCCCCCAATCGAAAAGACCCGCGCGCGGCGGGTCCTTTATGCTATTAATTCAATAGCGCATGGCGCTTGCTGCGCCTGCGCTGGAAGGCAGAATCAGGCCTCGTCAGGAGCATCCAGGCCGAGTTCCTGGATCTTGCGGGTGATGGTGTTGCGGCCGATGCCCAGGCGCTGCGCCGCTTCCATGCGGCGGCCATGCGTGGCATGCAGCGCGGTGCGGATCAGCCGCGACTCGAAGCGCCGCGTGAGCGCATCCCACACCTCGGCCTGGCCGCCCACCAGCATGCGCTGCGCCTCGGCTTCCAGCGCCTGCTCCCAGCCGGCCTGCACGCCTGCTGCCGCCGCGCCGGGCGAGGCAGGCACGCCATCGGCCACCGGGTGCGATACCGCGGCCGCTGGCGCGGCGAACGCACCCGGCGTGCCGCCTTGGGCAAAGGGCGTGGCCGCGGGCACCGGGGCCGCAGCCGCGTAATCCGCCACGTGCGACGTCCCCGCGGGCAGGGCCTGCTCGGGTGCGGCCAGGCCTGCCGATGCCGCAGCGCCTCCGTGCAGGGCCTGGGCCTGGATCAGGGGCGCGTCCAGCACTTCGGGTGGCAGATCCTGCGCCGAGATGACCTGGGCCGGCGCCATCACGGTCAGCCAGTGGCAGATGTTCTCCAGCTGCCGCACGTTGCCGGGGAAGGAGAACTGCTCCAGCCGCGCCAGCGCCGCATCGGCGATGCGCTTGGGCTCCACGCCCAGCTGCCGCGCGCTCTGCTGCAGGAAGTGGCGCGTGAGCATGGGCACGTCTTCGTGCCGCTCGCGCAGCGCCGGCAGGCGCAGGCGGATGACGTTCAGGCGGTGGAACAAGTCTTCGCGGAAGACGCCGTCCTTCACGCGCTGCTCCAGGTTCTGGTGGGTGGCGGCGATGACGCGCACATGCGACTTGACCGCCGCATGGCCGCCCACGCGGTAGAACTGGCCGTCGGACAGAACGCGCAGCAGGCGGGTCTGCAGGTCGAACGGCATGTCGCCGATTTCATCGAGGAACAGCGTGCCGCCCTCGGCCTGCTCGAAGCGGCCGCGGCGCTGGGTCTGTGCGCCAGTGAAGGCGCCGCGCTCGTGGCCGAAAAGTTCGGATTCGAGCAGGTCCTTGGGGATGGCGGCGGTGTTGATGGCGACGAAGGGGCCGCCCGAGACCGGCGAATGCTTGTGCAGCGCGCGCGCCACCAGCTCCTTGCCGGAGCCCGACTCGCCCGTGATCAGCACCGTCACCTGGCTCTGGCTGAGCCGGCCGATGGCGCGGAACACGTCCTGCATGGCAGGCGCCTGGCCTAGCATCTCGGGCGTGGCGGTCTGGCGCTCTTCGATGACCTCTTCGCGCTGGCTCTCTTCCACGGCGCGGCGGATGAGCTCCACGGCCTTGGGCAGATCGAAAGGCTTGGGCAGGTATTCGAAGGCCCCGCGCTGGAAGGCCGACACGGCGCTGTCCAGGTCGGAATAGGCCGTCATGATGATGACCGGCAGGCCGGGCTGCTGCTGGCGCACCTGCTCCAGCAGCTGCAGGCCGGAGCCGCCCGGCATGCGGATGTCGCTCACCAGGGCTTGCGGGCCCTGCCGGGCCGGGTCGCCGACGGCGATGTCGGCCAGTGCGTCCAGCACTTCGCGCGGGTGGGTGAAGCTGCGCGTGGGCAGGTTTTCACGGGCCAGCGCCTTCTCGAGGACGAAGCGGATCGAGGGGTCGTCATCTACTATCCAGATCGGCTTCATGTGTTGCATCTACCTTGTGCCCGTCAGGGTCGCTGTGTTCAAAAATTTGTCTCGCGGAGCCTCAGGGCAAGGGGATGAGGATGCGGAAGTCGGTCCGCCCCGGAACGCTGTCGCATTCGACGAGCCCGTGGTGCTGCTGCACGAAGGTCTGTGCCAGCGTCAGTCCCAGTCCCGATCCACCGTCCCGACCCGTCACCAAGGGATAGAAGATCCGTTCCTTGATGGCCTCGGGCACGCCCGGTCCGTTATCGATGACATGCAATTCCAGTGCCAGCCGGTACCGCTGCCGGCCGAAGGTGACCTGGCGCGCGACGCGCGTGCGCAGCACGATCTCGGCATCGCCGCGCGCGATGCGCTCGGTCAGCGCCTGGGCCGCGTTCTGCACGATGTTCAGCAGCGCCTGGATGAGCTGGGCCCGGTCGCCGCGGAATTCGGGGATCGACGTGTCGTAGTCGCGCTGCACGCGCAGGCCCTGCGGGAATTCGACCAGCACCAGCGAACGCACGCGCTCGCAGACCTCGTGGATGTTGACGTCGCCCACCAGATGCGGGTGGCGATGCGGGGCCAGCAGCCGGTCCACCAGGCTCTGCAGGCGGTCGGCCTCATGGATGATGACCTGGGTGTATTCGGTCAGCTCTCGGCTTTGCAGCTCCATCTCCAGGAGCTGCGCCGCGCCGCGGATGCCGCCCAGCGGGTTCTTGATCTCGTGCGCCAGGTTGCGGATCAGCTCCTTGTTGGCCAGCGCCTGTTCGCGCAGGCGCTCCTCGCGGTCCTGGCGGGCCTGGGCTTCGAGCGGCCAGAGTTCGAGCAGCACCTCGCCGGTGTGCTCGGCGACGGACAGGCAGGTGTGGACGGGCAGCGGATCCTGCGGCGGGCGGCGCAGCCCGGCCTCGAAGCGCAGCGCGGCGAAGTCCTGCCCGCGCGCGCCGGCCAGCGCGGTCTGCAGCAAGGCGGGGTCGGTGAAGAAGGTGCTGAAGTCGGCGCCTTCCAGCGTGCGGCGCGACAGGCCCAGGCAGGTTTCCAGGGCGGCATTGGCGAACTGCACCGCGCCGTCGGGGCGCAGCACGGCCACCAGGGTGGAGAGCAGATCCAGCGCGGGGTAGCGCGCGATGTCGGTCTTGGGCAGACGATTCCCTTTCTGGCGATCGTGAAGGGGCGGAAAGCGCAGGCGGACTCAGCCGAGGCTGGCCTGCCTGCCGCTCCCGCAGCGAATCAGTTGGCTGGCGGCAGGCGGGCCAGCTCGCGCTTGATGCCGGCCACGTCGCTGTCGGCGCGCGCGAGGCTGGCCTTGAGCGAGGCGATCCGGTCCTGATAGACCTGCGTGTTGCGCAGCTCCAGCGCCGTGCGTTCGGGCGCGCCGTTGTTGTATTCGCGTGCCAGCTCGGCCTGGCGGGTTTCGGCCTTGCGCAGCTCGGCCTCCAGGATGGCACGGGCATCGGCATCGCGGGCGCGCTGGTCGGACGTGCCGACGCGCGGCGCATTGGCCGGAGACGTGGCGGCACCGCTGCCCGCGCCGCCCGACGAGGACGCGCCCGCCGGCCGGCTGCTTTGCAGCACTGTCACGTTGCCGCCTTCGACGACCTTGCAGCCGCGCTCCTTGGCCTGCGTGGCGTTGTTGGTGTATTCGTTGCCGCAGCGATAGATGCGGTCCTGCGACCAGGCGGCCGGCAGGCAGGCGCACAAGGTCAGCAATGCGGTGAGAGTCTTCTTCATGGATTCCTCGGAAGGCATGCATCGGGGCACGCTGGGTGTATCGGGGAGTATCCCCCAATCATCTTGCAGCGCCAATTCAGCCCGGCATGCCGTGGGGCCGCGCGGCAGCGTGCCGGGGCGGGCGGTGCATTCCTCAGGCACGCGCGCCGCAGGCAAGTTCCGGCCGGGCATGAAAAAAGGCGGCTCGCGCCGCCTTTTCAAATCACTGCCTTGTGCAGACAGGCGCTGCGGCCCCGAGGCCGCCGCGCCCTGCCCATCACAGGGAGTAGTACATGTCGTATTCGACAGGGTGAGGAGCCATGCGGAAGCGCGTGACTTCGCCCATCTTCAGCTCGATGTAGGCATCCAGCATGGAATCGGTGAACACGCCACCCTTGGTCAGGAAGCTGCGGTCCTTGTCCAGGTATTCCAGCGCCTGGTCCAGGCTGTGGCACACGGTGGGCACCAGCTTGTCTTCTTCGGGCGGCAGGTGGTAGAGGTCCTTCGTGGCGGCTTCGCCCGGATGGATCTTGTTTTCCACGCCGTCCAGGCCAGCCATCATCAGGGCCGAGAAGGCCAGGTAGGGGTTGGCGGAAGGATCGGGGAAGCGCGCTTCGATACGGCGGCCCTTCGGGTTGGCGACGTAGGGAATACGGATCGAGGCGGAACGGTTACGGGCCGAGTAGGCCAGCTTCACCGGAGCTTCGAAGCCGGGCACCAGACGCTTGTAGCTGTTCGTGCCGGGGTTGGTGATGGCGTTCAGGGCACGGGCGTGCTTGATGATGCCGCCGATGTAGTACAGGGCGAAATCGGACAGGCCTGCATAGCCGTCGCCGGCGAACAGGTTCTTGCCGTCCTTCCAGATGGACTGGTGAACGTGCATGCCGGAGCCGTTGTCGCCAGCGTAGGGCTTGGGCATGAAGGTCGCCGTCTTGCCGTAGGCGTTGGCCACGTTCCAGACGACGTACTTCAGGACCTGCGTCCAGTCGGCGCGCTCGACCAGCGTGCTGAACTTGGTGCCGATTTCGTTCTGGCCAGCGCCCGCCACTTCGTGGTGGAACACTTCGACCGGGATGCCCAGGGATTCGAGGATCAGGGACATTTCAGCGCGCATGTCTTGCGTGCTGTCGACCGGGGGCACGGGGAAGTAGCCGCCCTTGACGGTGGGACGGTGGCCGCGGTTGCCGCCTTCGAGCTTGGCGCCCGAGTTCCAGGGAGCTTCGTACTCTTCGATCTCGAACATGACCTTGCCGGGCTCGTTGCTCCAGCGCACGCCGTCGAAGATGAAGAATTCGGGTTCCGGACCGAAGTAGGCCGTGTCGCCCAGGCCGGAAGCCTTCAGGTAGGCTTCTGCGCGCTTGGCGATGGAGCGGGGATCGCGGTCATAGGCCTTGCCGTCGCCCGGCTCGATCACGTCGCACTGCAGGAACAGCGTGGTTTCTTCGAAGAAGGGGTCGATGTTGGCCGTGTTCGGGTCGGGCATGAGTTGCATGTCCGACGCTTCGATGCCCTTCCAGCCGGCCACCGACGAGCCGTCGAAGGCGTGGCCCGACGAGAACTTGTCTTCGTCGAAATGGGACACGGGCACGGTCACGTGCTGTTCCTTGCCACGGGTATCGGTGAAGCGGAAGTCAACGAACTTGACTTCGTTCTCCTTCACCATCTTCATCACGTCTGCAACGGTCTTGGCCATCAGGATCTCCAGGATTAAGCGCTTGTTAAAAACGTCGAAAGAAAAGCAGGTTGCATGCCAACGGCAGGCCTCCATGCACTAAGGCAGAGCACGGCGAGAGTTTTCACCGCACCTGCAAAAACACCCCAAAACAGTGCATCACTCGCCAGGACGATGAACGTCAGGTATTGCGCACCACTTCGGGGCCCATGCTTGCACCAATATCGTGCAAAGCGGTTTGCAAAGCGATCCACGCCGCCGGAACGAGCGCAGCGGGCCCTTTCACGCCGAGTTCGATATGGCGCCCATGTTCGGGATGGTCCACGCTCGGCAGGCTGAAGACGCGCACCTGGGCATGGTCCCGCTCGATGCGCTCCATGAGCGGCGTCAGCGTGGCCTCCATCGAACCGTACACCACGACCGAGTGTTCGGTCTGCGGCTGCCGGTTGAAGCAGTGCGCGTAGTGGGTGTCGAGCACCCATTCGATCATCGGCCAGGCCATGACGGGAAAGCCCGGCACGAAATGCACCTGCGAGCCCCCCGCGCCTGCGCAGGAAAAGCCCGGAATCTTGTTGTATGGGTTGGGAATGATGGCCGCGCCTTCGGGGAACACGCCCATGTTCAGCCGGTGGACGTTGTCCGCACGGTCGGGCTCGTAGGGCACGCCCTGCTCGCGGGCCGTGTCCTGCATGCGTTCCTCGATCAGCGCCTTGGCCTGCGGATGCAAGGCCAGCGGCACGCCCAGGGCACGGCCCGCGCATTGCCGGGTGTGATCGTCCGGCGTGGCGCCGATGCCGCCGCAGGAGAACACCACGTCGGCCGACGCGAAGGCGCGCTGGAGCGTGGCGGTGATGCGGTCGGGGTCGTCGCCCACGTAGTCGGCATAGGCCAGGCCCAGGCCGCGCGCGGCCAGCAGTTCGATGACCTTGGGCATGTGCTTGTCCGCACGCTTGCCCGAGAGGATTTCATCGCCCACGATGATGAGGCCGAAGGAAGGGATCATGGCTGAGTGGAAGAAAGAGGGTTGGAAGCGCTGGAGGGAGCCGGCAGCGCAGCGGAAGGCGTCGTAGCCGAAGCGGCCGCGTCGGCCACGGGCGCAGCAGCCACCGGTGGCTCACCGCGCTCGCGCCGCAGGCGCTCCAGCGCCGCCAGGGCGTAGTGGGTGAACCATAGCGAGGAAAACGCGAACACCAGGGTGTAGATCCAGACGGCGACGGGCACCAGCACGAAGAAGGCCGCGGCGAACACCACGCCTGACGCCCAGACGATGCCAGGAGCCGCGCCCAGATAGCCGCACACCACGCCCATGGTCAGCAGGGACACGTGGTGCCGCTTCAGGAGCAGCACGCGCTCTTCCTTGCTCGCGTGATCCGCCAGGGCATCGAAGCTCATCACCCGGTAGGTCAGCCATCCCCAGATGAGCGGCGGCAGCACCAGCACCAGGGGCGGCACCAGCCACAGCGGCATGGACACCACCATGGCCAGCAGCGCGGCCGCCGTGGAGCCCAGCGACCAGGCCAGGCTACCCAGCAGAGAGCCGCCGCGCTTGCGCTCCAGGGCCGGGAAACGGCGTTCGGCGACGAGGCGCACCAGGGCGGGCGTCATCATGAGCGCCACGGCCAGCACGGCGATCAGCACGATGACCGGGGTGGCCGCCACGATGACCAGCAGGGGCGCCAGCACGGAAGGCGCATCGGCGATGCCGAACTGCCGCAACCATCCCCAGAGCAACCCCAGCCAGCTGGAGGTCTGCAGCGACTGCTGCACGGCCGCCACCGAGGACGTCCACCACAGGGCGCCCGCGCCCCAGGCCAGCAAGGCGATCAGCAGCAGGGGCAGCAGCGACAGCGCGATGACCCGCGGACGCAGGCAGTAGGCCGCGGCCCGCCAGAATGAATCGATCAACAGTCCCATGGGCCGCAAGCATAGCGCCAGCGCATGTCGGCGTTCAGGCGCGGCCCCACAAACGCTGCAGGCCGCGCCACTGTTGCATCCAGAAGCCGCGGCCGTAGTCGCGCACCCGCCCGTCCGGGCCGGGCTCCACCTGATCGCGCACGCCGGTGGCGTCGTAGCGCTGCTCGAAGTTGGCGGTGCGGAACAGCATGTCCCACCAGGGCAGCAGCACGCCGAAGTTGTGGCCGCCCAGCACGGGCTTGTTGACGCTCTGGGCGGGATGCGACTCGTGGCCGATGCCGATGGCATGGTGCAGCCGGTGGAAGCGCGGGCTCACCCAGAGCCGCTCGCCGAAGCGCCCGAACCACATGCGGATGTTCGCGTGCTGCAGGTTCTCGCTCAGCTGGGTGATCGCGACGATGAGCACGAACTGCCCCGGCGCCACGCCGATGAGCTGGGCCACGTTGACCACGATGAAGGAATGCACCAGATCGTCAAGCAGGTGGTTGCGGTTGTCGCTCCACATGGTCATCTGGCGCTGCGAATGGTGCAGCGAATGCAGCTTCCACCACCATTCGAAGTGATGCTGGCCACGGTGGATCCAGTACTCGAGCGCATCGAACACCACCAGATAGATCAGCAGGCTGACGACGGGCAGGTCGGTCACGCCAGGCCAGAGATTGTCCAGGTGCAGGGTGCTGACGCCGTGCATGCGCAGCATGCTCCACAGCGCGTCCCAGAACGGCGTGAAGAGAAAGAAGAGCCCCAGACGGAAAAGACCCAGCCGATGGATGAGCGTGTAGATCACGTCCACGCGGATGGCCGCACGGTCCGTCACGGGCTCCACGGGCCGCCAGCGCTGCAGCGGCGCGATGATTGCCAGCATGACCACCAGCTGCAGCAGGCCGACCAGCAGCCAGCCCGTGGCGTCGTAGCCGTCCTCCAGCAGGTTGGCCATGCCGAAGGAAAACATCAGCGGCTGCACCACGGCCTCGAAGAGCCATTGCTGCGCCAGATCGAACCAATTGACCAGGATATCCATCTCAAAAATCCTCAGCGGCAGCGACTGTGCTGCGCCGCCTCTTCACTGCTTGTGCTGCGCGATCCAGTCGCGGTAATCCGGGTGATCGCGCAGCGTCCTGAAGCAAAAGCCCCGCTCCTTCAGGCCCACGATCAGCGGCTCCAGGTTGGCAGGCGCCCAGGGGTCCTTGCGCGACCAGATGCCCAGATGCGCCAGCAGGATGTCGCCAGGACGAATGGAACGCAGCGCCTTCTGCAGCAGCGCCTTGTTGCTGTACTTCTCGCTGGGCAGCTCATCGCCCAGGAAGCCCGCCGGCGACCAGCCCACGTGCGCGTATCCGCACGATTTGGCCGCGGCCAGCAGCTGCGGCGAGGTCTTGCCACCGGGCGCACGGAACAGAGGCAGCGGGGTCTTGCCCGTGATGGCCTTGAGACGATCCGCCGCCCGGGAGATCTCCTGGCAATACTGCGCAGCCGTCATGACGGACTCCTGCCCTGCATGCGGCCCGGCGGAAGGGCGAATGCGGAAGGCCGGCGCGCTTGGCGTGCCGGCATCGCCGCGCCAATAGGCATGGTCCATGGTATGCGAGGCGAATTCGTGTCCCTCGGCCGCGCGGGCCTTCCACCACGGCGCCCAGTCGTCCGAAAGGCTGCCCTCGCCCACCTGGGTCGGCTCATTGGCCGCGAAGAAGGTCACCTTGACGTGCTGGCGCTTGAGCACGTCGGCCACCAGTTGGGCGATGCCCATGTGGCCGGTGTCCATCGTCAGATACACGGGCTTCGTGCAATCGCTTTGGGCGTTGGCGCCCGTCGCAGCTGCGCAGGCAGCTATCATAAAAATAGCAAACTGCTTGCGTGTGATCATCGCGGCTGAAGGCATGCGAAGCGCTCCGGAAAGAAGGGTGGGCTCGAATGGATGAACGCGGCAGCCCTCAACGGACTGCGTGCTGCAGGGTCCAGACGCCATGCGGCGACTTGCCCACGTTCACCTTCTGAACCACCTTGCGCTCCTTGGTATCGATCACCAACAACTTGCGGGCCCAGCGGGCGCTGACATAGATCCAGCGGCCATCGGGAGACACGTCCATGCAGTCCGGGCCGCCAGGCGCGGGATAGACATCCACCACCTTCTTATCGACCATGTCGATCTTGCTAATCGTGTTGGCCACCCGGTTGCTCACGAAGATATGCCGGCCATCGCCTGCCGAGCGGAAGGCGTGGGCGCCTGCTCCCGTCTTGATCCGCTGAACGCTGCGAGGTTCCGCACCGGAGATGTCGAACACCTCCACGCTATCGCCACCCGTCAGGCCCACGAACAGGAAGCGGCCATCGGCGCTGCCATAGATATCGGCCGGCATCGGGCCGGTCTTGGTCCGCCACTTGATCTTGCGCGTCGCCACATCGATCGCCACCAACTCGTCGCTGTCCTGCATCGACGAATAGACCGTACGGCTCTGGCTGTCGATCCACAGGTGGCTCGGGGTCTTGCCCGTCGCCACGCGCTCCACCAGGGTGAGGTCCTTGCCGTCCCAGCGGTAGAAATCGACGTGATTCAAACGGTTGGCCGCCGTCACCAGCCACTTCATGTCCGGCGAGAAGCGCAGGTGGTACGGGTCCACGATGCCCCGCACCACGCGCTGGACCTGCGCCGTCTTAGGATCGACGAAGGTCAGGGAATCACCCAAGGCATTGGCGATGACGAGGGACTTCTCGTCCGGCGTCAGATACATGTGGTGCGGCTCTTTGCCCGTGGAGATGCGGGTCGTCTCCGTCCACGTCGCCGGGTCGATGACGCTGATGTCGGCATCCAGGGAATTCAACACGAAGACCGGAGGCAAGGGGCTGCTTGCATGCACATTCCCCACCAATGCACACAGCGCCACCAGCACAGCGCCACAGCGCCCCAAGAACGAAGATTTCACTTAGTCAAACTTTCCGAAAGGGATCGATCAGGTAAGCCCTCCGGGGCAGCTCGCCACCGGAACGACAGGGCAGATTAGACGCCAAAAAAAGCCCTCACTGGCGTCATCAAAGGTCCGCCACGTGAGCCAAAGTTCCTCTGGCTCACGTAAAGACACATTCACTTCAGCAGAGCAAGATCTTCCGCGCCCAGCCAGCGCCATTGCCCCGGCGCAAGATCGTTGGGCAGCACCAGTTCGCCGATGCGCGAACGGTGAAGCCCTTCCACCCGGTTGCCCACGGCGGCGAGCATGCGCTTGACCTGGTGGTACTTGCCCTCGGTCAAGGTCAGCGACAAAGCGGCATCGCCCGTCTGGACGCAGGCCGCAGCGCGCACCGGCTTCGGGTCGTCATCCAGTACCACGCCTTCAAGCAGCCGCTGTATCTGCCCGGCATCGACCGGATGCTTCGTGGACACCTCGTACACCTTGGGCACGTGCTTCTTCGGCGAGCTCATCTTGTGGATGAACTGCCCGTCGTCACTCAGCAGCAGCAGCCCGGTGGTGTCCTGGTCCAGGCGCCCCACAGCCTGCACACCGATGACCGCACTCTTGCTCGGCCGCTGGCGTAGCGGCGCCGGCAGCAGCGTATAGATGCTCGGATAGGTGGAGGGCTTCTGCGAGCACTCGGTGCCTGCAGGCTTGTGCAGCATCACGTAGGCCTTGGCGTGATAGGGCCACTCCACGCCCTGGACCTTGAGCACTGCACCCTGCTCTGCCACCTCCGCGGTCGCATCGGTCTGAGGGTGGAAGTCATCCTGCAAGGCTTCGCGAACCTCCACCCAGCCTTGTTGGATCAGCCCAGCGCACACACGCCGCGTACCGAAACCTTGCGAGTAAAGAATATCTTGAAGTTGCATGGCAGCGCTCTGTTGATCTGGCGTCAGAAGTGTCTAGGCGAATTCCAGGAGAAAACGGGAAGCGAATGGCGGGCAACTATTCGGGACTATTCGGGCATGGATTGGCGCAGCAATGCGCTCGCTCCCAGTCCATCTAGCCGAAGAAGCAAAGTCGACCGAAAAGGCACATATCTCTGTTTTCAAAAACGGACGTCACTCACTTGCTCTTGGTGCCGCATCGTTTCCTGTCCCCCAAAGCAAAGCGCCCCGAGTACTTACGTACGCGGGGCGATTTGGGCTGTAAGAGCCTGACGATGACCTACTTTCACACGGGAACCCGCACTATCATCGGCGCGAAGTCGTTTCACTGTCCTGTTCGGGATGGGAAGGAGTGGTACCAACTTGCTATGGTCATCAGGCATAAAGGGTTGCTACCGAGAGATCCTTGCGGATATCTGGGCGGCGAATTCATAGAGTTAAATCAGCTTTGGTTATTTGACTGCGTCACTTGGCATAACAACCTGACAGCAAAGAGTTGCTGATCAAAGTTATAGGGTCAAGCCG
>NZ_FONX01000029.1 GCF_900113035.1 Paracidovorax wautersii | reverse complement strand
CACTCACGCTCCAGCCGGCGACTGGACTGGATGCGGTTGAGGTAGCCGTAGAGATACAGCTTCAGGAGCACTGCGGGATGGTACGAGGGCCTGCCGGTTGCAGCCGGTGTTGCACCATGGAACCCCAGAGCCACCAGGTCCAGCTCGTTGATGAAGGCATCAACGATTCGAACCGTGTTGTCCTGTGCAATGAAGTCATCCAGGCTCTCTGGCAGCAATGTGACCTGATGCCGGTTCTGTCCCTCGATGTATCTGGGCATATTGATCTCGGTGTTCAATATGTCGCCAGACTTTACTGGCGCACTCGGCAGGCCGCGAGAGGGTTTTCACACAGCCTCGCTGCATAGCAGTCATCAAAGCCCCGTCCACAGCAACGAACCTCGCACACCGCGTCCCTTACCAGCACCCACGACCCAGAAAGCAAAAGGACGCATCGGAGCCTCTTCCAATACGCCTTTGTCCAGCGTCTCAGTCAAGGCCAAAGCCAAGCCCGCCGCAGACCGGACTGTTCCCCGCCCCGCCCTACTCCCCCCGAAAAACAATATCCAGCGACACCAGCGCATCCCCGCTCCGCCGGGGCCTGGCAATGGAAGCGGCGCACGGCCGAGCACACGGTGCGGTAGTACTCGCTGAGGCCGGCCATCGGGGTCACATCCACCACCGCGCCGTCCCGCACGCGGAATTCCACCTTCACGGTGCCGGCGATGCTCACGCGTTCGTAGGCGCCGGCCAGGCTGGACTGCAGCGACCGCTGGTAGCCGGGGCAGGCCACGCCAGCCTCCAGCCGGGCGCCCGAGGGGGCCGGGCGGGGCCGTAGCGCTGCGGGGGGGGTCAGAACCTGTAACTCAACCCCGCCGTCACCACCAACGGATCCAGCCGCACCTTCGCATACGCCGGCGCCCCACCCAGGGCCGGCAGCGTGCCGGTGGCCGTGGTCTTGAGCCAGATCTTCTTGGCATCGACGAAGAAGCTCCAGCGCTGGTCGATCGGCACTTCGAAGCCGACCTGCAGCACGGGGCCGAAGCCGTTCTTCACGTCCAGGTTGGAGACGAAGCCGTCGCGGGATTCGAGCACCAGGGTGTAGTTGATGCCGGCGCCGATGTAGGGGCGCACGGGGCCTTCGTCCCACAGCTGGCGGCGCACGGAGAGCACGGCCGGGCCGTACTTGACCTTGCCGAGCGTGCCTGCGCTGGACAGGGTGCCGGTGCCCTTGAGCGCGGTGGTGGGCGGCAGGCCCAGGGCGATTTCGGCGCTCCAGCCCGGGTGGAAGTCGTAGATGGCGCCGAAGCCGACGCTGTAGTTGGAGTCGGCCGTGGCATTGCCGCCGGGCACCAGCTGGCCGCCGGCCTGCACTTTGGCCGAGGTGCTGAAGCCGATGTGGGCGGGGCCGGCATAGAGGCGCCAGGGCGATTTCGGGGCCGTGTCAGGCGCAGCGGACGCGGAGGTCTGCGCCTGCGCGGGCAGCGCGACGGCGAGGCTGGCGAAAGCCGCAGCCGCGGCGGCTGCCGTGGCAAGGGCCGTGCGGGAAGACCGCGAAAGGAACGTGCGCGCAGCGGCGGCGCGGGTGTTGCGTGAGGCAATGGCTTGCATGGTGTTGTCTCCTGGCTGTCGTCGTGTGGGGTGTTGCGTGCTGTCGTTCAGGCGGGGCGGGCGCCTGAGAGGCGCCAACGGGTCCGCCCATCCATCCGCCGGTCAGTCGCGCCCGGCGCGTTCGATGCCGAGCGCCAGGCCTTCGGGGTCGGTGAACAGCGCCTCGTGGCTGCCGCTGGCCTCCACGTAGCGGAAGAGGCCCAGCCGTTCGGAGAGGCGCGGGTGCCAGGGCAGGCTGTGGGGCAGCGCGGTGTCTTCGCGGCAGTTGAGGTAGGACTTGCCCAGCGCCAGCGCGGCCGTGGGCTGCGAGAGAGCGATGGGGTCGGTCAGGCAGCGCAGCGGCTGCGCGTGCAGCTGCGCGTAGGTGCTGCGGGCCAGTTCCGCATCGGCGTCGTTGATGAAGCACTCGCGCCAGACTTCGTAGGGCAGCTGCACGCCGCCGCCGCCAGCGGCCGCGAGGCCTTCGAACATGGAGCGGTAGTGCGGGGGCACCATGTCGCACAGCGCCTCGCCGGGCAGGGGCACGAAGGCGTTCACATAGACCAGGCGCCGGATGCGGCCGGCCACGCGGTCGGCAGCACCCGACAGCAGCATGCCGCCGTAGCTGTGGCCGACGAGGCGCACGTCTTTAAGGTCATTCGATTCGAGGAACTGCACCAGCCCGTCGATCGCGTCCTGCAGGCCCAGCGGGGCCGTGCCGTCGCCGGGGTGGTTGCCCGGCAGCGTGGGGCAATGCACGGTATGGCCGCGTGCGCGCAGGTGCTGGGCCGTGGCCTCCATCGTTTCGCCCGTGTGCCAGGCGCCGTGGACCAGTACGTAGGTATCCGCCATATCGTTGTCTCCTTGTGGTTGTGGGGAGACTCATGGTGGCGCGGCGGCCGGGCCCTGGATGGCCGTTGCGTGCCAGCGTGGCGGACTGTGTGTGTCAGTGCGGTTGCGCCAGGCTTTCGATGCCTGCGCCACGCTCCTGCGCGGGCGTTTTGCCGCACCACTGGCGGCAGGCGCGGGCGAAGTGGGAGGGGTCGAGAAAGCCCGCGCGCCGGCCGATCTCGGCCACCGTCAGGTGCCGGTGCGAGGGCGCGTGCAGCATGCGCTGCGCCACGGCCATGCGTTCGCGCATGAGCAGGAGGGCGAAGGTGCTGCCGCCCGCCGACAGGGCGCGGTGCAGGGTGCGCAGCGACACGCCCACGTCATCGGCCACGTCGGCGGCGGTGAGGCCGGGTTCGCAGAAGCGCTGGCGCACGCAGTGCTCGATGCGTTGCAGCAGGCCGGGCCGGGGCGGCGCTTCGGGCGCGGCGCCGCAGGCCAGCGAGAGCAGGCCGCCCAGGTGCTCGGCCTGCAGGGTGCCCAGGCGGGTGGGCTGTTCGGCGCGCAGCTGGGCCACGTAGGTGCTCAGCACCCGGCCCCAGCCGGCGGAGCCGTCCACGCGCTGGCCCAGCCAGCGGTCGGCGGCGGGCAGCCAGGTGTCCAGCCAGCCGATGGGGATCTGGATGGAGACGGTGTCCACCACGTCGGGAAACTCCAGCAGGTAGCGCCGGCGCGAGTCGATCAGCGCCAGGTCGCCGGGCAGCAGGCGGGCGGAGCCGGCGTCGTCCTGCGCGACCTGGCAGGGCGCGGATTCCTTGCAGAGCAGGTAGTAGAAGTTCTCGCCCTCGCTGCGGCGAATGCCCTGCAGCGTGCGGCGCACGCGCTGGGCGCTGCCGCTGACGTGGTTGACCTGCAGGCTGCCGCAGGGCATGGATGCGAGCGTGGCCGAGAAGCCCTGGCGCTGGCCGGGCTCCACCTCCATGTCGAGAAAGCAGTCGCAGACCGCGCCGACCCAGTAGTCGGCCCGCTGCGCGGGGGGTAGGCCGTCGGTGCTCCAAGTGCGGATGCCGTCGTTCATGGCATGCCTTTCGTGGGTTCTTGTCTCCAGCCGAGATGCTAAGCCGGCCCCGCGGCCGGCGTACTCAGGTCTGATCCCTATCAGGCATCGCGCCGCACGCGCCCCAGCAGCAGCACGGCCGCGGCCGCCAGCACCGCCGGAACGGCCGCCACGAGGATGATGGCGGACGGCGTCCACGCCGCAGCCAGCAGCGCGCCGCCCGCCAGCGGGCCGACGATGGCGCCGATGCGGCCCACGCCCAGCGCCCAGCCCACGCCCGTGGCGCGGATGTGGGTGGGGTAGATGGCGGCGGCCAGGGCGTTGCAGCCGATCTGCGCGCCCACAACACCGAAGCCCGAGAGCGCGGCGCCCGCCAGCAGCCCCGTGAGGTTCTGCCCGCTGAAGGCGATCAGCGCGATGAAGCCGGCCGATGCGGCATAGGCCGCGCCCAGCACCGCGTAGGCGCTGAAGCGGTCGATGAGCCGGCCCAGCGCCAGCGCGCCCACCACGCCGCCCAGGTTGAGCATGGCGGTGGAAAGGATGGCCTTTTCCAGCGGCAGGCCGGCGCTCTTGAGCAGCGTGGGCAGCCAGTTGACCAGGAAGTACATGACCAGCAGGTTCATGAAGAACGCCAGCCACAGCAGCATGGTGGTGGGCAAGCGGCCGTGGCGGAACAGCTCGAACACCGAGAAGCCGCTCTGCACGCCCGCCGCCTCGCCGCGCAGGCCGGCCATCACCGTGGCCGGGGCCTCGCCGGGGTAGGCACTGCGCACGATGGGCTCGTAGCGCGCAGGCGCGGCGCCGCTCGCGGCCAGGTAGCGCAGCGATTCGGGCAGCAGCACGGCCAGCAGGGGCAACAGCAGCAGGGGCAGCACGCCGCCCAGCACGAAGACCGAATGCCAGTCGAAATGCGCGATGAGCCAGCTGGAGATGAGCCCGCCCAGCGTGGAACCCAGCGGGAAGCCGCAGAACATCACCGTGACCAGCGTGGCGCGCAGGCGCTGCGGCGCGTATTCGCTGGTGAGGGCGATGATGTTGGGCATGGCCGCGCCCAGGCCCACGCCGGTGATGAATCGGTAGGCCAGCAGCTCGTTCATGCTGGTGGCCCAGGCGGTGAGCAGCGCGAACAGGCCGAAGATGAAGGTGGACAGCAGGATGACCCGCTTGCGGCCCCAGCGGTCCGCCGCGGGGCTGAGCAGGAAGGCGCCGGCCATGAGGCCGAACAGGCCCGCCGCGAAGATGGGGCCGAACGCCGAGGCCTTGAGCCCCCAGTCTTCCGCGATGCGCGGCGCCACGTAGGCGATGGACTGGGTGTCGAAGCCGTCGAGCATGGCGACGATGGCGCACAGCAGCGTCACGCGCAGCTGCAGCGGCCCGAAGGCGGCACGGTCTGCCGCCGGAATGCCGGCGGCCATGGATGGGTTCATTTTGTCTCTCTCCGTTGCGATGGATGGAAGGCCCGGTCCGCCGGTGCCGGGTGGTGTGCCACCCTGGCCGGCGGATCTCAAGGCCGTTGTGCTGCCGGTCAGCTCATGGCTGGTAATCCGGCTGCGCCTGCGGCCGTGCCGCGATGAAGGCGGGGTGCTGCTCGGCATGCGCGTGCACGGCCATCACGCGCGCATAGGGCGTGAGGTCGCAGCCCGCGCGCAGCGCATTCGCCACCTGGGGCACCAGGCACACGTCGGCCAGCGTGGGCGCATCGCCGAAGCACCAGGGGCCTTCGCCGCCGTGCCGGGCCAGCAGCCGCTCCACGGCCTCGAAGCCTTCGGCGGCCCAGTGGGCGTACCAGGCGTCCTTCTGCGCGGCGCTCAGGGCCAGCGGGCCCTGCAGGTATTTGAGGATGCGCAGGTTGTTCACCGGATGCATGTCGCAGGCGATGACGTTGGCCAGCTCCAGCACCCGGGCGCGCATGCGGGGTTCGAGCGGGATCAAGCGCGGCTCGGGGTGGCGCTGGTCCAGGTAGTCCAGGATGGCCATGGACTGGCCCAGCGTGAAGTCGCCATCCACCAGCGTGGGCACGACGCGCGCGGCGTTCAGTTCGGCATAGTCCGCCGCGCGGTGCTCGCCGGTGCGGATGTTGACGCCGTGGTAGTCGGCCGGCAGCCCCTTGAGCGCCAGCGCGATGCGCACCCGGTACGAAGTGGAGCTGTTGAAGAAGCTGTAGAGCTGCATGGCGGTGCCCATCGATCGTCAGACCACGTCCACCGCCAGCTCGCCCAGGCGCTCCACGCCCACCACCATGTGGTCGCCGCGCACCACGGGGCCCACGCCTTCGGGGGTGCCGGTGTAGATCAGGTCGCCCGGCTCCAGGCGGAACCAGGTGGACAGGTCGGCAATGGTCTCGGCCACCGACCAGATCAGGTGCGAGACGTCGCTGCGCTGGCGGTCCGCGCCGTTCACGGTGAGCCAGATGCCGGCCTGCTCGAAGTGGCCCACGTCGCTGGTGCGGTGGATGGGGCCGATGGGCGCGGAGGCGTCGAAAGCCTTGCCGATCTCCCACGGGCGGCCCATCTGGCGCATCTCCATCTGGCGGTCGCGGCGGGTCATGTCCAGGCCCACGGCGTAGCCCCAGGCGTGCTCCAGAGCCTGCTCGCGCGGGATGTCGCTGCCGCCCTTGCCGATGGCGACGACCAGCTCGGCCTCGTAGTGGAAGTTGTCGGTGCGCGCGGGGTACTCCAGGCGCAGCGTCTCGCCATAGGCCACGGGGATGACGGCATCGGCCGGCTTGCAGAAGAAGAAGGGCGGCTCGCGGTCCGGGTCGAACCCCATCTCCCGCGCATGGGCGGCGTAGTTGCGGCCCACGCAATAGACGCGGCGCACCGCAAAGGCGTCAGAACTGCCCACGACAGGCACGGCGACGGTAGGAGGAACAGGAAAAACGAAGGCCATGATGGTTTTCTTTCTAGGGAATCAGTCGTTCAAACGGAGAGGAGGTTCACGCTCGCAAGCGGTCCACAGAGCCTTTCTGGCAAGGCGCCGCATCGCAGACAGTGGCAGCGCCACGGCAAGATGCGGCAACGCCGCCAGAGAGGCTCTGTGGGTCGCGCCCCGATCAGGTGCGTTCTTCGCGCAGGAGGTTGAGCGCCGCCTGCACCGGCCGGTCGGAATAGCTGAACAGCACCGCGTCCTGCGTGGCGGCCAGCTGCACCGGCGCCCACGAAGGCGCGACGAAGGTGTCGCGCGGGCCGAACTGGAAGGTGCTGCCGCCGATGCGCGCCGTGCCCTGGCCCTCGACCACGCTGAACACGGTGGCGTCGGTGCTGCGGTAAGTGCGGCCCTGGAAGCCCGCGGGCAGGAACTGCAGGAAGGTGGCCATGGTGGGCATGGGCCAGCCGCCGGTGGCGGGGTTCACGTAGCGCAGCTTCACGCCGTCCCAGGCATCGAGTTCGCCCTGGCGGAAGAGCCGGTCCAGCGCCTCGCGGCTGCGGTCGTAGGGGTAGCTGAAGATGGGCGAGGTCGGGTCCGCCGCGCGGTGGCGCACGGGCGCCATGTTGTGGCCGAAGGCGGCGAAGCTGTGGCCTTCGGGGCGGCTGATGGGCTGCACGGCCTCGGGGTAGTTCTCGGCGAAGCCGGCGTCCAGGTGGCCGATGAGGGGGATGTCCAGGCCGTCGAGCCACACCACGGGCTCGCCGCCGTCTTCGAGCCGCGGGTTGCCGTGGTCGTGCCAGGTCCACGAGGGGGTGATGATGAAGTCGCCCGGCCGCATGGTGGTGCGCTCGCCGTTGACGGCGGTGTAGGCGCCCTGGCCTTCCACGATGAAGCGCAGCGCCGACTGCGTGTGGCGGTGGCTGGGTGCGACCTCGCCGGGCAGGATCAGCTGCAGCCCCGCGTAGAGCGTGGAGGTGATGCTGGAGCGGCCCTTCAGGCCCGGGTTCTCCAGGATGAGCACGCGGCGCACGGCCTCTTCGGCGCTGATCACCTCGCCGGCCTGCATGACCAGCGGGCGCACGTCGGCGTATTTCCAGATCGCGGGCACGGCCTGCGGGCGGGGCTCGCGCGGCACCAGGCTGTGCAGCGATTCCCAGAGCGGTGTCATGCCGTGGCGGGCGATGCGGTCGTAGTAGGCCTGGCGCTCGGTGGGGGCAGAGGTGGTAGCAGCGGCAGCGGCGGTTGCAGGCCGGGCCGAGGTGGCGGTGTCCATGCGGTGTCTCCTGTTCTTGGCGAAGGCCCATGCCTTGGAACACCTTGGAAGGCGCTCTGGCTAGGCCATGGAGACGATTATTCGGAGCCAGCAATACTCCGTAAAATCATTTATTGGTCTCATCCATAATCTTTTCGATATACCCAGAACGAGGAGACAACGCCATGGACTGGACCCAACGCCTGCGGCTGCGCCAGCTGCAGATGCTCCTGAGCCTCGCGCAGACCGGCAACATGAGCCAGTCGGCCCAGCAGCTGCACACCGCGCAGCCCGCGCTCTCCAAGTGGCTCAAGGAACTGGAGGACGACCTGGGCATGACGCTGTTCGAGCGCCATGCGCGGGGCCTGCGCCCCACGCCGCAGGGCGAGGCGCTGATCGCCCACGCCCGGCGCATCGAGGCGCACCTGGACAGCGCCCGCGACGACATGCAGGCCCTGCGCGACGGCGGCAGCGGCCTGGTGGTGGTGGGCACCTCGGGCGCATCGGCTTCCGACGTGGTGCCCATGGCCGTGCTGCGCCTGCTGGAATGGCTGCCGCGCGCACAAGTCCGGCTGGCCGAAAGCACCATGAACGTGCTGATGCAGCAGCTGGCCAACGGCGAGCTGGACGTGGTGGTGGGCCGCTCGGCGCCCGAACTGCACGACGGCCACATCCACGCCGAGATGCTCTACATGGAACCCATCCACCTGGTGGCGCGCCCGCAGCACCCGCTGCTGCAGCAGCGCCCCGACGGCGCGGCGCTGGACTGGCCCGACCTGATGGCCTACCGCTGGCTGGTCTGGCCGCGCGGCACGCCCATCCGCAACACGCTGGAAAGCGCCTTGGCCGCCGCCGGCCATGCGCTGCCGCCGGGCAGCGTGGAATCGAACTCCGTCACGCTCAACCTCACGCTGCTGGGCCACAGCGACATGATCGGCCTGGCCTCGCACCGGGCGGCGCTGCGCTTTTCGCAGATGGGCGCGCTGCGCGTGCTGCCGGTGCGCATGTCGGGCTTCGGATCGGTGTCGATGTACTGGCGCGAGAACACCACCGACCGCACGGCCGTGGCCGGCATGCTGCGCGCGCTGCGCGAGGCGTCGTCGTCGCCCGCGTCCTGAACGCGCGTGCACGCCGGGCCGGGTGCGTGCACCATGGCGGTCCCGGCGCACGCCGCCGCATCCCTGTGGAGGAGACAGCCATGGCCCAGGCCACCCACGAGGTTTTCAACCAGTTCGCGGAGCTCACCGACTACGACCTGCTCGCCACCGATGCCGCGCTGCAGGAAGCGCTGCAGCGCGCAGGCGCCGGCTACGCCCTGCCCGCGCTGGGCGACTACGCCCGCCGGCTCGGCAGCGCCGGCACCTACGCCCTGGCCGAGCGGGCCAACCACCACACGCCCGAGTTGCACCGCTTCGACAGCCGGGGCCGCCGCATCGACCGGGTGGAGTTCCATCCCGCGTGGGACGCGCTCATGGCGCTCTACCGCGGCGAGGGCTTGGTCTCGATGCCCTTCGATAGCGACCGGCCCGGCCGCTGGTCCGCCTGGGCCGCCGGCTTCTACCTGCACGGGCAGGTGGAGCAGGGCACGCTCTGCCCCGCCACGATGACGCAGGCCGCCATCCCGCTGCTGCGCAAGGAGCCCGCGCTCTGGGCGCAGCTGGAGGGACGGCTCCACAGCCGCACGCACGACCCGCGCGACCTGCCCGCGCACGCCAAGGCCGGCATCTGGCTGGGCATGGGCATGACGGAAAAGCAGGGCGGCTCCGACGTGCGGTCCAACACCACCGTGGCCACGCCGGTCGGCGCGGGCGGGCGCGGCGGCGAATACCTGCTGCGCGGCCACAAATGGTTCTTCTCCACGCCCCAGAGCGATGCGCACCTGGTGGTCGCGCGCACGGGCGAGGGCGGCCCCTTCGCCTGCTTCTACGTGCCGCGCCGCCTGGAAGACGGCACGCTCAACGGCGTGCACGTGCAGCGCCTGAAGGACAAGGTGGGCAACCGCAGCAACGCCAGCGGCGAGGTGGAGTTCGACGGCGCCTGGGGCGTGCTCCTGGGCGAGGAAGGCCGCGGCATTCCCACGATCATCGAGATGGCCACCTACACCCGCCTCAACTGCGTGGCCGGCAGCGCCGCCATCCTGCGGCAGGCCACCGTGCAGGCGATCGCGTACGCGCGCCGCCGCCACGCCTTCGGCAAGGCCCTGGCCGAGCAGCCCCTGATGCGCGCCGTGCTGGCCGACCTGGCGCTGGAGAGCGAGGCCGCGCTGGCCCTGCTGATGCGCCTGGCCGAGGCTTTCGAGCGCGATGCCGATGGCGCCGCGAGCCCGGCCGACCACGCCTGGAAGCGCGTGATGACGCCGGCCGCCAAGTTCTGGGTCTGCAAGCGCGGCGTGGCGTTGGCGGGCGAGGCGATGGAGGTGTTCGGCGGCAACGGCTACGTGCAGGAGGGCGTGATGGCGCGCCTGTTTCTCGAAGCGCCCGTCAACTCCATCTGGGAGGGCTCGGGCAACGTGATGTGCCTGGATGTGCTGCGGGCACTGGCCCGCGAGCCCGGGGCGGCCCAGGCGCTGCTGGAAGAGCTTGCGCCCGCCGCCCGGGGCGAGCCGCGCATCGCCGCCGCGCTGGGCGCATTGCAGGCCCTGATGGCCTCGCCCCCCGAAACGCTCGAAGCCCTGGGCCGCGTGCTGGTGCAGCGCCTGGTGCTGGTGGCCCAGGCCTGCCTGCTGCGCCGGCATGCGCCGCAGGCGGTGGCCGACGCGTTCATCGCCACGCGCCTGGGCGGTGCAGACGCGGCGCACGTGGCGGGCGCCATCGACACGCGCGGGCTGGATGTGGCGCGCATCCTGGAGCGCGCTTTCCCCGCATGAAGGGCCGTGGCCCGGCAGCGCGCTGACGACCGCCGTGGGAGCTGCCGGCCATGGATCGGCAGGGCGCGCCATAAAATGCGATCCATTCTCATTCGCAGGCTACCGCCATGTCCGCGCACTCCTCGCCCCATGCTGCCGCCACCCAGGCCCTGTACCAAGAGCACCATCGCTGGCTGGTGGGCCGGCTGCGCCACAAGCTGGGCTGCGCGTGGGACGCGGCGGACCTGGCGCAGAGCACCTTCGTGCGCGTGCTCACCGCCACCGGCCAGCGGCTGGACGACGTCGCCGAGCCGCGTGCCTATCTCACCACCATCGCCCAGCGCCTGCTGTCCAACCACCTGCGGCGCCGGCAGATCGAGCGCGCCTACCTGGATGCGCTCGCCCAGCTGCCCGAGGCGGTGGCGCCGCCGCCCGATGCGCGCCTGATGGTGCTGGAAACGCTGCTCGCCATCGACCGCCTGCTCGACGGCCTGCCCACCATGGCCCGCCGCGCCTTCCTGCTATGGCGGCTGGAGGAGCTGACGCAGGACGAGATCGCCGCACAGCTGGGCATCTCGCGCACCAGCGTGCGGCGGCACCTGGCGGCCGCTGCAACGCGCTGCTACTTCCACGACCCAGCGCAGGACAAGGCATGACGGCCCCTCACCACCCCGCCGCGCACGATGCCGCCGTCTCGCCCCGCGTGGCACGCGAGGCCGTGGACTGGCTGCTGCAGCTGCACCCCGGCAACGGCACCGAAGCGCACAGCGCCCACCAGCAATGGCAGGCCTGGATGGCCGCCGACCCGGCACATGCCCGCGCCTGGCAGCGCATCGCCGAGGTGGACGGCCAGCTGCGCGGCGTGCCGGCCGCCGTCGCCCTGCCCACCCTGGCCGCGCCCGGCATGGGCCGCCGCCGCGCGGTGCAGCTGGCCGCCGCGCTGACGGCCGGCGCCGGCGGACTGCTGGCGGCGCGGCAGACCACACCCTGGCAGCACCTGGCGGCAGATCTCTCCACCGCCACCGGCGAGCGCCATGCAACGGTGCTGGCCGACGGCACGCGGCTGCAGCTCAACACCGCCTCCGCGGTGGACGTGCGCTACGGCCCTGCCGAGCGGCTGATCGTTCTGCGCGCCGGCGAGATCCTGGTGCACAGCGCACCCGACGCCTCCGGCCGGCCGCTGCGGGTGCGCACGGCGGCGGGCATGGTGCGCGCCATCGGCACGCGCTTCACCGTGCGGCAGCTGGCGGACGGCAACGGCATCCCCTTTGTGCTCGGCGCCCCCATCGCCCTCGTCGCGGTGCTGGAAGGGGCGGTCGAACTGACACCCGCTGCCGCGCCCACCGCCACGCTGCGGTTGAACGCCGGCCAGCAGGCGCAGCTGACTGCAGCCTCGGCCGGCCCGCCCGAGCCGCTGCCCGACGGCGCCGCCGCCTGGAGCGAGGGCATGCTGATCGCCGATGCGATGCCGCTGGCCGGCTTCATCGCCGAGCTGTCGCGCCACCGCCCTGGCGTGCTGCGCTGCGCGCCTGAAGTCGCCGGCCTGCGCGTGTCCGGCGCCTACCCGCTGGCCGACACCGACAGGGTGCTGGCCGCCCTGGCCCGTGCGCTGCCGGTGCAGGTGCAGTCGCGCACGCGCTGGTGGGTGACGGTAGCGGCGCGCGATGGCTGATCGCGGGCGCCGCGCCGGAACGCTATCAAATCAATAGCTACCAGCGCTTGATGCATAAGCGCCACAGGGCTTTTTCATTCAAAGCCAGCAAAAAGATGGCCAAAAGCGCAGCCATGGGTGTCAAGGAAAGCAAGGCCAGCGCGGAAGGCGGCAACACCACCCCGCCCCAACCGCCCTGCGCCCATTGCTTCTCCCCCGCTTGCCTGAAAGATGCCCTCTGCCATGACTGCGCCCGCCGCCGCCACCACCACCACCTCCATCGCTCCCCATCCCCCGCACGCCCCCGCCCCGTGGCTGGCCGCGCCCCTGCTGTGCGCGGGCCTCGCACTGGGCTGCGCCCTGGCCGCGCCTGCGGCCCAGGCCCAGCCGGGCCGTACGGCCAGCGCCGACGCGCCGCGCCAGCGCTATGCCATCGCCCCCGGCCCGCTGGGCGCGGCGCTCAACCGGCTGGGGCGTGAATCGGGCACGCTGATCAGCTTCAGCCCACAGCTCACCGACGGCCTGTCCTCGCCCGGCGTGTCGGGCGAACACTCGGTGGCGCAGGCGCTGGCCGCGCTGCTGGCCGGCACGCCGCTGCAGGCCGTGCCGGCGGCGGACGGCAGCTACACCCTGCGCCCCATGGCCACCGCCACCGAACGCCCCGCCGCGGGCGCCACGCTGGGTGAAGTGCGCGTGACCGCCAGCGCCCCGCTCACGCCCGACGACCTGCCCGCGCCCTACGCCGGCGGCCAGGTCGCACGCGGCGGCCGGCTGGGCCTGCTGGGCCAGACGGACGTGATGGATGCCCCCCTGCACATCACCAGCTACACCGCCCAGGCGCTGGCCGACCGGCAGGTGAGCACGCTGGGCGAGGCCCTGTCGGCCGACCCGTCGGTGCGCAGCGCAGCGCCCAGCGGCGACGTGGCCGACGCCTTCTTCATCCGCGGCTTCGCCATCGGCGACAACAACATCGGCGAGGTGGCGTTCGACGGCCTCTACGGCGTCGCGCCCAACTACCGGCTGCTGACCGACTATGCGGAGCGGGTGGAGGTGCTCAAGGGCCCGGCCGCCATGGTGTACGGCATGTCGCCCAACAGCGGCGTGGGCGGCGGCATCAACGTGGTGCCCAAGCGCGCCACCGAAGACCTGACCCGCCTGCGCGCCGACTACGGCACGCGCTCGCAGGTGGGCGGCCATGTGGACGTGGCGCGCCGCCTGGGCGAGGGCCGGCGGTTCGGCGTGCGCTTCAACGGCAGCTGGCGCGACGGCCGCACGCCCCTGGACCACCAGCGCCGCGAAGCCACGCTGGGCGCGCTGGCGCTGGACTACACCAGCGACCGCACCCAGGTCACGCTGGATCTGATCGACCAGCGCGAAGACGTGGACGCGCCCACGCGCCGGCCCTCGCTGGCCGCCGGACTGGCGGTGCCGCCCGCGCCCGATGCGCGGCGCAACATCACCCAGCGCTGGGAGTGGTACGACAGCACCGAGCGCTCGGCCCTGCTCAAGGCCCGGCACGATCTGAACGCGCAGTGGTCGCTGTTCGGCAGCCTGGGCGCGGCCCGCTCCGAGGTGGACCGGCTCTTCAACACGCCGACCATCACCAACGCCGCGGGCGACACCCGCGTGACGCCCACCCGCGCCCGCTTCGACGTGCGCCGCCAGGTGGCCGAAGCCGGCCTGCGCGGGCGCTTTTCCACCGGCGGCGTGGCGCACCAGGCCACCCTGCAGTGGAGCCGCTACGAAGACCGCTACCGCATGGGCTCGGTCGCCGGCACGGCCTACACCTCGAACCTGTACGCGCCCATCGAGCGGCCGGCGCAGGACGTGGCCGCGCCTGGCGCCGTGCCGATGCGCTCGGCCAACGTGCTGCAGGGCCTGGCGCTTGCGGACACGCTCTCGCTCTGGGACGACCGCTTGCTGGTCACCCTGGGCCTGCGGCGCCAGCAGGTGGATTCGGACAATTTCGATGCCACCGGCGTGCGCACCGGCACCTACGGCCAGAGCGCCACCACGCCGATGGCGGGCGTGGTGGTCAAGCCGTGGCAGGGCGTGTCGATCTATGCCAACTACATCGAAGGGCTCAGCAAGGGCGATACGGCGCCCAGCAGCGCCGTCAATGCGGGCGAGGTGTTCGCGCCCTACCGCTCGCGCCAGCAGGAAGTGGGCGTGAAGTTCGACCACGGCCGCCTGATCACCACGGCCAGCGTGTTCCAGATCCGGCGGCCCAGCGGCCTGCTGGTGGCCAACCGCTTCACCGTGGATGGCGAGCAGCGCAACCGGGGCCTGGAACTGACCGTGCAGGGCGAGCCCGCGACCGGCTGGCGCCTGTACGGCGGCGCCACCTGGATCGACGCGGAGCTGACCCGCACCGCCAGTGCCGCCACGCAGGGCCGCACCGCCGTGGGCGTGCCGCGCGCACAGTTCATGCTGAACGCCGAACACGACCTGGGCGCCATCCCGGGCCTGACGCTGACCGGCGCACTCACCCACACCCGCTCGCAGTTCGCCGACCAGGCCAACCTGCAGCGGCTGCCGGCCTGGACCACCGTGGACCTGGGCCTGCGCTGGCGCACCGCACTGGCCGGCCGCACCACCACCTGGCGCGCCACGGTGCGCAACGCCACCGGCCACGACTACTGGGCGGGCGCGTCCACCTGGGGCACGCTGCTGCAGGGCGCACCGCGCAGCGTGCTGGTGTCGGCGACGATGGACTTCTAGCTGTGAACCGTCAAGAGGTTATTTGCAGATTTGAGCCTGGACATCGGAGCGATGTGACCAATGCCGCTGTGTGGCCTGTGCCAGTTGTAGTGGTGCTGCCAGCTCGCCAGGGCAGTGATCCGCTCGGCTGAGTTCTGGTACGTCCAGCCGTAAGCCCACTCTCGCAACGCCGACTGGATGAACCGCTCGGCTTTGCCATTGGTCTGCGGCCGGTATGGCCTGGTGAACTTGTGCTGCACTCCCAAGGCTTTGCAGGCAGCCGCAAACTCCTTGGACCGGAAGGCCGCTCCGTTGTCCGTCAGCAACCGTTTGACGTGCACGCCCAGCCCCGCGTAGTACGCCACT
>NZ_FONX01000015.1 GCF_900113035.1 Paracidovorax wautersii | reverse complement strand
GAACGTACCAAGCCCCACGTCAACGTGGGCACGATCGGCCACGTGGACCATGGCAAGACGACGCTGACGGCAGCGATCGCCACGGTGCTGTCCGCCAAGTTCGGCGGCGAAGCCAAGAAGTACGACGAAATCGACGCGGCTCCTGAAGAAAAGGCCCGCGGCATCACCATCAACACCGCTCACGTGGAATACGAAACGGCCAACCGCCACTACGCCCACGTGGACTGCCCCGGCCACGCCGACTACGTCAAGAACATGATCACTGGCGCCGCCCAGATGGACGGCGCCATCCTGGTGTGCTCGGCCGCTGACGGCCCGATGCCCCAGACCCGCGAGCACATCCTGCTGGCTCGTCAGGTGGGCGTGCCCTACATCATCGTGTTCCTGAACAAGTGCGACATGGTGGACGACGAAGAACTGCTGGAACTGGTGGAAATGGAAGTCCGCGAACTGCTGGACAAGTACAACTTCCCCGGCGACGACACCCCGATCATCCGCGGTTCCGCCAAGCTCGCCCTGGAAGGCGACAAGGGTCCCCTGGGCGAGCAAGCCATCGACAAGCTGGCCGAAGCCCTGGACACCTACATCCCCACGCCTGAGCGCGCTGTGGACGGCGCCTTCCTGATGCCCGTGGAAGACGTGTTCTCCATCTCCGGCCGCGGTACCGTGGTCACGGGTCGCGTCGAGCGCGGCATCATCAAGGTCGGCGAAGAAATCGAAATCGTCGGTATCCGCGACACGCAAAAGACCACCTGCACCGGCGTGGAAATGTTCCGCAAGCTGCTGGACCAAGGCCAAGCCGGCGACAACGTCGGCCTGCTGCTGCGCGGCACCAAGCGTGAAGACGTCGAACGCGGCCAAGTGCTGTGCAAGCCCGGCTCCATCAAGCCCCACACGCACTTCACCGCCGAAGTCTACGTTCTGAGCAAGGACGAAGGCGGCCGTCACACGCCGTTCTTCAACAACTACCGCCCTCAGTTCTACTTCCGCACGACCGACGTGACCGGCGCCATCGAGCTGCCGGCCGACAAGGAAATGGTCATGCCTGGCGACAACGTGTCGATCACCGTCAAGCTGATCAACCCCATCGCCATGGAAGAAGGTCTGCGCTTCGCCATCCGTGAAGGCGGCCGTACCGTCGGCGCCGGCGTCGTGGCCAAGATCATTGCTTAATCGTTGAGCAAGAAGGAATCAGCCATGTCCAAGCAAAAGATCCGTATCCGCCTGAAGGCTTTCGATTACAAGCTGATCGACCAGTCCGCCGCCGAAATCGTTGACACCGCCAAGCGCACCGGCGCCATCGTCAAGGGCCCCGTGCCCCTGCCGACCCGCATGAAGCGCTTCGACATCCTGCGCTCGCCGCACGTCAACAAGACCTCGCGCGACCAGCTGGAAATCCGCACCCACCAGCGTCTGATGGACATCGTGGACCCGACCGACAAGACGGTCGACGCCCTGATGAAGCTCGACCTGCCGGCTGGCGTGGACGTCGAGATCAAGCTGCAGTAATCCATCGCAGCGCAGGTGCCGCAAGGCGCCTTTGGCCGCCGCCGCAGCGATGCGTGGGGCGGCCATCCAACGCGGACTTGCCTGAAAAGGCAGTCCGCGTTATACTTTGTGGCTTCGCTTTTTCTGGCTCCTTTTGAGGGGCGGATGGGCGGAGTTTTATCAACCTTCTTTCGCGCACGCCGGTCAAGCCCGCAAGGTGCTTTTTCGCCCGTGCAAACGCTTTGGCCAATTGAAGTCGGAGCGGTGAAAGTTTTGGAGAAAACCAATGAGTCTGAGCAACTCCCTGGGGTTGCTGGGCCGCAAGGTGGGCATGATGCGTCTGTTCACCGATGACGGGGACGCAGTGCCCGTCACGGTGGTGGATGTGTCCAACAACCGCGTGACCCAGATCAAAACCCAAGAGAACGATGGCTACGTGTCCCTGCAGGTCACGTTCGGTTCGCGCAAGGCATCTCGCGTGACCAAGCCCGAAGCCGGTCACCTCGCCAAGGCGGGTGTGGAAGCCGGTGAAATCATCCGCGAATTCCGCGTCACCGCTGAAACCGCCGGCAAGTACGCCGCCGGTGCCGCCGTGCCCGTGGCTGACGTGTTCGCAGTGGGCCAGAAGGTCGATGTGCAAGGCACCTCGATCGGTAAGGGCTACGCCGGCACGATCAAGCGCCACAACATGGCTTCCCAGCGCGCATCGCACGGTAACAGCCGTTCGCACAATGTCCCCGGCTCCATCGGTATGGCACAAGACCCCGGTCGCGTGTTCCCCGGCAAGCGCATGACGGGTCATCTGGGCGACGTCACTGTCACCACGCAAAATCTCGACGTGATTCGTATCGACGAAGCACGCCAACTGCTCTTGATCAAGGGCGCTGTTCCGGGCTCCAAGGGTGGCTTCGTGACGGTGCGTCCCGCAGTCAAGGCCAAAGCCGCTGAAGGAGCGAACTAATGCAGCTCGAACTCCTGAATGACCAAGGCCAGGCCGCGTCGAAGTTCGACGCGCCCGAGACCGTGTTCGGCCGCGAGTACAACGAAGACCTGGTTCACCAGATCGTCGTCGCCTACCAGGCCAACGGCCGCCAAGGCACCCGCGCCCAGAAGGACCGCGAACAGGTCAAGCACTCGACCAAGAAGCCGTTCAAGCAAAAGGGCACCGGCCGCGCTCGCGCCGGTATGACCTCCTCGCCTCTGTGGCGTGGGGGCGGTCGCATCTTCCCGAACCTGCCTGAAGAAAACTTCACGCAGAAGATCAACAAGAAGATGTACCGCGCCGGCATGGCCGCCATCCTGTCGCAGCTGGCCCGCGAAGGCCGTCTGGCCGTGGTGGACTCGCTGAAGCTGGAAAGCCCGAAGACCAAGGTGCTCGCCGACAAGTTCAAGGCGATGAACCTGCAATCGGTGATGGTGATCGCCGATGAAGTGGACGAAAACCTGTACCTCGCCTCGCGCAACCTGAAGAACGTGTTCATCGTCGAACCGCGTTATGCAGATCCCGTGTCGCTGGTTCACTACAAGAAAGTGCTCGTCACCAAGGGTGCTATCGACAAACTCAAGGAGATGTTCGCATGAGCACGATCCAGTTTGACGAAGGCCGTCTGATGCAGGTGCTGGTCGCTCCCATCGTGTCCGAAAAGGCCACCATGGTTGCCGAGAAGTCCAACGCTGTGACGTTCAAGGTGCTGCAGAACGCTACCAAGCCCGAAATCAAGGCCGCTGTGGAATTGATGTTCAAGGTCGAGGTCAAGGGCGTCTCTGTGGTGAACACCAAAGGCAAGGCCAAGCGCTTTGGCAAGACGATGGGTCGCCGCGACAACGTGCGCAAGGCCTACGTGACGCTGAAGGAAGGCCAAGAGCTGAACCTGTCCGGGGAGGCCGCATAAATGGCAGTCATCAAGATGAAACCGACCTCGCCTGGCCAACGTGCCGTGGTGAAGGTCACGCGTGACCACCTGTACAAGGGTGATGCGTACGCTCCCCTGCTGGAACCCCAGTTCCAGAAGGCCGGCCGCAACAACAACGGTCACATCACCACCCGTCACAAGGGCGGTGGCCACAAGCACCACTACCGTGTGGTGGACTTCAAGCGCAACAAGGATGCGATCCCCGCCAAGGTCGAGCGCATCGAGTACGACCCGAACCGTACGGCCCACATCGCTCTGGTGTGCTATGCCGACGGCGAGCGTCGCTACATCATCGCTCCGCGTGGCCTGGAAGTCGGCGCAACGCTGCTGTCCGGTTCGGAAGCCCCGATCCGCGCCGGCAACACGCTGCCGATCCGCAACATCCCCGTGGGTTCGACGATCCACTGCATCGAGCTCAAGCCCGGTGCCGGTGCTCAGATCGCCCGCTCGGCTGGTGCTTCCGCCACGCTGCTGGCTCGTGAAGGCACGTACGCCCAGGTGCGTATGCGCTCCGGCGAAGTGCGCAAGATCCACATCGAGTGCCGCGCCACGATCGGCGAAGTCGCCAACGAAGAACACAGCCTGCGCCAACTGGGCAAGGCCGGTGTGAAGCGCTGGATGGGTATTCGTCCCACGGTTCGCGGCGTCGCCATGAACCCGGTGGATCACCCGCACGGTGGCGGCGAAGGCCGTACCGGCGAAGGCCGCCATGCTGTCGATCCTTGGGGCAATCTGACCAAGGGTTATCGCACCCGCAACAACAAGCGCACACAGGTCATGATCGTGTCGCGCCGCAAGAAGTAAGGGATAACAAATGACTCGTTCTCTCAAAAAGGGTCCGTTTGTTGACCACCACTTGCTGGCTAAGGTCGAGAAGGCCATCGCCACCAAGGACAAGAAGCCAGTCAAGACCTGGTCGCGTCGCTCCATGGTTCTGCCCGAGTTCATCGGTCTGACCATCGCCGTGCACAACGGCAAGCAACACGTGCCGGTGTACGTCACCGACCAGATGGTGGGCCACAAGCTGGGCGAATTCGCCCTGACGCGCACCTTCAAGGGTCACCCCGCGGACAAGAAAGTCCAGAAGAAGTAAGGAACGACCATGTCTGAAACACGTGCAGTCCTCCGGGGCGTCCGTCTGTCGGTCGACAAGGGCCGTCTGGTCGCAGATCTGATCCGCGGCAAGAAGGTTGACCAAGCCCTGAACATCCTGACGTTCACGCAGAAAAAAGCTGCTGGCATCGTCAAGAAGGTTCTGGAATCCGCCATCGCCAACGCCGAGCACAACGACGGCGCCGATATCGACGAACTGAAGGTCAAGACCATCTACGTCGAACAAGGCACCACGCTCAAGCGCTTCACCGCGCGTGCCAAGGGTCGCGGCAATCGCATCAGCAAGCCCACGTGCCATGTGTACGTGACGGTCGGCAACTAAGGGCTCGGAAGACTATGGGACAGAAAATCCATCCTACCGGCTTCCGCCTGGCGGTCAGCCGCAACTGGGCCAGCCGCTGGTACGCAAGCAACCGTGACTTCGCCGGCATGCTGGCCGAAGACATCAAGGTGCGCGAGTACCTGAAGGCCAAGCTCAAGAACGCCGCCGTCTCGCGCATCCTGATCGAGCGCCCGGCCAAGAACGCCCGCATCACCATCTACTCGGCACGTCCGGGCGTGGTGATCGGCAAGAAGGGCGAGGACATCGAGAACCTGAAGAAGGAACTCGCCTCCCGCCTGGGCGTGCCGGTCGCAGTGAACATCGAAGAAGTGCGCAAGCCCGAAATCGATGCCAAGCTGATCGCCGACAGCATCACGCAGCAGCTGGAAAAGCGGATCATGTTCCGCCGTGCCATGAAGCGTGCGATGCAGAACGCCATGCGTCTGGGTGCCCAAGGCATCAAGATCATGTCGTCCGGCCGTCTGAACGGTATCGAAATCGCTCGTACCGAGTGGTACCGCGAAGGCCGTGTGCCACTGCACACCCTGCGCGCCGACATCGACTACGGCACCTCCGAAGCCAAGACCACCTACGGTGTGATCGGCGTGAAGGTGTGGGTCTATAAGGGCGACACGCTGGGCCGCAACGATCTGCCGGCTGCCGAGACGCCGCGCCCTGAAGAAGAGCGCCGTCCCCGTGGTCCGCGCCGTGACGGCCGCCCGGGTGGCGACCGTGCCGGTGCAGGCCGTGGCCCTCGCCGTCCCGTGGGTGCCAATGCGGCTCCCGCTGACGGCAGCGACAAGCCCGCCGGTGCCGGTGGCGCCGATAACACCGCCGTTAAGCGCGTTCGCAAGGTTGACGCGCCCGCTACAGCAGCGGACGGCAAAGGAGAATAAAGATGCTGCAACCCGCTCGCCGCAAGTACCGCAAAGAGCAGAAGGGCCGTAACACCGGCGTTGCCACCCGTGGCAACTCGGTCGCCTTCGGCGACTTCGGCCTGAAATGCACGGACCGTGGCCGCCTGACGGCCCGCCAGATCGAGGCCGCACGTCGTGCGATCTCCCGTCACGTCAAGCGTGGCGGCCGTATCTGGATCCGCGTGTTCCCGGACAAGCCGATCTCTACCAAGCCCGCAGAAGTGCGTATGGGTAACGGTAAGGGCAACCCCGAGTATTACGTGGCTGAAATCCAGCCCGGCAAGGTGGTGTTCGAGATCGTCGGTGTTCCCGAAGAACTCGCCCGCGAAGCGTTCCGCCTGGCTGCCGCCAAGCTGCCGCTGCGCACCACGTTCGTTGCCCGTCAGATCGGCGCTTGATCAGGAGAATTGAAATGACCAAAGCTGCTGAACTGCGCCAAAAAGACGTTGCCGGCATCGAAGCCGAAATCAAGTCCTTGCAAAAGGCCCATTTCGGTCTGCGTATGCAGAAAGCCACGCAACAACTGGCCAACACCAACACGCTGCGTATCACCCGTCGTGATATCGCCCGCGCCAAGACCATCCTTGCTGAAAAGCAAGCCGCCAAGTAAGGAGCGAACATGACGGAAGCTAAAAAATCCCTCAAGCGCACCTTGATCGGCAAGGTGGTCAGCGACAAGCGTCAGAAGACTGTGACCGTGCTGGTCGAGCGTCGTGTGAAGCACGAGCTCTACGGCAAGATCGTGGCCAAGTCGAGCAAGTACCACGCCCATGACGAAAATGGCGAGTACAAGCTGGGCGACACGATCGAAATCACGGAAAGCCGTCCGCTGTCCAAGACCAAGAACTGGGTTGCGACCCGTCTGGTGCAAAAGGCCGGCCTGCTCTGATCCATCGCCGGCCCACAAGGCCCGATGGCTGCAAGGCCCCTGGAAACGACCCACAATGTGGGTCGTTTTTTCGTTTCTGGACGCCCTTTTTTTCACGGCCTGCTTTTCTGCCCTCACGCACGTCTGTCGTCTTGGCTTCATCAGCCGGAGCGGGCGAGACAGGCGGCCGTGAAGACGGACCTCCCATGGCCCAGGCCTTGCGGCCCGGCGCTGCGTTTCTTTCGTGTGCTTCCCATTCCTCAACTCAAGGAGATTGCAATGATCAAAGTCGGTGACACCCTGCCCAGCGCCACGCTGATGGAATATTCCGAAGTCGAAGGCGGCGGCTGCAGCCTGGGCCCGAACCCGGTCGATGTGTCCCAGGCCGCTGCCGGCAAGACCATCGCGCTGTTCGCGGTGCCCGGCGCCTTCACGCCCACCTGCTCTGCCAAGCACGTGCCGGGCTACGTGGAGCAGGCCGATGCCTTCAAGGCTGCCGGCGTCGATGAGATCTGGTGCCTGAGCGTGAACGACGCCTTCGTGATGGGTGCCTGGGCGCGTGACCAGAAGACCGACGGCAAGGTGCGCATGCTGGCCGATGGCGATGCCGCCTTCGCCAAGGCCACGGGCCTGACGCTGGACCTGACGGGCCGTGGCCTGGGCCTGCGCAGCAACCGCTATTCGATGCTGGTCAAGGACGGCAAGGTCGCGGCGCTGAACATCGAAGGCCCGGGCAAGTTCGAGGTGAGCGACGCCGGCACGCTGCTGGCCCAAGCCAAGGGCTGATCGATCGCCAGCCTCCGGCATTGAAACGAAAGGCCCCGGAGCGCTTGATAGGCGCGCCGGGGCCTTTGTCCTTTTCGGGCGTTGCGCCCTACGCGATACCGGGCCTGCGGGTTGCCGGCGACGCGCCATCTACGGCTCTGTTGAGGAATTTGCTATGTTTTGTATAGCTGGATGCGCTTGATGGATAAGCGCTGCAGCCTTGTTCGTGCACATATCGCCTGATGCCGGCTGGAAGGGGCCTGTTCAGCCGGGTTCCACGGCCTGTCCGCTCCCGTGCGGCGATCTCAGTCAATATCCGCCTTGAGGTAGCTCGAACCCTCCAGCGGGTTGTAGTAGTAGGGCGGAATCTCCTCGAAGCCCAGGTCCGCATACAGCGCGCGGGCCGATTCCATGCCGTCCAGCGTGTCGAGCAGCACGCAGGCGTAGCCCGCCTGGCGCGCGGCGTCCAGCGTCGCCTCGGCCAGCTGGCGGCCCAGGCCGAAGCCGCGGAAGGCCTTGCGCACGTAGAGCCGCTTCATCTCGCTGGCGTTGGGGTAGTCCGCCGTGTCCAGCGGGCGCAGGGCGCAGCAGCCGGCGATGCTGCCGCCCACTTCGGCCAGCAGCAGGTGGCCGCGCGGCGGCGCGTAGTCGCCGGGCAGGGCGGCGAGTTCGGCTTCGAAGTCCTGGAAGGCCAGGTCCACGCCCAGGGACTCGGCATATTCACGGAAGATGTCCCGAACGACGTCCAGGTGTTCGGGCAGGGTGGGCGTGATCAGGGAAACGTCAGGCGTCTGGTCCACGGGATGCGAGCGGGCTGCAGCAGGTCCGCGTGCGTCGAAGAAAGAAGCTGCCAGTGTAGCGGCAGGGCCTGGCGAGGCCCGAGGGCGCCTGCCGGGCTCAGGTCTCGGCCAGCAGTCGTTCGATCAGCTTGTGCAGTTCGGGGAAGTCGGGCGCGCCCACGTAGCTCTTCACGATCTCGCCGCGCTTGTTGACGACGAAGGTGGACGGCGTGAGCTTGATGTCGCCCCAGGCCTGGGCGATCGCGCCGGTGTTGTCGATGGCGACCTTGAAGGGCAGCTTGCGGCTGTCGGCGAAGTTCACGACGTAGCTGGGCGGGTCGTAGCTCATTGCCACTGCCAGCGTGTCGTAGCCCTGGCCCTTGTACTTGTCGTAGGTGGCGATCAACTCGGGCATTTCCGCGACGCAGGTCACGCAGCTGGTGGCCCAGAAGTTGACGAGCGTGACCTTGCCGCGCAGGTCGGCCGTGGTCTGGCGCGAGCCGTCCAGCAGGACGAAGGTCGAGGGCGGGGCGGCTGCGGTGCCCGTGCCCAGCACGATCCAGCCCGCAGCGGCGGCGCAGGCCGCCAGCGCGGCGCCTGCCAGCCAATGTGTGATGCGCATGTTGTTGACTCCCCGGTGGGCGGTGGCGGATGGGCGGCCTCTGCGGCCGGTGCCGCGTCGCACCGCATGTCGTGTATCGATTGTGCCGCAGCGCCGCGCCGCGGGTCGGGCCAGGCGCAACGGCCCCGATTGGAGGCCATCGTGCGCCGCGAGTTCACCCCGCCGTGCGCGGGCCGGGCCTTGCGGTTGATCTGCATCAGCCATCGGGCTCGCGGCGCGCCCCGTGGGTTTCCACGTGGCCGCGGCCCGCGGGGCGCTGCCGATAATCCGGCGCATGCCCTTGCGCCGCATCGTTTTCCTGGTCTGGTTCTGCCTGCTGCTGGCCGCCTGCAGCCCGGCGCTGAACTGGCGCGAGGTGCGGCTCGGCGACGCCGCGATGACGGCCCTGCTGCCCTGCAAGCCCGAGCATGCGGTACGCGCCGTGGAGCTGGGCGCAGGCCGGCAGGCCGATCTGGCCCTGTGGAGCTGCGATGCGGACGGCGCGACCTTCGCCGTCTCGCACATGGCCGCGCCGGAGCCGGCCCAGGCCGATGCGGCCCTGCTGCAATGGCGTGCGGCCGTGCTGGCCCGCCTTCAGGTGGCCCAGGCCGCTGCGGCGGCAGCCCAGGCAGCGGCCGTGCCCTTCGCTCCGGCGGGCGCGCTGGCCCTGCCGGCATCGGTGCGGCTGCAGGTGGCCGGGAAGCGCGGCGATGGCCGCCCCGTCTCGGCCGATGCGGTGTGGTTCGCCCGGCCGGAGGGTGGCGCGGTGCGGCTCTACCACGCCGTGGTCTATGCCCCCGAAGCGCGCCCGCAGGCCGCCGGGGCGTTCTTCGCGGGGTTGCAGGGCCGATGAGAACGGCAGCGCGCAGGCCCCTGCAGGTGCATGGCGCAACGCTGCGCGGCGGGCGGTGGTGCGGCGCCATAATGCGTGTCACTTCCGCCTGCCATGAAAACGACGACGCGCATCTTCCTCATCGCCCACGCACCCCTGGCCCACGCTTTGCGGGAATGCGCGCTGCATGTGTTCTCCGACTGCGCGGACGATGTGGTGGCCCTGGATGTCCACCCCAACGCGCCGCCCGAGGAATCGCTGGCATCGGCACGCATCCTGATGGAGCAGCAGGCCGAGCGGCCCACGCTGGTGCTCGCCGACGTGTTCGGCGCCACGCCCTGCAACGTGGCGCAGCGGCTGGTGGACGGCCAGCTGTCGCGGCTGGTCTGCGGGGTGAACCTGCCCATGCTGCTGCGCGCGGTCTGCTATCGCAACGAGGCGCTGGACGCGCTGGTGTCGCGCGCCGTGGTGGGGGGCACGCAGGGTGTCATGCAGGTGGCCATCTCGGCGCCCCAGAATCAGATTCGACGGTCTCACAATGATCAAGAAACCTATCACCATCAGCAATAAGCTCGGCCTGCACGCCCGGGCATCGGCCAAGCTCACCAAGCTGGCGGGCAGCTTTCCGTGCGATGTCTGGCTCTCCAAGGGCGAACGGCGCATCAACGCCAAGAGCATCATGGGCGTGATGATGCTGGCCGCGGGCCTGGGTTCGGTGGTCGAGCTGGAAACCGACGGGCCGAACGAGGCCGAGGCCATGGATGCGCTGGTCGCGCTGATCGACGGCAAGTTCGGCGAAGGCGAATGATGCGCAGGCAGCCGGCCGTGCAACGCGGGGCGCCGCCAGCGGAGGCCCGCCCGGAGGGCGCGGCGGGCAGGGCGGCTGCATGACCTTTTCCATCCACGGCCTTCCCGTCTCGCGCGGCATCGCCATCGGCCGCGCGGTGCTGGTGGCATCCAGCCGCGTCGATGTGGTGCATTACTTCATCGACGCCGACCAGGTCACGGCCGAGATCGTGCGCGTGCGCAACGGGCGCAACGCGGTGATCGAGGAACTGCAGCGCCTGCAGGCCGAGATGCCCCCCGATGCCCCGCACGAGCTGGCGGCGCTGCTGGACGTGCACCTGATGCTGCTGCAGGACGAGGCGCTGGTCAGCGGCGTCAAGCACTGGATCACGCAGCGGCTCTACAACGCCGAATGGGCGCTGACCACGCAGCTGGAGATCATCTCCCGCCAGTTCGACGAGATGGAAGACGAGTACCTGCGCGAGCGCAAGGCCGACCTGGAGCAGGTGGTCGATCGCATCCTGCGCCACATGAAGGGCGTGGCGGCCAGCCCCGTCGCCGCGCCGCCCGTGGCCGCGCGCCGGCAGCCGGCGCAGGACCTGCTGCTGGACGACAAGGTGGACGTGCCCCTGGTGCTGGTGGCGCACGACCTCTCACCCGCCGACATGCTGCACTTCAAGCGCAGCGTGTTCGCGGGCTTCGTGACCGACGTGGGCGGCAAGACCTCGCACACCGCCATCGTCGCGCGCAGCATGGACATTCCCGCCGTGGTGGGCGCGCGCGCCGCCAGCCAGCTGGTGCGGCAGGACGACTGGGTCATCATCGACGGCGATGCGGGCGTGGTCATCGTCGATCCCTCGCCCATCATCCTGGCCGAATACGGCTTCCGGCAGCGCCAGGGCTCGCTCGAACGCGAGCGGCTCTCGCGCCTGCGGCACACGCCGGCGGTCACGCTCGACGGGCAGGCGATCGAGCTGCTGGCCAACATCGAGCAACCGGCCGATGCCGCCGCCGCCGTGCGCGCAGGCGCTGCGGGCGTGGGGCTCTTCCGCAGCGAATTCATGTTCATGGACCGCTCGGGCCCGCTGCCCGACGAAGAGGCGCAGTACCTGGCCTACCGCGAAGCCGTGGAGGGCATGCAGGGCCTGCCCGTCACGCTACGCACCATCGACGTGGGCGCCGACAAGCCGCTGGACAAGAGCCACAAGGACACGCACCTGAACCCGGCGCTGGGCCTGCGTGCCATCCGCTGGAGCCTGGCCGACCCGGCCATGTTCCGCACCCAGCTGCGGGCCGTGCTGCGCGCCGCCGCGCACGGACCGGTGAACCTGCTCTTTCCCATGCTTGCGCACGTCAGCGAGATCCGCCAGACGCTGGCGCAGGTGGAGCTGGCGCGCGCCGAACTCGACGCGAGCGGCACGCCCTATGGCCCCGTGCAGCTGGGCGCGATGATCGAGGTGCCCGCGGCTGCGCTGATCGTGCGCAGCTTCCTGCAGTACTTCGACTTCCTCTCCATCGGCACCAACGACCTGATCCAGTACACCCTGGCCATCGACCGGGTGGACGAGGCCGTGGCGCACCTCTACGACCCGCTGCACCCGGCCGTGCTGCGCCTGGTGGCCGACGTGATCGCGGCCGGCCACGCGCAGGGCAAGAGCGTCTGCGTCTGCGGCGAGACGGCCGGCGACGTGGCCATGACGCGCCTGCTGCTGGGCCTGGGCCTGCGCAGCTTCTCCATGCACCCGGCGCAGATCCTGGCCGTCAAGCAGGAGGTGCTGCGCGCCGACACCCGCAAGCTGGCCGTCTGGGCCGAGCAGGTGCTGGCCTCCGACGACCCGGCCGCGATGCTCCAGGCGGCGGGCTGACGCTATACATTGAATAGCGGCTGGACCAGGCCCTGCCTGGGCTGCCGGCTTTTTCGATGGCAAGCAGTGGTGGTGCCGGCACGCGGGCGGGCGCTCGGCAGCGCCGTGGGTGGCGTCATATGACCGTCACGAATCTGCCATGAACGATGGTTAACATTTGCTGACACTACCTGCAGTCTTCCATGTCCGCAAATTCCGAGTATCTGAGCAGCTTCCGGCCCCGGTTTCGCCAGCCCAGTGCGGTGGATCTGTGCAGCATGGTCCCCTGCATGACGGCCGACCAGACCAATGAGCAGGTCATGGAGGTCTTCGGCAAGCACCGGGATCTGGTCAGCCTGCCCGTCGTCGAAGGCACGCAGCCCATCGGCCTCATCAACCGGAACATCTTCCTCTCGCAGATGAGCAAGCCGTTCCGCATGGAGCTGTACGGCCGCAAGAGCTGCATCGCCTTCATGGACAAGGAGCCGCTCATCGTCGATGCGGGCCTGGACATCGAGGCCTTGACCTTCCGCACCGTGGAGTGCGGCGAAAAGGCCATGTCCGACGGCTTCATCATCACCGAGCAGGGCGCCTATGCCGGCGTGGGGCACGGGCTGCAGCTGATGCGCGTGGTGGCCGACATGCAGGCCGCGCGCAACCGGCAGATCATGCACAGCATCGAATACGCGAGCGTCATCCAGCGCTCCACGCTGCGCAGCTCGCTCGACGCCCTGGCGCGCGTCTGCCCCGGCGCGCACCTGGTCTGGGAGCCGCGCGACGTGGTGGGCGGCGACTTCTACCAGTTCAGCACCGAGGCCGATGGCTGGAGCGCCACCGTGGCCGACTGCACCGGGCACGGCGTGCCGGGCGCGTTCATGACGCTCATCGCCTCGACCAATCTCAGCCAGGCGATCAAGCAGCACGGCCCGCGCGATCCGGCGGTGCTGCTGGGCAGCGTCAACCGCAGCATCAAGCAGATGCTCGGCCAGCTCGACGGCAAGGACTCCACGCCCGGATCGGACGACGGCATGGACGCCGCCTGCTTCTGGTTCGAACCCGCCCAGGGCCGCCTGGTCTTCGCCGGCGCGCGCCTCTCGCTCATGCTGGTGCGTCCGGGCGCCGACACGGTGGAGCTCGTGGAAGGCCAGCGCAAGGGCATCGGCTATGTGGACAGCGACTTCGACTACGCCTGGAGCAACCAGGAGCTGATCCTGGCCCCCGGCACGCTGGTCTTCATCTGCACCGACGGCCTGATCGACCAGGTCGGCGGCCCGCGTGCGATCGCGCTGGGCAAGCGCCGGGTGCGCGAGCTGCTCTTCGAGCACCGCGCCCGCACGCCGGCCGAGATCAACGGCGCCGTGCTCGACGCGCTGACGGCCTGGCAGGGCGAGCACCATCGCCGCGACGACCTGACCTTCTTCTGCTTTCGTACTTGATTGAGACGGACACCAGACATGCCCTCCAACCAGATCGCCGACAAATACGGCTCCTTCTTCCAGCTGGCCCGCCAGCACCAGGTCATCTTCTACTACGTGGGCTACTTCTCGCAGCACATCATCGCCGCCATGGCCGACGCGGTGAAGCTGCAGCTGGAAGTGGCCGGCGTGGCCGGGCCCACGCGGCGCAAGCTCTTCTCCTCGTTCGTGGAAATGGCGCAGAACATCGTCCATTACTCTGCCGACACGCTCACGCCCTCCACCCAGGACAACGCCGAGCTGCGCCACGGCTCGGTCTGCATCCGCCGCGAGGCCGACGGCAGCTTCACCGTGGTGTGCGCCAACCCGGTCGAGCCGCGCATCGCCGACGAACTGCAGGGCAAGCTCGATACGTTGCGCAGCATGACGCTGGAGGAGATCAAACAGGCCTACCGCCAGACCCTGCGCGACGAGACCCCCGACGGCAGCAAGGGGGCCGGCATGGGCTTTCTCACCATGGCGCGTGACGCCCGCCAGCCGCTGGAGTTCGACTTCGACGCCGCCCAGGAGCCCGGACAGCCACCGGTGTTCTATTTGAAGGCCGCAATCTGACCGTGCCCTCCGGGCTCGCATCGAGAACACAGATGGACAACCTCTACATTGCCCCGACTCCCAGTTCACCCGAGGTGGACTTCAAGTTCGACACCCACACCCTGAGCCTGCGCGGCGAGTCCTATCCCGAGAACGCCGCGGCGTTCTACGGCGGCATCCTCGTGCAGCTCAAGGCCTATCTGGCCGAGCAGTCCGACAGCAGGATCGAGGTGAGCATCGCGCTGGCCTACTTCAACAGCTCCAGCACCAAGATGCTCTTCAACCTCATCGAGGCGCTGAGCGACGCGGCCAACGAGGGCAACGAAGTGGCGGTGCACTGGTACCACGACGAAGAGGACGACACCATCCTCGAATTCGGCCAGGAACTCAGCGAAGACTTTCCCGCCTTGCGCTTCACGACCCATCCCGTGAGCGCGGCTTGATGCACGCCCCTGCCGCCGCGCCCCCGGATCTGTTCGACGCGGAGCACCAGGCCCTGGAGGCCGCGCGCAAGGTCCATCAGGCCCACCACGCATGCGAGCCTGCCCCGTGTCACCAGGCGCTGGGCGAGCTGCTTCTGGCCTACGAGAAGCTGCTGCGCGAGACGCGCCGCCTGGTGCGCCGCAGCGACCGTGCCGAGCTGGAGATGAACCAGCTGAACATGCGCCTGCAGGACCTGGCGGCCCAGCTGGAATTCCGCGCCAACCACGATCCGCTGACCGGCGTGCTCAACCGCGCGGCCATCATCGAGCAGGTCAACCGCCAGCTGCAGACCCGCGCCCTGGCGCTGATCGTGCTCGACATCGACTTCTTCAAGCGCATCAACGACAGCTTCGGCCACCCCGTGGGCGACCGCGTCATCCTCGGCGTGGTGGCCTGCCTGAAGGCCATCGTGCCGCCCGACGCGCAGGTCGGCCGCGTCGGCGGCGAGGAATTCACCGTGGCGCTGCCGGGCGAGAGCCTGGAGCAAGGCATGCACGTGGCCGAGTCGCTGCGCCGCGCCATCGAGATCCATCCGTTCGGGCTGCCCGATGGCAGCAGCGTCACCGCCAGCTTCGGCCTGAGCTGCGTGCCGGCGGGCAGCGGCTTCGACAGCGCCTACGGCCAGGCCGACGAGGCCCTCTACGCGGCCAAGCGCAGCGGGCGCAACCGGGTGTGCTTCAGCGCTGCGGATGCAGCGCAGGCCGGCGCCGAGGCATGAGCGAGCGGGTTTCAGCCGACCGGCATGCGCCGGAGGTCTGCGCCGCGCTCGTGTCCCGCGCGCCGGGCGGGCCCGGCAAGGTGCTGGACGAGGCGCAAGACCATGCGCAAGGCGAGGCGCAGGCCTGGTGCGTCCTCGTCGTCGATCGCGACCCCGAAGTGCATGGCGCCGTGCGCGCCGCCCTGCAGGGCGGGCAGCTCCAGGGCCGTGCGCTCGCCTCCCTGCATGCCCATTCCCTGGCCGAGGCCTATGCGCTGCTGCCGCGCCTGCAGGCCGGGCCCCAGGCGCAGGGCCTGGTGCTGGCGCTGCTCGACGTCGCGCTGCAGGCGCCGGAAGGCCCGGCAGATGCGTGTGGCCGCACCTCGGCCGCAGTGCTGGCGCTGGCCGACCGCCTCCGCCGCATGCCCGGCCTGGATCATGTCCGCATCGTGCTGCGCACCGCGGGCTTCGACCAGACGCCGGGCGCCGACACGCTGCTGCGCCATGGCATCCACGACGACCGTTCCAAGCCCGAGCTCACGCGCGAGCGGCTGCTGGCGCTCGTCGCCAACGCCCTGCATGCGCGCCAGCAGCTGCAGGTGGCTCACTTCGGCTGCCGCAGCCTGGAGCGGGTGGTGCGCTCCAGCGCGTCCCTGCTGGAGGCCGCCAGCCCCGCAGGCTTCGCCGAGGGCGTGATCGACCAGCTGGCCACCGTGCTCGGCTGCCCGCCCGATGGCGTGGCCTGCGTGCAGGCCGGTGCGCAGGGCGAGCCGCTGGTGCTGGCCGCGACCGGCCGCTTCGCCAGCGCGGAGCAGGCGCCGGGCGGCCCTGCGCTCGCGCTGCTGCGCGAATCGCTGGAGCGCGGGGCGCACCTCCAGCGCGAGGACGGCGCGCGGGTGTTTTACGTCGGTCGCCGCGGTGCGCCGGGCATGGCCGTCTTCATGCATCCCGCCGCCGCTGCGCCGACCCAGGCCGGCGCGGCGCTGCTCGACGCCTTCTGCGCGCACCTGGGCACCCTGCTGCACAAGCACGGCCTGCTCACGCGGCTGCACGAGCAGGCGTATTACGACCCGCTGGTGGGCCTGCCCAACCGCGTGCGCTTCGTCGAGAAAGTGGACGAATGCGCGCGCCTGGGCGTGCGCAACCACGTTCTGGCGCTGCTCGACATCGATGACTTCAGCGCCACCAACGACGTCATGGGCCACCGCTTCGGCGACCGGCTGCTGCAGCAGGTGGCGGACCGCCTCACCCAGGCGCTGCCTTCGGGCGTGCTGCTGGCCCGGCTGGGCGCGGATACGTTCGGCGTGCTGGGCAGCGCGCAGCAGGTGCTGCCCGAGCGGCTGCTGGAAGGCGTGCGCCAGCCGCTCACCGTGGATGGCCTGGCCCACAAGGTATCGCTCACCTGCGGCTACGTGCGCCTGCCTGAGGCGCCGCAGGCCGGCACCGATCTGGTCAAGGACGCGACCATCGCCCTCAAGCGCGCCAAGCGCGACCATCGGGGCCAGCACCTCGAATATTCGGAGCACATGGGGGCCGAGGCGCGCGCGCGTGCGCTGCTGGTCTCCGACCTGCGGGCGGCCATCGACCAGGAGCAGCTCTTTCTCGTCTATCAGCCGCAGCTGGACCTGAGCACCCGCGCGCTGGTGGGCCTCGAAGCCCTGCTGCGCTGGCGCATGGAAGACGGCACGCTGGTGCCGCCCGACCGCTTCATTCCCGTGGCCGAGCATTCGGGCCTCATCGTGGCCCTGGGCCAGTGGGTGCTGTCCACCGCCTGCGCCGCCATGCGCGAGCTGCTGGATGCCGGGCTGGCGCCGCGCCGCATGGCGGTGAACGTGTCGGCCGTGCAGCTGCAGGACCCGGGCTTCTTCGACATGGTGCGTGCCGCGCTGGCGCACAGCGGCCTGCAGGGCGGGCATCTGGAGCTGGAGATCACCGAATCCGTCGCCGCGCTGCCGACGCAGCTGCTCGAAGCCACGCTGTCGCGGCTGCGCGCCAGCGGTGTCTCCATCGCCATCGACGACTTCGGCACCGGCTATTCCTCGCTCAGCTACCTGGAGCGCCTGCCGCTGGACCGCATCAAGATCGACCGCGCCTTCGTGCGCAACCTGAGCCAGTCCCATGGCGCGCGGATCGCCGAAATGGTGGCGCAGCTCGGCCGCAAGCTCGGGCTGCAGGTGCTGGCCGAAGGCATCGAAGACACCGCCGCCTGGCAGGCCCTGATGGAGATGGGCTGCCACGAAGGGCAGGGCTACTACATCGCCCGCCCCATGGAAAAAAGCCAGCTCTTCAGCTGGCTTCGTCTGCGGCAATGAAGGCGGGCGGCCGGGGCCCGCTCCCCGGCGTTGCGCTGGTCAGGCTGCGGTGACGCCGGCAGCATGCGCCTGCTGGTCGGCGTGGTAGCTCGAGCGCACCATCGCGCCCACGGCGGCGTGGGTGAAGCCCATCTTGTAGGCCTCTTCCTCGTACATCTTGAAGGTGTCGGGGTGCACGTAGCGGCGCACGGGCAGGTGGCTGTTGGAGGGCGCCAGGTACTGGCCGATGGTCAGCATGTCGATGTCGTGCGCGCGCATGTCGCGCATGACCTGCAGGATCTCCTCGTCGGTCTCGCCCAGGCCCACCATGATGCCGCTCTTGGTCGGCACGCCGGGGTGCAGTGCCTTGAACTTCTTGAGCAGGTTCAGGCTGAACTGGTAGTCGGAGCCCGGGCGCGCTTCCTTGTAGAGGCGCGGCGCGGTTTCCAGGTTGTGGTTCATCACGTCGGGCGGCGCGGCCTTGAGGATCTCCAGCGCGCGGTCGTCGCGGCCGCGGAAGTCGGGCACCAGGATCTCGATCTGCGTCTGGGGCGAAAGCTCGCGGATGTTCTGGATGCATTCCACGAAGTGGCCGCTGCCGCCGTCGCGCAGGTCGTCGCGGTCCACGCTGGTGATGACCACGTACTTCAGGCGCAGCGCGGCGATGGTGCGGGCCAGGTTCAGCGGCTCGTCCTTGTCGAGCGGGTCCGGGCGGCCGTGGCCCACGTCGCAGAACGGGCAGCGGCGCGTGCACTTGTCGCCCATGATCATGAACGTGGCCGTGCCCTTGCCGAAGCATTCGCCGATGTTGGGGCAGGAGGCTTCCTCGCAGACCGTGTGCAGCTTGTGCTCGCGCAGGATCTCCTTGATCTCGTAGAAGCGCGTGGTGGGCGAGCCCGCCTTCACGCGGATCCATTCCGGCTTCTTGAGCGCCTCGCCCTGCTCCACCTTGATCGGGATGCGCGACAGCTTGGCCGCGGCCTTCTGCTTGGCCAGCGGGTTGTAGGTGGCAGAGGATTGCGCTTCGCGCACGACTTCGGGAGTGCTCATGGCAGGTCTTGGAGATCAGGGCGCGAGGCGCGTGGCAAGCTGCCCCGCCAGCACGGCGGCGGCTTCGTCCCAGGTGGTTTGGACCCCGATTGTAGAAAGGTCCACCGTGGCCAGGCCCGCGTAGCCGCAAGGGTTGATACGCGAGAAGGGCTCCAGGTCCATGTCCACGTTCAGCGCGACGCCGTGATAGGTGCAGTGCCGGGTCACCTTGATGCCCAGCGCGGCGATCTTGCCCAGGCCGGTGAAGTCGGGCCCGGCCGCGGCGCCCGGGGCGCCGGCGTGCTGGGGCCGCTGCGGCAGCAGGGCATGGCTGGCCGGGTCGTCCAGCCGCACGTAGATGCCGGGCGCTCCGGCCACGCGGTGGCCCGTCACGCCAAAGTGGGCCAGGGTGCGGATGACGGCCTCTTCGATGCGATAGACGTATTCCTTGACGAAATAGCCCGCGCGCCGCAGGTCGATCAGCGGATAGGCGACGACCTGGCCAGGGCCGTGGAAGGTCACCTGGCCGCCGCGGTTCGTGGCGACGACGGGGATGTCCGCAGGCGCCAGCACATGGCCGGATTTGCCGGCCAGCCCTTGCGTATAGAGCGCAGGGTGCTCGCAAATCCATAGCGTATCGGGCGTGCTGCCGTCGCGCTCCTCGGTGAAGCGCTGCATGGCCTCCAGCGTCGCGTGGTAATCGACGCGGCCGAGCCGGCGCAGCTCCATGGGCATGGGTGCCGGGGCCTGGGGGCTGGCGGCGTCGGTCAGAGCACCACCTTGACCATGGGGTGCGACGAGAGCGCGCGGTACAGGTCGTCGAGCTGCTCGCGGCTCGTCGCCGTCACGGTGATGGTGACGCCCAGGTAGTTGCCGGCCCGGCTGTCGCGCAGCTCGATGGTGGATGCGTCGAAGTAGGGGTCGAAGCGCTTGGCCGTCTCGGTCACCGCATGCACGAAGCCATCGACCTTCTGGCCCATGACCTTGATCGGGAACTGCGAGGGGTATTCGATCAGCGAGTCCTTGCGGCTGTCGCCGGGGGCGGCGTCTGCGGCAGGAGTGCTGGCGGTTGCGGGTGGGTTGGAGGGCTGGGTCATATCGAAAGGTGTTCTGCAGGCGCGCAAGGGAACGGCAGGACGGCAAAGGCCCTGCATGGCAGGGGGATTGTGCGGCAGCCGACGGCGTGACGCGTCACCATGCGGAGCTGTCATGGTCACGCGGGTTACCGTGCCCGGGCGCATGGCGGGAGACAATGCCGGCCTGCCATGCAAGCCGTGTGCGCCCGCCGGATGGCCCGGCGCAGCCGGGCAGGCATCAGCATCGCGGGGCATTGCGGACCTGCGTGGGTTTCTACTTATAATCAGGGGCTTTGTAAAAAGTTTCAGTCTCCAGCTCGGGCGCCAATCAAAGATGAAAACAAACGCTCCCGAAACCGAAGCTGAGGTTGATGGCGCCAAGTTCAAGCCCCTGACCGCCCTCGAGGCGCAGCAGTGGCGGCAGCGCAATCCTCCGGTGTCCATCTGGCGGATAGTGTTCCTGCAGGCGCTGGTCGGTCTGGCCGTGGCCCTGGTGGCGTGGCTGGTGTCCGGCAGGTCTCATGTGGCATGGTCGGCCGCCTATGGCGCGTTGGCCGTCGTCGTTCCGGCAGCCTTGTTCGCGCGGGGCATGGTGCGCCAGCGGGTGTCCGCAGGCGCTGCGCTGGTCGGCATGTTCGGCTGGGAGTTGGTGAAGATTGCATTGACCGTCGCCATGCTGGCGGCGGCGCCGCGGCTGGTGCCGGGGCTCAGCTGGCTGGCTTTGCTGGTCAGCATGGTGGTGACGATGAAAACGTACTGGATCGCACTCATGGTGCGGCCCGGTGTCCGCAAACCGGTTGATATTTGAGAGAAGAGTTGTCCGATGGCCGCAGAAGCGCACGCCCCGACTGCCAGTGAATACATCGTTCACCACTTGCAGCATCTCCAGAACATCAAGCAGAAGTCCATCGTCGATTTCTCTGTGGTGAACTACGACTCCGTCATCGTGGGTTTGGTTCTCGGTTGTCTGGCCCTGTTCGTTTTCTGGCTCGCCGCCCGCAAGGCGACGTCTGGCGTGCCCGGCCGCTTCCAGGCCGCCGTGGAAATCCTGGTCGAAATGGCGGACAACCAGGCCAAGGCCAACATCCACAACGCCGAAAGCCGCAAGTTCATTGCCCCGCTGGCGCTGACCATCTTCGTCTGGATCTTCCTGATGAACGCCATGGACATGCTGCCGGTCGATCTGCTGCCCGCCATCTGGGGCCAGATCTACGGCGCCGCCGGCCACGATCCGCACCACGCCTATCTGCGCGTCGTGCCCACCGCCGATCTGTCCACCACGCTGGGCCTGTCCTTCGCCGTGCTGATCCTGTGCCTGTACTACAGCGTCAAGATCAAGGGCCTGGGCGGCTGGGCCCACGAACTGGTCACCGCCCCGTTCGGTACCAGCAAGAATCCTGTCCTCGCCGTGATCCTGGGCGTGGTCAATCTGCTCATGCAGATCATTGAATACGTTGCCAAGACGGTTTCGCACGGTATGCGGCTGTTCGGCAACATGTACGCTGGTGAGTTGGTGTTCATGCTGATTGCCCTGATGGGCGGTGCTGCTGCCATGTCGCTTTCCGGTGTGTTGCTCCCCCTGGGGCACATCATTGCAGGCTCTATCTGGGCGATCTTCCACATCCTGGTGATCACCCTGCAGGCCTTCATCTTCATGATGCTTGCGCTGATTTACCTCGGCCAGGCTCATGACGCTCACTGAGTCGTTTGTCTCTTTCTCTTTCCTTTAACTTTTCTTTCTTTTCATCCTAGGAGTCATCATGGAAAACATTCTCGGTCTCGTCGCTCTGGCTTGTGGTCTGATCGTGGGTCTGGGCGCTATCGGCGCTTCGATCGGTATCGCTCTGATGGGTGGCAAGTTCCTCGAAGCTTCCGCTCGCCAGCCCGAACTGATCAACGAACTGCAAACCAAGATGTTCATCTTGGCCGGTCTGATCGACGCTGCCTTCCTGATCGGCGTGGCCATCGCCCTGCTGTTCGCTTTCGCCAACCCCTTCGTCCTGGCCTAAGCTCCGTTCAACGCCCAAATAGAAAGGTGTTGCCGTGAGTATCAACGCGACCCTGTTCGTTCAGGCCATCGTCTTCCTGATCCTGGTGCTGTTCACGATGAAGTTCGTGTGGCCCCCGATCGCGAAGGCGCTGGATGAGCGAGCCCAGAAAATCGCCGATGGCCTCGCTGCCGCCGACCGCGCCAAGTCCGAGCTCACCGCTGTGAACCAGCGCGTGGAGAAGGAACTGGCCCAGACGCGCAACGAGACGGCATCGCGGATCGCGGACGCCGACCGCCGCGCTCAGGCCATCATCGAAGAAGCCAAGGCCCGGGCCACGGAAGAAGGCAACAAGATCCTTGCCGCCGCCCGTGCCGACGCCGAGCAGCAAACCATCCAGGCCCGCGAAGCCCTGCGCGAGCAGGTGGCGACCCTGGCCGTGAAGGGTGCCGAGCAGATCCTCCGCAAGGAAGTCAATGCCGGCGTCCATGCTGATCTGCTGAATCGCCTGAAGACCGAGCTGTAAGGAGCGCGCAACCATGGCAGAACTCGCCACCATTGCCCGCCCCTACGCGGAAGCGCTCTTCAAGGCCTGCACTTCCTCCACGTCCGGTGCCGACCTGAGCGGTACCGTGGCCTGGGTGGAAGAAGTGGCGGCGATCGCCGCCAACCCGCAACTGCGCCAGCTCGCAGACAACCCCAAGGTGACGGACGACCAAGTGTTCGACGTCATCGCGGGTGTGGTGCGCAGCCCGCTGTCCGATGCCGCCCGCAACTTCCTGCGCGTGGTCATCGACAACGGCCGTGTGGACGCCCTGCCCGAAGTGGCGGCGCAGTTTCGCGCGCTGGTCAATCAGCGCAACGGTTCTTCCGATGCCGTCGTGTACAGCGCTTTCCCGCTGGATGCCGACGCGCTGGCAGGCCTGGATGCAGCGCTGGAAAAGCGCTTCGGCCGCAAGCTGAGTGTCGCCTCGGTCCAGCTGGATGAGTCCCTGATCGGCGGCATTCGCGTAGTGGTGGGTGACGAGGTGCTGGACACCTCCGTCAAAGCCCGTCTGGAACAAATGAAAGCGGCCCTCACTGCGTAAGCGGCTTGAGGTCTAGGCTAACCAAAGAAAGAAGGAAAGAGTCATGCAACTCAATCCCGCAGAAATTTCTGAACTGATCAAGAGCCGCATCGAAGGTCTGGCAGCGAGCAGCGACATCCGCAACCAGGGCACCGTGGTGTCGGTGTCGGACGGTATCGTGCGCGTGCATGGCCTGTCCGACGTGATGCAGGGCGAAATGCTCGAGTTCCCCGCCACCAAGGACGGCCAGCCCTCCTACGGCCTGGCGCTGAACCTCGAGCGCGACTCCGTCGGCGCCGTGATTCTGGGCGAGTACGAGCACATCTCCGAAGGCGACACCGTCAAGTGCACGGGCCGCATCCTGGAAGTGCCCGTGGGCCCCGAACTGGTGGGCCGCGTGGTGAACGCCCTGGGCCAGCCGATCGACGGCAAGGGCCCGATCAACGCCAAGCTGACCGACGTGATCGAAAAGGTCGCTCCCGGCGTGATCGCACGGAAGTCCGTGGACCAGCCGCTGCAGACCGGTATCAAGTCCATCGACGCGATGGTGCCCGTGGGCCGTGGCCAGCGCGAGCTGATCATCGGTGACCGCCAGACCGGCAAGACGGCCGTCGCTATCGACGCCATCATCGCCCAGAAGGGCCAGGGCGTGACGTGTATCTACGTCGCCATCGGCCAGAAGGCTTCCTCCATCAAGAACGTCGTGCGTGCCCTCGAGCAAGCCGGCGCGATGGAATACACGATCGTGGTGGCCGCATCGGCCTCCGAATCGGCTGCCATGCAGTACGTGTCGGCCTACTCCGGCTGCACGATGGGCGAATACTTCCGCGACCGCGGCGAAGACGCCCTGATCGTCTATGACGACCTGTCCAAGCAAGCCGTGGCCTACCGCCAGGTCTCGCTGCTGCTGCGCCGCCCGCCAGGCCGCGAAGCCTACCCCGGCGACGTGTTCTATCTCCACAGCCGCCTGCTGGAGCGTGCCGCCCGCGTGAACGCCGACTACGTCGAAGCCTTCACCAAGGGTGAAGTCAAGGGCAAGACCGGTTCGCTGACGGCTCTGCCGATCATCGAAACGCAAGCCGGCGACGTGTCCGCCTTCGTTCCGACCAACGTGATCTCGATCACGGACGGCCAGATCTTCCTGGAAACCAGCCTGTTCAACGCCGGTATCCGCCCCGCCATCAACGCCGGTATCTCGGTGTCGCGCGTCGGTGGTGCAGCCCAGACCAAGATCATCAAGAGCCTGTCCGGCGGTATCCGTACCGACCTGGCCCAGTACCGTGAGCTGGCTGCGTTCGCGCAGTTCGCCTCCGACCTGGACGAAGCCACCCGCAAGCAGCTGGACCGCGGTGCCCGCGTGACCGAACTGCTCAAGCAAGCCCAGTACAGCCCGCTGCCCATCTCGCTGATGGGTGCCACGCTGTTCGCGGTGAACAAGGGCTTCATGGACGACATCGAAGTGAAGAAAGTGCTCGAGTTCGAACACGGTCTGCACCAGTTCCTGAAGACCAGCCATGGCGCTTTGCTCGCCAAGCTGGAGCAGGCCAAGGCGATGGACAAGGATGCTGAAGCCGAGATGTCGGCTGCCGTTACCGCGTTCAAGAAGTCGTTCGCCTAAACCGGACGAGGAAACCTCATGGCAGCAGGCAAGGAAATACGCGGCAAGATCAAATCGGTGGAGAACACCAAGAAGATCACCAAGGCCATGGAAATGGTGGCCGCATCCAAGATGCGCAAGGCGCAGGACCGGATGCGCGCTGCCCGTCCCTACAGCGACAAGATCCGCAACATCGCGGCCAACCTCGGCAAGGCCAACCCGGAATACGTGCATCCTTTCATGAAGGAGAACACGGAAGCCAAGGTCGCCGGCATGATCGTGGTGACCACCGACAAGGGCCTCTGCGGCGGCATGAACACCAACGTGCTGCGCGCCGTGACGACCCAGTTGCGCGAACTGCAGTCCGCTGGCGTGTCCGCCGAGGCCGTGGCCATCGGCAACAAGGGTCTGGGCTTCCTGAACCGTGTCGGCGCCAAGGTGGTTTCCCATGTCACCGGGCTGGGCGATACGCCGCATCTCGACAAGCTGATCGGCCCCGTCAAGGTGCTGCTGGACGCTTATGCCGAAGGCAAGATCAACGCGGTGTACCTGTGCTACACCAAGTTCATCAACACCATGAAGCAGGAGTCGGTGGTGGAGCGTCTGCTCCCCCTGTCTTCCGAGCAGATGCAGTCGGACTCCACCGAGCACGGCTGGGATTACATCTACGAGCCCGATGCGCAGAGCGTCATCGATGAGCTGCTGGTTCGCTACGTCGAATCGCTGATCTATCAGGCCGTGGCAGAAAACATGGCGTCCGAGCAATCCGCCCGGATGGTTGCCATGAAGGCCGCCACCGACAACGCTGGCAGCGTCATCGGCGAGTTGAAGCTGGTCTACAACAAGACGCGCCAGGCAGCGATCACGAAGGAACTGTCCGAGATCGTGGCCGGTGCCGCCGCTGTGTAAGCAGCTCGACAGACAAACATTTTTGGAGCAACAAATGGCTCAAGTGCAAGGCAAGATTGTTCAATGTATCGGTGCCGTGGTGGACGTGGAGTTCCCCCGTGACCAGATGCCCAAGGTTTACGACGCCCTGAAGCTCGAAGGCTCCCCGCTGACGCTGGAAGTGCAGCAGCAGCTGGGCGACGGCGTGGTGCGTACCATCGCGCTGGGCTCGTCCGACGGCCTGCGCCGCGGCATCATGGTGTCCAACACCGGCAACCCCATCAGCGTGCCCGTGGGCAAGGCGACCCTGGGCCGCATCATGGACGTGCTGGGCACGCCCATCGACGAGCGCGGTCCCGTGGACCAGTCCCTCACGGCATCCATCCACCGCAAGGCCCCCGCTTATGACGAGCTGTCGCCTTCGCAGGAACTGCTCGAAACCGGCATCAAGGTGATCGACCTGGTTTGCCCGTTCGCCAAGGGCGGCAAGGTGGGTCTGTTCGGTGGCGCCGGCGTGGGCAAGACCGTGAACATGATGGAACTCATCAACAACATCGCCAAGGCCCACAGCGGTCTGTCGGTGTTCGCTGGTGTGGGCGAACGTACCCGTGAAGGCAACGACTTCTATCACGAAATGGCCGATTCCGGCGTCGTGAACCTCGAGAAGCTCGAAGACTCCAAGGTCGCCATGGTCTATGGCCAGATGAACGAGCCCCCGGGCAACCGTCTGCGCGTGGCCCTGACCGGCCTGACCATCGCCGAGTCCTTCCGTGACGAAGGCCGCGACGTGCTGTTCTTCGTGGACAACATCTACCGCTACACGCTGGCCGGTACCGAAGTGTCCGCTCTGCTGGGCCGTATGCCTTCCGCCGTGGGCTACCAGCCTACGCTGGCCGAGGAAATGGGCCGCCTGCAAGAGCGCATCACCTCCACCAAGGTCGGCTCGATCACCTCCATCCAGGCCGTGTACGTGCCTGCCGATGACTTGACCGACCCGTCGCCTGCCACGACCTTCGCCCACTTGGACTCCACCGTGGTGCTGTCGCGTGACATCGCTTCGCTGGGTATCTACCCCGCCGTCGATCCCCTGGACTCCACCAGCCGCCAGCTGGACCCGCAAGTCGTGGGCGAAGAGCACTACCAAGTGGCCCGCGGCGTGCAAGGCACCCTGCAGCGCTACAAGGAACTGCGCGACATCATCGCCATCCTGGGCATGGACGAACTGGCTCCCGAAGACAAGCTGGCCGTGGCCCGCGCCCGGAAGATCCAGCGTTTCCTGTCGCAGCCGTTCCACGTGGCCGAAGTGTTCACCGGCGCGCCCGGCAAGTACGTGCCCCTGTCGGAAACCATCCGCGGCTTCAAGATGATCGTGGCCGGCGAGTGCGACCACCTGCCCGAGCAGGCCTTCTACATGGTCGGCACGATCGACGAAGCCTTCGAAAAGGCCAAGAAGCTGGCAGCCTGAGGCCACTGAAGCGCCGCCCTCGGGGCGCGCTGACCGGTGGTCCAGCCGCCATGTCCTCGGGCATGGCCGGTGGCCGCAGGCAGTGCACCTCATGGCGGCTCTTGCCGTGTCCCCACAGCCCCTTCTTGAACAAACCTAGGAACGATCCATGGCCAACACCATTCACGTCGATGTCGTCAGCGCCGAAGAGTCCATCTTCTCCGGCGAGGCACGCTTCGTGGCGCTGCCGGGCGAGGCTGGCGAACTGGGCATCCTGCCCAAGCACACGCCGCTCATCACCCGCATCAAGCCGGGTTCGGTGCGCATCGAGCTGGCCGATGGCAACGAGGAATTCGTCTTCGTGGCCGGTGGCTTGCTGGAAGTGCAGCCCGACCGTGTGACCGTGCTGTCCGACACCGCCATCCGCGGCAAGGACCTGGACGACGAAAAGGCGAATGCCGCCCGCGCCGCCGCAGAAGAAGCCCTGAAGAACGCCAAGAGCGATCTGGACCTGGCCAAGGCCCAGTCCGAACTGGCCGTGATGGCCGCTCAGATCGCTGCGCTGCGCCGTTTCCGCCAGAAGCGCTGAACGACCGTACCCGCGAGCCGGGTGTGCGTGCAGAGCCTGAAAGCGCTGCCCGCCGCCGCCCGGTATCGACAAAGAAAAAGCCGCCCCATCGGGCGGCTTTTTTATTGGGCGTTGGGCAGCCCCCAGGCGGCGGAGAAAGCCGTTGGGCTAGTCCTGGCCGTGGCGCAGCAGCACGGGCGCGTCGGGCAGTTCGTTGGCGGGGCTGGCGCCCGCCGCGCCTTCATGCGGCGCCGACGAATCGTCGGCGGGAAAGTGTTGCACCAGCAGCGCGGACACTTCAGCGAGCGCCTGCGTGAGCCCGTCTTCGTAGCGCTCTTCGCGGAAGGCCGCACGCATCTGCGCGATGAAGGCATGCCAGGCCTGCGGCGTGATGGTGCGGGCCAGAGCGCGGTCCGCCACGATCTCTATCGCGTGATCGGCCAGCAGCAGATAGATCAGTACGCCGTTGTTGTGCTCCGTGTCCCAGACCCGCAGCTTGCCGAACAGGGTGACGGCCCGCTCGCGGGGCGAGGCGCCGCGCCGCAGGTAGGACCAGGGCAGGCCGCCTTCGATGCACAGGCGGATCTGCCCGGTGTGGCGCCGTTCGCTGGCCGCCACGCGGCGCGTCAGGCGCTCCAGCAGGTCGGCGGGGATGGCCTTGCGCACGGCGCCGTCCGACCAGCGGTGCCGCACGAGGCGCGTCAGCCGGCGCAGCAGCGGCGGGCGCTGCCCGTCGTGACCCTGGGCGTGATGAGGTGGCTGAGCGTGCGCGCCCGCAGTGGGTGCGCCGGCCTCGTCGCGGGGTGGGATGGGGTGATTCATGCCGCGTGCCTCAATGTGCCTTGACTGGCGTCACCAGCCGCCGGAGGCTCCGCCCCCGCCGAAATTGCCGCCCCCGCCCGAGCTGAATCCACCACCACCGCCGCCGCTGGAGCCGCCCCAGCTGCCGCCGGAAGATGAGCCCCCGGACCAGCCGCCCGGGCCGCCGCCGCCGTGCCAGACGATGGGCAGGCCCTTGGCGGCGAAGAGCCAGGTGTATAGCAGCGCCAGCACGCCCACCACCACCGCGACCAGCACGCTGGAGGTGAGCAGCAGGGCCAGCCCGCCCGCGCCGCCGCCCAGCAGCAGGCCGCCCAGCCGGCCGCCGAAGAGGCTGCGCGCCAGCGGTCCGGCCACCATCACGCCGAAGAAGAGGAACACCGCGAGGTCGGTCCAGTCGAAGCCGTCGCGATGGGATGGGGTTGCCTTGCGCTGCTCGACCGCAGGTGGCGGCAGGGCCTCGCCTGCGATGCGCGCGCCGATCTGGTCCACCGCCGCCATCAGGCCGCCGGCATAGTCGTTCTCGCGAAAGCGCGGCTTCATGGCCTCGTCGATGATGCGCGCGGCGGCGATGTCGGGGATGGCGCCTTCGAGCGCCTTGGCGACCTCGATGCGCATCTGGCGGTCCTGCAGCGCGACCAGCACCAGCACGCCGTCGCCCACGTCGCGCCGCCCGATCTTCCAGTCGTTGCCCACGCGGTTGGCGTAGGCGGCGAGGTCTTCGGGCCGCGTGGTCGGGACCATGAGCACGACGACCTGCGAGCCGTTGCGCTGCTCGATGGCGGCCAGCCGCGCTTCGAGCGCCTGCCGGTCGGCGGGCTGCAGGGTGCCGGTCTCGTCGATCACCCGCGCCGTGAGGGCCGGCACGGGGCGCAGCGTCTGTGCTGCCGCCGCCTGCCAGGGTGCGAGCACTATGAAAACAATAGCTATCAGCGCTTGCAGTGCGCGCGCCAGAGGCATATCGGACTCGATGGTTGGGTCAGCAGGGCGGGGCCGGGCTCAGGGGCGCGATGCCGCGGGCCGGTTGAAATCGACGACCGGCGGCGTGCTGATCTGCGCCTCGTTCTGCACGCTGAAGGCGGGCTTGGGCGGGTAGCCGAAGACCTTGGCCGTCAGGTTGGTCGGAAAGCTCCGTGCCAGCACGTTGTATTCCTGCACGGTCTGGATGTAGCGGTTGCGCGCCACGGTGATGCGGTTCTCGGTGCCTTCCAGCGTCACGCGCAGATCGCGGAAGCCCTGGTTGGCCTGCAGGGTGGGGTAGCGCTCGGCCACCACCATCAGGCGCGACAGCGCGCTGGAGAGTTCGCCCTGCGCCTGCTGGAACTTGTTGAAGGCCTCGGGGTTGTTCAGCGTTTCGGGCGTGACCTGGATCGACGTGGCCTTGGCGCGCGCCTCCACCACGCGGGTCAGCGTGTCCTGCTCGAAGGCGGCCTCGCCTTTGACTGTGGCGACGATGTTGGGCACTAGGTCGGCGCGGCGCTGGTACTGGTTCAGCACCTCGCTCCATGCGGCCTTGGACTGTTCGTCCAGCCGCTGGAAGTCGTTGTAGCCGCAGCCCGTGAGGGAAAGGGCCAGGCCGATCAGGAGGAGAAGACGTTTCATGGTGATGCCGCCCCGGCGCCGCGAGCCGGCGACACTGCCAAGGCCACCGGGGCAGTCCGCATTGTGCCTGCAGCGCGGCAGGGCCTCCCGCCCGCGCATGGCCCGCGCCGTGACAAGGCCCGCCGGGCCACGGACAATGCGGCCGTTCGCCGCCTTCGCGCATCCTTCCTTCTTGCCCGACGTATCCCGGAAGCCCCGCCATGACACGATCTTCCCTGCGCGCCGCCACCATCGGCGGCTCGCCCGATGACACCGAAGCCGCCTTCTACGAGGCCCTGCAGGCCGGCGACATCGAACGGCTGATGGCCTGCTGGGCCGATGACGACGAGATCGTCTGCGTGCACCCCGGCGGCCCGCGCCTGCTGGGGCCGGGCGCCATCCGCGCCGCCTTCAGCGCCATGTTCGAGCACGGCACGCTGCGCGCGCGGCCCACGCAGGTCCACCGCGTGCTGGCGCTGGCCAGCGCGGTGCACAGCGTGGTCGAGCATGTCGAGGTGATGCTGCCCGACGGCCCGCGCGAAGCCGTCGTGCAGGCCACCAACGTCTATCACAAGACCGCGCAGGGCTGGCGCCTGGTGGCGCACCACGCCAGTCCGGGCACCGTGCGGGAAGCGCAGGGCGTGCAGAGCCCCGGCGCAGGGCACGCCGCCACGGTGCTGCACTGAGCGCATGCCGGCCGGGATTGCGTGAGGTGCGCTGACTTGCACAAGGCTTTGGGGTCGCAGGCCCAGGAACTACCTGCGCAGGATGCTATGGATTACGTAGCGCCCGCCTGGCTGCCCGGCGGAAATGCGCAGACGCTCTGGCCCGCCGTGTTCTCGCGCCGCACGCTGGGGCCGAGGCCGCAGTACCGGCGCGAGCGCTGGACAACGCCTGACGGCGACTTCGTGGAGGTGGACTTCCTGCAGGGCCCGCATGCAGCGGGGCCGCGCCCGCTGCTGGTGCTGTTCCACGGCCTGGAGGGATCGTCCCGCAGCCACTATGCAGAGGCCTTCGCCGACGTGGCGCGGCAGCGGGGCTGGCGCTTCGCAGTGCCGCATTTCCGCGGCTGCAGCGGCCCGCTCAACCAGGGGCCGCGCGCCTACCATTCGGGCGACCATGCCGAGATCGACTGGATGCTACGGCGCCTGGCGCAGCCGGAGGCCGGCGGCGACGGGGCGCTGCACCCACCCGCGCCGGTCTGGGCCGTCGGCGTGTCGCTGGGCGGCAATGCCCTCATGCGCTGGGCCGGGGAGGCGGGGCGGGCGGCGGCGGGCACGGTGGCGGCCGTCGCTTCGGTGAGCGCGCCGATCGATCTGGCCGCCAGCGGCGCGGCCATCGGCCGCGGGTTCAACCGGCATGTCTATACGCGCATCTTCCTGCGCACCATGGTGCCCAAGGCGCTGGCCAAGCTCGCCCAGCATCCCGGCCTCTTCGACCGCCAGGCGCTGCTGGCCGCGCGCGACCTGCATGCCTTCGACGACGTGTTCACCGCGCCCCTGCACGGCTTCGCCGATGCCGACGACTACTGGCGCCGCGCCTCGGCCAAGCCGGTGCTGCCGGACATCCGCGTGCCGGCGCTGGTGCTCAATGCGCTGAACGATCCGTTCGTGCCGGCGGCCAGCCTGCCGGGGCCGGCGGAGGCGGGCTCGCACGTCACCCTGTGGCAGCCCGCAGGTGGCGGCCATGTGGGCTTTCCGGCCGGAGCTTTTCCCGGCCATGTGCGGCGCATGCCCGAGGCCGTGGCCGACTGGCTGGCGGCGCAAGGCTCCGCCGCCTACGCGGGCGCGCCGCCGGCCGTTGCAGAATCGGCCCATGGATGACATCGTCAGACAGGCCATCGCCAAGTGGTCCCACGTTCCCGATTGCTACGGCTGGCTGGGCCTGGATGCGCGCGGCCACTGGTACATGCGCGACGACGCCACGCAGGCCCTGGGCCCGTTCCCGCAGGCGCGGGGCGCGCGGCTGCTGCACGAGAAGCTGATCGACTTCATCCACCGCAACTACGAGTGCGACGCCGAAGGCCGCTGGTTCTTCCAGAACGGGCCGCAGCGCGTGTACGTGGAGCTGGAGGCGACGCCGCTCGTCTGGCGTCTCGACGATGCGGGCAGCGTTCCGGTGGCCCAGACGGGTCTCGCCATGCCCGATGCCGGCACCTGCCTGCTGGACGAGGCCGGCCGCGTCTATCTGGCCAGCAGCGCCGGGCTGGGCCTGGTCCACACGCTGGACGTGCCGCTGGTGGCCGAGGCCATCGAGCAGGGCCGCTGGACGCCGCAGGACGTGCTCTCGGCCGATCTGCCGCAGCGCTACGGCTTCGTGCCCAGCCCTGCGCAGCGCCAGGCGCAGACGTAAAAAAGCCGGCGTGCAAGCCGGCTTTTTCGTTTCGGATCTATTGAAGACCGCACCCTTGAGGCGTCAGCTCCCGGAAGCGGGTGCCGCTGGAGCCGGCGCAGCACCGGAGGCCGCGCCTTCTGCCGGCGCCGCCGCACCGCCTTCGGCAGCGCCGGGCCGGTTGGGTTCGGCGAACTTGGCGCCCGCCGCATTGGCCATGTAGGCCACGCCCCGGGCGATCTCGGTGTCGTCGAAGTCGCCGCCGCCCTGCGGCGCCATGGCGCCCTTGCCCTTGAGCGCCGAATGGACCAGGGTCTCGAAGCCTTGCTGGATGCGGGGAGCCCAGGCGGCCGCATCGCCCAGCTTGGGGGCGCCGGCAGCGCCGGTGGCATGGCAGGCCGCGCACTGGCCCTTGAAGACTTCCTCGCCGCTGCGCAGCGGGCGGTTGGCATCGCGGATCTCCACCATGCCGACCTTCTGGATGCGTTCGGCCACGGCTTTTTCGGGGTTGGCCACGCCCTGCGCCGGCTTGTTGCCGGAGGTCACGAAAGTGACGAGCCCGATGATGGCGAACACCGGCAGCACGAAGGAGAAAAGCACCGTCACCAGCAACTGGCGTGGGTTCTTGATGGGGCCGGTGTGCGCTTCTTCGTGCGTGTCGCTCATGACGTCCTCTTGGGGGCTCGGGGGCCTGTGGTCGGGGGGGTGTTTTTCATTATAGGAGTCGCCCTGCGTGCGAAACCCTGGGGAAAACGGCCCCCCGCGCCCCCTTGCGCTACATCAAGAAGCGGGTGCCGGCTGCGGTGCTTTTTCGGTCCAGCCGCCGCCCAGAACCCGGTAGAGCGCCACCTGGTTCTGCAGCGAGAGCAGCTGCACCTGCACCAGGCTTTGCTCGGTGAGGAACAGCGAGCGCTGCGCGTCCAGCAGGTCCAGGTAGCTCGCCACGCCGTTGCGGTAGCGCAGGTCGGAGAGCTCGAAGCGCTTGTTGTCGGCGCGGGCCTGCGTGCGCAGCGCGCCCAGCTGGTCCTGCAGCGTGGCCTGGCCGGCCAGGGCATCGGCCACCTCGCGGAAGGCCGACTGGATCGAGCGTTCGTACTGCGCCACGGCGATCTCGCGGCCCACGCGGGCGGCGTCCAGGGTGGCCTGGTTGCGGCCGGCATCGAAGATCGGCAGGGTGAGCTGCGGCGCCAGCGAGAACGCCCAGGTGCCGCTCTTGAAGAGGCCCGAGAGTTCGTCGCTGACCGAGCCCACGCTGGCGGTGAGCGCGATGCGCGGGAAGAAGTTGGCCCGCGCCGCGCCGATGTTGGCGTTGGCGGCGATCAGCTGCTCCTCGGCCTGGCGGATGTCCGGGCGGCGGATCAGCAGGTCCGAAGGCAGGCCCGCCGGCAGCGGCTGCATGGGGGCCGCGTCGGCCAGGCGTGCCGAGGCCAGGCTGGAGAGGATCTCGCCCGGCACCGGCTGGCCCAGCAGCAGCGCCAGGGTGTTTTCATCCTGCAGGCGCTGGCGGCGTTGCTGCGCGAAGGTGGCCCGCGCGGTTTCGGCCAGGCTGATGGCCTGGCTGTTGTCCAGCTCGGAGCTCACGCCGTTTTCCAGCCGCAGGCGCGTCAGCTGCACCGATTCCTCGCGGGTTGCCAGCGTGCGGCGGGAGATGCCGAGCAGCTCCTCGTCGGCCTGCAGGTTGAACCAGGCCGTGGCCACGGAAGAGATCAGGCTGATCTGCGCGGCCTTGCGCGCTTCCTCGGTGGCCAGGTACTGCGCCAGCGCCTGCTCCTTCAGGCTGGAGATGCGGCCGAAGAAGTCCAGCTCCCAGGCCGATACGCCCAGCCCGACCTGGAACTGGTTGGCGTACTTGCCGGTGACCGAGCTCGGCTGCCGCGTGCCGCTGGCGATGCCGCTCACGGCCGGGAACTGTGCGGAGCGCTGGATCTGGAACTGCGCGCGGGCCTGCTCGATGTTCAGCACCGACACGCGCAGGTCGCGGTTGTTCTGCAGCGCGATGCCGATCAGCGACTGCAGGCGCGGATCGGTGAAGTATTCCTTCCAGTCGATGTCGGCCGCCGCGCGGGCGGCGCCCTTCGGCGCGCTGGCGGCCGCCGCATCGGCGGAGGCGCCGAAGGTGGCGGGCACCGGCGCAGCCGGACGCTCGTAGGTCGGAATGAAGCTGCAGCCCGCCAGCAGGGCGGCCAGTGCCACGGCGGTCAGCGCGGGCCGCGCGAACGGGGTGGATTGCATGGGTCGTTGCTCCTGGGTTGGGGTGGCGTTCACGGGCATCGTCCTCATTGCGCATCTCCCGCGTGCAGGTGTTGCTGGGCCTCGCGCATGTCGTGTTCCTGCTGGCGCTTGCTGCCCTTGAAGAAGGTGCGCACCAGCACGAAGAACACGGGCACGAAGATCACGGCCAGCACGGTGCCGGTGATCATGCCGCCGATCACGCCGGTACCGATGGCGCGCTGGCTGGCCGAGCTGGCGCCCGTGGCGATGAACAGCGGCACCACGCCGAGCGTGAAGGCCAGCGAGGTCATCACGATGGGGCGGAAGCGCAGGTGGGCGGCTTGCAGCGCCGCTTCGAACACGCTCTTGCCCTCGGCCTGCAGGTCCTTGGCGAATTCCACGATCAGGATGGCGTTCTTGGCCGAGAGGCCGATGATGGTCACCAAGCCGATCTGGAAGTAGACGTCGTTGGACATGCCGCGCAGCAGCGTGGCCATCAGCACGCCGAGCACGCCCAGCGGCACCACCAGCATCACCGAGAACGGGATCGACCAGCTCTCATACAGCGCCGCCAGGCAGAGGAACACCGCCAGCAGCGAGAACGCGTACAGCACGGTGGCCTGCGAGCCGGCGAGCTTTTCCTCGCGCGACTGGCCCGTCCACTCGAAGCCGAAGCCCGGTGGCAGCTGGCTGGCGAGGCGCTCCATCTCCTGCATGGCGTCGCCGGTCGAATAGCCGGGTGCGGCGTCGCCGGCGATCTTCATCGACGGATAGCCGTTGTAGCGCACGGTCTGCATGGCGCCCGTGATCCAGCGCGTCTTGGCGAAGGTGGACAGGGGCACGGTCTGGCCCTGGTTGTTGACCACCGGCAGGTCCAGCACCGACTCCGGCCGCATGCGGGCGGCGGCGTCGGCCTGCACGACCACGCGCTGCAGACGGCCCTGGTTCGGGAAGTCGTTGACGTAGGCCGAGCCCAGCGCCGTGGAGAGCGCGCTGCTGATGCTGTCGAAGCCGATGCCCAGGGCGTTGGCCTTGTCGCGGTCGATGTCGATCTGCATCTGCGGCGCGTCTTCCATGCCGTCGGGGCGCACGCCCGCCAGGATCTTGCTCTGCGAGGCCATGCCCAGCAGCTGGTTGCGCGCGTTCACCAGGGCGTCGTGGCCCTGCGCGGCGCGGTCCTGCAGCCGGAAGTTGAAGCCCGTGCCGGTGCCCAGTTCAGGGATGGGCGGCGGGCTCAGCGCGAAGATGAAGGCGTCGCGGATGCCCGACAGCGCCATGAAGGCACGTCCGGCAATGGCGCTGGCCGCATGCTCTGCGCCGGTGCGTTCGCTCCAGTCCTTCAGGATCACGAAGGCCAGGCCCGCGTTCTGCCCCTGGCCCGAGAACGAGAAGCCCGCCACGGTGACGATGTTCTCGACCTCAGGCTGCTTGAGCATGTAGTCCTCGACCTGATGCAGCACGTCGTTGGTGCGCGACTGGGCCGCGCCCGGGGGCAGCTGGATGTTGGTGATGATGTAGCCCTGGTCTTCGTTCGGCAGGAACGAGGTGGGCAGGCGCGTGTAGACCAGCGCCACGGCGCCGACCAGCACGGCGTAGATGATCATCATGCGGCCGCCGCGGCGCAGCAGCGTGCCCATCCAGCCTTCGTAGCTGTGGGTGGTGCGCTTGAACGAGCGGTTGAACCAGCCGAAGAAGCCCTTCTTCTCGGCATGGTGCTCGGGGTCGATCGGCTTGAGCAGCGTGGCGCAGAGCGCCGGCGTGAGCGACAGCGCCAGGAAGGCCGAGAAGGCGATCGAGGTCGCCATCGTCGCGGCGAACTGGCGGTAGATGTTGCCGGTGGAGCCGGCGAAGAACGCCAGCGGTACGAACACCGAGATCAGCACCACGGTCACGCCGATCACGGCGCCCGAGATCTGGCCCATGGCCTTGCGCGTGGCCTGCAGCGGCGGCAGGCCTTCCTCGGCCATGATCCGCTCGACGTTCTCCACCACCACGATGGCGTCGTCCACCACGATACCGATCACCAGCACCATGCCGAACATGGTCAGCACGTTGATCGAGAAACCCATCGCCAGCAGCGCGGCGAAGGTGCCCAGCAGGGCCACGGGCACCACGATGGTCGGGATGATGGTGTAGCGGAAGTTCTGCAGGAACAGGAACATCACGATGAACACCAGCACCACGGCTTCGATCAGCGTGTGGACCACCTTCTCGATGGAGACGGAGACGAACTTGGAGGTGTCATACGGCACCACGTAGTTCACGCCCGGCGGGAAGAACTTCTTGAGCTCCTCCAGCTTGGCGCGCACGGCCTTGGCCGTGGCCAGGGCGTTGGCCGAGGGGGTGGGCTGCACGCCCATGCCCACGGCCGGCTTGCCGTTCAGGCGTGCGCTGGTGCTGTAGCTCTGCGAGCCCAGCTCGATGCGCGCCACGTCCTTCAGCCGCACGGTGGAGCCGTCGGTGTTGGCGCGCAGCACCACGTTGCCGAACTGCTCGGCGCTGGTCAGCTGGCCTTTCACGACGATGGTGGCCGCCACGGGCTGGCCCTGCGCTGCGGGCAGATCGCCGAGATTGCCGGCCGAGACCTGCACGTTCTGTGCGCGGATGGCGGCGGTCACCTGGTCCACCGACAGGTTGAAGCCCTTGAGCTTGGCCGGGTCCACCCAGACGCGCATGGCGCGCTCGGCGCCGAACTGCGTCAGCGTGCCGACGCCGGCCACGCGCTGCAGCTCGGGCACCACGTTGCGCGCAGCGTAGTCGTTGAGCGCCTCGATGCTCACGTCCGGGTTCTCCGTCGTGAGCATGGCGAACATCAGGAAGTTCGAGCGCGACTGCTCCACGCGCACGCCCTGCTGCGTCACCGCGGCGGGCAGCCGCGGCGTCGCCCGCGAGAGGCGGTTCTGCACGTCCACCTGCGCCAGGTCGGCGTTGGTGCCGGGCTCGAAGCTCAGCACGATCGTGCCGGTGCCGTTGGCCTGGCTGGTCGTCTCGACGTAGGCCAGCCCGGATGCGCCGTTCATTTCACGCTCGATGACCGCGAGAACGCTGTCTTCCAGCGTCTGGGCGGTGGCGCCGGGGTAGGCCACCGACACCTGGATGGTCGGTGGCGCCACGGCGGGGTACTGCGCCACGGGCAGTTGCTTGATGGAGATCGCCCCCATCACGATGATGAAGATCGTGATGACCCATGCAAAGATGGGCCGTTCGATGAAGAACTTGGCCATGTGCCGCGCTCCTTGTGCTTATTGCTTGGCCGGAGCGGCGGCAGGGGTTGAGGCCGGTGCCGATGCCGGCGCGGCAGCGGGCTGGGCGCCTTGCGGCTGCCACGGCACGGGGTTCACGACGATCGGGTCGCCGGGCTTGCCGCGCGGCAGCTTCTGGAAGCCGTCCACCATCACCTTCTCACCGGCCTTCAGGCCGTCGGTCACGACCCAGTTGGTGCCCTGCGAGGGGCCCAGCTTGACGGGGCGGGGCGTGAGGTGGTTGTCGGGGCCGACGACCATGACGATGTCGCCCTTGGCCGAGCGCGTCACCGCCTGCTGGGGCAGCAGCACGCCGTTGTCCAGCTGGGCTTGTTCCAGCCGCACGCGCACGTACAGGCCGGGCAGCAGCAGGCGTTCGGGGTTGGGGATCTCGGCGCGCAGGGTCACCTGGCCGCTGGTGGGGTCCACCGTGAGTTCGGTGAACAGCAGCTTGCCCTTGTAGCCGTAGGTGGAGCCGTCTTCCAGCACCACGCTCACGCCGGCGGCGCTCTTGCCGACCTGCTTGTACTTGCCGCTGGTCAGCGCTTCCTTGAGCTTGAGCGCGTCGGAGGCCGACTGCGTGAAGTTCACATAGAGCGGATCGATCTGCTGGATGACGGCCATCTCGGTGGCGCTGCCCTGGCCGACCAGGGCGCCCTCGGTCACCAGCGCGCGGCCGATGCGGCCGGAAATCGGCGCCGTCACCGTGGCGTAGCCCAGGTTGATGCGCGCCGTGGTCACGCTGGCGCGGGCGGCGGCCAGGTTGGCTTCGGCCGTCTTCTGCGCGGCGACGGCGTTGTCGTATTCCTGCTTGCTGACGGCGTTGACCGCCACCAGGGGGCGGTAGCGCTCGGCCAGCGCGCGGGCCTGGCCCACGTTGGCTTCGGCCTGGGCGACGCTGGCTTGCGCGCTTTCCAGCGTGGCCTGGTAGGGGGCGTTGTCGATCAGGAACAGGCGCTGGCCTGCCTTGACGTCGCTGCCTTCGGTGAACAGGCGCTTTTGCAGGATGCCTGCTGCGCGGGCACGGATCTCGGCGATCCGCGAGGCTTCCAGCCGGCCGGGCAGTTCGGTCACAAGACCCACGTCACCGGGTTGGACGGTGACCACGCCGACTTGAGCGGGCGGCTGCTGCTGCGCAGGGCCAGTGGCGGCAGCGTCTTCTTTCTTGCCACAGGCACTGAGCAGCAGCGCGCTCGCCACGACGGCGGCGGCAACAGCGCAAGAGGCCAGGCGAAAGCCTGAGGCGGGGTGGGGTTGCGAGGGGAGGTCGTCGGTCAGGCGCTGCATGGAAGTCCTTTGGAGAAAGGCAAGGGCTACAAACGAAAGTGAGGGGATGTCACCTGCGGCGATCCGCGGGCGGCCCAGGGGCATGCCGCGCGAGGCGGGTCCTGCTGGGGGAAGCGCGAATTGTACATACAGACATGAATGTATAATTGGCTGCGGCGCTTTTGTTGCCGGTAGGAGACAAGTTTTCATGGCTCGAAGAACCAAGCAGGATGCAGATGCTACGCGTTCGCGTTTGCTGGACGCCGCCGAACTGGTGTTTTACGAGAAGGGCGTATCGCGCGCATCGCTGAACGACATCGCCTGCGCCGCGGGGCTCACCCGGGGCGCGATCTACTGGCACTTCAAGGACAAGGGCGATCTCTTCAACGCCATGATGGACCGCGTCACCTCGCCGCTGCAAGAGGCCAGCTGCGAGAGTGCCGCCATGGTCGGCGTCAGCCCGCTGCAGCGCCTGCGCAACCGGGTGGAGCTGGTGCAGCGCTGCATCGCCACCGATGAGCGTATGTGGCGGGTGTTCGAGATCGCGCTCTTTCGCGTCGAGTACGTGGACGAGATGGCCGTCGCGCGCGACCGGCATATCGAGGAGTGCGGGACCTTCCAGGCGCAACTGGAGCTCGACCTGCAGGCGGCGGCCGAGCACGAGGGCGTCAAGCTCGCGCAAGGATCGCTCGCCGCCGTGATCGGCCTGCGCGCCGTGTTCGAAGGGCTCATGCACTCGTGGCTGCTGAACAAGGAGCAGTTCGACCTCGTCTCGGTCAGCCGCGCCGCGGTGGACACCTATCTGAGTGGCTTGGGCTTCAGGCTCTAGCGGCCGTGCGATAATCCACAGCTGTCTCCGCGCCCCTTCGCGGACGACTCCAGCGGCTGTAGCTCAGTGGATAGAGTATTGGCCTCCGAAGCCAAGGGTCGTGGGTTCGATCCCCGCCAGCCGCACCAAGATTCCCTTATGAATCAACTGCCTAGGCATTGCAATGGCTTGCAGTGATGAGCAGTTTGAGGCAGGTTTTTGCACACGGAGTGTGCCAAAAATGTGCCAGATTCATTCCTCCTTCCTGCCACTGCCGCAGCGTATTGCGCACGTCTGCAATGGTTGGCGTGCGTCCACCGACCGCCCGTCAGGGCGCATCCAGCGTTTCATTGATACTTGAGGGGCGCCCGTCCCCGGCCGCCCGGAGCCTGCGCTTCGCCCACTCCTGCGCCGTCAGCAACTCCGGCCACCTCGCCAACTCCTCATCGGACAGACCGGCAAGAATGGTGTGCAGCCGTATGGTCGAAACATGAGCAGGTGGGTCGAATGTGTAGCCTTGGGCTTCCATTTCCGCCTGGATCTCTTCGGTGATGAAGAGAGGCTGGTCCGAATCGTTTTGCTGTCGATGAGTCATTCGTTGCACCTTTCCGTTCATGAGAATAGGGTGTGATGTACGGCGGAGCCACCTCTGCCAGACTGACCGGAAAGGGCCATTCCAATGACGACGAAGACCATCAATGCGACCGTGCCAGGATCAAGGCCTCCTCCGTTCTGGACGTGCACGGCATGGGCATGGCTGCGTTTCTGCGCGAGATGATGGCTGCCGTGGCCACGCGCGATGCGCAGACGTTGGCCTGGATAGAGCAGGCCCGTCTATGACTGTCCAGACGGAGCTCGAAAATTGGCTGCATGAGGAAGTCGGCCCGACCTATGACGCCATTAAGGCTGACCCAGCCCGCGCCCTCACGCCTAACCAGGTGCGCGACACCTTGGCCGATCTGCACGCCAATCACAAAAGCGACCGACAGACGGGCATTTCCCACGCTATCGAGCCTGCCCGCCGCGTCGAAGCGGGCCTGGAATCCCTCGCATCCGTTGATAAGGCTGAGGGCCTGAACAGCGCCGAGGCAATCGCTTTCTTCTTGGCGGAGGCCGAAGCCACCGGCGACCCGGGCTTCATCGCCGACGCACGCAAGACAGCGGCGCGTGCAAGGCTCATGTACGGTATCAAGTAGCGTGTTGTCCAGCATCGTCATTTTTGGCGATGCTGGCCCTTGCTGCTCCTGATACACGAACTACGCGGCGAGCGACTGCCGCACCGCGTCCAAGGCATCTCGGAAGTCCGCCGGCGTGGCCTGTCCTGTTTCAGCCTGATAGAACACCACCATGAAGGCATTCGCGACCGCCTCGGCCAGCGGCCTGAGCTGCCGGGCTGCGTCTTGATCGATCCAGTCCAGGGACGCGAGTTGCGCGGCCGCATGATGAACTGCCTGGGTTGCGTTGGTAGGATTCAGAGTTGCCATGATTCACCTCTCCATCAGGTGGGTTAGTGGAAGTGTCGGCCGGCCCCACGCCGGCCGACGCGCCTTTCATGCTGGCGTCGAGCGATTCACGAAAGCAGCGACTTCATCATCTGGATCGGCAGCCTGATTGCCGGCCTGCTCGCCGGCCAAGCTGTTGCCATCGAAAGCCGGAGGCTCGGCTGCCGCGCCGGCCCGGATCGCCGTTGCCACCTGGCCGCCGATCGTTTGGCCCATGCGCTCCTGGAAGCCCTCTGCGAGCTGCACGGCCTTGCCCTTGAGCACAGCACCTGCGCCTTTCGCCAGCTCGCCGGCGGTGCCCGCTGCAAGCACTGTTGCATGAGTCAAACCGCTGGAGCCGGTGCTACCTGGCACGGCCTGCTGGCCGCCCAGTTGCCCTTGTTCTGCACCGCCGGCGGTGGGCTTGGGTTCTCTCTTGGCGGCCTTGTCGGCACCGTTGCCGGTGCCGACCGTTGAGCTGCCGCCCTTTTCGTTGGCGCTGGCCTTGTCGTTACCCTTCGCGCTGGCCGAACTGCTGCGGACCGACGTGCTATTGCCGCCCGACGACGAACCGCCAAAGCCTGCCGCCTGCGCGAACGGTGATGGCCCTGCGCCGGCCGAATCCTGACCACTCGATGTATTCGCGCCACCCATGCTCACCATCATGTCTATGCCCGCGCCGGCATCGCTCGTCGCGCTGCCTTGGGCCTTCTCGAAAGCGGCCTTGACGGCCGAAGCCCCGCCCGCGAGATTGGCCGCGCCACTCATCACGGCAGCACCGGCCATGCTTGCAGCACCGGCCGCAACACTGGCCGCGCCCATCGCTGCACCGACAGCAGCGCCCGCGCCGAAGTTGCCGATGCCACCAGCGTTTCCAATGCCCGTGCCAGAAATGATGCCGGCGATCAGTGGCGGCACACGATTGACCAGCATCAGCATCAGCAACGCCACGCAGAAAACCAACATCACGCCCAGCTCTTCAAAGTTCAGCGTGCCGGTGTTCATCCTGGCGTAGAAGCTGGAAAGCAGATCGTTTCCGATGCCGACCAGGAGCACCATCGTCATGATCTGCACGGCCACGCCCAGCACCGTCTTGTAGTAGTTGATCGCCATTTCGGAAGTCCAACGCGATCCGCCGAAGCCGAGGAAGAAGATGCCGGCGTACATCAGCAACCACCCCGACACGAGCAGCAGAAGCATGTTCACGGCGACAACCGCCAGCAGGATCAGGATGCCGACGCTCAAGGCCACGCCGATGAAGCTATCCACGGGCGACCAGATCGACGAGCTCCTGAATGCCTGCTTCAAGAGCATGAAACCGATATCCACGATGCCCGAGGGTGTCACCGACGCCACCCCGGATGCCTGCTCACCGATCCGGGCTAGAGACTGGATGATCGAGTTGGCAAAGGTCGGGCCGTTGCGCAGCAGCCAGAGGAAGAAGCCGAAAAACAGGATGAAGCGGATGAACTCGGCGAAGAACTCGCCAATGTCAGCCTTGCGCAGCGCCATGAAACCGAACGTCCAGACGAGCGAGATCGTGCCGAGCGTCCAGAACAAGAACGTCGCGGCGTTCATCACCACTGTCTGCCAGGCCGTGGCCCGCGTGGCGAACTCCGTCACCACCTGGTCAAGCATCCCCTGGCTGGTGAGCTGGGCCGACGCAGCGGTGGAGTAAAGCGCGAGAGTGACGCCGATCAGCGCCACCTTGTGCAGTGCTTTCATGGTTTCACCTCCCGCCCCTTCGAGCCTTTCGGATCGGCCAGCTCAAGCCAGTTCATCGGCCGCTCGGTCGGGGCGATGCCGCCGCCGGCAAGCGACCGGCGCGAGCACAACCCGGCGAAGGTTTCGCGCGTAGCCCTATCCTCGATCTTCTTGATCGCCTCGATCTGGCAATTGGTGTCATTCACCTCGGGCATGGGCGGAATGGCCGGCTTGTTGTCGCAGCCGGCCAGCATCGCCGCCGCGAGGCCGGCAAGCAGCATCGTCTTTTTCATGGTGCTGGGCCTCCCTCAGCGGGTCAGTTCGAGCCAGTTTTTCGGGGTGACCGTACGCTCGATCCTGGATTCCCTGGAAGTCGCCCCGGCCGCCGCCTGCTGGGCTTCCTTGTCGGCGTCGGCCTGCATCTTGGTCGCCACCGCGTTCTGCTGCGCGATCAACAGGCCGCGAATCTGCAAGAGCTGGTTGGCCTGCTGGCTGGCGAGCTGGTTGGCGTAGCCGATGGCCTGCATCTGTCCGGTTGCGCCCTGCGCCGAGGACTGGAGCCGCTGCAACGTCGCGGCGTCGGCGGTCAGGTTGTCTTGCTGCTTTTCGATGCCCTTGAACAAGGCATCGTTGGCCTTCTTCTGCGACTCGCTGGCGAGCGGCTGCACGTTCTTCATGGCTGCCCATTCGGCGGCCGAGCAGCCGGAAGCCGAGAAGCACGGCGACCCCTTGTAGTAGTCCACGTCTTGGAACTTGCCGATGTAGCTGTCCAGGCTGCCGAGCTGGTTCTTGTAGTAGTTCAGCGTGTTGGTCGCGTTCATCAACCCGTTGATGGTCGATTGCGCCTGGTCCCAGATATACGCGGCCGGGGCCATCGTGTTCTGGAGCTGGTTCTGATATTGCTGGAGCTGGGTGCTGTACTGCTCAATTTGCTTGAGCGTTTGGGCCACCGATTCGATGGCCGTCATGATGTTCTGCGACAGGTTGGTGCCGTCGATGACGGGAATGCCAGCTTGCGCGGGCGTGATGAAGATGCTGGCGGCCGAGGCGGCGGCAAGCGCGGCTTTAGCCGCTAAAAAGCGAACGTGTTTCATGGTCAAGTTCCTGGAATGTGATGAACTGCTGTGCTGCGCCGGCCTGCTACCTTGTCGGCAACTGGCGGCGTTGGGCCATCACGGAGACAGCACGCCGTATCGCTGTCCCGGTACCCCGACCTGAGCGACACCGTAGCGCCCGGCCATTTCTGTTGAACATCGGTGTGAGGGTGCTCGCCGGCTCGGATGCTGACGATCAGGCGGTCGGTCTTGTCGCCCTCCGCGCGGGTGTTCGTGTGCTGGGTTGCGAGCACTTCCGTGATGGCGTCCTGGATGGAACCAGCTTCGCAGTTCGTCGCCTGCAGGTGGTCCAGCCGGCGGTCTTTGCTTTGGGCGTCAGTGATGTAGTTCGCCAAGCCCGCGAAATCTCTCTTTCCAAGCGAGCGCATCGGCACGTGCTTGACGATCATGGTCGGCCTCCGGGCTTTTTAGCCGCTAAAAAGCTCAAGGCTCGGCCATCGGCTAAATCACGCCGGCGGCAGTCGGCCGCCTCGCAGAACAGGATGACCCGTTGAGCGCCCTCGGCGCGAATAAGGGACAGTGAAGATAGATGACCGGCCTGCCGGTTAGCTAACTTCACACATCCTGCCCGGCATAATCGACTGTTTATTCCACAAAAAGTCTTGTGAGGCCCCGTGCATTTCTGGCAAGAAGCATAGGTCCCCGGTGATTGATCGGCCATTGTCTGCATGGACCGATGGTTGAACGACAGAAGAAGGCGGCCTGCCCATTCGCGACAGCGAGAAGAACGAAGATCGCCAGCCTTCACAGCAATTCCTTCTTGTCCGGCACAGGCTTGAAATGAAAGCCTGAAGGTCCGCTCAACGGCAATGTGGATGCTGTCTTGCCAGAAATATCCGGCTGAACCTTGGCTTCGGTTTGTCCTGGCAGCAGTCGATTCACATGCCGGCGAAATGCCTGATAGCTAAACGTCACACGGCCCTCGTCCCACAAAGTCTGATAGATCGCCAGGACCGACCAGCCATCAGCGCGTGCCTGTGCGATGTCTTTGCGCAGCGCCAGGACCACTGCGCGGTTGCAGTTCGGAGTGCAGGTTTGCTTTACGTGCGCACGCTCGGCGATGCGTTCCGAAAGGCTCTTCATTGCCGGTCCACCGAAGTCAGCTCGCCGGCCAGCAGATCCGCCACCACGTCGGCGGGGAAATGCACGCGGCGGCCGACGTACACCTTGTGCTGGCTCAATTCAATCGCCCACGGTTCCGACCGCGTGGACAAGGCGGAGCGGACGCCACCTGGCCGGCGCTTGAGGACTTCCGCTAACTCATCGAGCGTCAGTGTCGGCCCATATTTGGTCAGCAAGTAATGGAATATCGAGTTCACCAGTTATCCACCTTCGTAACGTCAATCCATGTTGATCAAGGTGAATTCTTGAATGCTCGGTTCTAAAATGACAGGTAACGCCAAGCCATTTTTTTTACCCGGACAAGATGCCCTATTCCGCCAAGCACGACAGCGCGCAACGACAGCAGGCCATGGTTCGCAGCGTTGCCTTGTTGCAGGTACTGAGGCGGCGTGTGGAAGCGTGTTCGGTCTATGCGTTTGCCGAGCAGTTTGATGCGCTGGCTGCCCCCGAAACGCCCACCCAGGGGCAGGGCAAGAATGGTTGGCAGGCGTTGTTTAACGGAAGCCGCCCGCTTTCTGCTGATCGCTTGCGTGCTCTGGCGTCCGTTCCTGTCTGGGCTGACGCGCAAGACCTCTACAAATGCGGTCCGTCCAATCTGTGGCTCGCCATGTGGGGGTCGCTAAAGGCATTGCGTGGCATGTTCGAGCAGGAGCTGACGCAGTGGCGAACCTTCGACCAGTTGCTGGCCGAGTTTGAAGGCGATCTGCTGGTGGCCGAGGCACAGGGAGAATCGCTGGCCCTGAGCCACCTCGCTCGCTCGGTGGCATTGCACCGCCTGTATCGCGCCATGTCGGATCTCGCGCCGCTGGAGCTGGACGGCAAGGGGGCTGCACGCTGCCTCCGGCAATGCCTGGACAACTCGTCTGTTCAATTAGAACTCGATGCCATGGCGGTTTTGCCATTCATCGATCAGGAGCTTCGCGCATTGCTAGCTGCGGAGGGTGGATCGGCTAGAACGCCCCACGCTGCCGATCAGCGGTGGGACATGATCGCGCCTCGCTTGGCCTGGGTCGGGTGAGTTGGCGAGGCTGTTGTATGTTGTAGCGCACTACAACATACAACATGCTACGGCCCCTTTTTTTGCGGCTAAATTTCTCTGCGGAACTCGCATCATCGTGAAAGAGTTGGATGCCAGGAGTGGGATGCGTTTCCCTTTGGCGTCAATCTTGATCGCGCCTTGAAAGCCACAACAAGGCCACGCAGTTGTCCACAGATTTGAATGCACTCACTACTATCTGTATTCATACCTGAATAGTTACCTGAAGGAATACCTGCAGGTCACTGCACGTGCCTGAAATCACTGTCGCCACAAGCAGTTGCGCACGATTCCCGTAGGCGCGATATCGGCGTTTCAGCGTATCGGTATCGGTGTTTCTGCGCAGAGATATCGGCGTTTCGGCGTGGACAAGTCCCGCCGAAACACCGGAAGTCCTTGTCGAACAAGGGTGTTCGCGGGCTTGCGCCGATATCGGTGTTTCAGCGTGGACAACTTGGCACCATCCACAGGCCTGTCCACCGATCAGCGCAGTACGACCAGCCCATGCATCAATGTCGACAGGGCAGCACGCCAACGTGAGGAGGACTGGGAAGCAGTCGCAGCCCGTCCCGCTCCGTTGTCATGCGCGCGCCCGGATAGAGCGTGTTCACCTCGTGCAGGCAGCGGTGAAACTCCGCGCGGAAGTGAGCCATGCCCTGGGCAGTCATCGCATAGCCTGCGCCGAATTGCGAACGCAGCGCCAGCCACGGGATGAGCACCGACCGCCGCAGGATGAACATGCGCCACGTCAACCACAGGTAGATGTCGATGGCCAGTGGAGAGCGAAGACGATGCAGCACGCGTAGATCGAATGGCACGGCGTTGTCCATGCACTCCAGGAAGAACGACTCCGACAAGGTGATCGTGCTCTCCCACAGCGACCGCTCATGAGGCCTCTTCGGGTCCCAGAGCAGCATGCCGGAGTCCGACAGCGCCACGTTCTTGTAGGCGTAATCCTGGCCGCGGTGCGCAGTTACGGAAACGAAGGTGCTGAACAACTTTGTGGCCTGCATCTTCAGCCTGGACGTATCGCCCCGCAGGCCGCCGTTTGTTGAAAGTCCGAGCTTCTCGGAGAACTCGGCTAGGCTGCGCCCGAGCACCAATTCACGCGCGCCGGTCAGCTTTGCCTCCCGTGTCAGCCACGCGGCAATGAGCCTAGGCAGCTTGCCGTAGGGCAAACCGATCTCGGGATCGACCAGCATGGTGATCGACGCCAGGCCGTTGTCGCGTTTGTAGTGCGCCCCCTCGATCTTCCGGTGGGGCATTGACGCCCAGATCATCGCGCGGGCCATGTAGCCGACTTGGCCGGCCTCTGCGGCGTCCTGTTCCTGGATGGCAAGCGCTGTGGCAATCAGGTCGGCGACCTTGGCCGGGCTGGCCTTGATCGCCTTCTTGACAGCCACGTGCGCGCTATCACCGTTGCCCGGTGAGGGCTGCTCGCTGCGAAGCATGAGTCATGCTCCAGCGGAGGACGCATTCGCAGTGGCCGCGCCCTGCGCTTGGCGGCGCCGGGCCAGTTGTTCGGCCTTCGTTGGACGCCCGCGCTTCGGCTTGTGTGCTCGCAGTTCGACCACAGCCACCGGGGTTTCAGTGGCGCCGGCGACGTGCTCGGCGATCCATTGCTCCACATCCTGAGCACGCCACAGCAGGCGCTTGGTACCTGGTAGGCGGCAAATGGGGGGAGGGCGAGAGGGTTGCGCGTAGCATCGCTACGGATGCTACTTGCCGACTTCTTGAGATATTGAGACAGCTCTTCAACGGTGAGCAAGGCTTTCATTAGACGTTCCTAAGCAGCCCAGCAACCAATGGTTGCTGAGGCCCCACCCGGAAACGATCAATGAAAAGCGGTGCCAGCCGCCTGTGCAGTCACACTATGCTGACTGCACGACAACGATTTTATGTGCTGAGGTATGTATGAGCGAACAAAGGAATAGTCCTGCACACTTTTTTTTGACTTCCTAGTCTTAGCGGTCGCAGTCTATAGACTGTGGCTCTTACGGTCACCCTTAGCACCATGTAGCGCCCAGTGCCGTACAAAAGACTCGCCTGGGCCGAGGCCTGCGACAAAACGGGCACGGCCCTGCGTGCGAACGACTGTCAGCGGCAGAGCCTCTTGTTTCACAAGGCTAATTGACCATGCTTGAGCTTTCGATGAAGGGGCGTCCGCCAACGGACGGTGAGAACTCCTTCCCACAATTCGGATAGTATTTGCTTAACTTGAGGTTCACATGCCATTGAATATCCAAGCTCTAACTATAGACCGTGATGACCGGTTGCAGTCGTACTGCGTGACAGCAAAATGCAGCTACCAAGATTTTTTGAGTATTACTCAGGGGGCGGAACGAAATCTCGAGATTCAACGAAGCGTCATTCGTGGAAATAAGGCTTATGCAACCTTACGTAGCGATCTGAAAAAAGGCTGCGTGCTGCCGCCCATCGTTCTTGCAATAAGTCATCAACTCAACCAGCCCATTGAGACACTCTTTGAGCAGCAGTCACTTGCTGCTGTGGGAGATGACTTGTCTAATCTGCAAAGTGCTAACGTCTATGTGATAGATGGACTACAGCGGACAAATGCAATACGCCAAACCCTACAAGAAATGGAAGATGGAGAGCGAACTGAGTTTTTGGCAAGGCCAATCCGTATTGAGATGTGGATGAACATTCCGTTCGGAGCCATCGCCTATCGCATGCTGCTTCTCAACGCGGGTCAACGACCAATGTCGGTACGGCATCAGGTCGAGGTACTTAGTTCAAAGCTTATAGATGATCTAGGTGGAATACAAGAACTGGACGTGTTCCGTATCGGAGATCAGCGACGCAGAACCCAACCGGGCCAATTCTCACTTGCAAAGCTCGCGCAGGCATTTCAGGCATGGTTGCAGGGGCAGCCTAATCTCGACCTTCGAAATACGGTAATGGAAGAGTTGTTGGCGGATTCTGCTGTCGAAGTGCTTGGAAAAACAGTGCCCGCTACAAGAGGGCTTGCCCATGGAGACGGTTTTCGTCGGCTGGTCGAATGGATCGTCTCCGCTGATGTAGCACTCGGTGCTGAGAGGGTCGGGTTTTTTGGCAACGAAACCGTATTATTGGGATTTGCGGCAGCGGTTGGTGCGTCAGAGCGCAATGATGCGCTCGCTCATAGGGTGTGGTCTAGTCTTGACGGGCTGGTGTTTAATATGCGGCAAAGCGGCGGAGCGGCGATGGGTGTTGAAATTTTTGATGCACTCAGACAGGGAATCGATGCTGGAAAGGTTAATGTCGGCGTAGCTACAAGAGAGATGGTTTTTAGCGCATTCCGAGAGTTCATTCGCGGCGCTGGCGAAATTTCAATGTCTGAGTGCTGGAAGCTCGGTGCCGCGAGTCTCTAAACATGACTATTTTGGCAACGGCTACTCGAGAGGCCCTCCGCCTTACTTCAAACGCCACCGTTAGCGACTTCTTCAAAATCCTCGGGGAGGCCGGGCACGACATCCTTGACGGCCTTCTGGCGACCCAGGATGCCAGAGATACCGCCGAGCAGTCGTTTGAGAAAATGTCATCTTATAGGCTGACGATAGTGGATACCCTGGGAGTCGCTCAAGAAAATTTTTGTTCCATTTCTTTTCAGGGGCAGGCAGCACCGCTGTTGTTGGCCGTAATTCCAGAAAGACCACAGGAGTCGCTGCCGACAAATATCGAGAACTTACTGTCATGGGTAATCTTGGGTAATATGGAATCGATCCATGTTGACTGGGATCTAACTGACCCCGAGCGAGTGAAATCGTGCTGGCGCGCTGCCTTGGCCGGTCGTGCCATAGTCGCGGCCCCAAAAGAGTTGCCCGCCGAAGCGCTGCGTGCTGCTTGCGCAATGTTTGGCTTGTCACATAGAGAAATTGCACCTCCTCAACCTGTGCCTAGTGTCTTAGATAGTGCAACCCAGGTGAAAGTACTTGCATCATCTCTGAGTCTTATCCAGGCACGGTTGCTGCGAGAAGCATGGATTGCAACACATCCGAAATGGAAATGTCTCTCGCTGTACCGCATTTTGGAGAATAAATACCTCGCCAATGTGCGAGACGCCTTCCTCGAAACATTCAAACAAGATGCTTCACGTGCGGTTAGAGAGGCGCAAGATAGTTTGGAAAGCGAGTTGAAGCAGCTGATTGCGCTTGTGGATGCGTGCGATTTAAATCAGGATGCTGTGGCATTTAATGCTGAGTGCGATGTTTTGTTGAGCCAAAATAATCAGTTCATCACTCTCCTCGATCGTGGGGCAAAGGATGATCCTTTATATAAATCTAAGCCCGAATCGATTTACAAGAAAGGGGTGTTGCGCCTTTACAAGCTTCGCTGCTCTATCGCTCACGCAGGAACGGCAGGTGTTATATACGAGCAGTGTCCAGATGCTGACCAGGCTGCGATCGCGTTAGCACCATTTATTGAGCGGATGGCGCTCAAAAGCATGCAAATACATCTATGAAGCTTTTTGGGGTGAGGTGTAAGCTTGTTTCTCATGTCCAGCAATTGGTGTATCTCATTCGCTGGTCGGAGTGGTGATTAAAATGTCGGGGTGGAGTAATGCTAAATTTTTCATCCCAGCCGCTTCGCTAGCGCATGCGCTTTTAGATGTGTATAACGCTTGAGCATGTCTAATGTTTTATGCCCCGTGATCGCGGCAACTTCCATCACGTTTAGTCCTTTCTCGAAAAGCCGACTGGTAGCCTCATGGCGCAGATCATGGAAGTGGAGATTTACGATGTTGGCTCGATGTGGCCCACACGCGCGTTCCAATGCTTGGCTCATTGACTCTGCTCGCATCTTGAATACGCAGCCAACATGTGGGCCAGAGATACTCTTGAAAATCGCAATGGCTATAGAAGACAGTGGTACGTCACGGGCCACATCCGTCTTGGTTTGAGGAAGATGCGCAACGCACTGTTCCAGGTCAACATGCTCCCAAGTCAAGGCCGCCAACTCGCCCCGTCGCATGGCCGTTTCGATGGCCAGGCCAACGATTGCGCCCAGCTCGGTAGAGCCTGTCTGTGCCAGGATGGTGTTGATCTCTTCCTGACTGACCCGCCTCTCTCTACCGCGCGGCTTAGAGGGCTTACGCACCTGGGCGGTTGGCAGCCCGCCAGGCAAAGCGATGCCCCAATCCATCGTGGCGGCCTTGAGCACGCGATTGAGCAGGTTGATTTCGTGGATCACGGACTGTGGCCCTACGCTTTGTAGGCGCAAATCCCGGAACTGCGCCACCAGGCTGGATGTGATGGCTGCCAGCTTGAAGTCGCCAAAGTGGGTTAGCAGGGTTTTCAGCCGCGACGCATCCGCAGCAGCGCCGCGCTTTGTGGGCAGGACCTCACGCCGGTAGCGTTCGGCGACTTCGCGCAGCGTAGTGGTTTCGGCCTCGGTGCGCGAAACGAAGACGCCACGCTCCATCTCCGCTTCGACAATAGTTCCCCACTTCTCGGCATCGGCCCGAGTGGAGAATGTGCGGGTCTGCCTGGGATATCCGCGCTTGCGAACTTGGACGTGCCACTGGCGGTCGCCCTTCTTTCTGATCGTCGGCATTCTTGTCAACATCGAGTCGTTACGTTGCCGGCGACTGTGCCAAGGATGTGCCAAAAAATCGAAAAAATGGCCTAAGCTGTTGACCCGTATTGATCTACGTTCGGCCTCCGAAGCCAAGGGTCGTGTGTTCGATCCCCGCCAGCCGCACCAGAATTTCCGGCAAGCCTCTCCTGGCTTGTGCAGGACGTCATGCACAGCGCCACCGTGTCCCGGTGTGCCGCGCCTCCCCTCCATGGGCCGATGCGCCAGGCCAGTGCCGGCGGCGCCGTCCTCTGCGCGCCGCAGCACCTCCCCCATCTTTCTTCTCCGCCAGGCTTCGCGCGCCTCAGGCGCCAGCGGTCGCGCCGACGGGTGCCGTCCGGCTTTCCGTCATCCAGTACACGAGGGCCGCCGCCGGCAGCGCGATGCCCAGGGCCGATGCCCAGGCCCAGCCGCCGTGGGCGTAGGCCCAGCCGCCCAGCGCGGAACCCAATGCGCCGCCGATGAAGAAGGTCGTCATGTAGAGGCCGTTCAGGCGAGCGCGGAACTCGGGGCTCAGCGAGAAGATCGCGCGCTGGCCCAGGGTCAGGTTGGCCGACACGCCGAAGTCGAGCACGATGGCGCCCAGCACCAGCAGGCCCAACGCCCAGGGCGAGCCTGCGGGGGCGATGTGGGACAGCAGGAACCCGGTGGCCACCGCCAGCATCGAGAGGGCCGTGACCGGGCGGGTCCAGCCCTTGTCCGCCCAGCGGCCGGCGAGCGGAGAGGCGATGGCGCCCGCGACCCCGGCCAGCGCGAACAGGGCGATGCCGCCTTGCGACAGGCCGAATGCCGGCCCGGCCAGCCAGAGCGGCGTGGTGGTCCAGAACACGCTGAACGCGCCGAACAGGGCGGCCTGGTAAAGCGCGCGGCGGCGGAGCACGGGCGTGCTGAGCATCAGTTCCACCATGGATGCCATCAGCGCGCCGTAGCGCAGCTGCCCCGTGGGCACGCGCGGGGGCATCTTCCAGGCCAGCACGGCGGCCAGCAGCACCATGGCCGCGGCCGACACGAAGAACACGGCGTGCCAGGACGTGAGCTGGGCCAGCAGGCTGGCCACCGGCCGCGCCAGCATGATGCCCAGCATCAGCCCGCTGATCACATGGCCCACCACGCGACCGCGCACGGCCTCCGGCGACAGGTGCGCTGCATAGGGCACCAGCACCTGCACAGCGACGGCCCCGATGCCGATGCCCAGTGCCGACATCAGGAACGGCGCGGGATGGGTGGAGAGCCCGGCCGCCAGCAGCGACAGCGTGACGAGGGCCAGCAGCGTCAGCGTGAGGCGGCGGTTCTCGACCAAGTCGCCCAGGGGCACGATGAAGAGCAGGCCGAGGCCGTAGCCGATCTGGGTCAGCGTGACGATCAGGCCGGCGGCCGCGGGCGACAGGCCCAGCGATGCGCTGATGGGCCCGGCCAGCGGCTGCGCGTAGTAGATGTTGGCGGCGATGAGGCCGCAGGCGGCGGCCAGCAGCATCAGGAGCCAGGAGGGCGCAGCCTGTTGCGACGGTGTGGGGTTCATGAAAGCCTCCAGAAAAAGGAAGGTGTTGTTTCCAAAATGGGCGAAAGATTCAGGCCAGCGCCTTGAGCGCGGCATCGGCCACGGCCAGCATCTGGGCGCGGGTGCGGCCGGTCTTGCCGACCACGCGCATGCCCAGGGTCAGGCAGAGCAGCATGCGTGCGGAGGTGTCGGCATCGACCTGGGGGGCGATGGAGCCATCTGCCTGGCCCTGGCGGATGAGGTCGGCCAGCAGGGCTTCGTTGCGGCTCACCGCGGCGGCGACGTGCTGCGCCGCGGGCTGGTCGAAGAGGGACAGCTCCACGGCACTGCCCACGACCAGGCAGCCCGTGCGGCCCATCGCGCCCTGGGACGCATCGGCATAGAAGGCCAGCATGGCGCGCAGCCGTTCCCGGCCCGTGCCGCAGGCGTCGATGGAGCGCTGGAGCTTGGCCATGCGCCGGGCGCGGTAGCGGTCGAAGGCGGCCAGGAACAGCGTGCGCTTGTCCTTGAAGGCCTTGTAGAGGCTGCCCTGCGCCAGCTGGGTGGCCTCGGTCAGGTCGGCGATGGAGGTGCCGGCATAGCCGCGCTCGCTGAAGACGCGCACGGCCTGGTCGAGCGCTTCGTCGGTGTCGAACTCGCGTGGACGGCCCCGGCCGCGCGGGCGGGGCGAGGGGGCGGTGGATGAGGGCATGGCAGGGGTATTAAGGAATCACCCGATTCCAAAATATACCGCTTTCGGCCGAAGCGTGCAGAGCGCGGCGCGCGGCGTGCGGCCGCGCCGGCCCCCTCATCTTTCTTCTACGGAGCTACAGCTCCACCACAAGGCGTGCGCAGCGTGCGCGCGAGCAGCAGGGCAGGAACTGGTCGTTGGCGGCTTGCTCCTCGGGCGTGAGGTACTGGTCGCGGTGGTCCGGCGTGCCGCTGACCACGCGCGTGAGGCAGGTGCCGCACACGCCTTGTTCGCAGGAGGTGTAGAGGGGCAGGCCCGCGTCCTGCAGCGCCTTGGCGGCGGTGCAGCCCATGGGCACGGGCACGATCTGGCCGGTGCCGGCGATCTCGATCTCGAAGGCGCTGTCTCCGCCCTCGGGGGCGGCCACGGGCGCCGCGCCGAACAGCTCGCGGTGCAGGCGGGAGGCGTCCCAGCCGCGCTGGGTGGCGGCCTCGAACACCGCATCCATGAAGCCCAGCGGCCCGCAGACGTAGAGCTCGGCGCCCTGGGGCTGCGCGTCCATCAGGGCGCCCAGATCCAGCGGGCCCTGCGCATCCGCCGCATGCACGCGGGTGTGCGCGGCCAGGGCGCCGCTGCCCAGCTCGTCGATGAAGGCCATGCGCTCGCGCGAGCGCCCGGCGTAGATCAGCTGGAACGGCCGGCCCTCGCGCACCAGCTGGCGGGCCATGCTCAGCACCGGCGTGATGCCGATGCCGCCAGCCAGCAGCAGCTTGTGCGCGGGCGTGGGCTGCAGCGCGAAATGGTTGCGCGGCTGGCTGGCGGCCAGCGTCTGGCCGACCTGCAGCGCGTCGTGCACGGCGGCCGAGCCGCCGCGCGATGTCTCTTCGCGCAGCACGCCCAGCACGTAGCGGTGCGTCTCGGCCGGGTCGTTGCTCAGCGAATAGGGCCGCACCAGGCCGCCGGGCAGGTGCAGGTCCAGGTGCGAGCCGGCGGCGAAGGCGGGCAGGCTCTGGCCGGGCAGGGGCTCCAGCGTCAGTTCCACGATGCCCTGCGCGGCCGGCCGCTTGGCCGCCACGCGCAGCTGCAGCAGCTCGGGCGCGCTCATGCGGCCACTCCGGCAGGCGCCGCGGCCCCTGCGACCGCGCCCGCACCGGCGTTTGCACCTGCACCGGTCTCGGCCGCCATCACGCGGTCGATGATCTTGCGCGACTGCACGCCGCCGCCGTCGATGTTGAGCATCAGCAGCTTGCGGTCGGGGTAGGCCAGCAGGTTGGCCTGCTGGCGTTCCAGCATTTCCTGGTCTTCCGCGAAGATGCGGCCCTGGCCTTCGCGGATCTGCGCCGTGAGGCTCTCGTCCTGTGGCTTGAAGCGCCGGGCCATGCCCCAGAAGTAGTGGATCGAGGTGTCCGTCTCGGGCGTGATGAAGTCCACCACCCAGCTGGCGGCCTTGCGGTCGTCGGGCGCGCCGTGGCCGCCGTGGCCCTGCAGCGCCACGCCGACTTCGATCATCACGTGGCTGGGCGGCGTGAAGTGGCAGATCTGCCAGCGGTCCACCGGCTGGTCGTCGGGCAGGCCGTTCATGCGCAGCGCCATCTTCCAGAAGGGCGGCGCCTCGATGCCTTCCATGTGCCGCTGGGTGATGACGTGGTCGCCCTCGACCTTGGTCTGGCAGGGCACTTCGTCGATCTCCTTCTGGCCGATGCTGGTGGAGTGCACATAGGTCTCGTGCGTCAGGTCCATCAGGTTGTCGATCATGAGGCGGTAGTCGCAGGCGATGTGATAGAGCCCGCCGCCGTAGCCGAAGGCCGGATTGCCCATCCATTCGAAGCGCGGCAGCTTGTCCAGGTCGGCCTGGGCCTGGTCGCCGGGCCAGACCCAGACGAAGCCGTGCGCCTCGTGCACGGCGAAGCTGCGCACGGCCGGAAAGCCGCGCACGCGCTGGCAGGGCATGGACACGGGCTTGCCGTCGCAGCCCATGGCCAGGCCGTGATAGCCGCAGACTAGCGTGTCGCCCTCGACCTTGCCCAGCGACAGCGGTGCGCCGCGGTGCGGGCAGAAATCTTCCACGGAAGCGACCGTGCCCTGGCTGTTGCGGAAGAACGCCATGGGGACGTTGCAGATGCGGCGGCCCAGCGGGCGGTCGTTGGGGATCTCTTCGCTGCGCGCAGCGACGTACCAGGTGTTGAGCGGGAACATGGGGCGGCTCCTGTGGGGTTTGATCTACGTCATTCAGTATGCTGAATGATGCGGATTCTGGCCCTTGCCGCGTATCAAGGGAAGGGGGTCAGGATGCGGGCTTTCCCTTGGTTTCCGCTGTTTCTTCCAGTCCCACGAGCTTGCGCAGCAGGCGCAGGAGCTCGGTGCGCTCCTCGGGTGCGAGCGCCGCCATCAGCTCGTGCTGCATGGGCTGCACGCGGGGCTGCATCTGCGCGAGCACGGCTTCGCCTTCGGCCGTGAGTCGCAGGGCGCGCTGGCGCCGCGCGAGCAGCTCGCGCACGATCCAGCCCTTGGCTTCGAGGCGGGTGGCGATGTCGGCGGTGGTGGAGGTGTCCAGCGCCACCTTGCCGGCCAGCGTCACCTGGTCGATGCCTGGCGCGTCCTCCAGCGCGCGCAGCAGCGCGTACTGCACCGGGGTGACCTCGCGGCCGTGGGTGTCGTGGAAGGTGGCCACGGCCAGCTGGTGGGCGCGGCGGATCAGGTGGCCGGCTTCGTCGTAAGGAGCGCTCATGCGGTGGTGGAATTCCTGTGCTGTCGAGGGCACAGGTTATAGCGGCTCGGGCGCCGCCGCCGCAGGCGTCGTGCTCGCCTCAGTCGGCGTGGGCCAGGGTGTAGAGCCCCACGTCCACGCGCCCGGTCTTGAAGCCGGCCTCGCAGTAGCAGAGGTAGTACACCCAGAGGCGGCGGAACCGCTCGTCGAAGCCCAGGGCCTCGATGCGGTGCCAGGCGCGCAGAAAGCGATGGCGCCACTCGGCCAGCGTGAGCGCGTAGCTGGCGCCGAAGGTCTCGCTCTGCACCAGCCGCAGCCCGGCGCGCTCGGCCTGCGTGCGGATGATGTCGTGCGTGAGCAGCATGCCGCCCGGGAAGATGAAGCGCTGGATGAAGTCCGGCTCGACGCGGTAGCGCGCGAACTGGTCCTGCGCGATGGTGATGGCCTGCACCACGGCCACGCCGCCGGCGCGCAGGCGGCCCTTGAGCGTGTCGAAGTAGGTGGGCCAGTAGGCTTCGCCCACGGCTTCGATCATCTCGATGGAGACGATGCGGTCGTATTCGCCCTGTTCGTCGCGGTAGTCCTGCAGGCGCAGATCCACCCGCCGGCCCACGCCGGCCGACTGCACGCGCTGCTGGGCGTGGCGCAGCTGTTCGGTGGAGAGCGTCAGGCCGGAGACGTGGCCGCGCGGCGCTTCGTGCGCGATGCGCTCGGCCAGCGCGCCCCAGCCGCAGCCGATCTCCAGCACGCGCGAGTCGTCCTGCAGCGCCAGCAGCTCGACGATGCGGCGCAGCTTGGCCTCCTGCGCGGCTTCCAGCGACTCGGTGCCCGTCGGATGGATGCCGCTGGAATAGAGCATGGTCGCGTCCAGCCATTCGGCGTAGAAGTCGTTGCCCAGGTCGTAGTGGAAGGAGATGTTGTCGCGGCTGCCGCTGCGGGTGTTGCGGCGCAGCGCGTGCGCCATGCGGTGCAGCAGGCGGGCCGGGGCGCTGGCATGCAGGGCCGTGCCCCAAGCGGCTTCGTTGCGGATGCCCACTTCCAGCAGGGCCGTGAGGTCGGGCGTGGACCAGTCGCCGTCGCGGTAGGCCCGGGCCAGGCCGATGTCGCCGCTGGTCAGCATGCGCCACACCGGGCGCCAGCGGTGCAGCGTCATCAGGCCGCGCGGGCCCGGCGTCGTGCCGTGCGCTTCCAGCGTGTCGCCGTTGGGCAGGGTGATGGCGAGCGTGCCGATCTGCAGGTGGCGCAGCAGCTTGTCCAGCAGGCCGCGCAGCGGCGAGGCCAGCCCGTCGCTCAGCGCGCCCAGCCGGCGTCCGCGCGGCTGCGAGGTGTTGAGCTCGGAGGGAGGGGGCGAGGGAAGTTGCATGGCAGTCGGCGGATGTGTGGGGCGTGGGGAGTCAGGCGTTCACACCTTCCCGGTGCTCACGGGATGGGCGGGCGGTGGCGGCTTGCGGTGCAGCTTGATGCCCTTGGCGACCAGCTTGAGCGCTTCCCAGTGGATGGCAGCGATCACCTTCAGCGTGAGCAGCGGGTGCGTGAAGAAGGCGCGCAGCAGGGCCGCGTCGGTGAGGGGCTGCCGCCGGGCTTGCAGGGTGGCGGTCAGCATGACGCCTTCGGGGCCGCGCGCGTCGATGTGCAGGCGCAGGTCGGGCCGGTGCGCGGCGGGCGGCAGCACGCGGAAGTCGTAGTGCATGTCCAGGCCCAGGAAGGGCGAGACGTGGAAGTCCTTGCGGCAGGTCTGCCGGACCAGGCCGGAGGCGGCTTCGGCTTCGCCCGCCACGGGCAGCAGGTAGCTGTGGCGCTCGCCGAAGGTGTTGTTGACCTCGTAGAAGATGGCCTCGAGCCGCCTGTCGCCGGGCGCATGGCAGAAATAGACGCTGAGAGGATTGAAGGCATACCCCAGGATGCGCGGCATGGTCAGCAGCTGGACCTTCCCGCCAGCGCGACATCCTGCCGCCTGCAGCTGCGAATCGATGTAGGCGCGCAGCCCGCCTGGCGTGCCGTCGCCATGGTCGCGCTCGTGCCAGCTGAAGAGATTGAAGCGGCCCACCGACAGCCAGCGCAGGCGCCGATCCAGCGCGGGCAGCTCGTCCAGGTCCAGCAGCAGCGAATAGACCCGGTAGCGCAGCCGGTGGCGCCGCGGCTGCAGCCGCTGGTGCATGACCGGGCCGCTGTAGAGGGCCGACATGCCGGTGCCGGTGTCCGTCGTCATGCGGCTCGCGCTCCCGTGGGCGCCAGGTGGATGCGGCCGGATTCCTCCGGCACGGTCCAGGGGCGGCGCACGCCGCCCAGGGCTTCGGCCACCGCGAGGCCGGCCTGCAGCCCGTCTTCATGGAAGCCGGAGCCGAAATACGCGCCGCAGAACCAGGTGCGCTGCCGGCCCTGCAGCGACCAGAGCTCGCGCTGGGCGCTCATGGCCTGCGCGTCGAACAGCGGGTGCTCGTAGCTCTGCGCGTGCACGAGGTGGCCGGCCCGCGGCTCGTGCAGCGGGTTCAGGGTCAGGAACCAGTCGCGTCCCGCGGGCAGGGGCTGCAGGCGGTTCATCCAGTAGCTCACGCACAGGCCTTCGTCCTGGCCACGTTCGGCCAGATAGTTCCAGCTGGACCAGACCGCGCGGCGCCCGGGCATCAGGCTGGGGTCGGTATGCAGCACGGCACGGTTGTGGCTGTAGCGGAAGGCGCCGAGCAGGCGCGCCTCGTCCGCGCTTGCCTGCGGCAGCAGGCGCAGCGCCTGGTCGGCGTGGGTGGCGACCACCACCTGGTCGAAGCGGCGCGACTCCACGGCATCGGCCGTGCGCACGAACACGCCATCGGCGCTGCGGCGCACTTCCACGGCCGCGTTGCCCAGCTGCAGGCCGTTGGGGCCCAGCGCGGCCGTCAGGCGCTGCACGTAGTTGCGGCTGCCGCCCCGCACCGTGCGCCAGGCGGGGCGCGCGCCCAGGTTCAGCAGGTGGTGGTTCTCGCAGAAGCGCACGAAGGCTTCCACGGGATAGTCGCCCACGCGCTGCGCGGCGGTGGACCAGATGGCCGCGGCCATGGGGTAGAGGTGGTCTTCGCGGAAGGCGCGGCTGTAGCCGTGGCGGTCCAGGAAGGCGTCGAGCGACATCAGTCCCTGCTGTGGCGCCAGCCGCGGCGCCTGCCGGTAAAAGCGCACCAGGTCGGCCAGCATGCGCCAGAAGCGCGGGCTCGCCAGATTGCGGCGCTGGGCGAACAGCCCGGCCAGGCCCGTGCCGCTGTACTCCAGCGCGCCGCGGTCCAGGCTGACCGCGAACGACATGTCGGTCGCCACGGTCTCGACGTCCAGGTGCTTGAAGAGCGCCGTCAGGTTCGGGTAGGCCGATTCGTTATAGACGATGAAGCCGGTGTCGATGGGCACGGGGCTGCCGTCGGGATCGGGCACGTCCACCGTGTGGCTGTGCCCGCCCGGGCGGCCATCGGCCTCGAACAGGGTGACCCGGTGGCGCTGCGAGAGCAGCCAGGCGGCCGAGAGGCCCGAGATGCCGCTGCCGATGACGGCCACATCGAGCGCTTCCGGCAGCAGGGCCTGGCCGGAGGGCAGGGGTGTGGTGAGAGGGAATTCCGGATGCGGCATGGCTGTTGTACGAAGGCTGCGCCATTTTGGATTGGTGGGGCTGCATCACGCCATCCATCCCTGTCCGGATGCCCGTGGCCGGCACCTCCTGCCGGCCACGGCATTGTTGCCGGTTTTTCCGTGCTCCGCGGCCACCGCCGGGGCGGGGCCGCGGGGCTGCCGTTGAGGCTATGCGCGGAGGCTCAGAAGCTTTCCCAGCCGTCGCGTGTCCCGTCCCCTGCTGGCGGAGCGGCGGCAGGTGCCGGGGCGGCGATGGCGGGCGCGGTGCGGCGCGGGGCCGCAGGCGTTGCCGCCTTGACCTGCTGCAGCACGGCGGACGCGGCGCGGGCCGTGTCGCGGCTGCGGGACTGGGCCTGGGCGATGACGGCCTGGGAGGTGGCTGCATCGACCTGGAAGACGCTGACCAGCTTGACGAGGCGGGCGGCCTGCGTGTTCAGGCTGTCGGCCGCGGCGGCGGATTCCTCCACCAGCGCCGCGTTCTGCTGCGTCACCTGGTCGAGCTGGTTGACGGCGTCGCTGACCTGGGAAATGCCCTGTTCCTGTTCATGGGTGGCGGCGCCGATCTCGGCGATCAGGTCGGCCACGCGGCGGGCCTGATCCACGATCTCGCCCATGGTTGCGCCGGCCGTGCCCACGAGCTGGGAGCCGGTTTCCACCTTGGAGACGCTCTCGCCGATCAGGTCCTTGATCTCCTTGGCCGCTTGCGCCGAGCGCTGCGCCAGGCTGCGCACTTCCGAGGCCACCACGGCGAAGCCGCGGCCCTGCTCGCCCGCACGGGCGGCTTCCACCGCGGCGTTCAGCGCCAAGATGTTGGTCTGGAAGGCGATGCCGTCGATCACGCCGATGATGTCGGCGATCTTGCGCGAGCTGGCGGTGATCTCGTCCATGGTGCGAACCACGTTGCCCACCACGTCTCCGCCGCGCGCGGCGGTGGCACTGGCGGAGGACGCCAGCTGCGATGCGGTGCGCACGGTTTCCGCGTTCTGCTTGACGGTGGAGTTCATCTCCTCCATCGAGGCGGCGGTCTGCTGCAGGTTGGAGGCCTGCTCTTCCGTGCGCTGGCTCAGGTCGGCGTTGCCGGCGGCGATCTGCGAGGCGCCGGTGGCGATGGATTCGCTGCTGTGGCGCACCTCGGAGACGACCTGCGCGAGGTTGCTGCGCATGGCGCCCATGGCGGCGAGCACGGAGGAGGAATCCCCCGGCCGCAGATCGACCGCGACGGCGAGGTTGCCGCGCGAGACCTCCTGGGCGATCTGCGCGGCATAGGCGGGCTCGCCGCCCAGCTGGCCCTTCACGCGGCGCGTGATCGACCAGGCCACCAGCGCGCCCAGCGCGGCCAGCACGAGCATGGTGTTGCCGGCGGAGAGCGCTTCGCTGCTGGAGGTTTCCGCCATGTCGGTGGTCGTCTTGCGCTGGTAGGCGATCATGTCCTCCACCGCCTTGAAATACACGTTCTGCGCGATGCGCATCTCGCCGAGCACCACGCCGCGCGCGGCGACCATGTCATTGGCGAGGCCGAGCTTCGCGGCCTTTTCCATCGAGGTGAGGAATTGTGGGCGTGCCTGGGCGATCTGGTCCATGAGCGCGCGGCCCTCGGGGGTGCGCACGCGCTCGCGCAGGGCGCTCATCAGCTGCGATGTCTCGGCGACCACGCTGTCAAGCCGCTTCTTCTCTTCGGCCATGGCCGCCGTGTCGTCCAGCAGGGCGAGGTTGCGCACGGCGCGGGTGACGACATTGGTGTTGTCCTTGATCTGCTGGAGCTGCAGCAGGATGTCGAGCCGGTCGCGCGACAGGACCTGGAGGTTGGAGCCGGTCTGCCCGAGCTGGACGCGTCCGTAGGCGGCGACCAGAAGGCCGATCGCGATCACGATGGCGAAGCCGGTGCCGAGCATGGTGCCCAGTCGAACGTTCTTGAAGAAATGCACGGCGATCCTCCAGCTTTGAGCTTGGTTGAAAGCGGCCCACCGTATCACGGCGGGGTGCTCATTTCTTGACATTCGTCAACTGATCGGGCGCGCGTGTGGCAGGGTATTCCCGGGACTGACGGGCGCCCCGAAGGCGCTAGGCAGCAGCTCTTCAGGTGCCCTGGGGTGGGCCGGCAGGCGGCGTTTCGCCCCGCGCAAGGCGGGCGCCGATGTCGTCCAGCACGGGCAGCAGGTCCGCCACGGTGTCGATCACGTAGTGCGCGCCGGCGGCGCGCAGCTCGGCCGTGGCCCGCTCGCGCACCCGCTGCTGCGCTGCGGCATCGAGCGCGTTCCATTCGGGCAGCGAGAGGCCGGCCGCGTTGCCGCTGATGGCCAGGCCCACGGCCCAGCTGCCCGCGGCCGTGCCTTCCTGCACGCCCACGCCGGTGTCGTCCACCTTCGCCACGGTGGCGGCGGGCCACACGCCCAGGTCGGCGAAGCAGCGGTACATCATGAGCGGCGAGGGCCGGCCGGCGGCCAGGTCGCCCGCGCAGACCAGGTTGTCGGGCACGTAGCCCGCGGCGCGTGCGATGGGCGAGAGCACCTCCATGATCGGCCGGTTGTAGCCGGTGGTGGAGCCGATCTTCAGACCCCGGGCGCGCAGCTCGGCCACGGTATCGAGCGCGCCCGGAATGAAGTCCGCATGCTCGGGGATGACGGCGGCGTTCATGGGCGTGAAGACCTCGTGCAGATGGTCCACGTCGGCATCGCCGAACGGCCGGCCGTGCCGGGCCTGCCACTGCGCGGCCACGTGGGGCAGGCGGCCCAGGGCCCGGATGTGGTCCCACTTGGCCATGCCCATGGGGCCGCGGGCGTCGGCGGTGCTGATCTGCACGCCGAACTGCGCGAAGAGCCGCACGAAGGCGCCCATGGGGGCGAGGGAGCCGAAATCGACGAGGGTGCCGGCCCAGTCGAAGACGACGGCCTGCAGGCGAAGCGGGGGAGTGCTGGGTGTGGTCATGGGGGCGTCGGTGTCACCAGGATGCGAAGACTTCCTCGGCGATGCCGAAGGCGGTGCTGGCGCCCGTGCCGCTGGTGACGAGGACGAGGCGCGTGGCCTCGTCGGGCGCGTCGATCAGGCAGTCGGTGGCGGGCGATGAGGGGTAGGTTCCCAGCCAGCGCTGGGTCACGCGGAATTCGGGCAGGTGCAGGGCTTCTTGCAGATGGCGCAGGATCAGCGCGTCCACGCGGTCGTCGGCGAAGGGTTCGACCACCGGGCCGTAGTGGTGGGAGTCGCCCACCACCAGCGAGCCGTCGGCGCTCTGCACCACGATCAGGTGGATGCCGTGGGCCAGCGATTCACCTTCTTCCGCTTCGAGCTGCGCGTGCAGCGCCTGGGCGGCGGGCAGGCGGCTGTAGCCGTGGTAGCGCACCAGGCTCAGGTCGCCCATCACCGCGCCGGGCAGCAGGAGGCCCCGGGGTGGCTCCACGCGCAGCATGTGCAGCTGGCACAGGCGCAGCCCGTGGGGCGCGATGCGGTCGGCCAGCAGCCCGCCCAGCTCGGCATTGGTGCAGACCACCACGCGCGCGGCATGCAGCGTGGCGCGTGCGGTGCGCACGCGGGGCGTGGCGACTTCCAGCACCTGCTCGCCGAAGCGGAAGGCGACGCCGTGCGCCTGCGCCAGCCAGCGGGCCAGCAGGCCGATGGCGGTGCGCGATTCCACCCGCGCCTCGTGCGGGCTGTAGAGCACGGCCTGCGCCGGCCCGTGCGCGCCGTCCAGCCGCAGCGCCGGGGCGCGGAGCGCGGCCTCCTGCGGCGATAGCAGCTCGCAGCCCTCGGCCATCTCCGTCGCCATGAATTCCTGCAGCACGCTCAAGGCCTGGGGCCGCTGGGCCGTGAGCCAGAGTCCCTGGTGGACGATGTCGATGCCGGCCTGGGGTGCGATCTCGCCCCAGATCTCGCGCGCCCGCCGCGCGCGCCGCCAGGTGTCGCCCGCGCCCTGGCCGGTGACGGTGACGAAGCCGAAGTTGCGGATGGAGGCGCCGACGCAGGCGGCGTCCTTGTCGATCACGCAGACCGACAGCCCGTTGCGCGCGGCGGTATAGGCGTGCGCCAGGCCGACGATGCCGGCGCCGACGACGATCAGGTCGTAATGCATTGAAGAGTGCGGTGCTTGCATGCGGGTGGGTGGTGTGAAGGCGTGGGATGGGCGGCGCGTCAGCGCGCCCGCCAGCGCTGGGTGCGGCGCTCCGCCCAGCGGCCCGCGAGCAGGAAGATCAGGCTGGCTGCGATGGAGACGGCCGAGACCAGCACCGCCATGGCGGCGGCGCCGGCCGTGTCGCCCGCGTCGTCCAGGTTCAGGATGCCGACCGAGGCCGGCCGCGTCTGCGGCGCGTAGAGGAACACCACGGCCGAGACGGTGGTCATCGCGTTCACGAAGAAGTAGCGCGCCACGTCCAGCAGCGCGGGCAGGCAGATCGGCAGCGTGACGCGCCAGAGCGTCTTGTAGAACGGCACCTTGAGCGATGCGGAGACGGCCTCGAATTCGCCGTCGATGGCGCGCAGCGCGGTCACCAGCGTGAGATGGCCGGTGGTATAGAAATGCACCACCGTGCACAGCACCAGCAGCGCCATGGTCTGGTAGAGCCCGTGCAGCGGATTGCCCGGCGCGTTGAAGAAGAAGATGTAGCCCAGGCCCAGCACCAGCCCGGGCACGGCCATGGGCAGCATGGCGAGCAGGCGCAGCAGCGTGCGCAGCGCTGCCAGGCCCGGCAGCTTCTCCTGCAGGTAGGCGCCCGCGAAGGCCGCCGCCGTGCCGCAGACGGCGGTGGCCGCCGCGAGCACCAGGCTGTTGACGAGCGCATCGCCCATCTCCGCATCGACCAGGCCCGAGGCGTAATGCTCCCAGCTGGGCGCGAGGTTGTAGGGCCAGAGCGTGGCCAGCGAGGCGAACACCGCCATGCCGAACATCGCCAGCATCAGCAGCGCGACGAGCCCGCAGAACGCGGCCATGGCGGCGTCGAAGGCCGGCTGCGGGCGCGGCGCCAGCGCCACGGCGCGCGCGCCCAGCGCGGCGGCCTGCCGGCGCCGCACCAGGTGGTCGATGCAGAAGGTGAGCACGGCGGGCGCCAGCAGCAGCAGGGAGGCCACCGCGCCGCGCCGGAAGTCCTGCTGGCCGATGACCAGCTTGAACACGTCGGTGGCCAGCACGTTGAAGTTGCCGCCCACCACCTTGGGGATGCCGAAGTCGGTGATGGCGAGCGTGAACGTCACCAGCGCGGCGGAGACGAGGCCGTACTTGGCGCCCGGCAGCGTGATGGTGAGAAAGCGCCGCAGCGGGCGCGTGCCCATGGCGTCGGCCGCTTCGTAGAGGCGCGCATCGGCCAGGGCCAGCGCGGTCGTGAGGATCATGAGCGCATGCGGGAAGGTGGCGAAGCACTCGGCCAGCACGATGCCCGGCGCGCCGTAGATGCCGTCGAAGCCCAGCGCCCGCCAGGCCTCGCGCGCGAGGCCCTGGTTGCCGAACCAGTAGATGAGCGCGATGGCCGACAGCAGCGACGGCGCCAGCAGCGGCAGCAGCGCGATGCCGCGCAGCAGGCGCTTGAACGGCATGCAGCTGCGCGTGAGCGCATAGGCGAAGGCGAAGGCCAGCGGGATGACGATGGCGGTCGTCAGCAGCGACACCTGCAGGCTGTTGGCCAGGCTTTGCAGCAGCGCGGGCGAGCGCAGGTAGTCGGCGAAGGCGTCGCCGGAGCTGCTGCCTGCGGCGGCGGGCACGAAGGCCTGGCCCAGTCCGGCCGCCAGGGGCCCGAGCAGGCCCACGCAGAGCAGTGCGATCAGGGCCAGCAGCGCGGCCTGCGCGAGCCGGTCGCTCCAGGCCGTGCGCGGCCGGGGCGCCGCCGCCGCGGCGCGCTGCGGGGTGGGGAGGGGCAGGGCGGGCATGTCGTCGGCCTGGGTCAGTGCTGGCGCGGCAGCGCGAAGGCGCGCAGCCGGTCTTCGCGCAGGGCGAATTCCAGGCGGCGGCCTTCCTGCACGCCGAACTCGTCCATCTGGTTGAGCGAGAACTGCAGCTGCAGGGGCTGGCCGGGCAGGCCCTCCACGTCCAGCTCCGCCAGGCAGGTGCCGCCCAGGAATTCGAGCCGCTGCACGGTGCCCGCGCAGAGCCCGGGCTGGCCGGACGAGAGGCGTTCGATGATGCGGTCTTCGGGCCGCAGGTAGAGCCAGGCCTCGCTGCCGGCGGCCAGGCCTTCGGCGCCGTGGCCCTCGGCGCATCGCAGGCGCAGGCTGCCGCAGCGGAACCAGCGGTCGCCCTCGGCCACCGCGCGCAGGCGGTTGGCCTTGCCCACGAAGTCCGCCACGAAGGGCGAGGCCGGCTCGCGGTAGATCTGCAGGGGCGTGCCCACCTGCTCGATCACGCCGTGGTTCATGACCACGATGCGGTCGGCGAGCGTGAGCGCCTCTTCCTGGTCGTGCGTGACCATGATGGTGGTCACGCCCAGGCGGCGCTGCAGGGCGCGCAGCTCCTTGCGCAGGTGCACGCGCACGATGGCGTCGAGCGCGGAGAGCGGCTCGTCCAGCAGCAGCAGGTCGGGCGAGGTGGCGAGCGCCCGCGCCAGCGCCACGCGCTGCTGCTGGCCGCCGGACATCTGCGCCGGGTACTTGCCGCCGCTGCCCGGCAGGCCGACGAGCTGCAGCAATTCCTCCACCCGCGCCTGGATCGCCGCGCGCGGCTGCCGGCGGTTGGCGAGGCCATAGGCCACGTTGTCCGCCACGCTCAGGTTGGGGAACAGCGCGTACGACTGGAACACGATGCCGTAGTCGCGCTGCGCGGGCGGCAGCTGCGAGATCTCGCGCCCGCCCTGCCAGAGCCGGCCACGCGTCTGCGCCTCCAGCCCGGCGATGATGCGCAGCAGCGTGGTCTTGCCGCAGCCCGAGGGGCCGAGGAAGCAGACGAATTCGCCCCGGCCGATGGCGAGGTCGATCTCTTCCAGCGCAGTGAAGGCGCCGAAGCGCTTGTGGATGCCTTCGAGCCGCAGGTGGCCTGCGGCGGCCGGCGTGGCTGCCGTGGTGGAGGGCATGGCGGAGGCCGCGCCCGCGCCGGCGCTGCGCTCCACGCCGAAGGCGCGCGCTGCCGGCGCGTTCATCACTTCTTGGCCTCGCTCTTGGCGTCGTAGCGGCGGGTCCACTCGGCCAGGATGCGCTCGCGGTTCGCGGCGGATTTCTCGAAGTCCATCTTGATCAGGCGCGCTTCGTAGTCGGCCGGAATGCCCGCCAACTTGGGCGCCACACCCGGCTGCGCGGTGACGGCGAAGTTCTTGCCGTAGAGCATCATCGCGTCCTTGGACGTGGCCCAGTCGGCCAGCTTCTTGGCGGCCGCCATCTTGGGCGTGCCCTTGTAGATGCCGAAGGCTTCCAGGTCCCAGCCCAGGCCTTCCTTGGGGAACACCAGCTCGATGGGCGCACCCTTGGCCTTGTTGGTGTAGCCGCGGTATTCGAACGAGATGCCGGCCACGTATTCGCCGGCGGCGGCCATGTTGCAGGGCTTGGAGCCGGAGTGGGTGTACTGGGCGATGTTCTGGTGCAGCGCGTCCATGTACTTCCAGCCGCCGCCCTGGCCGGCATCGTCGCCCCAGAGCTGCAGCCAGGCGGCCACGTCGAAATAGCCGGTGCCCGAAGAGGCCGGGTTGGGCATCACCACCTGGCCCTTGTATTCGGGCTTGAGCAGGTCCTTCCAGGTCGTGGGCACGGGAATGCCCTTCTTCCTGGCTTCGACGGTGTTGAAGCACACCACGGCGCCGAACACGTCCATGCCGACCCAGGCGGGCGGGTTCTTCTTGTCGCGGTACTGTGGCATCACCGCGTCGAGGTTCAGCGGCGCGTAGGGCTGCAGCATGCCCTGCTGCTCGAACAGCGCCATGCTGGAGGCTGCCACGCCCCACACGGCGTCGGCCTGCGGGTTGGCCTTTTCGGCCAGCAGCTTGGAGGTGATGACGCCCGTCGAATCGCGCACCCACTTGATCTCGATGTCGGGCTCGACCTTGTTGAAGGCCGTCTGGTAGGCCTTGATCTGGTCGGTTTCCAGCGCGGTATAGACGGTGAGCTGGGTCTTTTGCGCCAGCGCGCCCGTGGCGCTGACGAGGCCGATGGCAAGGGCCGTGAAAAGCTTGAGCGAACGCATGGCGAACTCCTGGTAGGAAAGCCCGCAATGTCCTTTGCGCCGATGACGGGAGCGTGTCAAAGCCCGGGCCAATGGAAGATTGTTTTTTGCAGATTGCAGACAATCTGGGTTTTGGACGTAGCATTCCGCCCCATGACGGAACGAAAGACATCGCCGCTGCCGGACATCGCGCAGCTGCAGAGCAACTCGCTCGCCGGCCTGGTGCAGACCGAGATCGAGCGGCTGATCCTCGACGGCGAGCTGGCGCCGGGCGCCAAGCTGACCGAAGCCACGCTGGCCGACCGGCTCGGCGTCTCGCGCGGGCCGGTGCGCGAAGCCTTCCGCATGCTCGAAGAGGCCGGCCTGGTGCGCACCGAGAAGAACCGCGGCGTGTTCGTGCGCGACGTGTCCGTCGAAGAGGCGCTGGAGATCTTCGAGGTGCGCGCCGTGATGGACCTCTACGTCGGCCGCAAGCTGGCCGAAACCGCCACGCCGGCCCAGGTGCGCGAGCTGCGCCAGCTGGCCGATGCGATGGACCGCGCCGCCAAGGCCGGCGAAGCGCAGGATTTCCACCGCACCAACCTCGCCTTCCACGACCGGCTGCTGGAGCTGGCCGGCAACGCCAAGCTGGTGGCCACCTACCGCAAGCTGGTCAAGGAACTCTCGCTCTACCGCCGCCGCAACCTGAACGACGAGTCCATGGCCGTCTATGCGCGCGAGCACAAGCAGATCGTCAAGGCCATCGCCTCGGGCGAGCCCGAGGCCGCCGGCCAGGCCATGTTCCAGCATGTGATGAACAGCCGTGCCCGCACGCTGGAGGCCAGCCGCCGCACCGCAGCCGGCGCCGATGCGGGCGCCAGCGCTGCCCCGGAGGCCGCTCCGCGCAAGCCGGTGCGCAAGGCGCCGGCCACCACCGCGGCGGCCTCATGAGCCTGCCGGGCGGCGTCGTCCTGGCCGTGCTGTGCGGCGCGCTGCTGCACGCATGCTGGAACGCGCTCATCAAGTCGGCCACCGACAAGGCCCTGGACACGGCCCTCATCCACAGCCTGGGCTGCGTGGCGGCGGTGCCGCTGCTGGCCGCCACGGGGCTGCCGGACCCGGCCGCGTGGCCCTACATCGCCGCCTCCACGGTGGTGCATATCGGCTACTACGCGGCGCTGGCCGGCGCCTACCGGCATGGCGACCTGGGGCTGACCTATCCGGTCATGCGCGGCTGTGCGCCGCTGCTGGTGGCGCTCTCCAGCCAGGCCTTCATCGGCGAGGCGCTCTCGGGCCGCGCCTGGTGGGGCGTGGCGGGCATCTGCGCGGGCGTGCTGATGCTGGGGCTGTCGCCGGCCAGCCTGCAGGGCGGCGGCGACCGCGGCAAGGCGTTGCGCTTCGCCCTGGCGAACGCCGCCATCATCGCGCTCTATACCGTGATCGACGGCCTGGGCGCGCGTGCCTCGGGCAACGCCCTGGGCTATGTGGCGGCGCTCTTCCTGTTCGACGGCCTGCCCTACCTGCTGCTGGTGCTCCACCAGCGCAAGGGCGAGGGCGAGCGCCGCGCCGCCCTGCGCTACATGGCGGGTCGCTGGCGCATCGCGGCGCTGGGCACGGCCGCGTCGCTGGGCAGCTACGGTATCGCCCTCTGGGCCATGACGCGCGCGCCCGTGGCGGCGGTGGCGGCGCTCAGGGAAACTTCTGTGCTCTTCGCCGCCGTCATCGGCACCCTGTGGCTGCGCGAGCCCTTCGGCGCGCAGCGCGCCCTGGGCACGGCGGTGATCGTGGCCGGGGTGGCGGCGCTGCGTTTCGGCTGAGCGCAAGCCCTGCCTGCAGGCTGGAAGTTGCTGTGATCTAATGCGCCGAGCGTTGCGTAACAGCAGCATGACTACCGTTCCTCAGCCGTCAGAATGGCCTGCCCAGGCGGCAAGGTCACGGCCGCCTTACCTGTCGATCGTGACCACCCAGCAACCTCGCGGCGCACCGCCGAACGGCGATGAATTGAGCTCCTGGCTGCAGGCCGTGGCCGCCCGGCAGGACCGGCAGGCCTTCGCCGCCGTGTTCAAGCATTTCGCACCCCGCGTGAAGGCCTACCTCATGCGGCTGGGCACGTCCGAGGCGCTGGCCGAGGATCTGGTGCAGGAAACCATGGTCAGCGTCTGGCGCAAGGCCGTGCTCTACGACCCCAGCCACGCCGGGGTCTCCACCTGGATCTTCACCATCGCGCGCAACCTGCGGGTGGACCATCTGCGCCGCAAGGGCCTGGCCATCGGGGCCGATGCCGACGAGGGCGAAGCCGAGGCGCTGCGCGACGAAAGCCCGCAGCCCGATGAACTGCTCAGCACCCGGGAGCGCGAAATCCGCGTGCGCGAGGCCATGCGCCAGCTCTCCGACGAGCAGGCGAAGATCGTGCGTCTGTCGTTCTTCGAGGAACACCCGCACGCCCGCATCGCCGAAGAACTGGGCATTCCGCTGGGCACCGTGAAGTCGCGCGTGCGGCTTGCCGTCAATCACCTGCGCCGGCTGCTCGGCGCTCTCGAGCCATGAAGATCCGTCACCATCCTGAAGACGCACTGCTGCTGGCCCATGCCGCCGGGCAGCTGCCGACGGGCCCCGCACTGGTGGTGGCCAGTCACCTGGAGTCCTGCCCGCGCTGCCGCGAGCGGGTCCGCGAATACGAAGCCCTGGGCGGCGCGCTGCTGGAGGCGGCCTCTCCGGCCGCGCTCGCACCCGATGCGCTGGCACGGGCGCTGGCCGCGATCGATGCCACCCCCGGCACATCCGCCCCGCTGCCGCAGGCGGCTTCGGCCGCGCCCCGGCGCCCGGCCCTGCCGCCCGGCACGCCCTGGCCGGCGGCCCTGGAAGGCTGCAGCGCCACCGGCTGGCGCTGGATGGGCCCGGGCATGTACTGGAGCCGGGTCACCGTGCCCCAGGACCCGGCGGCCAAGCTGTTCCTGCTGCGCATCGGCGCCGGCAAGCGCCTGCCCACCCACACCCATAGCGACCTGGAGATGACCCAGGTGCTCTACGGCCGCTTCGACGATGGCCGGGCCAGCTTCGGTGCCGGCGATTTCGATTCCGCCGCCGGCGACATCCACCACCAGCCCGTGGTGGCCGAAGACGGCATGTGCATCTGCCTGGCCAGCGTGGATGGCCGCCTGCTCTTCGACGGCGTCATCGCCCGCACGATCGGCGGCCTGGTCGGCATGTAGCGCGGAGGATCGGGAGCGGCTGGGCATCAGCCCGCGCTCCCACATAACGTCCCGGCCCTTGCGCCGGGATTCTCATTTCAGCCGGGCGCCGGGCGTTTTCAGTTCGATCCCCACCGCAGGGCCGCGTAGCACGCCGCGCCCGAGGCCACGGCCGTGACGAAGCTGCCCCAGCACAGGTCGGCGATGGTCACCTGCCAGGGCCAGTCGCGCAGCGTGGCCTGGTTGGTGAGGTCGTAGGTGGCATAGGCCAGCAGGCCCAGCAGGGCGCCCCAGCCCAGGGCGACGGCCGCGCTGCCGCTTTCCAGGCCCGGGCGCACCGCGAACGCCACGGCGCCGGCCACGTACAGCACGTAAAAGAGCACGGCAGGGGCCGTGCTGAAGCCATCTGCGCGCATCAGGTGCCCGATGGAGGGGCGGTAGAGCCGGTCGGCCATCACGGTCAGCCAGACGGCGTCCATGGCGAGGAAGACCACGGCGAAGCTGCCGTAGGCGGTGGCGAAGGTGCGGATCATGGCGTGGCTTTCTGGGCTGGAGTGGCGGATAGGTCGGAGAACGATGCGGTCAGCTGCGCCGGGGCGGCCCGGGCACGAAGGCATTGGTGCGGGCGATGTAGTCGCGGTAGGCGGGGCGGCGCTCGGCCATGTCCTTTTCCTGCAGGGCCACGCCGGAGACGCGCAGCAGCAGCACCGTCATGAGCAGGGGCGAGACCACCGTCCACGCGGCGGCCCAGCCGGCGCCGGCCAGGGCCACGCACCAGAGGCCCCACCACAGGCAGGCTTCGCCGAAGTAGTTGGGGTGGCGCGTGTAGCGCCAGAGGCCCCGGTCCATGACCTGGCCGCGGTTTGCGGGGTCGGCCTTGAAGCGCGCCATCTGCGCGTCGCCCACGGCCTCGAAGACGATGCCGAAGGCGGCGAGCGCCAGCCCGGCGATGTCCAGCGGGCCCAGCGGCGCGTCGCTGCGCACGCCGGCGAAGAACGGGGCCGAGACGATCCAGGCCAGCAGCATCTGCAGCCCGAAGACGAGATAGAGGCTGCGCCAGTCGAAATGCGGCTGGTTGCGCGCGCGGATCTCCTGGTAGCGCCGGTCTTCGCCGTGGCCCCAGTTGCGCCAGGTGATGAAGGCGGCGAGCCGCAGCGCCCAGGCCGCGCCCAGCGCCACCATGGCGAGGCCCCGTGCGCCGGGCGCGGGCTGCAGCGCCAGATAGACGCAGCCTGCGCCGCCGATGCACGGGCCCCAGACGCGGTCGATCAGGCTCGCGTCATGGCGCAGCAGGCTCGCCACCCAGGTGGCCAAGCCCAGCAGGGCGATCCAGGCGAGGCCGGCCAGGGCGGTGGAAAGCGGTTCGGTCATGGCCTGGAGTGTCCTCAAAGGGGGCGTTCGCGGTCTGTCAGCGCTTGCTGAAGAGATAGTGGGTGACCCACCACTGCTGGCCATCGGCGTAGCCGAAAAGCTCCGCCACCGAGAGGAAGAAGAGCCGCCAGCGCACCCACCAGATGGCGGCGTCCTCGCCGTAGGTGGCCTCGAAGAGCGGCATCAGCGCGTTGCGCTGCGCATCCATCTGCGCCAGCCAGGCCTCGGCCGTGCGCTGGTAGTGGGTGCCGTCCCAGCGCCAGCGGTCCAGCAGCAGCAGGTCCTGCTGGCAGTGCAGGGCCAGATCGTCGCTGGGCATCATGCCGCCGGAGAAGAAGTGCTGGCTCATCCAGTCGCTCTCGTCCTGCACCACGAAGGGGTAGGGCGCCTCGCGGTGGGCGAAGACGTGCATGAAGAAGCGCCCGCCGGGCCGCAGCCAGCGCGCCACGTGGGCGAAGGCGCGGGGCCAGTTGCGCAGGTGCTCGAACATCTCGATGGAGACGATGCGGTCGAAGCGCTCTTCGGTGTCGAACACGTTGAAGTCGCAGGTGATGATGCGCACGTTGTCCAGGCCGCGCGCCTGGGCCTGCGCCTGGATGTAGGTGCGTTGCGAGTGCGAGTTGGAGACGGCGGTGATGCGGCTGTGCGGGTAGCGCTGCGCCATCCACAGCGTGAGCGAGCCCCAGCCGCAGCCCAGCTCCAGCACGTCCTGGCCGTCTTCCAGGCCGGCGTGCGCGCAGCTCAGCTCCAGCGCGCGGGCTTCGGACTGCTCCAGCGTGGTGTTCTCCGCGGGCCAGTAGCCGCAGCTGTACTTGCGGTGCGGGCCCAGCACGCGGCCGAAGAAGATCTCGGGCACCTCGTAGTGCTGCTCGTTGGCTTTTTCGGGCACCAGGGCCAGATCGGCCTGGCGCATCTCGGCGAGGAAGGCCCGGGTGGCCTCGGCCGTGAACTCGGCGTCGCCGCTGTGCAGCGAGGCCAGCCGCTGGCGCAGCAGCCGGCGGATGCCCTGGCGCACGAGGGGGGCCGGTACCCGGCCTTGTTCGACCCAGCGGATGGCGGCGGCGATAGCCATGGAGTACCTCGTGTGTGGAGCGGTTTTCGGATGTGCCGTGTACGCAGGCAGCGGCGGTTTGGATCGCTGCGCCAGCGTGTCCGATCCGCAGCAGCGGCCGTGTCCGACAACTGCGCATTCCCGGGCTTTTTTTAATGGATGCCATGCACCCACGGGAGAACGCCATGTCCAAGACGTATCGCCATCAGCCCGACAAGCCCAAGCCCCGAGAGATCAAGCGCCAGCGCCAGCGCGAAGCCATGATGATGCGGCCGTCCGCCTACGCGCAGGTGCTGCTGCCCGAGCCCGAACCGCCGGTCTGGAAGCCGCTGGGCTGAGGGCGGCGCGGCACGCGGCCCTCTTTCCCGCTGCCGTTGCCGTTGCCGTTGCCGCTTGCTGGCCCGCTCCGGGTCAGCCGCGGCGGCTGTAGAGGGTGATCAGCCCAGCCGGGGCAGGCACTCGCCGTCCACGAAGACGCGCAGCTCGCCGTGCTCGAAGGCGGTCCATTCCTCGTTGGTGGTGAGCGGCGCCGTCACCACCACCGCCACCTTGTCGCTGGGCGTGGTGTGGGCCGAGAAGTCGATGCGCAGGTCTTCGTCGCACAGCTGCGCCTGGGAGAACGGGTACTGGCGCTGGATGTAGAAGAGCGAGGTGGAGGCATGCGCCCAGAGCGCCTGCCCGTTCGACAGCAGGAAGTTGAAGGTGCCGTGCGGCGCGATCTGCGCGGCCAGCTCCTTGAGCGTGAGCGTCAGCTCGGCGATGCTGGGCACGCCCGCATGCGACTTGGACAGCTCCTGCATGATCCAGCAGAAGGCGTGCTCGCTGTCGGTGCTGCCCACGGGCTTGAAGTGCGCGTGCAGGCGCGGGCGGAAGTCCTTCAGGTCGCCGTTGTGGGCGAACACCCAGTAGCGGCCCCAGAGCTCGCGCACGAACGGGTGGCAGTTCTGCAGCGCCACGCTGCCCTGCGTGGCCTTGCGGATGTGCGCGATCACGTTCTGGCTGCGGATGGGGTAGCGGCGGATCAGCTCGGCCACCGGCGAATCGACCGCGCGCTGGTGGTCCACGAAATGGCGCAGGCCCCGGTCCTCGAAGAAGGCGATGCCCCAGCCGTCCGAATGGTCGGCGGTGTTGCCGGCGCGCTGCGCGAACCCGCTGAAGCTGAAGGTCACGTCGGTCGGCGTGTTGGCGTTCATTCCGAGCAATTGGCACATGGCGGGTGGGCGGCGCTTTCCAGAAAAATCGAAGAAGACGAAGAAGGGCGGGCTCAGTCGCCCCTGGGCGGAGCGCGCAGCTGCCAGGCCGCGACCAGCGCCAGCAGGCACAGGGCGGTCAGGAGCAGGAAGGTTTCGCCGAAGGCGGCGATGCGCGCGGGGCTGCTGGCTGCCAGGCGCAGCGAATCGCCGTGCGCGGCGACGCGCCATTCGAGCACGATGCCGCACAGGCTCACGCCGGCCGCGCCGCCCAGCATGCGCACGAAGCTGATGGCGCTGGAGCCCTGCGAGATCAGCGGCTTGTCCAGCGGGCGCATGGCGCCCAGGTTGAGCGAGGGCAGGATGAAGCCCAGGCCGATGCGGCCCAGCACGGCGAAGGCCACCAGCATCCAGAGGCCGCTGTGCAGATCCACCAGCAGCATCAGGCCGAAGGAGAGCGCCAGCAGCGCCAGCCCGATGCTGACCAGCAGGTGCGTGGGCTTCGTGTCGGCCATGCGGCCGACCAGCGGAATGGTGAGCGCCAGCACGATGCCGGCCGGCAGCATGATGGTGCCCACGTGCGAGGCCGACAGCTGCAGCCCGAGCTGCATGAACACCGGCAGCAGGTAGGTGGAGCCGAACAGCGCCGTGCCGTAGATGAAGGCCACGATGCTGCCCATGGCGAAGGGGCGGAACTGGAAGATGCGCAGGTCCATCAGCGGGCGGCGGCCCTGCTGCTGCAGCCGGCGCTGCCACCAGAGGAAGGCCAGCAGCGCCGCCAGCGCGGCCAGCAGCAGGCCGGCCGCTTCCAGCGCCGTGCCGCCGCGCAGCGCCACCAGGCCGTTGAGCAGGCACAGCGTGCCCGCCGCGCCCAGCAGCAGGCCGCGCCAGTCCAGGCTTTCGCCCGCGCGGTTGGCGGCCTGGCCGCCGGGGCTGCTCACGGGCACGTATTTGTAGGCGAGGGCGATGGAGGCGACGCAGAACGGCACCACCATGAAGAAGATCGAGCGCCAGCCGAACCAGTCCACCAGCAGGCCGCCGATGCTCGGGCCGATCGCCGGCGCCAGCACCACGCCCATGCCGAAGATGCCGCTGGCGCGGCCCTGTTCGTGGGGCTGGAAGGCATAGAGGATGATGACCGCCGGGATGGGCTGGACCACGCCCGCCGCCAGCCCTTCGAGCACGCGGGCGAGCAGCACCAGGTTGAAATCGCCGGCCAGGCCGCCGCCGATGCCGCCGGCCAGCAGCAGCACCATGGAGCCGACGTAGGTGGCGCGGTAGCCGTAGCGCGCCAGCAGCCAGGGCGTGGTCAGCATGGCCACGGTGGTGGCCACCATGAAGCCGGAGGTGACCCACTGCGCCCGTTCCTGGCCCAGCGCGAAGTGGTGGCTCAGGTCGGGGATGGCCACGTTCACGATGGTGGAGGACATGATGGAAGCCATCGTGCCCACCATCACGGACAGCAGCAGCAGCCAGCGGTAGCGTTCGCCGTAGCGCTCGCGCAGCAGGGCGGCGGATGCGGTCATGTCATGCCTTGGAATGGGCCGGACGGGCTCCCGTGCTGGGCTGCGGGCGTGACCCATGCCAGCAGGCGCCGCCCAGGGGGATGCTCACTGCTTTTCCGACCAGAGCTGGCCGCCGGTGGCCCAGTTCTCGCGCTTCACGTCGGTGATGAGCACGTCCACCGAATCGGGCGAGCCGCCCAGCACTTCGACGGACACGCGGGTGATCTCGGCGACCAGCTTCTTCTTCTGTTCGACGGTGCGGCCTTCGAGCATTTCGACGTGGTAGGTAGGCATGGGTTCGGTCCTTCGCGGATGGAAAAAAGAGGGAGTGGGAGAGGGAAAAGTCAGCCCGCCATCATATCGGCGGCACTGCCGCGGCGGCGCCCTCGGAGGCCGCCTGCGCGCCCGCTGCGCATTGCGGGCAGAGGCAGGCCAGGCCTATCGCCGCGGGCGGAATGGCGGCGAGCGCGGCCGGGTCCATAGGGGCCTGCATGCACCAGCATTCCGCTGCGGGCCGGCCGGCCTCGACGGCGCACTGGTTGCGCTGGCCGCAGACCGGGCACCGGGTCGGGTCCAGGGGGCGGTCGGTCGGAGCGGCGGCGGCGGGCATGGGGGCAGTGTAGGCCGGGTGGGGGCGGGGCTTCAAGCCATATCGGCCTCTGGCCCTTGTTACATGCGTGCCTCCAGCTATCTTTTGGATAGCGGGGCGCGGCGTCAAGCCGTCATGCAGTGAGCCGGAATACGGCCACGGCCTGCGCGAGCTGGGCGGACTGCGCCTCCAGCGAGGCCGTGGCAGCGGCCGCTTCTTCCACCAGCGCCGCGTTCTGCTGGGTGACCTGGTCCATCTGCGTGACGGCCTGGTTCACCTGCTCCAGCCCGCGCGTCTGCTCCTGGCTGGCGGCGCTGATCTCGCCCACGATGTCGGTCACGCGGCGCACGCCGGCCACCACGTCGCTGATGACCTGGCCAGCCTCTTCCACCAGCCGGTTGCCGGCGTCCACCTGCGTCACCGAGTCGTCGATGAGGGCCTTGATCTCCTTGGCGGCGGTGGCGCTGCGCTGGGCCAGGGTGCGCACCTCGCTCGCCACCACGGCGAAGCCGCGCCCTTGTTCACCGGCGCGGGCCGCTTCCACGGCCGCGTTCAGCGCCAGGATGTTGGTCTGGAAGGCGATGGAGTCGATCACGCCGATGATGTCCACGATCTTGCGCGACGAGCTGTGGATGCCGCCCATGGTGCTGACCACGTTGCCCACCACGTCGCCGCCGCGCACCGCCAGCTCGGACGCCGAGCGCGCCAGCTGGTCGGCCAGCGCGGCGCTGTCGGCATTGCGGCGCACGGTGGCGGTCATCTCTTCCATGGAGGCGGCCGTCTGCTGCAGCGCGCTGGCCTGCTCTTCGGTGCGGCTGGAGAGGTCCAGGTTGCCGTTGGCGATCTCGCTGGAGGCCATGGCGATGTTGTCCGCGCCGAGGCGCACCTTGCCGACGGTGTCGCTCAGTTGCCGGCCCATGGCGTCCAGGGCGCGCAGCAGCTGGCCGGCCTCGTCGCGCGCGGTGCTTTCGGCGCGCACCGACAGATCGCCGGCCGCCACCGATTCGGCCACCGAGACGGCGCGGTGCAGCGGCCCGGTCACGCTGCGGGTGATGGCCCAGGCCAGCGCGATCGCCGCCACCGTGGCCAGCACGCCCAGCCCGATCAGCGCGTTGCGGCCGCCTTCGTAGTTGTTCTGCACCGACTGGGCCGCTGCATTGATCTGCTGGCGCTGGAAGTCCAGCAGTGCCTGCAGCCCCTCCAGATAGCCCTTGCCGGACGGCAGGAACTCGGCGTCGAGGATGCGCTGGGCATCTTCCGCGCGGCCCTCGGCCTTGGCCTTGTAGATCGCGTCGCGGGCCTTGATGAACTGCTGGCGCAGCACGCCGACCCGGTCGAACAGCGCCTGCTCCTCCGGGCCCGAGATGAGCTTGGCGAGCTGCTGCTGCTGCGCCGTCGATGCGCGCGACGCCTCGGCGTTCTCCTGCGTGAACTGGGTGGCCAGCGTGGCATCGGTGCTGCGCGCCACCAGGGAGTGGCGCGAGACGTTGCTGTAGATGGTGCGGTACCAGTCGGAGATGAGCCGTTCCTTGGTGAGCGGCAGGTTCATCATGACCGCCGTGTCGTTCGCCACCGAGTGCAGGCGCCCCGTGGCGGAAACCACCATGCCGATGATGAACAGCGTCATCAGGCCGAATGCCAGACCCAGGCGTTTGCCTATGGAGAAGTGATGGAGGTTCATGGAAATGGGAGGTGAGTCTTTCAGAACGTGAACACGTTCTAAGGGAAAACCCTAAAGGATAAGGGCACCCTCCGTTTATCCCCCGTTTCCCGCACTTCCTGCAGTGGGGCTGCGCCTCTTGACACGCCGGCTGGCCATGAAAAAAGGGCGCCCCATCGGGGCGCCCTTTTCCGTTCGGCCGTAGGCCCGTGTGCGGCGGGCCGTACGCGTCAGCGCGCAGCGCCCGCCTTCACCTTCAGGCGCCAGGCGTGCAGCAGCGGCTCGGTGTAGCCGCTGGGCTGTTCCACGCCCTTGAAGACCAGGTCGCAGGCGGCCTGGTAGGCGGCGGATTCGGCGAAGCGGCCGGCCATCTTCTGATAGGCCGCGTCGCCCGCGTTCTGCTGGTCCACCACGGCGGCCATGCGCTCGAAGGTCTCGCGCACCTGGGCTTCGGTCACCACGCCGTGCAGCAGCCAGTTGGCGATGTGCTGGCTGCTGATGCGCAGCGTGGCACGGTCTTCCATCAGGCCCACGTTGTGGATGTCGGGCACCTTGGAGCAGCCCACGCCCTGGTCCACCCAGCGCACCACGTAGCCCAGGATGCCCTGGGCGTTGTTGTCCAGCTCCTGCTGCTTCTCGGCCTCGCTCCAGTGCGGCTTGGGCGACACGGGGATGGTCAGCAGGCCGGTCAGCAGGTTGTCGCGCTCGGCGTCGGCGCTGGTCTTTTCCAGTTCCTTCTGCACTTCGGCCACGTTGACCTGGTGGTAGTGCAGGGCGTGCAGCGTGGCGCCCGTGGGGCTGGGCACCCAGGCGGTGTTGGCGCCGGCCTTGGGGTGGGCGATCTTCTGCTCCAGCATGGCCTTCATCAGGTCGGGCATGGCCCACATGCCCTTGCCGATCTGCGCCTTGCCGCGCAGGCCGCACGACAGGCCCACCAGCACGTTGTTCTTTTCATACGCCTGGATCCAGGCGCTGGCCTTCATGTCGCCCTTGCGCACCATGGGGCCGGCCTGCATGGCGGTGTGCATCTCGTCGCCGGTGCGGTCCAGGAAGCCGGTGTTGATGAAGGCCACGCGCGCCGAGGCGGCGGCGATGCAGGCCTTCAGGTTCACGCTGGTGCGGCGTTCCTCGTCCATGATGCCCAGCTTGACGGTGTTCTCCGGCAGGCCCAGCAGGCTTTCCACGCGGGCGAAGAGTTCGCTGGCGAAGGCCACTTCGGCCGGGCCGTGCATCTTGGGCTTGACGATGTAGACGCTGCCCTTGCGCGAGTTGCGGATGCCGTTCTGGCCCTTGCCCTGCAGGTCGTAGAGCGCGATGGTGGTGGTGACCACCGCGTCCAGGATGCCTTCGGGGATCTCGCGCTGCGTGCCCTGCGCGTCGGTCCACAGAACGGCCGGGTTGGTCATCAGGTGGCCCACGTTGCGCAGGAACATGAGCGAGCGGCCGTGCAGGCGCACTTCGCCGCTGCCGCCGGGCGCGGTGTAGATGCGGTCGCCGTTCAGGCCGCGGGTGACGGTCTGGCCGCCCTTGGCGAAGGATTCGGTCAGCGTGCCCTGCAGGATGCCCAGCCAGTTGGCGTAGCCGGCCACCTTGTCTTCGGCATCGACGGCGGCGACGGAGTCTTCCAGGTCGAGGATGGTGGAGAGGGCCGCTTCCACCACCAGGTCGCTCACGCCGGCCGGGTCGGTCTTGCCGATGGCCGTCGTGCGGTCGATCTGGATGTCGAGGTGCAGGCCGTTGTGGCGCAGCAGCACGGAAGAGGGCGCTGCGGCGTCGCCCTGGTAGCCCACGAACTGGGCGGCATCCTTGAGGCCGGTGGTGGCATCGCCCTGCAGCTGCACGACCAGCTGGCCGCCTGCCACGCGGTAGCCGGTGGCGTCCTTGTGCGAGCCGCTGGCCAGCGGCGCGGCCTGGTCGAGCACGTCGCGGGCGAAGGCGATCACCTTGGCGCCGCGCACGGGGTTGTAGCCCTTGCCCTTTTCGGCGCCGCCTTCTTCGGAGATGGCGTCGGTGCCGTAGAGCGCGTCGTACAGGCTGCCCCAGCGTGCGTTGGCGGCGTTGAGCGCGTAGCGCGCGTTCAGGATGGGCACCACCAGCTGCGGGCCGGCCTGGGTGGCGAGCTCATCGTCCACGTTGGCCGTGGTGGCCTGCACGCCCTGGGGCTGGGGCACCAGGTAGCCGATCTTTTCCAGGAAGGAGCGGTAGGCCACCATGTCGGTGATGGGGCCGGGGTTGGCCTTGTGCCAGGTGTCCAGCTCGGCCTGCAGGCGGTCGCGCTCGGCCAGCAGGGCGATGTTGCGCGGGCCCAAGTCGCGGACGATGGCGCCGAAGCCGGACCAGAACGCGGCCGAGTCGATGCCCGTGCCGGGCAGCACGCGGTCTTCGATGAAGCGATGCAGGGAGTGGGCCACTTGCAGGCCGTGAACGGTGGTGCGGTCGGTCATGGAATGTCTCTGTGTGCGGTGGAACGAGGGGTGGGTCTGTGCGAAAGCGACGGTTCCGGCCCGATGGCAGGCCAGAACCACGAGATCACTGTATTTGAATTCTTTATCCACATAAACGGCGTGCGAAGCGCAAAACCAGTGACTTTTGCGCAAAAGTGAAGCTGCAGGGCGGCTGGCTGGCGGCAGGGGGCGGGCCCGCTCGCCACCACGGCAGAGCCCGGGATGTACGGTTTGCTATCAAATAAATAGCATTATGCGTAGGTGGATCAAGCGCTTGAGGCCTATAAGGCTCAGGTTTCCAGCTGTGTAATCGTGGCGCTTTATGTGTCCAGCCGTGACATCCATCCGCATAATCGCCGCCCATGGACAAGCTCAAGGCGTTCGAATCCTTCGTCTCGGTCGCCACGCGCGGCAGCCTCACCGCCGCGGCGCGGGCCGAGGGCGTGGCCCCGGCCATCATGGGCCGCCGGCTCGATGCGCTGGAAGAGCACCTGGGCGTGAAGCTGCTGGTGCGCACCACGCGGCGCATCAGCCTCACGCACGAAGGCAGCGCCTTCCTGGAAGATTGCCAGCGCCTGATGACCGACGTGGCCAATGCCGAGGCCAGCGTCTCGGCCGGCGGCGTGCGGGCCACCGGCCATCTGCGCATCACCGCGCCGGCAGGTTTCGGCCGCCGCCACGTCGCGCCGCTGGTGCCGCGCTTTCGCGACCTGCACCCCGAAGTCTCCATCTCGCTGAACCTGAGCGACCGCGTGGTGGACATGGCCGGCGAAGGCTTCGACTGCGCCGTGCGCGTGGGCGACCTGCCCGATTCGTCGCTGGTCAGCGTGCGCATCGCCGACAACCGGCGCCTGTGCGTGGCCACGCCCGGCTACCTGGAGCGGCGCGGCGTGCCCACCCATCCGAGCCAGCTCGCCCAGCACGATTGCCTGACGCTGTCGAGCGACGCCTCGCAGACGCGCGGCTGGGCCTTCCGCCTGCCGCGCGAGGGCGACGGCGTGCCCGAGGTGATGCACTTCAAGCCCGGCGGCCCGCTGGACTGCTCCGACGGACAGGTGCTGCACGACTGGTGCCTGGGCGGCTGGGGCATCGCCTGGCGCAGCACCTGGGAGGTCGAGGCCGAGATCTCCGCCGGCCGCCTGGTGGCCGTGCTGGAGGAGTTCGCGGCGCCGCCCAACGGCATCTACGTGGTCTTCCCCCATGCCAAGCACCTGCCGCTGCGCGTGCGGCTATGGATCGACTATCTCAAGCACCACTACGCCCAGCCCGACTTCTGGCGCCGCGCCGGCGGCTGAGGCACTGCCGGGCCGCCGCGCAGCCGTGGCTGCATCAGCACCCATCGCCATCGCCATCACCGACAGAGAGAGGGAGAAGACCGCCATGCGCCTGCCGCCGCCCACCCATCCGCCCGCCGCCCCTCGTGCGGGCCGCCGCGCCCGATTCCGGCTGTGGCCTGCGGCCGCAGGCGCCGCCGCCCTGCTGCTGGCGGCCTGCGCGCAGCCGCCCGCCGTGCCCGCTGCCGCGCCAGCGCCGCAACCCTCCGCCCCGGCGTCGGCCCCCGCGCAGCCACGGGCCCAGGCGCAGGACGGCATTCCCGCCGGCATCGTCAGCATCACCTATGCCGACCCGGCGAAGATGAGCGATGCGCGCACTGCGCCCCGCGAATCCGCCCGAGCCCGCCGTGCCTGGCTCGACGCGCTCTGCCTCTACCTGGCCGACCGGGCCGCGCCGCTGCTGGAGCCCGGGCAGTTGCTGGACGTGCGGCTGGCCGACGTTCAGCGCGCCGGCCGGGCCGGGCCGCCGCGCATCGACCTGGAATTCACCCTGCGCACCGACGGCGGCCGCGTGCTGCGCCAGGGCCGCCGGCAGCTGGGCGAGGCATCGCCCGCGCCTGCGCAGCCAACCGCCGCTGCCGCCGCCGATCCGCTGGCCGCCGAAAAAGCGCTGCTCGACGCCTGGCTGCGCCGCGAATTTCCGTCCCGCGCCGGCTGATCCGCCGCCCGGGGCTGCCATGCGCCGCCGGGTGCTGCCGGGTAGCATGGCGCGGCATTCGCTCCGGGTGGCTCCGCCGCCCGGGGCGCCTTTCCCCACGACATTCGCTCAAGCGCCCATCCCCCATGACCACCGAAGCCCTGCTGGCCTACGCCCATCTGCTCGCCATCCTCGCCATGGTCACCTTCGTGGCCAGCCAGGCGGCGCTGTGCCGCACCGAATGGCTCAATGCCGCGGCGCTGGAGCGGCTGGCGCGCGTCGATCTGCTCTACGGCATCTCCGCGCTGCTGGTGCTGGCCACCGGCCTCGCGCGCACCTGGTGGGGCATCAAGGGCTTCGGGTGGTACTGGTCGCAGCCGTTGCTGCACGCCAAGGTCACGCTCTTCGTCGCCGTGGGCGTGCTGTCGCTGGTGCCCACGCTGCGCTATCGGCGCTGGCTGGGCGCCGTGCGTGCGGGTGGCGCGCTGCCCGCGGCAGGCGAGGTGCGCTCCACGCGCCGGCTGGTGATGGTCGAGGCGCACCTGCTCGCGGTGATCCCGCTGCTGGCCGTGTTCCTGGCGCGCGGCGTGGGAACGCGCTGACCTTTCTTGACGATCTGCCAAAGAAAAACCCCGCGCGCCGGGGTGCGGCGGGCGGGGTCGGGGCGGGCCGCCAGGCTGGCGGCCGGAGCCGGGCCGGGATCAGGCGGCGGGCTTGTTGCTCAGGCATTCCTTCATGAAGGCCTTGCGTTCGTCGCCCTTGAGCGTCTTTTCCTTGGCTTCGACGTTGCAGGTCTTCATCTTGGTCTGCTGCTTTTCCTGCTTGCTGGCGGACAGGCATTCCTTCATGAAGGCCTTGCGCTCGTCGCCCTTGAGCGTCTTTTCCTTGGCCTGGGCGTTGCAGGTGGCCATCTTGCCTTGCTGCGCGGTGTGCGCCTTGGCGGGGGCCGAGGCGGCGGCAGCCGGTGCGGATGCGGCAGCGGCCGGTGCGTCGGCGGCATGGGCGGCGACGCCCAGCGTCAGGGCGAGGGTGGCGGCGGACACCAGGGAAAGCAGACTCTTCATGTAATGCTCCTGCAGTTGAGAGGGGTAGTCAGGCCCTGCCTGGCGCCGGTCGTCGGCAGTGTTTGGCAGGGCCCAGGCAGCATAACGCTCGGGTGGGCCGAGCGGATGACCGGCCCCCGTAGAATCCGCCCCCATGCTCTCCGTCAAACAGGAATTGCTCGCGGCGCTGGCCGGCGAGCTGGAAAAACTCTCGCCCGGCACCGCCGGGCGAGCCGCCTTCGAATCGCCCAAGGTGGCCGCGCACGGCGACTTCGCCTGCACCGCCGCCATGCAGCTGGCCAAGCCGCTCAAGCTCAACCCGCGTGCGCTGGGCGAGCAGCTCAAGGCCGCGCTGGAGGCCACGCCGGCCTTCGCCCGCTGGGTCGATGCCATCGAGATCGCCGGCCCCGGCTTTCTGAACATTCGCCTGAAGCCCGCCGCCAAGCAGGAAGTGGTGCGCGAGGTGCTGGCCGCCGGCGAGCGCTTCGGCTACCAGCCCGACAACGGCCAGCGCGTGCTGGTCGAGTTCGTCTCCGCCAACCCCACCGGCCCGCTGCACGTGGGCCACGGCCGCCAGGCGGCGCTGGGCGATGCGATCTGCAACCTGTTCAGCACCCAGGGCTGGAAGGTGCACCGCGAGTTCTATTACAACGACGCGGGCGTGCAGATCGACACCCTGACCAAGAGCACGCAGCTGCGCGCCAAGGGCTTCAAGCCCGGCGACGATTGCTGGCCCACCGGCAGCGACAACCCGCTGGCCAAGAACTTCTACAACGGTGACTACATCGCCGACATCGCCGAGGCCTTCAAGGCCAAGGCCACGGTGAAGGCCGACGACCGCGAGTTCACGGCCAATGGCGATGTCGATGATTACGACAACATCCGCCAGTTCGCGGTGGCCTACCTGCGCAACGAGCAGGACAAGGACCTGCAGGCCTTCAACCTCCAGTTCGACGAGTACTACCTGGAGTCCAGCCTGTACACCAGCGGCCGCGTCGAGGCCACGGTGAACAAGCTCATCGCCAACGGCAAGACCTACGAACAGGACGGCGCGCTGTGGCTCAAGAGCACCGACTACGGCGACGACAAGGACCGCGTCATGCGCAAGCAGGACGGCACGTTCACGTACTTCGTGCCTGACGTGGCCTACCACATCGCCAAGTGGGAGCGCGGCTTCACCAAGGTCGTGAACATCCAGGGCACGGACCACCACGGCACCATCGCCCGCGTGCGCGCCGGCCTGCAGGCCGCCGACGTGGGTATTCCGCAGGGCTACCCCGACTACGTGCTGCACACCATGGTGCGCGTGGTCAAGGGCGGCGAAGAGGTCAAGATCAGCAAGCGCGCGGGCAGCTACGTCACGCTGCGCGACCTGATCGAGTGGACCAGCAAGGACGCGGTGCGCTTCTTCCTGCTCAGCCGCAAGCCCGACACCGAATACACCTTCGACGTCGATCTGGCCGTGGCGCAGAACAACGACAACCCGGTCTATTACGTGCAGTACGCCCATGCGCGCATCTGCTCGGTGCTGCGCGCTTGGGCAGAAGCCGGCGGCAGCGACGTGGCATCGCTCAAGGACGTGGACCTCTCGGCGCTGGAAGGCCCGCAGGCCCAGGCCCTGATGCTGCAGCTGGCCAAGTACCCCGAGATGCTCACCGCCGCCGCTGAGGGCGAGGCCCCGCACGACGTGACCTTCTACCTGCGCGACCTGGCCGCCAGCTACCACAGCTACTACGACGCCGAGCGCATCCTGGTGGACGACGAGGCCGTGAAGAAGGCCCGCCTGGCCCTCGTCGCCGCCACGGCGCAGGTATTGCACAATGGCCTGAAGGTGCTGGGCGTGGATGCGCCCGCCAGAATGTGAACGGCAAAGACCAAAAGATGAAACAGCAGCAACGCGGTGGGACGGCCGTCGGCCTCATCATCGGGATGATCGTCGGCCTGGGGGTTGCTCTGGCCGTGGCGGTGTACGTCACCAAGGTGCCGGTGCCCTTCCTGAACAAGGGCAACGCGCGCGGCTCCGAGCAGGACGAGGCCCAGCGCAACAAGAACTGGGACCCGAATTCGCCCCTGTACGGCAAGAACCCCGCGCGCCCGTCCGTGCCGGCCACGCCCGGTGGCGACCCCACCGCCGCGGGGGCCGTCACGCCCGCCACGCCGGCGGCGCCCGCAGCCGGCCCGGTGACGGCGCCGCCCGTGGCCGCCACCGCCTCCGCACCGCGCGCGGCCGCCAGCAAGCCGGCCACGGCCAGCGCCGACCCGCTGGGCGACCTGGCCAAGGCCCGCTCGGCGGCCAGCCCGGGCCCGGCGGCGCCGGCTGCGGCCTCCGGTGCCGATCCTTTCGACTACTTCGTGCAGGCTGGTGCCTTCCGCACCCAGGCCGACGCCGATGCGCAGCGCGCCAAGCTCGCCATGCTGGGCTGGGAGGCACGCGTGAGCGAGCGCGAGCAGAACGGCCGCACCGTCTATCGCGTGCGCGTGGGCCCCTTCGCCAAGCGCGACGATGCCGACGCGCTCAAGGGCAAGCTGGACGGCGCTGGCGTCGAATCCGCCCTGGTGCGCGTGCAGCGCTGAGCCTCCGGCGCGGGCCGCCTGGCCTGCGCCTGGGCCGCCCTGCGAAACTTTGCGGCCTCTGGCCGCTCAAATGTTCTGTCATGAACAAGGAGTGATCTCTTGATGAAACGCCGCGAGTTTTCCCTGTCCACCGCCTCGGCGCTGGCCGCTGCTGCCGTCGCCCTGCCGGTGGCCACCCCCGCCCTGGCGCAGCCGCGCCAGTTCAAGGAAGGCAAGGACTATGTGCGGCTGGCCAAGCCGGTGCAGACCGATGCGCCCGCCGGCAAGGTCGAGGTGATCGAGTTCTTCTGGTACAGCTGCCCGCACTGCAATGCCTTCGAGCCCGAGCTGGAAGCCTGGATCAAGGCCGCGCCCAAGGAGTTGCTGATCCGCCGCGTTCCCGTGGCCTTCAACGCCAGCTTCGTGCCGCAGCAGAAGCTCTACTTCGCGCTGGAGAGCATGGGCAAGGTGCCCGAGCTGCACGTCAAGGTGTTCCGCGCCATCCACGTCGAGCGCCTGCCGCTCAACAAGGACGACCTGATCTTCGACTGGATCGGCAAGCAGGGCGTGGACGTGGCCAAGTTCAAGGAAGCCTACAACTCCTTCTCCGTCTCCAACCAGGTGCGCAAGGCTGCCCAGCTGCAGGAAGCCTACGGCGTGGAAGGCGTGCCCTCGATGGGCGTGGCCGGCCGCTACTACACCGACGGCACCATGGCCGGCAGCATGACCGGCGTGCTGCAGGTGGTGGACTACCTGGCGGCCCAGGCCCGCAAGGGCTGAGGCAAGGAGCTGGGGGGCTGCCCCGGCTCGCCACCAAGACATTCCAAGCGCGCCTCTGGCGCGCTTTTTCTTTCCGGGATGCCGGGGCGCTCCCGGCATTGAGGCGTGGGGCCGGTCCGCCGGCCGCCTGCCTGCCGCGGCGGTGGCGCTGACCGTGCCGAACGGGGAATTCATGCAGGCTTCTTACCCGGGCCGCGCAGGCCGTGCATGATGCTGGGCTTGTCGCCTGGCGTGGCCCTCTGGCAACCCCGGCCCTGGCAAGCGCTTTCTGCGGACCTGAAGCATCAGGTCAGTACAATGTCTGCAAGATTCGTGCCCTATGAGAACAAGACTGCTCCCGCTCCTTCTGCTCTGCGCGCTGGCCTGTGCCTCGTGGGGCGCCCGCGCCGAAAAGGCCGATCGCAACAAGCCCATGAACATCGAGGCGGACTCCCTGCGCCACGATGAGCTGCAGCAGACCAGCGTGTTCACCGGCCGCGTCGTGCTGACCAAGGGCACCATGGTGCTGCGCGGCGCGCGGGTCGATGTGCGGCAGGACCCGGAAGGCTTCCAGTACGGCGTGGTGACGGCCGAGCCCGGCAAGCGCGCCTTCTTCCGCCAGAAGCGCGACACCGTGGCCGGCGCGCCCGATGAATTCGTCGAAGGCGAGGCCCAGACCATCGAATACGACGGCCGTGCCGACACGGTCAAGCTCATCGGCCGCGCCGAAATGCGCCGCTACCGCGGCGGTGCGCTCTCCGACGAGATGGCCGGTGCGGTCATCTTCTACAACAGCGTGACCGATGTGCTGACCGTCGATGGCCAGCGCACGGCGCCTGCGGGCACGCCCTCGGGCACCCCCGGCGGCCGCGTGCGCGCGGTGCTGGCGCCCAAGGAGTCCGCTCCCGCAGCGCCGGCGGCGACGCCAACGCCTGCCACGCCCGCACCCACCCTGCGGCCCAGTACCGACATGAAGAGCGGTGCGAGCAAGTGAGCGAATCCCTTTCCTCCCCCATTTCCACGTCCGCGGCCGCCAGCGCTGCAGCCCCGGGCAGCCGCCTGGAGGCGCGGCACCTGCAGAAGTCCTACGGCAGCCGCAAGGTGGTCAAGGACGTGTCGCTCACCGTGCAGAAGGGCGAAGTCGTCGGCCTGCTGGGCCCCAACGGCGCGGGCAAGACCACGTCGTTCTACATGATCGTCGGGCTGGTGCGCAGCGACGGCGGCGACATCGTCATCGACGGCCAGTCGGTCGCCAACATGCCCATCCACCGGCGCTCGCGCCTGGGGCTGTCGTACCTGCCGCAGGAAGCGTCCATCTTCCGCAAGCTGAACGTGGAAGAGAACGTGCGTGCCGTGCTGGAGCTGCAGAAGGACGCTGACGGCAAGCCGCTTTCCCGCGCCGAGATCGAGGAGCGCCTGACCGCGCTGCTGCAGGAGCTGCGCGTGGAGCACCTGCGCGCCTCGCCCGCGCTGGCCCTCTCGGGCGGCGAGCGCCGCCGCGTGGAGATCGCCCGGGCCCTGGCCACGCAGCCGCGCTTCATCCTGCTGGACGAGCCCTTCGCCGGCATCGACCCCATCGCCGTGATCGAGATCCAGCGCATCATCGGCTTCCTGAAGGAGCGCGGCATCGGCGTGCTCATCACCGACCACAACGTGCGCGAGACGCTGGGCATCTGCGACCACGCCTTCATCATCAGCGACGGCACCGTGCTGGCGCAGGGCACGCCCGCCGACATCGTGGACAACGCCGAGGTGCGCCGCGTGTACCTGGGCGAGCATTTCCGGATGTGATGAAACCCGGCCTTTCCCTGCGGGTCTCCCAACACCTCGCGCTCACCCCCCAGCTGCAGCAATCGATCCGGCTGCTGCAGCTCTCCACGCTGGAGCTGTCGCAGGAAGTCGAGCAGATGCTCGACGACAACCCCTTCCTGGAGCGCAACCTCGAAGACGCCCCGCGCGAGGAGTTCGGCCTGCCCCAGGCCGACACGCCCGTGGCGGAGGACGACTCGCTCTACGGCGCCGCCTCGGCCAGCGCCACCACCGCCACGGCCGCCGAGAGCGGGGGCGATGCCGATGTGCCCGCCGGCCCCGACGCCGTCACCGAAGCGCCCGACTGGGAAGGCGACGGCACGGTGGACTTCTCGCCCGACGACAGCGAATGGGGCGGCGACGCCCCCGCGCGCAACCGCACCGGCGACGACGACGGCCAGGCCGATGCCACCGAACTCGCCCGCAGCGGCGAATCGCTCACCGCCTTCCTGCACCGCCAGGCGCTGTCGCTGCGCCTCTCGCCGCTGGACACGGCCGCGCTGCGCTTTCTCATCGAATCGCTCAACGACGACGGCTACCTGGACGAGCCCCTCGAATCGCTGGCGCAGAGCCTGGCGGGCGACGCCGACCTCGAACAGCTCGAAGAGCTGGTCCACCGCTTCACCGTGGCCCTGCGCCTGCTGCAGAGCCTGGAGCCCACCGGCGTGGGCGCGCGCGGCCTGGCCGAATGCCTGACGCTGCAGCTGCGCGCCCTGGCCGAAGCCCGCGAGGCCGATGCCGACGTGCTGCAGGTCGCGCTGCGCATCTGCGAGCAGCCGCTGGAGATGCTGGCCAAGCGCGACGTGCGCCGGCTCACGCCGCTGTGCGGCGGCGGCAGCGAAGAGCGCACCCGCGCCGCCATGGCGCTGATCGCGCGGCTGGAGCCCCGGCCCGGCCGGCGCTTCGTCGAGGTGGAGCGCAACATCATCGTGCCCGACGTCATCGTCAAGAAGACCGGGCGCGGCGCGCAGCAGAACTTCAGCGTGCAGCTCAACCCCGACGTGATGCCGCGCCTGCGCGTGCACGACGTCTATGCCGGCGCGCTGCGCGGCAACCGGGGCGGCGAGGGCCACCAGGCCATGCAGCAGCGGCTGCAGGAGGCGCGCTGGTTCATCAAGAACATCCAGCAGCGCTTCGACACCATCCTGCGCGTATCGCGCGCCATCGTGGACCGGCAGCGCAACTTCTTCGTGCATGGCGAGCTGGCCATGCGGCCGCTGGTGCTGCGCGACATCGCCGACGAGCTCGGCCTGCACGAATCGACCATCAGCCGCGTGACCACGGCCAAGTACATGGCCACGCCCCAGGGCACCTACGAGCTGAAGTACTTCTTCGGCTCGGGCCTGGGCACCGAGACCGGCGGCAATGCCTCCAGCACGGCGGTGCGGGCGCTCATCAAGCAGTTCGTGTCGGCCGAGAGCCCGGCCAAGCCGCTCTCGGACAGCCAGATCGCCGAAATGCTCAAGGAGCAGGGCATCGAATGCGCCCGCCGCACGGTGGCCAAGTACCGCGAGGCGCTGCGCATCGCCCCGGCCAACCTGCGCAAGGCGCTGTGATCAGCCCAGCAGCTGCGGGTTCATGCGCCAGAGCGTGAAGTTGAGCGCCGCGGCGAAGCTGATCCAGGCCAGATAGGGCACCAGCAGCGCACTGGCCAGCGGCTTGATGCGCCAGAAGCCCGCCAGCGTGGCGGCCACCGTCAGCCACAGCAGAGCGATGTCGGCCAGCGCCCAGGCGCCCAGATGCCAGGCGAAGAACAGCCAGCTCCAGAGCCCGTTGAGTAACAGCTGCACGCAAAAGAGCGTCAGCGCCCGGCGGCGCCCGTCGCCGCTGCCGGCGGGCTCGCGCCACACCAGCCAGGCGGCGATGGCCATCAGCGCATAGAGCACCGTCCAGACCGGCCCGAAGACGCCGGGCGGCGGCGACCAGGAAGGCTGCGTGAGCTGCGCGTAGAACGCCGGTGCCTGCACCGAGGCCACGCCGCCGATGGCGGCCGTGGCGAAGGCCAGCACCAGCCAGCCGGCCAGGGCCAGCCAGGTGTGGGCGGTGGAGCGGGGGAGGGGGGCTGCGTGACGGGACATGGCTGCAATGTAGGGGGGGCGGAGGCTGCTGGTACGGGCGGGCGCATGCCGGTGTTTGTAGGACGGCAGGCCGATCTCGCTGCGCTACGGCCCTCCCCGTGGTTGGTTTTGCTATTGAATTAATAGCTATATGCCCAGGTGGATCAAGCGCTGCAGCCCGAAAAGTGCCTGATGTGGCGCCCGGCGCCTGGTGCCCGGATAAACCGCTCCGCGCACTCAGTGCCGCGGCAGCGCCGGCAGCGCGGCGTCGCCGCCCGCCGCCAGCTTGAAGCCCGCCACCGCATCGGCCAGCTGCGCCGCCTGCTGCTGCAGCGACTGCGCGGCGGCGGTGGCTTCTTCCACCAGGGCGGCGTTCTGCTGCGTGGCCTGGTCCATCTGGCTCACGGCGCCGCCGACTTCGGCGATGCCGGTGCTCTGCTCCTGGGTGGCGGCGCTGATCTCGGCCACGATGGCGGTCACGCGGCGCACGCTGTCCACCACCTGGTCCATGGTGCCTCCGGCGTCCTGCACCAAGCGGCTGCCGGCATTGACCTGGGCGACCGAGCCATCGATGAGGGCCTTGATCTCCTTGGCGGCGGTGGCGCTGCGCTGGGCCAGGATGCGCACTTCGCTGGCGACGACGGCGAAGCCCCGGCCCTGCTCGCCCGCACGGGCGGCCTCGACGGCGGCGTTGAGCGCCAGGATGTTGGTCTGGAAGGCGATGCCGTCGATCACGCCGATGATGTCCACGATCTTGCGGGCCGAGGCCTCGATGCCGCCCATGGTCGTCACCACCTGGCCCACCACGCCGCCGCCGTGCACGGCGATTTCCGAGGCCTGGTCGGCCAGCTGCCGGGCCTGGCGCGCGTTGTCGGCGTTCTGCTTGACGGTGGCCGTCAGCTGCTCCATGGCGGCGGCGGTTTCCTCCAGCGAGCTGGCCTGCTGCTCGGTGCGGGCGGAGAGATCCTGGTTGCCGCTGGCGATCTCGCTGGTCGCCACGCGCACCGATTCGGACGACTCGCGGATGCGGATCAGCACGGCGGCGATCTTGTCCACGAAGCGGTTGAAGGCGCTGGCGATCTGCGTCAGCTCGTCGTTGCCGTGGGTGGCGAGGCGGCGCGTCAGATCGCCCTCTCCGGAGGCGATGTCCTCCAGCGCGTCGCGCACCAGCGCCAGGCGGCGCAGCTGGCGGCTCACCCCCACGGTCACCAGCGCCACCGCCATCAGCACGCACAGCGCGGTGATGCCGGCGGCCACCTGCAGCAGCGTCTGCACCGACTGCGTGGCCTGCGCGCGGTCGATGGCGACGGCCAGGGTCCAGGGCGTGCCCTCGACCTTGGCGGCGTAGAGCAGCTGGTCGGCGCCGTCGATCACCGCGTCGGCATGACCGCCCCGCTCGGCCAGCTCGCGCAGCTGCGCGGCGTCCAGCTCCTGGGCGATCGCGGCCACGGGCTTGAGCGCCAGGTCCGCCTTGGCGTACGACAGGATGTTGCCGTCGCCGTCCAGCAGGAAGGCGAAGCTCTTGGGGATGGGGTGGATGGCGTTGACCTTGCGGGTCACCGTGTCCAGATGCATGTCGGTGCCCACCACCGCCGTGGGCTGGCCGGCCGGGCCCACGGGCTCCACGAAGCTGATGGTGAGCTTGCCGGTGCTGGCGTCCACATAGGCCGGCGTGAGCGCCGGGCCGCCCGCCTGGACGGCCTGCTTGTACCAGGGGCGCGCGGTGCCGTCGTAGCCCGCCGGCATGGGGTGGGCGAAGATGTTGCGCTTGTCGGCATAGACGAAGTAGGCGTCGTCGAACGCGCCGGCCTGCTTGGCGGCGAGCAGGAAGGGCACGGGCTCGGCCTGGCCCACGGCCGCCTTGAGGGAGCCGGTGATGCGCTGCTTGTCGCGCACCCACTCGGCCAGCTCCGCCGCATGGGTGCGGGTGAGCTGCCCGATGCGCTCGTCCAGCCCCTCCAGCGTGTTCTTGCGCACGACCAGGAACGTCGCCAGGGCCAGTGCGAAGAGGGACAGGACGGTGATGGCCACGCAAATGCCGATCAGCCGGGCGCGCAGGGTGTTGAGCATGGGAAGGGCGGGTCGAGCGGGTGGAGGTGCGGAATATCGTACAGCGCTGCCGGCGCTTTCCGCACCCTGGCGGCAAGGGGCGCCGGCAGCCCGCCCGCCGGCCTGCGGGCACACTCCGCGTATCCTTGGCGCCTCTCTATGAATCAATTGCAACTCTTCCTGCCCTGCGCCGCCGGCGTCGAGGGCTATCTGGCGGACGAAGTCCACGCCATCACCGGCCTGACCGGGCACGACCTGCTCACCGGCCGCGGCGGCGTGCTGGTGCGCGCCTCGTGGCGCGACGCCATGCGCCTGAACCTGCACAGCCGGCTGGCCCAGCGTGTGCTGGTGCAGCTGGCCCACCGCCCCTACCGCAACGAGGGCGACCTCTACGGCCTCGCCAGCGGCGTGGCCTGGGAAATCTGGTTCACCACGCGCCAGAGCTTCAAGATCGAAGTCACCGCCCAGCACAGCCCGCTCAACAGCCTGAACTTCGCCGCGCTCAAGGTGAAGGACGCCGTCGCCGACCGCTTCCGCGCCAAGGGCGGCGCCCGCCCCGACGTGAACACGCAGTGGCCCGACGTGCGCATCCACCTGCACCTGACCACCGACGAGGCCACGATCTACATCGACACCTCGGGCGAGGCGCTCTTCAAGCGCGGCTGGCGCGAGGACAAGGGCGACGCGCCGCTCAAGGAAACGCTGGCCGCCGCCATGATCGCCGCCAGCGGCTGGGACCCGCTGGGCGATGCGCCGGTGCCGCTCTACGACCCCTGCTGCGGCAGCGGCACCATCGCCATCGAGGCCGCGCAGATCGCCTGCCGCATTCCGCCCGGCATGCAGCGGCGCTTCGCGTTCGAAAAGCTGCTGCCCTTCCAGGCGCACGTCTGGTCTGCCATCAAGAACGAAGCGGAAGGCGCCATCATCGCGCCGGCTGCGCCGGTTTTCGGCAGCGACGTGTCGCACCGCATGGTGGACTTCGCCCAGCGCAACGCCGAGCGCGCGGGCGTGGCCCAGGCCGTGCAGCTGCGCGGCGGCGACGCGCTGCAGCGCATGCCGCCCACCGAGCAGCCCGGCGTGCTGCTGCTGAACCCGCCCTATGGCGAGCGCATCGCCGCCGCCGGCACCTTCGGCCGCAATGCGGCCGAGCGCATGAGCCAGCTGGACCGCGCCGGCCGCGAAACCGCTCAGACCGAGGACGGCAGCGAATTCTTCAGCCAGCTCGCCTCGCACTGGAAGAAGAACTACAGCGGCTGGACCGCCTGGATGCTCACGCCCGACCTGAAGCTGCCCAGCCAGATGCGGCTGAAGGAATCGCGCCGCGTGCCGATGTGGAACGGCCCCATCGAATGCCGGCTGTTCCGCTTCGACATGATCAAGGGCGCGGTGCGCGAGCGCGGGTCCAAGGCCGCTTCTGCTGCACCGGCGGCCGACGGCGCCGCGGGTGGTGCTGCCGATGCCGGTTGAGTTCCGCCTGCCCGCCGCGCCGGGCGAGGGCGAGGCGGTGCGCCCCGTGGTGGTGGACACCAACGTCGCCCTCGATCTGCTGATCTTCTCGGACCCGCGCACCGCCCCGCTGCGCCAGGCGCTGGCCGAGGGCCGGCTGGAGTGGATCGCCACCCAGGTCATGCGCGACGAGCTGGAGCGCGTGCTGGCCTATCCGCACATCGTGGCGCGCATGGAGTTCTACCGCGTGAGCGCCGCCCAGGTGCTGGCCGCCTTCGACGCCCAGGCCCGCCTACGCGACGTGGCGCCCCGCGTGGCCTACGTCTGCAAGGACGCGGACGACCAGAAGTTCATCGACCTGGCCGCCGCGCACGCCGCCATCCTGCTCAGCAAGGACAAGGCCGTGCTCTGCATGCGCAAGCGGCTGATGCTGCTCGGCGCGGACATCGCCACCGCGCTGGTGCTGGAAGACGCGGCAGCCGCAGCGGCAGCCTCCGAGGCCGCGGCAACCGCAACGGCGGCCTGAGCGCCTCGCGGCGCAGAGCGGCGCTGCTTGCCGCTCCTTTCCGTTCAATCCCCCTCGAAGCGGAACCCGTCCGCCGGGTGCAGCGACCAGCCGCCGTCGCCCGTCAGGCGCAGCACGTGCGTGTGGTGCGCCAGCACGGCGGCCCGGTGGGCGATGCTGATCAGCGTGGCGCCGCTCTCGCGCAGGCTGCGGTAGAGCCGCGCCTCGTTGGCGCTGTCGAGCGCGCTGGTGGCCTCGTCCAGGATCACCACGCGCGGCCGGCGCACCAGCACGCGGGCGAAGGCCAGGCGCTGCTGCTCGCCCATGGACAGCTGCTTTTCCCAGTCGCGCTGCGCGTCCAGCCCGCCCACGCGCTCGGCCAGGTCGGGCAGCTGCACGTCGTGCAGGATCTGCAGCAGCTCGGCATCGGAGCGCGGCGTGGACTGCGCCGGATAGATCATCTGGCTGCGCAGCGAGCCGGGCTGCATGTAGGGGCGCTGGGGCAGGAAGAACACGTCCTCCATCGGCGGGTGGTGCACCACGCCCTCGCCCGTGCGCCAGAGCCCGGCGATGGCGCGCAGCAGCGAGCTCTTGCCGCAGCCGCTGGCGCCGGTGATGAGCAGTGCGTCGCCGGGCTGCATCTCCAGCGTGAGATCGCGCACCAGCAGGCGGGCGTAGCCCGGGGTGTAGAGCGTCAGCGCCTCGATGGCGAAGCGCTCGCCGGGGCGGGCCTCGATCTCGCGGCCCGGGCGCGGTGCGCCGTGCAGGGGGCGTGTGGGCCTGGGCGAGAGCGATGCCACCGGCGCGGCGGCATGCTGCGGGCCGGCGGGCGTGGCATGCGCTGCGTCGGCCCATTGCTGGCGGCGGGCCTGGCGCCGCTCGCGCAGCTCCTGCCGGCGCGCGCGGCGTGCGGCCGTCACGGCTTCGGGCTCGGGCGGCTCGTGGCGCTCGGGCGCGCCCAGCAGGGCCTGGTGCAGGGTATCCAGCCGCCCGATGCCGGCGACGAAGCGGCTCAGGCTCTCGAAGTTGTCCACGATCAGCGAGACCGAGGCCAGCACCGCCGCGAAGGCGCCGGCGGCCTGGATGGCGCGGCCCACTTCCATGTCGCCCGAGAGCACGGCGTCGGCCAGGATGATGCTGGGGATCACCATCGTGAGCTGGCTGAAGGCGCGCTGGAAGAGGTTGAGCGAGCGCTGGCGCTTGATGAGCCGCGCGTAGTTGTTGAACACCGCCTGGAAGCTGTGGTCCAGCTGGGCGCGCTCCTGCGCCTCGCCGCGGTAGAAGGCGATGGATTCGGCGTTCTCGCGCAGGCGCATCAGGCCGAAGCGGAAGTCGGCCTCGCGCCGCAGCTGCCAGAAGTTCAGCCGGATCAGCGGCGCCCCGAAGACGTAGAGCGCCACCACCGTGCCCACCAGCGCATACACCGCGAGAAAGGCCACCAGCACGTGCGAGATCGACCACAGCACGGCGCTGAAGGCCACCAGCTGCATGCCCGCGCCGATGAAGATCAGCAGGAAGTGCGTGGAGCGGCCGGTGAAGCTGTTGATGTCTTCGCTGATGCGCTGGTCGGGGTTGTCGATCGTGCCCTGGGCGTTGAGCTCGTAGTAGCGCCTGCCGTTCAGGTAGCCGTCAAGGAAGCGATGCGTGAGCCAGCGCCGCCAGTGGTTGGCGAAGGCGTCGCGCATATAGTAGTAGAAGGCATAGACCGGCACCGCGAAGGCCAGCACGATCAGGCAGGTGTGGACGGCGTCCCAGAAGCGCTCGCGCTCGCGGGCGGCCAGGGCCGAGGTCATCTCGCCGGAGCTATCGACCAGCATCACGGCCAGCTGGGTTTCCAGCAGCATCAGCAGCACCAGCAGGCCCATCAGCGACCAGGCCGCGAAGCGCTTGTCGCCCAGCCAGTAGGGCTTGGCCACGGTCATGAACTGCCGCCAGGCGGCCATCGACAGCGAGGGCGTGTGCCGCGCGGGGTCCGTGGCCTCAGGAGGTGATGCGGCAGCCTCGGGCAGAGGGTCTGCGGCGGCGGTGGCTGAGGAAGGCATGCGGGAACGGTGCTGAACGAGGCGGGAGCGCTGAGTGAGACGATATGTTGCAGCGCCGCATGCGGCTGTCGGACACGGCCCACGCGGCGCTACGGAAACGTCCGCGATCGCCGCCGGGTGGGCCTGTCCGTGCGTCTTTCCTTCAGCGAAGTCCGAGCGCGGCTTTCAGATCAGGTTGCGCATGGCCTGGGCCGTCTCGCGCAGCACGGGCAGTACGCGCGCCACCGCATCGTCCGAGCTTTCGTGGCCCATCGGCATGGTGATGTTGAGCGCGCCCACCAGGGTGCCGTGGCGGTCGCGCAGCGGCACGGCGATGCCGCGCGAGTTGAGGTCCAGCTGCTGCTCGGAAAGCGACCAGCCCTGGGCGCGGATGCGTGCCAGCTCCAGCTGCATGCGCTCCAGGCTGGCGATGGTGTAGGGCGTGAACACCTGCAGCGGGCGGCTGGCCAGCCACTGGGCCAGCTCGGCATCGCTGCGCATGGCCAGCATCAGCATGCCGGCGGCGGTCACCTGGGCGGGCACGCGCGCGCCCAGCACGTAGCCGGTGCTCATGCTGCGGTTGGGGCCGTTGCGGGCGATATAGACCACCTCGTCGCCGTCCATCACGCTCAGGTAGGCGATCTCGCTGGTGCCGGCCGCCACCCGCTGCAGGAAGGGCTGCACCACGCGCGGCAGCCGCGCCGATTCGAGGTAGGAGCGCCCCAGCCGCAGCACGCGCGGCGTCAGCCAGAACAGCTTGCCGTCGCTGGCGACGTAGCCCATGTGCTGCAGCGTCAGCAGGTAGCGCCGGGCGGCGGTGCGGGTCATGCCGGTGCGCTGGCCGGCCTGGCTGGCGGTCATGCGCGGGTGGGCGTCGTCGAAGGCCTCGATGATGCTCACGCCGCGCTCCAGGCCGGCGATCCAGTCGCGCTTGTCCAGCCCCGCGGGGGCTGCGGATTCTTCTTCAAGCATGGGCTGGGAGTGTGCCTCGTACCGTGGGAGGGAAGGGGGCCGGGGCCTCCTGGCGAAAACCCTGGTTCTGTTCGATTGTCGAACGTTATTGTGCGTTAAACGATCGTTCTCGGGGTCGAAGCCGCCATGCAGGGCGGGGCCCGGGCTATAAACCGGGAGTGCAGCCGCCCCGGTGGGCGAACTGCGTTCGGACCCTCGGAGTGCCTGCCCCCATGAGCCAACCCATCACCGGTGATACCCAGGTCTATCTGCTGCCCGGCGACCCCGTGCGCAACGTGCGGCTGCCGCGCATGTTCAATGCCGTCTTCGCGCGCTTCGGCATCGACGCCGTGATGGTGCCGGTGCAGGTGCCGGTGCGCGACTTCGCCGTGCATTTCCGCGCCTCGTTCCTGGCGCACAACCTGCGCGGCATGGTCATCGCGCCGCCGCACAAGCCCCGCGTGGTCGATCTGCTCGACAGCTGCGGCCTCTGCGCGCGCGTGGCCGAATCGGTCAACGTGGTGCGCCGCACCGACGACGGCCAGCTCGAAGGCGATCTGTTCGACGGCGACGGCCTGCTGGACGCGCTGGACCACTACGGCATCCCGTTCCGCGGCAAGCGGGTGCTGATCCTGGGCGCGGGCGTGAGCGCCGCGGCCATCGGGCTGGCGCTGGTCGAGGGCGGCACCGTCAACGGCGCCGAATACATCGCCTTCCACGACACCGTCTCTGGCAAGGCGGCCGGCGTGGCGGCCCAGCTCGACGCCTTCTTCGACGCCACCATCGTGGCCGTGGACAGCAACGCGCCCGAGGGCTACGACCTCGTCATCAACGCCACGCCGCTGGGCCTGCAGGACGCCGACGCCAGCCCCGTGGACGTGCAGCGCATGGACGCCCATGCCGCGCTCTTCGACATCCTGCTGCGCAACCAGCCCACGCCGCTGGTGCGCGCCGCCCGCGCGCGCGGCCTGCATGCCCAGGCCGGCTTCGAGATGCTGATCCAGCAGATGCCGCACTACTTCCGCTATTTCGGCTACCCCGAGGTGGCCGACGCGCTGTGCGAGGACATGACCTTCCTGCGCGAAATCATCTACCCGCCCGCGATGCGCGCCGAGATCGCCGCGCCCATCCGCTACCGCTCGGCCAACGTCGCCTGAAGGGCGGCGCCTGCGGCTTGTTCCTTCTTCCTTTCCGCTTCTGAACGCTTTTCCCCATGATCTCCGGCAAAACCACGCTCATCGCCCACATCGGCTACCCCACCGAGACCTTCAAGGCCCCGATGATCTACAACCCCTGGTTCGACAGCCGGGGCATCGACGCCGTGGTGGTGCCCATGGGCGTCAAGCCCGAGGACTACGCCGCCTCGCTGCGCCAGATCTTCCGCTTCACCAACCTGCGCGGCGCGCTCATCACCATGCCGCACAAGGTCGCGACCATGGAGCTGGTCGATGAGGTCACGCCCACCGCGCGCATCGCGGGCGCCTGCAACGCCGTGCTGCTGCGGCCCGACGGCACGCTGCTGGGCGACCAGTTCGACGGCGCCGGCTTCGTGCGCGGCGTGGAGCGCAAGGGCCGGCCCTTCGCCGGCACGCGGGTGCTGGTTTCGGGCACCGGGGGCGTGGGCTCGGCCATCGCCGCCTCCATCGCGGCGGCCGGCGCGGCCGAGCTGATGCTGTTCGACATGAACAACGCCTCGGCCGAGGCCCTGGCCGCACGGCTGCGCGAGCACTACCCGCAGCTCGTGGTCCGGACCGGCTCCAACGACCCGGCCGGCTACGACGTGGTGGTCAACGCCACGCCGCTGGGCATGCGCGAGGGCGATCCGCTGCCCTTCGACGTGGAGCGCATCGCGCCGTCCACCTTCGTGGGCGAGGTGGTCATGAAGGCCGAATACACGCCGCTGCTGCAGGCCGCGCGCGCCCGCGGCTGCGCGGTGCAGGTCGGCACCGACATGCTGTTCGAGATGATCCCGGCCTACCTGGAATTCTTCGGTTTCGGCACCGCCACGCCCGAAGAGCTGCGCGCCGTGGCCCGGCTGCAGTACTGAACCGGGCTTTCGCACGCCCGTGAGACCACGCATTTCGCGGACCCGCTGGCAGCCGCTGCGCGCATGAGCATCTTCGAAGGCTTTCTCTCCGCACCCGAAACGCTCGAGGCCTTCGGCGACCAGGCCATCGTCGCCGGCATGCTGCGCTTCGAGGCCGCGCTGGCCCGCGCCCAGGCCGCCGAGGGGCTGATTCCGCCGGATGCGGCCCGCTCCATCGCCGCGAGCTGCCGCGTCGAGCTGTTCGACGTGGCCAAGATCGTGCGCGACAGCGCCTGCGCCGGCAGCATCGCCATTCCGCTGGTGCGCGCGCTCACCGAGGCGGTGGCGCTCTTCAACGCCGACGCGGCGCGCCACGTGCATCACGCCAGCACCAGCCAGGACGTGGTGGACACCGCCATGGCCCTGGCCACGCGCGAAGCCGTCGCCCTGCTGGACGCCGATCTCGCGCGCGCCGTGCAGGCCCTGCTGGCGCTGGCCGAGCGCCATGCCGCCACCCCCATGCTGGCGCGCACGCTGATGCAGCCGGCCTCGGTCACCAGCTTCGGCCTGAAATGCGCCGGCTGGGCCGCACCGCTGGTGCGCGGGCGCAGCCGCCTGCACGCGGCGGCCGGCCGGGCGCTGCAGCTGCAGCTGGGCGGGCCCGTGGGCACCCTGGCGCAGATGCCGCCCGCGCAGGGCGCCGCCGTGCGCCGCCGCATGGCGCAGGAGCTGGGCCTGGCCGATCCCGGCGGCAGCTGGCACACCCAGCGCGACGAATGGGTGGCGCTGGGCTGCGAGCTGGGCGTGATCGCGGGCAGCCTGGGCAAGATCGCGGGCGACATCGCCCTGCTGGGCCAGCACGAGGTGGGCGAGGTGGCCGAGCCGCACGAGCCCGGGCGCGGCGTTGCCACCACCATGCCGCACAAGCGCAACCCGGTCGCCTCCATGGTGGCCCTGGCGGCCGCCCAGCGCGCACCGCAGCGCGTGGCCGCCCTGCTCGCGGCCATGGTGCAGCAGCACGAGCGCGGCCTGGGCAGCATGCAGGCCGAGCTGGCCGAATGGCCGCAGCTGCTGCGCTGCGCGCATGCCGGCGCGCGCGCCCTGGCCGTGGCGCTGCCGGGCCTGCAGGTGCGCCCTGAGCGCATGGCCGGGCACATCGCCAGCGCGAGCACGGGGCTGCCGCGCGCGGTGGCGGACGAATGGTTCAGCCCGGCGCTCGCCGAAGGCGCGGGCCGCATCGCGCTGGAACAGGTGCGGGCGCTGCGAGAATGGCAGCCCCCGCAATGACCTAGGTCAATCCCGTATTCCGCGCGAATATCGAACGCATTTGATCGATCATCGATCGCTCGTGGCGTGCCGACCGTTGTTCGGCCGCAGGCGGGCTCCTACAGTCCCGCCATGTTTTCCACTCGCGCACTTTTCTGCTGCTTCCAGGCCGCCGCCGGCATCGTGCCGGCCGGTACCTGCAGCGTGCGCGGCGCGCTTGCCTGACCGCCATGGCGGCTCCTTCCATGCACCGTTCCATTGCCACCGTCTCGCTCAGCGGCACCCTGCGCCAGAAGCTGGAGGCCGTCGCGGCCGCCGGCTTCGACGGCATCGAGCTGTTCGAAGCCGACTTCATCCATTTCCAGGGCTCGGCGGCCGAGCTGCGCCGCATCGCGGCGGACCTGGGCCTGTCGATCGACCTCTACCAGCCCCTGCGCGACATGGAAGGCCTGCCCGATGCCGCCTTCGCCCGCGCCCTGGAGCGCGCCGAGCGCAAATTCGACCTGATGCAGGAGCTGGGCGCGCCCCTGGTGCTGTGCTGCTCCAACACGCTGGCGCATTCCATCGACGACCCGGACCTGGCCGCCGCCCAGCTGCACACGCTGGCCGAGCGCGCCGCCCGCCGCAACCTGCGCGTGGGCTACGAGGCGCTGGCCTGGGGCCGCCACACCTCGCGCTTCGGCCAGGCCTGGGACATCGTGCGGCGGGCCGACCACCCGCACCTGGGCCTGATCCTGGACAGCTTCCACACCCTCTCGCTGCGCGACGACCCGGCGCCCATCGCGGCCATTCCGGGCGACCGCATCTTCTTCGTGCAGATGGCCGATGCGCCGCTCATGTCGCTGGACGTGCTGCAGTGGGCGCGCCACTACCGGGTGTTCCCGGGCCAGGGCGATTTCGACGTGATCGGCTTCTTCGAGCAGGTGCTGCGCGCCGGCTACACCGGGCCGCTGTCGCTGGAGATCTTCAACGACCTGTTCCGTGAGACGCCCAACCGCCGCACGGCGGTGGACGCCATGCGCTCGCTGCTGTATCTGGAAAGCGAGGCGCGCCAGCGCCTGGCCATCCCCCAGGCTGCCTCGCTGGACGCCGCCGCGCCCGCCACGGCCTCTGCACCGCCCCTGCGCGTGGAGCTCTTCAACCCGCCGCCCGCGCCCACCTTCCAGGGCGTGTCGTTCATCGAATTCGCGGCCGACGAAGCCGCGGCGGAGGCGCTCGACGGCGTGCTGCGCGGCCTGGGCTTCGCGCGGGTGGGACAGCACCGCTCCAAGGCCGCCACGCTCTACCGCCAGGGCGGCATCCACCTCATCGTCAACGCCCAGCCCGATTCGTTCGCGCGCAGCCGCTTCGCGCTGCACGGCACCTCCGTCTGCGCGCTGGGCCTGCGCTGCGACGACGCCATCGGCGCGCTGGGCCGCGCCAAGGCCATGCGCTCGCAGCCCTACGACAGCCCGCTGGGCCCGCAGGAGCAGCGCGTGCCCGCCACCGTGGCGCCGGGCGGCAACCTGATCCACTTCGTGCCGGCCGCGCTGGGCACTGACGGCCTGTTCGAGGCCGACTTCGTGCTGGACGCCGCCGCGCAGGCCGACGCCGGCCCGACGCCCGGCCTGCAGAGCGTCGATCACCTGACGCTGGGCCTGGGCCAGGACCAGCGCGATACCTGGGCGCTCTTCACCCGCGCCGTGCTGGGGCTGGACTGCATGGAGAGCCTGGACCTGGCCGACCCCTTCGGCCTGGTGCGCAGCCAGGGCGTGGCGAATGCCGAGCGCAGCCTGCGCCTGGTGCTCAACGTGCCGCTGAGCCAGCGCACGGCCACGGCGCGCCAGCTGGGCGTGACCGGCGCGGGCGCGGTCCACCACATCACCTTCGGCTGCGACGACATCTTCGCGGCGGTGGCCGCACTGCGCGCGCGCGGCGTGCGCTTCGAGCCCGTCTCCGGCAACTACTACGACGACCTGCAGGCCCGCCTGGACCTCGCGCCCGGCCTGCTGGAGCGCCTGCGTGCGGCCGGCGTGCTGTTCGACCGCTCCCCCGCCGGCGACTACCTGCACGCCTATACCGAAGGCCTGCCCGGCGGCCTGTTCTTCGAGATCGCGCAGCGCGTGGGCGGCTACGACGGCTGGGGCGCGGCCAACGCCGCGGCGCGGCTGGCCTCGCTGGCCCAGCGCTGAATCAACCCGGGCGCTCAAGACCTGCCGGCACCTGCTTCTGTTCCCCTCCCCCATAACAACGAGCTTTCCGCTTTTCCCGCCAACACTGGAGACATCACCATGGCCCATGCACCCGCTACCGAGCCGCAAGGCCGGCACCAGTCGAAGAAAGCCGCAGCCAGCGGCTGGATCGGTTCCGCGCTGGAGTACTACGACTTCTTCATCTACGCCACCGCGGCGGCGCTGATCTTTCCGCAGATCTTCTTCCCCAAGGGCGATCCGGCGATCGCCATCATCGCGTCGCTCGCCACCTACGGCGTGGGCTACGTGGCGCGCCCCATCGGCGCTTTCGTGCTGGGCCACATCGGCGACACGCACGGCCGCAAGAAGGTGCTGGTGTGGTGCATGTTCCTGATGGGCTTTTCCACCATCGCCGTGGGCCTGCTGCCCACCTATGACCAGATCGGCCTGTGGGCGCCCGCGCTGCTGGTGCTGATGCGCCTGATCCAGGGCTTCGCCGTGGCCGGCGAGATCTCGGGCGCCAGCTCGATGATCCTGGAGCACGCGCCCTTCGGGCGGCGCGGCTTCTTCGCCAGCTTCACGCTGCAGGGCGTGCAGGCCGGCCAGATCCTGGCCGCCGCCGTGTTCCTGCCGCTGGCGCACTACATGCCGACCGAGCACTTCAACAGCTGGGGCTGGCGCATTCCCTTCCTGCTGAGCTTCATCGTCATCATCGCCGGCTGGATCATCCGCCGCGAAGTGGCCGAAACCCCGGCCTTCAGCGACAAGACGGCACAGAAGCAGCGCGTGCGCTCGCCCGTGGTCGATGCCTTCAAGTACAACCTGCCCGACATGCTGCGCGTGGTGTGCATGTCGCTGATGAACGTGATCCCCGTGGTCGCCACCATCTTCGGCGCCGCCTACGCGGTGCAGCCGGCCTACGGCATCGGCTTCGCCAAGGACATCTACCTGTGGATCCCCGTGCTGGGCAACATCCTGGCCGTGCTGGTCATCCCCATGGTGGGCAACCTCTCCGACAAGATCGGCCGCCGCCCGCCCATCATCATCGGCGCGCTGCTCTCGGGCTTGCTGGCCTTCGGCTACCTCTACGCCATCAGCATCCGCAACATCCCGCTGGCCATCTGCATGTCGCTGCTGATGTGGGGCCTGGTCTATCAGGGCTACAACGCCGTGTTCCCCTCGTTCTACCCCGAGCTGTTCCCCACCCGCACCCGCGTGTCGGCCATGGCCATCTCGCAGAACGTGGGCACGGCCATCACCGCCATGCTGCCGGCGCTGTTCACCGCCGTGGCGCCCCCCGGCGCGGCCAACATCTGGTTCACCGTGGGCGCCATCGCCTTCGGCGTCACCGTGATCTCCGCCGTGGCGGCCTTCACCGCGCGCGAAACCTTCCGCGTGCCCATGAACCAGCTGGGCGAGCGCGATGCCAAGCCGGTGAGCGCGCAGGAATACGACCAGCAGCGCGCCCAGGCGCTGGCGGCCCACCAGGCCTGAAGGGCGGTTCAGCCCTTCGCCCACCCCGCCGGCCCGCGGCAGCCGCCGGGGCCGGTGGCTGCGCTGGATGACGGACGACGAGGCCCCGCCGCAGCGGGGCAGGGGCAGGCCGGCTAAACTGCCGGCCTTTCCCGGTGGCGCAGCAGCGCCGCCTGCGGGTGGCCCCGCCGGCCCATGCCGGCCGGTGGCGGCGCCTTCCGCCCCTTTCTCTTTCTGCTTCCTCCTCACGTCTTCAACCCCACACGCCTGGCCACCACCATGTCCCAAACTCCCGATACCTCCCAGGAGCCCTCCGCCGCGCTCGGCGCCGACCAGCTCGACGAACTCGACACCCTGCTGGACGATCTGCGCTCGCGCGCCGAAGAGATCCCGCAGTGGGAGTTCTGCGACGGCTTCCTCACCGCCCTGGCCTGCACCCGCCGGCCCGTGCCCGTGGCCGAATGGCTGCCCATGCTGCTGGGCGACGGCGGCGAGCTTGACGTGGCCGAGGGCGCACCTCTGCCCCTGCTGCCGGCGTTCGCCGATGCGGCCCAGCAGGCGCGCTTCCTGGAGCTGTGGACGCTGCGCTGGAACGAGGTGGTGAGCCAGCTCGACGCCGATGTGCAGTCGCTCGACGAAGACGACGCCTTCCAGCCCGAGGCCATGGACATGCGCGGCGCCATCGCCAGCCTGCCCGAGGAAGAGCGCGCCGACATGGAAGGCCAGGAGATCCCGTCCTTCGGCCAGGTCTGGGCGCTGGGCTTCATGTTCGCCGTGGAGAACTGGCCCGAGGAATGGGCCGCGCCGCGCGACCGCGAGGCCGCCGACTGGCTCAACGAGGCGCTGGACGGCATCGTCGCGCTGACCGAGGACGACACCGGCAAGCCCGAGGTCTGCATGTATTCCGAAGACGGCCCGCCCAGCACCAGCCAGGCCCGCGTCGAAGCCTTCGGCGAAGCCATCTGGGCCGTCTATGACCTGCGCCGTCTCTGGAAGAGCATGGGCCCGCGCGTCGAGGCCGTGCGCCGCGCCGACACGCCCGGCCGCAACGATCCGTGCAGCTGCGGCAGCGGCAAGAAGTACAAGAAGTGCTGCGGCGCGAACTGAGTTGACGGCGACCCTGCGGTCGCGTCCTGCTGGCCCCTGATTCCACGCGCGCTTCGGCGCGCGTTGCTTTTTTCGCTTTCTTCGCCGTTCTTCCCATGAGTACCACCGCCTTGATCTCCCGCCTGCGCACCGAATGGGCGCCCAGCGTTCCCCGCGAGCTGCTGGCCGGCGCCGTCGCCACCTTCGCGCTGATCCCCGAGGTGATCGCCTTCAGCTTCGTCGCCGGGGTCGATCCGTCGGTGGGGCTGTTCGCCTCGTTCGTCATCAGCATCGTGATCGCCTTCGCGGGCGGGCGGCCGGCCATGGTGTCGGCCGCCGCGGGCTCGGTGGCGCTGGTGGCCGCGCCCCTGGTGGCAGCGCACGGCCTGGGCTACCTGCTGGCGGCGGGCCTGCTGGCCGGGGCGGTGCAGGTGGTGTTCGGGCTGCTGAAGCTGGGCGTGCTGATGCGCTTCGTCTCCAGCTCGGTGCGCACGGGCTTCGTCAACGCGCTGGCCGTGCTGATCTTCTCGGCCCAGCTGCCGCACCTGAAGGACGCGCAGCCCGCCACCTGGGCCTTCCTGGCGCTGGGGCTGGCCATCATCTACGGCCTGCCCTGGCTGGGCCAGCGGCTGGGGCTGCGGGCGCTCACGGCCATTCCGTCGCCGCTGATCTGCGTGGTGGCGCTCACGCTGCTGGCCTCGTTCCTGGGCGTGCACCTGCCCACCGTGGCCGACCTGGGCCGGCTGCCCGACAGCCTGCCCTTCTTCGGCCTGCCGGCCGTGCCTGCTTCGTGGGAGACGCTGCGCATCATCGCGCTGCCGGCTTTGGCGATCGCGCTGGTCGGCCTGCTGGAGTCGGTGCTGACGGCGGCCGTGGTGGATGAGCTGACCGGCACGCCCAGCGACAAGAACCGCGAGTGCGCCGGCCTGGGCCTGGCGAACATGGCGGCCAGCTGCTTCGGCGGCATCGCGGGCTGCGGAATGATCGGCCAGGCGGTGAGCAACGTGAAGTACGGTGGCCGCGGGCGCCTGTCCACGCTGTTCGCGGGCGTGTTCCTGCTGGTGCTGATGGTGGCGCTCAAGGACTGGGTCTCGCGCGTGCCGGTGATCGCGCTGGTGGCGATCATGGTGATGGTGTCCGCATCGACCTTCGACTGGAAGTCGCTGGGCCAGCTGCTGCGGCACCCGCGCCTCTCCAGCGCGGTGATGCTGGCGACCGTGGTGGTCACCATCGCCACGCACAACCTGGCCGCCGGCGTGGCCGTGGGGGTGCTGCTGAGCGGGGTGTTCTTCGCGTTCAAGGTGTCGCGGATGCTGGACGTGCAGGGGCCTTCGGAGGCCGATCTCGAGCTCGATCTCGATGCGGTTTCAAAGGATCCGCTGGTCTGGCGGGTGCGGGGGCAGGTGTTCTTCGCGTCGGCGGATGCGTTCATCGAGGCGTTCGATGTGCTGGCTGCCCGGGGGCGGGCGGTGCGGATCGATGTCTCTGGGGCGCACTTCTGGGATGTGACGGCGGTGGGGGCGCTTGAGAAGGTGGTGGAGCGGTTCAGGGGGCAGGGGAGTGGGGTGGAGGTGGTGGGGTTGAGTGAGGCGAGTGCTGTGTTGGTGGATCGGGTGGGGTCTGGGGGCTGATTCCTGCTCTGCTTGTTGCTGGGTTTTGTTGAGTGGTTGTTTCCCGGGGCCGGGTCTCGCCCCGGCGGGCGAGGTACTTTTCTTTGCTTCGCCAAAGAAAAGTACCCAAAAGAAAGGCGACCCCCAGTCTGCGACCCCTACGCATTCGCTACGGGGCAGACCTGCGGCGGGGCGCTTGCGGGGTGCCGCCGCAGAACTCACTTCGCGCTTGCAGCGCTTCGTTCGGACAGCCGCGGCGAGTCAGAGCACGAGGCATGCGCGCTTCGACGCGCATGCGCACCCCGCAAGCACCCCGCCGCAGGCGCAGCCAGCAGGGGTGGAAACCCGCACACGGGCCATTGCTTCGCTCGGCCCACATCGCGCGCGCTTCGCGCTGCGCTGGGCTTTCCCCGTGCGAGGGCCGAGCGCAGCGATGGCCCGACTGGTTCCCCACTCCCTTCTGTGCGTGCCGAGAAGCGCAGGGCGGCGGGTGCGTGCGTGTGCCGCAGGACACACGCACTTCGTGCACTGACTTGCCGCAGCATGTTTGAACGGAGCGCGCCAGCGCGTAGTGAGTTCTGCGGCAGCACCCGCCGACCGAGCATCGCAGGTTGCCCGTAGCGCAGCGAAGGGACACGCACAGCAGGGTCGCCTTTTCTTTGCTCACTTTCTTTTGGCGAAGCAAAAGAAAGTGAGTGCGCTGTCGGGCGCACATCCCGAACCCCGGGAAGCAACGCCAAAAAAGCCCTAAATAAGCTCAGAGCCCAGGAAGAACAATCGCCTGAAGCTACGAAAAAAGTAGCAAATCACCGAAAGGCAAACCCCAGCACCACCCCCGCAAACAAGGCAAACCCGACCCAGTGATTCGCCCTGAAAGCAGCAAAACACCCCTCCCGCGTCCTCCCGCGAATCAGCGTCCAGTGCCACCCCACCTGCGCCAGCGCCACCCCGAGCCCCAGATACCAGGCCACCCCCAACCCCAGCGGCGCCAGCACCACCCCCCAGATCGCCAGCAGCAGCAGGTAGAACGCCATCACCGCCGGCACGTCCCAGCGCCCCAGCGTGATGGCCGAGGTCTTCATGCCGATCTTCAGGTCGTCGTCGCGGTCCACCATGGCGTATTCGGTGTCGTAGGCCAGCACCCAGAACAGGTTGCCCAGCACCAGCCAGAAGGCCAGCCAGGGCACGTCGCGGCCCACGGCCGTGAAGGCCATGGGGATGCCCATGCTGAAGGCCACGCCCAGCACCGCCTGGGGCATGGAGACGAAACGCTTGGCATAGGGGTAGGCCAGCGTCACGGCCAGCGCGGGTACCGACCAGGCGATGGTCGCCGCGTTGGTCGTCAGCACCAGGGCGAAGGCCGCCAGGGCCAGCGCGGCGCCCACGGCCAGCGCCTCGCGCACCGACACGGCGCCGCTGGTCACGGGCCGCTGGGCCGTGCGCTTGACGTGGCGGTCGAAGCGCCGGTCGGCCACGTCGTTCACGCAGCAGCCGGCACTGCGCATGAGGATGGTGCCCAGCGTGAACACCACCAGCAGGTGCCAGCCGGGAAAGCCCCCGGCCGCGATCCACAGCGCCGACAGCGTGGGCCAGAGCAGCAGCAGCCAGCCGGCCGGGCGGTTCCAGCGGATCAGGTCGAGGTAGAGCGACAGGCGGGATCGCGGAGGCGTGGGCGCAGCGGCAGTGTTGGAGGGCATGGTGCGAAATCGTCCGAACTGGAAATGGGAACGCCCGCGAGGGCGGGCGTTGTCCGGTGGGCTGCTTGGCGCAGCAAGCGCCGAATTTACTCTTCGAGCAGCGAGCGCAGCATCCAGGCGGTCTGCTCGTGCACCGTCAGGCGCTGGGTCAGCAGGTCGGCCGTGGGCTCGTCGCTGGCCTTGTCGGCGATGGGGAAGAGTTCGCGCGCGGTGCGGGCCACGGCTTCATGGCCTTCGACCAGGATGCGGACCATTTCCAGCGCGTGGGGCGGCTCGGTCGGCACGTCGGGCAGCGAGGTCAGCTTGCCGAACTGGGCGTAGGAGCCCGGCGCGGGGTGGCCCAGCGAGCGGATGCGCTCGGCCACCGGGTCCACGGCGTTCCACAGCTCGGTGTACTGCCCCATGAACATGGTGTGCAGCGTGTTGAACATGGGGCCGGTCACGTTCCAGTGGAAGTTGTGCGTGGTCAGGTACAGCGTGTAGGTGTCGGCCAGCAGGCGCGACAGGCCCTGGGCGATGGCGGCGCGGTCCTTGTCGCTGATGCCGATGTTGATGCGGGGGGCGCCGGTCTTGCTGACGGCGGTCTTGCTGGGGGCTTTGGCCATGGTGAAACAACCTCCTGGGTGTGAAAAGCAAGGGCGCGCGCTGCGAAGGGGCGGTGCAGGCACGCGCTGCGGACGATCGGCAAAGACTGTAGCGCAAGCCCGGCCCGACGGCGGCGTGGTGCGGGGCTTGCCCGCAGGCGCCGTGGGCCATGGCGGGTCGCCGCCCGGCCCCGCTGGCGCGTCAGGACAGGCGCGTCACGCCCGGCAGCTCGCAGGCATAGACGGCGTTGCGCAGCGCGGCGATGGCCTCGTAGCGCGTGAAGCTGCGCCGCCAGGCCAGCACCACCCGGCGCATGGGCGGGGCGCTGCCGTCGTCTTCGGCGATGGGCAGGTAGCGGATGTGCGTGTCGTCGCTCTTGCGGCGGCGCGAGCCGGTGGCCAGCGCGTCGCGCGGCACCGACAGGCGCGGCACCAGGGTCACGCCCATGCCGGCCGAGACCATGTGCTTGATGGTTTCCAGCGACGAGCCTTCGAAGGTGCGGCGGATGCCTTCGGCGTTGCTGGCGTAGCGCGCGAATTCGGGGCACACCTCCAGCACATGGTCGCGGAAGCAGTGGCCGGCGCCCAGCAGCAGCATGGTTTCGCTCTTGAGCTGCGATGCCGAGACGGACTTCTGCTGGGCCAGCGGGTGGCTGCTCGGCACGGCGGCGAGGAAGGGCTCGTCGTAGAGCGGCGCCATGGCCAGGCCGGTGTCCGGAAACGGCTCGGCGATGATGGCGCAATCGATTTCGCCGGTACGCAGCATTTCGAGCAGCTTGACGGTGAAGTTCTCCTGCAGCATCAGCGGCATCTGCGGCGTGCGGGCGATGGCGTGGCGCACCAGCTCGGGCAGCAGGTAGGGGCCGATGGTGTAGATCACGCCCAGGGTCAGCACGCCGGCCAGCGGGTCCTTGCCGCGCTTGGCGATTTCCTTGATGGCGGCGGCCTGTTCCAGCACGCTCTGCGCCTGGCGCACGATGTCTTCACCCAGCGCGGTGACCGAGACATCGCCCGCGCTGCGTTCGAAGAGCTTCACTTCCAGCTCGTCTTCCAGCTTCTTGACGGCGACCGACAGCGTGGGTTGCGAGACGTAGCACGCATCCGCGGCGCGGCCGAAGTGCTTTTCGCGGGCGACGGCGACGATGTACTTGAGTTCTGTGAGAGTCATGGGCGTTGGGGCGGAAGAGGGCGGCGCATCGGCACTGCGTCACGCCGCGCCCTGATGCGCGCAGGGGCTCGCAATAGCGTGCTTACAGCAGGGGCCGCCCATCCAAAGGGGGCAAGCGTAACCGCTTTCCATTCCTATTGCCGATTTTCCTCGTCAATAGTGACTGTCTCGTCTGCGATAGGTACCGGGTCGTCGGCTGCACCTTGCCTGCCGTCAGGCCTTCAGGTAGTCCGAGCGCCCACCCAGCCAGCGCTGCACGTGGCGCTCGGCCAGCTCGGGATAGCGGTCCAGCATGAGCGCGGCCTGCTCGCGGGCCCAGTCCAGCAGCAAGCCGTCGGTGGCCAGGTCGGCGAAGCGCAGCAGCGCGTCGCCCGACTGGCGCGCGCCCAGGAATTCGCCGGGGCCGCGGATGTCCAGGTCGCGCCGGGCGATCTCGAAGCCGTCGTTGGTCTCGGCCATGGCCTTGAGGCGGTCGCGGGCGGTCTCGCCCAGGCGGCCGCTGTCGCCAGTGGAATAGAGCAGCACGCAGGCCGAGGCCGCCGCGCCGCGCCCCACGCGCCCGCGCAGCTGGTGCAGCTGGCTCAGGCCGAAGCGTTCGGCATGCTCGATCACCATGAGCGAAGCGTTGGGCACGTCCACGCCCACTTCGATCACGGTGGTGGAGACGAGCACGCCCATCGCACCGCTCTTGAACTGCTCCATCACCGCCTTCTTCTCGGCGCCGGGCATGCGCGAATGCAGCAGGCCGACCTGCACGCCGGGCAGGGCCTCGGCGAGGTCGGCATGGGTGGCGGTGGCGTTGGAGAGGTCCAGCGCCTCGCTCTCCTCGATCAGCGGGCAGACCCAATAGACCTGCCGCCCGCCCGCCACCTGGGCGCCGATGCGCTCGATCACCTCGTCCTTGCGGCTGTCGGCGATGAGCTTGGTGACGATGGGCGTGCGCCCGGGCGGCAGCTCGTCGATGGTGGAGACGTCCAGGTCGGCGTAGTAGCTCATGGCCAGTGTGCGCGGGATGGGCGTGGCGCTCATCATCAGGAGATGCGGCTCCATGCCGTGGTGCTCCAGCTTCTTGCGCAGCGCCAGGCGCTGGGCCACGCCGAAGCGGTGCTGCTCGTCGATCACGGCCAGCGCCAGGTTCTTGAAGCGCACCTGTTCCTGGATGACGGCGTGCGTGCCCACCACCAGCGCGGCCTCGCCGCTTTCGGCCAGCGCCAGCATGGCGGCGCGTTCCTTCTTCTTCTGTCCGCCGGCCAGCCAGGCGATGCGCCGGCCGCTGGCGGCCAGCAACGGCTCCAGCCAGCCGACCAGCTTGGCGAAGTGCTGCTCGGCCAGGATCTCGGTGGGCGCCATCAGCGCGCATTGCCAGCCCGCGTCCATGCACACGGCGGCGGCGAGAGCCGCCACCACGGTCTTGCCCGAGCCCACGTCGCCCTGCAGCAGCCGGTGCATGGGCACGGGGCGGGCCAGGTCGTGGGCGATCTCCTCGCCCACGCGGTGCTGGGCGCCCGTCAGGCCGAAGGGCAGGGCGGCCAGCAGCTGTTCGTGCAGGGGCGTGGCGCCCGCGCCGGCCTGCGGGCGCAGCACCGGGGCGCGCAGCTGGTCGCGTTCGCGCTTGGAGCGCTGCTGCGACAGCTGCTGGGCCAGCAGTTCCTCGGCCTTGAGCCGCTGCCAGGCGGGGTGGCTGTGGTCCTGCAGCGTGGCCAGCGCGACGTCGGGCGTGGGGTGGTGCAGGAACCATAGCGCCTCGCGCAGCTTCCACAAGCGCTGCGAGCCATCCGGGCCATAGGCCATCTGCACGGGCGGCTGGGCGCCGGGGGGCAGGGTGTCGGACAGGTCCACCCGCACCAGCGCGCCCGCCACGGCCCGGCGCAGATAGGCCTGGGGCAGCTGCGCCACGGTGGGGTAGATGGGCGTGAGCGCGGCCGGCAGCTCGCCGCCCGCCAGCCGGAAGGCCGGGTGCAGCATCTGCCGGCCCCAGAAGCCGCCCTTGATCTCGCCGCGCACGCGCAGGCGCGCGCCCACGGCCATGGTCTTCTGGTGCGAGGGGTAGAAGCTGAAGAAGCGCAGCTCGCAGCTGCCGGTGTCGTCTTCCACCGTCACCACCAGCTGGCGGCGCGGGCGCAGCGAGATCTCGCTGGAGACCACCGTGGCCTCGATCTGCACCGTGTCGCCGTCGCGCGCGTTGCGGATGGGCGTGATGCGGGTCTCGTCCTCGTAGCGCAGCGGCAGGTGCAGGGCCAGGTCGATGTCGCGCACCAGCCCGAGCTTGTGCAGCGCCTTCTGAGCGGGGCTGGGCTGCTTGCGGGGCGCCGCGGCCGCTGCGGGGGGCGCTTCTACCGCAGCGGCGGGCTGCGGCGCGGCGCTGTCACTGCGGGCACGAGGCATGGGAATGGGTTTGTAATAATTTGCAATCAATCATCGGGGGAAAAGGCTACCATGGCCCTCCCCCTTGGTTTTCCCTAACCTGTATTGGTGCCTGCAGCAAGTGGGCCAGTCGGCATCATGCTCAAGCGAATCAGCGTCAGAGATCTTTCCCTGGGCATGTATTTGCACCAGTTCTGCGGCTCGTGGATGGACCATCCATTCTGGCGCACCGGCTTCGTGCTGAAAGACCCGAAGGATCTGGCCCGCATCCGCGATACCGCCATCCGCGAGGTCTGGATCGACACCTCGCGCGGCCTGGACGTGGCCAGCGGCGTGGCCGGCGTCAGCCGCGAAGAGGCCGACTCCCAGATCGACAGCCAGTTCGCCGAGATGGCGGAAGCCGCCGAGGAGGCCTTCGCGCTGCCTCCGCCACCGCCTCCGCCCCCGCCCGCCCCGGCTCCCGCGCCGGCGCGCAGCACCGCACCGACCTCCATGGAGGCCGAACTACGCGCCGCCGCGCTGATCTGCAATCGCGCGCGCGAGGCCGTGACCAGCATGTTCGCCGAGGCGCGCATGGGGCGCGCCGTCGATGCGTCCGGCGCGCAGGATCTGGTCAACGAGATCGCCGCCTCCGTCACCCGCAACCCCAGCGCGCTCATCAGCCTGGCGCGCCTGAAGACGGCGGACGACTACACCTACATGCATTCGGTGGCCGTCTGCGCGCTGATGGTGGCGCTGGCCCGGCAGGTCAAGCTGCCCGAGGACGACGTGCGCCAGGCGGGCATGGCCGGCCTGCTGCACGACCTGGGCAAGGCGGCGATCCCGCTGGACATCCTGAACAAGCCCGGCAAGCTCACCGACGAGGAATTCGCCGTTGTGCGCGAGCACCCCGTGGAAGGCCACGCCATGCTGCAGGAGGTCGGCGGCGTGTCCGCGCCCGTGCTCGAAGCCTGCCTGCACCACCACGAGAAGATGGACGGCACCGGCTATCCGCACCGCCAGCAGGGCGAGGGCATCAGTCTGATCGCCCGCATGGCGGCCATCTGCGACGTCTATGACGCCATCACCTCCGATCGCCCCTACAAGCGCGGCTGGGACCCGGCCGAATCCGTGCGCCGCATGGCGGAGTGGGGCCCGGCGCACTTCGATCCGCGGCTCTTCCAGGCCTTCGTCAAGAGCATCGGCATCTACCCGGTGGGCTCGCTGGTGCGGCTGACCTCCGGGCGCCTGGGCGTGGTCATGAAGCAGTCCGGCCAGGCGCTGACCGCGCCCTACGTGAACGTGTTCTTCTCCACCAAGTCCGGCCTGCGCATCACCCCCGAGCAGGTGAACCTGGCCGCGCCGGGCTGCAACGAACGCATCGTCGCCCGCGAAGACCCGTCGAGCTGGGGCTTCACCGACCTCTCGGGGCTCTGGGCCGGCCCGCAAGGCTGAAGGCCGCTGCGTGGGAGAATCCGGCGCAGGGAGCGGGCGCCAATCGCCCGCTTCGCCTGTTCCTTCCTTTCCCCGACTCTCCCCCTCCTTGGCACGGGCCTGTCAGGCCCTCAAGTGACATGCAGACGCCCCTTTCCTCCCCTTCGAATTCGTCCTCGCCCAGCGCCGAGGCCCCCGCCGCGCCCGCGCGCACCTTCACCCTCAGCGACTTCGACTTCGCGCTGCCGCCCGAGCTCATCGCCCAGCACCCGGCGCCCGAGCGCAGCGGCTCGCGCCTGCTCGACGGCCGCAGCCGCGAGCCCGCCGACCGCATCTTCCGCGAGCTGCCCGGCCTGCTGCGCGAGGGCGACCTGTTGGTGTTCAACGACACCCGGGTGGTCAAGGCCCGGCTCTTCGGCGAGAAGGCCAGCGGCGGCAAGCTCGAACTGCTGATCGAGCGGGTGCTGACCGGCAACGAAGTCGTGGCCCACATGAAGGTCAGCAAGAAGCCGCTGCCCGGCAGCACCGTGCTGATGGCCGGCGGCCGCGCCGCGGGCGGTTTCGACGCCACCCTGCTGGGCCGCTGGCCCGACGACAACGGCCCGCTGTTTCGCTTCGCGCTGCACGGCCCGGCCGGCGAAAGCCCGTGGGAGCTGATGGAGCGCCACGGCCACCTGCCGCTGCCGCCCTACATCGAGCGCCAGCAGAACGCCGAGCACGACCCCGACGAGGCCGAGGACAGCCAGCGCTATCAGACCGTCTTCGCCCGCGCCCCCGGCGCCGTGGCCGCGCCCACCGCCGCGCTGCACTTCGACGAGGCCGTGCTGGCCGACCTGGCCGCGCGCGGCATCGAGCGCGCCAGCGTCACCCTGCACGTGGGCGCCGGCACCTTCCAGCCCGTCAAGACCGAGAACCTGGCCGAGCACCGCATGCACAGCGAGTGGTACGAGGTGCCCCTGGCCACGCTGGCCGCCCTGGAGCGCTGCCGCCAGCGCGGCGGGCGCGTGGTGGCGGTGGGCACGACCACCGTGCGCACGCTGGAATCGTGGGCGCGCTCGGGCCAGGCCACGGGCGACACCGACATCTTCATCACCCCGGGCTTCGGCTTTCGCGTGGTGGACCTGCTCATCACCAACTTCCACCTGCCCAAGAGCACGCTGATGATGCTGGTCAGCGCCTTCGCGGGCTACGCTCAGGTCATGGGCCTGTACCGCCACGCCATCGCCCAGCGCTACCGCTTCTTCAGCTATGGCGACTCCATGCTGCTCGAACGCAGCGGGCCGCGCGTGGCATGACCGGGGACGGCCGCGCCCGGGGCGCCTCGGCCACCGTGCCGCCCGGCGCCCGGCCGGGCGGGGCGCTGGCGGGCATCGCGCTCACCGTGGCGGCCTGCGCCTGCTTCGCGCTGCTGGACCTCACCACCAAGCAGGTCGGCAGCGCCGTGCCGCTGGTGATGATGCTCTGGGCGCGCTACCTGTTCCACACCCTGCTCACCACCGCCTTCGTGCTGCACCGCGAAGGCCCGGGCGTGCTGCGCACCACGCAGCCGCGCTTCCAGGTGCTGCGCGCCGTGCTGTTCGCGGCCATGAGCCTGTTCGGCCTGCTGAGCATCCTGCACATGCCGCTGGCCGAGTTCACCGCCATCGTCGCCACCACGCCCCTTTGCGTGACGGTGGTGGCCGCGCTCTGGCTGCACCAGCGCGTGAGCGCGCCGCGCTGGGTGCTGGTGGCGCTGGGGCTGGCGGGCACGCTGGCCATTATCCGCCCGGGCGGGCAGGCCTTCGGCTGGGCGCTGGTCTGGCCGCTGTGCCTGCTGGCAACCAACACCGGCTACCAGGTCGTCAGCAGCCGCATGGCCGGGCGCGAGAGCCCGGCGACCACGCAGCTCTACACCGGCTGGCTGGCCACCGCGCTGGTGTCGCTGGCCGTGCCCTTCGCCTGGGCGCCGATCCAGGACCTGTGGCTCTGGCTGGGCATGCTGCTCATGGGGCTGCTCAGCGCCAGCGGCCACATGCTGCTGATGCAGGCCTACGCGCGCACTACGCCGGTCACCCTCGCGCCCTTCCTCTACAGCCAGATCGGCTTCGCCATGCTGGCCGGCTGGCTGGTGTTCCGGCATGTGCCCGACCCCTGGGCCATGGCCGGCATCGCGGCCATCGTGCTCAGCGGCGCGGCCAGCGCCTGGCTCACGGTGCGCGAGACGCGTTGAATGGAAAAAGAGCGGGGAGTGCTTGATACACAAGCGCTCCCCGCTATGGTTTTGGTAGCAATCGCTCAGAACGCCACGGCCTGCCCATCCTTGCGCGGGTCCGAGCCCGCGATGTAGTGGCCGCCCTCGCGCAGCACCAGCTGTGCGCCGCCGAAGGCGAAGACGCCGTTGCCTTCCTCCACCGTCACCTCATGCCCCAGGGCGCGCAGCGCCTCGACCGTGGCGCGGTCGAAATGCGGCTCCACCGCCACGCCCCGGCCGCCCGTCACGCGCCAGCGCGGTGCATCGGCCGCGGCCTGCGGGTTCTGGCCGTAGCGCAGCACGCGCAGCGCCATCTGCGTGTGGCCCTGGCTCTGCATCGGACCGCCCATCACGCCGAAAGCTAGTCGTGGAGTGCCGTCGGCATGCATGGCAAAGGCCGGGATGATGGTGTGCGATGGCCGCTTGCACGGCGCCACGCGGTTGGCATGGCCGGCCTGCAGCGTGAAGCCGTGGCCCCGGTTCTGCAGGCTGATGCCGGTGCCCGGCACCACCACGCCCGAGCCGAAGCCCATGTAGTTGGACTGGATGAACGACACCATCATGCCGGACGCATCCGCCGCCGCCAGGTACACCGTGCCGCCCGGGCGCGGCGCGCCGTAGGCCGGATCGCCCGCGCGGGCCGTGTCGATCAGCGCGGCGCGTTCGGCCAGGTAGTCCGCCTGCAGCAGATCGGCCGGGGCGACCTGCATGTGGGCCGCGTCGGCGTTGTGCTGGTAGAGGTCGGCCAGCGCGAGCTTCATGGCCTCGATGCTGGCGTGGAGGGTCTCCACGCTGTCCACCGGGTGGCGGCCCACGCCGTGCGCGTCCAGCATGCCCAGCGCCATCAGCGCGGCGATGCCCTGGCCGTTGGGCGGAATCTCGTGGATCACCGAATCGCCGAAGCGCTGGCTGATGGTGCCCACCCATTCGGCCTGGTGGGCCGCGAGGTCTTCCACCGTCATCGCGCCGCCGTTCGCGCGCGCATGCTCGGCCATGCGCTCGGCCAGCTCGCCGCTGTAGAAGGCTGCGCCCTCGGTGGCGGCGATCAGCTCCAGCGTGCGGGCATGGGCCTCGCTGCGGAAGATCTCGCCCGCGCGCGGCGCCCGGCCGCCGGGCATGAAGCATTCGGCAAAGCCCGGCTGGCCGCCCAGCTTGGCCGCGCCCAGCGCCCATTGCCGCGCGATGGTGGGCGAGACCGGAAAGCCGTGGCGCGCATAGCCGATGGCCGGCTGCGCCAGCTGCGCGAAGGGCAGCTTGCCCAGCCGCCTGGAGAGCGCCACCCAGGCCGAGACGGCGCCCGGCACCGTCACCGCGTTCCAGCCCGTTTCGGGGATGGCGCCGCCCAACCGCTCGAAGTATTCCGGCGTCCACGCGGCCGGCGAGCGGCCCGAGGCGTTGAGGCCGTGCAGTTCCTGGCCGTCCCAGACGATGGCGAAGCCGTCGCTGCCCAGGCCGCAGCCGGTGGGCTCGACCACCGTGAGCGCCATGGCGGCGGCGATGGCGGCATCCACCGCGTTGCCGCCGGCCTGCAGCATGGCCAGGCCCGCCTGCGCGGCCAGCGGCTGCGAGGTGGAGACGACGTTGCGGCCCATCACCGCGCTGCGGTGGGAGGCGTAGGGCAGGGCCCAGTCCAGGGGGGCGGCCGAAGCGGCGGTCGATGCGGTCATGGAAGAGTCTCCTTGCGTGTGATTCTTGGTCATTCCAGGGTGATCTTGTGCTGCCGGATCACGCTCGCCCAACGGGCGCTGTCGGCCTGCACCAGCGCGGCGAACTGCGCGGGCGTGCTGGGGCGGGCCGGCTCCACGCCCAGCCGGGCCAGGCTCTGGGCCACCTCGGGCACCTGGATGGCGCGGGCGAAGGCGTCATGCACGCGCTTGACGAGCGCGGGCGAGGCACCGGCCGGCAGATAGACGCCGAACCAGGTCACCGACGAGAAGCCGGGCAGGCCCGATTCGGCCAGCGTGGGCAGCTCCGGCGCCAGCGAACTGCGCTGGGCGCTGGTGACGGCCAGGGCGCGCAGGCGGCCGCTCTTGACGTGCGGCATGCCGGTGGGCAGCGAATCGAACAGCACCTGCACCTGGCCCGCGGCCAGGTCGGGAATGGCCAGCGCCGTGCCCTTGTAGGGCACGTGCGTCATCTCGATGCCGGCCTGCGCGGCGAAGGCGGCGGTGTTCAGGTGGACGATGGTGCCGTTGCCGCTGGTGGCGTAGTTGAGCTGGCCCGGGTGCGCACGGGCGTAGGCGATGAGTTCGGCCACCGTCTTCACCGGCAGCGAGGGCGTGACCAGCAGCACGCTGGGCGCGTCGGCCACATGCGCCACGGGCACGAAGTCGCGCTGCGGGTCGTAGGCCAGGCGCGGCATCAGGTGCGGCGAGATGGCGTGCGTGCTGCTGGTGGTCAGCAGCAGGGTGTTGCCGTCGGGTTTGGCCTTGGCCGCCTCGGCCGTGCCGATGGTGCCGCCCGCGCCTGGCTTGTTGTCCACCACGAACTGCTGGCCCAGGTCCTGCGCCACCCGCTGCGTGACCACGCGCGCCACCAGGTCGGTCGCGCCGCTGGCAGGAAAGGGCACGATCACGCGCACCGGCTGCTGCGGCCAGGCCGCGGGCTGCTGCGCCTGGGCGCCCAGGGTGGTGGCCGCCAGCAGGACCGCGAAAAGAGAGGAAAGTCGCATGGAAAAGGCCTCAGAACGTGTTTGCGATCTCGCAGGGGATCGCGTTGGAGCGCAATCGGGATGAGTGGATGCCTCGGGTGCGCCGCATGGGCTGGTGCCCATGCAAGCAGCCGGGGCCTCCAATCGCCCGATTTCGCTCCAACCCGAAGGGCAGCTACGTCGGCGGGCGGTCTGCGGCGTTGCGGCGCTTGTGGATAGCCGTGCTATCCACTGCGCACCGCGCCTTGCATCCCATCCCGCCGACGTAGCTGCGCGACCCCTGCGAGATCGTAAACACGTTCTTAGCAGAGTGAAGCGGTGGCAGGGCGGGTGCGCGGCCTCCGGCCTCTGTCGAGGCGAGGCGGCGGCCCGGCGCGATGCGTGCCATCTTAGGAAAGCCGCCCTTGCACGACCACCACCGATTGGGCAATCCGCTTTGCCGAAGCGGCAAAGCGATCGATACTCGGGCGGCTGGCCCGGCAAGGCTGCCGCCGCTGCGCTGTCCCTCACTCCATCCCTCGCTGCCCGCCACCCCATGCGCCGCCATCTGCTGCAGGACACCGCCCTGCGCTACTTCCTCGAAGTGGCGCAGAGCGGCTCGCTCACCGAAGCCTCGGCCCGGCTGCATGTCGCGGCCTCGGCCCTGAGCCGCCAGATCGCTGGGCTGGAGGCGCAGCTCGGCTCGCCGCTCTTCGAGCGCCATCCGCGCGGCATGGTGCTGACGGCGGCCGGCGAGATCCTGGCCGCCCACGCCCGCCGCACGGGGCTGGACGCCGAGCGCGCGCTGGACGAGATCGGCGCGCTGCAGGGCCTGCGCGCGGGCCAGGTGCGGCTGGCCACGTCCGACGCCTTCGCCAACGAGCTGGTGCCGCGCCTGTGCGTGGAGTTCCAGCGCACGCATGCCGGCATCGTCTTCGGCGTGCAGTCGCTGCCCACGCCACAGGTGTCCGAGGCGGTGCGCTCGGGCGCGGCCGACATCGGCCTGTGCTTCAGCCGGGCGCCGCAGAAGGACATCCAGGTGGCGCACCGCCAGAGCGCGCCGGTGCTGGCGCTGCTGCCGCCCGGCCATCCGCTGGCCCGCGCCCCGCGCGTGACGCTGGCGCGCATGGCGCAGTACCCGCTGGGCCTGCCGCCGCCCGAGACGGCGGTGCGGCAGATGGTGGACATCGCCTGCAGCCGCCAGGGCCTGCGGCTGGCGCCGGTGCTGGAGTCCAACCATGCCAAGACCTTGCTGAACTTCGTCGCGCACGGCGGCGGGGTCTCGGTGTCCAGCGAGATCAGCGCCCGCCACATGGTGGCCGAGGGCCTGGTACTGGCGCGCCCGCTGGCCGATGCGGGCATGGATCTGCGCGACATCGAGGTGCAGACGCTGGCCGGCCGCAGCCTGCCGGTGGCGGCGCAGGCGTTCCTGGAACTGCTCACGCAGCGGCTGCCGGCGCCGCAATAGCGGCAGCGGATCAGACATCCATCGGCCCCCATCGGGCCGGATCGGGCGGAATCCGCCGCTATCTGTCGGTGGCGATGGGCCGCCTCAGCCCTGCTCTTCGTGCTGCAGCCTGAAGGCCCGCGCCTGCCCGAAGTGCCCGTTGCCGATGAAGGGCACGGGCGGGCGCAGCGCCGAGAGCGGCGAGGGGTGGTTGGACTGCAGCACCAGATGGCCCCGGTCCTGCGGGATCAGCGCGCGCTTGGACTGCGCGTGCGAGCCCCAGAGCATGAACACCACCGGCCGCTCGCCCTCGGCCACATGGCGGATCACCGCGTCGGTCAGCAGCTCCCAGCCCTTGCCGGCGTGGCTGGCGGCCTGGCCTTCTTCCACGGTGAGGCCGGTGTTGAGCAGCAGCACGCCGTTCTTCGCCCACTTCACCAGGCTGCCGCCCGGCTCGGGCCAGGCCGGGAAGGGCGTGCCGAGGTCACGCTGCATCTCCTTGAAGATATTGCGCAGCGAGGGCGGCAGCTGCACGCCCGGCGCCACCGAGAAGGCCAGCCCCTCGGCCTGGCCGCGGCCGTGATAGGGGTCCTGCCCCAGGATCACCACGCGCACGGCCTCGGGCGGCGTCAGCTCCAGCGCGCGCAGCGGCCGGGGCGGGAAGATGACCGCGCCCGCTTCCAGCCGCGATTGCAGGAAGGCGAGCAGCGCCTGCCCCCGGCCGCTGGCGAAGAAGTCGTCCACCAGCGGCTGCCAGCCGGGCGCCACCGGCCAGTCGGCCGGGTCGGCGCTTTGCAGCTGGGTGGCGGGGGCGGATGGCGTGCCGTGCGTGGGGTTCATGGTCTGATCGGCTTCTGGCCCAGGTGGATCAAGCGCAGTCAGCTATCGGATCGATAGCGATTGGGTGGCGTATGGGTGAGGTGCGGTGGTTTCAGGCGAACAGCTGGGCCAGGGCCAGGCCCGGATCGTCCGCGCGCATGAAGGCCTCGCCCACCAGGAAGGCGTTCACGCCCGCATCGCGCAGGGTCTTCACGTCGTCGGGTTTCAGGATGCCCGATTCGCCCACCAGCAGGCGGTCGGCCGGCACATGCTGCTTGAGCTCGACGGTGGTGGCGATCGACACCTCGAAGGTGCGCAGGTTGCGGTTGTTGATGCCCACCAGCGGGGTCTTGAGCTTCAGGGCCCGGTCCAGCTCGGCACGGTCGTGCACCTCCACCAGCACGGCCATGTCCAGGCCGAGGGCGATGGCTTCGAGATCGGCCATCTGCGCGTCGTCCAGGCAGGCGGCGATCAGCAGGATGGCGTCGGCGCCCATGGCCCGCGATTCGTAGATCTGGTAGGGGTCCACCATGAAGTCCTTGCGCAGCACGGGCAGCTGGCAGCTGGCGCGCGCCTGCTTGAGGTAGTCGGGCTGGCCCTGGAAGAACTGCCGGTCGGTCAGCACCGAGAGGCACGCCGCGCTCACCTTGCCGTCGCCGTCGGCATAGCTCTGGGCGATGTCGGCGGGAACGAAATCCGCGCGGATCACGCCCTTGCTGGGGCTGGCCTTCTTGATCTCGGCGATCACGGCGGCCTGGCCCTTCGCGATCTTGGCGCGCAGGGCGCCGACGAAATCGCGCGTGAGCACGCGGCTCTCGGCATCGGCGCGCATGGCGGCGAGCGGCATCTTCTTCTGCGCGGCAGCGACTTCCTCGCGCTTGACGGCAACGATCTTGTTCAGGATGTCGGACATGGTGTGGTGACCTTCGGATGGCAGAAATTGAGGGAGGGTGGGCGGCCGGCGGCGGGAGGGATGCGGTGCGCGCCGGCCTGCAGAGCAGGGAGCCGGGCGGGGACGCCCGGGTTCCCGCCGGTTACTGTTGTGCTGCGGCTGTTGCATCCGCCAGCTTGTGCGTGCAGGCCACCAGCTGCTCCAGCTTGGCCAGGGCCGCGCCGCTGGCGATGGCCGCGCGCGCCTGGCCCAGGCCGTCGGCGATGGAGCTGGCGATGCCCGCGGCGTAGAGCGCGGCGCCCGCGTTCAGGCAGACGATGTCCTGCGCCGGGCCGGGCTGGCCGCGCAGCACGCCCATCAGCATCTCGCGCGACTGCTCGGGCGTCTCGACCTTGAGCGTGCGGTTGCTGGCCATGGCGAGGCCGAAGTCCTCGGGGTGGATCTCGTATTCGCGGATCTCGCCGTTTCTCAGCTCGCCCACCATGGTGGCCGCGCCCAGGCTGATCTCGTCCATGCCGTCGCGGCCATAGACCACCAGCGCGTGCTCGGCGCCCAGGCGCTGCAGCGCACGCACCTGGATGCCGACCAGATCGGGGTGGAACACGCCCATCAGGATGTTGGGCGCGCCGGCCGGGTTGGTGAGCGGGCCCAGGATGTTGAAGATCGTGCGCACGCCCAGCTCGCGGCGCACCGGCGCCACGTTCTTCATCGCCGGGTGGTGGTTGGGCGCGAACATGAAGCCGATGCCCACTTCCGCGATGCTGCGGGCGATGGCCTCGGGCGGCAGGTCGATGCGCACGCCCAGCGATTCCATCACGTCGGCGCTGCCGCTCTTGCTGGAGACGCCGCGCCCGCCGTGCTTGGCCGTCTTGGCGCCCGCCGCCGTTGCCACGAACATCGCGCAGGTGGAGATGTTGAAGGTGTTGGCGCCGTCGCCGCCCGTGCCCACGATGTCCACCAGGTGCCGCGTGTCCTGCACGTGCACCTTGTGGGAGAACTCGCGCATCACCTGCGCGGCGGCGGTGATCTCGCCGATGGTTTCCTTCTTCACGCGCAGGCCGGTCACGATGGCCGCCGTCATCACGGGCGAGAGCTCGCCGCGCATGATCAGGCGCATCAGGTGCAGCATCTCGTCATGGAAGATCTCGCGGTGCTCGATGGTGCGCTGCAGCGCTTCCTGGGGGGTGATGGACATGGAAGAGGTCTCCGATCAGGGGGCCGGCGGCTCGGCGAGCGCCAGCTTGATGCCGAATGCGACGAACAGGGCGCCGGCCACGCGGTCCAGCCAGTGCATGCCGCGCTGCACGGCGCCGATGCGCCGTGCCATCCAGGCGGCGGCCAGGGCCCAGCCGATGCTCACCGGAATCGCGTTGAGGTTGAACAGCGTGCCCAGCAGCGCGAAGGCCAGCGCCTTGTGCTCGGTGCCCGGCGCGATGAACTGCGGCACGAAGGCCAGGAAGAAGACGGCGACCTTGGGGTTGAGCACGTTGGTCCAGAAGCCGCCCTTGAACACCTCGCCCAGCGGCGTGGTGGCGGCCTGCGCCGCCGTGCCCGCGCTGCGCGCCACGGCGGCCAGCCCCTGGCCCGGCCGTGCGCGCAGCATGCGCACGCCCACATAGACGAGATAGGCCGCGCCGGCCCACTTGAGCGCCGTGAAGGCCGCGGCCGAGGTGGCCAGCAGCGCGCTCACGCCCAGCGCCGCCGCCGCCACGTGCACGAAGCAGCCGGCCGTGATGCCCAGCCCCGCCACGATGCCCGCGCGGGCGCCGGAGCGCAGCGCGTGCGTGACGATGTAGAACACGTCCGGCCCGGGCGTGAGGTTGAGCAGCCAGCCCGCGGCCACGAACAGCAGCAGCTGGTGGCCGTCGATGCCGAGCAGCGTCACGCGCGCGGCTCCAGGAAGTTCTTCAGCATGGCGTGGCCGTGCTCGGTGAGGATGCTTTCCGGGTGGAACTGCACGCCTTCGATGTCCAGCTCCTTGTGGCGCACGCCCATGATCTCGCCGTCGTCGGTCCAGGCCGTCACGGCCAGCACGTCGGGGCAGGTCGCGCGCTCGATGGCCAGCGAGTGGTAGCGGTTGACGGTGAACTGCTCCGGCAGGCCGGCGAACACGCCCTGCCGCGTGGTGGTGATGACGCTGGTCTTGCCGTGCATCAGCTCCTGCGCGCGGATGATCTGGCCGCCGAAGGCCGCGCCGATGCTCTGGTGGCCCAGGCATACGCCCAGGATGGGCAGCTTGCCGGCGAAGTGCTTGATCGCCGCCACCGAGATGCCGGCCTCGGCCGGCGAGCAGGGCCCGGGCGAGATCACCAGCCGGTCGGGCCGGCGCTCGGCGATGCCTTCGAGCGTGATCTCGTCGTTGCGGAAGACCTCCACCTCGGCACCCAGTTCGCCGAAGTACTGGACGATGTTGAAGGTGAAGCTGTCGTAGTTGTCCACCATCAGCAGCCGGGGGCGGGCCGTGGCGTTCTTCGATGGGTTCGTGGTCATGCCGTGTGCTCCTGGGTCTGCTGCGCTGCCTTCTGGCCGTCGGCGGCCAGGCGTTCGAATTCGCGGTGTTCGTAGGCGATGTACGCCTCCATCATGGCGCGGTAGATGGCCTCGATCACGTCGGGCTCGCCGCCCTCGGCCAGGGCGCGGGCGCGCACGCGGGCCACGATGGCCTCGATGCGGGCCTCGTCGCGCACCTGCGAGCGCTGCGGCTTGTTGATCGCGGCCTGCGTCATGTAGCCGCCGCGCTCGACCAGCAGCGGCACGAGGAGGTCGTCCAGCGCATCCACCTGGGCGCGCACCTCGGCCATGCTGGCGCAGGGCCGTGTCTTGTCGATGGCGCGGGTCATTCCAGGCCCTCCTCGACCAGTTCGGCCGCGCGCAGCAGGGCGCGGGCCTTGTGCTCGGTTTCCTTCCATTCCATCTCGGGCACCGAATCGGCCACCACGCCGGCGGCGGCCTGCACGTAGAGCGTGCCGTTCTTGATGATGCCGGTGCGGATGGCGATGGCCACGTCCATGTCGCCCGCGTAGCTCAGGTAGCCGCAGGCGCCGCCGTAGAGGCCGCGCTTGCTGGGTTCCAGCTGGTCGATGAGCTCCATCGCATGCACCTTGGGCGCGCCGGTCAGCGTGCCGGCGGGGAAGGTGGCCTTGAGCACGTCCATGTTGGTCATGCCTTCATGCAGGATGCCTTCCACGTTGCTCACGATGTGCATCACGTGGCTGTAGCGCTCCACGGCGAAGGCCTCGGTCACCTTCACGGTGCCGGTGCGGGCGATGCGGCCGATGTCGTTGCGCGCCAGGTCGATCAGCATCACGTGCTCGGCGCGCTCCTTCGGGTCGTTGATGAGCTCGACCTCGGTGGCCTTGTCCTTCTCGGGCGTGGCGCCGCGCGGGCGGGTGCCGGCCAGCGGGCGGATTGTGACCTTTTGCCCTTCGGGCGTGCTTTCCTGCCGCACCAGGATCTCGGGGCTGGCGCCCACGACCTGGAAGTCGCCGAAGTCGTAGTAGTACATGTACGGCGACGGGTTCAGCGAGCGCAGCGCGCGGTAGAGGCTCAAGGGGCTCTCGGTGTAGCGCTTGTGGATGCGCTGGCCCACCTGCACCTGCATGAAGTCGCCCGCGGCGATGAGCTCCTTGGCGCGCTCCACGGCGGCCAGGTAGTCGGCCTTGGCGAAGCTGCGCTGCGCGGGGTGGCTCTCGGTCGGGCGCACCACGGGGGCGCTGACCGAATACTTGAGCTGGTCCTTCAGCTCGCGCAGGCGCTTCTTGGCGCGGGCATAGGCCTCGGGCTGGCCCGGGTCGGCATAGACGATGAGGTAGAGCTTGCCCGAGAGGTTGTCGATGACGGCCAGCTCCTCGCACTGCAGCAGCAGGATGTCGGGGCAGCCCAGGGTGTCGGGCGGGCAGGAGTTCTCCAGCTTCTTCTCGATGTAGCGCACCGCGTCGTAGCCGAAGTAGCCCGCCAGGCCCCCGCAGAAGCGCGGCAGGCCGGGCCGCAGCGCCACCTTGAAGCGCTGCTGGTAGGCGGCGATGAAGTCCAGCGGATTGCCCGCGGCGGTCTCCACCACCTGGCCGTCGGTCACGACCTCGGTGCGGGCGGCGTCGCCGAAGCCGCTGGCGCGCAGCAGGGTGCGCGCCGGCAGGCCGATGAAGCTGTAGCGCCCGAAGCGCTCGCCGCCCACCACCGATTCGAGCAGGAAGCTGTGCTTGCCGCTGCCGCCGCCATGGGCCAGCTTGAGGTAGAGGGACAGGGGGGTTTCCAGGTCCGCGAAGGCCTCCGCCATCAGCGGGATGCGGTTGTAGCCTTCGCCGGCGAGGCTTTTGAATTCGAGTTCAGTGATCACGGGGGAGCTCCCAGCTCATGCGGCGCCTGCAGGGGGTGGGCAGGTCGGCGTGTGTGAACGCACAGCGCCGCAGTTCATTCCTAAGGTCTGGCCGCCTGCCGATGCGCGAGGGATCGGCGGGGACCGCGGGCGCACGCTGGGAAGTGGCCCAGGTGCTTTCAAGCGTTGTTGGACGAGGATGGCTTGCGCCAGGGCCAGGCTCCCCGGTCGCTGCAACCTGTAATGAAAACGCGGTGAATGAACATCGCGCAAAGTGTAGCAAAGCCCGGTTGCGCGAACGGCTGTTGTGCGCGGATATGCAAGGCGGTCACAATGAAAAGAACGACCGTTCTTTTCAGAGGTGTCCGATGTCTCTCTCGTACTGGTTTCGATGCGTGGTGTTCCTGGTGGCCGGCCTGTCGGGCGGCTGGGCCGCAGCCCAGCCCGCGGCGGGCGTGGAACTGGCGGGCGTGCGCTTCGAGCCCACCGTGGCGGTGCAGGGCAAGGCGTTGCGGCTCAACGGCGCGGGCATCCGCTACAAGGCGGTATTCAAGGTCTATGCGGCCGGGCTCTACCTGCCCCAGCCGGCCTCGTCGGCGGCAGAGATCGCCGCCATGCAGGGCCCCAAGCGGCTGACCATCACCATGCTGCGCGACATCGATTCGGACGAGCTCGGCCGGCTCTTCTACCGGGGCGTGGAAAACAACATGGACCGCGCCGCCTTCTCGCGCCTGGTGCCCGGGCTGGCCCGCATGGGCCAGATCTTCGCGGCCCACAAGAAGCTGCAGGCGGGGGACAACTTCTACGTGGATTGGCTGCCCGGCACCGGCATGGTCATCACCGTCAAGGGGCAGCCGCAGGGCGAGCCGTTCAAGGAGCCGGAATTCTTCGATGCGCTGCTGGGCGTCTGGCTGGGGCCCAACCCGGCCGACTGGCTCCTGAAGGACGCGCTGCTGGGCAAGCCGGCGTGAGGCGGCGGGCGCCGGGGTGGGCGGGGTGCGGTCAGCCCGGCAGCAGCTCGGTCAGCGCGTCCACGTAGCCGTCCGCGTCCACGCTGCGTGCCGGCTGGCCGTGGTTGTAGCCGTAGGTGACCAGCACCACCGGGCAGCCGGCAGCGCGCGCGGCCTGCGCGTCGTTGCTGGAGTCGCCGATCATCAGCGTGCGCGCGGGCACGGTGCCCAGCGCCTCGCAGGTCTTGAGCAGGGGCAGCGGGTCGGGTTTCTTGCGTTCGAAGGCGTCGCCGCCGAAGACGTGGCCGAAGAAGCCGTCCAGCCCCTTGGCCTGCAGCAGCGGCACGGCGAAAGCCGTGGGCTTGTTGGTGAGGCAGGCCAGCTGCAGCCCGGCACCGCGCAGCGCCCGCAGGCCGGCTTGCACGCCGGGATAGGTGCTGGCGTATTGGCCGTTGAGTTCGAGGTAGTGCCGCTGGTAGCCTTCCCAGGCGGCGGGGTAGAGCGACTCCGCCCGCGCTGCGCCGGCCGGCCCCAGCACGTGCTGCAGCACCGAGCGCAGCAGGTGCTCCGAGCCCTTGCCCACCATGCGCTCGATGTCGTGCGAGCCGATCGCCGGCAGCGCCAGATCGCGCAGCATGCGGTTGAGCGCTTCGGTGAAGTCGCCCAGCGTGTCGATCATGGTGCCGTCCAGATCGACGATGGCGGCGTCGTAGCGGGTGGCATCGAAGGCGGCGGCGGGTGCGGTGGTCGTCAAGGCAGGGTCCTGGAAGGCGGTGGATCGGCGGCAAGCCTGCTGCAGGCAGGCGCGGTGATGCTACGTGATCTCGCCGCCGTCGCGCTTGCCGGCGGGTGCGCGCGTGCGGCGGGCTTGGCGGTGCCGCCTCCCTGCGCCGTGCCGGTGGCCGCGGGCCCGTCCTTCGAGCTGTTGGACACGTTGCGCCGGACGGAGCTGGGGCCGCTGCCCGTCCATCGGTTCACGGCGCGCCGCAGGCTGCGGGGGCTGGAATAGCCGGTCTGGGAGGCGATTTCCGCCATGGGCGTGCTGGACTGCACCAGCAGGGCGATGGTGCGCTGCCGCCGGTGTTCGTTGATCAGGCCGCGATAGGTGAGCCCTTCCTCCCGCAGCTTGCGGCGCAGTGTGCGTTCGCTGATGTTCAGCTCCGCCGCGATCTGCGCCAGGGGCGGGGCCGAGTCCTGGCAGCGGCGGATGATCTGCATCACGGCGGCGCCGTGCTCGAAGCCGGGCTGGGCATTGCTGGCGTGGAGGAGCTCCCGCATGCGCTCCACCACGCTGGGCTCGGCTGCCGCGATCTCCATGGGTGGCAGCGGCAGGCACAGCATGCTGGTGCGCGCGCCGAAGCTGACCCGGCAGCCCAGGGCCAGTTCGTATTCGTAGGCGTCCGGGGGGCGCGGCAGCGCGAGCAGGATGCGCGCGGCCTGGAAATTCGAGCCCAGCACCTGCCGTGTGATCTGGTTGACCGCTGCGATCGTAAAGACCGTCAGGAACGGTTCGATGTCAGGATCGTCGAAGCGCGGCGCCACTTCTACCTGGATCTGCTGCAGCGGCAGGGAGCGTTGCATCGACAGCGCCATCGCAAAGCCCGCCATTCGCTGGAATTCGACCAGGAAATCGAGCATTTCGTGGTGGTTCTTGCTGGCCAGCATGCCCAGCGCGACCTTGCCCAGGGCCAGGATGTTGATCCGGTTGGCCAGCAGCAGCCCGGTGTGCAGCGCCGGGCGCGCGGCCAGGAAGCGGCGCACCACTTCGGCGTACTGCCGGTAGGAAATGCGCAGATGGGGGGAGCTCAGGTCCCCGGGCTCCAGCCCCGATCCACGCAGCAGCAGCTCGGGCCGCGGCCCGTTCGCTTGCGCCTCGTTGATGAGCAGGCGCAGCAGCACGGGAGCCATGTCCGCGCGGTGCTCGTCTCTTGCCTGTCTCTGCCGTTTCGCCGGCATTGAACATTTGCTGTCTTTCGGTGTGTTGGCCATGTCCTGCGTATGCAGGCACTCGCGCCAACATGAATACTCAATCGACTCATGTTGGCCGATTGAGTACCGCTTTGGGGTCGGTTCTGTCCGGTTAAAGGTGGTGAACTCAGGTAACTTCGTGCGTATATCTGTCACAACGTGTTTTGTTCGATGGTGTCGTAGCCCTCGATAGATAGCACTCCAACGAGCCGATTTCGGGGGCCTTGCGATGACCACAGACCGGCTGAATCTGGACCTTCTTGCCGCCCCCGCGCTTTCAGTGCTGGGCGGCGTTTTTGCTTTGGCGCTGTCGTCTTTCAGCGGCGTGGGCATGCTGTGCGCCGCGTTGCTGCTGGCCGGTGGCGGGCTGGCGTGGTGGCAGGCCCGCCTGCGTGAGCGCCGCGCTGCGCAGGCGCAGGCGCAGTGGATGGCCGATGTCGGTGCCTTCAGTGCCGAGCTGGCGCCGGTGTGGTCCCGCCATATCGAGTCTTCGCGCGAGCAGACGGAAGTGGCGATCGCCGAGCTGAGCGCACGGTTCTCGGCCATCGTCCAGCGGCTGGACCGCACGGCCCTGCCTTCGGGCGGCGCCGGGGCGCTGTCGCAGGATGCGGCCGCCGACGCGGTCTATACCCAGAGCCAGCAGCAGCTGCAGCAACTCATCGGCTCGCTGCGCGAGGCGATGCAGGGCAAGGCCCAGATGCTGGTCAAGGTCGAGGAGCTGCAGCGCTTCGTCGAGGAACTGCAGGAGATGGCCGGTGCCGTATCGCGGATCGCGCAGCAGACCAACCTGCTGGCGATCAACGCCACCATCGAGGCTGCCCACGCCGGCGAGCGGGGACGGGGCTTCGCGCAGGTGGCGCAGGAGGTGCGGTCGCTGTCCAAGATGTCGGGCGAGACCGGTCAGCGCATCACCGAAAGGGTGCGGGCCATCCATCTGGCCATCGGCGAGGCCCGCGTGGCGGCCGAGGCCTCCCGGCAGCAGGAGCAGCACGTCATCACCGATTCCGAAGGCCGCATCGAGCAGGTGCTGGGCGCCTTCCTGCAGCTGACGTCGGGGCTGGCGCAGTCCGCCCAGGTCCTGCGCGAGGAAGGCCGGCAGATCCAGCACGAGATCAACGACTCCCTGGTGCAGCTGCAGTTCCAGGACCGGGTCAGCCAGGTGCTGAGCCACGTCCGCGACAACATCCAGCGTTTTCCGTCCGTGGTGCAGGAGCACGGCGACCGATACGCCCGGAGTGGCCGGCTCGAGCCGCTGCAGGCGCAGGGCCTGCTGGACGAGCTTGCCGCCACCTACGCCATGGACAGCGAGCGCAGCCTGCACAGCACGGCCGGCTCCGGCACGTCCGGCAGCGCGCCTGCGCCGCACGAAGAAGTGACCTTCTTCTGAGCGCCACCGAGCAATACCACCCAAGGGACTTCCACGCATGGCCAAGACCATTCTGATCGTTGACGACTCCTCCTCCGTTCGTTCCGTCGTCGGCATCGCGCTGCGCGGCGCCGGCTACCACGTCATAGAAGGCCGCGACGGACGCGACGCCCTGGCGCAGCTCACGGGCCAGAAGGTGCATCTCATCATCAGCGACGTGAACATGCCCAACATGGACGGCATCACCTTCCTGAAGAACGTGAAGGCCCTGCCGGCCTACCGCTTCACGCCCGTCATCATGCTGACCACCGAAAGCCAGGAGGCCAAGAAGCGCGAAGGCCAGCTGGCAGGCGCCAAGGCCTGGGTGGTCAAGCCGTTCCAGCCGCCCGTGCTGCTGTCCGCCGTGGAAAAGCTGGTGCTGCCATGAGCGGTGCCGTGACCCTGCTGCCGCTCGACGGCGAGCTCAACATCTACCGGGCGGCCGAGCTGCGCCTGGTCCTGCTGGCGGCCATCTCCGACAGCCCGGCCGGCCTGGACATCGATCTGAGCGGCGTGAGCGAGATCGACAGCGCCGGCGTACAGCTGCTGCTGGCGGCACGGCGCGACCTGCAGGCCCGCGGCGTGCCGCTGCGCCTCGTCGAGCCGAGCGCGGAGGTCCGGCAGCTGTTCGATTTGTTCGATCTGAGCGGCGAGCACCTCGCCGGCGCATCGCAGCCTGCAGCCCTCGCGCTGGACGGAGCCACACCATGAGCATGGACATGGAGCAGGCCCTGCAGGCCTTCATCACCGAAAGCCGCGAGCTGCTGGAAGACATGGAGCTCGCCCTGCTGGGCGTGCGCCAGGAGCAGGACCCCAGCGACGCGATCAACGCCATCTTCCGCGCGGCCCACACCATCAAGGGCTCCGCAGGCCTCTTCGGGCTGGACTTCATCGTGGACTTCGCCCACGTGGCCGAGAGCGTGCTGGACCGGGTGCGCGAGGGCAGCATCGCCATCGACGACGACGTCATCACCCTGCTGCTGGCCTGCCGCGACCACATCGGGCACCTGGTGGACGTGGCCGCGGCCGGGTACACCGAGGCCGACGAGCCGCTGCAGGCCGAGGCCGCCCCCCTGCTCGAAGGCCTGAACCGGCTGCTGGACGGCCCGGCCGCCCCGGTGGCCGCGGCCGCCGAAGCCGCGCCGCGCGAAGCGCTGCCGGGCGGCTCGCTGGTCAGCGCCGCGCCGGCCGAGATCCAGCGCAGCGCCGACCACTGGCACATCTCGCTGCGCTTCGGCTCGGACGTGCTGCGCAACGGCATGGACCCGATCTCGTTCCTGCGCTATCTGAACAAGCTGGGCACCATCACCGGCATCGTCACGCTCACCGACCGCCTGCCGTCGCTGGAGGCCATGGACGCGGAGTCGTGCTACCTGGGTTTCGAGATCGCCCTGCGCAGCGATGCCAGCAAGGCCGAGATCGAGGGCGCGTTCGAATTCGTGCTCGACGACTGCGTGGTCCACATCCTGCCGCCCTTCAGCCAGGTCGCGCAGTACATCGAGCTGGTCGGCAACCTGGGCGTGGCCGATGACGGCAGCGTGCTGCGGCTGGGCGAGATGCTGGTGCAGTGCGGCAGCCTGACGCGCCGCGAGCTGCAGGACGCCCTGCAGCGGCAGCAGCAGCAACGCTGGCAGGGCCCGGAGGACGTGCCGCTCGGCGAGCTGCTGATCGAGCAGGGCCGGGTCGAGCCGCCGGTGGTGCAGGCCGCGCTGGAGCGCCAGCAGCAGGTCAAGACGCTCACCGCGCCGCAGTCCCGCGAGGGGCGGCCGGCGGAGGGCCAGTCGGTGCGCGTGGACGCCGAGAAGCTCGACCGGCTGGTCGATCTGGTGGGCGAGCTCATCACCGCCACCGCCACGGCCACCCAGGCCGGGCAGCGCGTGCAGAGCGCGGCGCTGCAGGAGGCGCATTCCATGCTCAACAGCCTGGTGCAGGAGGTACGCGACAGCGCGCTGCAGCTGCGCATGGTGCGCATCGGTGGCACCTTCAACCGCTTCCAGCGGCTGGTGCGCGACGTCTCGCGCGAGATCGGCAAGGACATCGTGCTGGTCGTGCAGGGCGAGGACACGGAGCTGGACAAGACCGTGGTCGAGAAGATCACCGATCCGCTCACGCACCTGGTGCGCAACAGCATGGACCACGGCATCGAGCCCGCCGCGCTGCGGCTGGAGAGCGGCAAGCCGGCGGTGGGCACGCTCACGCTCAATGCCTATCACGACTCCGGCAGCATCGTGATCGAGGTGAGCGACGACGGCGGCGGCCTCTCGCGCGACCGCATCCTGGCCAAGGCCACGGAGCGCGGGCTGGTCGATCCCGGCAAGGTGCTGAGCGACGACGAGATCTACCAGCTGATCTTCGAGCCCGGCTTTTCCACGGCCGAGCAGATCACCAACCTGTCCGGTCGCGGCGTGGGCATGGACGTGGTCAAGCGCAACATCACGGCGCTGCGCGGCAGCGTGTCGCTGGCCAGCCAGCCCGGCGTGGGCACGACGGTCACCGTGCGGCTGCCGCTGACGCTGGCCATCATCAACGGCTTCCAGATCGCGGTGGGCGAGTCGGTCTTCGTGCTGCCGCTGGAAAGCATCGAGGAATGCGTGGAGTTCCGCGACGACACGGGCCACGACTACACCGAGCTGCGTGGGCAGGTCCTGCCCTTCGCACGGCTGCGCGTGCTGTTCTCCGTGCCGGGCACGGCGGGCAACCGCCAGAGCATCGTGGTGGTCCGCCACGGCACGCAGCGCTTCGGCCTGATCGTGGACCGCCTGCTGGGCGAGGCCCAGACCGTCATCAAGCCCCTGGCTCCGATGTTCTCGCACCTGCGTGGCATCAGCGGCTCGAGCATCCTGGGCAGCGGCCAGGTGGCCTTGATTCTCGACGTCCCCGCACTGGCCGCCCGGGCCATGGAGCAGGCGGGTGCGGCGTTTGAAGCCCTGGGCGCCACGCAGTTCTGAACTGAAGAACCCGCGTCCAGAACCCCTCGTCACTGACTGCCTTTCATGTTCAAAAACCTCAAAGTCGCTACCCGGCTGTACGTCGGCTTCGCCGCCGTCCTGCTCATCCTGCTCGTGCTCAGCACCGTGGCCTACGTCAACTTCGGGTCGCTGAACGAGGCGAACCGGATGAACGTCCACACCTACGAGGTGATGTCCGAAGTGGACGGCATGCTCACCGCGCTGGTCAATGTGGAAACCGGCGAGCGCGGCTTTGCGCTGTCCGGGCAGGACGCCTTCCTGGAGCCCTACAAGTCCGGCCTGGCCAGCTTCAACACCCATCTGGACAACGCGAAGAAGCTGACGGAGGACAACCCCAAGCAGCAGGAGCGGCTGGCGCGCGTGCTGGCCTCCCGCGACGAATGGGTGGCCCGCGTGCTGGAGCCGGAGATCGCGCTGCGCCGCTCGGTGAGCGACGGCAAGGCATCCATGGACGCCGTGGTGGCCAGCGTGAGCGCGGCCAAGGGCAAGCAGCACATGGATCGCATGCGTGACCTGCTCGCCCAGGCCCGCAGCGCGGAAGGCGACCTGCTGGCCGTGCGCTCCAAGGAGGCGGAGGCCATGCAGTCCATGACCAAGCTCGTGCTCGTCGCGGGCAGCGCGCTCGCCGTCGCCCTGGCCGCGGTCATCGCCGTCTTGATCGTGCGTGGCCTGCAGAGCGTGCTCGGCGGCGAGCCGGCCTACGCGGCCGAGGTGATGCGCCAGGTCGCCAAGGGCGACTTCACCGTGCAGGTCGTCACCCGGCCCGGCGACCAGACCAGCATGCTGAGCACCGTCAAGGACATGGTCCGCATGTCGGGCGAGAGCATCAACGACGTGGTTCGCGTGATGGGGGCGCTGGCCCAGGGCGACCTCACCCAGACCATCACCGCTCCGTACCAGGGCGCCTTCGGGGAGATGAAGGAATACGTCAACAAGACGGTGGCCAGCCTCTCGGACATCGTGGCCGAGGTCAACGGCGGCGCCGAAGCCCTGGCGGGCGCGGCGGAAGAGGTGAGCGCCACGGCGCAATCCATGAGCCAGGCCGCCAGCGAGCAGGCCGCCGGCGTGGAAGAGACCAGCGCCTCGCTGGAGCAGATGACGGCCTCCATCTCGCAGAACACCGAGAACGCCAAGCTCACCGACAGCATGGCCACCAAGGCCGCGTCCGAGGCCGCCGAAGGCGGCGAAGCCGTGAAAGCCACGGTGGTGGCCATGAAGCAGATCGCGCAGAAGATCAACATCATCGACGACATCGCCTACCAGACGAACCTGCTGGCGCTCAACGCGGCCATCGAGGCGGCGCGCGCCGGCGAGCACGGCAAGGGCTTCGCCGTGGTGGCGGCCGAGGTGCGCAAGCTGGCCGAGCGCAGCCAGATCGCGGCGCAGGAAATCGGCGACGTGGCCAGCTCCAGCGTGCAGCTGGCCGAACGTGCCGGGGACCTGCTGGGCGAGATGGTGCCGAGCATCAAGAAGACTTCGGATCTGGTGCAGGAAATCGCCGCCGCCAGCGAAGAGCAGTCTTCCGGCGTGGGCCAGATCAATGCCGCCGTGGGCCAGCTGAGCCAGACCACGCAGCAGAACGCCTCCAGCTCCGAGGAACTCGCCGCGACCGCCGAGGAAATGAGCGCCCAGGCCGAACAGCTGCAGCAGGCCATGAGCTTCTTCCACCTGGGCGGCAGCGCCCGGGGGCGGCTCGCCGCCCCAACCCCTGCGCCGCGGAGCCGGCAGCCCATCAGGCCTGCGGCCATGCGCAGCAAGCCCGTGGCCCGGCCGGCCCATGCCGAGCCAGCGCTGGCCGAAGGCGTGGATGAGTCCGAATTCGCCCGCTACTGAGCGACCCGAGGTGCCCCCTTGCGCTCAGCCCTTCCCGTGCGGCCCGGCCGCCGCTTCCACCACAGCTTCTGCTGCTTCTTCCCTCTTTTCAGAGCCACCGTTTCACTCACCTCGTAGGAGTAGTGCCCCATGTTCCGACAAATGAAACTAGCGACCAAGCTCTTCGGGGCCTTCTTCATCGTGCTGGCACTGATGGTCGGCCTCGGCACCTATGCCATCGCGCAAATGGCCGCGGTGAACCGTTCCACCGAAGATCTGGCGACCAACTGGCTGCCCAGCGTGCGGATCATCATGCTGGCCAAGTCCAACATCAACCGCCTGCGGGTGCTGGAGATGCGCGTGCTCAGCGATCCGGACCCCGTGGCCGTGCGGGCGGCCACCAAGGAAGGCGTGGAGCGCATGGCCTCCACGCGCCAGCTGTGGGATGAGTATTCCAAGCTCGTGGCCAGCCCTGAAGAGAAGCGCATGTACGACCAGAGCAAGGCCGGCATGGAGCGCATGTACTCCGAGCACGAGCGGATGGCCGCCTTCATGCAGCAGGGCAACACGACCGAAGCCCGCGCGGTGCTGGATGGCGAAGCCCTCAAGGCCTACGACAGCGTGCGCGCGCTGGCCGACCAGCTCTCCGACCTCAACGTGGCCGGAGGGGACAAGGCGGCCGCGGATGCCGCTGCCTCCTATGCGCAGGCACGTTCGCTGACCATCACCCTGCTCGTGGTCAGCGCCGTGCTGGCCCTGGCCCTGGCCTTCCTCATCACCCGTTCCCTGGTCAAGCAGCTGGGCGGCGAGCCCGCCTACGTGGCCGAGATCGCCAACAGCGTGGCGAGCGGTGACCTGACCCTGCAGATCTCGACCCGCAACGGCGACTCCACCAGCGTGCTGGCCTCGATGAAGAACATGGTGGACAAGCTCGCGCGCGTTGTGACCGACGTCAACAGCGGCGCGGAAGCGCTGGCGGGCGCGTCGGAAGAGGTGAGCGCCACGGCGCAATCGCTGAGCCAGGCGGCCAGCGAGCAGGCCGCCGGCGTGGAAGAGACCAGCGCCTCGCTGGAGCAGATGACGGCCTCCATCTCGCAGAACACCGAGAACGCCAAGCTCACCGACAGCATGGCCACCAAGGCGGCGTCCGAGGCCGCCGAAGGCGGCGAAGCCGTGAAGGCCACGGTGGTGGCCATGAAGCAGATCGCGCAGAAGATCAACATCATCGACGACATCGCCTACCAGACGAACCTGCTGGCGCTCAACGCCGCCATCGAAGCGGCGCGTGCCGGCGAGCACGGCAAGGGCTTCGCTGTGGTGGCGGCCGAGGTACGCAAGCTGGCCGAGCGCAGCCAGGTGGCGGCGCAGGAAATCGGCGACGTGGCCAGCTCCAGCGTGCAGCTGGCCGAGCGCGCGGGCAACCTGCTGGACGAGATGGTGCCCAGCATCAAGAAGACCTCGGACCTGGTGCAGGAGATCACCGCGGCCAGCGAAGAGCAGTCTTCCGGCGTGGGCCAGATCAACTCCGCCGTGGGCCAGCTGAGCCAGACCACGCAGCAGAACGCCTCCAGCTCCGAAGAGCTGGCGGCCACCGCCGAAGAGATGAGCGGCCAGGCCGAACAGCTGCAGCAGGCCATGAGCTTCTTCAGACTGAGCGGCAACCTGCCCGGCCAGTCCTCCCGCGGCCTCGGCAAGGCGGCAGCGCACGCCAAGCCCAAGTCCGTGCGCAAGGCCGCGACCACGCTGGCCGTGGCGAATCTGTCGGCGGACGACATGGATGAGACCCAGTTCACCCGCTTCTGACCCTCAGCCTGGAGCCGTCCCCATGACCGAAGCCCAATCTCCCTCCGTCGCCCCGCGCGCAGCCGCCGGGGCTGCGGCGGCCAGCGAACCGGCCCAGTACCTGACGTTCCAGCTCGGTGGCGAGATGTTCGCCATCGGCATCCTGGCCATCAAGGAAATCATCGAGTACGGCGACCTGACGACCGTGCCCATGATGCCGCGCTCGGTGCGCGGCGTGATCAACCTGCGCGGCGCCGTGGTGCCCGTGATCGACCTGCAGGCGCGCTTCGGCCGGCCGCCGGCCGTGATCGGGCGGCGCACCTGCATCGTGATCGTCGAGGTCCAGTCCCAGTCCGAGCAGCAGCAGGTGATCGGCGTGGTGGTGGATGCGGTGAACGAGGTGCTGGACATCGCTGCCTCCGACATCGAGCCGCCGCCGGCCTTCGGCGCCCAGATCCGGGCCGACTTCATCCGCGGCATGGGCAAGGTGCGGGGGCGCTTCGTGGTGCTGCTCGACCTGGACAACACCCTGTCCGCCGATGAGCTGGCCGCGTTGCCCGAGATCGCGGCCGATGCGTCTGCTGGAGCCTGAGTGACTGCCCGATTGCATGCTGCGCCGCCTTCGCGGGCCTCGTTGCCCGCCGCTCCTGCGGGACTGCCCGGGCGCTCCGCGGCCCCGGCGCTGCCGTGCCATGGGCGCTCCACGGCATGCCGCCAGCGGGCGAGGGGAGTGCGCGCATGACGAGTCCTGAGTCCACCTGGTCCCGCCGCTCGGTGCTGGTGGTGGATGACAGCGCGCTGCAGCGGCAGCATGTGGCGCGCCTGTGCATGGCGCTGGGCGTCGGCCAGGTCGTCGAGGCCGCCCATGGCCTGGCGGCGCTGGAGCAGCTGAGCCTGCTGGACGCGCCGCCCGATCTGCTGATCATCGCCCTGGAGATGCCCGCGATGGATGGCATCGAGCTCGTCGAGGCCCTGCAGCTGCGCGGCGTGCGCAGCCCGGTCGTTCTGCTGTCGAGCCGGGACGATGCGCTGATCGATTCCGTGCAGTCGCTGGGCCATGGCGTCAAGCGCGGCCTGCGCAAGCCGCTGGCGCGCGACGACCTGCGGGACGTGCTGCGCGAATGCCTGGCCGCCCCGCAGGCGGGGGCCGAGAGCGGCCGGGGCCGCCCGCCGTCCAGCATCTGCGCGCAAGTGCTGGAGCAGGCCATCCTCACGCGGCAGATCGTGCCCCACTTCCAGCCCAAGATCGACACGAACACGGGCATTCTGCGCGGCGTCGAGGCGCTTGCCCGGTGGCACGACCCCGAGCGCGGCACGGTGCCCCCGGACGAGTTCATCGCCGTGGCCGAGCGCGAATCGCTCATCCATGCGCTGACGCTGTCGGTGGTGGACCAGAGCTTCGCGCAGTGCGCGCTGTGGCAGTCCCGCGGCATGCGGCTGACCATGGCCGTCAACATCTCGCCCGAGCTGCTGACGCGGCCCGACCTCGTGGCGGAAGTCTGCGCCCTGCAGCAGCAGCATGGCTTGGATCCGTCGCAGATCACGCTGGAGATCACCGAGAGCACGGCCGTGGAATCGCAAGGCGCCGCGCACGCCGCGCTGGTGCGCTTCCGGCTCAAGGGCTTCGGGCTGTCGATCGACGACTACGGCACCGGCTTCTCGTCGATGCAGCAGCTGTCCCGCATTCCGTTCACCGAGCTGAAGATCGACCGTTCCTTCGTGCATGGCGCCCACCGGCGCAGGAGCCTGCGGGTCATCCTGGAATCCGCGCTGGACATGGCGCGCCGCCTGAACCTGGCCACGGTGGCCGAGGGCGTGGAGACGCTGGAGGACTGGCGGCTGCTGCAATCCTTCGGCTGCACCTCCGCGCAGGGCTGGTTCATCGCCAAGGCCATGCCGGGCAGCGCGCTGCCCGCCTGGAACAAGGGCCACGGCGCGCGGCTGCCCGAGCTCCGCCTGCCGCGCAGATGAGCGGCCCTGCCGCGCTGCCTTCCGTCTTCCCCACGCTTTCATGAACCCGACGCTCAAACCTCTTTCCGACCAGGAATTCGGCCAGTTCCAGCGCTTCATCTTCGAAGCGGCGGGCATCACGCTGTCGCCCGCCAAGAAGGCCCTGGTCTGTGGCCGCCTGGCCAAGCGCGTGCACGCACGGCAGCTGCCGAGCTATGGCGCCTACTTCGACCTGATCAAGGGCGAGAGCGATCCGCAGGAAATGCAGACCGCCATCGATCTGCTGACCACCAACGAAACCTATTTCTTCCGCGAGCCCAAGCACTTCGAGCTGCTGCGCTCGGTGGCCCTGGCCGCGCCGGCCGCCGTTACGCTGCGCGTGTGGAGCGCGGCCAGCTCCAGCGGCGAGGAGGCCTACAGCATCGCCATGGTGCTGGCCGACTGCCGGGGCGAGCGGCCCTTCGAGGTGGTGGGCACGGACATCAGCACGCGGATGCTGGCCAAGGCGCGCACCGGGCACTATGCCGAGCAGCGCACCCGGCACATCCCGCAGAACTACCTCAAGCGCTTTTGCCTGAAGGGCCAGGGCGAGCAGGCGGGCACGCTGCTGGTGATGCGGGAGCTGCGCCAGAAGGTGCGCTTCCTGCAGGCCAATCTCAACGACCGGCTGCCCGATCTGGGCCACTTCGACGTGATCTTCCTGCGCAACGTGATGATCTATTTCAGCGGCGACACCAAGCGCCAGGTCGTGGCGCGCGTGCTCTCGCTGCTCAAGCCCGGCGGCCATCTGTACATCGGCCATTCCGAGAGCCTGCACGAGATCTCCTCCGCCGTGCAGCAGGTCGCCCCCTCGGTCTATCGCAAGGCGTGATGTGATGGTGCCGGCTCGTCATCGCGCTCGCGTCACCGGTGCCCTGCGGGTGCCAGGATGATGCCGTGCGCGGTACGCCCCAACCCGCAGATCTCTTCCTGCAACCCGGGGAATACTTCGTGGCCGACGCCACCATGCGCGTGCGCACCATCCTCGGCTCCTGCGTGGCGATCACGCTGTGGCACCCCCGTCTCTTCATCGGCGCCATGTCGCACTTCCTGCTGGCCGACCGGCCGCGCCGCCCGGGCCAGCCGCTGGACGCGCGCTATGGCGACGAGGCGCTCGAACTGATGGTGCGCGGCCTGCAGCGCGAGCGCGTGCGCGCCAGCGAATGCGAAGCCAAGGTCTTCGGCGGGGGCGACATGTTCCCCGGCCACCGGCTGCGGGCCCTGCAGTCGGTGGGCACGCGCAATGGCGAGGCCGCGCGGCAGCTGCTGGCCGAGCGCGGCATTCCCGTGCGTGGCGAACATCTGTTCGGCGAGGGCCACCGGCAGGTGGTGTTCGACGTCGCCAGCGGCGCCGTGTGGGTGCGGCAGATCCCGTCCGGTGCGCCCGGGCGGCCCCTGCGCGGCTGAGCGCCGGCCTGCTTGGCCGTCCTTTTCTTTTTCTTTCTTGCCTGAGGTACCCGCTTCCCATGCCTTCCATCAAAGTGCTGATCGTTGACGACTCGGCCGTCGTTCGCCAGGTCCTGACGGGGCTGCTGAGCCCGGTGGCAGGCATCGAGGTGATGCACGCCGCGGCCGACCCCCTGCTCGCGATGCAGCGCATGAAGCAGGAGTGGCCCGACGTGATCCTGCTGGATGTGGAGATGCCGCGCATGGACGGCATCACCTTCCTGCGCAAGATCATGGCCGAGCGCCCCACGCCCGTGGTGATCTGTTCCACGCTCACGGAAAAGGGCGCCAGGACCACCATGGAAGCCATGGCGGCGGGCGCGGTGGCCATCGTGACCAAGCCGCGCATCGGCCTGAAGGCCTTTCTCTCGGAGTCGGCCGAAGAGTTCGTCGCCACGGTGAAGGCGGCGGCCCGCGCCAACGTCCGGCGGCTGGCCGTGCGGGCGGATGCGCCGCCGCCCGTGCCGGTGGGCAAGAACACGGCCGACGTCATCCTGCCGCCGGGGGCGGCCCGGGCCATGGCCAAGACCACCGAGCGCGTGGTGGCGATCGGCACCTCCACGGGCGGCACGCAGGCGCTGGAGCAGGTGCTCACGGCACTGCCGCGCGTGTGCCCGGGCATCGTCATCGTGCAGCACATGCCGGAGAAGTTCACGGCGGCCTTCGCCAGCCGGCTGGACAAGCTGTGCCAGATCGAGGTGAAGGAAGCCGAGAACAACGACCGCGTGATGCCCGGGCGCGCCCTGATCGCGCCCGGCGGCCGCCACATGCTGCTGCGGCGCAGCGGCGCGCAGTACCATGTCGAGGTGGTGGATGGCCCCCTGGTCAACCGCCATCGCCCGTCGGTCGATGTGCTGTTCCGTTCGGTCGCCAAGAGCGCCGGGGCCAACGCGCAGGGCATC
>NZ_FONX01000016.1 GCF_900113035.1 Paracidovorax wautersii | reverse complement strand
TGTCTTCGGCACCCTCAAGCACTGGATGGGCTGGACGCACTTCCTGACTCGAGGCATCGAGAACGTGTCCACCGAAATGAGCCTGAGCGTGTTGGCGTACAACTTCAAACGCGTCCTCAGCATCCTGGGCTTCGAAAACACAATGAAGGCAATGCGCCTTTCGGGTGCCTAGGCCGCCCGAAAGGGTCGCTGTAAGCGGGAATCGGCCGTCCGAAGGTACCTCAAAGACCCCTCAGACGAATCGCAGGCTCGGCCAATCCGAGTAAGCCACTGTGGGCCGGAGTAGCGCTGCTGCGAGGTAAGTTCTCCGTGCGTTATCACACGGCCTCCAGCGGTTGCTGCCGGTCACGGATGCGTCGTCATATCACGTTCCTTTTTTATAAAGCAGGCACACAGATGCACACGCCGTTGCTGACCTTATGCTCATTTCTTGCAGGTTTATCTCACGCTTCGCTGATTGGGTGTGAAGCCATTAGGTGGTGTTCGTGCGACTTCGAGAGCCCGCTTGACTCCATCTGTGTACGTTGTACACTGACACTGTGAATGATGTTCACGGGAAGGTTGGTATGGCTCAGCAGAGCGATGAACTGGTGGGGATAGGTGAGATTGCCGAGATGGCCGGGGTTTCCCGTCAAGCAGTCGCCAACTGGCGCGTGCGGGCGGCTGACTTCCCTAGCCCGGTTACGGAGCTAGCTTCCGGGCCAATATTTCGGCGCTCGCAGATTCGGTCTTGGCTAAAGAGGAATAAAAGGAATACCCCAATGACTCATGTGATTTCGACGATAAATTTGAAGGGTGGTGTTGCGAAGACGACCACGTCTGTGGCACTGGCCGAGGTTTTCTCGGCGGAGATGCGAAAGAAGGTCCTAGTCATTGACCTGGACCCGCAGACCAACGCGACGATCATGCTGCTCGGGGAGGACAAGTGGCTTGAGCTGAACAACCTGGGCCATACCCTGGCCCAGTTGTTCAAAGACGCCATGAATCCCGACGTGAAGAAGTTCGACCTCAACGCCACACTCCAGAAGCAGGTGGGTGACGTTCAAGAGGCCAGGACTATTGACCTGCTGCCGTCGAGCCTTGACCTGATCGACGTGCAGGATCAGCTAGCGTCTGCGCCATCGGGGAAGTTCTACGCAGTCAATCCCGTAGAACTCCTCTGGCGAGCGGTGAAGTCGAAGCTGGACGACTACGACATTGTCATCATCGACTGCCCGCCAAACCTGGGCATCGTTACCCTGAACGGCCTGCGCCTCTCGGACGCTTACATCATTCCCACTATCCCCGACCACCTCTCGACCTACGGTATCCCGCAGATCGTGACCCGGGTGGGGGAGTTCGCGCAGGCCATCGGCGAGGACATTGACCCTCTGGGCATCGTCATCACGAAATACCAGGCCAACTCGACGGTGCACAACACCGTGCTGAGACAGCTTCAGACCGACGCGAACTTCCCCGATGTGTACGACACGAAGGTCAAACAAACCAATACTGCGTCGGCGGCAGCTGAGCACACGACGCACAAAAGAACGCTGCGGCAGAAGTACGGCTCCGATCCCAACGGGCTCACCTCGACATACATCGAACTGGCGAAAGAGATTTGGGACGATTTGGAGGGCGAATTGTGAGCTTACGGAACAAACTCAATCGCCTGATGCGGGTGGTGATCGAAGAGGCGGAGCGCAACCCCGGCTTCGAGGCTGCGCTTAACGATGCCCTGGACTCGACACCGAGCAAGCGTAAACCGTCCAAGGTGGAAATCTCTGCCCCAGTAGATGAGGGTGAGGCGAAGCGAGGGAAGAACCGACGTGCCCCAGCGGCGCTCGATCCTGTCCAGGTCGTGCGAGACGGCGAACCTGCGCTACGGAACGCGTTGGAAAAGCTATCGCTGGAACAGCTGCGCGACATCGTTGCCGAGTACGGTATGGACCCGAGCAGGCTTGTGATGAAGTGGAATACGCCAGAGCGTGTGATTGACAGGATTGTGGAGATGTCGGTCGCACGTGCGCATAAGGGGAATGCCTTCCGGAAGCCCGCCGACGAGCCCGCGCCGTCGAACATCGGAGCAAACGACATGCCACGCTCTGATACTCAATCTCCGAGTGAGCCACCGATAACGTCATGAAAAAGGGGATGACTTTTGAGCGTCCCCTTCGAAACACGGCGGAGTAGCGTCGGCTTCTGTTCCGACATGAGCAGCTGTTTCCATGACTTGCTTGATTCAGCCTCGGATGAATGACCTGTCTGGCTGGTCAAGCGGTCATGCGAAATCCGATCAGGTGAGAGACCGCTTCCGGGGTTAGGCAAAATTTCAGTCGTTAATTTTGAATGTCTCAGTTCAGCCTATAGGCGACATTGATACGCGCCCCGTGCGTGATTGAAAAGTAACGCCCCAATAGCTCCCGAATCTCGATGGCCGAACCGGCGGTTTCGCCGCGCCACCCTCACTCCCCCTCCGCAAACATCTCCACCAACACCCCCCGCAACCACTGGTTCCCCGGGTCCCGGTGGTACTTGGTGTGCCAGAAGAGGTTGATTGCCACCTGCGGCAGCTTGGCGGGGTGGGGCGCGTAGGCTAATCCGAAGGGCTCGGCCATGCTCTGGGCCATTTTTTCGGGCACGGTGGCGACCATTTGCGTTGCTTGCAGGATGTGGCCGATGGCGACGAAGTGCGGCACGGTGAGGCGCACGTCGCGGGCCACGCCCATGCGCTCCAGCAGCTCGTCCACCTTGCCGTGGCCCGTGCCTTCCGAGACGACCACCACGTGCTCCGCCTTGGAGAACTCCGCCAGGCCGATGCTGCGGCGCTTGTGCAGAGGGTGGCCCTGGCGGAAGAGGCACACGTAGGGCTGGCGGAACAGTCGGCGCTGGAAGAAGCCGGCCTTGAGCTGCGGCAGCAGGCCGATGGCGAGGTCCACCTTGCCGGCTTCCATGGCGTCCCGCAGGTCCGTCGCGCTGTTGCGCACGGTGGTCAGGCGCACGCCGGGCGCCACCTGGGCCAGCCGTTCCAGCAGGCGCGGCAGGAAGTAGATCTCGCCGATGTCCGTCATTCCCACCTTGAACACGCGCCGGCTGGTGGCGGGCTCGAAGCCCAGCTTGTGGTTGAGCGCGCCGTGGATCATGGCCAGCGCATACGACACCGACTCCGCGAGCTGGTCGGCATAGGGCGTGGGCTGCATGCCCTGGGCGGTGCGCAGGAAGAGTTCGTCGCCCAGCAGGCGCCGCAGCCGCGCCAGCGCGTTGCTCACGGCCGGCTGCGTGAGGCCCAGGTTCTCCGCGGCCTGCGACACCTTGCGCGTGACCAGCAGTTGCTGGAAGACCACCAGCAGGTTGAGGTCGATGTCTTCCAGTTCCACGATCAGACCTTTATTGATTTGAGTGATGCAGTGTATTCAGGCCATTCTATTGGCTGATTATTCAAGGCAGGGAATGATCGGGGCCATAACGACCACTTAAAAGCGGCACACACAGCTCAGCGAAGCGGTTCTGGCAAGGCTCCGCGCCGCAGGCAGAACGGGCAGGTACGGCAAGGCGCGGCAACGCCGCCAAAAGAGCTGTGTGGGGCGCGATAACGAGACAACCACGATGGAACTGCATATCGAACCGTTGGGCCGCGTGCTGCCCGTGGCGCCGGGCGCCAACCTGCTGGAGGTTCTGCGCGAGCACCAGATCCCCGTTTCCTACAGTTGCATGGCCGGGCGCTGCGGCACCTGCCGCTGCAAGGTGATCGCGGGCGAGGTGCTGGATTCCGGCCAAGCCCTGCGCATGCCGCCGCTGGGCGGCGATGGCGAGGCCCAGTACGTGATGGCCTGCCAGACGATTCTGAGCGAGTCCTGCACCATCGAGATTCCCGAGCCCGACGAGGTGGTGGTGCACACCGCCCGCACCCTGAAGGCCACGGTGACGGCCGTGGAAACGCTCACGCACGACATCCGCCGCCTGCGCTTGAAGCCTGCCAAGCCGCTGGACTTCTCGCCCGGGCAATACGCGCAGCTGCAGTTCGGCCCGGGCCTGGTGCGGCCCTATTCGATGGCCGGGCTGCCCCAGGATGACGAACTCGAATTCCACGTGCGCCTGGTCGAGGGCGGGCTGGTTTCCACCCACGTCGCCAACGTGCTGGCCGTGGGCGATGCGGTGCGCGTGAGCGGGCCGCTGGGCTCGGCCTATCTGCGCCGCAAGTACGAGGGGCCCATGCTCTGCGTGGCGGGCGGCACGGGGCTGGCGCCGATTCTCTCCATCGTGCGCGGCGCGCTGGAAGCCGGCATGCCCAACCCCATCCACGTCTATGCCGGCGCGCGGTCGGCGCGCGATGTCTATGGCCTGCAGTGGCTCTCCGCGCTGCAGCAGCGCTACCCGCAGCTGCACGTGCATGCCGTGGTGGCCGCCGCCGATGCGGCGCCGGGCCAGCGCATGGGCCTGGTCACCGACGCCATCGCCGAAGACTGGCCGAGCCTGGAAGGCTGGCGCGCCTACCTATGCGGATCGCCGCCCATGGTGGAGGCCGTGTCGCTGCTGGCGCGCCAGCGCGGCATCGCGCCCGAGCACCTCTACGCCGACGCTTTCTACGCCAGCACGCCTTGAGTCCCCGGGGGCCGTGCCCGGCCTTCCTGATTTTTTCCGCAACGCCCAAGAACAAGTCCCAAGGAGACAACGACATGAGCAGTTCGCCCCACCCCGTCTTTCCATTGCAGCCCGTCTGGGAAAGCTCAGGCACCCACCGCGTGCCCTTCGCGGCCTATACCAGCGAGGAGATCTACCGCCGCGAGCTGGAGCGCTTCTTCTACCGCGGCCACTGGTGCTACGTGGGCCTGGAGGCCGAGGTGCCGAACCCGGGCGACTTCAAGCGCACGGCGATCGGCGAGCGCTCGGTGATCCTCACGCGCGGCGAGGACATGCAGCTGCATGTGGTGGAGAACGTCTGCGCGCACCGCGGCATGCGCTTTTGCCGCGAGCGGCACGGCAACCGCAAGGAGTTCGTCTGCCCCTACCACCAGTGGAACTACAAGCTCGACGGCGCGCTGCAGGGCGTGCCCTTCCGCCGCGGCGTGAAGCAGGACGGCAAGGTCCACGGCGGCATGCCGGCGGATTTCAAGCTGGAAGAGCACAGCCTCACGCGGCTGAAGGTGGCCGTGCGCGGCGGTGTGGTGTTCGCCTCGTTCGACCACGACGTGGAATCGCTGGAGGACTTCATGGGCCCGGTGATCCTGGGCTACTTCGACCGCATGTTCAACGGCCGCAAGCTGAAGATCCTGGGCTACAACCGCCAGCGCATTCCGGGCAACTGGAAGCTGATGCAGGAGAACATCAAGGACCCGTACCACCCCGGCCTGCTGCACACCTGGTTCGTCACCTTCGGCCTCTGGCGTGCGGACAACAAGTCCGAACTGAAGATGGACGAGCGCCACCGCCATGCGGCCATGGTTTCCACGCGCGGCGAGGTCAAGAAGCAGGCGTCCGACGTGTCGAATGTCTCCAGCTTCAAGGCCGGCATGCAGCTGGAAGACCCGCGCTTTCTCGACATCGTGCCCGAGCCCTGGTGGGGCGGCCCCACGGCGGTGATGACCACGCTGTTCCCCAGCGTGATCCTGCAGCAGCAGGTCAACAGCGTCTCCACGCGCCACATCCAGCCCGTGGGCCACGATGCCTTCGACTTCGTGTGGACGCATTTCGGCTACGAGGACGACACCGACGAGATGACCGAGCGCCGCCTGCGCCAGTCCAACCTGTTCGGCCCGGCGGGCTTCGTCTCGGCCGACGACGGCGAGGTGATCGAGTTCTCGCAGCAGGGCTTCGAGCAGAAGCCCTTCCACCGCGCGCTGGTGGAACTGGGCGGCCACGGGGTGGGCGACACCGACCACATGGTGACCGAGACGCTGATCCGCGGCATGTACGAATACTGGCGCGGCGTGATGGAGAAGGAGGACTGACGCCATGGCTACCAACAACACCAACCCCATCGACTTCGCCGACTGGTTCGCGCTGCAGCAGCTCTATGCCGACTACGCCGCCGCGCTCGACGCCGCCCAGTGGGACCGCTGGCCGGGCTTCTTCACCGAAGACTGTGTCTATCGCCTGCAGCCGCGCGAGAACCACGAACGCGGCCTGCCGCTGGCCACGCTCTCGTTCGACAGCCAGGGCATGCTGAAGGACCGCGTCTACGGCATCCGCGAGACGCTGTTCCACGACCCGTACTACCAGCGCCACGTGATCGGCGTGCCCCGGCTGCTGACGGCGGACGAGGGCCGCTGGGAATGCGAGACGAACTACGCCGTCTTGCGCACCAAGCTGTCGGAGCCCTCCACCGTGTTCAACGTGGGCCGCTACCTCGACGTGGTGGTGCGCACGCCCGAGGGGCTGCGCTTCGCCCGCAAGGAATGCATCTACGACAGCGAAATGATCCTGAATTCCATCATCTACCCGATCTGATCCGAGGAGACACACCATGACCGCCATCGATACCGCATGGACCGAGGCCGCCGCCCTGGGCGACCTGCCCGAAGACGACGTGATCGGCGTGACCGTCGCCGGGCGCGACGTGGCGCTCTACACGGTGGAGGGCGAAGTGTTCGCCACCGACAACCTCTGCACCCACGGCAACGCGCGGCTGTGCGACGGCTTCCTGGAAGGGCACGAGATCGAATGCCCGCTGCACCAGGGCCGCTTCGACGTGCGCGACGGCCGTGCGCTCTGCGCCCCGCTCACCGAGGCGCTGCGCAGCTACCCGGTGCGCATCGAGCAGGGCAAGGTGTTCCTGCAGCTCTGAGATCGTGAACACGTTCTGAGGGCCTTTCGGCGTCCCCTGCGAGATCGCCAGGGGATTCCGAGGCTGCAGTTCGCTGCCACCCGCTGACCCTGGCGGCCACTGGCGGCCGCTCAGCGCAACACCCGGCAGTTGCCGAACTCGCAGCGCACGGCCAGCGCGTCGCCGTTGTCGCAAGGCACGGTGTAAGTCTCGAAGCCCGGCCCCTTGGCGGCCAGCGTGGCCAGGGGTTGCGCGCTGCAGGCACGGTCGCGGGCCAGGCGTTCGGCGTTGAAGGTGTCTGTGCCGGTAGGGCGGGGCGGCACGAAGGGGGCCGCAGGCGTGGCGGGCACCACGGGCCCGTAGGCATAGGGCTGCGGGCCGCCGCCATGGCCGCGCGCCGCCATGCAGGTCTGCAGCAGGCGCTGCTGGCGCTGCAGGGCCTCGGCACCGTACTGGCCCGCGCCCAGCACCGCGCCGCCCGCGGCCCAATCCTGCACCGCCGTGTGGCTGCGGCCCAGGGCCCAGACCAGGGCGGCGGCGGCCACGGCGCCTTCGACCATGCCGTTCAGCGTCTCTTGCAGCACGCCGACCTGGCTGGCCTGGGCGCGGCAGTCCCGCAGGTCGGCGGGGTAGCGGGCGCGCAGCGCTTCCTGCGCGGCTGCGTCGGGGCTCTCCGGTGCGGGTGGCGGTGGTGGCACCCCCTGCGTGGTGCAGCCGCAGACCAGCAAGGCCACCAGGCCGGTTCGGGCGACGTGTGCGAAGGCGGCAGCAGGCATGGGCGGCTCCAGCGAAGGGCCGGCCGCCACGTGCGGCCGGAGGGCACGAGCGTACGGCATGCCGCGGCCGCCGTCAGCCGCCTGTCGCGTGCGGCCCGCGTTTTTGGCCCGTTCAGGCCGGCACGGCGGCGCCGGCCGGGTGGGCCGCTGCGCTGCGCTGGGTGGCCAGGCGCTGGGCCATCCAGAAGGCGGGCAGCGCCAGCAGCGCGCAGCCGGCGAGCACGGCGAAGGCCAGGCCGAAATGCCCGCCCGCACCCACGATGGTGTTGGCGACGGCCGGGCTCATGGCGGCGCCCACGCCCTGCATGGTCATCACCAGGCCCAGGGCGGTGTTGTAGCGGCCGCTGCCGCGCACGTAGCGTTCCACCATCAGCGGCGTGGCCACGCCCAGGGCGCCGGCGGCGATGCCGTCGAGCACCTGAACGGGGATGTTGGCCCAGGCGTCGGGAATGGCCCAGGCGATCATGCCGCGCACGGGCAGCGCGCAGATGGCGATGTAGATGAAGACCTGCAGGTCCCACTTGCGGCTGCGCGAGACCCAGAGCGCCACTGGCACCATGGTGAGCTGCGCGACGACGATGGCGATGCCCGTCCACAGCAGCGGGGACGAGTCGGGCACGGTGGCGGCCAGCCGCTGGTTCAGCAGCGGCAGCATGGCCGCATTGCCCAGGTGGAAGAGCGCGCAGGCCAGGCCGAAGCACCACAGCGGCCGGTGGCGCAGGAAGGCGCGCAGGCCCTCGGGGGCCACGGCGCGCGGGTCGTTGGAGGATGCGGAAGGCGCTGGCGCGGCCGGCTCGGCATCGCCGCCGCGCGCGGCCACATGGTCGATGTCGCCCGGCCGGATGGCACGCAGGCAGGCCAGCGCGCCCACGGCCATGGCCGTCATGACGACCAGCATCCAAGGTGCGCCCAGCCAGTGCGCGAAGGCGGCAGCGCCCAGCGCCGAGACGATGTTGCCGGCGTGGCTGTAGGCCTCGTTGCGGCCGGTCTGGTGGCGCAGGCCGCTGCTGCGCGCCAGCCCGAGCGTGAGCGCCGCGAGGGCCGCCGCCAGCACCGCGCCGGCCGTGCCGGTCAGCACCTGCGAGACGATCAGCATGCCGGACGAGCGCGTGGAGAAGGCCAGCGCGCTCGCGCCCAGCACCAGCAGGGCCGCCACCGCCACCAGCGCCCGCTTGGACCGGGTGCGGTCCACGAAGGCGCCGGCCAGCGGCGTGGCGGCCATGCCGGCCAGCCCGCCGGCGGTGAGCACCAGGCCGATCATGGTCTGGTCGATGCGCTGGGCCTGCAGGTAGGTGGCGAGGAACGGGCCCAGGCCGTCGCGCACGTCGGCCATGAAGAAGGCCATCCAGGCCAGCGCGGTGAGGGACGCGCCGGTGGCCGCCGCAGTCGCTCCCGCACTGGCAGAAGGCGGTTCCGACGAAGAAGGCCGGGGCTCTGAGCCAGTGGGGGTGCGTGCGGCGGTCATGGTGGTGTCACTCCTGAGGGCGGGGGGATGGTCCGGCCAGCGGCTGGCCGTTGAGGGTGTGCGCTTCGATCACGTAGCCGGTGGCGCCTGCGCCGCGCAGGGGCCGGGCGGGGCCGGCGGCGGTCACCGCGTCGCCGGGCTGCAGCCGTAGCGCGGCGTAGCCTTCGGGCCGGGTATGGATGAAGTCGCCGGTATCGAGCACCACGCCGTTGGGCTCGCCATGGCGGGCGTGGTGGATGCGGGCGACGCGGCCGTTGACCTCGCGCACCGGCTCCTGCGGCGCGTGCGGCTTGCCATCGACGGCCACCAGGCGTTCGAAGGCATAGACCTCATGCACCGCCGCACCGTGGCGCGGGGGCGGGGCCTGCGTGCCTTCGACCAGCACCTGCTGGCCGGCGCGCACGGCATCGAAGGCGCGGGCGGCATCGTCATCGTGCGGGGCGAAGGTGAACTGCGCGGGCGTGCCGCCCACGTCGATCAGGACGCCTTCGACAGTGCCGCGCGGGCTGTAGAGCGGGTACAGGTAACGGCCTTCCAGCGACCAGACCTGCTTGCTTTCCTGGGGGCGGCTCATGGTGTGCGGGCTCCTCTGGTGCAGTGCATGGCGGCCATTCAGGGGCGCGGGCCGACGGGGCCGATGGGAGCGCCGGGCAGGCCGGGCGCGCCGGGGCCGCCGGGTGGGGCCAGCATGTCCTGCAGCGTGCTGGGCGAGGCGCCCAGCTGCGCGGCCTCGATGCCGGTGCCCAGCGCGTTGCGCGTGCCCCAGCCGCGCACCGAGACGGTGGCGCCGGTCTTGAGCAGCGGCATCACGGCGCTGCCCATGTGCGGCGGAAAGCGCACGACGGTGCCGTCTTCCAGCAGCAGGCCGTGGGCATCGCCGCGGCTGTTGAACAGCACGCGGGCCACGCGGCCGTCGGCCTGCAGCGCGGTCAGCGCTTCCTGCGGCGGGGGCAGCGGGCGCTGGCCGGGCACGGGGGGCGTGTCCTGCACCACGCGGCCTTGCGACTGCAGGCTCACGGCGCGCAGCACGCCGATGTCGCGGCGGTTCCAGCCGGTGGCCTGCACCGCGTCGCCCACGCGCAGCCAGGAGGTCAGCTCGGCCGAGAGATGGGGCGGGAAGGCGATCTGCGTGCCGTCCTGCAGCAGCAGGCCGTCGGCTTCGCCGTTGGGGTTGACCAGCCAGCGCTGCACGGTGCCGCTGACCGTGGCCTGCTCCATCGGCGCGGTCTGCACCAGCTGCGGCGCCGGGCCGCGCGGAGCGGGTGCGGGCTGGGCCTGGGCGCCGGCGGCCAGCATCAGGGCGGCTGCGCTGGCGAGGGCTGCGCGGGCCAGTCCGGTACGGGCGATGGGATGGAAATTCGGTTGCATGGCAATCATCCTTGAGGGTTGGTGACGCCACAGGTATCCCAAGATGCGTGCCACCTGCGAAACCCTTGCGAATCAAGCACTTGCGTCGCCGTGCCGGCCGTGGGGCTGGGTGGAATGGCGACAGGCTGTCCGGTTTCCGGACGCCTGCAGCGGTGCCGTGTCGCCATGCCGGTCGCCTTCTTCATCACCCCAGCCCGTACTGCGTCAGCTTGCTGTAGAGCAGCTGGCGGTGGATGCCCAGACGCCGCGCAGCCTGCGAGCGGTTGCCGTCGGACTCGCGCAGCGCGTGCTCCAGCATCAGCCGCTCCAGCCGTTCGACGGCCTCGGGCAGCGGCGCATCCAGCCAGGCGGCGGGCAGGGCGGCGTCGGCAGCTCCCGCAGCGGTGGCCCCCGCGTCGGCGCGCAGGTCCAGGTCGGCGGCCGAGACCACCGCGCCGCGCTGCAGCGCCTGGCAGCGCTCCATGGCGTTGCGCAGCTCGCGCACGTTGCCGGGCCAGGGGTGGTCCAGCAGCGCGCGGGCGGCTTCGGCCGACAGGCGCCGGGCGGGCTGCGGCGCGGCGGCGCGGCGCAGGAAGTGCTCGGCCAGCGGCACGATGTCGGCCAGCCGCTCGCGCAGTGGCGGCAGCACGATGTGCAGCACGTCCAGCCGGAAGCGCAGGTCTTCGCGGAAGCGCCCCTCGCGCACGGCGGCGGCGAGGTCGCGGTGGGTGGCGGCCACCACGCGCACGTTCACCTTCACCGGCCGGTGGCTGCCCAGCGGCGTGACCTCGCTTTCCTGCAGCGCGCGCAGCAGCTTGGCCTGCACGTCCAGCGCCATGTCGCCGATCTCGTCGAGCAGCAGCACGCCGCCCTCGGCCGCGCGGAAGCACCCGGGCCGGTCGGCCTGCGCGCCGGTGAAGGCGCCCTTGACGTGGCCGAACAGCTCGCTTTCCAGCAGCTCCTTGGGGATGGCCGCGCAGTTGAGCGCCAGGAAGGGCCCGCCCGAGCGCGCCGAATGCCGGTGCAGGGCGCGCGCCACCAGCTCCTTGCCGGTGCCGGTCTCGCCTTCGATGAGCACCGGCGCCTCGCTGGCGGCGGCCAGGCCGATGCGCTTGTGCACCTCGCGCATGGCTTCGCTGATGCCGATGAGTTCGCCGTCCTGCGCCGCCTCGGCGTCCGGCGCGGGCGCGGCCAGGGCAGCGCCGGCTTCGGCGCTCGCGCGCAGGGCGCGGTCGAGCACTTCCACCACGGCGGCACGGCTGACCGGCTTGGTCAGGTGGTCGAAGGCGCCCAGGCGCATCGCCTCGATGGTGCCGGAGCCGCTGGCATAGGCCGTCAGCACCAGCACGGGCGGCAGCCGCGCCGTGCGTGCGGCCAGCGCGGCCAGCGTCTGCAGGCCGTCCATGCCGGGCATGCGCTGGTCCAGGAAGATGGCGCCGTAGCGGTGGCTTTCGACCCGGCGCAGCGCCTCTTCGCCGCCGCCGGCGGCATGCACTTCGTGGCCCAGGCTCTGCAGGGTCTCGACCAGGGATTCGCGGAAGGCGGCGTCGTCATCGACGACTAAGAGGCGCGCCATGGCAGCTCCAGTGTGAATCGTGCGCCGCCGCTGCCGTCGGCATGGCGGGGCGCGTAATGCAGTTCGCCGCCGTGGGCCAGCGCCACCTCGCGGGCCAGCGCCAGGCCCAGGCCGTTGCCGTCGGCGCGGCCGGTGGCGAAGGGTTCGAAGAGCTGGGCCTGCAGCGCCTCGGGCACGCCGGGGCCGTCGTCTTCCACGGTGAGCGTGCAGAGGGCGCGGGCCGTGTCCACCTGGGCCGAGAGCAGCACCTCGCCGCCTTCGGGTGCGTGGCGCACGGCGTTGTCCAGCAGGTTGTCGAGCGCACGCGCGGCATGCGCGGGATCGAAGACGGCTTCGGCCGTGCCGCCCGGCGCGCCGCCTTGCAGCGCCAGCCGCACGCCGCGCGCTTGGGCGGCGGGGCGGGCCGTGTCCAGCCGCTCCTGCAGCCAGGCGGCCAGCGCCACGCTGCGGGGCTGCAGGTGGAGCGGCTGCACCAGCGAGAGCAGGCTCTGCACCAGCCCTTCGAGCCGGTCGATCTGCGTGACGATGGCGCCCAGCGCATCGGCATGGCGGGCGGGCGGCGCAGCCAGGGCGTTCTCGGCCTTCAGGCGCATGGCGGCGATGGGGTTGCGGATCTCGTGCGCGACCGAGGCGGTCATGCGGCCCAGGGCCGTCAGGCGCAGGTCGCGGTGGCGCTGGGCCAGGGCTTCCTTGAGGCGGGCGCGGGCGTCCTGCAGGCGCGTGCCGAAGGCGTTGAAGCCATCGACGATGCGGTCCAGCTCGCGGATGCCGGTGCGCTCCAGCTGGGGCACGGTGCCGTCCGCCGCGCTGGCCAGGGCCTCTTCCAGCCGCCGGATCTGGCGCTGCCCGCGCAGCAGCACCCAGCCCAGCCAGACGCCCGAGGCCACCACCAGCAGCGCCAGCAGGGCGATGGCGGTGCGCAGGCTCTTCTGCGCGGTGATGGCGCCGGAGTGGGCGCGGGTCATGGTCCAGACGGCCGTGCCCGGGTGGGCGGCCAGCGGGCAGGCGGCGACGATCAGCACCTCGCGGCTGCCGCGCACCAGGTTCACGGCGGTGCGGCCGGTGCTGCCGGCCTGGCGGGCGGTCTCCACGATCAGCGGCGATTCGGCGGCGGGCACGTCGATCTTGGCGCTGCTGCCTTCATAGGTGGGGTAGGCATAGGCCAGCATGCTGCCGCCCGGGGGATTGGCGCTGGCGCTCCAGACGCCGCCTTCGACCTGCGGCGCCTCCAGCAGCACCACGTGCAGCAGCACGCGCAGCAGGTCGGCCTGGGGTGCGTCGGCCGCCACGCCGGGCACCGACTTGGCATAGCGGCTGGCGATGTTCTCGCAGGCCTGGGTGGCGCTCGCCTGGCTGGCGGCCACCTGGGCGCCGGGGCCGGTCTGGTAGAGCACGACGATGATGGCCGCCACCAGCGCGCAGGCGGCCAGCAGGAACGCCCAGAACAGGATCAGTTGAACGCGCAAGGACCGCACGGCAGGCCATCGGAGTGAGGGACGGCGGATGTTAACGGCGGCGGCCGGCCCGGCTGGTAGGAGAAAGGCGGGTCCGCAGCGCGGGCGGCCCGCTTCGGGCGTCAGGCCGCTTCGGGGTAGAACAGCCGGCGCGTGGGCACGGGCGCCACGGCGCGGCCGATGGCGGCGATGTGGTCCGGCGTGGTGCCGCAGCAGCCGCCCACGATGTTCACGAGGCCCTCGGCGGCGAACTCATGCACCAGGCGGCTCGTGACGTCGGGCGTCTCGTCGAAGCCGGTGTCGCTCATGGGGTTGGGCAGGCCGGCGTTGGGGTAGCAGCTGATGAAGGTGTCTTCGGCGACCCGGTTCAGCTCCTGGATGTAGGGGCGCATCAGCGTGGCGCCCAGCGCGCAATTGAGGCCCACGGCCAGCGGGCGGGCGTGGCGCACGCTGTGCCAGAAGGCGGTCACGGTCTGGCCCGAGAGGATGCGGCCGGAGGCGTCGGTGACGGTGCCGCTGATGATGAGGGGCAGGCGCTCGCCGCTGTTTTCGAAGAATTCGTCGATGGCGAAGAGCGCGGCCTTGGCGTTGAGCGTGTCGAAGATGGTTTCGACCAGCAGCACGTCGGCGCCGCCTTCGACCAGGGCTTCGGTCTGTTCGTAGTAGGCGGCGCGCAGCTGCTCGAAATCGACGTTGCGCGCGCCGGGGTCGTTCACGTCGGGGCTGATGCTGGCCGTCTTGGGCGTGGGCCCCAAGGCGCCGGCCACGAAGCGGGGCTTGTCCTGCGTGGAGAACTTGTCGCAGGCCGCGCGCGCCAGCTTGGCCGAGGCGAGGTTCATCTCGCGCGCCAGGTCGGCCATGTGGTAGTCCTCCTGCGCGATGGTGGTCGCGCCGAAGGTGTTGGTCTCGATCAGGTCGGCGCCCGCGGCCAGGTAGGCCTCGTGGATGTCGCGGATCACGTCGGGCCGGGTCAGCGAGAGCAGCTCGTTGTTGCCCTTCACGTCGCGCGGAAAGTCCTTGAACCGGTCGCCCGCGCCGTCCGCGCCCTGGTAGCCCTCGCCCCGGTACTGGGCCTCGCCCAGCTTGAAGCGCTGGATCATGGTGCCCATGGCGCCGTCGAGGATGGCGATGCGTTGGGCCAGGATGGCGGGCAGTTGGGCGGCGCGGGTGTAGCGGGGCAGGTTCATCCCGCGATTGTAGGAAAAGCGGCCTCAGCCCGGGCCCTCAGAGGCCACTGCCAGAAAGGTTTCCAGCGCCTGGGTCATGGCGTCGCCATGCCAGGCCAGCACGCCTACCGTGGGATGTTCCAGGTGGGCGATGGGCACGAAGCGCACCCCCTGCACCGCCGCCTGCGCCATCGTGGCCGGCACCAGCGCCACGCCCATGCGCATGGCGACCAGGGCCACCACGGTCAGCCACTGGCGCGCAGCGTGGCGCGTGTGCGGCTGGATGCCGGCCCGTTGGAAGAGGGCGATCACGTTGTCGTGGTTGGCTGGCGCCACGTCGCGCGCGAACATCACGAAGGTCTCGTCGGCCAGCGCATGCAGGTCCACCTGCGCGGCGTTGGCCAGCGCGTGGTCCTGAGGCAGGCAGGCCACGAAATGGTCTGGCGCCAGGGGCAGGCTGCGCAGGGGCGAGGGCACCAGGCGGGCATTGATGAAGCCGGCATGCAACTGGCGGTGCAGCAGCGCCTCGGTCTGCTCGCGCGACGACATCTCGCGCAGGTGCACCTCGATGCCCGGCGCACGTTCGCCGAAGGCGCGCACGATGGCCGGCATGTCGCGGTAGACCATGGAGCCGGTGAAGCCGATATCCAGCCGGCCGCGCCGGCCGGCTGCCACGGCCCGCGCCGTGTCGCCCGCCCGCGCCACGCGGTCCAGCACCACGCGGACTTCGTCCAGGTAGGCCAGGCCCGCGGGCGTGAGCGCCACGTGCTTGCTGCTGCGGTCGAACAGCTTCACGCCCAGTTCGTCCTCCAGCGCCTTGATGCCCGAGCTGAGCGGTGGCTGGGTGATGGCGAGCCGCTCTGCCGCCCGGCCGAAATGCAGTTCCTCGGCCAGCACGGCGAAATAGCGCAGCAGGTGCAGTTTCATGCGGGGAATCATGCCAGCCGCTGCGGGGCCCGAGGAGCCAGGGCGCTGAAGCGGCGCAGCCGCCCAATGGGAGGTCAGTAAGACTTCGGCAGGCCGAGCACCTTCTCGGCGATGAAGCACAGGATCAACTGCGGGCTCACGGGCGCGAGGCGCGGAATCCACGATTCGCGCAGGTAGCGCTCCACGTGGTATTCCTTGGCGTAGCCCATGCCCCCGTGGGTGAGGATGGCGCGCTCGCAGGCGTGGTAGCAGGCCTCGGCCGAAAGGTACTTGGCGGCGTTGGCTTCGGCGCCGCAGGGCTGGTGCCGGTCGTAGAGCCAAGCGGCCTTGTGCACCATGAGGTGCGCGGCCTCCAGCTCCATCCACGACTGCGCCAGAGGGTGCTGTATGCCCTGGTTCTGCCCGATGGGGCGGCCGAACACCTCGCGCTCCTGCGCGTAGCCGGCCGCGCGCGCCAGCGCCGCGCGGCCCAGGCCCACGGCTTCACTGGCGATCAGGATGCGCTCGGGGTTGAGGCCGTGCAGGATGTACTGGAAGCCCTTGCCTTCATCGCCCACGCGGTCTTCCACGGGAATGCGCAGCCCGTCGATGAACACCTGGTTGGAATCCACGCACTTGCGGCCGAGCTTCTCGATCTCGCGCACCTCCACCGTGCTGCGGTCCAGGTCGGTGTAGAACAGGCTCAGGCCCTCGGTGCCGCGGCATTCCTCCACCGGCGTGGTACGCGCCAGCAGCAGGATCTTGCTGGCCACCTGGGCGGTGCTGATCCACACCTTCTGGCCGTGCACCACGTAGTGGTCGCCCTCGCGCACGGCGCGGGTCTTGAGCTTGAGCGTGTTCAGACCAGTGTTGGGCTCGGTCACGCCGAAGCAGGCCTTGTCGCGGCCCTGGATCAGCGGTGGCAGCCAGCGCGCCTTCTGCTCTTCGGTGCCGAAGACCACCACCGGGTGCAGCCCGAAGATGTTCATGTGCACGGCCGAGGCGCCCGACAGGCCTGCGCCCGTGGCGGCGATGGTGTGCATCATCAGCGCGGCCTCGCTGATGCCCAGGCCCGCACCGCCGTAGGCCTCGGGCATGGCGATGCCCAGCCAGCCGGCATCGGCCAGCGCCTGGTGGAAGTCGTGAGGAAAGCCGCCATCGCGATCTTTCGCGAGCCAGTAGTCGGCGTCGAAGGGCGCGCAGACGCGCTCGATGGCGTCCCGGATCTGTTCCTGTTCCGGCGAGAGGGCGAAGTCCATCACACGCCTTTCGCCGCCGGGCGGATCACCTTGTCGGGCGACTCGCCGTAGGGTGGGCTGTAGATCACCAGCAGCTTCACGGGCGCGGCGCTGGTGACGGTGAAGACGTGCATGTGGTCGGCCGGAAAGAAGCACATGTCGCCTGGCACCATGTCGAAGGCTTCGCCCTCCACCTCGGCGCGGGCCGTGCCCTCCAGCAGGTAGCAGGCCTGCTCGATGCCTGGGTGCGCATGCGGCAACGCGCCGCCGCCCTTGTGCAGGGTGCCGAGCAGCACTTCCATCTGCCGGGCGCCCACGGTCTCGGGTCCGATCAGGCGCTGGTTCACGGTGTGGTGGTGGTTGGCCGGCTGGTAGCCGGGCACCTGGGCGGCGCGCACCAGGTAGCGGGAGTGGGGGCTGGGTGTGGTCATGGCTTGGGCGTGGAGGTGATCGATCGGAAAGCTCAGGCGCTGTCTTCGGCGGCGCGGCAGGCTCCCTGCGCCAGCAACGCGTCGATCTGCACGGGCGTATAGCCGGCGCCGGTCAGCAGGCTGCGGGTGTGCTCGCCCAGGCGCGGCGCGGGCGGCAGGCTGCGCGCCGGGGGCGTGAAGGACCAGCGCGTGGGATGGGCCATGGCGTGCATGGGGCCCTCGCTGGGGTGCTCGGTGTCGTGCATGAAGCCGGTGGCGCGCAACTGCGGGCTGTGCAGCAGGTCGGCGGGGGAATTCATGGGCATGTTGGGCACGTCGGCCGTGTCCAGCAGCGCCTGCCATGCGGCCGTGGTGCGCGTGCGCAGGATGCGCGCCACCTCGGCATAGACGGCGTCGATGTTCGCGGCGCGCGCGCTGTGCGTGGCGAATCGCGGGTCCTGCGCCAGGCCGCGGCTGCCGTCCTCGCCGATGGCGGCGAAGAAGCTGCGCCAGTGCTTGTCGTTGTAGATCAGCACGCAGAGCATGCCGTCGGCCGTGGCGTAGGGCTTGCGGTGCGCGGTAAGCAGGCGGGCATAGCCGGGCTCGCCCAGCGGCGGCTCGAAGGTCAGCCCCGCCATGTGGTCTCCCAGCACGAACTGCGCCATGGCCTCGAACATGGGCACGACGATGGCTTGGCCCTGGCCCGTCTTCTCGCGGGCGTAGAGCGCCGCCGTCACGGCATAGACGGCGTGCAGGCCGGTCACCCGGTCCGAGAGCGTGGTCGGCGCATACGATGGCTCCGGCGCGCCGTACTGCTGCATCAGCCAGGGAATTCCGGTGGCGCCCTGGATCAGGTCGTCGTAGGCGGGGCGTGCGGCATCCGGCCCCTCCTGGTCGAAGCCGCAGCAGCTCACGTGGACGATGCGCGGGTTGCGCGCGCGCACCGTCTCGTAATCCAGCCCCAGCCGGGCCAGCGCCTGCGGGCGCACGTTGCTGATGAGCACGTCGCACTGCTCGGCCAGCCGCAGCGCCGCCTCGCGCCCTTCGGGATGCTTCAGATCCAGCGCGATGCTCTGCTTGCCGGCGTTGGCGTGCAGGAAGATGTGGCCCATACCCGCATGGCGCATCGGCCCCACGTGGCGCATGTTGTCGCCCTCGGGCGTTTCCACCTTGAGCACCTCCGCGCCCAGCTGCGCGAGGATCTGCGTGGCGAACGGCCCCATGATCACCGAGGTGAGATCGAGCACCCGCACACCTGCCAGCGGGCCGGTGCGGGGTGCGGATTGAGCAGGGGAAGAAGAGTCGTCTGTCATGTCATGTCCCATTAGGCAGATCCGCTGGGCGGTGTCACCTGCGCCCGAGGCCTTTGCATAGGCGCGGCCCAGACCAGCAGATGCCGCGCAAGGGCCGCCCCGCCGCTCAGGGGGTTGTCGGCTGAATCCCGGCTTGCTGGATCAACGTCCGCCAGTGCGCCAGCTGCTGCGCCACGTACTGCGCGAATTCTTCGGGCGTCTTGCTGGGCCAGACCTGGAAGCCGATCTGCGCGAGCTTGTCCTGCGTGTCCCTGTCGGCCAGCACGGCCTGTAGCTCGGTGTTCAGGCGCTGCACCACGGCGGGCGGCATGCCGGCCGGGCCGAAGATGCCGTTCCAGGAAGTGAGGTCGAAGCCCTTCACCGTCTGCCCGATGGGCGGCACGCCCGGCAGCAGGGGCGAGGGCTGGGCGGTGGTGATGCCCAGCGTGCGCAGCTTGTCGCCTGTGAGCATGCTCTTGCCTGAGCCCAGGTCCACCACGTAGGCCTGAACCTGCCCGCCTAGCAGGTCGGTGAGCGCCTGCGGGCTGGACTTGTAGGGCACGCCCAGGAGGTCCACCTTGGCGATGCGCTTGATGGTTTCCATGGCCACCAGCGAGGTGCTGTTGGGCGTGGCGTAGCTCAACGTGCCGGGACGGGCGCGGGCGTAGTCAAGGAATTCGGCCAGCGTCTTCACCGGCAGGGCCGGGCTCACCGCGAGCGCGAAAGGCAGCTCGCCCACGCGGGCCACGGGCGTGAAGTCCTTGATGGGGTCGTACTTGAGGCTGGAATACAGAGCCGGATTGGCCGAGTGCGAGGTGTTCGTGGTCATGAACAGCGTGTAGCCGTCGGGCTTGGCCCGGGCCGCCAGCACTGCGCCCACCTGGGCGTTGGCGCCCGGCTTGTTGTCCACCAACACCGGCTGCTTCAGGCGCTCCGACAGCTTCTGCCCTACGGTGCGGGCTACGGCGTCGGTGCCGCTGCCGGCAGCGAAGGGCACGATGAGGGTGATGGGCGTGCTGGGGTAGGCCGCGGGTTGCTGGGCGGGCGCGGGCAGGCTGGTCGCCGCCACGGCGCAGGCCAACAGGGTGGCCCTGATCAATCGCTGCATGTCTTGTCTCCTTGTCTTGGGGCGGCCGTGGCACCTGCTTGGGGTGCGGCTCGGGGGCATCTTGTCGGCCGCGGCGATTTGCGTCCAATTGAATAATCGGAGCGGTCCATTCGCATTGCGAATCGTCGAAGTCGCTGTGCGTCTGCGGCCATTGCACGGGTGGCACACGGGCGGCGCACAATAGAGCCCCTTCGCAACGGCGGCCCGGCAGGCTGGCCGTGGCGGCGGATTCATGCCCTATCGGCCTGCAGCGCCCATCCCCAGGGCGCTGCCAGCTATCAAAAAGAGAGTCTTCGAGTTTTGTCCCCCGCGCATTTCGTCCTGCACGACGTCTTTGGCTACGACCAGTTCCGCGGCCCCCAGCAGGCCATCGTCGAGCACGTGATCGCCGGCGGCGATGCGCTGGTGCTCATGCCCACGGGCGGCGGCAAGTCGCTGTGCTACCAGGTGCCGGCCATCGTGCGGCGCGATGCGGGCAAGGGCGTGGCCATCGTGGTCTCGCCGCTGATCGCGCTCATGCACGACCAGGTCGGCGCGCTGCACGAGGCCGGGGTGGATGCTGCCTATCTCAATTCCACGCTCGACTGGCAGCAGACGCAGGAGCTGGAGCGGCGCGTGGCGCGCGGCGACATCACCATGCTCTATGCGGCGCCCGAGCGGCTGACCACGCCGCGCTTCCTGGAGCTGCTGGACGGCCTGCACCAGCGCGGGCAGCTGTCGATGTTCGCCATCGACGAGGCGCATTGCGTGAGCCAGTGGGGCCACGACTTCCGCCCCGAATACCGCGCGCTCACCGTGCTGCACGAACGCTATGCCGGCGTGCCGCGCATCGCGCTCACCGCCACGGCCGACGAGCTGACCCGCGCCGACATCGTGGAGCGGCTGCAGCTCGAAGGCGCGCAGCACTTCGTCTCCAGCTTCGACCGGCCCAACATCCGCTATCGCATCGAAGAGAAGAAGGAGCCGCTCGCCCAGCTGCTGCGCTTCATCGAGCGCGAACACCCCGAGGACGCGGGCGTGGTCTATTGCCAGTCCCGCAAGCGTGTGGAGGAGATGTCCGCCGCGCTGGTCGATGCAGGCCTGAAGTCGCTGCCCTACCACGCTGGCCTGCCGCCCGAGGTGCGCCAGGAGAACCAGGACCGCTTCCTGCGCGAGGAGGGCATCGTCATGGTGGCGACCATCGCCTTCGGCATGGGCATCGACAAGCCCGACGTGCGCTTCGTCGCCCACGTGGACATGCCCAAGAACATCGAGGGCTACTACCAGGAAACCGGCCGTGCCGGCCGCGACGGCCTGCCCGCCGATGCCTGGATGGCCTACGGCCTGCAGGATGTGGTGAACCAGCGCCGCATGATCGACGAGAGTCCGGCGGGCGAGGAATTCAAGCAGGTCATGCGCGGCAAGCTCGACGCGCTGCTGGGCCTGGCCGAAGCCACCGACTGCCGGCGCGTGCGGCTGCTGGGCTATTTCGGCGAGGCCTCGGAGCCCTGCGGCAACTGCGACAACTGCCTGAACCCGCCCGCGGTGTGGGACGGCACGGACGCGGCGCGCAAGCTGCTCTCGACCATCTACCGCGTGCACGAGGCCAGCGGCCTCACCTTCGGCACCGGCCACATCATGGACATCGTGCGCGGCAAGGACACCGAGAAGGTCAAGCAGTTCGGGCACGACAAGCTCTCCACCTTCGGGCTGGGCAAGGAATATTCCGAAGCGCAGCTGCGCGGCGTGCTGCGCCAGCTGCTCGCCACGGGCGCGGTGGGCCTGCACAAGGTCATGCTGGAGAGCGGCCACAGCTTCGACACGCTGAGCCTCACCGACGGCTCGCGCCCCGTGCTCAAGGGCCAGACGCCGGTGCTGCTGCGCGAATCCACGGCCAGCGCGCCGGCCAAACGCACCCGCCGCAGCACGGCGCCGCCGGCCGCCGCAGCCAATCTGGGGCCCGACGGACAGGTGCGCTTCATCAACCTCAAGGCCTGGCGCGCCGAGGTGGCGCGCGAGCACAACCTGCCGGCCTACGTGATCTTCCACGACGCGACGCTGGCCGCCATCGCCGAGCGCGACCCACATTCGCTGGACGACCTGCAGGGCATCAGCGGCATGGGGGCCAAGAAGCTCGAAGCCTACGGGGCGGATGTGCTGCGGGTGTGCAAGGCCAGCGCCTGAGAACGCCGCATATTTCCAGAGCGGCTCGCAAAGCCCGGCGAAGCGGTTCTGGCGAGGCGCCGCATCGCAGGCAGTAGCAGCGCTACGGCAAGATGCGGCGACGATGCCAGAAGGGCTTTTTGAGCGGCTCTCAGCGGCGCAGCAGCAGTGCCTGGCGCAAGAGCCGCGAAGCGCGGTCGCGGATCTGGAACGGACTGTGGCCGGGGGCGGGGCGCACCTTGGCCATCGCGCAGGCGGCGAGGAAGTCCTGCAGGATGGGCGTGTCGTCCAGCGCCACCGTGTCCTTGGCGCGGAACTCCGGGTGCCACTGGGTGGCCGCGATGTAGCCCTTGCCCCGGCTGGGGCGGCGGCGGATCGCCTCGGGCACGCCGTCCGGGTAGCTCCAGGCCTCCACGTCGAAGCCCGGCGCCAGGTTCTTGATGCCCTGGTGGTGGATGCTGTTGACCACCACGCGCTCCTGCTGCGGGTAGAGCGCCGAGAGCCGCGTGCCCGGCACCATGTCGATCTCGTGGAAATGCTGGTCGTAGGTGACGGCGTTGCGGTGCTGCTGCGCGCCGGGGTGCTGGGTCTCGATGTCCTGGTAGAGCGTGCCGCCGAAGGCCACGTTGATGAGCTGCAGCCCGCGGCAGACGCCGAAGATGGGCTTGCCCGCCTGCTCGAAGGCCTCGACCACGGCCAGGTCGTAGAGGTCGCGCACGCGGTCGCCCAGCCAGGCGTCCTTGAGCGGCACCTCGCCATAGCTGCCGGGCCAGACGTCGGCGCCGCCATGCATCACCACCCCGTCCAGCCATTCGGCGTAATGCGCCAGCGTGACGTCGCCGCGCGCCGTCTCGCCGGTGGGGCAGGGCACCATCACCACCATGGCGCCGGCCGACATGATCCAGTGCGCGATGGACTGCTCCACGTACTGCAGCGTCTTGTTGGTGAAGAGGGAGCGGGCGGGGTCGGCGTGCGAGAAGCAGGCGGACAGGCCGATCTTCAGGCGGGCGGAGGTGGATGTCATGGCTGGGCGCGCTGGCGCTGGGGTCCGCTGTGCAGAAAGCATGGTTCCGGTTGTAACTCCGAACGCGCCGTGTGGCTGTAGGAACGCGCCCCTGCGCCGCGTCGGGCCTGTTGCTGGCGCGTAGGCCTTGATGCATTTCGTTCCCGGCCGCCGGTGGCGCGGCACCATACTTTGCCCATGCGAGGTATTCCGTTCCTCTTTTCGGCCAGGCGCCTGCGGGCGCGCCGGCCGCCTTTCGCGCAGGTGGCGGCGGTGGGCGCGCTGGCCGTGCTGCTGGTCTGGGCCGCCAGCCTGTCGCAGCCCTGGAACCGGCTGGAGACGATGGCCTTCGACGCCTTCACGCGGCTGTCCGCGCCCGGCCGCAGCACGCTGCCCGTGGTGCTGCTGGCCGTGGACGGCGCGTCGCCCTCCAGCTTGCCCGAGCGGCGCACGCATGCGCGGCTGCTCCAGCGGCTGCATGCCGGCGGCGCGGCCGCGGTGGGGTTCGACCTGCCGTTCTCGGAGCCTTCGACGCCCGAGGACGACGCGGCTTTCGAGCAGGCCATCGCCGCATCGTCCGCGGTGGTGCTGCCCGCCGAGGGGGCGGGCGACGCCGGCAGGCCGCTGCGGCGCTTCGTCTCCGCGGGGGCGCTGGTGGGCGATGCGTCGCTGCAGCCCGATGGCGACGGCGTGGTGCGCCGGGCCTCGGTGCACGTCCACAGCCTGGCGAGCCGCCTGGCAGCCCTGGCCGATGCCCGCGCCGCGCGGGAGGCGCGGGCGGCGGCGCCCTCCGAATACGTGGTCTATCGCGGGCCGCCGGGCACTTTCGACACGCTGCCCTACGAGGCCGCGCTCCTGCCCGGCCGGCTGCCGCCGGACTTCTTCCGGGGCAAGGTGGTGCTCGTCGGCGCCGTGCAGGCGGGCCTGCGCTCCCCCTTCAGCTGGGGCTGGAGCGATGCGCGCCCGTTCCCGCCCATGGAGCTGCATGCCACGCTGATCGACAACCAGCTCACCGGCGCGCGCCTGCGCAGCGTGGACTCCGGCTGGTCGCCGGTGGTGCTGATGCTAGCGCTGCCCCTGCTGCTGGCCGCCGGCTGGCGCTGGCCCGTGGTGGCGGCGCCGTTCGCCCTGCTGCTGGCCGCAGGCGCGGTGGGCGCCTCGTGGCTGCTGTTCCAGCGCGGGCTGTGGTGGCCGCCGGTGTTTCCCGCCGGGGCGGTGCTGGCCGGCTGGGGCGCGGTGGCGTGGTGGCGTGGTGGGTGGCCGGGCAGGCGCCGCGCGGCCGGGTTCGGGCGCGGCAGCGCGCGCGAGCCCAAGCGTGAAGAGACCTTGAGCAAACGCAACGTTTGGCAAGCATTCGCAAAACCCGATTGAAGCGTGGCGCGGCAGCCCCACACTGAAGGTGCCAACCACAAGGAGTCCGCCATGCAAGTACAAGTACAGACCGACGATCACATCGAGGGCAGCGAGGCCATGAACCGCTGGATCGAGGCGGAAACCATCAGCCGGCTGGCCCGGTTCCGCGACCATCTGACGCGGGTCGAGGTGCATTTCTCCGATCTGGACGGCGGCCGCTCGAACGGCGCCGACAAGCGCTGCAACGTCGAGGCGCGCGTCGCCGGCCGCCCGCCCGTGGCCGTGAACGCCGATGCGGCCAAGGTGCCTGAGGCCTTCACCGCCGCCATCGACAAGCTGGTCCGCGCGCTCGACACCGACCAGGGCCGCCTGCGCGACCGCGCCGGCCGCGAGACCATCCGCACGGCCGAAAGCGGCCTGGCCTGATCGGAGTAGTGCCTACCGGGTGGCGGTGATGCGTCGCTGCGGCACCGTGCCGCCGGCCGCCACCATGCGTGCGCTGCGCTCGTGCGCATCGCGCGCCAGCCCGTCGATGAGCGCCGCCTCGGGCAGGTTCTTCCAGTAGCGCGTGGGCATCTCGCGCCGCATCATGTCCAGCTTCAGGCGCGCCGGGTTGAAGGTGTGCCGGTAATAGGTGAGCCAGAGCGCCTCGCCCGCATCGGGCGGCGGCGCTTCGGCGCGCGTGGCGCCGGGCCCGGTCTGCAGCGCGCCCGCGTCCCAGCGCAGGCTGCATTCGGGCGTGAGGATGGCCCAGCGCATCTGCGTGAAGCGCTGCACGAAGAACGCGGCATTGGCCCGGGCGATGTGGTGGTCGGGCTCGAACCAGGCCACGTGCAGCGGCTGGGCCTGGCCGTCGTCCACGGCGCGAAAGCGCACGAAGGCGCGCATCTTGTGCATGTCGCGCCGCACGGCGGCCGCCAGGCGCTGCAGGCGCGCCAGGTCGGGGTCGAGCGCATCGTGGCGCAGCGCCGGCTCGCGCGCGAGGCGCCACAGGGCGCGGTAGAGCAGCGCGTGGCGCTCCGGGTCGCTGTGCAGGGCCGCGTGCTCGGCCAGCGCCAGGAAGGCGCGGGGCACGCGGGCTGTGGGGGGCTGGGGCTGTCCCTCGTTGGCATCGCTGGCGGCGTCGGCCGGCGCTGCTTCCGTGGGCAGCGGCTCGGCCGCGAACAGATCGCTTTCGGCATCGCCTGCCACCTGCCAATGCACGGCCTCGGGCGGCAGGCCGGCCTGCAGGCAGGCGCGGGCGGCCTGGCGAAAGCCCGGCCAGTCGGCCGCGTGGCTCAGGGTGATGCTGCGCTGCATGGCGGCGGGCCTCGGCCTTCAGGCGAAGAGCGATGCCTGCACCGGCGCGGGCGCCAGCTGGGCCCGCAGGCGCGCGGGCGCGCGCAGCCGGTCGTGCGGGAGGTGGTCGGTCACGGCGACGAAGGGCAGCACCTTGGCCAGCGGCAGGTGCAGCCGGCCCAGGTCGGCATGGCGCAGCCGGCGCACGCGGCGGGCGGCCAGCAGTTTTTCGACCGTGCGCACGCCCAGGCCGGGCACGCGCAGCAGGCGTTCGCGCGGGGCGGTGTTCAGGTCCACCGGAAAGCATTCGGGATGGGCCACGGCCCAGGCGAGCTTGGGGTCCATCTCCAGCGACAGCATGCCGCTGCTGCGCGCTTCGCTGTCGCCCAGGGAGGCGGCCGGCGGCACGATCTCGTCGTGCGTGAAGCCGTAGAAGCGCATCAGCCAGTCAGCCTGGTAGAGCCGGTGTTCGCGCACCAGCGGCGGCGCGGCCAGCGGCAGGGCGCGCGAGGCGTCGGGAATCGGGCTGAACGCCGAGTAATACACCCGCCGCAGCCCGTAGCCGCCGTAGAGCCGGGCGCTGGTGGCGAGGATGGTGCGGTCGTCGGCCGCGTCGGCGCCCACGATCATCTGCGTGCTCTGCCCGCCGGGCGCGAAGCGCGGGGCCTCGGCGCGGCGCGTGCGGCCGGGCAGCGAGACGATCTGCGGGCTGCCCGGGCGCCCCCGCTGGTCGCGGGCCTGCTGGCGGGCGTCGTCGATGTGCAGCGCCAGCCGGCCCATGGAGCGCTGGATGGCGGCGCCGTCCTTCTCGGGCGCCAGGGCCGCGAGGCCCTGTTCGGTGGGCAGTTCGATGTTGATGCTGAGCCGGTCGGCATAGCGGCCGGCGCGCTGCAGCAGCTCGGGCGACGCGTCGGGAATGGTCTTGAGGTGGATGTAGCCGCGGAAGTCGTGCTCCTCGCGCAGGACGCGGGCCACCTCCACCACGCGCTCCATGGTGTAGTCCGGGCTCTGGATGATGCCGCTGGAGAGGAACAGCCCCTCGATGCAGTTGCGGCGATAGAAGTCGAGCGTGAGATCCACCACCTCCTGCACCGCGAAGCGCGCCCGCGGCACGTTGCTGCTGACGCGGTTCACGCAGTAGAGGCAGTCGTACTGGCAGTAGTTGGTGAGCAGGATCTTGAGCAGCGAGATGCAGCGCCCGTCCGGCGCGTAGCTGTGGCAGATGCCCATGCCCTCGTTGGAGCCGATGCCGCGCCCGCCCACCGAATTGCGCGCCGACGTGCCGCTGGACGCGCAGGAGGCGTCGTACTTGGCGGCGTCGGCGAGGATGGCGAGTTTGGATTCCGTGAGCACTGTGATAATTTACAGTGTTTTGAGGGAATCCGCTGGGCAAGACCTTGCGGCCTGTCTTGCCAATTGCTATGTTAAATGTAGCTATCAGCCCTTGTGGATAAAGGGCAGAAGGTGATTTTGATGCTTATTCCTGGCCTTGCGGATTGGTCGGCTAGAACGAACTGCCCGGCTGCTGCAGGAAGGCGGCTTCTTCGTCCGTCGTCGCCCGGCCCAGCGTGGCGTTGCGGTGCGGAAAGCGGCCGAAGCGCTGCACGATCGCCTGGTGCTGGTGGGCGTAGTCCAGGTTGTTGGCCTGGCCCAGGGCGGTGAAGAGCCGCACCGATTCCTCCTGCATGCGCGCCGATTCGCTGTGCATGAAGGGCATGTAGAGAAAGGCGCGGCGCTCGGGCGCGAGCTGCGCGTCCAGCCCCCGGGCGACGGCCTCCTGCGCCAGCACCAGGGCCATGCCGTCCTGCGCGAAGGCCTCGGGCCGGCCGCGCAGCAGATTGCGCGAGAACTGGTCCAGCACGATCACCTCGGCCAGCCGGCCGGCGGCGTCATGGCGCCAGTCCCAGAGTTCGCCCTGCGCTGCGCGGGCATGCAGCGCGCCGAAGCGTTCGCGGATGGCGGCGTCGAAGGCGTCGTCCTTTTTGAACCATTGGGCGGGCGTGGATTGCTCGAACCAGAAGTGGAGGATGTCGTCGTGTGCGGTCATGGGCGGGAGTATCTCCGGCTGGCGCGCGCACGCGCGTAGGTGATCGGCGCAGCGCAGGGGGATCGGAGAACGCGGTTGCTTATGCGTTTTCCGCGTTTGGCCGTGGCGGGTTGGCTCCCCAGAATGCGCCTTTCGCCGCCGGCGGGAGCGGGAGCATCCGATGCCGCTGCGGGCGGCGCTGCCGGAGTCACCGCCCCTTGCCACGATTGATCGAAAGCTTCGCCGACATGGCCCCCTTCGTGGCCCTGCGGCGCGACCTGCATGCCCACCCTGAGCTGGGTTTCGAAGAACACCGCACCAGCGCCCTGGTGGCCGATCGCCTGCGGGACTGGGGCATCGAGGTGCACACGGGCATCGCCGGCACGGGCGTGGTCGGCGTCATCCGCGGCAGCCAGCCCGGCTCGCGCACCATCGGCCTGCGTGCCGACATGGATGCGCTGCCGCTGGAGGAAGAGAACCACTTCGCCCATCGCTCGCAGCACGCGGGCCGCATGCATGCCTGCGGGCACGACGGCCACACCACCATGCTGCTGGCCGCCGCCTGGCACCTGGCGCGAACGCGGGACTTCGCGGGCACCGTGCATCTGATCTTCCAGCCGGCCGAGGAGATGGGCAAGGCCGGGGCCCGCAGGATGATCGACGAGGGGCTGTTCGAGCGCTTCCCGTGCGATGCGGTCTTCGGCCTGCACAACTTCGCGCTGGAGCACGTGGGCGCCTTCGCGCTCAACCACGGCGCGCTGATGGCGTCGAGCAACACCTTCCGCATCACCCTCACCGGACGCGGCACGCACGCCTCGCTGCCGCACACCGGCATCGACCCGGTGGCGGCCACCATCAACCTGGCGCAGCAGCTGCAGGCGCTGGTGTCGCGGCATGTGGATTCGCGCGAGCGCGCCCTGCTGGCGGTCACGCAGATCCAGGGCTCGGACGCGCCCAACGTCATCCCCGACACGGCCTGGGTGGGCGGCACGGTGCGCACCTTCTCGGTGGCCGCGCTCGACGCCATCGAGGCCGCGCTGCGCACCCTGGCCGAGCACACCGCCCAGGCCCACGGCTGCACGGCCGGCGTGCAGTTCCGCCGCGCATCGCCCCCCGTGGTGAACCACGCGGCCGAGGCCCGCTTCGCCGCCGAGGCCATGCGCGAGATCGCGGGCGACGACCGGGTGGACGAGCAGTTCCCCGCCGTGCTCAGCGCCGAGGACTTCGCCCACATGCTGCAGGCGCGGCCCGGCTGCTACGCCTTCATCGGCAACGGGCCGGGCGACCACCGCCTGCCCGGCCACGGTAGCGGCCCGTGCCTGATCCACAACCGGTCGTACGACTTCAACGACGACATCCTCGCCACCGGCGCCAGCTACTTCGTGCGGCTGGCCGAGCGGTGGCTTCACCCCGACAGGACCTGAGCCCATGTTGCCCATCGCATCTTCCCGACGCCGCCACCTGCTGGCCGCATGCCTGTGGCTGGGCCTGGCCGGCGCCGCGCAGGCCGAACGCGTGATCCGCATCGTCGTGCCCTTCGGCCCCGGCGCCACGCAGGACACGGTGGCCCGCACCTTCAGCAACGAGCTGGGCCAGGCGCTGGGCGCCACCGTCGTGGTGGACAACCGCGCCGGCGCGGGCGGCACGCTGGGCACGGCGCAGGTCGCCAAGGCCGCGCCCGACGGCAACACCCTGGTGCTCGCCGCCGCGAGCCACCACCTGGCGAGCCACCTCTATGCCAAGCTGCCCTACGACCCGCTCAAGGACTTCGTCGGCGTGTCGTTCCTGGGCCGCACGGGCTACGTCGTGGGCGTGCCCGCGTCCTCGGGCATCACCTCCATCGCGGACCTGATCGCCAAGGCGAAGGCGCAGCCCGGCGTGCTCAACTACGCGTCGGCGGGCAACGGCAGCGCGTCGCACCTGGCGACGGCCTCGCTGGCGGCGCGCGCGGGCATCCAGCTGCAGCACATTCCGTTCAAGTCCACGGGCGACGCCACGACCGAGCTGCTGGCCGGCCGCGTGCAGGTGGTCACCGGCGCCACCATCGGCATGATCGCCTTCCGCAACGATCCGCGCGTCCGGCTGCTGGCCTATTCCGGCACGGCGCGCTCGCGCTTCCTGCCCGAGCTGCCCACGGTGGCCGAGTCCGGCCTGCCGGGCTATGCCTTCGATTCCTGGCTGGGGCTGCTGGCACCGGCCGGCACCCCTGCGGCCGAGGTGGAGCGCCTCAACGCCGCCGTGCGCAAGGTGCTCGCCGACCCGGTGGTGCAGGAGCGGCTGGCGCGCGTGGGCGTCGAGGCCGGCACCCTGCCCGCTGCCGATTTCCAGGCGCTGCTGCGGGCCGACGACGTGGCTGCGGGCGCGCTGGTGAAGGCGGCCGGCGTGCGCATCGACTGAGGAATTGCTCCTGTTTTCATAGTTGCCTGCGCAGCTGGGGCGCGGGCTGAAGGCCTTAAAAGCTTCAAGCCCTGATACGGGTTTGCGGTGGCGCAGCGCCACCCTCAGCGCCGGTGCCAAGAAAAAAAGCCCGGGGCCGTGACGGCCTCGGGCTTTTCTGCATGGCGCTGCGCTGCATCCCGGCAGAGGCCGGGATGCAGCGCGGGCTGGTGGCCGGCTTACTTGCCAGCGATCACGCGCACCATTTCCAGGCACTTGTTGGAGTAGCCCCATTCGTTGTCGTACCAGGACACGAGCTTGACGAAGGTCTTGTCCAGGGCGATGCCGGCGTCGGCGTCGAAGATGGAGGTGCGGGTGTCGCCGCGGAAGTCGGTGGCGACGACCTTGTCTTCCGTGTAGCCCAGCACGCCCTTCAGCGCGCCTTCGGACTGGGCCTTCATCTCGGCCTTGATCTCTTCGTAGGTGGCTTCCGAGTTCAGTTCCACCGTCAGGTCCACCACCGACACGTCGGAGGTGGGCACGCGGAAGGACATGCCGGTCAGCTTCTTGTTGAGTTCGGGAATCACCACGCCCACGGCCTTGGCAGCGCCCGTGCTGGAGGGAATGATGTTTTCCAGGATGCCGCGGCCGCCGCGCCAGTCCTTGTTGGAGGGGCCGTCCACCGTCTTCTGCGTGGCGGTGGCAGCGTGCACCGTGGTCATCAGGCCGCGCTTGATGCCCCACTTGTCGTTCAGCACCTTGGCCAGCGGGGCCAGGCAGTTGGTGGTGCAGGAAGCGTTGGAGATGATGGCCTGGCCGGCGTAGGTCTGGTGGTTCACGCCATAGACGAACATGGGCGTGTCGTCCTTGGACGGGGCCGACAGCAGCACCTTCTTGGCGCCGGCGTCGATGTGCTTCTGCGCGGTGGTCTTGTCCAGGAAGAGGCCGGTGGATTCGATCACGATGTCGGCGCCGACTTCGTTCCACTTCAGGTTGGCGGGGTCGCGTTCCTGCGTGAGGCGGATCTTCTTGCCGTTGACGACCAGGGTGTTGCCTTCGACGGAGACCTGGCCGTCGAAGCGGCCGTGCACCGAGTCGTACTGCAGCATGTAAGCCAGGTAGTCGGGCTCCAGCAGGTCGTTGATGGCAACGACTTCGATGTCGCTGAAGTTCTGCACGGCCGAGCGCAGCACGTTGCGGCCGATGCGGCCGAAGCCGTTGATACCGATCTTGATCGTCATGGTTTGTCTCTCCAAAGTTGCAAAGTTGAAAACTCGGAACCGCCACCACGACACGCCCGCCCGCTGCGGGCCGGCGCGACGGGCGGGGGATGGATCAGTGCGCCTTCTTCTTGGCGGCGGGCTGCTTCTTCAGGCGGGCGGCGCCGATGGCCACGCGCACGGTGTCGGCCACGTTCTCGGGCGTGAAGCCGAAGTGCTTGAACAGCACCGGCGCCGGGGCCGATTCGCCGAAGGTGTCGATGCCGACCACGGCGGCGACGCCGTACTTCCACCAGCCGTCGGTGGAGCCCATCTCGACGGCGATGCGCGGCACGCCGGCCGGCAGCACGCTGGCCTTGTACTTGGCGTCTTCGCGGTCGAAGGTGGTGGTGCTGGGCATGGAGACCACGCGCACGGCGATCTTCATCGTGGCCAGCAGCTTCTGTGCGGCCAGCGCCAGCTGCACTTCGGAGCCGGTGGCGATGATCACCGCCTGGGCCTTCTTCTTGATGCCTGCGTCGGCCGGTTCGCTCAGCACGTAGGCGCCGCGCGAGATGTCGCCCAGGTCGCGCTTGGGCGCGTAGGGCAGGTTCTGGCGCGACAGCAGCAGCGCGGTGGGCTTGTCGCGGTTGGACAGGGCCACGCTCCAGGCCACGGCGGTCTCGGCCGTGTCGCCCGGGCGCCAGACGTCCAGGTTCGGGATCAGGCGCAGGCTGGCGGCGTGCTCGATCGACTGGTGCGTGGGGCCGTCTTCGCCCAGGCCGATGGAGTCGTGCGTGAACACGTGCACCACGCGCAGCTTCATCAGCGCGGCCATGCGGATGGCGTTGCGGCTGTAGTCGCTGAAGGTGAGGAAGGTGCCGCCGTAGGGGATGAAGCCGCCGTGCAGGGCGATGCCGTTCATGATCGCGGCCATGCCGAATTCGCGCACGCCGTAGTTGATGTGGCGGCCACCCACCTTGACGGTGTCGGCGCCCACGGCCACTTCGGTCTGCACCACGCGGCCAGCTTCGTCGATGCGCAGCGCGGGCGTGCTCTTGGTGTTGGTGAGGTTCGAGCCGGTCAGGTCGGCCGAGCCGCCCAGCAGTTCGGGCAGCTTTGCGGTGAACGATTCCAGCGCCAGCTGGCTGGCCTTGCGGCTGGCCACGGTCTCGGCCTTGGTGTGCGCTCCCACCACGGTATCGACGGCGGTCTGCGCGAAGTGCTTGGGCAGGTCGCCCGCCATGCGGCGGGTGAATTCGGCGGCCAGCTCGGGGAAGGCGGCGGAATAGGCGGCGAAGCGCTCGTTCCAGGCGGCTTCGGCGGCGGTGCCGGCGGCCTTGGCGTCCCAGTCGGCATAGACCTCGGCGGGGATCTCGAACGGTGCGCTGCTCCAGCCGATGGCGTTGCGCGTCAGCGTGATCTCGTCGGGGCCCAGCGGTTCGCCGTGGGCCTTGGAGGTGCCGGCACGGTTGGGCGAGCCCTTGCCGATGGCCGTCTTGCAGACGATCAGCGTGGGCTTGTCGGTGCTGGTCTTGGCCTGGCGGATGGCGGCGTCCACGGCGTCGGCGTCATGGCCGTCCACCGGGCCCAGCACGTTCCAGCCGCAGGCGCGCAGGCGGGCGGGGGTGTCGTCGATGAACCAGGGGGCGACCTGGCCGTCGATGGAGATGCCGTTGTCGTCGTAGAGCGCGATGAGCTTGTTCAGCTTCCAGGCGCCGGCCAGCGAGATCGCTTCCTGGCTGATGCCTTCCATCAGGCAGCCGTCGCCCAGGAACACGAAGGTGTTGTGGTCCACGATGGCATGGCCTTCGCGGTTGAATTCGGTCGCCAGCAGCTTCTCGGCCAGCGCGAAGCCCACGGCGTTGGTGATGCCCTGGCCGAGCGGGCCGGTCGTCGTTTCCACGCCGGGCGTGATGCCGTATTCGGGGTGGCCGGCCGTCTTGCTGTGCAGCTGGCGGAAGTTCTTCAGCTCTTCGATCGGCAGCGGGTAGCCGGTCAGGTGCAGCAGCGAATACAGCAGCATGGAGCCGTGGCCGTTGGACAGCACGAAGCGGTCGCGGTCGGCCCACTGCGGGTTGGCCGGGTTGTGCTTGAGGTTGCGTCCCCAGAGCGCCACGGCCATGTCGGCCATGCCCATCGGGGCGCCGGGATGGCCGGAATTGGCCTGTTGAACTGCATCCATTGCGAGTGCGCGGATCGCATTCGCCATCTGTTGAGAATTGGCCATCGAGGGCGGCTCCGGAAGGGCTGTGGGAGGAAACCGCGCATTTTACCGGCGCCCTTCGCCCCCTGCCCGGGCGGGCCGCCGCCGGCAGGCCCGCAAGGGCCTCGCCCTGCACTACAGTGCGGCGCATGTCCGACCTGCCCATCCCCGCCGATCACGCCGCCCCGACCCGTCCGCTGCCCGCGCAGCCCTCCGCCATGCTGCTGGCCGCCGGCCGCGGCGAGCGCATGCGCCCGCTGACCGATGCCACGCCCAAGCCGCTGCTGGCCGTGCAGGGCCGGCCGCTGCTGGAATGGCATCTGCGCGCCCTGGCGGCGGCCGGCGTGCCGCGCGCGGTCATCAACACCGCCTGGCTGGGCGGGCAGATCGGCGATGCCTTCGGCAGCGAATTCGGGCTGCAGCCCGCATCCGATGGGCGCAGTGCGCTATCGATTTCATACTCCCACGAAGGCCGCGACTTCGGCGGCGCACTGGAGACCGCCGGCGGCATCGCCCGCGCGCTGCCGCAGCTGGGGCCGGTGTTCTGGCTGGCGGCGGGCGACGTGTTCGCGCCCGACTTCGTCTTCGCGCCCGAGGCCGCGGCCCGCTTCGCCGCCAGCGACGCGCTGGCCCACCTGTGGCTGGTGCCCAACCCGGCGCACCACCCGCGCGGCGACTTCGGCCTAGCGCCCGACGGCCGCCTGCTCAACCTGCCGGCAGATCACCCCGGCCCGCGCCACACCTACAGCACCATCGCCCTGCTGCGCGCCGAACTCTTCGCCGCGCCCTGGTGCGACATCGCGCCCGGCAACCCGCAGGGCCAGCCCGCGCCGCTCGCGCCCCTGCTGCGCCGCGCCATGGATGCGGGCCGCGTCACCGGCGCGCTCTACACCGGCCGCTGGACCGACGTGGGCACGCCCGAGCGGCTGGCCGAGCTCAATCGCTGAAGGCCTGCGCGGGGGGCGGGCGCGGGCAGATCCATCGCCCGCGATTGCAGCGAAATGTAAAGTGGCCGCCGCGGCGCCAGGCGGGCCTTTCGTTCGATCCAAAATGCGCGGATGACCCCCCTGCCGAACACCGCGCTCTACGCCCAGCGCCGCGCCCGCCTCGCCTCGCAGCTGGGCGAAGGCGGCATCGCCATCGTCCCCACGGCCAAGGAAAGCGCGCGCAACCGCGACAGCGACTTCCTCTACCGACACGACAGTTACTTCTATTACTTGACCGGCTTCACCGAGCCCGGCGCCTGCCTGGTGCTGGCCGCGGACGGCACCAGCACGCTGTTCTGCCAGCCCAAGGATCTGGAGCGCGAGATCTGGGACGGCTACCGCCTGGGCCCCGAGGCCGCCATCGCCGCCCTGGGCGTGGATGCCGCGCACTCGTCGGCCACGCTGGAATCGCAGCTGCCGCGCCTGCTGGAAAACCGCAGCCGCGTCTGGTTCCCCTTCGCCACGCATGAGGGCCTGGCCGCCCGCGTGGAAGGCTGGCTCGGCAAGGTGCGGGCGCGGGTGCGCTTCGGCGCGCTCTGCCCGGCCGAGCAGGGCGATCTCTGCACGCTGCTGGACGAGATGCGGCTGGTGAAGGATGCCTACGAGCAGGACGTGATGCGCCGCGCCGCCGCCATCAGCGCCCAGGCCCACATCCGCGCCATGCAGTGCAGCGCCCGCATGCTGCGCGCCGGCGAGGACGTGCGCGAATACCACCTCGACGCCGAGCTGCTGCACGAATTCCGCCGCCAGGGCTCGCAGGCCGTGGCGTACAACTCCATCGTCGCGGCCGGCGCCAATGCCTGCGTGCTGCACTACCGCGCCGACGCCGCCCCGGTGCGCGCCGGCGAGCTGGTGCTGATCGACGCGGGCTGCGAGCTCGACGGCTACGCCAGCGACATCACCCGCACCTTCCCGGCCGATGGCCGCTTCACCGGCCCGCAGCGCGCGCTCTACGACCTGGTGCTGGCCAGCCAGGAAGCGGCCGTGGCCGCCACCCGGGCCGGCGCCCGCTTCAACGACCCGCACGACGCCACCGTGGCCGTGCTGTCGCAGGGCCTGCTGGACCTGGGCCTGCTCGACGGGAACAAGGTCGGCACGGTGCAGGACGTGATCGAAAAACGGGCCTATTTCCAGTTCTACATGCACCGCACCGGCCACTGGCTGGGCATGGACGTGCACGACTGCGGCAGCTACGTGGAGCCCACCGAGATCGGCCAGACCAGCCAGCGGCGCGACCCGCTCTCGGGCGAGGCCATCACCAACCGGCCCAGCCGCATCCTGCACCCGGGCATGGTGCTGACCATCGAGCCCGGCCTCTACGTGCGCCCCGCGCCCGGCGTGCCCGAGGCCTTCCACCACATCGGCATCCGCATCGAGGACGACGCCATCGTCACCGACGGCGGCTGCGAGCTGATCACCCGGGGCGTGCCCGTGCGCGCCGACGAGATCGAAGCGCTGATGCGCGGCTGACGCGGGCCCCAAGCCGCGCATCGGGCCGCCGCACGTCCCGTGCGCCATCGAGCCGGCCGTGCGCCGGGCGCGGCGAGCCGGGTGGGCTCACGGCTTCTTCGCGTCGGCCGCGTCCACCACGCCGTCGCCATTGGTGTCCGCGCTCCGGAAGGTCCGGTCGGCGATGGCCTGCTCTTCGTCCAGGGTCAGGCGGCCGTCCTTGTTCGTGTCCAGGATGCCGAAGCGCACGTGCGCCTGCCGCAGGGAGCGGGCATAGGCGTCGTCGGGCAGGCGCTTCTGGTCGGCATATTGCTGCTGGAGGCGGCCCTGGAACTCGGCCACGTATTCGGTCTCGCTCAGCCAGCCGTCGCGGTTGGTGTCGGCCGCCGTGTAGCGCTGCTGGCGCACCGCGTCGTATTCGGCGCGGTGCGCCCGGCCGTCGTTGTTGGCGTCGTATCCACTGATGAAGGCGGCATGGCCGTGGCCGCCCGCGGGACGGGCGGGGCCCGTGCCTTCGGTCGTGGAGGGGGCGGCGGCGCATGCGGCGAGCAGCGCGGCCGCGCCCGCGATGGCGGCCAGACGGAACGGACGGGCCGGCAGGGAGTGGTGATGCGTCATGGAAGTGGTCCTTGCGGTCGGGGTGGGGTGGAGAAAGAGGCGCGCGACCCCTGGGAGATCGTGAACACGTTCTCAGAAAGCGACTGACATCGACACCGCCACGGTGCGGCCGGCGTTCGTCAGCAGCTCGATGTCGCGCCGGTCGCGGGCCAGCGCGGGCTGCAGGCTGCGGGCGCTCGCGTAGTCCCAGTAGCGCTTGTCGCCCAGGTTGTAGATGCCGGCCTGCAGGCGCACGCCCGGGCGGATCTGCCAGTACCCGCTCAGGTCGAACGTGGCGTAGCCGGGCACGCGGAAGAGTTCGGTGGTGGCGTCCGTCAGCGTGGCGCCCGGGTTGTTGGTGAAGCTGTCGCGGTTGGTGGCCGCAGCCTGCTTGCCGGCCACGAAGGTGCCGGTGAGGTTCATGCCCCAGCGGCGCATGGGCGCGTCGTAGCCCACGCCGAGGATGGCCTTGCGCGGCAGCACGGAGTCGAGGTCCACCTTGCGGTCGCCCGCGTAGTTCGACCGGGACGTGCCCCGGCTCAGGCCCAGTGCCCAGGTCGTGTACAGGCCCTGGGCGGCGGGGCTCCACTGGCCGTGCTCCAGCCGGGCGCTGAGTTCGAAGCCGTAGATCGTGGCCTCGTCGCGGTTCTCGGCCTGGTAGATGGTGCCGATGTGGGCCGGCACGTTGGTGAACAGGCTCGGCGCGCTGGCGCGCGTGTAGCGCGTGTAGGCGATGAAGTCGCTGTAGCGGGTATAGAACAGCGCGCTGTGCAGCGCCACGCCGGGTGCGGGATGGCCGGTCACGCCGACTTCGAAGGCATTGCTCTTCTCCTCCTTCAGGTCGCGGTTGCCGACCAGGGCGTACTGGTTGCCCGCGGCGTAGTTGCTCGCCATGTTCCAGGAGCCGAAGATCTCGCCGGGCGATGGCGCGCGGCCCCCGCGCCTGTACTGCGCGTAGCTGCGCAGGCGCGGCGCGACGTCGTAGGTGACGGCCAGGCCGGGGCTGACGATGGTGGTGGCCGGAGGGCTGCCGTAGAGCCGCTGCACGTCCTGCTCGGTGAGCACGCCGCCGACGAAGTTGGAGAGGTCGCGCGTCCTGATCCTCACGCGGTCCACGCGCAGGGCGGGGATCACGGCCAGCCGCTTGCCGCCGGCGTCGGCAACGATCTCGTCCTGCACGAAGGCGCCCACGCGATCCGTGGTGGTGTCGGGCTGGGGCTTCATGTATGGCTGCGGATAGCCGACGCTCCACGGGCGGTCCACGTCCTGCGTGGAGGCGTTGGCGCCGAAGCTCAGCGCGTGGCGCCCGATGCGCTTGCCGGCCGTGGTGGACAGGCCCCAGGTGCGCGTCAGGTTCTCGGACAGGTTGCGCCCGGTGACGCCGGAGGCCAGCGTGGTGGTGTCGGTCACGTCCCGGGTGGCCGTGTCCTGGTGGAACAGGCGCGTGTCCGCCTGGTCGATCCAGGCATTGCGCGGCGTCCACTGGTGCGTGAGCTGCAGCGTGTTGCGCTCGGTGTCGCTCGCCTGGCGCGATGCCTCGGTGAGGGCCGTGCCGGCGTTGTTCCATCCCTCGAAGACGGTGTGGTTCTTGCGGCGGTACAGGTCGGCCGACAGTTCCAGGCGGTGGGCGCCGTCCACGCGCAGGCCGCCCTTGAGCAGCAGCGCGTCGGAGTGCCAGTCGTCGGGATAGCTGTCCACGGTGGGGCTGTGGTTGCGGCGGGCGTGGCCGTCGCGGCGGGAGTAGGCGACGAGCCCGTCGGCATCGCCGCTGCGCAGCGCTCCGGTGAAGCTCTCGTTCCAGGACCGGTCTGCCGAGTCGTAGCCGATCCTCGCGCCCAGGTACGAGGGCTTGTCGTCGCGCAGATAGTCGCTGGCTGCCTTGGTGCGGAAGCTCACCGCGCCGCCGATGCCGCCGGCCGTGCGCCGTGCCGGCGTGGTGCCCGACAGGATCTGGGCGGACGAGAACATCTCCGGATCGATGAAGTCGCGCCCGGCACCGAAGGTGTTGACGCCGGCGCGGCTCACGTAGGGGCGCGTGGTGGCATCGGGCATCTCCACGCCGTCCACGTCCAGGCCGACGCGGTTGCCCTCGATGCCGCGGATGTTGTAGCCCGTGGTGCCGGACCGGTCGAAGCTGCTGCGGTTGCGGCTGGTGCCGGCCACCGTGCCCGGCGCGGCCACCAGGGGCTGGTTGCGCACGATGTCCTTCATGCTGTTCGCGCTTTCCAGCGCATCGCCGCTGATCGTGGTGACAGTGCCGGGCTGGCGATCGGCCTCTTCCACCACGTCCACCTGCTGGAGCTGCGCGCCCTGCATGGCGGCAGCCGGGCCGGTGGCGGGCGCCTGGGCCCACGAGGGGGCGGCCAGCGCGGCGAGACAGGCGGCCCATGCGGCGGGACGCAGGGCCAGTGAACGGGGGAGGGGGGTGGCGGGCCGAGTTGCGGCGGGCCGGGTGGGCAGACGGTGAGCCATGGACGTGTCGGAAAGGGTTGTCTGCTGGATACCCCTTGCACTGCGATGGCGCGTCGGCCCGGTCGGCGGTGCCTTGCCGGGTGGTTCTCTGGCTCACGCGTTCATTGTTTCACCAATGAGAATAATTCTCACAAATATGCTGGCAAAGCGTGAGGAAATCAGACTGGTGCGGCACCCGGGCCGGCTGCGCAATACCGCATGAAACCACCATGTAACCGGGGTCGTGCCAGAATTGAAACGCGGTTACAAGACCGCGTTCCATGCCATCCCCATAAAGAAAGAGAGACAAACGCATGCAGATCCGCCGCGCCACCAAGATCGTCGCCACCCTGGGCCCCGCTTCGAGCGACCCGCAGCTGCTGGAGCGCATGATCCGCGCCGGCGTCAACGTGGTGCGGCTGAACTTCAGCCACGGCAGGGCGCAGGACCACATCGACCGCGCCGCCGCCGTGCGCGAGGCCGCGCAGCGCGCCGGCCGCGAGGTGGCCATCATGGCCGACCTGCAGGGCCCCAAGATCCGCGTCGGCAAGTTCGCCGAAGGCCGCGTGATGCTGCAGGCCGGCCAGCCCTTCGTGCTGGACGCCTCGCGCACCGAGCCGGGCGACCTGAACGGCGTGGGCCTCGACTACAAGGAACTGCCGCGCGACGTGAAGGCCGGCGACGTGCTGCTGCTCAACGACGGGCTGATCGTGCTGGTCGTCGATGCGGTGCGCGGCGAGGCCGTGCACACCACGGTGAAGATCGGCGGCGAGCTCTCCAACAACAAGGGCATCAACAAGCAGGGCGGCGGCCTGACCGCGCCCGCGCTCACGGCCAAGGACATGGAGGACATCAAGACCGCCATGAGCTTCCAGGCCGACTACGTGGCCGTGAGCTTTCCCAAGAACGCCACCGACATGGAAATGGCGCGCCAGCTGTGCAACGTGGCGGCGGCCGAATACCGCCACCGCCCGGGCCTGATCGCCAAGATCGAGCGCGCCGAGGCCGTGCCGCTGCTCGAAGAGATCCTGCGCGTGTCCGACGGCATCATGGTGGCGCGCGGCGACCTGGCCGTGGAGGTGGGCAACGCCGCCGTGCCTGCGCTGCAGAAGAAGATGATCCGCATGGCGCGCGACATGGACCGGGTCGTCATCACCGCCACGCAGATGATGGAGAGCATGATCACCAACGCCGTGCCCACCCGCGCCGAGGTGAGCGACGTGGCCAACGCCGTGCTCGACGGCACCGACGCCGTGATGCTCAGCGCCGAGACCGCCGCCGGCCGCTATCCGCTGGAGACGGTGGAGGAGATGGCCAAGATCTGCGCCGCCGCCGAGGCCGCCGAAGACCCCGAGCGCGATTCCGACTTCATCGGCCAGACGCTGGGCCGCATCGACCAGTCCATCGCCATGGGCGCGCTGTTCACCGCCCACCACCTGGGCGCCAAGGCGCTGGTGGCGCTGACCGACAGCGGCTCCACCGCGCTCTGGATGAGCCGCCACCGCATCCACATCCCGATCTACGCGCTGACCCCCAAGGTGGCCACGCAGCGCAAGATGGCCATGTACCGCAACGTGCGCCCGCTGCTGATGGACACCAGCGCCGACCGCGACACCGCGCTGGAGCAGGCCGAAGGCCACCTCAAGACCCGCAACATCGTGCAGCAGGGCGACCTCTACGTCATCACCTGCGGCGAACCCATGGGGGCGCCGGGCGGCACCAACATGCTCAAGATCTGCCGGGCGAACTGAGCGCGGGGCGCGGCGGCGCCGCCGGGGCGAAAGGCGTTCAGGCGCTCAGGCGGCCGGCGTGACGGCGCCTGCCGGCCGCGGCGCCGCGAAGAAGCGCTGGCGCACCGCATCCACGGCCCAGACCGTGGTCCAGCACAGCCAGGCGGTCCAGAGGTTGTGGCTCATGAAATGCGCGCCGCGCACCTGCTGCACCCAGCCCAGCGCGAAGCCGGCCGCCAGGGCCGCCACCAGGCAGATGCGCGCCAGCCGCGGTGCGTCGTCGCGCCAGGCGAAGTAGAGCGCCAGGAAGCCGAAGCCGGCGGACGCATGGCCGCCGGGAAAGCAGTGGCCGCTGCCGCCGTCGGTCACGCCCCAGCGCCAGTGCGACACGTAGCGCGCCACGCCGCCGAACTCGGCCAGGTCCCATGGGCAGCTGGTGTGGTTCAGCCGCTTGGCGATCGACACCACCGCGAGCGACAGCAGCAGCGCCACGGCCAGGGCCACGCGGCGCTCCAGGTCGATGCGGCGCAGCGGCCCCCAGGGCAGCCAGACCCCTACGATCAGCGCCGTGGCGATGACCCAGCCCAGCAGCCGCGCGTCGTCGTGCAGCAGGCGCGAGTACAGCCAGGCATCGCGCAGCGGAAAGCCGTTGGCGTTGCCGAACCAGCGCGCGAGCGCGAGGTCCAGGCCAGTCGAATCCCAGAGCGCGAGCAGCGCGGCCCCCACCACGATGGCCAGCAGCGCGCCGTCGATGCGCGGAAGGCGTGGGAAACGCGAGCGCAGCGTCGGGGCGGCAAGGGGCGGCGGCGGGGCGGGGGGCATCATGGCCGCGCACCATAGCCCGGCCGGCTTAACGGCTTCTTATGGCCCGGGCCGGCCGGCATTCGCAAGCACAATCGCCGCATGCGAATCCTCGTGGTCGAAGACGATGCCGGCATTGCCGCCGGCCTGAGCGCCACGCTCCAGCAGCGTGGCTATGCGGTGGATGTGTGCGACCGCCTCGCGGGCGCCTGGAGCGCGCTGTGCGCGGAATCCTTCTCCGCCGTGCTGCTGGACCTGGGCCTGCCCGACGGCGACGGGGGCGAGCTGCTGCAGCGCCTGCGCGCCAGCGCGCAGGGCGGCGCGACGAGCATCGCCACGCTGCCCGACCCGGCCACGCCGGTGCTGATCCTCACCGCGCGCGACCAGGTGCACCAGCGCATCGCCGGGCTGGACCTGGGCGCCGACGACTACCTGGTCAAGCCCTTCGACGTCGATGAACTGGAAGCCCGGCTGCGAGCCCTGCTGCGCCGCTCGGCCGGCCGCGCCGCGCCCACGCTGTGCCACGGCGACCTGGAGGTGGACCCGGCCGCGCGCACCGTGCGCCGCGCCGGCCAGCTGGTGGAGATGTCGCCGCGCGAATTCTCGGTGCTGCTGGTGCTGCTGGAGTCGCGCGGGCGGGTGCTCTCGCGCCAGCAGATCGAAGAGCGCCTCTACAACTGGCAGACCGTGGTGGAGAGCAACGCCGTCGAGGTCCACATCCACCACCTGCGCCGCAAGCTGGGCAACGAGCGCATCGTGACCATGCGCGGCGTGGGCTACTTCATCCCCGCGGAGTGAGGAGCGCCCCGTGACCGCCGCGTCCTCCCCCGAGCCCGCCGCCGCCCGCCAGCCCGCCGCGGCGGCCCGGCGCCAGCCCTCGCTGACCTGGCGGCTGCTGTGCGGCACGCTGGGCGCGCTGGTCGTGGTCTGGGCCAGCTTCGTCGCCATGGCCTACCAGACCGGCGTGCAGGAGGCCGACGAGCTGACCGACGGCCACCTGGCCAGCGTGGCGGCGCTGCTGCTCAACCTGGAGCCCGGCGCCGCCGTGGATGCCGCGCGCACCACCCAGCGCACCCGGCTGCCGCGGCTGAAGGCGCACGACTACCAGCAGTCCCTGAGCGTGGCGATGTGGGATGCCGAAGGCCGGCTGCTCACGCGCACCGGCGCCGTGCCCCTGCCGCCCTTCGGCACGCCGCTGGGCTTTTCCGAATTCAGGCCCGAGGGCGAGAGCCGCACCTGGCGCGGCTTCGCGCAGTGGAGCCAGGCGGGCGACCGCAAGGTCATGGTGCTGCTCGAAGTCCAGGAGCGCGATGCGCTGGCCCAGGATATCGCCGGGCAGATGGTGCTGCCCGGGCTCTGGCTGCTGCCCGTGGTGGCGCTGGTGCTGGGCCTGGCCGTGCGCAGCGGCCTGCGCCCGCTCTACACCCTGTCGGACGACGTGGCCGCGCTCGACGTGTCGGGCGCGCAGCGGCTCGCCGCCCGCGTGCCGCTGCGCGAATTCGCGCCGGTGGTCGCCTCCATCAACACCCTGCTGGACCGGCAGCAGGTGCTGCTGGCGCGCGAGCGCCGGCTGGCCAACGAGGTGGCGCACGAGCTGCGCACGCCGTTGTCGTCCATCGTGCTGCATGCCGACGCCCTGGCGCGGGGGCTGCCGGCCGACCAGCAGACGGCGGCGCTGGACAGCATCGGCAAGCAGGCGCTGCGCGCCGGCCACGTGCTGAACCAGCTGCTGGCGCTGGCGCGCACCAGCCGCATCCGCCTGCAGGAGGTGGCCGCGCCGGTGGACCTGGCCGCGCTGGCGCGCAGCGTGGGCGCCGACTACGCGCAGGCGGCGTGGGAGCATGGCGGCAGCATCGCCATCGCGATCGATGCGCCGGTGCAGGTGCAGGGCAACGCCGTGCTGCTGGAACTGGCCTTGCGCAACCTGATCGAGAACGCGCTGCGCCACACGCCCGCCGGCACCCGCATCGAGGTGCAGGCCGGCCCGGCCACGGGCGCCGAGGGGCAGGGCGGCAGCGCCGCCTGGCTGCAGGTCTGCGACGACGGGGCCCGGGCGGGCGCCGCGCCCTGCGCCGGCGCGGTGGACAGCCTGCACCTGGGCCACGAGATCGTGGCCCGCGTGGCCCGCGTCCATGGCGGGCGGTTCGGGCCCGCTCCGGCGCCCGCGCCCTTCACCACCTGCTATCGCCTCGCTTTCGGCGTTTCGGCCGACACGGCGGGGCAGTAAAATCGACGGTTACCAAGCGGTTACAGGTGCCGTGCGGCCATACTGCACAGGCTCCCAGAGCCCTTCCTTCCTACCCACTCTGAACGGATCTGACCCATGCCTCTCGTCTCGATGCGCGAACTGCTCGACCATGCCGCTGAACACAGCTACGGCATTCCCGCCTTCAACGTGAACAACCTGGAACAGGTCCAGGCCGTGATGTCCGCCGCAGACGAAGTGGGCGCCCCGGTCATCCTGCAGGCCAGCGCAGGCGCCCGCAAGTACGCTGGCGAGCCCTTCATCAAGCACCTGATCCTGGCCGCTGCCGAGATGTATCCCCACATCCCCCTGGTGATGCACCAGGACCACGGCACCAGCCCCGAGGTGTGCCAGGGCGCGCTGAACCTGGGCTTCGGCTCGGTGATGATGGACGGCTCCCTGATGTCCGACGGCAAGACGCCGTCGTCGTTCGACTACAACGTCGATGTCACCCGCAAGGTGGTGGACATGGCCCACAAGGTCGGCGCGACGGTCGAAGGCGAGCTCGGCTGCCTGGGCAACCTCGAGACCGGCGATGCCGGCGAGGAAGACGGCATCGGCGCCGTCGGCAAGCTGGACCACAGCCAGATGCTGACTGATCCCGAAGAGGCCGCCACCTTCGTGAAGGCCACGCAGCTCGACGCGCTGGCCATCGCCATCGGCACCAGCCACGGCGCCTACAAGTTCAGCCGCAAGCCCACGGGCGACATCCTGGCCATCAGCCGCGTGAAGGAAATCCACGCCCGCATCCCCAACACCCACCTGGTGATGCACGGCTCCTCGTCGGTGCCGGCCGAACTGCTGGCCATCATCAACCAGTACGGCGGCAAGATGAAGGAAACCTACGGCGTGCCCGTCGAGGAGATCCAGGAAGCCATCAAGTACGGCGTGCGCAAGATCAACATCGACACCGACATCCGCCTGGCCATGACCGGCGCGGTGCGCAAGTTCCTGGCCGAGAACCCCGACAAGTTCGACGCCCGCGAATGGCTCAAGCCCGCCCGCGAAGCCGCCAAGCAGGTCTGCAAGCAGCGCTACGTCGAATTCGGCTGCGAAGGCCAGGGCGCCAAGATCAAGGGCCACACCCTGCAGGTCATGGCCCAGCGCTACGTCAAGGGCGAGCTGTCGCAGATCGTGAACTGATCGCATAGCGCGTTCCCTTTCCCTCCAGACCGGCAGCCTCGCGCTGCCGGTTTTGCTTTGGGGGTGCTCCTTCTCAGAACGTGAACACGTTCTCAGGCCCCAAGCGCCTGCGGGACGGGGCGGAATGTCACTTCATGTAAGCTGGCCGCCGGTTGACGCGGTGGGCGGCACGTCTCGCGTGCTGCCCGGAGATTCATGGTCATGGCGACATTCCAGGAGACTTCCCATGCAGGCGAGCCCCAGCCCGACAGCGCAACGCATCGGCGTGCCGCGCGAAACCTTTGCCGGCGAAAAGCGCGTGGCGACGGTGCCCGAAGTGGTCCAGAAACTCGTGGCGCTGGGCTTCTCGGTCGCCGTCGAGGCCGGTGCGGGCGAGGCCGCGCACTGCAGCGATGACGCCTACCGCGCCGCCGGCGCCGAGGTGCTGCCCGATGCCGCAGCGCTCTGGGCCGCCTCGGACATCGTCTTCAAGGTGCGCCCGCCCAGCGCCGCCGAAGTGGCGCTGATGCGCCCGGGCGGCCTGCTGGTGGGCTTCGTCTGGCCGGCGCAGCACCCGGAACTCATGGCGCAGCTGGCCGCCAGGCAGGCCACGGTGCTGGCCATCGACTGCCTGCCGCGCACGCTGAGCCGGGCGCAGAAGATGGATGCGCTCACCTCCACCGCGGGCGTGTCGGGCTACCGCGCCGTGATCGAGGCCGCCAACGCCTTCGGCCGCTATTTCAACGGCCAGATCACCGCCGCGGGCAAGGTACCGCCCGCCAAGGTGTTCATCGCCGGGGCCGGGGTGGCGGGGCTGGCTGCCATCGGCACGGCGGCCAACCTGGGCGCCATCGTGCGCGCCAACGACACGCGCGCCGAGGTGGCCGACCAGGTCAGGTCGCTGGGCGGCGAGTTCGTGAAGGTGGACTACGAGGAAGACGGCGCCGGCGGCGGCGGCTACGCCAAGGTCATGAGCGAGGGCTTCCAGGCTGCGCAGCGGCGGATGTACGCCGAGCAGGCCCGGGACGCGGACATCATCATCACCACCGCGCTCATCCCCGGCAAGCCGGCGCCGAAGCTCATCACCGCCGAGATGGTCCAGAGCATGAAGCCCGGCAGCGTCATCGTGGACATGGCGGCCGAGCAGGGCGGCAACTGCGAGCTCACCGTGCCCGGCGAGGCCGTGGTGCGCCACGGCGTGACGATCCTCGGCTTCACGGACCTGCCCTCGCGCCTGGCCAAGCAGTCGTCCACGCTCTATGCGACCAACCTGCTGCGCCTGGCCGAGGAACTCTGCAAGGCCAAGGACGGCGTGGCCGTGGTCAACATGGAGGACGACGCCATCCGCGGCCTCACCGTCGTCAAGGCGGGCGAGATCACCTGGCCCGCGCCGCCGCTCAAGGCCGCGCCGGCACCGGCCGCCGCCAGGCCCGCGGCGGCCCCCGTGGCCGAGAAGAAGGCCGGCGGCCACGGCCATGGCAGCGCCGGCCCGCTGCCGGCGAAGACGCTGGCCATCCTGTTCGCCGTCGCGGCTGTGGCCTTCTGGTTCATCGGCGCCTATGCGCCGGCGGCCTTCCTGGGGCACTTCACGGTGTTCGTGCTGGCCTGCTTCATCGGCTACATGGTGGTGTGGAACGTCACGCCCGCGCTGCACACGCCGCTGATGAGCGTGACCAACGCCATCTCCAGCATCATCGCCATCGGCGCCCTGGTGCAGATCGCGCCGCCGCAGGCCGCGGCCAACGGGCGCCCGGACGGGCTGATCCTCTGGCTGGCCTTCGCCGCCCTGGTGCTCACGGCCGTCAACATGTTCGGCGGCTTCGCGGTCACGCGGCGCATGCTGGCCATGTTCCAGAAATAACGGCAGCCACGACGAGGAGCACCGCACCATGTCCCACAACCTCGCCACGGCCGCCTATCTCGGCGCCGCCATCCTGTTCGTCCTGAGCCTGGGCGGACTGTCCAACCCCGAGACCGCGCGCCGCGGCAACCTCTTCGGCATGGCCGGCATGGCGCTGGCCGTGCTGGCCACGGTGTTCGGCCCCCGGGTCGGTGCCACGGGCATCGCCTGGATCGTCGGCGCGCTGGCCATCGGCGGCGGCATCGGCCTCTACGCCGCCCGGGCCGTGAAGATGACGCAGATGCCCGAGCTGGTGGCGCTCATGCACAGCCTGGTCGGCCTGGCGGCCTGCCTGGTGGGCTTCGCGAGCTACGTGGACACCTCGATGCCCCTGGCCGGCGCCGAGAAGGCCATCCACGAGGTGGAGATCTACGTCGGCATCCTCATCGGCGCCGTCACCTTCTCGGGCTCGCTCGTCGCCTTCGGCAAGCTCAACGGCCGCATCGGCGGCAAGCCGCTGCTGCTGCCGGGCCGCCACTGGCTCAACCTGGCCGCGCTGCTGGTGGTGGTGTGGTTCGGCCGGGCCTTCCTGCAGGCCGGCTCGGTGGCCGATGGCATGCTGCCGCTGGCGGTGATGACGGCCATCGCGCTGCTGTTCGGCGTGCACATGGTGATGGCCATCGGCGGGGCCGACATGCCGGTGGTGGTCTCCATGCTCAACAGCTATTCCGGCTGGGCGGCGGCGGCCACGGGCTTCATGCTGGGCAACGACCTGCTGATCGTCACCGGCGCGCTGGTGGGTTCCTCGGGCGCCATCCTCAGCTACATCATGTGCAGCGCGATGAACCGCAACTTCCTGAGCGTGATCGCGGGCGGCTTCGGCACGGGCGGCGGTGCGGCGCCTGCGGCCCAGGGCGCGGAACCGCAGGGCGAGGTGGTGCCCGTGACGGCGGCCGAGACGGCCGAGATGCTGCGCGAGGCCCGCAGCGTCGTCATCGTGCCCGGCTACGGCATGGCCGTGGCCCAGGCGCAGCATACGGTCAACGAGATCGTCAGGACGCTGCGCGGCCGGGGCGTGCAGGTGCGCTTCGCCATCCACCCCGTCGCCGGCCGCATGCCGGGCCACATGAACGTGCTGCTGGCCGAGGCCAAGGTGCCCTACGACATCGTGATGGAGATGGACGAGATCAACGCCGACTTCCCCGCCACCGACGTGGCCATCGTCATCGGCGCCAACGACATCGTGAACCCCGCGGCGCAGGACGACCCGGCCAGCCCCATCGCCGGCATGCCGGTGCTGGAGGTGTGGAAGGCCGGGCACTCCATCGTGATGAAGCGCTCCATGGCCTCGGGCTATGCCGGCGTGGACAACCCGCTCTTCTACAAGGAGAACAACCGCATGCTCTTCGGCGATGCCCGCAAGATGCTGGACGAGGTGCTCGCCGCGCTCAAGGCCTGAATCGCGGACCGAGGGGGCATAATCGAACGAAAAAAAGAACGACCGTGCTGAATTCGGATCGGCAACGGTCAGGTGACCAACCTCCGGCGTGACGGCGCCGGGATCTACCTGGAGACAATGGACATGAATGACCGCACCTGGCTCGGCAGCTATCCCCCGGGCGTGCCTGCCGACATCGATCCCTTGCAGTACCCCTCGCTGGTGGCGCTGATGGAGGAGTCCTTCCGCAAGTACGGCGACCGCGTGGCCTACAGCTTCATGGGCAAGGACGTCAGCTATGCCGAAACCGATGCCCAGAGCCGCGACTTCGCCGCCTACCTGCAGGGCCTGGGCCTCGCCAAGGGCGACCGCGTCGCGCTGATGATGCCCAACGTGCCGCAGTACCCGGTCGCCGTCGCCGCCGTGCTGCGCGCGGGGCTGGTGGTGGTCAACGTCAACCCGCTCTACACGCCCCGCGAGCTGGAGCACCAGCTCAAGGATTCGGGCGCCAAGGCCATCGTCATCATCGAGAACTTCGCGCACACGCTGCAGTCCTGCCTCGCGCACACGCCGGTCAAGCACGTGGTGCTGGCCTCCATGGGCGACCGGCTCGGCTTCCTCAAGGGCGCGGTGGTCAACTACGTGGTGCGCAACGTCAAGAAGCTGGTGCCCCCGTTCCAGCTGCCCGGCGCGGTGCGCTTCAACGACGCGCTGGCCCAGGGCGCGGGCATGCCGCTCGCCCAGCCCAGCCTGCAGCCCGACGACGTGGCGCTGCTGCAGTACACGGGCGGCACCACGGGCGTCTCGAAGGGCGCCGTGCTGCTGCACCGCAACGTGATCGCCAACGTGCTGCAGTCCGAAGCCTGGAACCTGCCGGCCATGGCCCGGGTGCCGGCCGGCGAGCAGCCCACCACCGTCTGCGCGCTGCCGCTCTATCACATCTTCGCGTTCACCGTGAACATGATGCTGTCGCTGCGCACGGGCGGCAAGACCATCCTCATCCCCAATCCGCGCGACCTGCCGGCGGTGCTCAAGGAGCTGTCCAAGCACACCTTCCACAGCTTCCCGGCGGTCAACACGCTGTTCAACGGCCTGGTCAACCACCCGCAGTTCGGCACGGTGAACTGGAAGAACCTGCGCGTCTCCCTGGGCGGCGGCATGGCCGTGCAGGGCGCGGTCGCCAAGCTCTGGCTGGAGAAGACCGGCTGCCCGATCTGCGAGGGCTACGGCCTCTCGGAGACCAGCCCCTCGGCCAGCTGCAACCCGATCACCGCCAAGGAATTCACCGGCACCATCGGCGTGCCCCTGCCCAGCACCTACATGAAGCTCATCGACGACGAGGGCCGCGAGGTGACCGGCGTCGGCCGCGCGGGCGAGATCGCCATCAAGGGCCCGCAGGTCATGGCCGGCTACTGGCAGCGGCCCGACGAGACCGCCAAGGTGATGACGGCCGACGGCTACTTCCGCTCCGGCGACATCGGCGTGATGGACGAGCGCGGCTTCTTCAAGATCGTGGACCGCAAGAAGGACATGGTGCTGGTCAGCGGCTTCAACGTCTATCCCAACGAGGTGGAAGACGTGGTCGCCGCCATGCCCGGCGTGCTGGAATGCGCCGTGGTGGGCGTGCCCGACGAGAAGACGGGCGAGGCCGTGAAGCTGGTCATCGTCAAGCGCCCGCCCGCCCCGGGGGGCGAGGAGCTGACCGAGGCGCATGTGCGCGAGTTCTGCAAGGCCAACCTCACGGGCTACAAGCAGCCGCGGGTGATCGAGTTCCGCACCGAACTGCCCAAGACGCCGGTGGGCAAGATCCTGCGGCGCGAGCTGCGCAGCTGAACGGCTTCGTTCCACAGGCGATTCAAAGGGTGCTTCAGGCACCCTTTGTCTTTTCCGTGGATGTCTCTCTTGCGGTCTTGAGTGCCGGCGAACCGCTGCGGCGCTCGCCCGCCCGTCCCGCCGCCCGCGCGCGCGTAGCGATCAGCCATCGATAGTCCTCGGCCGCCGCGCCAGGGGTGCGGACGATGCCCGGCAAGGCATGCCGATGCCCAGGCTCTGCGCACGGCCGCGTGCGCCTTCCTGATTTCCCTCTTATCCACTCTCCATCCGGCTGGCGCCATCACCACGGTGGCACAGGCGCCGGCCGGCCGCGCCCCCGCGCGCCGCACTTGTGGAAAGGCGAGGAGGCTTTCTATAATTGTTCCACTAAATAAACTATGTTTTATTAGTGGAACATAAGCCCAGTGCTTTGGACATGTGCCCGCAGTAACAGGAGAGACCAATGACCGATTCCACGCCCAACACCGCCCGTAGCTGGGACCGCCCCGAAGGCGCCAGCTTCGACGCCTGGATGAACACGCGCATCGCGCGCTTTTCCACGCGCAAGTACGACTTCGACGCGCTGAAGTTCCAGGCCGACTTCGACCCCAAGTACCGCCGCGGCCAGATGCGCTACATCGGCACGGGCGGCACGGGGGTGGCGGCGGACAGCAACACCATTCCTTCGGAGCACTTCACGTTCTCCACCATGGTGATCCCGGCCGGCCATGAAGGCCCGTCGCACCTGCATGTGGACGTGGAAGAGGTGTTCTTCATCCTGCGCGGCAAGATCAAGCTCGTGCTGGAGAAGGACGGCGAGCGCTTCGAGACCATCCTGACCGACCGCGACGTGGTCTCCGTGCCCCCCGGCGTGTACCGCGAAGAGATCAACATCGGCGACGAAGACGCGCTGATGTGCGTGATGCTGGGCGCCAAGAAGCCCATCACCCCGACCTACCCGCCCGAGCATCCGCTGGCCTCGATCAAGCGCTGAGCCTGGCCATGACGCAGGACAGGCTGTCCCTCAAGGTGCAGCAGCTCGGCGCCGCGTTTCCTGAACGGGTGGTGGCGCTGCCCGATGGCTCGCACGTCGCCTGGCGCGAGGCGTGCGCCGCTGGCGACGGCGACGGTTTCGCCGTGGTGATGCTGCACGGCATCAGCTCGGGCGCGGCCTCGTGGCTGGACGTGGCGGTGCCGCTGGCGGCGCAGGTGCGCGTGCTGGCCTGGGATGCGCCGGGCTACGGGGCTTCGACGCCGCTGGCGCAGCCGGCACCCACCGATGCCGACTACGCGCGCGTGCTGGCGCAGTCCCTGGAGATCCTGGGCGTGCGCCGCTGCGTCCTGGTCGGCCACTCGCTGGGCGCGCTGACGGCGGCCCGGTGGGCGGCTTCGGCCGCGGACGGCCCTTCCTGCGGGGTCGATGCGCTGGTGCTCATCAGCCCCGCGGGCGGCTACGGTGGGCCGGCGCAGGCCGCGCAGCAGGCCGAGGTGCGCCGCACGCGCCTGGCCGCGCTGGCGGACAAAGGCGTGGCCGGGCTGGCGGCGGAGATCGACCGGCGGCTGGTATCGCCCGAGGCACCGGAGGCGGTGCGCGAATGGGTGCGCTGGAACACGGCCCGCATGGGCGCGAGCGGCTATGCGCAGGCGGTGGAGCTGCTGTGCTCCGGCGATCTGGGGCGGGCGGCCGGGCGGCTGTCCATGCCGGTCCATGTCTGGGTCGGCGAACACGACGTGGTCACTCCGCCCGCGGCGTGCCGTGGCTGGGCCGAATCGCTGGGTGCGAACTACCGTACGCTAGCGAACGCCGGCCATGCTTCGCCCGTGGAACAACCTGTCGCGATCGCGCAGGGGCTGGCATCTTTGTTGACTCCAGGTACCAGCCGATAGCCATGAACGACACCACCGAGACCTCGACCCAAGACAACGACCGCTACACCGTGCCGGCGCTGGAGCGCGGCCTGCGCCTGCTGGCCTGCTTCAGCCCGGCGCAGCCCGTATGGAATGCGCCCGAGCTCGCGCGGAGCCTGCAGTTGCCGCGCTCCACGGTGTTCCGCATGTTGACCACGCTCGAAACCTCGGGGTACCTGCAGCGCAGCGGCACGGACTACCGGCTCGGACTGGCCGTGCTGCGCCTGGGCTACGACTACCTCTCGACCCAGCCGCTGGCGCAGCTGGCCGAACCCGTGCTGCAGGGGCTGTGCGATGCGCTGGGCATGACCAGCAACCTCGCGTTGCTGGACGGCACGTCCGTCGTCTATGTGGCGCGCATCACGCCGCCCGGCGCCTTCCAGGGCGCGGTGCGCGTGGGCTCGCGCCTGCCGGCGCATGCCACGGTGCTCGGCCGGGCCCTGCTGCAGGACCAGGATGCCGCGCAGCTGAGCGCGCTCTTCGGCGGCGAGGAGCTGCCGCAGTTCTCCGAAAGCACGCCACGCCACGTGGAAGACCTGGCGCAGCTGCTGGCGCAGGACCGCCAGCGCGGCTATGCGATGGGCGAGGGCTTCTACGAGCCCGGCATCTCCAGCATCGCCGCGCCGGTGCGTGGCGTGGGCGGCGAGGTGGTGGCGGGCCTGGCCGTGGCCATTCCGTTCACCGAACTGATGGCCGAACAGACCGCGCACTGGGCGCGGCAGGTGTGCGACGCCGCCGAGGCCCTGTCCGGCCATCTGCGGCAGCAGCACCCGGACTTTCTGCGCTGACCTTCCGGAGCGAGGCCGGTCAGCGCAATTTTCAGGAAATGCGAGATGAAGAATATTGCCTTGATTGGTTGCGGCGCGATCGGCGCGAGCGTTCTGGAATTGCTGCACGGCGATGCCCGGCTGCAGGTCCGCTGGGTCCTGGTGCCCGAGGCCAGTGCCGCCATCCGTGACACCGTGGCGCGCCTGGCGCCGCAGGCGCAGCTGCTGCAGGCCTTGCCTGCCGATGCGCACCCGGACTTGATGGTGGAATGCGCGGGCCACGGCGCGCTGCAGGAGCACGTGCTGCCGGCGCTGGCGCGCGGCATTCCCGCCGTGGTGGCGTCGATCGGCGCACTGAGCGCGCCGGGCATGGCCGAGCGCCTGCAGGCCGCGGCCGAGGCCGGCAGGACGCAGGTGCAGCTGCTGTCGGGCGCCATCGGCGGCATCGACGCGCTGGCCGCGGCGCGCGTGGGCGGGCTGGACGAGGTGACCTACACCGGCAGGAAGCCGCCGCTCGCCTGGAGCGGCACGCCGGCCGAGCAGCGGTGCGACCTGTCCGCGCTGACCGAGGCCTTCTGCATCTTCGAGGGCTCGGCCGGCGAGGCGGCCCGGCTCTATCCGAAGAACGCCAACGTGGCCGCCACGCTGGCCCTGGCGGGGCTGGGGTACGACAGAACCCGGGTGCGCCTCTTCGCGGACCCGGCGGTGACCGAGAACGTCCACCACGTCGATGCGCGCGGCGCCTTCGGCGCCATGGAGCTGACCATGCGCGGCAAGCCGCTGGCGGCCAATCCCAAGACATCGGCGCTCACGGTCTACAGCGTGGTCCGGGCCGTCCTGAACAACGTGGCCGCCGTCGCCATCTGAGCCGGCTCCGGCACGGGGCCCTGTGCGCCCGCGCCCCGGGCGCCCGGCACCCGGGCAGATTCCTGCGTCTTCGGGAGACACCCCATGCAACGCTCCGCATTTCTCAAGTCCTGCGCTGCGCTGGCCTGCGCCGCCGCACTCTCCGCCGGCATGGCGCCTGCGCGCGCGGCCGGCGCGCCTGAGCCGCTCTCCGGCGGCCCGTTCACCATCGTGGCGCCGTTCCCCGCCGGCGGCGCGGTGGACATCCTCTCGCGCATCCTGGCCACGGGCCTGGCCGAGGCGCATGGGCAGCCCGCCGTGGTGGACAACCGCCCTGGCGCCAACGGCAACATCGGCATCGACATCGTCAAGCGCGCCAGGCCCGACGGCCACACGCTGCTCGTGGTGCCCCAGGGCAACCTCACCATCAACCCCACGCTGATGCCCAAGCTGCCCTACGACGTGTTCGGCGACTTCGTGCCAGTCGCCTCCCTGGGCCGGGCGGCCAACGTGATCGCGGTCCATCCTGCGGTGCCGGCCCGGACTGTGCAGGAACTGGTGGCCCTGTCCCGGTCCAGGCCCGATTCCATCAGCTATGCCTCGCCGGGCGTGGGCTCCAGCCTGCACCTGGCGGGCGAACTGTTCAAGGACAAGTCGGGCGCCGACATCCTCCACGTGGCCTACAAAGGCTCGGGCCAGGGCCTGAACGATGTGCTGCGCGGCACGATCCCCATGCTGATCGCCAACATGCCCGCGGTGCTGTCCCATGTGCGCGCGGGCAAGCTGCGGGCGCTGGCCGTCACGGATGCGGTGCGTTCCAGCTTCCTGCCCGACGTGCCCACCCTCGCCGAGGCGGGCGTGCCCGGCGTCGCGGTCTCTTCCTGGTACGGGGTGCTGGCGCCCCGGGGCACGCCGCCCGACGTGGTGCATCGGCTGGCCGAGGACATCGACAGGATCATGCAATCCCCCGCCGCGCTCAACCAGCTCAAGGCGCAGGGCATGACGCCCTGGGTGGTCAAGGGCGATGCGTTCGGCGCGCTGATCCGCAAGGAAACCGCGCTGTGGGCACCCGTGGTGAGGGAGCACCACATCGTGGCGCAGTGATGCTTTAATCGCGCTCTTCGCGCAAGACCGGAGCGGCGCCGTGCCGCTTCTGGCCTTTCATCCGCGCCCGAATCCCTCTCTCTTTCCCAGCACCCGACGCCCATGACCATCGCCATCCTCAGCGCCCTGGCCGAAGAACAACATGGCCTCGTGGACGCCATGGACGGCCTGCAGACCCTGCGCCACGTGGGGCGCGATTTCTGGCGCGGGCGGCTGCATGGGCACGAGGTCGTGTGCGCGCTCTCGGGCATCGGCAAGGTGGCAGCGGCCACCACCACCGCGGCGCTGGTCGAGCGCTTCGGGGTGCGTGCCGTCGTCTTCACCGGAGTGGCGGGCGGCCTGGGGCCGGGCGTGAACGTGGGCGATGTCGTCGTGGCGCGGCAGTTCCTGCAGCACGACATGGACGCCTCGCCGATCTTTCCCCGCTGGGAGCTGCCGGGCTACGGCCGCAGTGCCCTGGCCAGCGATGGCGCGATGACGGACGCGCTCGCAGGCGCCGCGGCCGGCGCGGTGCAGGCCGGCATGGCCGAGGCCTTCGCATCGGCATGCGTGCACCAGGGGCTGATCGTGAGCGGTGACCAGTTCGTCGGCTCGCACCAGGCCAGCGACCGCCTGCGCGGCGAGCTGCAGGCGGCGGGCCACAGCCCGCTGGCCGTGGAGATGGAAGGCGCCGCCGTGGCCCAGGTCTGCCTGGACTACGGCGTGCCGTTCGCCGCCATGCGCACCATTTCGGACCGCGCCGATGACAGCGCCCACGTGGACTTCGCCCTCTTCGTGCGCACGGTGGCCAGCCGCTACGCCCAGCGGGTGGTGTCGGACTTCCTGCGCTTCTGGCCTGCCCAGGCAGATGCTCACTAATTGATAGCTGCACGCGCTTGATCGGCAAGCGCTACCGCCTGATTTCGTCCATAAGCCGCCGGGTGTGGCCTGCGGTGCCCGCGACGGCCCTGGAGTGGGGCGCGTCCGCAATCTGCTGCGCCAGGAGGCAGCAGCCCTGAACCTGTCGCCTTGCACCCCGTACCCCTTCGCCGCGCTTGTCGCGGCTTTTTTACGCCTGGCTGCCGCAGCGAGGGATGGGGGCGTTCCAGCAAATAAGGGTTTCCCCTTATCTTTTTTGAAGAATTCGTTACTAAACTGGCCTGCGTTTCAGGAAATAACCACCATTTCACAGATGAAACAAGAAAGGGCGAGATGACCACACAAGCCATGCATTTCACGGGCCAGCTGGCCGGGCGCCGGATTCTCGTGACCGGTGCCGCCCGCGGCCTCGGCTTCGCCTTCGCCCAGGCGCTGTGCACCCAGGGTGCGCAGGTCGTGCTCGCCGACCTGCGCGAAGAGCTGCTGGTCCAGGCCGTGGAGCAACTGCGCGGCAAGGGCCTGCAGGCCCATGGCGTGCGCTTCGATGCCAGCCACCCCGACTCCATCGCGCAGTGCGCGCAACAGGCGGTGCAGTTGCTGGGCGGCCTGGACGGCCTGGTCAACAACGCCGCCGTCACCGACTCGGGCGGCAAGGGCATGGACGACATCACGCTCGAAAAATGGGACCAGGTGATGAACGTCAACGTGCGCGGCGTCTGGCTCATGACGCGCGCCTGCCGCGCCGCACTGCGTGAAAGCGGCCGCGGCGCCGTGGTCAACCTGGCGTCGGACACCGCGCTGTGGGGCGCTCCCAACCTCATGGCCTATGTGGCCAGCAAGGGCGCCGTGATGGCCATGACCCATTCCCTGGCGCGCGAGATGGGTGCCGACAACGTCACCGTCAACGCCGTGGCGCCGGGCCTGGTGCTGGTGGAGGCCACCGAATACGTGCCCGAGCACCGCCACCGTCTCTACATCGACCAGCGCGCGCTGCAGCGCGAGCAGCGCCCCGAAGACGTCTCGGGCGCCGTGTCGTACCTGCTGTCCGACGGCGCGCGCTTCGTGACGGGCCAGGTGCTGCCCGTCAACGGCGGCTTCGTCATGAACTGAGGGCCACCGCCATGAGTGACAACGACAACGCTCCCGCCGACGGCGGCTCCGACAAGTACATGGTGCCCGCGCTGGAGCGCGGCCTGCGCCTGCTGCAGGAATTCGGCCGCGACAACGCCACGCTGGGCGCGCCCGAGCTGGCCCGCCGCCTGAAGCTGCCCCGCGCCACGGTGTTCCGCATGCTCAACACCCTGGAAACCCTGGGCTTCCTGCAGCGCGCCGATGGCGGAACCGACTACCGGCTGGGCCTGGCGGTGCTCCGCCTGGGCTTCGAATTCATGTCCTCCATGGATCTGACCGAACTGGGCCAGCCCGTGATCGAACGGCTGTGCGCCGAGATCCGCGTGCCCTGCAACATCGTGGTGCGCGACGGCCGCTCCGTGGTCTATGTGGCCAAGGTCACGCCGCCCACCCCGCTGACCAGCTCGGTGCGCGTGGGCACGCGCCTGCCGGCCCACGCCACGCTGCTCGGCCGCCTGCTGCTGGCCGACCTGCCGATGCCCGAGCTGCGTGCGCTCTATCCGGAAGCGCACCTGGAAAGCTATTCGCCCAAGACGCCCCGGACCGTGCTGGAACTGTTCGACCTGGTCCAGGCCGACCGCGAGCTCGGCTACGTGGCCGGCTCGGGCTTCTACGAAAGCTCGATCTCCACCATCGCCGCGCCCGTGCGCGACCACAGCGGCCGCGTCATCGCCGCGCTGGGGGTCACCCTGGCCTCGGCCCGCATCGACCCCGAACACCAGGCGCAGCTGGTGCCGCGCGTGCGTGCCGCGGCCGACGAGCTCTCTGCCCAGCTCAACTACCGGCCGCAGGACGGCGCGGAAGTCCTGTCCATCGACGCGCGGCGCGCAGGAGGCGGCCATGCTTGATTTCAGACTCGGCAACACGACGGCCGTCGTGACCGGCGGCTCCTCGGGCATCGGCCTGGCCACCGTGGACCTGCTGCTGGCCCAGGGTGCGCGCGTGGCCCTGTGCGGCCGCAACCCCGAACGCCTGGAGCAGGCCGTGCAGCACCTGCTGCAGCGCCATCCGCAGGCGCGCGAGCGCCGCCTCTTCGCCCAGGCCTGCGACGTGCTGGATGCGGCCCAGGTGCAGCAGTTCGCCCAGGACAGCGAGGCCGCGCTGGGCCCGGCCACCATCCTCGTCAACAACGCAGGGCAGGGCCGCGTCTCCACCTTCGAGAGCACCACCGACGACGCCTGGACCGAGGAGCTGCACCTGAAGTTCTTCTCGGTGCTGCACCCCACCCGCGCCTTCCTGCCCCAGCTCGAACGGGGCGAAGGGGCCGCCATCGTCTGCGTGAACTCGCTGCTGGCGTCCCAGCCCGAGCCGCACATGGTCGCCACCTCGGCCGCGCGGGCCGGCCTCAAGAACCTGGTGCGCTCCATGGCCACCGAGTTCGCGCCCAAGGGCGTGCGCGTGAACGGCATCCTGGTCGGCCTGATCGAGTCCGGCCAGTGGCGCCGCCGCTTCGAGGCGCGCGAGGACCGCGGCCAGGACTGGGCGCAGTGGAGCGCCGATCTCGCCCGCAAGAAATCCATTCCGCTCGGCCGCCTGGGCACGCCCGACGAGGCCGCGCGCGCCATCTTCTATCTCGCCACGCCCCTGTCTTCCTACACCACGGGCAGCCACATCGATGTTTCCGGAGGCCTTTCCCGCCATGCCTAGTCCCCAAAAAATCACCGTCGGCGCCGTCATCGCCGAGTTTCTCGAGCATTGCGGCGTCAAGGCGGCATTCGGGGTGATCTCCATCCACAACATGCCCATCCTCGACGCGATGCATGCACGGGGCAACGTCCGCTTCGTCATGGCGCGCGGCGAGGCCGGCGCCGGCAACATGGCCGACGCCTGCGCGCGCTCCACCTCCAGCCTGGGCGTGTGCATCACCAGCACCGGCCCGGCCGCGGGCAACATCGCCGGCAGCCTGGTGGAAGCCTATACGGCCGGCACGCCGCTGCTGCACATCACCGGCCAGATCGAGACGCAGTACCTGGACCAGAAGCTGTCGTACATCCACGAGGCGCCCGACCAGCTGACCATGCTGGGCGCCGTGTCCAAGGCCGCGTTCCGCGTGCGCAGCGCCGAGACCTGCCTGTCCACCCTCAAGGCCGCCGTGCAGGCCGCGATGACCGCGCCCACCGGCCCGGTGAGCGTGGAGATCCCCATCGACATCCAGCAGGCCGTGATCGACATGCCGGCGGACCTGTCGCCGCTGCCGGTGGCCGTGCTGGCGCCCAGCGAGGCCTCGCTGGACGCGCTGGCCGACACGCTGGCCAAGGCCAGGCGCCCGCTGCTGTGGCTGGGCGGCGGCGCCCGCCATGCCGTCGCGGCCGTGCAGCGCCTGAAGGCGCTGGGCTTCGGCATCGTCAGCACCGGCCAGGGCCGCGGCATCGTGGCCGAGGACGACCCCGCCTCCCTGGGCGCCTACAACATCCAGAAGCCCGTCGAGGCCTTCTACCAGCGCTGCGACGCCATGCTGGCCGTGGGCACGCGCCTGCGCAGCAACGAAACGCTGAAGTACGAGCTGAAGCTGCCGCGCCCGCTGCTGCGCATCGACGTGGACGCCGCCCAGCAGGGCCGCTGCTATGCCGACGACGGCTTCGTCTGCGGCGACTCGGCCCTGGCCCTCACGGGCCTGGCCGACCGGCTGGAGGCGCGCGGCTACCGGGCCGATCCCGAACTGCTGGCCGACCTGCGCCAGGTGCACGACGAGGCCGTGGCCACCATGCGCGACGGCCTGGGCCCGTACAGCGCATTGGTGCAGCAGCTGCAGCAGGTGGCCGGCCGCCACTTCAACTGGGTGCGCGACGTGACCGTCTCCAACAGCACCTGGGGCAACCGCGAGCTGCGCTTCTTCGCGCCCAACGCGGGCGTGCACGCCACGGGCGGCGGCATCGGCATGGGCATGCCCATGGCCATCGGTGCGGCCGTGGGCGCGGCGGTGACCGATTCGGGCCGCAAGACGCTGGCCCTGGCGGGTGATGGCGGCTTCATCCTGAACCTGGGCGAGCTGGCCACGCTGGTGCAGGAGCAGTGCGACACCCTGATCGTGCTGATGAACGACCAGCGCTACGGCGTGATCCAGAACATCCAGGACGCCTCCTACGGCGGCCGCCGCTGCTACGTGGAGCTGCACACGCCCGACTACGCGCAGCTGTGCGCCTCCCTGCATCTGCCGCATGCCCGCGTGCAGAACCTCCAAGAGCTGCCCGCCGTGCTGCAGGGCGCCTGGAACCAGAAGGGCCCGTTCCTGCTGGAAATCGACATGCGCGCCATCGGCAGCTTCAAGGCCACGTTCTCGGGCCCGCCCGTGAACAAGCTGGACCAGATCCCGGCCACCGCCAAGGCCGCGTGAGGCCGCCGCATCTGCAAGAACGAGAGAGGCTCCCCATGTCGAACCTGGAACTGCTCCCCATCAACATCGCCGGCGAATGGCGCCTGGGCGGCGGCAGCGAATCGGCCACCCTCTACCCCGCCACCGGCGAGGTGGTGGGCCGCCTGCGCGCGCCCAGCCTGGAGGATGTGAACGAGGCCATCGAGAAGGCCGACCATGCCTTCCGCACCAGCGGCTGGGCCCAGAAAAAGCCCCACGAGCGCGCGGCCGTGCTGCACCGCGTGGCCCAGCTGATCCGCGAGCGCGCCGAGCCGCTGGCCCAGCTGCAGCGCCTGGACAACGGCAAGCCCATCAAGGAAACGCGCATGCTGGTGGCCAGCGCCGCCGCCACCTTCCAGTTCTTCGCCGCCGCCTGCGAAACCATGGAAGAGACCATCACGCCCTCGCGCGGCGACTTCATGACCATGAGCGTGTACGAGCCCATGGGCGTGGTCGCGGCCATCACGCCGTGGAACTCGCCCATCGCCAGCGAGGCGCAGAAGCTCGCCCCCGCGCTGGCGGCCGGCAACGCCGTGGTCGTCAAGCCCGCCGAGGCCACGCCGCTGCTGGCGCTGGAGCTGGCCAGGATCTGCGAAGAGGCCGGCGTGCCCAGGGGCCTGGTCAGCGTGCTGCCGGGCCGGGGCTCGGTGATCGGCGACGCCATCACCCAGCACCCGCTGGTCAAGCGCGTGTCGTTCACGGGCGGCACGTCCACGGGCAAGCACATCGCCCGCATCGCGGCCGACAAGATGATGCCGGTCTCGCTGGAGCTGGGCGGCAAGTCGGCCACTATGGTGCTGGCCGATGCCGATCTCGACCATGCCGTCAACGGCGTGCTCTACGGCATCTTCAGCTCCTCGGGCGAGTCGTGCATCGCGGGCTCGCGCCTGTTCGTGGCCCGCAGCCTCTACGCCGAGTTCATGGAGCGCCTCACGGCCAAGGCCGCTGCGCTGCGGGTGGGCGACCCGGCCGACGAGCGCACGCAGATGGGCCCGCTGATCACGGCGAAGCACCGCGAATCCATCGAAGGCTATGTGGCGCTGGGCCTGTCCGAAGGCGGCCAGCTGCTCACGGGCGGCCACCGGCCCGAGGGCGCGCAGTTCGAGCGCGGCTACTACTACCGCCCCACCATCCTCGGCGGCGTGAAGAACGACTGGCAGATCTGCCAGCAGGAAATCTTCGGCCCCGTGCTCGTGGCCATGCCGTTCGACGGCGAGGACGACCTGCTCGCCCAGGCCAACGACAGCGTCTATGCGCTGGCCGCCGGCATCTGGACGCGCGACTACAAGGCCGCCTGGCGCATCGGCCGCGCGGTGCAGGCCGGCACGGTCTGGATCAACACCTACAAGCAGTTCTCCATCTCCACGCCCTTCGGCGGCTGGCGCGACAGCGGCCTGGGCCGCGAGAAGGGACGGCTGGGCATCCAGCAGTACATGGAGCAAAAGAGCCTGTACTGGGGCATGAACGAAAGCCCGATCGCTTGGGCGAATTGAAGGAGCAGGATATGAGCGTACTGGGCATAGACGAGATCACCTACGGCGCGGACGACCTGCCGACCTGTCGCCGCTTCTTCCTGGACTGGGGCCTGGCGCTGGTGCAGGAGGCGGACGACCGGCTGGTGTTCGAGACCCTCAACGGCTGCCGCGTGATCGTCGCCACCGCGGATCACCCGGAGCTGCCGCCCGCCATCGAGGCCGGCCCCACGCTGCGCGAGGTGGTCTGGGGCGTGCAAAGCGAGGCGGACCTGGCGCTCTACGCGGACCGCATCGCCGCGCTGCCGGGCTTCGTGAGGACCGATGGCACCCACGGAACGCGCATCGGATGCACCGACCCCAACGGCCTCTCGGTCCGCTTCCAGGTCACGCGAAAGCGCGAGGTGCAGGTGGCCAGCGCGGCCTACAACACCTGGAGCCGCAAGGACCGCATCGACCAGGCCAGCCCGGCCTACGAGCGCGCCCAGCCCATCGAGGTCGGCCACGTGGTGTTCTTCGTCAAGGACGTGCAGGCCTGCGAGCGCTTCTACGTGGACCACTTCGGCTTCGCGGCCTCGGACCGCTACCCCGAGCGCGGCGCCTTCCTGCGCTGCGCCCCTGACGGCGGCCACCACGACCTCTTCCTGCTGCAGCGCCCGGCCAGGGACGCGGGCCTGAACCACGTGGCCTTCACGGTGCGCGACATCCACGAGGTCTTCGGCGGCGGCCTGCACATCTCGCGCTGCGGCTGGGATACCCAGCTCGGCCCGGGCCGCCACCCCGTCTCCTCGGCCTACTTCTGGTACTTCAAGAGCCCGGCCGGCGCCCTGGTCGAGTACTACGCCGACGAGGACCAGCTCACCGCCGACTGGCAGCCGCGCGAGTTCGAGCCCGGCCCCACCGTGTTCGCCGAATGGGCCATCGATGGCGGCATCGATGGCAATACCCGGCGCCAGAAGGGCGTGGGTTCCAGCGACGGCAAGTTCCTCACCGACAAGCGGCACTGACCCCGGCCAAGCCGCGCGCGAAGCCCCCCATTCCTCCACCACCACTCCCACGGCCCCACCATGAACAAGACACGTCGTCAGGTTTTTCTTGCCGCTGCATCTCTGGCTGCAGCCTCCATGGCCGGCAGCGCCATGGCGCAGGCCTATCCGGCCAAGCCCATCACCATCGTCGTGGCCTATCCGGCCGGTGGCGATACCGACGCCATGGCGCGCCTGTTTGCCGAGAAGCTGTCCACGCGGCTGGGCCAGCCGGTGCTGGTGGACAACCGCCCCGGTGCCAGCGGCACCATCGGCACCGCCCACGTGGCCAAGGCCGCGCCGGACGGCTACACGCTGCTGCTGGCGCCCAATACCTTCGCCATCGCGCAGTTCGTGCTCAAGACCGCGTCGGGCAGCAGCTACGACGTGCTGAACGGCTTCACGCCCATCGTGCAGACCAGCGTCCAGCCGATGTTCGTGGCCGTCAGCCAGGCTTCGGGCATCAAGGACATGAAGACGCTGATCGCGCAGGGCAAGGGCGACGGCCTGACCTATGCCAGCCCCGGCAGCGGCTCGCCCATGCACATCCTGGGCGAGATGTTCAACCGCGCCGCCGGCACGCGCATCGCGCACATCCCCTACCGGGGCGTGGCGCCGGCCGTCACCGACCTGATCGGCGGCCATGTGCCCGTGACCTTCATGACCTGGGGACCGATCGCGCCCTACGTCGGCAGCAAGGCCACCGCCCTGGCCGTGGCCGACAGCCAGCGCAGCGCGCTGGCTCCCAACGTGCCCACGCTCGCCGAACAGGGCATCAAGGGCGTGGAGGTGTCGGCATGGCAGGGCCTGTTCGGCCCCAAGGGCATGCCGCCCGAGGTCGCCAAGCTGCTCAACACCCAGCTCAACGAGATCCTGAAGATGCCCGACGTGGTTTCCAGGATGGCCACCTTCGGCGCGCTGCCCGCGGGCGGCGAGCCCGCGCGCCTGGAAAAGACCAACGCCGCCGATTTCAACCGCTTCGGCAAGCTCATCAAGGATCTCGACATCCGCGCCGACTGATCCCCCACAAGACCGTTTTCGAAGGAAAGAACCATGGCTGCTGATCGCTATCTCGAGCCCCACCAGGCGCGCGAACGTGCACCCACCCTGATGGAAGACCTGCTGGGCGACGCCATCGAGCGCGCCTTCGGCGCCGGCGTGCAGACCCTGCCCGAGCTGGTGGCCCACCTCAACCGCAGCGGCCCCGCCGGCGAGAACGGCGAGGCCTGGACCGAAGACAGCTTCCAGGCGCTGATGGCGCGGCTGGGCCATTGATACCGAGCAGGACTGGAGAGCCCCATGAACGTACAAACCATCACCATCGACCCGGTGGACAGCCTGCTCAACAAAGGCCTGAAGAACCTCTGGTACGCGGTCTGCCCCTCGGACTTCGTGAAGACCCAGCCCGTTTCGCTGCGCCGCTTCGGCCGCAAGATCGCCCTGTGGCGCGATGCCGCGGGCCAGGTCCACGCGCTGGAAGACCATTGCCCGCACCGCGGCGCGCCGCTGTCGCAGGGCGTGGTGCTGGGCGACCGCCTGGCCTGCCCCTACCACGGCGTGGAAGTGCGCTGCGACGGCACGGTGACCAAGGTGCCCGGCAGCCCCGGCTGCAAGCTCGAAGGCTCGCGCGCGGCGCTGGCCTTCCATGTGCGCGAGGCGCATGGCGCCATCTTTCTCTACAACAGCGACAAGTCCGTGGATGAGGCGCCCGAGTTCAGGCTGCCCGAAGAGCTCACCTCGCCCGACTATTCCAACTTCCTCTGCTACGCCGAATGGCGCAGCGACTACCGCTACGCGCTGGACAACGTCATGGACCCCATGCACGGCACGTTCCTGCACAAGCAGTCGCACTCCATGGCCGAGGGCGACAGCAAGGCCACCTTCCAGGTGCGCGAGACCGATGACGGCTTCGTCTTCGAGAAGGTGGGCCAGCGCGGCGTGAACTTCGACTGGACCGAATGGGGCAGCACGGGCGTGCACTGGATGCGCCTGGAGATCCCGTACCCCAAGACTGGCGGCCCGGGCGGCAACTTCGCCATCGTGGCCTGCGTCACGCCCATCAGCGCCGACCTGTGCGCGGTGTTCTTCTGGCGCTGCCGCAAGGTGCAGGGCTGGATGCGCGACACCTGGCGCTTCCTCTACCGCAACCGCCTGGAAGCGCGCCACTGGGCCGTGCTGGAGCAGGACCGGATCATGATGGAACAGATGGAGCTGGACGCCAACCAGCGCGAGAACCTCTACCAGCACGACATCGGCCTGGTGCGCCTGCGCCGCCACCTGCGCCGCCTGGCGCAGGAACAGATCGACGAAGGCGTCGCACCATGAGCAACGACCTCCAGGTCTTCGTGCACACGCTGCGCTTCGAGGCCCAGGACACCATCAGCGTGGACCTGCGGCCCGTGGCGGGAGGCGAGCTGCCGGCCTTCACGCCGGGCTCGCACATCGATCTGCACCTGCCCAACGGCCTGGTGCGCAGCTACTCGCTGAGCAACCCCAGCGAGGAGCGCCACCGCTACGTGGTCGGCGTGCTGCGCGACCGCGCCAGTCGGGGCGGCTCGCGTTGCGTGCACGACGCGCTGCGCGTGGGCATGCCCCTCACCATCTCCGCGCCGCGCAACCATTTCGCGCTCGATGAGAGCGCCGCGCACACGGTGCTGGTGGCCGGCGGCATCGGCATCACGCCGCTGCTGTGCATGGCGCGCCGCCTCCAGGGGCTGGGCCGCTCGTTCGAGATGCTGTATTTCGCCCGCGAACGCAAGGGCGCGGCCTTTCTGGAGGAATTGCAGGCGCTGGGCATGCCGCTGCACCTGCACTTCGACAGCGAGGCCGGCGGCCCGCCCGACCTGCGCGCGCTGCTGGCGCAGCGCCAGCCCGGCGCCGGCACGCACCTCTACGCCTGCGGCCCCACGCCCATGCTGGACGCCTTCGAGAAGGCCTGCGCCGAGCTGGGCCACGCCAACGCCCACGTCGAGCGCTTCACGCCCGTGGAGGTCAAGGCCGCCGACGACGCGCGCAGCAACTACACGGTGGAGCTCAGGCGCAGCGGCCGCTTCATCGAGGTCACGCCGGAGAAGTCGCTGCTCGACACCCTGCTGGACGCCGGCATCCCGATGGACCACAGCTGCTGCGAAGGCGTCTGCGGCTCCTGCGAAACGCGCGTGCTCGAAGGCGTTCCGGACCACCGCGACTCGGTGCTCAGCCCCAAGGAAAAGGCCGGCAACAAAGTGATGATGGTCTGCGTCTCCGGCTGCAAGAGCGAGCGTCTGGTGCTCGATATCTGAGCAGGCCACCAGGCCTGCAAGGCAATTCCCGTCCCCCTGTTCCTCCGCCTCAACCCCAAGGAGAAAACCCCATGAAAGCCCTCCCTACCCCCCTGCTGAGCGGCGTGGCATTCGCCTGCCTGGCGTCCTTGCCCGCTGCCGCCTCGGCCCAGTCCAAGGTCGAGATCTTCGGCACCGTCGATGTCGGCGTCGCGCACCTGGGCGGCTCCGGTGCGTCCAAGACCGGCCTGTCCACGGGCGGCGCCAATATCAGCCGCCTGGGCTTTCGCGGCACCGAAGAGCTGGGCGGCGGGCTGCGCGCCGGCTTCTGGCTGGAGGCGGGCCTGGACGTGGACAGCGGCTCGGGCAAGGCCACGGGCGGCGGCCTGAGCTTCAACCGCCGCTCCACCGTCAGCCTGTCGGGCAACTTCGGCGAGTTGCGCCTGGGCCGCGACGATTCGGCGACCTTCCTGAGCACGCTGATCTTCGATCCCTTCCTGACCAACGGCGTGGGCGGCACCATGGGCTTCACCATGCTGGGCATCCCCGGCACGGGCACGGCCACCGGGGGGGCACCCATCCAGATCAGCAACGCGGTCAGCTACTTCCTGCCGCAGAACCTGGGCGGCTTCTACGGCCAGGTGCAGGTCGCCATGGGCGAGCAGTCGCGCAGCGCGCCCAACAAGAACCAGGGCGACTACCGCGGCCTGCGTCTGGGCTACCGCCAGGGCGCCTTCAACAGCGCGCTGGCCACGGGCAAGCTCTATGGCGACAGCGAGGCGACCGATCTCACGGCCAACAACGTGGGCCTGAGCTACGACCTCGGCGTGGCCAAGCCCATGCTGCTGTGGGCCACGGAAAAGCGCGGGTCGCTCAAGGTCACCGCGCTGCAGCTGGGCGTGACCGCCCCGGTGGGGCCCGGGGAACTGCGTGCCTCCTACGGCCACTACGACACGGCCGGCAGCAATGCCGACTGGAACAAGCTCAGCGTGGGCTACGGCTACAACTTCTCCAAGCGCACCCAGGTCTATGGCACGGTGGCCTTCCTCAAGAACAAGGACGGCGCGGCCAGGTCCATCGGCGTGCAGGGCCTGTCGGCACCGGGCACCACGCTGGGTGGCCGCTCGTCCGGGGTCGAAGTCGGCGTGCGCCACTTCTTCTGATCCGCCCGTAGCGCGATAGAGACTTGCCATGACAGACATGCGTGCAGCGCGTTGGTGGGGCGTGATCAGCCTCTTCGTGATCGTCGCCATCTCCTATGTGGACCGGATCAACATCTCGATCCTCATCACCGATCCGGCGTTCCTGGACCACATCGGGCTGGCTGCCGGCGACCGCACGCAGCAAGGCCTGCTGGCCACGGCTTTCATGGTGGGCTACGGCGTTTCCTCCTTCGTGCTGACGCCGTTCTGCGCCGCGCTGTTCGGGGTGCGGCGCAGCCTGGCGGCGGGCTTGCTGCTGTGGGGCGTGGTGACCTTCCTGTCGCCCACCATGAACAGCTACGGCCTGCTGCTGGCCTCGCGCGTGCTGCTGGGCGTGTCGGAGGGGCCGCTCTTCTCGCTGGCGGCCAGCTACATCAAGGCGCATTTCGAGAGCCATGAGAACGGCAAGCCCAACTCCTTCGTGAACATGGGCACGGGCCTGGGGCTGGCGATCGGCTATCCGCTGGTCGGCTACCTGGTGGCCGCGCACGACTGGCAGACCTCGTTCCATGTGCTGGGGCTGATCAATATCGTGCTGGGCATTCCGCTGGTGCTGGCCTTCATCCGCATGCCCCGGGTGGATTCCGGCATGCCGCGCCCGCGCTCCCTGGGCGAGGCCGTGGGGCAGGTCGGGCAGATCGTGCGCGGCGCCCTGCAGACGCGCTACCTGGGCCTGGTCACGCTGCTGACGGCGGCCTTCCTGGCCTACCTCTGGGGCAGCAGCAACTGGCTGCCGGCCTACCTGCAGCAGTCGCGCGGCTTCTCGATGCGCGAAATGGGCTGGCTGGCCTCATTGCCGCAGTACGCCACCGTGCTGGCGGTGCTGGTCGGCGGCATCGTCATCGACCGGGTGCCGCGGCGCCAGGTTCCTCTGATCTTCGTGGCCGGCAGCCTGGGCGTGGCGCTGGCCGTGTGGTGCGCCATCCATGCGCAGGACCGCTACACGGCGGCCTACTGCCTGATCGCCGCCAACTTCTGCTGGGGCCTGATGAGCCCGGCCATTCCCAGCACCGTGCAGCACTGCGCGCGGCCCGAGCACGTCGCCAGCGCCTACGGCGTGGTCAACGGCACGGGCAGCCTGGTGGCGGGCTTCATGCCGGCCATCATGGGCGCGGTGATCGGCGCGCTGTCGGTCCATGGCGGCGTGAACGCGGGCTTCTCTGCGGGCTTTGCGATGCTGATCGGCACGCAACTGGTAGTGATGCTGTGCGGCATCGTGCTGTGGCTGCGCGAGCGCGGCGCAGCCCCCGGAGCCTGATACGAATTCGCACTCCGGGCGAGCACCACATTGCCCCGCCTTGCCCGGCAGTGCTGCAGCGCCGTCTCATTGCGCACGAGGCGCGGCCCAGGCCAGCAGACGCCGTGGAACCGGCTGCGCCGGGCCACTGGCGTCGTCCCCCTGGGGGGAAGCCGCGAAGCGGCTCAGGGGGAATTACTTCAACCAGCCGCGCTTGCGGAAGTACCACATCGGCCCGATGGCGCTCGCCACCATCAGCGCGATGCCGTAGGCATAGCCGTAGTCCCACTTCAGCTCGGGCATGAATTCGAAGTTCATGCCATAGACGCTGGCGATCAGCGTGGGCGGCAGCAGCGCGACGCTGGCCACCGAGAAGATCTTGATGATCTTGTTCTGGTTGATGTTGATGAAGCCGACCGTGGCGTCCATCAGGAAGTTGATCTTGTCGAAGAGGAAGGCCGTGTGGTTGTCCAGCGACTCGATGTCGCGCAGGATCTGGCGCGCTTCCTCGAACTGCTCGGCGTTCAGCATCTTGCTGCGCATCATGAAGCTCACGGCGCGGCGCGTGTCCATGACGTTGCGGCGGATGCGGCCGTTCAGGTCTTCCTGCCGCGCGATGGCCGAGAGCACCTCGCCGGCGCGGGTGTCGGTCACGTCGCCGGCCAGCACCTGGGTGCTGACTTCCTTGAGCTCGTCGTAGATGTTCTCCAGCGTGTCGGCCGAATACTCGGCGTCGGCGTCGAACAGCTTGAGCAGCACCTCGCGCGCATCCTCGATCAGACCCGGCGCGCGGCGCGCGCGCATGCGCAGCAGGCGGAAGACGGGCACGTCCTCGTCGTGGATGGAGAACAGCACGCCCTTGCTCTTGAGCGAGTCGTTGACCAGGTTCAGGATGAAGGCCACGCGCACCGAGCGCGGGTCTTCGTCGTCATCGATGAGAAAGTCGCTGCGGATATGCAGCTCGCCGTTGTCTTCGGCGTAGAAGCGGGCGGATTCCTCGATGTCCTCGTCCATCGCGTCTTCCGGGATGGACAGGCCGTAGTGCTGCTTGATCCAGCGTTTTTCTTCGAGCGTGGGCGATTCCAGATCGACCCAGATGGGCTGGAATTGCGCGAGCTCTTCCAGGGATTCGATCTCTTCCTGGACCAGCCGGCCGTTGGCCAGCGTAAAGATGTTGAGCATGCGGGCTCACTCCCGGTATGAGGTTGGCGACTGCGATGAGGGGGCGGGGCGAGAGGCGCTTTCAACCCCGCGGCAGGCGACTGGCCGGGCGTTGAAAGCTACCGACTGGGGTAGGTTTCCACGGGAGGGTTCTCCATGATCGAGAAAGCGCCGGATTATGGCATCGCAGGCCGCCGCGACGGGCTGTGCCGCAGCCGCGCCGCGGGGCTTTCAAAGCCTGTTGACGCGTTCGCCGGGGGCGGCAGCGGGGGCTCTCTTCAGCCCGCGCCGCGCACCAGGGCCAGTGCCCGGCACAGGTCGGCCCAGGCCGCGGCCTTGGCGTCGGGCGCGCGCAGCAGATAGGCCGGGTCGTAGCTCACGATGGCCGGCACCTGCAGGCCACCCGGCCCGGTGAGCGACTGCACGCCGGCGCGCAGCCGGCCCAGGGGCTCGCGGCTGCCCAGCACGGCGCGTGCGGCGCCCAGGCCCAGCACCAGCACCATCGACGGGCGCAGCTGTTCCAGCGCCTGGGCCATGCCGTCGGCGGGCTCGGCAGCGCCTTCGGCCGCAGCACCGCCACGGCCCAGCGTGGCGATCCAGGTGCGCGGGTGGCGGTGCAGCTGCATGGCGCGCAGCATGTTGTCCAGCAGCTTGCCGGCATCGCCCTGCAGGGGCTGTCCGGGCGTGGCGCTCTCGACCACCACCAGCCAGCCTGCGCCCAGCGCGGCAGGCGTGGCGGCCGGATCGGCCTGCGGGTAGGCCGCCACCGGCGCGTGCCAGACCAGGCCCGGGCCGGCTGCGGCGGCCTGCGTGCTGGCGGGCGCAGCCTGGGCCGGCGCGGGAGCCGGCGCAGCGGGGCGGAGCGCGGCAACGGGCGGCGCGGCGTGCGGCGGCTGCGCTGCCGCAGGGGCGTGCGATGGCGCCATGCGGAGCGCTGCGGGCGGCGGTTCGGCCGGCGCCAGGGCGGGCCCGGGCACGGCCGCTGGCGCGGCTTCCGGTGCCGCCACCACGGGCGCGGGCGCCCAGACGGAGATGCCCATCTCCAGCAGCATGGCGCGTTGGCGGGCGTCGAGGTCCAGGCTCATAGTTTCAGGCTCATCACGATGGCGTCTTCGCGCTGGCCCCCATGGGCCGGGTAGTAGCGCTTGCGTTCGCCGACGACGGCATAGCCGTGCGCGGCATAGATCTGGCGCGCGCGCAGGTTGCTCACGCGCACCTCCAGCCACAGCCACTCGGCCTGCTGGCCGCGCGACCACAGGGCCAGCGCGTCGAGCAGCACCCGCGCCCAGCCCTGGCGCTGGAATTCGGGCGCTACGGTGAGGTTGAGCAGGTGCACCTCGTCCACGCCGCGCATGGCGACGAAGTAGCCGACCAGCGTCTCGCCGGCCAGCAGCAGCTGCGACTGGTAGCCGGCGGCCAGCGCGTCGATGAAGTTGCCGCGCGTCCACGGGTGCGGATAGGCGGCGTTTTCGACTTCGAGCAGGGTTTCGAGCCGCTCCGGCGTGAGCGGCTCGAAGCGCACCTCGGTGCCGGGCGGCGCGCTGGGCGGGCGGGGCAGGGCACTCATGCGGCGGGCGTGATGGGCGCGGCGGTGGCCGAGGCCGCCGCGGCTGCCAGCTTGGCGGCGGCGCGCTCTTCGGTGGTCTGCGCGACCTTGTCGCGGATGTAGCGCGGCAGCGCGGCGGCGGCGGGCAGGGCCGCGCCGGCCGCCAGCAGCGCCGGCGCCAGCCGCAGCAGCGCGGCGGCGGTGGGCAGGGCCTGCACGTGCGGGGCGCCGGGCGCGAGCCTTTCGGCATAGGCGGCCTGCGCGTTGCCCGCCACGGTGAAGCCGGCGGGCACCACCAGCGCCTGCGGGGCGCAGAGGGTGAAGTCTTCGGGCGAGAGCCAGCTGCCGTCCGCCTGGTAGGTGAAGGCGGCGGCATAGACCTCGTCCATGCGCGCATCCAGCACCGCCATCACCTGGGTGCAGCCGTGCTCGGCGCGGGCCTGCTCGGCCACGGCCAGCAGGGTGTCGATGGGCAGCACCGGCACGCCCTGGCCGCCGCGCGCGCCGAAGGCCAGGCCCTGGGCGACCGCGCAGGCGGTGCGCAGCCCGGTGAACGAGCCCGGGCCGCGGCCGAACACCACGGCGTCCAGCGTGTCGAAGGAGAGCCCGGCATCGGCCAGCAGCGCGTGGATGGCCGGGATCAGCGTGGCCGATGCCTGCGCGCCGCCGGGGCCGCGATGCTCGCGCACCTCCGCGCCGTTGCGCACGGCGATGGACAGGGTGTCGGTGCTGGTGTCGAGGGCTAGCAGATGCATCGTGGCGAAAAAAGGCGCTGAGGGCTCCGGCGCGAACGGCCGGCCCCGGGGAAAGCCGGAAGGCGGGCTCCGATTATCGGCGGGCCGCGATGGCCCCGGGCAGGATGCGGTCGGCGCACGCCGGGGCTGACGCAATCAGGCCCTAGACTTGCCCGCATGGTGAAATTTCTCTCGCAATGCGGCCGTGCTCCGGCTGCTGCCGCAGCCGCTCTGGCGCTGCATGCTGCCATCGCCCTGCTGGCCGGCGCCCACGCGGTGCCTGCCGTAGCGCAGGGCATCGCCCCGTCCTCCGCGCTGCCCCCGGCGGTGGAGGCCGCCCTGCAGCGCGCCAAGGTGCCGCGCGATGCCCTGTCCGCGCTGGTGGTGGAGGTGGGCGGCCAGGTGCCCCCGCGTCTTGCCTACCGGGCCCAGGTGCCGGCCAATCCGGCCTCGGTGATGAAGCTGGTCACCACCTACGCGGCGCTGGACCTGCTGGGACCGGCCTTCACCTGGGAGACGCCGGTCTATCTGGATGCCGCGCCCCAGGGCGGCACCCTGCGCGGCAACGTCTATATCAAGGGCCAGGGCGATCCCAAGCTGGTGGTCGAGCGCCTGTGGCTGCTGATGCAGCGCCTGCGCGCCCAGGGCGTGCAGACGATCGCGGGCGACATCGTGCTCGACCGCAGCGCCTTCGAGGTGCCGCCCACGGACCCGGGCCTGTTCGACGGCGAGCCGCTGCGCCCCTACAACGCCGCGCCCGATGCGCTGCTGGTCAACTACAAGAGCGTGGTCATGACCTTCGTGCCCGATGCGGCCGCAGGCGTCGCCCGCGTGGCCTACGAGCCGCCGCTGGCGCCCGCGCAGCTGCAGCCCACGGTGCCCCTGGCCGCGCCGGGCACGCCCTGCGGCGACTGGCGTGCCGGCCTGCAGGCCGAACTGGGCGAGGCGGCGCGCATCGGCTTCCAGGGCGTGTATCCGGCGGCCTGCGGCGAACGCCAGTGGGCCGTGGCATCGGCCGACCCGGCGGGCTTCGCGGCTCGCGCCATCGAAGGCATGTGGCGCGAGGTCGGCGGCCGGCTCGCCGGCACGGTGCGCGATGGGCGCGTGCCGGCCGGCCTGCAGCCGGCCTTCAGCCTGCGCTCGCCGGCGCTGGCCGAGGTGGTGCGGGACATCAACAAATACAGCAACAACGTGATGACGCAGCAGGTGTTCCTCACGCTCGCGCTGCAGCGCGGCGGCACGGGCAGCTTCGACGGAGCGCGGGCCGTGCTGGGCCAGTGGTGGCGCCAGCGCATGGGCTCGGCCACCGATGCGCCCGTGCTGGACAACGGCGCGGGCCTGAGCCGCGACGGGCGCATCAGCGCCGCGGCGCTGGCGCGGCTGCTGCAGACGGCCTGGGCATCGCCCCTGATGCCCGAGCTCATGGCCTCGCTGCCCATCGCCGGCGTCGATGGCACGCTGCGCCGCGTGCAGGGCCGCGCCGCCGGCAGCGCCCATCTGAAGACCGGCACGCTGCGCGACGTCACGGCCATGGCCGGCTATGTGCTGGGTGCCAGCGGCCGGCGCTACGTGCTGGTGGCCATCGTCAACCACGCCAATGCGCCCGCTGCGCGGCCGGCCATCGAGGCGCTGGCCGACTGGGCTGCGGCCGACGGGCAGCGTGCCCATTGAGGCGCGCCGCATGGCAGGCAGAGGAAAGGGCTGCACCGCGGTGAAAACCCCTCACGGCGGCGCTGTCAGTGGCTTTTTTGCGCGTCAGTGTTTACCCGGGCAGTCGGGCGCAGGCGCTGCGCATACGATGTGCTCTGGAAAAAAGAACGATCGTTCTATTTGATAACAGGAGCTTTAGATGAAACCTCGCATGCAATGGGCTGCCCGCGCGGCCGTGGCCTCCGCTGTCGCCGCCTTGCTCTCCGCCTGCGGCGGCGGTGGATCCGACACCGGTACCGCCACCAGCGTCTCCTCCGTCCGCGTCATGGGCGACAGCCTGGCCGACAGCGGCACCTTCGGCTACAAGTTCACCGTGCAGGGCACGGCGGCCACCGGCGCCGGCTCCACCGCCATCTGGCCCGAGCGCGTGGCCGCCACGTTCGGCCAGACGCTGTGCCCGCACTACGTCTCCACGAGCAGGAGCTTCAGTGTCAACGCCACCTGCTCCAACTACGCGGTCGGCGGCGGCCGCATCAACAATTTCACGGCGCCCACCTTGCCGGCCTCGATCACCCGCCAGCTGCAGGACGCCGGCGCTGCAGGCTACAACGGCTCCGAGCTGGTGCTGATCGACGGCGGCGGCAATGACGCGGCCGACCTCATCGGCGCCTATCTGAGCATCCAGCGCGACAACGGCGCCACCTACCGCGCCGTGCTCAGCTCGCTGCTCGACTCTGCCACGGTCAACGCCGCCTTTGCGGCCGGCGCCACCGGCCTGGCGCAGGTCGGCGGCCTCTACATGCAGACCCTGGCGACCCAGTTCGCCGCCAACATCAAGGCGCAGACCGTGGCCAAGGGCGCCACGCGCGTGGCCGTCGTGAACATGCCCGGCGTCACCCTCACGCCGCGCTTCCGCCTGGTGCTGCAGTCGGTGGCTGCCAACAGCGGCGCTGCCGCTGCCGCGCAGGCCAGCGCCCTGTTCGATGGCTGGGTGCAGGCCTTCAACGCCAAGCTGGCGGCGGGCCTGGCCGGCGACAGCCGCCTGGCGGTGGCCGACCTCTACAGCTCGTTCAAGGACCAGGCCAACAACCCGGCCCAGTACCAGCTGACCAACGTGACCACTCCGGCCTGCCCGGCCACGGGCATCGGCAGCGACGGCCTGCCCACCTACAACTTCCCGACCTGCACCGCCGCGGCGCTGTCGGCTGCGACCCCGCCGGCCGGCGCCACGGGGGGCTCGGCCTGGTGGCAGACCTACGGCTTCGCCGATGGCTTCCACCCCACGCCCTACGGCCATCAGCTGGTCGGCCAACTGGTCTCGCGCACCCTGGCCTCGGCCGGCTGGCTCTGACCCTCTGACCGTTACCGAGCGATACCCATCAGGAGCTGTCTGCCATGAAGCAACATCAAAAAATCGTCTGGGCCGGTGCGGCCCTCGCCACCCTCGCGCTCGCGGGCGCTGCCCAGGCGCAGGTCGCCGGCACCTGGAGCGTGCGCCTCGGCGCCACCCACATCTCGCCCCAGGTGAAGAGCGGCGACCTGAGCGCGCCGAGCTTTCCGGGCACCAAGGTCGATGTCGGGTCCGCCAGCGCGCTGACCGGCGGCATCAACTACATGGTGACCGACAACTGGGCGGTGGACGTGCCCCTGGGCCTGCCCTTCAAGCACAAGTTCTACGGTGACGGCGCCATCGCCGGCGTGGGCCAGGTCGGCGAGACCAAGGTGATTCCCGCCACGGTGTTCGCTCAGTACCGCTTCGGCGAGGCCAATGCCAAGTTCCGCCCCTACCTGGGCCTGGGCGTGACCTATGCCAAGTTCTTCAAGGAACGCACCACGGCCACGCTGAGCGCGCTGAGCGGCGGCACCCCCGCCAACCCCACCACGGCCAGCATCGAAGACCGCTGGGGCCTGACGCCGCAGGTCGGCTTCGTGTGGAACTTCAACGAACGCTGGTTCGTCGATGCGGCCTACTACAAGAGCTTCCTGAAGACCAAGACGACCCTGTCCACCGGCCAGACCGTGGACATCCGCCTGAACCCCAACGTGTTCGCGGTGGGCATCGGCTACCGGTTCTGACGGCGCAGCCTACCCAACGAAAAAGCCGACCTCGCAGAGGTCGGCTTTTTTCATGGTCATCGACCCGGCTGAGCCAGCCGGGGGGCACGGGGAATGGGCCGTTGGCCGGCCGTCCCCGCGCCTGGGTCTTGCCTGGCTTACCAGCGAGCGCGCAGGCGGTCGAAGGCGTAGTTGCCGAACTGGCGCTGGGCCGACGGCGTGATGTACACCTTGTCGGCGAACAGGTACTTGTCCTGGTTCGCGCCGGGCAGCAGGGTGGAGGTGGTGCAGAGGGAGGAGTTGACCTCGCCCGCGCCGATGCCGATGCCGGGGCCCGGGTCCACCGACGTGCAGACCGGCGTAGTGGCGTTGTCGAAGCCGTAGCTGGACGGCGAGCCCTGGAACACGTTCACGTAGTAGGCCGAGTCCACGTAGAGCACGGTGCTGCCCAGGTCCACGATGTCCACCAGCAGGCCCTGGTTGAAGGCGCTGCTGGCGCTGCCGAGCAGGTCGGTGTTGTTGATGGCGGCAGCCCAGGGCGAGCGGCTCAAATCGTAGGTGCCGGTGACCACGATGTGCTTGGCGCCGGCGTTGGAGAGGCGGCGCACCTGGGTGGCCAGGTCCTTGCCGGCCTGGCGGGCGGCGGCCAGGTACTGGTCGGAGGTCTGCTGGCCGGCCTGCACGGCCCGCATGCCGGTGATCACGTCGCTCACGCCGCCGTCGATCAGGACCAGATCGCCGTCGGCGAAGCTGCCGCTGGCCAGGAAGGCATCCACCTGCTGCTTGACGGTCAGCGTGGCAGCGTTGCCTGCGGCATCCGGCGTGGCCGTCACGCGGGCGTTGCCGCGCGCATAGCTCAGGCCACCGGCGGACAGCGGGGCGATGGTCACGCCGTAGCGCGAGGCGAGCTGCACCGTCCAGTTGTTGATCGAGCCGTCGTTCACGGTGTACTTGGCGCCGTTTTGGCCGACATCGGCCAGGCCGTCGCCGAAGGCGATGAGCCGCGTCGGCGTGAAGGCCGATTCAACGGTGCTCGATCCGCAGGCCGCGATCAACGCGGCCGACGCGCAAGCGGCGACCACGAGGGTGCGGCGCATCCAGTTTGCTGCCATGGTGTTTTTTCTCCAGAAAGGTGGCGTGAGTTTAATCATTACGCTGGCGCAGGCCGGCTTTCGGCGCGCAGCCCGGGGGCGTCCGTCAGGTAAAGAGATGCAAAGCGGGTGCAAAGGCGGTGCCGGCGCGGGGGCATGCAACCGCGCAGTGCGCCCGGCAGGCGCTCAGCCGGCGGCCGAGGCGCGCTGCAGGCGGTCGCGCACGCCTTCCCAGTCGGGCGTGTCGGGCGGGGTCTCGATCCAGATCAGCTTCACGCCGGCATCGTCGAAGCCGCGCAGCGCGGCGAACAGCTGCTGGGCGGTGGCGGCGGCATCGTCCGGCATGCGGCGCTGCACGACCCGCGACGAGGCCGTGCGCAGCGGCGTGCGGGCATAGACGGCCAGGTGCGCCGCATCCGCGCCCAGCACGTCCAGCCCGGCCTGCAGGGCGCGGGCATCCATCAGGCGCACGCGGGCCGCGGGGGCGTAATGGGCTTCGAGCGTGCCCGACGCGCGCGGCGTATGGGTGGGCAGCTCTTCTTTCGATAGCGGCGCGATGCCGCAGGCGGCGGCCACCTGCTCGCGCGTGATGGCGCCGGGGCGCAGCAGCACGGGCACGCCGCGCGTGCAGTCGATGATGGTCGATTCGATGCCCACGCCGCAGGGCCCGCCGTCGAGCACCAGCAGCGCATCGCCGAATTCGTCCTGCACGTGCCGGGCCGTGGTCGGGCTCACGCGGCCGAAGCGGTTGGCGCTGGGCGCGGCCACGCCCAGCACGGGCAGGCCCGGCAGCGTGCCGTCGTCCGACGCGCAGGCGCGCAGCACGGCCAGCGCCACCGGGTGGTCGGGGCAGCGCAGGCCCACGCTGTCCTGCCCGCCCGTGGCGGCCGTGGCCATGTCGGGGCGGCGCGGCAGGATGAGGGTGAGCGGCCCGGGCCAGAACGCATCGACCAGCGCCTGGGCGAAGGGCGGCACCGCGCTCGCGAAGTGCGCGATGCCGGCCGCACCCGCCACGTGGACGATCAGCGGATGGTCGCTGGGCCGGCCCTTGGCGGCAAAGATCTGCGCCACCGCCGCATCGCTGGCGGCGTCGGCGGCCAGGCCATAGACCGTCTCGGTCGGCAGGCCCAGCAGCGCGCCGCTGCGCAGGGCGCTGGCAGCGGCGGCGATGGATTCGGGGAGCTGGCCGTCGAGGATCATGGCAGGCGGTGGGCAGTGGCGGGGCGGTGCGCCGATCAGAAGGCTTCGATGCCCAGCAGCGCGGCGGCCTGCAGGGCCGTGGCGCGGGCGGCCTCGGCCGTGGCCGCGGTCACGTTCAGGTGGCCCATCTTGCGGCCGGGCTTGGCATCGGCCTTGCCGTAGAGGTGCAGGTGCGTGCCGGGCAGGGCCAGCACCGCGGCCCAGGCCGGCGTCTGCGGCTGGGCGTGCGTGCCCTGCGGGAACCACAGGTCGCCCAGCAGGTTCAGCATCACGGCGGGGCTGTGCTGGCGCGGCTGCGTGAGCGGCAGGCCGGCCATGGTGCGCACCTGCAGCTCGAACTGCGACACGTCGCAGGCGTTCTGGCTGTAGTGGCCGCTGTTGTGCGGGCGCGGGGCGATCTCGTTGACCACCAGCGAGCCGTCCTGCAGCACGAAGAATTCCACGCACAGCACGCCCACGTAGCGCAGGCCTTCCGCGATCGATTTCGCCGCGGCCACGGCCTGTTCCGCTAGGTCCGCGGGTACGTTGCCCTCATGCACCTCGGTCACGGCCAGGATGCCGGCGCGGTGCAGGTTGCGTTGCACCGGCAGGTGCACACAGGCGCCGTCGGCGCCGCGCGCGACGATCACCGAGCATTCCAGCGCCAGCGGCAGCATCTTCTCGAGCACGCAGGGCACTTCGCCCATGGCCTGCCAGGCGTCCGCCAGCTCTTCGCGCGTCTTCACGCGGGACTGGCCCTTGCCGTCGTAGCCCATGCGGGCGGTCTTGAGGATGCCGGGCAGCAGGGCCGCATCGACGGCAGCCAGCTCTGCGGCCGAGGCGATCACCGCATAGGGCGCGCAGGGCACGCCGCAGCGGCCGAAGTGCGCCTTCTCGGCGGCGCGGTCCTGCGCGATGGCGACAGCGTCGGCCGCGGGCGCCACCGGGCGCTCGGCGCCCAGCGTGCGCAGGGCCTGGGCCGGCACGTTCTCGAATTCGGTGGTGACGGCATCGCTCAGGCCGGCCAGCTGCGCCAGGCCGTCCGGGTCTTCGTAGGCGGTGCGGATGTGGTGGTGGCTCACCAGGCCGGCGGGGCTGTTCGGGTCGGCGTCCAGCACGGCAGTGAAATAGCCCATGGCCTGCGCGGCATGCACGAACATGCGGCCCAGCTGGCCGCCGCCCAGCACGCCCAGCGTGGCGCCTGGAAGCAAAGGCTGGGCGCCGCTCATGCCGCCACCGGGGGCAGGGTCATGGCGCGGGCTGCGGCGGTCTGCTCGGCGCGGAAGGCTTCGAGCTTGGCGCGCAGGGCCGGGTCTTCGTTCGCCAGCAGGGCCACGGCGAAGAGCGCCGCATTGGCTGCGCCCGCCGCGCCGATGGCGAAGGTGGCCACCGGCACGCCCTTGGGCATCTGCACGATGCTGTGCAGCGAATCGACACCCGACAGGTGCCGGCTGGCGACCGGCACGCCCAGCACCGGCACGGTGGTCTTGGCAGCGATCATGCCGGGCAGGTGGGCGGCGCCGCCCGCGCCCGCGATGATGGCTTTCAGCCCCAGGCCGGCAGCGGCCTCGGCGTAGGCGAACATGTCGTCGGGCATGCGGTGGGCCGAGACCACGCGCGCGTCGTGAGCGACACCGAATTGCTGGAGAATCTGCACTGCGTGCTGCATGGTCTCCCAGTCGCTGGAAGAGCCCATGACCACACCGATCTGGAAGGGTTTCATGTGGAGTGCGCGCGCCGGTCTTGCTCTGGCGCGCTGAAGTGGAACCCGCGATTTTACTTTTGTGCGCGCCCCCTGGGGGTTGCGCACCCAACGGGCCTGAACCAATGATCGATGTCACCGTAGAGAATTTCGAAGCCGAGGTCATCGCCGCCTCGATGCAAGTGCCCGTGCTGGTGGACTTCTGGGCGCCCTGGTGCGGCCCCTGCAAGTCCCTGGGCCCTGTGCTGGAAAAGCTGGAGACGGAATACGCCGGCCGTTTCAAGCTGGTGAAGATCGACTCCGACCAGGAGCAGCAGATCGCCGGCATGTTCGGCATCCGCAGCATTCCCACCTGCGTGCTGCTGATGAACGGCCAGCCGGTCGATGGCTTCATGGGCGCGCAGCCCGAAGGCCAGGTGCGTGCCTTCCTCGACAAGCACGTGCCGCCCGCCGGCGAAGAGGCTCCTGCCGAGCCCGAAGAAGCGCCGGCCGCCCCGGGCGCCGAAGACCCCGCCGCCGCGCTGGAAAAGCTGCAGCACGCCGTCGCCACCGATCCGGCCAACGACGATGCGCGCTTCGACTACGTCAAGCTGCTGCTGCAGATGGGCCGCGAGGACGACGCCAAGGTCGCCTTCGCCCCGGTCATCGCCAAGGCCGGCGTGTCGCGCAGGATCGGCGCGCTCAAGGCCTGGATGGATGCTATCGATTCAGTAGCTATGGGCGCAGGTATCGAGGGCGCTGGCGCCGAGTTTGATGCCAGGATCGCCGCCAACAAGCGCGACTTCGACGCCCGCTTCGGCCGCGCGCAGTGGCTGATGGCCCAGCAGCGCTGGACCGACGCCATGGACGAGCTGCTGGAGATCCTGATGCGCGACAAGGCCTGGAACGACGAGGCCGCGCGCAAGACCTATGTGGCCATCCTGGAGATCATCGAGCTGCCCAAGGTCAAGGTCGCCGAAGGGCAGATCCCGCCCGAAGACCCGGTGCTCGCCACCTACCGCCGGCGCCTGTCCAGCGTGGTGCTGAGCTGAGCGCATCGGCGGATCGGTCCGGGGCCTTGCAGACCCCGGCGCCATGAAAAAACGGCCCTCGCGGGCCGTTTTTCTTGGGGGCTGGCGCGGGCCGTATCAGGCCGCCGTCAGGCGTTCCAGCGCCTCGCGGTACTTGGCGGCGGTCTTCTCCACCACCTCGCGCGGCAGGCGCGGCGCGGGGGCGGTCTTGTCCCAGGGCTTGCCGCCCACCTGGGCCTGCTCCAGCCAGTCGCGCACGAACTGCTTGTCGTAGCTGGAAGGGTTCTCGCCGGCAGCCAGGGCGGCCTCGTAGCCTTCCACCGGCCAGTAGCGCGAGCTGTCGGGCGTCAGCACCTCGTCCATCAGCACCAGCTCGCCGCTCGGCGTGAGGCCGAACTCGAACTTGGTGTCCGCGATGATCATGCCCTTTTCGAGCGCGATGGCCGCAGCCGCCTCGTACAGCGCGATGCTGATGTCGCGGATGCGCGTGGCCAGGTCGATGCCGACCATCTCCACCGTGCGCTCGAAGGTGATGTTCTCGTCATGCTCGCCCACGGCGGCCTTGGCGGCCGGCGTGTAGATGGGCTGGGGCAGGCGCGAGGCGTTGGTCAGGCCCTCGGGCAGCGGCACGCCGCAGACCGAGCGCGATGCCTGGTATTCCTTCCAGCCGCTGCCGGCCAGGTAGCCGCGCACCACGGCCTCGACCGGGATCGGCTGCAGGCGCTGCACCAGCATCGAGCGGCCGCGCACCTGGGGCGCCTCGGCCGGCGTGACCACGCTTTCGGGGTCCTCGCCCGTCAGGTGGTTGGGCACGATGTGGCCCAGCTTGTCGAACCAGAAGAGCGCCATCTGCGTCAGCAGCTCGCCCTTGCCCGGAATGGGCTCGCCCATGATCACGTCGAAGGCCGAGAGCCGGTCGCTGGCCACCATCAGGATGCGGTCGTCGCCCACGGCGTAGTTGTCGCGCACCTTGCCGCGAGCCAGCAGCGGCAGCGAGGTGAGGGCGGAGGTGTGCAGGGCGGCGGAAGCGCTGGTTGAGGTCATGGCTGCGGGAAATGGGGCGGAAGGCAAGCGAAAAAACGCCCGGCCAGAGGCTTCGGGCCGGGCGGAGAGATTCTAGCGGCCGGCCCTGCGGCGCCGGCCGGAAGGGGCTGCGGTGCGGGGGGCTGGGCGCCATGCCGGGGGCTGCGTTCCGGCCAACCTGAAGATTGTGAAGCTTTTTTGGCAGTTCGGCACCTTCGCTCATTAACCCGCAACCTGGCACAGGGATCGGGTTTGCGTTTGGCGGGGGGCGGGCGCATAGTGAACCCAGGCGAGCGATGCATGCATTCAGTTCCGCGGCCTGCCCCTGACCGGCACGGGCGGCCATGTTTTCAACGGTAAACATAGGAGATTCGTCTATGAACCTGACGATCAGCGGCCATCATCTGGAAGTGACCCCCGCTCTGCGCAGCTACGTGACCTCCAAGCTCGAACGCATCACCCGCCATTTCGACCAGGTGGTCGATGTGAAGGTGCTGCTCAGCGTGGAAAACCAGAAGGAAAAGGACAAGCGCCAACGCGCCGAATGCAATGTTCATGTGAAGGGCAGCGACCTGTTCGCCGAAAGCTGCCATGCCGACCTCTACGCCGCCGTGGATGAACTGGTGGACAAGCTCGACCGCCAGGTCGTGCGCCACAAGGACCGCCTGCAGGACCACAGCCACGCTCCCCTGAAGCGCGCCTCCGTGCAACCCGCTGCCGCAGCGGCAGCCTGATCCTCACCGGGACGTTTTTCATCCCCCGCCATCCGATGCGTCACGGCAATCCTCGCCCGTGACCCCCGCGCCGGCCGGTCCGGCGACACAGCCGCCCTACCACGGGCGGCTTTTCGTTGTCTGGTCTTGCCTGTTGCCCATCGTTACACTGCGAGGGTTTTCGATAGGGTCCTCCCCGGGACGTGCATAATCGTTTTCACACCATGAACCGTCTCGCTTCCATACTGCCGCCCGCCCAAGTGCTGGTGAGCGTCGATGCCACCAGCAAAAAGCGTGCTTTCGAAGAGGCGGGCCTGCTGTTCGAGAGTCAGCACGGCCTGTCGCGGGCGCTGATCACCGACAGCCTGTTCGCCCGCGAACGGCTGGGCTCCACGGGTCTCGGCCACGGGGTGGCCATTCCCCATGGCCGCATCAAGGGCCTGAAGGCGCCCATGGCGGCGGTGTTCCAGCTGGAGAACCCCATCGGCTTCGACGCCCCCGACGAACAGCCGGTCGGCCTGCTGATCTTCCTGCTGGTGCCCGAAGCCGCGACGCAGAAGCACCTGGAGATCCTCTCCGAGATCGCCGAGCTGCTGAGCGACAGCGCCCTGCGCGAGCGCATCAAGTCCAGCACCGACGCGGTCGAGCTGCATGCGCTGATCGCCAACTGGCAGTCCGCCCAGGCCGCCTGAGCGCCGGGCCGCACCACCCCTCCGCCGCGCCGTGAAGCCCAATGTCGTCAGCGCCGATGTCCTCTTCGAGGAATTCCGCGGACCGTTGAAGTGGGAATGGCTGGCCGGGCTCGGTGCCTCCGAGCGGCGCTTCGACGAGGTCGCCGTGCGGTCGGCCCGTTCGGGTGCCGATCTGGTCGGCTACCTGAACTACATCCATCCCTACCGGGTGCAGATCCTCGGCGAGCGCGAGATCTCCTACCTGGTCAACGCCCCCACGCCCGAAGACTGCAAGCGCCGCATCGCGCGCATCGTGACGCTGGAGCCGCCCGTGCTGGTGCTGGCCGACGGGCAGACCGCGCCCGATGCGCTGCTGTCCATGTGCGAGCGGGCGCAGATCCCGATGTTCTCCACGCACGAGTCGTCGGCCTTCGTGATCGACGTGCTGCGCGCCTATCTGTCCAAGCACTTCGCCGACCGCATCACCATGCACGGCGTGTTCATGGACATCCTGGGCCTGGGCGTGCTGATCACCGGCGAGTCGGGCCTGGGCAAGAGCGAGCTGGGGCTGGAACTCATCTCGCGCGGCAACGGCCTGGTGGCGGACGATGCGGTCGATCTCTTCCGCATCAACCAGACCACCATCGAAGGCAAGTGCCCCGAGCTGCTGCAGAACCTGCTGGAAGTGCGCGGCATCGGCCTGCTGGACATCCGCGCCATCTTTGGCGAGACGGCGGTGCGCCGCAAGATGCGCCTGAAGCTCATCGTGCATCTGGTGCGCAAGGAAACGCTGGAGCGCGAATACGAACGCCTGCCCTACGAGCCGCTGACCCAGGACGTGCTGGGCGTGCCGGTGCTCAAGGTGGTGATCCAGGTGGTGGCGGGCCGCAACATCGCCGTGCTGGTGGAAGCGGCCGTGCGCAACACCATCCTCAACCTGCGCGGCATCGATACCTACCAGGAATTCGTGGAGCGCCACCGGCGCGCCATGGAGCGCGACGGCTCCTGATCCGAGCTACCGCGGCGGCCCTGCGCAGAGGCCGGCCGCTCTGCCGGACCCATCCTTGATTCCTGATTACTGGCGCGAAGGCAGCTTGGCGCAGTCGGCGCACTGGCCGTAGAGCGCCATGGAGTGGTCGTGCACCACCCAGCCCTTGTTCTTGGCCACGATCTGCTGGCGCTTCTCGATCTCGGCGTCGTAGAACTCCTCGACCTTGCCGCACATGGTGCAGATGAAGTGGTCGTGGTGCTGGCCTTCGTTCAGCTCATAGACGGCCTTGCCGCTCTCGAAGTTGCTGCGGTTCAGGATGCCGGCCTGCTCGAACTGCGTGAGCACGCGATAGACGGTGGCCAGGCCGATGTCGGAGCGCTCCTCGAGCAGCACGCGGAACACGTCTTCCGCCGTCATGTGGCGCTGGGCGCCTTTCTGGAAGATCTCAAGGATCTTCAGGCGGGGCAGGGTGGCCTTCAGACCGGTGCTCTTGAGTTCGTCGATATTCGTCATGACAGGGGATCTTTCGGAGGGGCGCCAGGCGTTCCTGCGCGCGGTGTGCGGCCTTCGCAAGAGGGCGGGGCGGGCTCTGAAAACCTGCCGCTACAATGATCCGATCATATCGCTATGGTCTTTTCCATGTCCGCTCTCGTCCATTGCAGCGCCCGTTGGGCTGCCATCCTGTTGATCGGCGCCGGCCTTGCAGCCTGCAGCAGCTTCGACAGTGTCAGCAACCGCGTGTCCAGCGTGGTCACTCCCTATAAAGTGGATGTGGTGCAGGGCAACTTCGTGTCCCGCGAGCAGGTGCAAGCCCTGCAGCCCGGCATGACCCGCCAGCAGGTCAAGGAAATCCTGGGCACGCCCCTGGTCACCAGCCTGTTCCGTGCCGATCGCTGGGACTACGTCTTCACCCTGAAACGCCCGGGCGTCGATGTGCAGGAGCGCAAGCTCGCCGTGTTCTTCAAGGGCGACGCCTTCGATCACGTGGAAGGCGACGAGATGCCGACCGAGGCCGAATTCGTCGCCTCGCTGGGCTCCAAGCGCGCCAAGGCCAAGGTGCCCGAGCTCGAAGCCACCGAGGCCCAGCTGGCCCGCTTCCCCAAGGCGCCGCCCCAGCCCGAGCCGGCCGCGACCCCCGTGCCGCCGCCGCCCTCGAGCTACCCGCCGCTCGAATCCTCCGCCCGCTGATCGCCGCGCCCACCCGGGCCGCAGGCATGCCGGCCTGCACGGGCGGGCCGGCGCAGGCACCGCTCATTCCTTTCCTGCCATGACCGCAACCTCTTCTGTTCCCAGCCGCGTCGCCATCGCCGGCGCCTCCGGCCGCATGGGCCGCATGCTCATCGAAGCCCTGCGTGCCACCGAAGGCCTGGTGCTGGCCGGCGCGCTCGACGTGCCCACCAGCCCCGCCATCGGCTCCGATGCCACGGCCTTCCTGGGCCAGGCCAGCGGCGTCGCCATCACGGCCGACCTGCGCGAAGGCCTGCAGAACGCCGACGTGCTGATCGACTTCACCCGCCCCGAAGGCACGCTGGCGCATCTGGCGCTGTGCGCCGAGCTGGGCGTGAAGGCCGTCATCGGCACCACGGGCTTCACCGAGGCGCAGAAGGCCGAGATCGCCGCCTTCGCGCAGAAGACCGCCGTGGTCTTCGCGCCCAACATGAGCGTGGGCGTGAACGTCACGCTCAAGCTGCTGGAGATGGCCGCCAAGGCGCTGTCCACCGGCTACGACATCGAGATCATCGAAGCCCACCACCGCCACAAGGTGGATGCGCCCTCGGGCACCGCGCTCAAGATGGGCGAGGTCATCGCCGAGGCGCTGGGCCGCGACCTGAAGGACTGCGCCGTCTATGCCCGCGAAGGCGTGACCGGCGAGCGCGACCCGTCCACCATCGGTTTCTCCGCCATCCGCGGCGGCGACATCGTGGGCGACCACACCGTGCTCTTCGCCGGCACGGGCGAGCGCATCGAGATCTCGCACAAGTCCTCCAGCCGCGCCGGCTACGCCCAGGGCAGCCTGCGGGCCGTGCAGTTCCTGCAGGCGCACCGCACGGGCCTGTTCGACATGTTCGACGTGCTCGGCCTGCGCTGAGCACGGCGCAGCGCCACCACCCACCGAAAGCCGCGCATGGACCTGCTGCACTGGTGGCGTCAGGGCGATGCGGTGACGCAGGGGGTGGCCCTGGTGCTGCTGGCCATGTCCGTCTCCAGCTGGGTCGTGATCTGCTGGAAGGCCTGGCTGCTGCGCCATGCCCGGCGCGACGTGCAGCGCAGCGCCGCTGCGTTCTGGCAGGCGCCCTCGCTCGCCGAAGCGCCCCGGCGCCTGCAGCCTTTCGACCCGAACGCCCTGGTCCTGCCTCTGGTGGCTGCTATTGAAGATGTAGCAAACGGCGATGCCCAGGCCGCGGCCCGCGGCGCCACGCTGGCCACGCGCGGCAGCCGTTCGCAGCAGCTCACCCGCCTGCTGCGCGGTGCGCTGCAGGGCGTGGTGGCCCGGCTGCAGTTCGGCCAGGTGCTGCTGGCCACCGTGGGCGCCACGGCGCCCTTCGTGGGGCTGCTGGGCACCGTGTGGGGCATCTTCCATGCGCTCACCGCCATCGCCGGCGCCGGGCAGATCACCATCGAACGCGTGGCCGGCCCGGTGGGCGAGGCGCTGGTGATGACGGCCGCGGGCCTCGCCGTCGCCCTGCCGGCCGTGCTGGCCTACAACGTGTTCGGCCGCATCCTCGGCGCGGTCGAGGCCGAGCTCGAAGGCTTCGCGCACGACCTGCGCGAGCTGCTGCTGGACGCAGCACCCGGCGCGGGCCACTGAAGGCCCACGCCCGCGCCACCGCCATGGCATTCGGCCGATTCGAGCGCAACCCCGGGCCCCGGCCCTTCAGCGACATCAACGTCACGCCGCTGGTGGACGTGATGCTGGTGCTGGTGGTCATCTTCATCCTCACGGCGCCGCTGCTGGCCAGCTCCATCCGGCTCGACCTGCCGCGCGCCGAGGGCGTGGCGCCGGCGGGCACGCCGCCCCGGGCGATCACGCTGTCGCTGGACCGCACGGGCCAGGTCTTCCTCGACGATGCGGCGGTGCCGGCCGATGCGCTCGGCGCCCGGCTGGCCCAGGCCGCCGCGCAGGCCGGCCCGGGTGCGGAGGTGCAGCTGCGCGCCGACACTGCCGTGCCCTATGGCCGCGTGGTGGAGGTGATGGGCGCGGCCCAGGCCGCGGGCCTCTCGCGCATCGCCTTCGTGGCCGAGCCGGCATCGCCGGGCGCAGGCACTTCGGCCTCGCAGGCCCCTGCGCCGGGCCCGGGCCGATAGGGCAGGGCGGCCCGGTGCGCGGCGCTGGACAAAATGCCCTGCCGCACCGCATGGCTTCACGGCCATAATGCCGCGCATGCACCTGCTGCGCACCTCGTCGATGCTGGCCCGCCTGATCCTGGCGTGGTTCGTGTTGACCATGGGCGCGGCCATCGCTTCGCCCCTGGTGCATCCGCAAGCCATGGAACTGGTCTGCACGACCGGCAGCAGCACGAAGCTGGTCGTCGTGGGGGATGACGACCCCGCAGGCAACCCGTCCGCGCATCACGCGCTGGACTGCCCCTTGTGCTTGCACTTCAGCGCGCCGCCGTCCCAGGCGCAGCCAATGGCGGCCGTGCACCCGCAGCCCCTGGCCCATGCCCTGCGGCCGATCGTGGCCGCCACCCTGGCCGCGCTCGCGGGCGCGCCGCTGCCCCCGCGCGGGCCGCCCGCCTTCGTTGCCTGAGCCTGCTCCCCGCAGCCCGGTGCCGCCGCAGAAGCCTGCGCGCTGCGCCGCCTGAGCGGAGCGCCTCTCCCGCGCGCCTTCCGGCATTCCGCCCCTGCTCCGCCTGAGCCCCGCACGCCATTGCGTGCGGCGCACAGCGCGGTCGCTCCCAGGCCGGTCCGGGCGCCGGGTTTCCACGGACTCATCAGGAATCGAAACGACATGTCTCACGACCCGTCCTCCCGGGCGCGGCTGCCCGTGCTGCGGCCGCACGGCCGCCCGTTCATCGCAGCCTTCGTCTGCGCGCACCTGGCGTTGCTGGGCGCGGCCTATGCCGCTGCCGCGCTCCAGGCCGAACGCCATGAACTGCCCGCCGATGCGCCCGCCGCCGCTGCGGAGGTGCATCACTTCGGCCGCATGACGCTGCTGCCCTTGCGCGCGCAGCGGCTGCCCGAGCCCTCTGCCTGCTGCCGCGTCTAGCGGCAAAAGCCTGCCCATGGACCGCCGCTTCGTCCGCCGCCTGGCCTGCTGGCTGATCGTCTGGATGGCGTTCGCCAGCCTGCATTCGGCCCTGGCCGCCTCATGGCTGCTGCTGGGCGGCGGCACTGCGGGCGGCGCCCAGGTGGTCGAGGTCTGCACCAGCCAGGGCGTGCGCTGGGTGAGCCTGCAGCCGCAGCAGGACACGCAGGCGGACGCCGCCGACGACGCAGCCGGTGGCAACGGCACGGGAAGTGGCTCTGCCGACGGCCTGCCGCACTGCCCGCTGTGCCGCTTCGTGGGCGATGCGGCGCCCGATCTGGCGCGCAGCGACCTGCGCTTCGCCCGGCCCCTGCAAGACCGCGCCCCGCCGCCGGAGGCACCCCCGACGCCCGGCGGCGCGCTGGCCCACATCGCGCTCACGGCGCCGCCACGCGCACCACCCGCCGCGCTGGGCTGAGCCGCCTGGCCGCCGCCGCTGTGGACAGCAGCGGCGGCGATGGGTCCGCTCGGCGACCTCTCCTCCTCCCGATCTTTTCCTTCCAGAGCCTGGCGCCTTGCCGGCCCTGGGCCGACTTTCCCTGGGTGCCGGCCGCCGCGCGATGCAGGGCCGGTGCCTGACTCGAATGCGCATTGCCATGACTTCTTTCTTCTCTCTGCCTTCTTCATCCCGCGCCGCGAGCCGCACCGCCCTGTGCCGGGCACTGGCGCTCGCCTTGCCCGTGGCCCTGGCGGCCTGCGGTGGCGGCGGGGGCGGTAGCGACGCTGCTGCGGCCAATCCCACGCCGACCCCCGCTCCCACGCCCGCCGGCCCCAGGAGCGTGGCCATCACCTTCGCGGCCCAGGCCGGCTCCCAGGCCGTGAAATGCGGCACGCCGATCACCGGCCTGGGCACGGGCCGGGTCAGTGCCGATCTGCACGATCTGCGCTTCTACGTGAGCAACGTGGCCCTGCTGAACGACAAGGGCGAGGCCGTGCCCGTGACCCTGGAGGCGAGCGACTGGCAGAACCAGGACGTGGCGCTGATCGATCTGGAGGACGGCACCGGCGCCTGCGCCGACGCGGGGACGGCCGCCATGAACCTGCAGGTCAAGGGCACGGTGCCGGCCGGCAGCTACCAGGGCCTGAAGCTCACCGTGGGCGTGCCCGCCCGCCTGAACCACACCGACTACGCCGTGGCGGCCAAGCCCATGGACGTGCAGGCCCTGGCCTGGTCCTGGCAGGCCGGCCGCAAGTTCGCGCAGATCGAGGTGAACCCCGCCGGCGGCGTGGCGCGGCCGGCTCCGGCCGCGGCGGGCAAGACCTTCTACGTGCACCTGGGCTCCACCGGCTGCACCGGCAACCCGGTGACGGGCGAGACGGTGAGCTGCGCGCGCCCCGACCGCATGGACTTCAGCCTGCCCGGCTTCGACCCCGCCCGGCAGAAGGTGGTGCTGGACCTGGCCGCGCTCTATGCCGGCACCGATCTGAATACCGACCAGGGCGGGGCGCCGGGCTGCATGTCGGGCGCCACCGACCCGGAATGCGCGCCGATCTTCAAGGTGCTGCAGCTCGATCTGGCGACCGGCCAGCCCATCAACAGCGGCAGCGGCCAGACCCTGTTCCGCGCCGAGGCGCTGTAACAGCATGGCGCGACACCATTCGCCCCTGCGGATGGCCGCCCGGGCGGCCGGCCTGCTCGGGGCGCTGGCCCTGGGCGGCTGCGGCGGAGGGGGCACCTCCGTCAGCGACGACTCGGGGCGCAGCACGGGCTGGTCCTGGGCCCTGCCGGCGTTCTTCCCCACGCCCCGGGTGCCCGAGGCCAACCCCATCACCGCGCCCAAGGTGGCGCTGGGCCGCTTCCTGTTCTACGACCGGCGCCTGTCGGGCAACGGCACCCAGGCCTGCGCCAGCTGCCACATCCAGTCCAAGGCCTTCACCGACGGGCTGGCCACCTCCATCGGCTCCACCGGCCAGCACCACCCGCGCAATGCCCAGGCCCTGGCCAACGTGGCCTACAACGCCACGCTGACCTGGGCCAACCCGTCGCTGGTCACGCTGGAAAAGCAGATGGAGACGCCGCTCTTCGGCACCGACCCGGTGGAGATGGGCGTGAACGACGGCAACAAGGACGCCATCCTGGCGCGCCTGGCGGCCGATGCCGGCTACCGGGAGCGGTTCGCCCAGGCCTACCCCGGCCAGGGCAACCCCATCACCTGGGGCAACGCCATCCATGCCATCGCCTCGTTCCAGCGCACCATCCTCTCGGGCGGCAGCCTCTACGACCGCTACCTGCAGGGCAAGGCCACGCTGCCGCCCGCGGCCGAGCGCGGCATGAACCTGTTCTTCGGCGAGAAGGCCGAGTGCTTCCACTGCCACAGCAGCTTCAACTTCAACGACCAGGTCGTGCACGCGGGCAGCCGCATCGTGGAAACGCCCTTCCACAACACCGGCCTCTACAACATCGGCGGCACCGGGGCCTTCCCCGAGCCCAACCGGGGCGTCTATGAGCTGACGCAGCTGGTCAAGGACATGGGGCGCTTCCGCGCACCCAGCCTGCGCAACGTGGAGGTCACCGGCCCCTACATGCACGACGGCAGCATCGCCACGCTGGAAGAGGTGCTGGAGTTCTACGCGGCCGGCGGGCGCAACATCACCTCGGGCCCCTATGCGGGCGACGGGCGCGCCCATCCGAACAAGAACGACTTCATCAACCGGATCGACCTATCGGCCCAGGAGCGCGCGGACATCGTCGCCTTCCTCAAGACGCTGACGGACCACGATCTGCTCACCAACCCCCAACTGTCCGACCCGTTCGCGGCAGCCGGAGCGCAATAGATGGCCCATCCGTTGTCACCCCCTTCTCGTCGTCACTGCCGCACCACCCCCCTGGCGGCCGCGGCGCTGCTCTGCCTGGCAGCGTCCGCGTCTTCGCCCGCGCGGGCGCACGAGGCCGGCGATGCCGCCATCCCCGCCGAGCCCGGCCTGCAGGTCGATGCCGCCGCGGCCGTGGGCTACCTGCATGCAACCCGGCCCGTGCCCGCCCCGCGCCTGACGGGCGTGCTGGGCCTGGGCGACACGCCCGCCGACCAGCGCGGCTGGGCGCTGGAGCACGCCACGCTGGGCGCGGGCTGGCGGCTCGCGCCCCAGCTGGGCGCGGCTCTGGCCCTGGGCAAGCACGGCGGCGAGCGCGCCCACGTCGAGGCCGCCTGGGTGGAGGCGCGCCCGGCGGCCGATTCCACCTACGCGCTGGGCGCGGGCCGCAACCGCATGCCGCTGGGCCCGGTCATCGACCCGGCGGGGCACCTGGACCGTTACGGCCAGATGCCCCTCGTCAAGCGTGCCGCCTTCAACGGCGACTGGATCGAGGACGGCGTCAACTGGGCCTGGCGCCCGCATGCCGAAGGCGCCTTCGCCTGGCTGCAGGCGGTGGATGCGGGCCTCTGGCGCGCGCGCCGCTTTCCCGGCAGCGAAGACGCCGCCTGGGCGCCCACCGTGCATGCCCGCGCCGGCTGGCAGGCCTGGGGCGACTGGGAGGCAGACGCCTTCTACAGCCGCCTCAAGCCCCGAGGGCGCGGCGCCTACGTGCAGCGCGCCAACAGCGGCCACATCCACACCGCGCCGCAGTGCAGCGCCAGCCTGCGCGACATCAGCTGCTTCGACGGCACGGTGGACCTGATGGGCGCCAGCGCCCGCTGGGCCACGCCGCTGCGGGGCCTGAGCCTGACGGCCGCCGGCGCGCTGCGCCGCGAGCGCGGCAGCCTCTATTCGCAGAACGGCGACACCCGCTACAGCGGCCGCACCCGCGGCGGCTGGCTGGAGGCGCTCTGGCAGCCCGCCGCGCAGTGGGAGGCCGGCGTGCGGCAGGAATGGCTGCGCAGCTCCAACAGCGTGGCGGGCCCGGGCGCCGCGCTGGTGGCGGCCGACGCCAACCTGCTGCCCAACGACCCCTCCCGCCGCTTCACGGCCATGCTGGGCTGGCGTCCGCGCCCCGGCTGGCTGCTGGCGCTGGAGGCCGGCCGCGAGCGCATCGCCGGCCAGGGGCAGAACCTTGTGGCGCTGCGCGTGCTCTATGTTCCAGGCCCGCTGCTCACCCTGCCGCGGTAGTCCATGGCCGCCGCACCGCTCTTGCGTTTCCGTTTTTCCCTTTCCCTTTCCCTTTCCCTTCAACGTTCCCAACAGGAGATCCAGACCATGACCACCATCCCATCCTTGCGCAGCGCCATCGCCCGGGGCCTCTCGCGCCGCGCCGTGCTGAACGCCGTCGCCGCCACCGCCCTCGCTCTGGGCGCGGCCGGCGCCGCCCAGGCCCACGACTTCCGCCTGGGCCAGCTCATCATCGACCACCCCTATGCGCCGCCTTCGCTCGCCGGCACGACCAACGGCGCGGCCTATCTCAAGGGCATCCGCAACCAGGGCGATGCGCCCGACCGGCTGGTGTCCGCCAGCACGCCCGTGGCCGAACGGGTGGAGCTGCACGAGATGACCCATGAGGGCGACATCATGCGCATGCGCGCCGTCGCCGGCATCGACCTGCCCGCCGGCCAGGAAGTGCAGCTGCGCCAGGGCCAGCGCTACCACCTGATGCTGCTGGGCCTGCGCCAGCCGCTCAAGGCAGGCGACCGGTTCGACCTGACGCTGAAGTTCGAGAAGGCCGGCGAGACCACCGTGAAGGTCTATGTGCAGCCGCCCAAGGCCGCCGGCGCCAGCGGCGGCGAAGGCGGCCACGAGCACATGCATCAGCACTGATCGCAGCGCCGATGTGCCGGCCCGCCCGTGTCGCATGCCGGCATGGGCGGGCCGGGGGCAGGGGCGGGCGGGGCGGCGCTGCCATCGCGCCTAAAATCGCCGGCTGATTTCCGCTTTCCCCTCCCTTCTTCTTCAGCGGCCGTGCCCCCACCGGCCCCGCCTATCCATGCAAGACAAGTACCAACACACCGATGTCGAGCGCGACGCGCACAGCCACTGGGCGGCTTCCGATGCCTACCGCGTGACGGAGGACGAGAGCAAGCCCAAGTTCTACGCCTGTTCCATGCTGCCCTACCCCAGCGGCAAGCTGCACATGGGCCACGTGCGCAACTACACGATCAACGACATGCTCACGCGCCAGCTGCGCATGAAGGGCATGAACGTGCTGATGCCCATGGGCTGGGACGCCTTCGGCCTGCCGGCCGAGAACGCGGCGCTGAAGAACGGCGTGCCGCCGGCCAAGTGGACCTACGAGAACATCGCGTACATGAAGAAGCAGATGCAGTCGATGGGCCTGGCCATCGACTGGTCGCGCGAGATCGCCACCTGCGACCCGGACTACTACCGCTGGAACCAGTGGCTGTTCCTCAAGATGCTGGAAAAGGGCATCGCCTACCGCAAGACCCAGGTCGTGAACTGGGACCCGGTGGACCAGACCGTGCTGGCCAACGAGCAGGTGATCGACGGCCGCGGCTGGCGCACCGGCGCGCTGGTGGAAAAGCGCGAGATCCCGGGCTACTACCTGAAGATCACCGACTACGCCGAAGAGCTGCTGGGCTCCGTCACCGGCGACCAGCTGCCCGGCTGGCCCGAGCGCGTGAAGCTGATGCAGGAGAACTGGATCGGCAAGAGCGAGGGCGTGCGCTTCGCCTTCACGCACGACATCCGCGGCGATGACGGCGCGCTGATCGGCGACGGCCGCATGTACGTCTTCACCACGCGGGCCGACACCATCATGGGCGTCACCTTCTGCGCCGTGGCGCCGGAGCACCCGCTGGCCGCGCACGCCGCGCGCGGCAACGCCGAGATCGCCGCCTTCATCGAAGAGTGCAAGAGCGGCGGCACGACCGAGGCCGAGCTCGCCACGCAGGAGAAGAAGGGCGTGCGCACGGGCCTCACCGTCACCCACCCGCTGACCGGCGAGCCGGTGGAGGTCTGGGTCGGCAACTACGTGCTGATGAGCTACGGCGACGGCGCCGTGATGGGCGTGCCCGCGCACGACGAGCGCGACTTCGCCTTCGCGCTGAAGTACGGCATCGAGATCAAGCAGGTCGTGCTGGTCGATGGCGAGACCTACGACTACCACCGCTGGCAGGACTGGTACGGCGACAAGCAGCGCGGCGTCACCGTCAATTCCGACAGCTTCAGCGGCCTCTCCCACAAGGAAGCCGTGGCCGCCGTGGCCCACGCGCTGAACGAAAAGGGCCTGGGCGACCTCAAGACCACCTGGCGCCTGCGCGACTGGGGCGTGAGCCGCCAGCGCTACTGGGGCACGCCCATCCCCATCATCCACTGCGACGAGCACGGCGCCGTGCCCGTGCCCGAGAAGGATCTGCCCGTGGTGCTGCCGCAGGACTGCATCCCGGACGGCTCGGGCAACCCGCTGCACAAGCACGAAGGCTTCCACGCCGGCGTGACCTGCCCGGTGTGCGGCAAGCCCGCGCGACGCGAGACCGACACCATGGACACCTTCGTGGACTCGTCCTGGTACTTCATGCGCTATTGCGACCCGAAGAACAGCGAGGCCATGGTGGCCGAGGGCGCGAAGTACTGGATGCCCATGGACCAGTACATCGGCGGCATCGAGCACGCCATCCTGCACCTGCTGTACGCGCGCTTCTGGACCAAGGTCATGCGCGACCTGGGCCTGGTCACGGTCGATGAGCCCTTCACCCGCCTGCTCACGCAGGGCATGGTGCTCAACCACATCTATTCGCGCCGCACCGACAAGGGCGCCAAGGAATACTTCTGGCCGCACGACGTGGAGCATGTGCTGGATGAGGGCGGCAAGATCGTGGGCGCCAAGCTCAAGAACGCGGTGGGCGACCTGCCCGTGGGCACGCCGATCGACTACGAGGGCGTGGGCACCATGTCCAAGTCCAAGAACAACGGCATCGACCCGCAGGACCTGATCGAGAAGTACGGCGCCGACACGGCACGCCTCTACACCATGTTCACGGCCCCGCCCGAGGCCACGCTGGAGTGGAACGACGCCGCCGTCGAAGGCAGCTACCGCTTCCTGCGCCGCGTCTGGAACTTCGGCTACAAGCTCTCCGTGGCCGACCATTCCGTCGCCCTGGCCAGCGTGGCCGGCGCCAGCCGCCTGCAGGACGTGCCCTTCGGCAAGGAAGCCAAGGCCCTGCGCCTGGAGATCCACACGGTGCTCAAGCAGGTGGACTACGACTACCAGCGCATGCAGTACAACACCGTGGTCTCGGGCGCGATGAAGATGATCAACGCGCTGGAGAGCTTCAAGGCCATGGACAGCGCCGGCGCCCCGATCGCGCTGATCGAAGGCTTCGGCATCCTGCTGCGCGTGCTCTACCCCGCCACGCCGCACATCACCCATGCGCTCTGGAGCCGCCTGGGCTACGCCGGCGTGCTGGGCGACCTGCTCGACGCCGCCTGGCCGCAGGTGGACGAAAGCGCGCTGGTGCAGGACGAGATCGAGCTCATGCTGCAGGTGGGCGGCAAGCTGCGCGGCTCCATCCGCGTGGCCGCCGCCGCCGACAAGGCCGAGATCGAGCGTGTGGCCGTCGCGAGCGAGGACTTCCAGAAGTTCGCCGCCGGCGCCACGCCCAAGAAGGTCATCGTGGTGCCTGGCCGCCTGGTCAACATCGTGATCTGAGCCGGCGAGCCCCGCGACCGCCACCCCGCAGCAAGACAGGCAAGCCCATGCAGAAACGTACCCTCCTCACCCTGCTGGCGGCCGCGCCGCTGGCCGCCTGCGGCTTTCACCTGCGGGGCGCGCCGGAGTTCAGCTTCCGCTCGCTCTACGTGCAGTCGCCGCCCGGCCTGGGCGTGACCCGCGAGCTGCAGCGCACGCTGCTGGCCTCGGGCGGCAAGCTGCAGCTGCTGCTCGACGCCGCGCAGAAGCCGCAGGCCGATGCGGTGCTGGAGATCCTCTCCGAGCAGCGCGACCGCGTCATCGTCGGCGTGAACTCCTCCGGCCAGGTGCGCGAGCTGCAGCTGCGCCTGCGGCTGCGCTTTCGCCTCATCAACCGCCAGGGCGCGGAGCTGATCCCCGAGACGCCGCTCATGCAGCAGCGCGACGTGAGCTACAACGAATCGGTCGCCCTCTCCAAGGAAGGCGAAGAGGCGCTGCTCTACCGCAACATGCAGACCGACCTGGTGCAGCAGCTCATGCGGCGCCTGTCGGCCGTCAAGGCCGGCGCCGCCGCCACCGACGACGCACCGGCCGGCGCCACCACGCCGCCGGCCTCCGCGCCCATCGAGTGAGCGCGGCCAGCGGCCCGGTACCGGGCTGCTACTTTTTTGATAGCTTGAAGCGCGCATCCATGGCGCGCTGCAGGCATTTTTGACTGGTAAGAAGGGGTTGGCATGCAGATCGCGCTGAACCAGCTGGCTGCGCAGCTGCAAAAGGGCTTGCGCCCGCTCTACACCCTGCACGGCGACGAGCCGCTGCTGCAGCAGGAGGCGGCCGACGCCATCCGCGCCGCCGCGCGCGCCCAGGGCTACACCGAGCGCAGCAGCTACACCGTTGCGGGCGCGCACTTCGACTGGAGCGCCGTGCTGGCCGCGGGCGGCTCGCTCTCGCTCTTCGCCGACAAGCAGATCGTGGAGATCCGCATCCCCTCGGGCAAGCCCGGCAAGGACGGCAGCGTCGCGCTGCAGCAGATCGCCGCCTCGGCCGACGGCAACGACAGCACCCTCACCCTGGTACTGCTGCCGCGCCTGGACAAGGCCACCAAGACCGGCGCCTGGTTCGCCGCGCTCGAATCGCACGGCGCCTCGGTGCAGATCGACCCGGTGGATCGCGCGGCGCTGCCGCAGTGGATCGCCCAGCGCCTGGCCGCGCAGGGCCAGCGCGTGGCGCCGGGCGAAGAGGGCCAGCGCACGCTGCAGTTCTTCGCCGACCGGGTGGAGGGCAACCTGCTCGCCGCCCACCAGGAGATCCAGAAGCTCGCCCTGCTGCACCCGGCGGGCGAGCTTTCATGGAGCCAGGTCGAATCCGCCGTGCTCAACGTGGCGCGCTACGACGTGTTCAAGCTTTCCGAGGCCGTGCTCTCCGGCCAGGTGCTGCGCGTGCAGCGCATGCTCGACGGCCTGCAGGCCGAGGGCGAGGCCGAGGTGCTGGTGCACTGGGCGCTGGCCGAAGATATTAGGGCCCTCAAGCGCGTGAAGGACGCCGTCAACGCCGGCAAGCCGCTGCCCATGGCGCTGCGCGAGAACCGCGTCTGGGGCCCCAAGGAACGGCTCTTCGAGCGCATCGTGCCGCGCTTTTCCGACGCCGCCGCCGCGCGCCTCCTGCAGTCCGCCCACACGGTGGACGGCATCGTCAAGGGCCTGAAGGTGCCCGACTGGCCCGCCGACGGCTGGCAGGCCCTGCAGCGGCTGGCGCTGCAGCTGTGCAAGGCCTGCGCGGCGCGCTAGGCCGGGCAGGCAGGCAACGAGAAAGGGGCGCAGCAGCGCCCCTTTTTGCATCCACCTCAACGGTCCTCGGCGCTCCGGCACGCAGAGCGGGTTGGAGTCGCACCACAGGCTGCCTGTGCAGCGGCCGCAGGAAGGGGAAGCCCTGCAGGGCAAAGCCCACCGAGCCCAACACGTCGGCTTCGCGGGGCGCGCTGCACACCGGTGCGTGCCCGCGCAGCACCTGGGCAAACTCGGCGGCTTCGACGGCGGCAGGCTGCCGCCGGAGCTCGCGCTCGACACCCGGCTGAGGCTCAGACACGGCCCCGGCACGGACATCGGGCCGCAGACGGACGGCGAGCAGCATGCGCGGTGCCACTGGTGCTGAAGTTCTGTGCGCAGTCCATCGCAAGGGTTTTCCCCCGTACCAGGCGGATGCATCACGAGAGCCGATTCGCTTACTCTTGCAGTTTTGTAATTGAATGTTTCGGATTGCCTGGCGTCTTGACCGATCCCTGGTCCGAGTGCCTATCTGAATGCGGGAAATACGATGCAACTCGACGATATTTCTGTTTCACGCAAGCTCTGGTTTGCTTTCCTGGGCCTGATGATCGCCATGGCCGTGGTGTCTGCCACGGCGCAAAATCGCGGCAACGCGGCGATGGCCCGCGCCATGGATGCGGTGCTGGAGATTGATGGGCGTGTGGTGGCTGCCGTGCGCTGGCGCGGTGCGACGGAAACGATGGTCAATATGGTGGTCGGCGGCGCGGTGACCACCGACGCCGTGCTGGCCCAGCAGTACGACGCGCGCGTGAAGGAGATCGTCGGCGGCATCAACAAGATCCAGGAAAGCATTGTTGCCAGTGCTGTCGAACCGGACGAAAAGGCCGCGCTCGACAAGGTGCTGGCCGCGCGTGAAAAGGTACTGGCCGCCACGGCCAAGACGTGGGAACTCAAAGGTGCGGGCGACGGCGTGGAGACCCAGCGCTACGCCGATGAGCAGTTGACGCCCGTGGTGGAGCGCTATCTCAAGGCGCAGGACGACTTCATCTCCGTGCTGGAGCGCCGCCGCGGCGCCGTGCGCGAGGAGGCCACGGCCCGGCGCATCCGTTCCGGGGTGATCGGCGGCATCACGGCCTTGCTGCTGTTCGCCCTGGGCACGTTGACGGCGTGGTGGCTGGTGCGCTCCATCACCAGGCCACTGTGGCTGGCCGTCGAAACCACCAATGCCATCGCCGAAGGCGACCTGACACGTGAACTGCAATCCAGCCGCAAAGACGAACTCGGCCAGATGCTGCGCGCCCTGTCGGGCATGTCTGCCCGCCTGCGCAGCGTCGTCAGCGAAGTGCGCCAGGGCGTGGACTCCGTCTCCAGCGCCTCCATCGAAATCGCCAACGGCAACCACGACCTTTCAGCCCGCACCGAGCAAACCGCGGCCAACCTGGAAGAAACGGCTTCCAGCATGGAGGAGCTCACCGCCACCGTCACCCAAGCGGCAGACACCGCCCGCCAGGCCAACCAACTTGCAGGCACCGCCGCGCAGGCCGCAGCCCGTGGCGGAGAAGTCGTCGCCCAGGTGGTGTCCAGCATGCAGCAGATCACCGAAAGCAGCCGCAAGATCAGTGACATCATCGGTGTGATCGACGGCATCGCCTTCCAGACCAACATCCTGGCCCTGAACGCGGCCGTGGAAGCGGCCCGCGCTGGCGAGCAAGGCCGTGGCTTTGCCGTGGTGGCCAGCGAAGTGCGCATCCTGGCAGGGCGCAGCGCCGAAGCCGCCAAGGAAATCAAGACCCTCATCGGCCAATCGGTCGAAAACGTCGAGAGCGGCTCCGAGCAGGTTGTCCAGGCCGGCAAGACCATGGATGAAATCGTCTCTAGCGTGCGCCGCGTGAGCGACCTCATTGGAGAGATCACGGCCTCGTCTGGCGAGCAGCGCGATGGCATCGCCCAGGTCAACCAGGCCGTGGCCAACCTGGACCAGATGACCCAGCAAAACGCCGCGTTGGTGGAAGAGTCCACCGCCGCGGCAGCGTCCATGCGCGATCAGGCGCTGCGCCTGGCCGAAGTGGTGGCTGTGTTCAACGTGGGCGCCAGCGCGCGCAGCGCCGCGCCAGCCCCCACCCCCCGTGCCGCGGCCCCTGCAGCGCGCCTGGCCCCGGCGCCCACCCCAGCCGTGGCGGCGGTCAGGACGGCCGTGGCAGGCCGGCCCAAGGGCGCGCCATCGGCCAGGCTGACGGCCGGCGCCCCGGCCGCCGCGCCGGCCAAGGCCCCGGCCCCTGTGGCCAAAGGCAATGAAGATGAGTGGGAGAGCTTCTGAGACGGCCCCCCCCCCCCGCCGCTCACTCATCCATGTATTGCCGGGAGACGAGCTTGCCTTGCTGGCGCTGCAACTGTGCCGGGCTTGCGCGGCCAGCAATGAAAAAGGGGCGCCGCAGCGCCCCTTTCGCATTCACCTCGACGGGTCTCAGCGCACCGACACGAAGATCGGGTTGGAGTAGAACCAGAGGTTGCCGTAGTTGCGGTCGTTGATCTGGTCGTGGCGCTTGGCGTCGTCCGACGTGGTCACGGCCTTGTCGGACAGCGGCTCGCCGTTGGCGGTGAGGCCGGCCACGTTCTCGCCCACGTTGGTGCCGCGCAGGCGGAAGTACTGGTTCTTGACGATGGTGATCGGCAGTTCCATCACGTAGTAGCCCTCGGCGTCCTGCTTCCAGTCGGCGGCGGTGAACCGGCGCACCACGCGGGTGCTGGGGTTGGTGGCCTGCTGGTAGGCGGGCGTGCCGGGCTGCGCGCGCGGGCCCACGTCACCGGCGATCAGGTCGATGTGGTCCACCTTGGGCGTCATGTTGCCCAGGTTGCCGCTGGAGACCGGGCGCTGGTAGTTGTTGATGGGCGGGCTCTTGAAGCGGATGCGCACCGTCACGCTCTCGCCGGGCATGGCCTGGATCTCCTGGCCCATGACGGCCTTGCCGCTCAGTGCCGAGACGTTGAAGTCCAGCGCGTTGACCAGGTCGCCGAACACGCCGAAGGTGCGGCCCGAGCGCAGGCTGTCCACCAGGCCGCCGATGTTGCCTTCGTTCTTGGCGCTCTGCCAGACGTAGGTCTTGGCGTATTCGCCGGGGTAGTAGCCGCTGCTGTTGTTGTTCGAGTCGATCTCGAAGTGCGAGTCCGAGTCGGCGATGTTCCAGATGCGGCGGCCTTCGCCCAGCAGCGAGTCCCACACGCCGCCCAGCTGGGCCACGATGTAGTCGGTGCCGCCGTAGGTGCGGTTGGGCTTGTTGGCGTCGATGTAGGCCGAGGTGTAGCCGCCGCGGTCGGGTTCGAGCTGGTTGCCCACCATGCCTTCGATGGCGAACACGATCTTGGGCGCCAGGTCGTTCATCTGGCGGAAGTCGGCGATGGTGTATTTGTTCGGGTTGCGCGAGGGGTGGTTGATCAGCGCGTAGCTGTTGTCCGGGTACTTTTCCTTCAGCCAGGCGATGGCCTTCACGGCATCGTCGCCGGTCTGGTTGTAGCGCTGCGGGTACTGCGTCTTCCAGCGGGCCACGTCGGCCGGGTCGAACAGCGATTCGGAGGCGGTGGTGAAGAGGTACTGGAATTCCTTGGCCGCGTTGGCCGAGGTCTTCCAGCTGCCGGTGGCGCCTTCGAAGATGCCCACGCCCACGTGGTCATGCGTGGGCATGTCCCATTCGAAGGCCGAATAGATCAGCTTGCCCTTGTAGTTGCCGGCGTCCTGCAGCGCCTTGATGCGCGGCATTTCGTAGCTTTCCATGCCGTAGGCAAAAGCCTTGGGCGCGGGCAGCAGGTTGGCCGCGTTGTCGTACTTGGACGAGCGCAGGTGGTTGGTCACCGCCATCCAGTCCAGCCCGTAGCTGGTGAAGGCCTTGCCCAGCAGGAAGTCCAGCGTCTGCGTGGTGCGCGAATCGTCGGACTGCACGGTGTGGGTGTGCAGGTCGCCGGTGGTCCAGCGGCCTTGCTGTTCGGCCGCAGCCGTCGAGCCATTGCCGTCGCCGGAGCCGCCGCAGGCGGCCAGCAGCAGCACGGGCAGGGCCAGGGCGACGGCCAGGGGTAGCCGCGCACGGCGCAGCGAAGGGGGAAGGGTGTTGGCGGGGGAGGTCATGTCGTTGGTGTATGGTTTTTTCCGTGAAAGGCCCTGCATGGCGCGCACGGACGCTATTGCATGCATTGTTTGTATTTGTAAGAAATTAGCGTGAAATTGGTGTGACAGCCCATCCTGCGTGGCGGAAAGTCCACGCCGGTGGCGGTGTGCTGCCAAGGCGGGAGATGGGCGCGGTGCACGAGCCCCTGGCGCAGGCGGGCTGGGCGCGTCTTTGGATGCCGGCGTGCAAAGCGCCGGCCTGCCCGGGGATGGCTGCCGGGGCTGGGCCGCAGCGGGCGGCGGGCGGCGGCTGCGCCCTGCCGGACGATGCAGGAATGTGCAGCACCAGGCGGAGCGCGCGGGCCCCGCGTCCAGCCGCTCGCCCGTTCAGCTGTTCATCTATATGGAGCGGCTGGCAAAACCCAGCGAAGGGGTTCTGACGAGGCGCTGCATCGCAGGCAGTACGAGAGTCGTACGACCAGATGCGGCAAAGACGCCAGCAGGGTTGGGTTGGGTTGGGTTGGCCGCTTTTAGGCTCCCAGCACGCCGGCCGCCTTGCCGGCCCACATGCGCAGGCTGTCGATCAGGTCCTGCTGGCTGAACGAGCAGCTTTCCTCGGCGAAGAGCGCGCCGGATTCCAGCCGGTCCAGCAGGCCCAGCAGCACCTCGTCGTAGCGCGGCGGCAGGGCCTGGCGCAGTGCGGAGAGATCGCGCACCTGCGCGCTGAAGGCATGCGGCGCCAGCGTGCCCTGCTGCAGCCCCTCCAGGGCCTGGCCGAAGGCGGCGAGCTGCGTGGGGGCTTGGTGTGCGGTGGAATCGGTCATGGTGCGGCGTGGCGGGGGCGGAGGGAAGAGGGCCGAGGTTAGCGCCTCCCGCGGCCCTGCGCTGCCGCCCCGCCGGCGGACGTCAGTGTGCGCCTGCGGCCGCGTCGGCGCTGCCTTCGGTCACGCGCACCGGGTGCGCCAGCCAGACCAGCGGAATCAGCAGCAGGAACAGCACGGCCGACGCATAGAAGATGTCGTTGGCCGCCAGCATGAAGGCCTGCTGGTTCACCAGCCGCTCCACCTGGCCCAGCGCCTGCTGCTGCGTGAAGCCGCCGGCCTGCAGGCCCTGCAGCGTCTGCGTGACGGCGAGGCCGCCTTGCTGCAGCCCCTCGGTCAGCTGCGCATGGTGCAGCTCCGCGCGGCGCTCCCAGAGCGTGGTCGAGACCGATGTGCCGATGGCGCCGGCCGTGATCCGCATGAAGTTCGACAGCCCCGAGGCGGACGGGATGCGCTCGGGCGTGATCTCCGAGAGCGTGATGGTCACCAGCGGGATGAAGAAGAACGCCATGGCGATGCCCTGGATGATGGTCGGCACCATGATGGTCGTCAGGTCGGCCTGCGTGTTGAAGCGCGACCGCATCCACAGCACCAGCGCGAAGATCAGGAAGGCCAGCGTGGCGAAGCGGCGCGGGTCCACCTTGGAGATGTACTTGCCCACCACGGGCGAGAGCACCAGCGCCAGCAGGCCCACCGGCGCCAGCACCTCGCCGGCCTGCGTGGCGGTGTAGCCCATGTACTGCTGCAGCCAGAGCGGCAGCAGCACCACGTTGCCGAAGAAGAGGCCGTAGCCCACCGAAGTGGCCAGCGCGCCGGCCCAGAAGTTGCGGATCTTGAAGAGCGAGAGGTCCACCACCGGATGGTCCTCGCCGCGCTCCCAGAACATGAAGGCCAGAAAGCCCACCACCGCGACCACGCAGCAGGCGACCACCCAGGGCGAGGCGAACCAGTCGTGTTCCTTGCCGATGTCCAGCATCACCTGCATGGCGGACACCCAGATCACCAGCAGCGCCAGGCCGATGGAGTCGATGGGCAGCGAGCGCCGCTCGGTCTCGCGCTTGTGGAAGATGGCCCAGGTGACCAGCACCGCGCCGATGCCTACCGGCACGTTGATGTAGAAGATCCACGGCCAGCTCATGTTGTCGGTGATCCAGCCGCCCAGCAGCGGCCCCATCACCGGCGCGATCAGCGTGGTCATGGACCACATCGCCATCGCCAGCCCGGCCAGCGCCCGGGGGTAGCTCGACAGCAGCAGCGACTGCGACAGCGGGATCATCGGCCCGGCGACGAAGCCCTGCAGCGCGCGGAACGCGATCAGCGTGGCCATGTTGGGCGCGAGGCCGCACATGAGCGAGGCGATCACGAACAGCGTGACGCTGGCCACGAACAGGCGCACCTGCCCGAAGCGCTGCGACAGCCAGCCGGTGAGCGGCACGGCGATGGCGTTGGCCACCGCGAAGCTGGTGATGACCCAGGTGCCCTGCGTGGGGCTGACGCCCAGGTCGCCCGCGATGGCGGGCAGGGACACGTTGGCGATGGACGTGTCCAGCACGTTCATGAAGGTCGCGGCCGAGAGGGCCAGCGTGCCCCACATGCGCGCGCTGCCTTCCAGCGGAGGCGGCGGCAGGGAGCGTTGTTCGGGCGATGCCATGGTGGTGCCTGCCTGCGATCAGTGGCCGGCCGCGCCGGTGCCCAGGTTGGCGGCGATGACGCGATCGACCTCGGCGCTGGCGCCTTCGTCCAGGCCGCCATAGACGGCAGTCTGCGCCACCGGCGTGGAACGCGGCGTGGTGGGCAGCAGGGCGCCGTCGCGCTGCTGGGTGTTCACCGTCACGTCCATCGACAGGCCCACGCGCAGCGGGTGGTCCTTGAGCTGGGCGGGGTCGAGCGCGATGCGCACCGGCACGCGCTGCACCACCTTGATCCAGTTGCCGGTGGCGTTCTGCGCGGGCAGCAGCGCGAAGGCCGCACCCGTGCCCACGCCCAGGCCGGCGACGGTGCCGGTGTATTCCACCTTCTTGCCGTAGAGGTCGGCGGTGAGGGTGGCGGGCTGGCCGATGCGCAGGTTGCGCAGCTGGTTTTCCTTGAAGTTCGCGTCCACCCACACGCCGCTCAGCGGCACGATGGTCATCAGCGGCGCGCCCGGGGCCACGCGCTGGCCCAGCTGCACGGTGCGGCGGGCGACGTAGCCATCCACCGGGGCGGGCAGCTCGGTACGGCGCTCGGCGAGGTAGGCCTCGCGCACCTTGGCGGCGGCGGCCTGCACGCTGGGGTGCTGCTTGACGGCCAGGCCCTGGGTGAGCGACTGGTTGCTGGTCAGCTGGTCACGCGCGGCGGCGGCACCGGCTTGCGCTGCGGCCAGCGCGGTGCGGGCCGAATCCACTTGGCTGCGGGCGTGGTCCAGCTCTTCCTTGGAGACGGCGCCGTTGCCCGACAGCGACTGCCGGCGGCGCAGGTCGTCCTGCGCGCGGCTCAGGTCCGACTGGGCGCGGGCCACGTCGGCCTCGCGCAGGCGGATCTGCGCGGACAGCGCGCTGTTGTTCACGTAGAGCGTGCGCACCTGGCGCACGGCCTGGGCCAGGTTGGCCTCGGCCTGCTGCAGGGCCACGCGGGCGTCGGCCGGGTCCAGCTGCACCAGGGGCGAGCCGGCCTTCACGAAGTCGGTGTCGTCGGCCAGGATGGCCATGACGGTGCCGCCCGTCTGGGGCGTGATCTGGATCAGGTTGCCCTGCACGTAGGCGTTGTCGGTGTCCTCGTAGTGGCTGGCGACCAGCCAGTCATAGACGGCGGCGCCGGCGCCGGCCAGCACGACCACGGCGGCCAGCGTCAGGAGCGCCTTGCGGCGGGAGGCCTTCTTGTCTGCCGGCGAGGAGGAAGAGGGTTGCGATGCGTCGTTCATGATGGATGTCTGGGAAAGAAGGGGAGATGCGGGGCGTCGGGCCGGTCGTGTCGTGTGCCGCTTCGGGCCACTGGTCGGTGAGGGTGAGGCGCCGTCAGGGCGCGGTGGTGGCGGCTGCGGTCGTCGCCGTTGCCGCTGTGGCGGGGATGGCGCCCGCGGCGGGCTGCGCGCCGTCCTGCCAGCCGCCGCCCAGTGCGCGCATCAGCGCCACCTGGGTGTCGAGCCGGCGGGCGGCCAGGTCCACGGCCTGCCGGCGCTGGGCCAGCACGGCGGTCTCGGCCGAGAGCACGTTCAGGTAGTTGCCCAGGCCGGCCTGGTAGCGCTCGCGGGCCAGGGCCCAGGCGGATTCGGCGGCCTGCTGCGCCTGGCGCTGCTCGGCGATCTGGCGGTCGATGGCGCCGGAGGATGCGATCTGGTCGGCCGCGTCATGCACCGCGTCGAGCAGGGCAGCGTTGTAGCTCTCCACCGCGGCATCCAGGTCGGCTGACTTGCCGCGCAGGTTGGCGCGCAGGCGGCCCGCGTCGAAGATCGGCAGGCGGATGGCCGGGCCCACGCCCCATTCCTTGCTGCCCGCCCGGGCGAAGTTGTCCAGCCCGATGGTCGAAAGGCCCAGGAAGGCCGTGAGGTTCACGTTGGGATAGAACTGCGCGCGCGCCACGGCCACGTCCTGCGTGGCGGCCTCCACACGCCAGCGGGCGGCGGCCACGTCGGGCCGGCGGCCCAGCAGGTCGGCCGGCAGGCGCGTCGGGCTTGCTACGGAATGCAGAGCATCCAGCGAAGGCGCTGCCAGGGCCTGCGCCGCATTCGGGTCACCCACCAGGGCGCCCAGCGCATTGCGGGCCAGGGCCATCTGCTCGCGCAGGGCCTCGATCTGCTGGCGCGCCTCGGGCAGGCCGCCTTCGGCCTGGCGGCGTTCCAGTTGCGTGTCGAGCCCGGCGGTGAAACGGTCCTGCACCAGCTTCAGGGTTTCGCTGCGCTGGGCCAGCGTGCGTTCGGCCACGGCCAGCTGGGCCTGCAGGCGGGCCCACTGGATATAGCTGCGCGCCACGTTGGCGGCCAGCAGCAGGCGGGCGGACTGGGCCTCGGCCTGCGCGGCGTTGGCCGTGCCCAGCGCGGCCTGCAGGGCGGCGCGGTGCTCGCCGAAGAAGTCGATCTCCCAGCTGCCGGTCAGGCGCGCCGTGCCGCTGTTGTAGATGTTGCCGGCCAGCGGCGGCGGGTAGGGGCCGTTGGCGCTGTAGAGCTGGCGGTTCACGTCCAGGCTGCCGGTCAGGCGCGGGCCGTCGTTGGCGCGGGCCGATTCGGTGAAGGCATTGGCGCGCGCCACGCGGGCCTCGGCCTGCTTCAGGCTGGGATTGTTGGCGAGGGCGCGGTCGATCAGCGCATCGAGCTGCGCATCGCCGAAGCCGCGCCACCAGTCGGCCGGCACGGCGGCATCGACCTGCAGCGTGCCCGGGGCGGCGGGCGTGGCCGTGCCCAGGCCCAGCGAGGCGGCGTCGCGCATCGTGGCGTGCGAGGCGATGCCGGACATGTCGGCGCAGCCGGTCAGCCCGGGCAGGGCGGCGATGGCCAGCGCCAGCGTGGCGAAGTAGAGCGCGGCGCCCTGCAGGCGGCCGCGTGCCGGCGTGGCGGCCGACGAGGCATCGGCGGCGCTGGCGGGCTGGGAGGAGGGTTGGAGCTGGTTTTTCATGCTGTTGTGCTCAGGGAGAAAGGCGGGTGGGCTGCGGCGCTGCGCCTCAGGCGCCCGGGCCGGCGTCGTGGCCGGGGTCGAGCGTCTTGACGTTGTCGTAGAGGCGTGCGAGGTAGCCGCGCAGCTGCGCTTCTTCCTCGGCGCTGAAGCCCTGGAGCATGGAGCGCTGCATGCCCAGCAGCAGGTCCGGCAGCTGCTGCGCGGCGGCGCGGCCTTCGTCGGTCAGTTCGAGGTTGACGACGCGGCGGTCTTCCTGGGAACGCTCGCGGCGCACCAGGCCCTTGGTTTCCAGCCGGTCGAGCAGGCGCGTCATGCCGCCCGCGTCCAGCTGGCAGATGCGCGCCAGCGCGGCCACGGTGCCGGTCTGGTCCAGCAGCAGGCGCAGCAGCGGTTTCCACTGGGCATCGGTCAGGCCCAGGGGCTCGACCTGCCGGTCGATGTGGGCGGTCAGCAGCGTCACGATGCGCCGCAGCTGGTAGCCCATGTGCTGCTCCACGGGGTGCGGCGCGGGCAACTGGCGGTCCAGATAGACGGAGATGTCTTCGGAGGTGGAATTCATGCTGCCGATATTAATTGACTAGACAATTAATGTTCCGGCAGTGTTTGGCATGGCTGATATGGCGTCAGGGTTAATGCCGGATGCCCGTGAACCGCCGGGGCTGGCGCCCTGCTGCACGGCGGATGGGCGTGCAGCAGGGCGCGCCGATCGTGGCGAGGGTTGCGAGCGCCCGCTCCGTCAGTGTTGCCCGGTGCGCGCCAGGTAGCGCTTGCGCCAGAAGAGCGCGATGAGCGCGACGGCGATCACCGTCATCGAACCCATGGCCCACCAGAACCCGTCCTGCTTGTGGACGAGGGGGATGAATTCGAAGTTCATGCCGAAGATGCCGGCGATCAGGTTGAGCGGCAGGAACACGGCGGTGAGGGCCGTGAGGGTGCGCATGATGTCGTTGGTGCGGTTGCTCTGCACGCTGAAGTGCATCTGCACCGCGGTTTCGGTGCTCTGTTCGAGCCGGCGCACGTGGTGCACCACCCGCTCGATGTGCTCCAGCACGTCGCGGCTGCGGACCTTGAGCAGGTCCAGCTCGCGCAGCGCGGCCATGGTGTCGGGCGGCGTCCAGGTCTCCAGCGTGTCCACCCAGTCCTGCACGGCGGCGCGCTGGTCCTCGCAGATCTCGTCGAGCTGGTGCAGGGTCAGGCGGGCGTCGAGCAGCGCGCTCCAGTTGGCGAAGCGTGCGCGGGGCTTGAGCAACTCGGCCTGCCAGTGGTCGAGCTGGCGCGAGAGCTCGCGGCGCAGGTCGAGGTAGTTGTCCACGATCAGGTTGACCACGCGCAGCATCAGGTCGGCCGGGCTGGCCGGCAGGCGGCCGTTGGCCACCGGGGCGTTGCGCAGGTCGCGCGCGGCGGTTTCCGAGGCGCCGGCCTGTGACGCCGCCAGGCCGGGCGGCTGGTGCAGCCCCATGGAGCCGGCGGAGGCCGAGGCCGCCGCCACAGGTTGGGGCGGCGCCAGCAGGCGCGCGGCGAAGGCGTCGCGCACGGTGCAGTCTTCGGGGTGGACGGTGAGCAGCACCTGGTCGAACACGGCAAAGCCCACGGGGCTGGTGTCGATGCGCCGCAGCACCGGCGGGCCGCCGCGGCTGTCCAGCGCTGCTGCTTGGCCTGCGCCCGGGGGCACGGCGGTGGCGCACTGCGTGGCGGTGAGGCGGCGAAAGACCAGCACGTCGTACTGCGAGGTGTAGTCGTAGTGCGAAGGCAGCTGCGCGTTCAGCAGGTCGGAGACGTGCAGGTCCACCAGCTGCAGCCCGGCGGTGGCCTGCAGCACGGTCTGCAGCCGGGGCAGCGAGGCGCCGAAGGCCGGGCGGGTGCAGGCGATCCAGAAGAAGCCGCGCGCGGGCGGCGCGGCGGGCAGCTCGGGCAGCTCGCGCACGCTGCCGGGCTCGATGTGGAAGACGCGGATGGCGCCGGCTGCGGCGGAAGGGGTATCAGTCAAGACGGGCTCCAGCGCCCGTCCGGTGGGCGCCGACAGCTACCAGTTTAGTAGTGTCAGGCGCGGCGCAGCAGTCGGGCGGCATCCCGCGCGAAGTAGGTCAGCACGCCGTCCGCGCCCGCGCGCTTGAAGGCCAGCAGGCTTTCCATCATCACCGCGTCGTGGTCGAGCCAGCCGTTGGCGGCGGCGGCCTTGAGCATGGCGTATTCGCCGCTGACCTGGTAGGCGAAGGTGGGCACGCGGAACTCGTCCTTCACGCGGCGCACCACGTCCAGGTAGGGCATGCCGGGCTTGACCATGACCATGTCGGCGCCTTCGGCGATGTCCAGCGCCACTTCGCGCAGGGCCTCGTCGGTGTTGGCCGGGTCCATCTGATAGACGTTCTTGTCGGCCTTGCCCAGGGCGCCGCGCGTGCCCACCGCGTCGCGGAAGGGGCCGTAGAAGGCGCTGGCGTACTTGGCGCTGTAGGCCATGATGCGGGTGTGGACGTGGCCGTGCGCTTCCAGCGCGTCGCGGACGGCGCCGATGCGCCCGTCCATCATGTCGCTGGGCGCGACGATGTCCACGCCGGCCTCGGCATGCGCGAGCACCTGGCCCACCAGCAACTCCACCGTCTCGTCGTTGATGATGTAGCCGGTTTCGTCGAGCACGCCGTCCTGGCCGTGGCTGGTGTAGGGGTCGAGCGCCACGTCGGTCAGCACGCCCAGGTCGGGGAATTCCTTCTTCAGCGCTCGCACCACGCGCGGGATCAGGCCGTCGGGGTTGAGCGCTTCCTTGCCGTCGGGCGTCTTGAGCGACGGGTCCAGCGAGGGGAACAGCGCCAGCACGGGGATGCCGAGCTTGACGCAGTCCTCGGCCACGGGCAGCAGCAGGTCCAGGCTCAGCCGGTCCACGCCGGGCATGGAAGTCACGGCCTGGCGCAGGTTGGTGCCCTCGTGGACGAACACCGGGTAGATGAAGTCGTGCGGCGTGAGCGTGTTCTCGCGCACCAGGTTGCGGGTGAAGGCATCGCGGCGCAGGCGGCGCGGGCGGTTGGCGGGGAAGGGGGTGGGGCTGGACAGATGCATGCCCGAAATTGTGCGCCACATTGTCCCGGTAAGGGTCTGCGGGCGCTGCGGCCCGTACACTGCCCGCATGCTCTGGGTCAAAGCCTTCCACATCATCTTCGTGGCCAGCTGGTTCGCGGGCCTCTTCTACCTGCCGCGCATCTACGTCAATCTGGCCATGGTGCCGCCCGGCTCGTCGGCCGAGCGCGAGCGCCTGCTGCTCATGGCGCGCAAGCTGCTGCGCTTTACCACCTTGCTGGCCGTGCCGGCGCTGGGCCTGGGCCTGTGGCTCTACCTGGGCTACGGCATCGGCCGGGGCCCGGGCAACGGCTGGATGCACGCCAAGCTGGCCGTCGTGGTGCTGGCCGTGGGCTACCACCATACCTGCGCCGTGCTGCTGCGCAAGCTGATCCGCGGCGAGAGCCGGCGCAGCCACCGCTGGTTCCGCTGGTTCAACGAGGTGCCCGTGCTGCTGCTGACGGCCGCCGTGGTGCTGGTGGTGGTCAAGCCGTTCTGACCGTTCCCCGGCGCGGGAACCGAGGCGCTCCCCGATGCACAAGACCTCCGCCTGGCCCCTGGCGCTGCTCTATGCGGCGCTGATCGTCTTCGCCAGCCTGTTCCCGTTCGAGGGCTGGCGCGGCCAGGGCATCTCGCCCTGGGTGTTCCTGAGCGCGCCGCTGCCGCCGCCCTACTGGACGTGGTTCGACGTCAACATCAACGTGGCCGGCTACGCGCCGCTGGGCTTTCTGCTGGTGCTGGCCATGCTGCGCAGCGGCTGGCCGCGCCTGGCCGTCGTGCTGGCGGTGGCGGCCGGCACGCTGCTGTCGCTGTCGATGGAATTCCTGCAGATCTACCTGCCGCGCCGCGTGCCCTCCAACATGGACCTGGCGCTCAACGCCGCCGGCACCCTGCTGGGCGCGCTGCTGGCCTGGCTGCTGGAGCGGCTGGGCGCCATCGCCCGCTGGAACCGGCTGCGCGCGCGCTGGTTCGTGGCCGATGCGCGCGGCGCCCTGGTGCTGCTGGCGCTCTGGCCCATGGCGCTGCTGTTCCCGGCCGCCGTGCCCTTCGGCCTGGGGCAGATGTGGGAGCGGCTCGAAACCGGCCTGGCCGACTGGCTGGACGACACCCCGTTCCTCGACTGGCTGCCGCTGCGCACCGAGCCGCTGGAGCCGCTCTCGCCCGCGGCCGAACTGCTCGCCGTGCTGCTGGGCGTGCTCATCCCCTGCCTGCTGGGCTACTGCGTGGTGCGGCACCTGGGCCGGCGCGCGGTCTTCTCGGTGGGCATCGTCGCGGTCGGCGTGGCGGCCACGGCGCTGTCGGCGGCCATGAGCTGGGGCCCCACCCATGCCTGGGAGTGGATCACGCTGCCGGCGGAGCTGGGCGTGGCGGCCGGCCTGGGCGTCGCGCTGCTGCTGGTCGGCGTGCCCCGGCGCGCCTGCGCGGCCCTGCTGCTGCTGGCGCTGGCGCTGCACCTGAACCTGCTGAACCAGGCGCCCACCAGCGCCTACTTCGCCGAAACGCTGCAGGCCTGGGAGCAGGGGCGGTTCATACGCTTCTTCGGGCTGGGCCAGTGGCTGGGCTGGCTATGGCCCTACGCCGCGCTGGCCTATGTGCTGCTGCGCGTCTCCAGCCGCGAGCGGGAGGCGCCGCTCGTCCCGCCCGCCCCGCAGGGGCCGCCGCAGGGCCCGTCCTAGAATGCCGCCATGAGCGACACCCCTACCCAGCCCCTGGCGGCAGCGGCTCCGGCGCCCGCTGTCCCCGGCTACTACGAACGCCACATCTTCTTCTGCCTGAACGACCGCACCAACGGCGAATCCAGCTGCGCGCACTACGGCGCCCAGGCGGCCTTCGACCACTGCAAGGCGCAGGTCAAGGCGGCCAAGCTCTCCGGCCCCGGCAAGGTGCGCGTGAACAAGGCCGGCTGCCTGGACCGCTGCGCGGGCGGCCCCATCGCCGTGGTCTATCCCGAAGGCACCTGGTACACCTTCGTGGACAACGGCGACATCGACGAGATCGTCGAATCGCACCTGAAGAACGGCCAGATCGTCGAACGCCTGCTCACGCCGCCGGAACTTGGCCGCTGAAACGGGCTCTGTCCCCGCTGGCGACGCAGATATCTTCCTCAAGAGTTTTCGGCATCCAGCCCTGGTTCGACTCGGGCGGATTGCTATTGAATTGGTAGTAAAAATTGAACGCCCAGACTGAACGCCTGACCCTGGAAGGCCCCGCCGGTGCCATCGAGGCCGTGCGCGATGCGGCCACGGTGCCCGAGGGCGGCAGCGCCCGCGGCGTGGCCGTCATCGCCCATCCGCATCCGCTCTTCGGCGGCACCATGGACAACAAGGTCGTGCAGACGCTGGCGCGCGCCTTCGTCGCCAGCGGCTGGACGGCGGTGCGCTTCAACTTCCGGGGCGTGGGCGCCACGGCCGGTGCCTACGACGAAGGCCGGGGCGAGCTCGAAGACCTGCTGGCCGTGGTGCGGCAGGTGGCGCCGCAGGGGACGCTGGCGCTGGCCGGTTTCTCGTTCGGCGCCTTCGTCACCAGCCACGCGCTGGCGCGCCTCTGGGCCGAGCGCGAGGCCGACATCGACCGCGCCGTGCTGGTCGGCACCGCCGCCAGCCGCTTCAGCGTCGCGCCCGTGCCGCCCGAGGCCCACCTGCGCACCCTGGTCGTGCACGGCGAGGCCGACGACACGGTGCCCCTCGCCTCGGTGATGGACTGGGCGCGCCCGCAGATACTGCCCGTTACCGTCGTGCCCGGGGGCGGCCATTTCTTTCACGGACAATTGCCGCTGCTCAAGAACCTGGTGGTGCGCCACCTTCAATCCCGCCTGTGAGGCGGCCCGCGCGGCCGCTTCCGGCGCGCCGCGTTCCGCTCCGCCTCGCTCTTTCCTCTTTCCCTTTCTCCCTTTCGATCCAAGTGCAAATCTCCATCCAGTCCTTCATGCCATCGTTGCGAAACCTCGTCGGCGCGGCCCTGCTCGCGCCCGCCGTGCTCTGGGCCCAGGTGCAGGCGCCCCAGCCGCCCGAGATCGCCGCGCGCAACTACCTGCTGCTGGACGTGACGGCCAACCAGGTGCTGGCGGCCAAGGACATCGACGCGCCCGTCGAGCAGGCCTCGCTCACCAAGCTCATGAGCGCCTACCTGGTGTTCGACGCGCTGCGCGCCAAGAAGATCACGCTGGATCAGAAGCTGCCCGTGAGCGTGCGCGCCTGGAAGATGCCCGGCTCGCGCATGTTCATCGACCCCAAGATGCAGGTGCCGGTCGAGGACCTCATCAAGGGCATGATCGTGCAGTCCGGCAACGACGCCACCATGGCCCTGGCCGAAGGCGTGGGCGGCACGGCCGAGAACTTCGTCAAGCTGATGAACGACCAGGCCCAGGCCCTGGGCATGAAGAACACGGCCTACAAGAACCCCGAAGGCCTGACCGAGCCCGGCCACGTCACCACCGCGCGCGACCTGAGCATCCTCGCCACGCGGCTGATGAAGGACTTCCCGGAGTACATGCACTACTACGCGACCAAGCACTACGCGTATCCGGGCACGCCCCCTTCCAACGGCAACAACCGCAATGCGCTGCTGTTCCGCGATCCCACGGTGGACGGCCTGAAGACCGGCCACACGGCGGCCGCCGGCTACTGCCTGGTGGCCACGGCCAAGCGTGAATTCCCCAACGTCGGCCAGCGCCGCCTGCTCTCCATCGTGCTGGGCACGGCCAGCGAAAGCGCCCGCGCCAACGAAAGCCAGAAGCTGCTGAACTGGGGCTACACGGCCTTCGACGCGGTCAAGCTGTTCGACGCCGGCCAGCCGGTCGCCACGCCGGCCGTCTGGAAGGGCAAGCAGAACACGCTCAAGATCGGCCGCCCCGAAGCCATCGTCGTCACCGTTCCCTCGGGCAGCGCCGGCAAGGTCACCACGCAGATCGTGCGCCAGGACCCGCTGGTGGCCCCGTTCACGCAGGGCCAGTCGGTGGGCACGCTCAAGGTCTCGCTGGGCGAGCAGCAGATCGCCGAAGTGCCGCTGGTGGCGCTGGAGCCCGTCGAGCAGGCTGGCATCTTCGGCCGCGCCTGGGACGCCATCCGCCTCTGGATCAAGTAAGTAAGCAAGCCAGCAGCCCCGCGCTGCCTCGCCTGCAAGGGCGGGGCGCCCCTGGCCCTTGGAACGCCCGCCCTGCCTGCAGCGCGGGCGTTTTGCCGTGGACGTCGGAAAATGCTTGGGGCGGGTCACGCCATCAAGCCTGTACGGATTGCCTCCCAGGGGCTGACCTGCTACATTAGAAGGCTTTTCGGAATTTCCGAAGGGATTCACGCGTTTTCGTGTTCACGAAGCCGTCACGGCTTACACGAAACATTTCACGTTTAGGGACGTATTTCAATGCCAACCATCAATCAACTGGTCCGTCAGGGGCGCGAGGTCGAAAAGACCAAGTCCAAGAGCCCCGCGATGGAAAACTCTCCTCAGCGCCGTGGCGTGTGCACCCGTGTGTACACCACGACGCCCAAGAAGCCTAACTCCGCTCTGCGTAAGGTCGCCAAGGTGCGCCTGACCAACGGCTTCGAAGTCATCTCCTACATCGGCGGCGAAGGCCACAACCTGCAGGAACACAGCGTGGTGCTGGTCCGCGGCGGCCGTGTCAAGGACTTGCCCGGTGTGCGTTACCACATCGTGCGTGGCTCGCTCGACTTGCAAGGCGTGAAAGACCGCAAGCAAGCGCGCTCCAAGTACGGTGCCAAGAAGCCCAAGGCCAAGTAAGCCCTGCGCTTTCTGCACAAGAATTTTCGGTGCTGTTCCCGCGTGGCGCGGTGAAGCAGCGTAGTGACCCCAAACGCAGACGTTCTGCGCGGGTCGAGTAAGTGGGAGTCCTGCTGACTCTCGCGGTGCCTGGAAGGGCGCCAACTGAAGCAAAGATAGAGGTGAAAAATGCCACGTCGTCGCGAAGTCCCCAAACGTGAAATCCTGCCGGACCCGAAGTTCGGCAACGTCGAGCTGTCCAAATTCATGAACGTGATCATGGAAGGCGGCAAGAAGGCAGTTGCAGAGCGCATCATCTACGGTGCCCTGGAACTGATCGAGAAGAAGCATCCCGACAAGGACCCCCTGGAAGCCTTCACCGTTGCCATCAACAATGTGAAGCCCATGGTCGAAGTGAAGTCCCGCCGCGTTGGCGGTGCCAACTACCAGGTGCCCGTCGAAGTGCGCCCCGTGCGTCGTCTGGCCCTGTCGATGCGCTGGATCAAGGAAGCCGCCCGCAAGCGCGGTGAGAAGTCGATGGCGCAACGCCTGGCCAACGAGCTGCTGGAAGCCACCGAAGGCCGTGGCGGTGCGATGAAGCGCCGTGACGAAGTGCACCGGATGGCCGAAGCCAACAAGGCATTCAGCCACTTCCGCTTCTAAGTCCGAGTTTCGTCCTCATATCTCGAAGGCTGGGAGCCCGACCTGCCAACATCCATTGGCGGGCGGGCTCTTGGCCGTTAAACGAAAGAAACATCATGGCACGCAAGACCCCCATCGAGCGCTACCGCAACATCGGTATCTCGGCCCACATCGACGCTGGCAAGACCACGACGACCGAACGTATCCTGTTCTACACCGGTGTGAACCACAAGATCGGTGAAGTTCACGACGGCGCTGCCACCATGGACTGGATGGAGCAGGAACAAGAGCGCGGCATCACGATCACGTCGGCTGCCACGACCTGCTTCTGGAAGGGCATGGACATGTCCTACCCCGAGCACCGCTTCAACATCATCGACACCCCCGGCCACGTGGACTTCACCATCGAGGTGGAGCGTTCCATGCGCGTGCTGGACGGCGCCTGCATGGTGTACTGCGCCGTGGGTGGCGTGCAGCCCCAGTCGGAAACCGTCTGGCGCCAGGCCAACAAGTACAAGGTGCCCCGTCTCGCGTTCGTCAACAAGATGGACCGTACCGGCGCCAACTTCTTCAAGGTCTATGACCAGATGCGTCTGCGCCTGAAGGCCAACCCCGTGCCCGTGGTGATCCCGATCGGCGCCGAAGACAACTTCACCGGCGTGGTCGATCTGCTGAAGATGAAGGCCATCATCTGGGACGAAGCTTCCCAGGGCATGAAGTTCGAATACAAGGACATCCCTGCCGAACTCGTCGAGTCCGCCAAGGAATGGCGCGAGAAGATGGTCGAGGCCGCTGCCGAAGCCTCCGAAGAGCTGATGAACAAGTACCTGGAAGAGGGTGACCTCTCCGAGGAAGAGATCAAGGCAGGCCTGCGCACGCGCACCATCGCCACCGAGATCCAGCCGATGCTGTGCGGCACCGCGTTCAAGAACAAGGGCGTGCAGCGCATGCTGGACGCCGTGATCGACTATCTGCCGGCGCCGACGGACATCGAGGACGTCAAGGGTACCGACGAAGACGAAAACCCCGTGACCCGCAAGGCGGATGACAGCGAGAAGTTCTCCGCGCTGGCTTTCAAGCTGATGACCGACCCGTTCGTGGGCCAGCTGACCTTCGTGCGCGTCTATTCCGGCGTGCTGACCAAGGGCGACACCGTCTACAACTCGATCAAGGGCAAGAAGGAGCGTATCGGCCGTATCGTGCAGATGCACGCCAACGAGCGGATCGAAGTCGAAGAAATCCGTGCCGGCGACATCGCTGCCTGCGTGGGCCTGAAGGACGTGACGACCGGCGAAACGCTGAGCGATCTCGAATCCCAGATCATCCTGGAGCGCATGGTGTTCCCCGAGCCCGTGATCACGCAGGCCGTCGAACCCAAGACCAAGACCGACCAGGAAAAGATGGGCATCGCCCTGCAGCGCCTGGCCGCCGAAGATCCGTCGTTCCGCGTCAAGACCGACGAAGAATCGGGCCAGACCCTGATCGCCGGCATGGGTGAGCTCCACCTGGAAATCATCGTGGACCGCATGAAGCGCGAATTCGGCGTGGAAGCCAACGTGGGCAAGCCCCAGGTGGCCTACCGCGAAACCATCCGCAAGACGGTGGAAGAAGCCGAAGGCAAGTTCGTGCGCCAGTCCGGCGGCAAGGGCCAGTACGGCCACGTCGTGCTCAAGATCGAGCCGAACGAAGCCGGCAAGGGCAACGAATTCGTCGATGCCATCAAGGGCGGTGTGGTTCCTCGCGAATTCATCCCGGCCGTGGAAAAGGGCTTCAACGAAGCCGTGACGCAAGGCGTGCTGGCCGGCTACCCGGTGGTGGACGTCAAGGTCACGCTGCACTTCGGTTCGTACCACGATGTGGACTCGAACGAACTGGCGTTCAAGATGGCTGCCATCTTCGGCTTCAAGGAAGGCTGCAAGAAGGCCGGTCCCGTCATCCTCGAGCCCATGATGGCCGTGGAAGTCGAGACGCCTGAAGACTACGCCGGTACCGTGATGGGCGACCTGTCCTCGCGTCGCGGCATGGTGCAGGGCATGGACGACATGGTCGGCGGCGGCAAGGTCATCAAGGCCGAAGTCCCCCTGTCCGAAATGTTCGGCTACTCGACCTCGCTGCGCTCCGCAACGCAAGGCCGTGCCACCTACACGATGGAATTCAAGCACTACAGCGAAGCACCTCGCAACGTGTCCGAAGCCATCATGGCCGCTCGCGCCAAGTAAGGCGCGTGCAGGGCGGGCCGCTCACGCGGCCGGCCCTGCGGTTTCGAGAGAAACACGCTGCCAGCGCGCATCCTATGTGTGCTGGCAGCTATGAATTCAGTAGCAAGATTCTTGCAATCTGCGACCCGGTGCCGTCCTGTTGCCCTGTGCGGGACGATTCAGCAACCGAGTGCAGACGTTAAACCCTGACACAGGCATTGCTCTTTGGAGATTCAAAATGGCAAAAGGTAAGTTCGAACGTACCAAGCCCCACGTCAACGTGGGCACGATCGGCCACGTGGACCATGGCAAGACGACGCTGACGGCAGCGATCGCCACGGTGCTGTCCGCCAAGTTCGGCGGCGAAGCCAAGAAGTACGACGAAATCGACGCGGCTCCTGAAGAAAAGGCCCGCGGCATCACCATCAACACCGCTCACGTGGAATACGAAACGGCCAACCGCCACTACGCCCACGTGGACTGCCCCGGCCACGCCGACTACGTCAAGAACATGATCACTGGCGCCGCCCAGATGGACGGCGCCATCCTGGTGTGCTCGGCCGCTGACGGCCCGATGCCCCAGACCCGCGAGCACATCCTGCTGGCTCGTCAGGTGGGCGTGCCCTACATCATCGTGTTCCTGAACAAGTGCGACATGGTGGACGACGAAGAACTGCTGGAACTGGTGGAAATGGAAGTCCGCGAACTGCTGGACAAGTACAACTTCCCCGGCGACGACACCCCGATCATCCGCGGTTCCGCCAA
>NZ_FONX01000046.1 GCF_900113035.1 Paracidovorax wautersii | reverse complement strand
CCCCGAGAACAAGACCTGCAATGACGGCCTGCTGGATGTGTTCCCTTCCGTCGTCATTCGCGTGACGGAGGAGGGCGTCATCCTGGTCGTGGACGGCCATTGCCGCACAACGGCGATTCGTGAGTTGATCACGGAAGAAGACTACGAGATCAGTTCCCTGGATGTGGTCCAGACTCGGGAGGATGCGCGGGGGCGAATCGGACTGATGCTGCGCTCGGGCATGGGTAAAGGCTACACGCCCCTTGAGCGTGCCATTGCCCTCACGCGTCTGGCCGATGGCCAGGATGGGCAGGAGGGTATGAGCTTTCCGCAGATCTCGCGATTCCTGGGCGGGGCGATCACGCCGCAGCGTGTGGAGCAGCTCGTGATTCTTGGCCGCGCGTCGGCCAAGGTGCAGGAGGCCGTGGCCGAGAAGCGGATCGTCGCTGATACGGTCATCGATATCCTGCGCAAGCACAAGGACGAGCCTGCCGTGGGCGAGCAGAAAATCTTCGAGATGATCGACGGCAACAGCAAGGCACGTCCGGTGGGCAAGGCGCAATCGCAGCCGAGCGTTCCGCGCAAAGCTGCAGCGGGCATTTTCCAGGCGATCGCCAAGGAATCGAAAACGCTGGCCAAGCAGATCGAGTCCGTGGCCAAAAAGGGTGATGGTTGGGAGGATGAGCCCATGACCGTCACCCTGCCAGCGGGCGTCATCGCCCAGCTGCTGGAAAAGTCCAAGGTTCCGGCTGTCAAGAGCACGGACGAAGAGTGATCCGCGCGCTAAGGCCAGCACGGATTCAAGCCCACCGGGTCTATGGCGGCACGGACTACGGTCCGCGCCAGTTGATCCTGGTCGATGCGCCAGACTCTCGCTTGATGTGGGTGCCTGGGCACACTAACTACTTGGGCCGGATGAACGGCAACGGGTATTCGAAATCCAAGCTGTGGCTCGTGCGTGACGATCCGTCGCCGACGCGCCGGGTGGTACTTTGCATTGAGCCTGGTGGTCGCCTCGACCAGGCATTGCTGTTCAGTGGCGAGGTGCAAGCAGCAGTGAAAACAATGTGGGGCGATGACATCGCTGCGGCCCTTTGCGTCGATGCGACATTAGTTCTCGGGCGAACGTCGCCGGCCGAGGCTGTGTGACCAAGGAATAGAGCATGGAACACGTCGTCACATACGACGAGACGCAACTGGCCGTGATCAACTGCGAGGACCCGCTGGTGATTGCCCAGGCCAAGGCAGGTGCGGGAAAGACCTCGACGGCAATCGGAAAGGCCGCCGCATTCCCTGACGAACGCTTTCTTTACATCTGCTTCAACAAGTCTGTGCAGGAGGAGGCTCAGCGACGCTTTGGCCCTAATGTGAGCTGCCGTACTACTCACTCTTTAGCGTGGGCTGCTGTGGGTCGGCACTACGGCGCACGGGTGAACATGAAGTGGGGCCCGCGGCTCCTCGCTGATGAATTGGCGCTTGCCAGGCCGCGCATTGCTGCCGTCGCCAGGGCCGCCCTGAGTGAGTTCTTTTCGACGTCTGACCAGCTGCCAGGTATGGATCACGTGCAGGCGGTTTCGCAACACTGGATGCTTGATTCGGTAGAGCAAGCTCATGCGGTCGATGCGGTGAAAAGGGCCTGGGCTGGAATGCTCGATCTGAAATCGCACGTGTCCTTGCCGCCGGATGCATACCTCAAGATGTGGTCGCTCTCGAAGCCACAACTCAGGTTCCCTCGGATCATTCTGGACGAGGCCCAGGATACGCCGCCTGTTGTGGCTGAGGTGATCAAGCAGCAGCGCGCAAAAATGTTGCTACTAGGTGATAGTTTTCAGGGGATATACGCTTGGCGGGGGGCCAAAGATGCGATGCGGGATTTTGCCGAAAGTGGGCGCGCAACTGTGCTGCAAATGCCCAAGACCTGGCGCTTTGGTGAGCGCACGGCAACTATCGCAAATGAGATCTTGGGTCGGCTCAGGGGGGAGACAACGAAGATCGTCGGCATGGGGCAGGATGACCCGCGCAGGCGCCGGCCTGTCTCTGTCCTCGCTCGCACCAATGCTGTTCTTTTCGGCGTAGCCGCAGAGCGCCGAGGAAAGGGTGTCATGTGGATTGGCTCAAGCAAGGGCTATCGCATGGATCTCATCGCTGATGCTTACTACCTCTTCGCTGGCCAGCGGCATCAGATCAATGACCCAATCATGCGGCGTTATGAATCGTGGCATCAGTATGTCGATGAAGCTGAAGCGTCCAAGGACCCAGAGGCGAGAATCCTGATCAAGGTGGTGGCCTCTTTCGGCCATGACATTCCTGCGCTGGTGGGCGACATCAGGTCCAACGAAGTTCATGCGGCCGAAGACGCCGATATCATCTTGTCAACGGGCCATAAGGGCAAGGGGCTCACCCTCGACTATGTGCGCGTTGCTGACGATTTCGAGTGCCTGTACGACGCCGAAGAAGAGCTGAAGCAGTTTGGCAAGCTTAGCGTGGCTTCAGCCCAGGAGATCCACCTGTTGTATGTGGCATTTACCCGGGCTCGGTTCCATGCGGAGCTGAACCGTGAGACCAAAGAGTGGTTTGAAGGCAAGGGCATTGTGTTGCCAGGTGGTGGCACTGCTTCGTGAACAGTTGAAGGTGTAGGCGCGGATTTCGTTGTGCATTAATTAGAATAAAGTGGTATAGTAGAGCCAAGCAATCAAACGGAATCGAAAATGGCCACCGCAAAGTCTGCTTCGAAGTCGTCCATAACCAATGACGCCATTCATGAGTTCGCCAGGCAGATCGGCATTGAGCTGGTACGGATGGCTCCCTCCTGGGCATGGTTTCAGAAGCTCGAAGGCGGTGCTAAGAAGCACCTGGCCAAGACCAACGATGCCATGTGGGAGATGCTTCAGGCGATGGCCCCCAAGAAGCCTGTGAAGCCCAAGAAGCTGCACTTCTGGTCTGGTGATGGTGTTGGCGTCCTGCGTGCGGACGACGCCATCTTGCGCGGCGACCCTTCAGACGTCCGCGTCTACATCGCTGCGACCTCGCGGGCCGCACTGGTGCGGATGGTCCACGCATACCGCAAGGCTGATCGGCCGAGCATCGAGTATCGGATCAAGACCCATTGGAAGCGCGAATGGGATGCTGCCATGGCAGGCGTTAATGCCCAAGCTGGCATCTGGGTGCAGTACGAGGCTGACGAGCAGCCTGTCCGCGTAGCCTGATCCTCGGGGCAAAGCCCCATCCTTCTTCCCCTATCTCTATCACGGCTTTTCGCCGTGTCCGGGACATCTGTTGCCTATCGAATTGTGCGGCGGCCACTTCATCGAAAGATTGTCATGAGCGAGCTGGTTGTACAGGATCAAAAAGATAGGGGCATCGAGCACTCGGCTCTCGCAGCGCAGGGAGCCAGTTCTTCGGTCATCCAGTTCTATCCGGCCGCAGGACGCTACGCCAAGAAGCAGGGGGGGGTCACCTGGCAACGGGGTGTCTCTCACGCCGCAGGTCCAGGCCATGCTGGACCTCAACTGTGTTGTTGCGGTAGGGGTGTCGGGAGGGAAAGATTCCGACGCCTGCGCGATCGCTGTCGATCGCCACCTGAATGCCATTGGTCACACTGGACCGCGTGTGCTGGTTCACGCAGACCTGGGTGTGGTGGAGTGGGAGGACAGCCTGCCAGGTTGCCAGCGCCTGGCTGAGAACCTGGGGTGGGAGCTGATGGTTCTGCAGTCTGCTTCGGGCGATCTGATGGATCGTTGGAAGCTGCGCTGGAAGAACAACATCAAGCGCTACAACGACCTTGAGTGTGTGAAGCTGATCTTGCCTTGGAGCACTCCAACCATGAGGTTCTGCACCTCTAGATGTAGTCAAGCATCCTTTTGACGAAATGATCTAGGGATGCTCTGCACGAATCCTTACCCGTTGTGCTTGTTGCAGGGGCAAGCCGAGACAATACAGCCATGAAGCAAAGCAGCCTGGGCCTGAGCCACACCGTCAAGCGCACCCGCAAGCGCGAATTCCTCGATGCGATGGAGTTGGTGGTGCCCTGGGCTGAACTGGTGGCGCTGATAGAACCC
>NZ_FONX01000023.1 GCF_900113035.1 Paracidovorax wautersii | reverse complement strand
CCCGTGTGAAAGTAGGTCATCGTCAGGCTCTTACAGCCCAAATCGCCCCGCGTACGTAAGTACTCGGGGCGCTTTGCTTTGCAGCGTTGAAATGCAGGAATGCGAAACACGTTCGCACGCCGCGAGCCTCAAGCGGCCGGGCTGCTTCATTGCCCAGCCGCTCCACAGCAAAAACCATAAATCGACATTGATTTATGCGCTGCTGAGCACACGGAGGTGTGGCGCTGGGAGGTCGGCGTTGTCTCCATTGCGGAGAACTACGCTGTGCAAATACGCTGTCTGCTTGCCGTGTCAGGCGTAGGTGATCCAATCCCTGTGATCGCTGTCTTCCAGGTGCCCGACGCCGTTGAACGTCTGCAGCATGATCCTCTTGGCGCTCGTGCTCAGTTCCGTCACCGAACTGTTCCTCACCCGCATATTCAGACCGATACCGACCTCTGCTGGTGAGCCCAGGATCTGGGTGAGCAGAGCACCTATCGGCCCTCCACTGCTCACCATCAGCACGTCATGCCCGGCGTGATGACGACGCACGTGTTCGAGCACGCTGTGGATGCCCGCCGAAAAGTCGTCCCAACTGGGCATGCCGGCGGGGCTGATGGTGCCGGCCATCCACTGGGCCAGTGCATCGCATAGCAGGCGGAAGTGCTGCTTGTAGAGCGCGGGGGTATCGGCCTTGGGCAGTGCATGCGGGTGAATGGCGTGGATCAGCGCCGCACCGTCGTATTCATCCAGTTCGGGAAACGTCTGCGCCGGGGGCATATCGGTGGCGAGCCCCTGAGAGATGCCTTCGAGCGTTTCCCGATGCCGGCGCAGCGTGCCTGTCAGCACGGCGTCGAACCGCAGGCCCTGGGTGCGCCAGTATTCGCCCAGGCGATGGGCCTGTCGATGGCCGAGCGGGCTGAGCTGGTCGTAATCGTCGGCCCCGAAAGAGGCTTGCGCGTGGCGTACGAGGTAGAGGGTTCCCATCGGCGGATTCTTGAGCCGATGCGCCTCCAGCGCTTGTCGCAAAAGCGACGGATGCTATGAAATCAGAAGCGTTCTGCGGCTGATGCGGTTAACGCTTGAGGTTGCGGCAGTGGGTCTTCAAGCTCCGCTTCGCAGCCAGACCGGTTCCCGCACCAAGGCCATTGCCTCAGTGCGAGAGTCTGAGCACGAAGCGCCGGAGGCATCCAGAGGGGCTGCAAGATTCCTTCAGCCCGCCTCGGCCAGCGTCTGCGAGAACATCCGTGCATCGACATTGCCGCCGCTCAGCACCAGGCCCACGCACCGGCCCTGCAGTTGCTGGCGCTGCTGGAGGGCGGCAGCCAGGGCCGCTGCGCCGGCGCCTTCGGCGACGTTGTGCGTGTCGGTGAACAGCGCGTGCATGGCCTGGCCCACCGCTTCGTCGCTCACCTGCACGATGTCGTCCAGATGAGCTTGAAGGATGGCCAGGGCGCTGGCGTCCGCGACCCTGCAGGCCATGCCGTCGGCAAGCTTGGTGGTTACGGGCGATTCGACGATGCGCCCGGCGGCGAGCGAGTCGGCATAGGTGGTGGCGTGGGCGCTGATCACGCCCACGATGCGCACCTTGTGGCCCAGTGCCTGCCGCGCCGCGATGGCGGCGCAGGCGCCCGAGCCCTGGCCGATGGGCATATAGGCGACGTCCATGTGCGGCACGGCGCGCAGGAATTCCCACCAATAGGTGGCCACGCCGCGCAGCAGGTCGGGGTGGAAGCTGGGCACCATGTGCGCGCCATGGCGGGCGGCCAGCTGCATGGCGTGCTCCCGCGCTTCCTGAAAGTCCTCGCCGTGTTCGATCAACCGGACGCCCAGGGCTCGCATGGCGGCGTTCTTCTCTGCCGAGTTGCCGTGCGGCACGACGATGGTGCAGGCGACGCCGTGGCGGCGGGCCGCCCAGCCCAGGCTTTGCCCGTGGTTGCCCCGCGTGGCGCTGACCACCTCGGCCGGCAGGGCGCCGCGCTGCGCCAGCTGATCGAAATAGGTGAGCCCGCCCCGGATCTTGAAGGCGCCCACCGGCGTGTGGTTCTCGTGCTTGAGCCAGCATTCGGTGCCCAGCCGTTCGGCCAGCAAGGGCCAGCGGTACTGCGGCGTGGGCCCGAAGTCCTGATAGACGACCTGCGATGCGGCTTCGATCTCCGCCAGGGTGGGCAGATGTGGGGTTGTCGTCTGCATGGTGCGGCTTTCAGGCGTTGTCTGCGAATGGGGTGGACATGGCATCAGAAGGCCGTGGTTGGCGGGCTTTGATGACCCGGCTTCACGTCCCCAGAGCTTGTGACGCCAGCTGCACGATGCCGCGCGGCGTTGCCAGCGTGGCCTGGATCCGAGGCTGCGCGGCCACGCCGATCTGGACGCGCTGCTGCAGCCCGGCAGCGTTGCAAGCCTTTGTCAGCAGCGGCGCCTGCGGATGTTCGAGCTGCAGCGACTGCAGCGTGACACCGCTGGCCGGCAGGCTGTAGCAGGGGTGGCGGTCGCCCCACTGGATGAGCGTGGGCAGGCAGCCGTCCAGCAGGCGCTGGCCGTCCGGCCGCAGGGTGATCTGCCATTGGAGCGGGCCCAGCGGGGTGGGGCGGCTGGCCTGGACGACGTCGCCCCGGTCCAGTCCGCAGGCGGCTAGGGCGCTGCGGGCGGCCGCCAGGTCCGGCACCGAGGCCACCCAGTGGATGAGCTGCGGACCCTGGCTGCGCACCTGCGCCTGCAGGGCCCCGTCGTCCATATCGAACCAGCGTCTTGCGCAGTTGGCCGGGGCGTCCTTGGCTCCTGGATTGATAGCGATGATTTCTAGGTAGGCGCGTGGATGGGCCGGCCCCGAGAGCTGGAGCAGGCGGTTGTGCGTGCCCATCAGCGGGTGTTCGCCGCCCATGGCCGGAGCCACGCCCAGGGTGCGGCGGCACCAGTCGGCGCCGGCCTGCAGCGAATCGGCCATGACCACCAGGTGGTCGATGGCGCAGCGGTGCAGTCCGTCGGGCGTGGTCATAGCAAGACCTGCCCGTCCACGCAGGTGACCGAGCTGCCGCCCACCCAGATGGTGTCGCCGTCCTGCTCCACATGCACGCGGCCGGCGCGGCCCATGGCCGTGCCTTGTGCGGCCACGTACTGGGGCGGTGCCAGGTGGGCGGCGATCAGCCATTGCGCCAGCGCGGCGTTCAGGCTGCCGGTGACGGGGTCTTCGACCATGCCGCTGTTGCCCGGGAAGAAGGCGCGCACCTCGAAGGCGGTGCCATCGGGCGCATCGGCCGCCTGGTTGGCGATGACGCCGACCTTGCCGCGCGGGCCGACCACGCCGATGTCCAGCCCGCCGAGCACCGCGGCATCGGGCTGCAGCGCCAGCACGCGCTCGGCGCTGCCCAGCATCACGCCGCGCCAGCGCGGGCCGTTGTCGCACCAGGCATGGGCGAGGATGTCCGAGCGCTGCAGGCCCAGGCCGCGCGCGATCAGCTCCACGTCGGCTTCATCGAGCGGGCCGCTCTTGAGCAGCGGCGGCGCGGCGAAGGCGAGGCGGCTGCCGTCCTGCCGCAGCGTAATGAGGCCGGCCGCGCACTCCTGCACCACGCGGCCGGGCGTGCGCGGCTGGCCGCCGGCTTCCAGCCAAGCATGGCAGCTGCCCAGGGTGGGGTGGCCGGCAAAGGGGAATTCGCGGGTGGGGCAAAAGATGCGGACGCGGTAGTCGGCTCCCGCTGCTGCGCCGGCTTCCGTCGGTGGCAGCAGAAAGGTCGCTTCCGACAGGTTGGTCCAGTTGGTGAAGTGCTGCATCTCTTCCGTGCTGAGGCCGGTGCCGTCCAGCACCACGGCGAGCGGGTTGCCCAGGTAGGGCTGTTCGGTGAAGACATCGACTTGCTTGAAGAGGCGTTGGCGCATGGTTCGCTTTCGTTGGGGTTTGCAGGACAAGAGAAACGGGGCCGGCGGATGGCGCGGGCAAGGCTGCGCCCTTGCGCCGCAGCCCGAAGGCTGGAGGCGCTGGAACACCACGGGTGGCGGAGTGGGCTGAGGCCGTCAGCCCAGCGGCTGATCCAGCACGCCGCGCGCGCCGGGCCGGTCGCACAGCGCCTGGAACCATCGGTCCAGGTGCGGGCGGGGCGTGCGTTCGCGGGGCAGGCCGTACCAGCGGTGGATTTCGCAGCCGGCCGGGATGTCGGCCATGGTGAAGCGGTCGCCCGCCAGGAAGGGCTGGCGTTCCAGCTGGGCGTCGAGCAGGTCCAGCAGCGGCTCGGTGGCGGCGATGGACTGGACGATGCGCGCCTCGTCACGCTCGGCCGCGGGCGTTCGCACCCATTGCACGAAGGCGTCGCGCCCGGCCGGGTTCAGCGTGGTCTGCTGCCAGTCCATCCACTGCTCGGCGACGAAGCGCGCGGGGATGGTGTCCGGGTACAGGCCGCCGCCCGAATGGCGGGCGCACAGGTAGCGCACGATGGCGTTCGATTCCCACAGCACGTAGCCGTCGTCCTCGATCATCGGCACCAGGCCGTTGGGGTTCTGGCGCAGGTAGTCGGGCTCGCGCACCAGGCCGAACTGGCCGCCCGCGTCGGTGCGCTGCAGCGTCAGGCCCAGTTCCTGCGCCGTCCAGAGCACCTTGCGGACATTGATGGACGTAGGGCGTCCCCAGAGGCGCAGCATGGCGTCGTGCTCCTCCGGGTCAGGCCAGTGCGGCGGCCGCGGGCGCGGCGCTGCGTTCCAGGCGCGCGCGGATGGCGCCGGCCAGGGCGGCGATGCCGGTGGCGATCTGCTGGGCGCTGGCCGTCACGAAGGACAGGCGCATCGTGCGCGGATCGGCATCGTCGGCGTAGAAGGCGGCGCCGGGCACGAAGGCCACGTTGCGCTCCACGGCCTCGGGCAGCAGGGCGATGGCGTCCATGCCTTCGGGCAGGCGCACCCAGAGGAACATGCCGCCGTCCGGGCGGTTCCATTGCACGTCCAGGCCGGCCATCTCGCGTTCCAGCGCGGCCAGCATCGCGTCGCGCTGCTGCTTGTAGAGCTGGCGGATGGTGGGCACGTGGCGGTCGAGGAAGCCGTCCTTCATCACCTCGGAGACCATGCGCTGGTTGAAGCTCGGGCTGTGCAGGTCGGCCGCCTGCTTGGCCTGCAGCAGCTTGGGGTAGAGGGCCTTGGGCGCCACCAGGAAGCCCAGCCGCAGTCCGGGCGCAAGCACCTTGGAGAACGAGCCCAGGTAGATGCTGCCTTCGGGGTTGCGGGCCGTGAGCGGCAGCGCGGGCGGCTGGTCGAACCACAGGTCGCCATAGGGGTTGTCTTCGATCAGCGGCAGGTTCAGCTCGGCGGCGCTGGCCACCAGGGCGGCGCGGCGTTCCTCGGTCATGGTGCGGCCGGTGGGGTTCTGGAAGTTGGGCAGCACGTAGAGGAAGCGCGCCCGGTCGGCGCCCGTGCCCATCTTGGCGGCCAAGTCGTCCACCCGCACGCCGTGGTCGTCGCTGGCCACGCTGACCACCGTCGGTTCCATGGGCGAGAAGGCCTGCAGCGCGCCCAGGTAGGTGGGCGTTTCCACCAGGATGCGGCTGCCCGGGTCGATCAGCACCTTGGCGATCAGATCCAGGCCCTGCTGGGAGCCGGTGGTGATCAGCACCTGATCCGGGTCCACCGACCAGGGAAGCATGCGGGCCACGGCCTCGCGCAGCGGCAGGTAGCCTTCGCTGGCCGCGTATTGCAGCGCGGCCTGGCCGTCTTCCTGCAGCACGGTGGCGCAGGCCTGGGCGAAGGCGTCGATGGGGAAGGTCTTGGGCGAGGGCAGGCCGCCGGCCAGGCTGATGATGCCGGGCTTCTCGGTCACTTTCAGGATCTCGCGGATCACCGAGGGGTTCATCTTTGCGGCGCGTTGGGCCAGGGTCCAGTTCGTCATTTCCGGTGATCTCCATGAGGCGCCGCTCCATGCGCGGAGGCGAGGCGCTGTTGTCGTCGTTACAGGTCGGCCGTTGTGCGGCCCGGGGTGGCTTTGCGGGTGGAGCCGCTGGGGAGCTTAACCGCCAGCGGAGCCCGTGCCAGTGGGGATTTCAAGAGGTCGGGCGCTGCCTTTCCGCCAGGGGCGCGGGTGGCGGCCGCACCGGCATGCGCCGGCCCAGGGCCACGGTGGCCAGCACCGCCAGGCCGAAGCCGATGCTCACCGCGTCGAGCCGTTCGCCCAGCAGCGGCACGGCGGCCAGCATGCCCAGGAAGGGCTGCACCAGCTGCACCTGGCTCACGCGCACCGTGCCGCCCAGGGCCAGGCCGCGGTACCAGGCGAAGAAGCCCAGCCACATCGAGCCGACCGACACATAGGTGAACGCGCCCCAGGCCGTGGCCGGCAGCGGCGCCTGCGGCCAGGACAGCGCCGCGAGCGGTGCCGAGAGCGGCAGCGAAATGACCAGCGCCCAGCAGATCACAGCATCGGCCCGCATGCGCTGCGACAGCCGCGCGCCGAAGGCGTAGCCCACGGCGGCGCAGAGCATGGCCGCCATCAGCAGCAGATCGGCCGGGTGCAGGGCCAGGCCTGCGGTGCCCGAGCGCAGCACGGCGAAGGCCACCACCAGCGCGGTGCCCGCCGTGGCGCACAGCCAGAAGCCGGCCGAAGGCCGCTGCCGGTGCAGCAGCGCGGCCACCGCCGCCGTGGCCAGCGGCAGCAGGCCGACGATGACGCTGGCATGCACCGCCTGAACCTGGCGCATGGCCAGCGAGGTGAGCAGCGGAAAGCCGAACACCACGCCGCCCGCCGTCACGGCCAGCGGCAGCCAGTCCGCCCGCTGCGGCAGCGGCGCGCGCCGGGCCAGCAGCAGCGCGGCCGAGAGCAGGCCCGCGACGGCGGCACGCCCCATGGCGATGAAGACGGCGCTCATCTGCGGCGCTTCGGGCGAGCCCACGGCCAGCCGCGTCATCGGCAGCGTGAGCGCGAAGATCGTCACGCCCAGCAGGCCGAGCCAGAGGCCGCGCGTTTCGGCGCTGGCGCGAGCTTGGGCCTGGGCGGTGCCCGGGGGCGTGGAGGCTAAGGATGCGGCGGTTGCCATGGGCGGGCCTTTTTCTCTGGAGTGGGCGTGCGGTTCCGGCTCAGGCCGTGGTCATCCAGGCGGCGGTGGCCACCAGCACGGCAGCCATGGCGCGGTTGAACCAGAGCAGCCGGCTGCCCTCGGCCAGCCACTGGCGCAGCAGGGCGCCGGCGGCGGCATAGGCGAGGTTGCTGGCGAAGGCGAAGAACAGCATCACCAGCGTGACCCAGGCCAGGCGCGGCATGGCGTCGGCGCGCCCGGCGATCCAGCCGGCCACCAGGGTGAGGGCCAGCAGCCAGGCCTTGATGTTGAGGAACTGCAGGCCCACGCCCTGCCAGAAGCCCACGTTCAGCCGGGCCGCATCGGCCTGCGACATGCGGCCGCTGCGGGCGAGCTTGAGGGCGAGGTACAGCAGGTAGCCGATGCCCACGGCCTTGACGGCCAGCCGCAGCAGCGGCGCGGCCACCAGCAGCGCGCCCAGGCCGCCCGCGCAGAGCAGCAGCAGCGCCGTCCAGCCCACCGGCACGGCGCAGACGAAGCGCATCGCGGCCGGCAGCCCCCGGTTGGCCGCCAGCGCCGTGGACAGCGTGGTGTTGGGGCCGGGCGAAAAGCTCATGGCCGTGGCCAGGGCCAGCAGAGCGGTGAATTCGACGAAGGGCATGGCGGGTGGGGCGGTCGGTCGTGCGGTCGTTGACGGGTGTCATGCAGACACCGTGGAGTCACTGTAGGATCGATTCCATTACAGTTCCAGTACAGACAGTGTTGCAGATGCATGATCTGTATTGGCTCATGTAGCGGCACAGCCGCCGACCCACTCCACACCCCATGCTCACCCGCTCTTCCGACCGCACCCTGACCGAACAGCTCGCCGAGCGCTTTGCCGAGCGCATCCGCTCGCGGCTGCTGCCGGCCGGCGCGCGCCTGCCTTCGGTGCGCGAATGCGCGCGCCAGCAGGGCGTGAGCCCGCACACCGTGGTCTCGGCCTACGACCAGCTGCTGGCGCAGGGCCTGGTCGAGGCGCGGCCCCAGCGTGGCTTCTTCGTGCGCGACTATCTGCAGAAAACGCCTGCAGCCCAGGATGCGCCTGGGCAGTCTGCTATGCATACCATAGCAAGCGGCCCATCGCCGCTGGGCGGCATCGGCGTGCGTGTTTCGGGCTCGCACATCAACGCCACGGCGCTGATCCGCGGCATGTTCCACCAGGCTTCTTCGCTGCCGCAGCCGGGCACGGGCGTGTTCCCGCCCGACTGGCTGGAAGAGGCGCGCTTCATGCCCGCCGCCGTGCGCAAGATCACCGCCAGCCGGTCGCTGCAGGACGGCTCCCTGAGCTATGGCGAGCCCATGGGCGACGCCGCGCTGCGCCAGGCCCTGTCGCGGCGGCTGACGGCCATCAACGTGCATGCGCAGCCCGAGCAGATCATGACCACCGTGGGCGCCACGCAGGCGCTGGACATCGTGAGCCGCACGCTGCTCAAGGCCGGCGACCCGGTCATGGTGGAGGAACCCGGCTGGTCGGTGGAGTTCGCCCGGCTCGATGCGCTGGGCATGCGCGTGCTGCCCGTGCCGCGCGGGCCCGAGGGGCCCGATCTGGCCGTGATGCAGCGCTACTGCGAGGCGCACGCGCCCAAGCTCTTCGTGAGCGTGAGCGTGCTGCACAACCCCACGGGCTACAGCCTGTCGCCCGGCAGCGCCCACCAGGTGCTGCAGCTGGCGCAACGGCACGACTTCCACATCGTCGAGGACGACACCTACGGCCACATCGCGCCCGACCACGCCACGCGGCTGGCCGCGCTGGACGGGCTGCGCCGCACCATCTACGTGAACGGCTTCGCCAAGATCCTCGCGCCCAACTGGCGCGTGGGCTACCTGGCCGCGCCGCCCGCGCTGGTCGAGCGGCTGCTGGACACCAAGCTCTTGTCCACCCTGACCACGCCCTCGCTGCTGGAGAAGGCCCTGGCTCTGTGCATCGACCAGGGCCAGCTGCGCCGCCATGCCGACCGCATGCGCCAGCGCCTGGCCCAGGCGCGCGCGCGCAGCGTGCAGCTGGCGCTGGAGGCGGGCTGCAGCTTCGCGTCGGAGCCGGCCGGGCTCTTCGGCTGGGTGGAGACGGGCGTGGACACCGACATGCTGGCCCAGCGCATGCTCGACGAGGGCTATCTCATCGCCCCCGGCGCGCTGTTTCACGCCACGCGCCAGCCCTGCACGCTGATGCGCATCAACTTCACCACCACGCAGGACGTGGCTTTCTGGAAGGTGTGGGCGCGCGTGATGAAGGAACGGGCGGGGCCGCGCTGAGCCGGGTGCCGCACTGCACCGCACCGGGCGGGTGCTGTTTCACCGCAGGTGCGATGCCCTTTCGTCCCGGTCTTGGCCGATAATTTTCCAGCCTTGCTGCCATAGCGCTGGGTGACGAGTTCCTGCGAGCTCGCCCACAGGTGCCTACGTGCAGTGGCAGGCGTGCCCGTGCCTTTCGCCGAGCGCGCCGATCCTGCGCGCTTGCGCGGGGTTCGAGGGGTCCGCAGAGCGCTTCACGATTGAGGACGATTGAGGAAAACACTCCATGAACCACCGACGAGTTCTCCAGGCCACCGCGTGGGCGGGCCACCGCCGCGGGCCGGCCCGCATGCGCCGCCAGCCGGCCGCGTGATGCCATGCTCTCCCCCGACCCGATGAAGCCCGCCGCCGAGCCGGCCGCAGGCACTGCCGGCCAGCCGCTGGAGGCCTACGGCGTGCTGGAGCTCATCAGCCATGCCGCGTGGGTCTTCGATCTCGACCGCGGCCGCATGGTCTGGGCCAACCGGCTGGCGTTGCAGATCTGGAACGCTCCGTCGCTGGAGGAGCTGTGCAGCCGCGACATGGGTGCGGACATGTCGCCGGCCGTGGCCCGGCGCCTGCGGCAGTACCAGCAGGACTTCGAGCATTCCACGGCGCGCTTCACCGAGCAGTGGACGCTCTACCCCAACGGCCAGCCGCGCACCCTGCACATGGTCTTCTGCGGCCACCGGCTGGCGGATGGCCGCATGGCGCTTTTCTGCGAGGCGATGGACCGGCAGCAGCCGTCCGATCCGGAATCGATCCGCAGCGTGGAGGCCCTGCTGCACACCGAGGTGATGATCTCGATGTACGGCCCGCGCGGGCGCCTGCTCTACCGCAACCCGGCCGCGCGGGACCGGCTGCCCGAGCCGCTGCCGGGCGGGCTGCACTACATCATCGATCGTCACCAGCGTGCGCAGCTGCGCGCTTCGCTGCGCCGGCAGGGCGAGGCGCGCATCGTCGCCCAGGTGCAGACCCGCCAGGGGGAGCGCTGGCACGAGATCTCGGTGCGCCGCTGCCGGGATGCGGTGACCGGCGTGCCGGCCTGGCTGCTCAGCGAGGTCGATGTCAGCGACGTCAAGGACGCGGAAAGCCATGCGCATTACCTCGCCCAGCACGATCCGCTCACGGGGCTGCCCAACCGCAGCTCGCTGGCGGCGGGCTTCCAGCCGGCCCTGGAGGCGCTCGGCAGGGCCGGCCGCCAGGCCGCGCTGCTGTTCATCGACCTGGATTACTTCAAGGACGTCAACGACTCCCTGGGCCATACGGCGGGCGACCAACTGCTGGTCGAGATCGCCCGGCGCCTGCGCTCGGAAACGCGCCAGGGCGATCTGATCGCCCGGCTGGGGGGCGACGAGTTCCTGGTGCTGCTGGCCGCCGAAGGGATCGTGGACGACGTGAGCGTGCCGATCGAGCGCATCCGCAAGAGCATTTCGCGCAGCGTCCTGCTCGGCCAGACGCCGATCCGCGTCTCGTCCTCCGTCGGGGTGAGCATCTTCCCGCACGACGGCCGCTCCATCGACGAGCTGCTGCGGTGCGCCGACATGGCCATGTACCGCGCCAAGGAGCGGGGCCGCGACGGCATCTCGCGCTACTCCGCGGATCTGGCGGTCAAGGCGCAGATGCGCCTGGCGCTGGAGGTCGAGCTGGGCAGCGCGCTGGAGAACGGCGAGCTGGAGGTGTACTACCAGCCCCGGCTGGACATCGCCAGCGGGCGCATCGTGGGGGCCGAGGCGCTCGTGCGCTGGAACCATCCGCGGCGCGGCTTGGTCTCGCCGGCGGATTTCATACCGCTGTGCGAGCAGTCGGGGCTGATCCTGGCGGTGGGGCGTTTCGTGCTGGAGCAGGCGGTGCGCCAGCAGGTGGCCTGGGCGGCGCAAGGCTGGCCGCTGCTGATCTCGGTCAACCTCTCGCCGCGCCAGCTGGCCGATGCGCAGCTGCTCGACAGCTTCATGGAGATCCTGCAGCGCTGGGGCGCCGACTGCCGCTGCCTGGAGCTGGAGATCACCGAGTCCATGCTGCTGGGGCACGACAAGCAGACGGTGCGGACCCTGGAGCAGCTGGGGCAGCAGGGCTTTCGCATCGCGATCGACGACTTCGGCACGGGCTACTCCAACCTCGCCTACCTGCAGCGCTACCCGTTGCAGACGCTGAAGATCGACCGGACCTTCATCCAGAGCATCGCCGACAACGCGCCGATCACCGATCTGATCATCTCCATGTGCCGCATCCTGGGCCTGCACATGGTCGCCGAGGGCGTGGAAACCGAGGCCCAGCTGCAGTGGCTGTCCTCCCGCGGCGTGCATGAATTCCAGGGCTTCCTGTTCAGCCGGCCGGTGCCGGCCCCGGGCTTCGAGGCCCTGCTCGCAGCGCGGCAGTGAGCCGCGGCACGGGCCCGCTCAGGCCCCGAGGTCGGCCAGCATGCGCAGCAGGGCGCGGTTGACGGCCTCCAGGCTCATCTCGTGCGTTTCGGTCAGCTGGCGGATGGCGGCCATGTCGTCGGTCTCCAGCGCGCAGGCCATCTCCAGGCTGGCGGCGTAGGGGCCGGTGCGCAGCACGATGGCGTCGTAGATGCGTTCCGACAGCGGCAGGCGCCGCAGGATGGCGCCCAGCGGCTCGGCCAGCAGGTCGTCGAGTTGCGAAAAGAGGCCGCACATGTACACCTCGCTGCGCAGCTCGTTCTCCACGCCGGCGTCCAGCAGGCGCTCGGTCAGCCGGGCGCGCAGCACCATGGATTCGCGGATGGGGCGCAGGTCGGGGTCGGTGGCGCAGTGCGGCAGCTGGTCCGACAGCCAGCGCTGCAGCGAGCCGTAACCCATCATCACCAGCCCCCGGCGCAGCGAATCGATGCCCGTGCGCAGGCCCAGCGCGGCCGAGTTGGTATAGACCATGAAGCGCCAGGCCAGCAGCGGGTCTTCGCCCAGGATGTGCTCGAAGGCGTCCAGCGACTGCTCGGCGTCGATGGCGCGCATCAGCGCATGCACCGTGTCGTGCGCGGGCTGCAGCGGGTGGTGGCGCATGCTGTAGAGCACGTCCTCCAGCGGCCAGCCGGCCACGGCGATGGCGCGGTGCTCGTCCAGGCAGTGCTGCAGCAGCGCGCGGCTGGCGAGGTTCTCGTACATCTGGCCGTCGATGACGGGGCTGGCCGGGCCGGCGGGCGCGCGGGTGGCCTGGCGCTGGGCGGCGGCCTGCGCCGCGCGGGCCTGCAGCGCGGTGGCCGCGTCGGCGGGCGACAGGCTCAGCAGGCTATTGTCGAAGCAGCCGGCCACGGCCGGCTCGGGCAGCTGGTCCAGGCCGCCGCGCCAGACCAGCTTGAGGCCGCGCCGGTGGGCGGCCTGCAGCCGCGCATGCAGGGCCGCGTCGTGCAGCAGCCATTCGCCGCGCACCTCGATCCAGGGGCTGCCGGCGGGCGCGTGCTCCAGCAGGTCGGCCAGCAGCTGGCGGTTCTGCGGCGACAGCAGCAGCCGGGGCGAATGGGCGTACCAGAGCTCCTGCAGCGTGCGCAGCAGGTGCGGCGCATCGACGGCGGTGCTGCCGTCGCTCTGCACGTAGAGCTGCACGCCCGCCAGCCGCCGCTGGGCGTTCCACAGGGGACGGTAACCGAGAACGAGATTGCCGAGAACGGATTGGGCCATGGGATGGTGTGATGCTGTCCGGTGTGCCGGATGATGGCGCATTGTCGGGGACCGGGCCACCTGCGGGGCGCGGGGGCTGGCCCGGAGAAGGCCACGGGCCCTGCGCTCCACCGCCGGCAGCGGCATTCAGCCGGAAGCTCGTGCCCACAGCGCGCAGCGCGGCAGGCCGGCGCCGAAGCCCGCGGCGGGCGAGGGCCGGGGTGTATCAGCTGATGAAGTTGAACAGCGAGAGCTTCTGCACCTGTGCGTACGATTTCAGGGCGGCCTCGTAGCCGATCTGCGAATTCTGGAAGTCCGAGATGCCCTGGATCATGTCCAGGTCTTCGGCGCGGGAGCGGTCGGCCTCCAGCTGGATGGAGCGGTTCTGCTGGTCGCCGGTGATGCGGTCGGCGCGGTTGAGCAGCTCGCCCGCGTAGCCGCGCAGGTTGTGCAGCTGGTCCAGCCCCTTGTCGATGGCGGCCAGCGCCTGGCCCACGGCCTGCGTGGAGCTGTTGTTGTTGATGGCGCCGCCGATGTTGCGCACGGCCGAGTCGATGCTGCTGAAGATGCTGGCGCTGGGCTTGAGCGTGACGGTGTCGCCCGCGGCCGGCGTGCCGTTGATGGTCACGCTCATGCCTGGAACGCCGCTCACCGCGATGGTGGCGGGCTTGTCGGAGGGGTAGTCCGGCACCGTCACCGGGGCCGAGGTGGTGTTCGTGGTGAGGTTGGTGATGGTGTAGGTGGCGCTGGTGGTGCCGGAGGTGGCCCCCGCACCGACCGCGGTGAAGTTGATCTGGTAGTCGTTGCCCGTGAGCTGGCTCGGGTCGGTGACCTTCACCGCGTCGGTGGTGAAGGTGCGGCCGTTGGGCACGTCGCTGATGGTGGCGGTATAGACGCCGTCGCGCTTGACGTCGAACATGAAGGCGGACTGGCCGTCCAGCGTGCTGGTCAGGGCCGTGCCGGTGCTGGCGCCCTGGCCGGGCTGGCCGGCGAAGGAGTAGTCGGGCACGCCCGACTGCGGCCCGAGGAAGGGCGTCAGCTGGCTGCCGAGCGCGCCCAGCAGCGGAATGCCGTTGGTGTCCTTGCGGTTGGCCACCTCGGTCAGCTGTTCGCGCAGGCTGGCGATCTGCTTGACGTAGGTCACGCGGTCTTCGGACTTGATCGTGCCGCTGCCGGCGGCCACCGTCAGCTGGCGGATGTCCTGCATGATCCCGACCGCATCGCCCAGCGTGGATTCGGCCTGCGAGATGGCGTTGCGCTGGATCTCCAGCGCGCGCTGCTCGGTCTGGATGCGCGAGATGCGCGTGAGCGAGCGCTCGGCCTGGGCCGCGGCCACCGGGTCGTCGCTGGGGCGCACCACGCGCTTGCCTGCCGTGAGCTTTTCCTGCAGATCGGTCAGGTTGGTCTGGCGTGCGTTCAGGTTCGTCAGCGTCGCGTCGAACATGTTGGCCGTGCCGACGCGGTAGAAGTTGGTCATGTGATGCTCCCTGCGGTGGACTGCATGCGTGCCTTGCCCGGCCCTTAGCGGCCCATGGTCTGGATCAGGCTGTCGAAGACGTTCTGCGCGATCTGCAGCACCTTGGCCGAGGCCTGGTAGGCCTGCTGGTACTGGATCAGCTTGCCGGCTTCCTCGTCCAGGTTCACGCCCGAGACGGCGGTGCGGTCGGCCTCCAGGTTCTTGGCGATGGAGGTGGACAGGTTGGCGGCGTACTGCGCGCTCTGCGTGCGCGTGCCCACCTGGGCCATCAGGCTGGCGTAGCCGTCGCTCAGGGTGGAGTCGTCGAACATCTTCACGTCGCGCAGGTCCATCAGCGCCTTGCCGTTGCCGGCGTTGCGCGTGAAGGCGTCGCCATACTGCGCGTCGCGCGAGTTGCCGACGGTGACCGTGTCGCCGTCCTTGGGCGCGCCCTGCAGCGTGATGGCCCAGCCGTCGATCTCGATGGGCTGGCCCGAGGTGTAGGGGACCACCGTCACACCCGGGGTGTAGGCGGCCGTGGGGTCCACGCTCAGCGGCCGCGTGGTGGTGCCCGAGACGGTGTAGCCCGAGGGCGGGCCGGCCACGAAGCTCAGCTTCACGCCGCCGCCGGTGGTGGCCGGCGCCGTGGGCGAGGGCGGCAGGTTCAGGGTGCCGGTCGAGACGATCTGGCCCGTGGTGGCATCGCGCTGGCGGCCGGTGGCCTTGAGCGCGGCCAGCTGCATCGAGCCGGCGTTGGAGGTGCCCATCGAGGCGTTGATGGGGTTCGCCACCGCCAGGTCGCGGGGCGAATAGATGGACGCCTGCAGGTTGGACGCGGCCGTGGCGAAGGGCTGGAACAGCACGCGCTCGCCCGCCGTGCCGGCGGTGGTCAGGTTGAACTTCAGGCCGTCGATGGTCTTGCTCGACAGGTCGGTCAGGTCGGTGAAGCTGGTGGCCTGGCCGTCGGAGAGGCGCACCACCTGGCCGGCCGGCGGGGTGCTGAAGCGCACCTCGTAGTTCGACGCGGCAAAGCGCGTGGGGTCCGCGAAGTTCACCACGCCCTGGGCGCTGCCGGTGGTGTAGGCCTGCGCGGAGGTCTGCTGGGTCAGCAGCGCCTTGCCGGGCACGCCGTCGAGCGAAAGGCCCAGCTTTTGCTGGGCGTTCATGGACATGCTGATGCCCTGGGCCATGCGGCCCAGCAGGTTGCTGGACTCGGCCAGGTCGTTGTTGACGAAGCGCAGCAGGCCAGAGGCCTCGCCCCCGCCCAGCATGCCTTCGTCCAGCTCCACGGGCGCGGCGCCCGGGCGGTTGAAATACATCCGCATCTGCCCGCTGCCGGGGAACTGCGAGGATTCCTGCACCGACAGCGAGGTCGCCACGGTGCCCAGCACCAAGGGCTGGCTGCCCGCCACGAACAGGCCCACGGTGCCGTCGTCGGCCGCCACCTGCGTGGTCTGCACGTACTGGTTGAGTTCGCGGATGAGCTGGTCGCGCGTGTCCAGCAGGTCGTTGGGCGTCTGGCCGTTGCCCTTGGTGCGGGCGATCTGCTCGTTCACGTCGGCCACGCTCTTGGCCAGCGAGTTGATCTTGTCCATGTCGCCATTGAGCTGCTGCACGGACGAATACCGCACCTCGCCCAGCTGGTCGGATGCCGAACGGATGCGGCCGGCCATTTCGTTGAGCCGCGTCAGCGTGACGGTGCGGGCCGTGATGTCGCTGGGCGCGGCGACCACGTCGGCCAGCGAGTTCATCATGTCGGTGATGGAGGCGCCCAGGCCCGAGGTGCCGCCCTTGAAGATGTCCTGCACCTGCGCCAGCCGCTGCGCGCGGATGGAGTCGGCCTGCTGGACGGAGCCGGCGGCCGCCGCCTGCTTGGTCAGCAGCTCGTTGTAGTTGCGCTGGACCGTGTCCATGTCCACGCCCTGGCCGATGTAGCCGCCGCCGGTGAACTGGCCCGGCACGGTGCGCATCGACACCGTCTGGCGCGAATAGCCGGGCACGTTCACGTTGGCGATGTTGTGGCCGGCCGTCTGCAGGGCCACCTGGTTGGCCAGCAGCGCGCGGCCTCCGACGTTGAGCAGGCTCATGGGATCAGTTCCTCGCTCACACCTGCGTCTGCGACACGTTGCGCGCCACGCTCGTGGGCGCCACGTTCAGCGTGCTCTGGATGGCGCGGCTGAGCTTGTGGGCGTATTGCGGGTCGGTGGCGTAGCCGGCCTTCTGCAGCTCGGCCGCGTAGGCCACGGCGGAATGCGTCTTGGCGCGCGCCTTCTCGTAGCGCGGGTTGTCGTTGATGAGGTTGGCGTAGTCCTTGAACGAGGCCTCGTAGGAGTCGTAGGCGCGGAACTTGGCCGTGACCTTGCGCGGCACGCCGCCCACGTATTCGGTGGTGGTGACCTCGGCCACCTTGCCCGTCCAGCCCTTGCCGGCCTTGATGCCGAACAGGTTGAACGAATTGCCGCCGTCCTTGGTGCGGATCTCGGCGCGGCCCCAGCCGGTCTCGTGGCCGGCCTGGCCCAGCATGAAGCTGGCGGGAATGCCGCTTTCCTGCGCCACGCGCTCGGCGGCGGCGCGGTGGTGCTGCACGAACTTCTCGCGGCCCTTGGGCGCAGGCGCTGCCGGGTCCACCGGGGCGGCGGCGGAGCTGGAGCGCACGCCGTTGTCGCGCAGGCGCAGGCTCGCATCCAGCCCCAGCGTGGAGCCGGGCACCAGGGTCGCTTCGCTGTCGCCGCCCATCTGCTTGGTCAGCTGGCGCTGGATGGCCTCCGAGAGGCCGCCGGGGCGGCCCGACATCTGCACCGACAGCTGCTGGTCGAACATGTCGCTGGCCATGTTGCCCTCGGCGCCTTCGAGCAGGCCGGCCTTCATGGTCGCCTCGCGCATGCTCTTGATCATCTCGCGCATGAAGAGCGACTCGAACTGCTTGGCGGCTTCCTTGGCGGCCTCGGGGCTGTTCTTGCCGGCCTGCATCTTCAGCGCGTTGAGCGAGCGCGCATCGACGGCCAGCGACTGCTGGCTGGCCACGGAGGAGGGCGACGTAGTGGACAGGGCGGAGGAAAGGGCCATGGCGTGCGCTCCTGCAGGGGCTCAGCGGTGCGCCGGCCGGCGGGCGGCGGCGCAGTGGAGCGGAAGGGAAGGACGGCGTGCCGGCGTCATGGTCAGATGACCTCCAGCTCGGCGTTCAGCGCGCCTGCGGCCTTGATGGCCTGCAGGATGGCCAGCAGGTCCTGCGGCGTGGCGCCCAGCGAATTGAGCGCGCGCACCACGTCGGCCAGCTGCGGCGATGCGGGCACCTCCAGCACCTTGCCGCCTTCCTGCTTGACCTGGATGTCGCTCTTTTGCGCCACCACGGTCTGGCCCTGCGACAGCGCGCCGGGCTGGCTGATGACGGGGGTGGAGCTGATGCTGATCGACAGGTTGCCGTGCGCGATGGCGCAGGGCCCCAGCGTCACGGCCTGGTTCAGCACGATGGAGCCGGTGCGGGCGTTGATGACCACCTTGGCCGAAGGCACCGAGTCGGGCACGGGCAGCTCCTCCAGCTCGGCGATGAAGTTCACGCGGCCACCGGGGTCCTGCGGCGCGCGCACCTGCACCGTACGGCCGTCCAGCGCGGTGGCCGTGCCCGGGCCCAGGCGGCTGTTGATGGTCTGGGCCACCTTGCGGGCGGTCTGGAAGTCCGAGGAGTTCAGGCCCAGGCTGATGGTGTCGCCGTCGTTGAGCGGCGTGGGCACCGCGCGTTCGACCTGCGCGCCTTCGGGGATGCGGCCCGCGCTCAGGTGGTTGATCTGCACCTTGCTGCCGCCGGCTGCCGCGCCCGCGCCGCCCACCACCAGGTTGCCCTGGGCCAGGGCGTAGATCTCGCCGTCGGCGCCGCGCAGCGGCGTGGCGATCAGCGTGCCGCCCTTGAGCGACTTGGCGTTGCCCATCGAGGAGACGACGACGTCGATGTTCTGGCCCGGCTGGGCGAAGGCCGGCAACTGCGCCGTGACGATCACCGTCGCCACGTTCTTGAGCTGCGGCGCCGTGGTGCCCGGCGGCAGGCTGATGCCCATCTGCTGCAGGTAGTTGGACATGGCCTGCGTGGTGAAGGGCATCTGCGTGGTCTGGTCGCCCGTGCCGTCCAGGCCCACCACCAGCCCGTAGCCGGTCAATTGGTTGCTGCGCACGCCCTGCACGGCAGCCAGCTCCTTGATGCGCAGCGCATGCGCGGGCTGGGCCGCGAGCAGCGCGCCCAGCACCACCGCCAGCGACGCCAGCGCCAGGCGGGCACGCGGGAGGCCGGCGTTGCGCAGCGAGCCGGAGGCGAAGGGGGCGGACAGAGCTTTCATGGCGTCGATTGTGAAAGCGGCGCGTTTCGGGGAATCCCCAAAAAGACGCCGGTTCACCCGCCAATTGCCGGCAAGGCCGCCGGTGCGCGCGGTGTGCGGAAACTCAGCGAAAACGGCCACGAGCGCCCGTCCACAGGGCGCTCGCAGCTATGAATTGAGTAGCAAAGAAGCGGCGCGCCCGCCGGCCGCTGCGGCCGGGGCGCGGAGCGTCAGAACGGCGCGACGGAGTTGAACGCGCGCGAGAGCCAGCCCATGGCCTGCGCCTCGCCCTGCGCGCCGCGGCCGCGCGACTGCAGGCGGGCATTGGCCACCAGCGTGGAGCTGACCACGCTGCCCGGCTGCAGCGAGCGCGGGTCCACCGTGCCGGAGAAGCGCATCACGTCCACGTTCTCGTTCACGCCGATCTGCTTTTCGCCCGCCACCACCAGGTGGCCGTTGGGCAGCACCTCGACCACCGTGGTGGTGATGGTGCCGGTGAAGGTGTTGGTGCTCTCGGTGCCGCCCTTGCCCGAGAAGGCATTGCTGCTGCTGGCGCCCACGCCCAGCTTGCCCAGCGCGCCGCCGCCCATGAACGGCAGCGCGGTGATGCCGGCCTTGGTGTCGGAGGTGCGGCCCACCGTGGAGGTGGAGTTCTGCTTGGCCGAGACGTTCTCCACGATCTGGATGGTGACCACGTCGCCCACCAGGCGCGCGCGGCGGTCCTCGAAGACGGGGCGGTAGCTGGCCGAATGGAACAGGCTGCCGGTGGCCGGGCCGGTGGCGCGGACCGGCGGCGCGATCACGGGCGGCGCGGTGGAGACCAGATCGACCGGCGGCGGCGGATTGAGCGGGGCGCAGCCGGTGGCGGCCGCCAGCAGCGACAGGAGGGTGCCCAGGCGCAGGACGCCGGCGATGGCAAGGCGGTTCATGGCGTGTTTCCTTCGGGAGCGGGGCGCATCACAGCTGCGCGAGCTTGGCCAGCATCTGGTCGGACGTCTGGATGGCCTTGGAATTCATTTCGTAGGCGCGCTGGGTCTGGATCATGGTCACCAGCTCTTCCACCACGTTGACGTTGGAGGACTCCAGGAAGCCCTGGCGCATCACGCCCAGGCCGTTGGTGCCGGGCGTGCCCTGCTGGGGCTGGCCGGAGGCGGCCGATTCCTTGTAGAGGTTCTGGCCCACCGGCTCCAGGCCGGCGGAGTTGATGAAGCTGGCCATGGCGAGCGAGCCCAGCTGCTGGGGCTGCGTGTTGCCCGGCAGGGTGGCGGTGACGATGCCGTCCTCGCTGATGTTGAGGCTGGTGGCGTTGCCCGGCACGGTGATGCCGTTGGCCACCGGCAGGCCGTTGGAGTTGACGATGCGGCCCTGCGAGTCGAGCTGGAAGGAGCCGTCGCGCGTGTAGCCGATGGTGCCGTCGGGCATGGTCACCTCGAAGAAGCCGTTGCCGTTGATGGCCACGTCCAGCCGGTTGCCGGTCTGCTGCAGGCTGCCCTGCGTGAAGTTGCGGCTGGTGGCCACGGTGCGCACGCCCAGGCCCAGGTGCAGGCCGGTGGGCAGCTGGTTCTGTTCGGTGCTTTGCGCGCCGACCTGGCGCAGGTTCTGGTAGATCAGGTCTTCGAACACCGCGTTGTTGCGCTTGTAGCCGGTGGTGGAGACGTTGGCCAGGTTGTGGGAGATCACGTCCAGCTGCGTTTGCTGGGCGCTCATGCCGGTCTTGGCGATCCAGAGGGAATTGATCATGGCGATTCCTGGGGCTGTCGGGTGGGGGCGGCCGGGTGCATCAGCCGTTCAGGCTCAGCAACTGGGCGGCGGTCTTGTCGTCGCTCTCGGCGGTCTGCAAGAGGCGGGTCTGCTGCTCGAACTGGCGCGAGGCCGCGATCATTCCGACCATGCACTCCACCGCGTTGACGTTGGAGCCTTCGGTGGCGCCGGACAGCAGGCGTGCGTTCTGGTCGGCTGGCAGCGGGTCGCCCGATGCGGTGCGGAACAGGGTGTCGTCGCCGCGCTTGAGCGGGTCGTCCTCCGTCGGCGTGACCAGCTTCAGCCGGCCCACGGCCTGCGGGCGCTGGCCGGCGATGGTGGCGGTGAGCGTGCCGTCGGAGCCCATGGTCACGTCGGCGCCCGGGGGCAGCTCGATGGGGCCGCCGCCGTCGGAGAGCACGGGCAGGCCGGTGCGGGTGACCAGCTGGCCGGTGGGCGTCACCTCGAACGAGCCGGCGCGGGTATAGGCCTCGGTGCCGTCCGTGCCCTGCACGGCGAACCAGGCCTTGCCCACGGCCATCGCGTCCAGGCTGCGGCCGGTGCGCTGCACCGGGCCGGGCGTGTCGTCATGGCCGGAGGTGGCTTCCAGCCCGAACACGCGGGTGGTGGAGCCGCCGCCCTGGATGGGCACCGAGCGGAAGGTGGACATCTCGGCGCGGAAGCCGTCGGTGGACACGTTGGCCAGGTTGTTGGCCAGCACCGCCTGCCGCTGAGAGGCGGCGCTGGCGCCGGTCATGGAGGTGTAGATCATGCGATCCATGCGATGTCTCCGTCAGGTGGCGATGGTGGCTCGGGGCACGGCGTCAGCGCAGGTTGACCAGCGTGGACATCACCTGGTCCTGCGTCTTGATCGTCTGGGCGTTGGCCTGGTAGTTGCGCTGCGCGGTCATCATGTTGACCAGCTCGGCCGTCAGGTCCACGTTGGAGTCTTCCAGCGCGCCCGAGCGCAGGGCGCCCAGGTTGCCGTCGGTGGGCGTGCCCAGCACGGGCTGGCCGGATTCGAAGGTCTCGACCCAGGTGTTGTTGCCCACGTCCGACAGGCCCTGCGTGTTGCGGAAGGACGCCAGCGCCACCTGGCCTTCGGCGCGGGTCACGCCGTTGGAGTAGCGCGTCATGACCATGCCGTTGTTCTCGACGTTGATGCCGGTCAGCTGGCCCGAGGTGTAGCCGTCCTGCTTGAGGTCGGACACGGCGAACTTCTGGCCGAACTGCGTGACCTTGTCGAGCTTCACCTGCACCTGGTAGTTGGGCAGGCCGTTGGGGTTGGGCGGGCTCGGGGCGATGGTCAGCGGCAGCGAGAAGCCGCTCGCCGGCGGCGGCGCGACCGGGCTGACGATGGAGCCATTGCTGTCGAACTTGATCTGGCCCACGGGCGTGGCGGTGGTGTCGAGCGAGTCGTACACGTCCCAGGTGTTGGCGGAATTCTTCGAGAAGTACAGGCTCACCGGCTTGGCGACGCCCTGGCCGTCATAGACGTTGATCGAGGTGCCGTAGGTGGCGCGCGGCGTGGCCGCCACGGGCGGGGTGGCCGTGGGGTCGCCCGCCGCGTTGACGGCGCGCGCGTCGAGGTTGAACGAGGCGGTGATGTTCGCGGTCTGCTTGGCCGGGATGGGCGCGGAGGTCGGGAACTGCAGCGGAATGGCGCTGCTGGCGGTGCGCGTGCCGGTGACCGGGTCGATGGCATAGCCCATCACCTTCGCGCCGTTGTTGGTCACCACGTTGCCGTTGGTGTCCAGCTTGAAGTTGCCGGCGCGGCTGTAGGCGACCGAGCCGTCGCTGCGCTGCAGGGTGAAGAAGCCGTTGCCGTTGATGGCCACGTCCAGGCTGTTGCCGGTGACGGTGAGGTTGCCCTGGTTGAACTGCTGGGAGACCGCGCCCACTTCCACGCCGATCCCGTTGTTGGTGCCGCCGGCCGAGCCGATGGCATTGGCCACCATCTCGGCGAACTCGGCGCGCGAGGCCTTGAAGCCGGTGGTGCCGGAGTTGGCGATGTTGTGGCCGATGACGTCCAGGTTCTTGCTGGAGGCGTTCAGCCCGGAGAGGCCTTGCTGGAAACTCATGGTGTGCTCCTACGGAGGGCGGGTCGATGCGGTGATGCGGGGGAGGGCGGGGTGCGGCGGGCTCACAGCACCGCGCGGATCTGGTCGTAGGCCACGGTGTCGCCCGTGTCCAGCGTGAGGGTGAGCGCGCCGTTGTTCGAGCCCGTGCCGGTGACCTTGGCGGACTGCAGCGCCGTGGCCTGCACCGCCGTGCCGTCCGTGGCGCTGGCCGCGACGCGGAAGGTGAGGGTGGACACGTCGCCTGCGTACTTGCTCGAATCCCACTGGAAGGACTGGCGGCCCTTGTCCTGCGCGCCCATCTCCACCGTGCCGACCACCACGCCGCCGGGCGAGACGATCTCCACGCGCGTGTCGGCCGCGGCGCTGGACAGCTCGAACTGGCCCTTGCTCACGCCGCTGGAGGTGCTGAGCTTGTTGCCTTCGGCCAGCACGGAGCGGCCGATCATCTGCGTGCCCTGCAGCGTCTGCATGGTGGCGAACTGCGCGGCCATGGACTGCATGGTCTGGTTCAGCGTCTGGATGCCCGAGACGGTGTTGATCTGCGCCATCTGCGAGGTCATCTGCGCGTTGTCCAGCGGGTTCATCGGGTCCTGGTTGTTCAGCTGCGCGACCAGCAGCTTCAGGAAGCGGTCCTGCATGGCGGCCGGGTCCGTCGTGGAATTGGCGGAGCTGCCGGAGTTGACGGTGGTGGTGGCGGTGGAGGAACCAACGGCGGGGAGGATCATGGCGCTGTCTTTCGGTCGAAGGCGTGCGGGGTGCTGGCGTGCAGGCTCACTGGCCCATCTGCAGGGTCTTGAGCAGCAGCGTCTTGGCGGTGTTCATCACCTCGACGTTGTTCTGGTAGGAGCGCGAGGCGGAGATCATGTTGACCATCTCCTCCACCGCGTTCACGTTGGAATGCGTGACGTAGCCGTCCGCGTCGGCGGCGGGGTTGCTCGGGTCGTGCACGCGGCGGCCCGGCACCTGGCTTTCCTCGATGGCGCTCACGCGCACGCCGGCCGAGCCTTCGGCGCCCATGGGCGCCGTCTGGAACACCACCTGCCGGGCCTTGTAGGCCTGCCCGTCCGGGCCGGACACGGCCTCCACGTTGGCCAGGTTGCTGGCCACCACGTTGAGGCGCTGCGACTGGGCGCTGATCGCGCTCGACGAGACGTTGAAGATGGAGAACATGGACATGGCGTCGTCGCTCTTTCTGCGGTGCTGGGGCGTGGGCGGGTGCGGTTAGGCGGTCACTGGCCCTGGATGGCGCTCAGCATGGTCTTGGCATTGCCGTTGATGAAGCGCAGCGTGGCCTCGTAGCGCACGGCGTTGTCCACGAAGGCGGCCCGCTCGCGGTCCATGTCCACGGTGTTGTTGTCCAGGCTGGGCTGGGTTTCCACCGCGTAGCCCAGCGTGCCGCCCGCGAAGCTGCCGATGTCGGTCGATGGCAGCGGGATGTGGCGCGGATCGCTCACGCTCTGCTGGCGCAGCTGACTGCGCTCCGACGTGGGGCTGGAAGCTTGCGAGACCTCGCGCAGCGCATCGGCGAACTTGAAGTCCCGCGCCACGAAGCCCGGCGTGTCGGCGTTCGCGATGTTGCTCGCGATGACACGCTGGCGCTCGGCACGCAGCAGCAGCGCGTTGCCGTGGAAGTCCAGTTGGTTGGTCATCTTGTCGAGCATGTCGTCCTCGCTCTCGGAGTGGTCGGTTGCCGGGGTCCACGCGGACTTCTGGCGTGCAGCGATTGTGGAATTCGCCCGGTTTTCCTAAAGCGCGAAGAACGCGGGAAACGGTGGGCAGTTCGGTCCATCGCGCGGGCCGCTGCCGCCCTACAGTGGCTGCCGTGACGCAATGGACGCTGCCGGCCCGCATGCAACGGGGGCCGGCCGGGGCGCCTGCCGCATGTTCCTTTCGCTTTCCCCCGTTGCGCAGCCGCCCCGAGGAGGTCCTTTCCATGAATCGCAATCCACTGTCTTTCCCGTCGCGCGCATGGCGCATGGCCGGCACGGTGGTGCTGGGCGCGGGCCTGGCGCTGGCGGCCGGGGCGCAGCAGCCCGCGCCGCCGCAGCAGCAACAACAGCCGGCGGCCGCCCCCGATCCGGCCGGAGACCTGGGCGCGCTGTCCGCGCGCTGGCTCAACGATGCGGTGCAGGCCGCACAGGTCCACGAGGTGGCTGGCAACATGCCGCTGCGCATGGAAGTGAGCGTTGGCTCACTCGATCCGCGCCTGCGCCTGGCGCCGTGCAACCGGGTGGAGCCGTACCTGCCCATCGGCGCGCGCCTCTGGGGCCGCACCCGCCTGGGCCTGCGCTGCCTGGACGGCGCCACGCGCTGGAACGTGTTCCTGCCCGTCACCATCAAGGCCTGGGGGCCGGCGTTCGTGCTGACCGGCAATGTGCCGGCCGGCACCGTGCTGACCGCGGCCGACGCCATGGAGAGCGAGGTGGACTGGGCGGCCGACACGGCGCCGGTGGCCGCCACCCCGGAATCCTGGGTGGGGCTGATCGCCTCCCGCTATTTGCTCGCGGGCCAGACCTTGCGCCAGAATATGGTCCGCGCTCCCGAACTGTTCAAGGCCGGCACCCAGGTGCGGGTCGTGGCCCAGGGCCCCGGCTTCTCGGTCACCTCGTCGGGCCAGGCCATCACGGCCGGGGCGGTGGGGCAGAGTATTCGCGTACGCATGGATAATGGCCGCGTGATCAGCGGCACTGTGTCGCAAGATGGGACGATAGAGGCCACCTTGTGACATTCGGACATCAATAAAGCCCTCAAGTCCGCTCATGACTGGCCGAAAACATGGCTACAGAGCCCCCCATCGGACGGGGTGGTGGAGAGAGCTATGAAGATTGGAAACAACTCAGACATCGGGAACGCCATTGCCCAGGCCGCTGCCAAGCAGCAGCAGGCCAAGGCACCCGCTCCCGCGGCCGAAGCCGTCGCCAAGAGCGTCGGCTCGTCGGCAGCCGCCGGTGTGCCCGTCACGTTCTCCAACGCCGCCCGCGGCGTGGATGCGGCGGCGCGCAGCCCGGCCGAATTCGACGCCGGCAAGGTCAAGGCCGTGAAAGCCGCGATCGACAACGGCACGTTCACCGTCGATGCCGACGCCATCGCCGACAAGCTGCTCTCCAACGCCGAAGAGACCTTCTCCCGTTCCCGCGGCTGATTGAGCCGCGCTGCCTTCTCCCAGCGTCCCCCGGCCCGGCGATTCGACCTAGACTCGCCCCATGTCCCTCGAAGCCACTCTCTCCACCGTCGAGGCTCAGCTGCAGGCCGTGCAGGACGCATTGCTGGCCACCGATCCCCTCACCCTCGAAAAAGCCGCGGTCCAGCTGCGCGCTGCCGCCACCGAACTGGCGCAGGCGCTGGGCGGCAGCGGCGTGCAGCCGGACGACGGCCAGGCCCGCCGCATCCGTGCCATCGGCGCCCGCCTGCCCTTGCTGCGCGACCAGCTCGCCCGGGTGCTGGCGCTGACCGAACGGCAGACCGCAGCGCTGCTGCCTCCCGTGCCAGGCGTGGTGACCTACGGTGGCAGCCGCGGCCAGACCGCCGCCCGCATCTATCGCGGCCCGGGCTGATCGCCGGGTTTCAGGAATTCCGACTCAATGGGGTGCCCAGCGCCCTGTGCAAAAGAAAAGGCCGACATGCGTCGGCCTTTGTGCTTCTGGGGTGGTTCCGGCTGCGGTGCCGGGAAGGGCGTCTTCAGTGCGAGCGCATCTTGGCGCGCAGCCGGGCGATGGACTGGCTGTGCAGCTGGCAGACGCGCGATTCGGTCACGCCCAGCACGGCGGCGATTTCCTTCAGGTTCATGTCGTGCTCGTAGTACATGCCCATGATGTACTGCTCGCGTTCGGGCAGCGTCTTGATGGCGGCGACCAGCGAGGCCTTGAGGCGCTGGTCGCGCAGCACGGCCATCGGGTCGGCCTCGCTGTCGGCCACGTGCCGGTCCAGGAAGCTGTCGTCGTCCTCGCCGCCCCGGTTCATGTCTTCGAGATAGACCAGCTGCGTGCCGCGCACCTTGCCCAGCAGCGACTGGTAGTCGGCCAGCGAGAGGCCGAGCTCTTCGGCGATCTCGGATTCGAGGGGGCTGCGGCCGAGCTTCTGCTCCATGCGCTGCACGGCGTGCTCGATGTCCTTCTGGCTCTTGCGCGAGCTGCGCGACATCCAGTCGCCCTCGCGCAGCTCGTCGAGCATCGCGCCGCGGATGCGCTGGCTGGCGAAGGTCTCGAACTGCACGCCCTGGGCGGCTTCGTACCGGGACAGGGCTTCGGACAGTCCCATCATGCCGACCTGGATCAGGTCGTCGAGCTCCACGTTGGGCGGGAGCTTGGCGATCATGTGGTGCGCGATCCGCCGCACGAGGGGAACGTGCTGGCGGAGCTGCGCATCGCGATCGAGCTGGCCTTTGGCGGTGTACATCATGGAGGTCAGTGGCTCCGAACGAAATGCGCGGCGGGCTCCGGATGGCGGTGAGGGGTCAAGGCGGGCATGCCGGCGCCCATGGTGCATGCGTTTTCGAGCAGTTGCAAGGCCAGGCGCTGAACGTCCTGGGGGCTGCCGGCTCGCACGATGGTAGTGCGGGGCGAATGGCCCAGGTGGGTGGAGGCGCAATTTTGCAGCGCCTCCAGGGCCACGCGGGCCGCGTTGGTGCGGCGGGCTTCGTAGGGGCCGGGCTGCACCACCGAGGCGACGGTGCATTGCAGGCCCGCATGCACGGCCATGTGCTTGAGCTGGCGGTAGCTTTGCTCCACGCCGTGCGCGCCCGGCTCGGTCATGACCAGCGGCAGCACGGCGCTGCCGCGCAGCAGCGGCGCCATCACCTGCGGCGGGCCGTAGGCCACCACCAGCGCGTAGGCGCGAAAGAGCGGGTGCAGGCGCTGCAGCACGGCGGTGTCGTTCCATGCGGCCTGGCTGGCCAGCTGGCGCATGCCGTGCGCGGCCGGCACCACGGCCAGCGATGCGGTGTGCGATGCCCCGCGCGAAAGGCTGCCGCCCTGCCAGTCGGTGGCGGCCAGCAGCTGCTGCAGGCCCGGGGCGTCGTCGGTTTCGCGGGCGGTGCCGTCCAGCACTACCACGGGGTAGCCCAGGCGCTGCAGGCCCGAGCAGATCTGCCAGAGGGTTTCCAGGCCCATGGTGGCGTCGGGCTGGTTCAGCACGGCCAGCAGGCGCAGGTCGGCCTGCGGCGTGACGCTGTGCAGGCTCGCGCCCTGGTGCAGTCCGGTATCAAGCAACATCGGCCAGCCCTCTCTCGGCGGACAGCTCCGGCGATTGCGAGAAGAAGAAGTTCAGGTCGGCGGCCTTGGGGTCAAAGGCCGACTTGGCGGGCGAGCGCATGGAGGCGCTCACCAGCTTGCGGGCGTCGGCGGCTTCCCAGTCCTCGGGCACGCGCTGGCCGTTGGTCACGCCGCGCAGCACCATCTGGTGGCGGATCAGCGCGTCGATGGAAGGGCCGAGCTTCACGGCTTCGTCCACCTTCGAGAGGATGGCCTGCTGCGAGCCGGTCGTCTTGAAGGCGCCCAGCACGTCGTCCAGCGTGTCGCCGTGGCAGCCGGCGTTGAGCACCAGCAGGCGGTTGACCGCGGGCAGGTCCAGCACGTCGAGCATGTCGCGCTTGCGCGGGTCGCGCGGTGCAACGCCGGTGGTGTCGATGAGCACCATCTTCTTGCCAGACAGCAGGCCCAGCAGGTCCTGCAGCGCGGCGCGGTCGTGCGCCAGATGGGCCACGACGCCCAGCATGCGGCCATAGGTGCGCAGCTGCTCGTGGGCGCCCACGCGGTAGGTGTCCAGCGTGATCAGGCCCACGCTGCCCGGGCCGTGGATGCGTGCGCAGAGCGCGGCCAGCTTGGCGGTGGTGGTGGTCTTGCCGACGCCGGTGGAGCCCACCATGGCGAAGATGCCGCCTTCTTCGTAGATGGGGCGGGCGTGCGAATCGGTGCGCAGGTTGCGTTCGAGCACTTCCATCAGCCAGCGCACGGCGTGGCCTGCGGAGAGGTCTTCGGGCATGCGCTCCAGCACGCCGCGCGCCAGGGCGGGCGAATAGCCGGCGCGGATGAGCTTGAGCATCAGGTTGGACTGGATCGGGTCCTGCCGGGCCTGGCCCAGCCAGGTCAGCGTGTTGAAGCGGTCCTCGATCAGCTCGCGCATGGACTGCAGCTCGTTGATGAGCCCTTGCGATGCGGCGGCCGGCGCGGGAGCTGCGGCGCGGCGTGCGGGCGGCGGCTCGGGCAGGTCCATGGGGATGGAACGCAGCGGGTTGTGGCGGGCCACGGGGGCGGGCTGCGGGGCGGCGGCCATGCGTTCGCGCGGCTCGGGCACGTAGGCCGGGCGCTGGGGCTCCTGCGGCATCGGGGCCGGGGCCGCTGCGCCGTTCAGCGCCTCGTGGCGGCGGCGCAGCATGCGCTCGCGCACGTAGTCCTGGAAGGAGAGCGTGCTCATCGCCAGCTGTTCGGTGTCCTGCTCGACCACCGCGCGGCCGCTATGGGGCTGCTGCGGGCGCGAAGGCATGCGCGCGCGCGTTTCGGCGGCCATGTCGGAGGCGCGCTCGTGCAGGCGCCGGGCGGTGGGCGCGGCTACCTTGGCGGCCGGTGCGGGCGCCAGCGGGGCGGGGGCCGATTCCGGGCCCTGCTCCAGGCTGGAGGAGAGCGTGTCCTCGGCCGTCGCGACCACTTCCACGCCGTTCGCCACCGGGCGGTTCGACAGGATGAGGGTGCCTTCGCCGAATGCCATACGCGCCTTGGCCAGAGCCTCGCGCGACGTGAGGGCGTGGAAGCGTTTGATGTTCATGCGGATGCACCTTTGAGGATCGGGCCGATGCGGATGGTGTGCGTTTCAGGGATCTCGCTGTGGGCGAGCACCTGCAGGCGGGGCGCGACGCGGCGCACCAGTCGGGCGATGGAATTGCGGATGGGGTCGGGAACCAGCAGGCAGGCGGGCAGGCCCAGCTCTTCCTGCTTCATGGCGACTTCGGCCGCCTTCTGCGTCAGGATGTCGGCCACGCCCGGGTCCAGCGACGAGCCACCGGGGTTGCCCAGGGCCTGCACCAGCAGGCGCTCCAGGCCGGGTTCGATGGCGATCACGTTGAGTTCGCGCACCGGGCCGTAGATCTGCTGCACGATGGCCGGCGAGAGCGCGATGCGCACGCGGCGCGCCAGCTCCACCGGGTCGCTGATGCTGCCGGCGTGCTCGGCGAGCGTCTCGATGATGGTGCGGATATCGCGGATGTGCACAGACTCTTCCAGCAGCAGCTGGAGGACTTTCTGGAACGTGGCGATGGAGACCATTTTCGGGACGACTTCTTCGATGAGCTTGGGGGCCAGGCGGGTCACGTGTTCCACCAGCTGCTGCGTCTCGGTACGGCTGAGCAGCTTGGCGGCTTGCACTTGCATCAAGTGTGACAAATGGGTGGCCATCACGGTTTCCGAATCAACGACCGTAAAACCGGCCATTTGTGCCGCTTCCTTCTGGTGGTCGTCGATCCAGTGCGCCGGCAGGCCGAAGGCCGGGTCGGTGGTGGGCGTGCCGATCAGCGGCGTGGTGATGCCGCCCGGGTTGATGGCCAGGAACATGCCGGGGAAGGCCTCGCCTTCGCCCACGACCACGCCGCGCAGGGTGATGCGGTAGGCGCTGGGCTTGAGCTCCAGGTTGTCGCGCACGTGCACGGCCGGCGGCAGGAAGCCCACTTCCTGCGCGAACTTGCGGCGCACGCCCTTGATGCGGGTGAGCAGGTCGCCCTGGCGGTTCTTGTCCACCAGCGCGATCAGGCGGTAGCCCAGCTCCAGGCCCAGCAGGTCCACGGGCTGCAGGTCGTCCCAGGTGGCTTCGCCGTCGCTGGCGGGGGCGGGCGCTTCCTCGACCGGGGCGGGGCGCTTCTGGTGCTGCATCAGCAGCCAGGCGCCGTAGCCCAGGCCCGCGCCCATGATGAGGAACACCGCGTGCGGCATGCCGGGGATCACGCCCAGCAGGATCAGGATGCCGGCGGTCACGCCCAGCACGCGCGGCGACATGAAGAGCTGCTGCACGATCTGGCGGCCCATGTCCTCTTCCTTGCCCACGCGCGAGATCACCATGGCCGCGGCCACCGATATCAGCAGCCCGGGGATCTGCGCCACCAGCGCATCGCCCACCGCCAGCAGGATGTAGCTGTTGGCCGCCTGCGAGGCCGACAGGTCGTGCTGCAGCATGCCGATGGCGAAGCCGCCCACGATGTTGATGATCAGGATCAGGATGCCGGCGACCGCGTCGCCGCGCACGAACTTGGAGGCACCGTCCATCGAGCCGAAGAAGTTGGCTTCTTCCGCCACTTCGGCGCGGCGGCGGCGGGCCTCCTTCTCGTCGATCAGGCCGGCGCTCAGGTCGGCGTCCACCGCCATCTGCTTGCCGGGCATGGCGTCCAGCGTGAAGCGGGCCGAGACTTCGGCGATGCGCTCGGCGCCCTTGGTCACCACCACGAAGTTGATGACCACCAGGATCGCGAACACGATCAGGCCCACGGCGAAGTTGCCGCCGATCAGGAAGTGGCCGAAGGCCTCGATCACCGCGCCGGCCGCACCCGGGCCGGTGTGGCCTTCGAGCAGCACCACGCGGGTGGAAGCCACGTTCAGCGACAGCCGCATCAGCGTGGTCAGCAGCAGCACCGAGGGGAAGGCCGCGAAGTCCAGCGGCCGGATCATGTAGGCCGCCACCATCATCACCATCAGCGCGGTGGCGATGTTGAGCGTGAAGAAGGTGTCCAGCAGCCACGAAGGGATCGGCAGCACCATCAGCGCCAGGATGGCCACCACCAGCAGCGGCGCGGACATGCCCTGCAGCATGGGGGCATTGCCACCCGCCCACTGGCGGACCGAGGTCATCGAAGGCGTTTTCATGGAGCGTCAGCCTTTGCGGTGGCGGAGGTCCGCGTGAGCGGATCGAGTTCGGGCGGCACGTAGGGGTCGGGCTGCTGTTCGGGCATGCGGCCTTCGCCGCGCAGCGCGGCCTTCAGGCGATAGACGTAGGCCAGCACCTGGGCCACCGCCGCGTAGAGCTGGGCGGGAATGGGCTGCTCCAGCTCGGCATTGGCGTAGAGCGCGCGCGCCAGCATGGGCGACTGCAGCACCGGCACGGAATGCTGGTTGGCCAGGTCGCGGATGCGGAAGGCCAGCATGTCGGTGCCCTTGGAGATGACCTGGGGCGCGTTCATCGTGGCTTCGTCGTACTTCAGGGCCACGGCGTAGTGGGTCGGGTTCATCACCACGAAGTCGGCCTTGGGCACGTTGGCGACGCTGGAGCGGTTGGCGATCTCGCGTGCGCGCTGGCGCATGCGGCCCTTGATCTCGGGGTTGCCGTCGGACTGCTTGTGCTCCTGCTTCACTTCCTCGTGCGACATCTTCTGCTTGGACTTGAAGAAGAAGAGCTGCAGCGGCACGTCGATCACGGCGGCGATGAACACCACCAGCAGCAGCAGCACCATGCCGGAGGTGATCCATTCGCCGGCCTGGCGGATGGCGACGGGCGAGGGCTGCAGCACCAGCATGGACACCTTCTCGATGCTGGAGCTCATGAAGTGCCAGGCGACCGCGGCGAGGATGCCGGTCATCAGCACCATCTTGGCCACGGTGACCATCTGCTGCTTGGAAAACAGGTTGGCGAAGCCCGAGAGCGGATTGAGCCGGCCGAACTGCGGCGTGATGGGCTTGAAGCTGTAGATCCAGCCGCCCGAGGCGATGGCGCTGCCGATGGCCGCCACGCTGGTGAGCAGGGCGAAGGCCACGCAGGCCGCCAGGCCGATCAGCGCCATCTCCGAGAGGCGCGTGAGCATGCTGCCGGAGGCGTGCACCGTGTCGGCGTTGAAGGTGAGCTGGCGGCTCATGGCGCGCTGCAGATGCTCCATGAGATAGGGCATCAGCATCAGCACCGCCACGGCGCCCATGCCCAGGATGGCGATGTGCGACAGATCCCGCGAGCGCGCAGCCTGGCCGTCCTTGCGCACCTGGCGAAGGCGCTGCTCGGTGGCGGGTAGGGATTTGTCTTGGCTGGAGCTCATGGCATGACTTCTGGGTCATGCCGATTGTCGTGAGCGGCCGCCGGATCTAAAGGCCGAATAGCGGGGGGGAGGGGCCCCAATCCGGCGGGTGCGGGCGGGGCTGGAGGGCCTGCCCCTGGCCCTTCAGTGCATGTGCTTGCTATGCATTGGATAGCAAAAGGCCCTTGCTGAACAAGGGCCTTGGCGTGTTCTTGCTTGGCAGGCTGGGCGTGCCCCGGAGGGCGGGCAAGCGGGGCTGGGGCTCAGAAGCCCAGGCTGGCCAGGAGGTCGTCCACCTCGGACTGGCTGGACACCACGTTGGGCGTGTTGTCCGGGTCCACGACCGGGCCCTGCAGGTGCTCGCGGCGCGGCTCGGGCGCGGCCACCGGCTGGGCCTGCGGCGGCGCGGTCTGGATCAGCAGCTGCACCAGCTGCTGCTCGATGGTGCCGGCCAGCGACACCACGCGGGCGATCACCTGGCCCGTCAGGTCGTGGAAGTCCTGCGCCATCATGATTTCGGTCAGGTGGACGTCGGCTTCCTTCGTGACGCGCTCCACGTCGGTCATGAAGTTGAAGATCTCGCCCTTGGCCACGGCGGCCACCGGGTCGGCCACCAGCGAGCTCACCACGCGGCGCGTCTCGGCGGCGATGTACTCGTGCTGGGCCTTGGCCAGCTCTACCCGGCTGAGCACCTTCTCCGCCGCCTCGCCTGTCAGCCGGGCGATGTAGGACAGCCGGCTCTGCGCATCGGGCAGCTCGCCCATCGAATCGCGCAGCTTGGCGGCATAGCCCAGTTCATTGAGCGCGTCATGCAGCTGCCGCGTGAGCTGGCCGATTTTCTGGTGGACGTCGTCGTTGCCCGCGTCCGGCGCGGCGGTGCCCGGTGTTTCCATGATTCAAAGCCCCAGCTTTTTGAGGATCAGGGTCACCTTCTCTTCGAGGGTGGCCTTGGTGAAGGGCTTGACGATGTAGCCGGCTGCGCCGCCTTGTGCCCCCGCCACGATGTCTTCCTTGCGGGCTTCTGCCGTCACCATCAGCACCGGCAGATGCTTGAGCTTGTCGTCCTTCTTGATCTCGGCCAGCAACTGGAAGCCGTTCATGTTCGGCATGTTGATGTCCGTGACCACGAAGTCGAACTTGCTGTTGCGCAGCTTGTTCAGCGCGGCGACGCCGTCTTCTGCCTCGTCGGCATCGTTGAACCCGCTTTCTTTCAGCAGGTTGCGCACGATGCGGCGCATGGTGGAGAAGTCGTCAACGATCAAAAAACGAAGGGCTGTGGTCACTGTGGACCCTTTCGGTCGAAAATAACTGTACGTATTGTCATGGGCCGCAGTGTCTGTGACAAGTCGTTACGGCCGGGACTCGGATGCGGCATTCTCCTGCTTTTCTGCAGCAGGTGTCAGTGCGGGTGTTGCTTTGGTGCCTTTGCCCATCAAACGCTCCTCGGCTTCCCGGGTTAACACGGTGATGGTAATGCGTCGATTCACGGGCCCCTTGGGGTCGTTGGGGTCCAGCGGATCGCTGGCCGCCAGCCCGACCACACGGCCCAGCTTGGAGTCGGGCATGCCGGCGGCCACCAGTTCGCGCCGCGAGGCGTTGGCCCGGTCGGCCGACAGTTCCCAGTTGCTGTAGCCGCGCTCGCCGTTGCCGTAGGGCGTGGCGTCGGTATGGCCGGCCAGGCTGATGCGGTTCTCGACGCCGCCCAGGCTGGCGCCGATTTCGCGCAGGATGTCGCGCATGTAGGGCTTCACCAGCGCGCTGCCGCTGTCGAACATGGGGCGGTTCTGGTCGTCCACGATCTGGATCTGCAGGCCGTCCGGGGTCAGGTCGAGCCGGATCTGCGAGCGGTATTCCTTGAGCTTGGGGTTTTCCGTGATCAGCGAGTCGATCTTGGCGCGCAGCGCCTTGATGCGGGCCTGGTCCTGGCGGGCCTGCTCCGCCCGGATCGCCTCGGCATTCATGCGCCGGGTCACGGCCTCCGATTCGGCGCGGCGCACCTGGCCGTTGGACTTGGTCAGGTCGTTGCCGCCGCCCGGGAGAATGCTGGAGCTGTTGCCCGAGCCATCGCCGCCCTGCATGGCCACCTTCATGGGCGACGCGAAATACGAGGCGATGCCCTGCAGCTCGCCCTTGGCCGTGGAGCCCAGCAGCCACATCAGCAGGAAGAACGCCATCATGGCCGTCACGAAGTCGGCATAGGCGATCTTCCAGGCGCCGCCATGGGCGGCATGGCCGCCCTTCTTGACGCGCTTGATGATGATCGGTTGGAGCTTCTTTTCAGCCATGGCTCATGCAGGCAGGCGGCGCTGGGCGCGCCCTTACTTCTTGCCCTTCACGTGCTCTTCCAGCTCGCTGAAGCTGGGCCGGTCGCCCGAGAACAGCACCTTGCGGCCGAATTCGATGGCGGTGGACGGGTTGTAGCCCTGCATGCTCGCCAGCAGGGTGGACTTGATGCAGAGCAGCTCCTTGGCGGCGTCTTCGGTCTTTTGCTCGACCAGGCCGCCCAGCGGCTCCATGACCCCGTAGGCCAGCAGAATGCCCAGGAACGTGCCGACCAGCGCGGAGCCGATCATGCCGCCCAGCACGGCGGGGGGCTGGCCCACCGAGCCCATGGTGTTCACCACGCCCAGCACGGCCGCCACGATCCCGAAGGCCGGCAGCGCGCCTGCCAGCCGGCCCAGGGCGGCCACGGGGGCGTGCGCCTCCTGGTGGTGGGTGTCGATCTCGCTGTCCATCAGCGCTTCGATCTCATGCGCATTGAGGTTGCCCGAGACCATCATGCGCAGGTAATCGGTGGTGAACTCGATCACGTGGTGGTCGCTGCCCACCGTAGGGTATTTCTTGAAGATCTCCGACTCGTGGGGGCTTTCGACGTCCTTTTCGATCGCCATCAGGCCTTCCTTGCGGGCCTTCTGCAGGATGTCGTAGAGCATGGCCAGCAGCTCCATGTACCGCGCCTTGGTGTACTTGGAGCCCTTGAGCACCGAGGGCAGCGCCTTCAGCGTGGCCTTGATCACCTTGGGCTGGTTGTTCACCACGAAGGCGCCCAGAGCGCCGCCCAGGATGGTGATCGTCTCGAAGGGCAGGGCGTGCAAGATGACGGAGATATTCCCGCCGTGCGCGATATAGACGCCGAAGATGCAGCCGAGGCAGACGAGGTAACCGATGATGACGAACATGGAAGGCGGCGCTGCGGCAGGGAATGAAAGGCCCTCGCAGGAAGCGAAGGCCGGCGGGGCGATAGACCAATCGTATCAATGGTATCGGTGCGTAGCCATCACACTTGAGCCCCGCCACCGCGAACGGCCGGTTATTTCTGCGAACCGTCCGGCAGCCAGGCTGCAAGCCAGTCCTGCAGATTCGCGCCTTCCAGCATCCAGTCGCTCTCCACGGCCGCCTTCAGCCGGTCGCCCGCCGCGGCGGCCGCATCCAGGTCCTGCGTGTGCATGCGGATCGCATCCACCCAGTCCTTGAAGCGGTTCTTGACGCGCGTCACCGGCAGCCCGCCTTGATAGGGCCGCACATCGCTGCACACCACCGGATAGCCGCAGGCGCCGTATTCCAGCAGGCGCAGATTGCTCTTGCACTCGTTGAACAGGTTCTGCTCCAGCGGCGCGACCGCCAGGTCCAGGTTGAGGCTGGCCAGCGTTCGGGGGTAGCGCTCGATCGATACCGGCCCGTGGAATTCGCGCAGATAGGGTTTGATCGCCTCCGGCGCCATGCCAAAGAAGATCCAGTCCACCTCGCCGTGCAGCGCCTTGATCACATCGACGATCAGTTCCAGGTCGCCCTGGTGGCTGATGCCGCCTGCCCAGCCCACGCGCGGGCGTCCCCCGGTGCGCCGGCTGCTCTGCAGGCCGCGCCACCAGCGGGGCGGCAGCCGGTTCTGCACCACGCGCATGTCGGAATGGAAGCCGGCGAAGGCTTCCGCCAGGGCCGGGGTGGACACGACGAACCGGTCCATCAGGCTCACGGAGCGCCGCAGATGCCGCAGCACGTCCTTGGGCATCTCGTGGCGGTGCGCGTTCTTCATCGGCAGGTTGGGCAGGTAGTCGTCCAGCTCCGCCACCATGAAGGTCGGGCGCAGGCGCTGGACGCGCTGGATCAGCTCGATCTGCTGCTCGGTCACCTGGCGCTGTAGCACCATGGTGTCGGGCTGCAGGCGCTCCAGCTCTTCCAGCGTGAAATAGCGCCCGCTGAAGCGCGCGTCGGCGATGCCGCTTTCGTGCATGGCCCGCACCGGCTCGATCACGCGGTAGTGGCCGCAGCCGGCGGCGTCCGCGGCCAGGGTCAGCACCACGGGTTGGGGGCGCCAGGGCAGGGGGCGGCGGTTGGCCAGGGCGTCGGTTTCCACGTCGAAGCCGGTGCCGAAGAGGGACAGGTTCGCGTTGTAGGCGCTGTCGCGGGCGATGGCTGGCAGCCATTTCTGGTAGAGCGCCTCTTCTTGCCGCCGTATGCCCGATGGACTGTTGTCCTGATCGTCGTCCGCGTCGTCCCGCGAGTTCTCATCCGATTGCAGGAGCAATGCGCGGGGTGTCCAGACGGTCAAGAAGCCTGCCTGCCGCACTTTCAAGCAAAGATCGATATCGGCAAAGTGCGATGGGTAGTTCTGCACGTCCATGCCGCCGACCGATTCATAAATGGCCTTGTGAATGATGAGGCAGTCGCTGGAAACGGCGCTGTAGTTCTGGTCGATTTCCAGCCGGTGCATGTATCCGGGCTCTTGGGCCGGTGTGCCTTGAAAGGGCGAGCTGGCAGCGCCATTCAGGCCTAGCACCAGCCCCGCTTGGCGTATCCGCCCGTCGGCAGAAACCAGCTTGGCTCCTGTCACGCCGACTTCCGGCCGCTGCGCATGATTGAGCAATTCGTCAAGCCAGTTGCGGTTCAATACGGCGGTGGTCGGGTTCAGCAGGACGAAATAATCGCCCTTGGCGCCGGACGTCGCTCCGTGAATGGCTTCCCCGCGGCTCTGGCCTTCGGCCGTGCGCATGACCCGGATTTGATCCGTTCCCAGATTCTGGATGCTGTCGAGCCAATGGCGCATGGCTTCGTCAGCGCCGCCTGCGGCCACGATGATGAGTTCGTAGTGCGGATAGCTGGTGTTTTCCAGCAGCCGTTCCACGCACCTTTGCAGCAGCGGCAGATCATGCGTCGGTGCAATGAGGATGGAGACGAGGGGCTGGTCTGCGTGGCCGTAGTGAATCTGGTAGCGGCCGGGCAGGCTCGTGTCGATGCGGGCATTCGCATATCCGCGTGCCGCGAGATGCTTCTCGAGCGCAGCCATTTCTGCGGCATTGGCCGTGAGTTGAGGCGTCCCCGTGATCAGCAGGGGCTCATCCGCATGCGCGAGGACCGCTGTGCCGTGTGTTTCGATGGTGCGAAGCAGCACTTCGAATTCGGCCGCGTCGGCGTAGGCGGTATCGAACCCTCCGAGCGCCGCAAATGCCTCTCTCTGGAAGATCCAATGCCGCGACATGCCTGCCGGGCAGGACAGCAGCATGTCCAGATTGAACTGCGGGCGAAAGATGGTGCCTAGCGTGCCGTCTTCGGCGGCAACGATCTCGTCGGCGCACATGGCATGGCATGGCTCCCCTGCCGCCACTTCCAGCAGGAGGGTCTGCAGGCCCGCGGGCAGCAATTCCTCTCCGGCATCCATCACGAGGAACCAGCGGCACGCTGTCTCCTGCGCCCAGTGGTTGATGGCGAGAAGCTCGTCCTGCTTGCTTGCCGTCGCTATATGGTTGATGCGAGTGTTTGAGTTGTCAGGCTGCGTGAACTGTTCGCTGAGGAGGTGCACTTCCAGGAACGGGAGCTGGGGCCGAAGAACACCAAGGCTGGCCAGCGTTTTCTGAACGGACGATGGGTCGTTGAGGCGGCCGGCGGTGCGTATGAAAATCGCGACGGAGAGGTCGCGCCCCATTTCTTCCAGCCGCAGGGAGACCTGTTGGACCTGCGCCGCGTTGAGCGCGCGTTGAATCAGCCAGTCGCGCAAGGTAGGCGCCACTCTTTGCTGTGCGGCCTGAAGGCCTTCGATCAGGCTCTTGCGCTCTTGCTCGATCTTGGGCGCGTCGTTGACGGGGTAGCGGCGGTACAGTTCCTGATACAGGCCCAAGAAGTTCTTGCGCTCTCGCCCCAGCATGTGGTCGTTCGCATGCGAGCCTATGCGGGTCCGCACCTCTGCCGTGAGGACCGGCACCTGAATGAAGGTGTGGCGATATACCAGCCGCAACAACATATCCCAGTCTTCGAGCGCAGACAGCGATGTGTCGAATTCACCCACATCCGCGATCGCGCTGCGGGGGTGCGCCCATGTATTGACGGGAATGTAGTTGGACACCAGGAGGCGGTCGCGATCGAATCCTCTGTGATGCAGTGGGCGGCTGCGGCCCTGCTCGATTCGTTCGCAGCCTCTCAGCTTCTCGTTCACATAATCAACATCCGTGTAAATGACGCTGTACGGATGGTCCTTGAACGCCTCTGCCAGCACCTGCAGGTGGTTGGGGAGGTAGATGTCGTCGTCATCGAGGTAGGTGATGTAGCGTCCACGAGCGATCCTCAAGCCTGCATTCCGCGCCGCCGATAGCCCCTGGTTCGAGCCTTGCCGAAGATAAGTGACCGGAAAACCGTAGCCTGCTGCAAAGAGATGCTCGACAGCTTCCCCGTTGTCATTGACCAGGACCACTTCGAAATCGCGCTCTATCTGCTTTTCAAGGCTGTCCAGCGCATGCTTGAGCAATATGGGGCGGTTGTAGGTGGTGAGGATGACGGAGAAAAGCGGAGCCTGCGCGCCGCTTTTCGATAGCTCGGCAATGCGTTGGCACAGGCGTTCGGCGCGTCTGCCGAGTTCCTTGCCTCGTTGCTCGGGGTAGGCCGCCAGGCGTTGCAGGAGCAGGTCGCGGATTTCCTTCTCATGCCCCCGCATCAGATCCTGGTGGCCGCGTTCAAAAACGCCTTCGACGATCCGAATGTGGTTTTCCAGGGGGGCGATGGAAGCGTAGAACTTGCTCGATATCTGGCTTTCGTGGATGCGGTAGCTGATGCTGGGTTGGCGCAGAAAGACAAAATCCGGGGCGACCTCTGCCACGCGAACTGCCAGGTCCCAGTCGCCAGCGAGCATGTCCGCATGGATGGTGCCATCGGGCAATCGCACGAGGTCGAGCTTCGACCTGCGCAGCAGCATGGCCGATGGCGTGATGTAGTTGTCGAAGCTCAGCAAGGCGGCGACTTCGTTGCGGCCGCCGCTATAGGAATGCGAGGTGTGCCCGGGGTGGTCCGCGTAGCGAATCAGCTCGCCCTGCGCGTCGATCCAGTTGCATTGGACATAGGCCAGGGCAGCCTGGGGCTGGGCGTCCATGGCGGCGACCAACGACGACAGATGCCCTGGCGCCATGAGGTCGTCAGACCCCAGCACGATGACATAGCGCCCCGTGCCTGAATCCACGCACCGGTTGAAGTTGGCGATCATTCCCAGGTTGCGCTCATTCACTTCCAAGCGAAAACGTGGGTCATGCGCGAAAACCTCCATCCTGCTCACGCTGTCATCCGTCGAGCAGTCGTCTCTCACGATGACTTCCAGCCGCACGCCTTCCTGGCTTAGTACCGAATCAATGGTCTGATTCAGGTAGCGAGCGTTGTTGAAGGACATGATGGTGACAGTTACATCGATGTTCTCCTCCCTGTCTGCAGCTCGGGAATTTCTTGTGTTGTGGGGTGCGTTGGCCATGCTGTGAAATGGGGTTTCGCCGGGGCTGCTGGCAGGATTTGATTAGCCTTTGGAGGCTCGTGCGGTGACGGCCCCACGGAATTCCGCATAGTCACGGTAGTAATCGTCTTTCGCGAATTTCTCGGAGGCGAGCACCATGCATACGGAGCCGCTGGAAAAGTTGTCGATCTCTCGCCAGATCATCGGGGATATGTAGAGCTCGTAATATGATCGATTCATGTGGTATTTGAATTTCTTTCTGCCGTCATCGAGGGTGATGTCGAAGCTGCCCGACATCGCTATCAGGAATTGATGCAGATTCTTGTGGGCATGTCCGCCTCGGTGCGAGCCGCCGGGCACGTCGTAGGGATAATAGACCCTCTGGATTTCGAAGGGTATGTGCGTGCTGGACTCGATGAAGGTGAGGTTGCCTCGCGGGTCCTCCACCTTCGGGAGGTCAATGATTTTGCAGTGCTGTAGTGACATACCGAATTGTGTTTCTAGTGCGTTTTGAAGTCGTTGCACGCATCAATGACACGCTGCTGATCGGATAATCCAGGATATAGCGGAAGACTCAATACGGTGCGGGCGAGTGATTCCGAAATGGGGAAGCTTTTTTGCTGGCTTGCCGCATAGGCGGGTTGGCTGCATATCGGGATGGGGTAATGGATGAGCGTCTCTATGCCTCTGGATCGGAGGTGAGATTGCAGAGCATCCCTGTGCTGCGTATGCACGGTGAATAAATGCCATGCGGGGCCATGCGCTGGAGTCGGAATGCCGGGCGTCGTGATGGTGGGATGGACGATGCCTTCGCAGTATCGGCGTGCCATGGCACGCCGTGCCTCCACATCTGCCGGCAATTGCTTCAGCTTGATGCGCAGAAACGCCGCCTGCAATTCATCCAGGCGGGAGTTCAGGCCGATGCAATCATGGTGGTATTTCTTCGACGAGCCGTAGTTGCGCAGCGAGCGTGCGCAGGCGGCAAGTTCTGGATCGCTGGTGACGATGGCGCCGGCATCCCCGAGTGCGCCGAGATTCTTTCCGGGGAAGAAGCTGAAGCCGGCTGCATCTCCGAAGCTTCCCGCATGGCGGCCCTGGGCTGATGCGCCATGGGCTTGTGCTGCATCCTCTATCAGAAGGAGCTGATGGGAGTCGGCAATGCTTCTCAGGGCTTGCATGGCCGCCAGGCGCCCGTACAGGTGCACGGGCATGATGGTCCGAGTGCGAGGCGTGATGACTGCCTCGACGGCCTTGGGGCATATGTTGCTTGTGAGCGGGTCCGGCTCTACCAGGACGGGGGCGAGTCCTGCATGCGAGACGGCCAAGGCTGTCGCCACAAAAGAGTTCGCGGGGAGTATGACCTCATCCCGGAGGCCGATTTTGCCGAGCTCTACGTAGGACTTCAGAATAAGCGTGAGGGCATCGAGGCCGTTCCCAACGCCTATGCCATATTGCGTGCCGCAGTACTGGGCAAATTCGCCTTCGAATTGCGCAAGTTCTTCGCCCTGAATAAACCAGCCGCTGTCGAGCACCCGCTGCAGGGCCGTGATGAACTCGCCGGCGAAACGCTGGTTGACGGCCTTGAGATCAAGGAATGGGATGTTCACAGCGATCAGTCCTCCGGTCTGGCTACCTTGCAAAGCGAGCCGTTTGGCCAATGACCAGCGAATCGGCACGTACATCGCGCACTGCCGGAACTGCGGCGGAGGTCATTGCGTGGGTTCCGATGGCCATGCAGTGGCGTCTTAACGCCGCTCTCGATGGCAAGGCCAGCGGCCCGGGCGCGATGAGTGCTCATGCTGCAATCTTTTTCTGCGCACTGCATTTCCCCAGGAGTGTCGCAGTTCTTTACTCTCCCTCAAGAGCCGTAGCGAGCGATTGTGACGGATGAGCCGCCAGAACTCGGCGGTCGCGATCTATCGCGTGCTGGAGGCGAGGTGAGACCGGTCGCGCCTCGCCTCCGGTGGCACGGATGATTACTTCAGCAGCGACAGCACGCCCTGCGGAATCTGGTTCGCCTGCGCGACCATCGCCGTGCCGGCCTGCTGCAGGATCTGCGCGCGCGACAGGTTGGCGGTTTCCGCCGCGAAGTCGGCATCCTGGATACGGCCGCGGGAGGCGGACATGTTCTCGGACGATGTGTTCAGGTTGGCGATGGAGGTCTCGAAGCGGGACTGCAAGGCACCGAAGCTGGCACGCTGTCCGTTCACCGCCGCGAGCGCGGAATCGATGATCTTCAGGGCCCGGGTAGCACCGTCCACCGTGGACACGTCGATCGTGTTCACGGCCTTCTGCGTGGAGGCCGTGGCTGCGGTGTTGGTCATCGTGTCGCCGGTGCCGGCCACGGTGTAGCCCTTGTCGGAGTTGTATTCCACCGTGCCGCGCGTTGCCAGCGTGGTGCCTGCTGCGCCAGAAACTGCACCTGTGAATGTCAGGGTGTTCGAGGTGGAGGCCAGCGTGGCAGCTGCATCCTGCGAGGCCAGGGTGATGCTGCCCGAACTGGCCGCCGCGTTGGCGATATTGATGTCCTTGCCGCTGTCGTTGGTCAGGATCAGGCCGGAACTGTCGCTGTTGAGCTTGGCCGTGATACCCGTCTGGGAGGCCGAGTCGTTGATCGCCTTCATCGCGTCGGCCAGGCCGGCGGGGGTGTTGGTCGCCGTCACGTTGAACGTCACGTTGGCCGCCGTGCTGTTGTCGCCCTTGAGCGCCAGGCTGAACGAGCCGGTGGCGCCGAACTTCAGCTCGGACACGTTGCGGGCCACGGCCGTCACGCCCGTGGTGTCGGACGCCGCGTTCACGGCGGCGGCGATGTCGGCGGCGGTGCCCGAAGCGGCCACGTTGATGGTCTTGGTCTGCAGGCCGGCGATGGTGATGGTGCCGGAGGCGGCGCCGGCGGAGCCTGCCGTGGAGCCCGTTGTGGCCGCACCGCTGGCCGATGCCGTCAGGTTGACGCCGTAATTGGAGGTGCGGAAGTTGCCTGTGGTGGCCGTGATGGTCTGGTTGGCGTTGGCGCCGACCTGGAAGGTGGCCGAGCCGAAGGAGCCGTCGAGCAGCTTCTGGCCGTTGAATTCGGTGGTGACCGAGATGCGGTCGAGTTCGGAGAGCAGCTGGCCGACTTCGGCCTGGATGGCCTTGCGGTCGCTGGCGCTGTTGGTGGCGTTGGCCGACTGTACGGACAGTTCGCGCACACGCTGCAGGATGTTGCCGGAGCCGGCGAGGGCGCCTTCAGCCACCTGCGACAGCGAGATGCCGTCGTTGGCATTGCGCACTGCCTGGTTCAGGCCGCGGATCTGCGCGGTGAAGCGCTCGGAGATGGCCAGGCCGGCGGCATCGTCCTTGGCGCTGTTGATGCGCAGACCGGACGACAGACGCTGGATGGCCGTATTGAGCGATGCCTGGCTGGTGCCCAGGTTGCGCTGGGCGGTCAGGGAACTGATGTTGGTGTTGATGGTTGGCATGGTGGAACTCCTGCGAGGCTGGAAACAGTGAACATTTCTGCCGGTTCAAACATCACCCCCTCCGGCGTCTTTTCAAACGGCTGACAGAACCCTTCTGGTCTCGTCGCTCGGCATCTTGCTGGCGTACTGGATCGGTACGGCCTGCGATGCGGGCTCCGGCCAGAACCGTTGCGATAGGTTCCGTTAGCCGCTCTTATGGGAACGATGGGTGGATTCTGTCGAGCGGGTGGCGGAGCGTTGATCCGATAAGACGCAGAAAAACCGCTCAATCCCTGCGTTTGTTCCTAAAGTTTTCTGGCGGCTTCCCGAAAACCAAGCCAACGGGACGTGCAAACGAGCAGCATCAGTTGGCAGGGCCCGCCGTTCAACAGGCCCCGATGGGCGCTGTGAACCCTGTGGCCAGACGGTTCTGGGCCCAGTTGGCGGTAACGCCAGATCCAGCCAGTTCTTTTCAGGAGATTTGCAAATGGCATCCACCATCAACACCAACCTCGCTTCGATGACGGCCCAGCGCAACCTGGGTCTGAGCCAGGCATCGCTCAACACCTCCATCCAGCGCCTGTCTTCCGGCCTGCGCATCAACAGCGCCAAGGACGACGCCGCCGGCCTGGCCATTTCCGAGCGCTTCACCTCCCAGATCCGCGGCCTGAACCAGGCAGTGCGCAATGCCAACGACGGCATCTCGCTGGCGCAGACGGCTGAAGGCGCGCTCAAGAGCTCCGGCGACATCCTGCAGCGTGTGCGCGAACTGTCCGTACAGTCGGCCAACGCCACCAACAGCGCTGGCGACCGCAAGGCCATCCAGGCCGAAGTCGGCCAGCTACTCTCCGAAATGGACCGTATCGCCGGCACCACCGAATTCAACGGCCAGAAGCTGCTCGACGGCTCCTTCGGCTCGGCCACCTTCCAGGTCGGCGCCAATGCCAACCAGACCATTTCCGCCACGACCGGCAACTTCCGTACGGCCAACTACGGCGCCAACCTGACGGCCTCCGCCAGCGGTGCGGCCACAACGGGCTCCACGGCAGGCTCCGCCGGTGCAGCCTCCGGCACCATTACCATTTCCGGCCTGCAGACCAAGACCATCAACGTGGCCGCTTCGGGCACCGCTGCCGACATCGCCTCTGCCGTGAACGCCGCCGCCGACACCACGGGCGTCACGGCCTCTGCCCGCAACGTGTCCGAGCTGAAGTTCCTTGCCACCGGCTCGTTCAGCCTGGCGCTCAAGGGCGACAACAGCACGGCGGCCAACGTGACGTTCAACGTGACGGCGACCAACACCCCCGCCGGCCTGGCCGACGCGATGAAGGCGATCAACGACTCGGCCTCCCAGACGGGTATCACGGCCAAGTTGAACAAGGACAACTCCGGCCTGATCCTGACCAACGACAGCGGCAAGGACATCAATATCGCCAACGCTGCCGCCAGCGCAGGCGGTGTCAGTTTGGCCTCGCAGGACGCAGCGGCTACGCTGAGTTCGGATAGCCTGACCTTCACGACTGCAGTTTCTGGCGCAGCAGGCGCCACGCTGGCAACGCGCGGCACGGTGGAATACAGCTCCGACAAGGGCTACGCTGTGGCCGGCACCGGCGACACGATGACCAACACCGCCGCCACGGCTTCCACGCAGAAGGCCGTGAACACGATCGACGTGTCCACGGTGGACGGCGCCACCCGAGCCCTGAAGATCATCGATTCTGCGCTCGCGGCGGTGAACGGTCAGCGCGCCAGCTTCGGTGCCCTGCAATCCCGCTTCGAGACCACGGTGAACAACCTGCAGAGCACGGCCGAGAACATGTCCGCCTCCCGCGGTCGTATCCAGGATGCCGACTTCGCGGCGGAAACGGCCAACCTGTCGCGCTCGCAGATCCTGCAGCAGGCCGGTACGGCGATGGTGGCCCAGGCCAACCAGCTGCCCCAGGGCGTGCTGTCCCTGCTGCGCTGATCGTAGGCATCAGGTTCAGGAGTGGCGGGCCCGGGCGGCCCGCCCCCCCTGCCAGGAGCGGTGGCGACTTGGTCGCTACCGCTTTGTCGTTGGTGGCTTTGCCGGCCGCACTTCCGCAGGCACAATGGCCGCCGGATTGGGTGGTGTTTTCCGCCCTTATCCGCACGATGCGGCCGCTTTTCGATCTCCATAATTTCGGCCGACGCATATTTGATGCGTTGAGAGGAATGGGACCATGTCTAGCTTTTCATCCCTGGGGATCGGCCTGGGCGGCAACGTCGATGTCAACGGCCTGATCAAGGCCTCCGTCGATGCGGTCAAGATGCCCATCACCGAGGCGGGCGGTCTCCAGCAGCAGGCGACGATCACCCAGGCCAAGGTGTCGGCTTTCGGCCAGCTCAAGTCGATGGTGTCCACGCTCTCGGACGCGTTGGGCAAGCTCACCAGCGTGACGGGCTGGAACGGCGTGACCGCCACCTCGTCCAAGAGCGATGTGATCTCCGCCACCGCCGTGGGCGGTGCTGCCGCCACCTCTTTCAGCGTGGAGGTGCAGAACCTCGCGAAGGCGCAGACCACCATTTCCTCATCGCTGCAGCCTGGCGGCCAGGCCGTCGGCGCAGGCACGCTCAAGCTGGAGATCGGCACCTGGGCCGGCTCGCCCCAGACGTTCACGGCGGGCAGCGCCAGCCCGGTGAGCATCGATGTGTCCGCCACCGATACCCTCTCCGACATCGCCGGCAAGATCAATGGCGCCTCCGGTGCCGGCGTCACGGCCACGATCCTGAACGATGCCAACGGCGAACGCCTGATGCTCACCAGCAAGAGCACGGGCGACGCGGCGGGCTTTCGCCTGTCGGTCACCAGCGATGCCGACGGCAGCACCAGCGACAACGCGGGCCTGTCGCGGCTGGTCAATGGCGCTTCCACCACATACGGCAGCAATGCCAACGGCAAGGTCAACGGCATTGCCGTGACCTCGGCCACCAATGCCTTCACCAACGTCGTGGCAGGGGTGACGTTCACCGCCACGTCCACCACGACCGACCCGGTCACCATCACGGTGGCCAAGGACACCTCGGCGGTCAAGGCCAATGTCCAGGCCTTCGTCACCGCCTACAACGCGCTCAACAGTGCGCTGAATGCGGACACCGCCTACGACCAGTCCACCAAGACCGGCGCGCTGCTGCAGGGCGATTCTTCCGCCGTCACCTTGCAGGACACGCTGCGCACCGCCCTGCAGGCGGTGGTGGGCAACGGCTCGCTGCGCACCCTGTCCGATATCGGGGTGGTGGTCGATGGCGGCTCGGGCAATGTGACGCCCGACGGCAGCCTGCGCCTGGATAGCTCCAAGTTCGATAGCGCCATGGCCAATCCGGATGACGTCAAGGCGTTCTTCCGCGGCCCGGATGACGGCGCCACGACCGATGGCTTTGCAGAGCAGTTCAAGTCCGTCACGACCCAGTTGCTCGACACCGGCGGCTTCTTCGCCACCAAGGACCAGACCTACGCCGATGCCCTCAAGCGCAATGCGCAGGACACGCAGGACATCAATGACCGGGCCGACCGCCTCCAGGCCAGCCTGACCCAGCGCTACACGGCGCTCGACACCCAGATGGCCAGCCTGAACGCGCTCAGCAGCTACGTCGGCCAGCAGATCGGGGTCTGGAACAAGATGCTCTGAGCGGCTTCAGTTTTCCGGCCGCATGCCGATACTTCGGGTGGCAGGCCCGGCAAGGGTGTGCGCTTTCTCGGGTGCGTCGGCCTTCGCGCCGCCTCCATCGCTCCGCACAGGCGGAGGTGGCCCGGCGGCATGATGGTTCACGGTGCAGGTGTCGCCTGGTGGGCGGGTGGCCAAAGGTGCTGAGGGGCGTCAGCTTCAGCGCCTGGCCATCCGATTTCGGATTTGCTTGCCACGGCCTCCAGAGCGCGGGACGGCCGTGCTGGAATAGCCGATGGATTGGGTGGGTTCTCCCCTCCTTATCCGCACGATGGCAGTGCGCCCCGGCTTCCATAATTCCGGCTGATGCAAATTGACGTGCTGAGAGGAAATGGACCATGGCTAGTTTTTCATCCCTGGGCATCGGCCTGGGCGGTAACGTCGATGTCAACGGCCTGATCAAGGCCTCCGTCGATGCGGTCAAATTGCCCATCACGCAAACGGGTGGACTCCAGCAGCAGGCTGCAGTCACCAAGGCCAAGGTGTCGGCCTTCGGCCAGCTCAAGTCCATGGTGTCCACGCTCTCGGATGCGCTGGGCAAGCTCACCAGCGTGACGGGCTGGAACGGCGTGACCGCCACCTCGTCCAAGAACGATGTGATCTCCGCCACCGCCGTGGGCGGTGCTGCCGCCACCTCCTTCCGGGTGGAGGTTCAGAACCTGGCCAAGGCCCAGAGCACCATTTCCTCCTCGCTGCAGCCTAGCGGCCAGGCCGTCGGCGCGGGCACGCTCAAGCTGGAGATCGGCACCTGGGCCGGCTCGCCCAAGGCGTTCACGGCCGGCAGCGATGCCTCCGTGAGCATCGACATATCCGCCACCGACAAGCTCTCCGACATCGCCGGCAAGATCAACGGCGCCTCCGGTGCCGGCGTCACGGCCACCATCATCAATGACGCCAACGGCGAGCGCCTGATGCTCACCAGCAAGAGCACGGGCGATGCGGCGGGCTTTCGCCTGTCGGTCACCAGCGATGCAGACGGCAGCACCAGCGACAACGCGGGCCTGTCGCGGCTGGTCAACGGCGCTTCCACCGAGTACGGCAGCAATGCCAACGGCAAGGTCAACGGCATCGCCGTGACCTCGGCTACCAATGCCTTCACCAACGTGGTGGCAGGGGTGACGTTCACCGCCACGTCCACCACGACCGACCCGGTCACCATCACGGTGGCCAAGGACACCTCGGCGGTCAAGGCCAATGTGCAGGCCTTCGTCACCGCCTACAACGCGCTCAACAGTGCGTTGAACGACGCCACCTCCTACGACCAGTCCACCAAGACCGGCGCGCTGCTGCAGGGGGATTCCGCGGCGGTCAATTTGCAGAACACCCTGCGCTCGGCCCTGACGGCCGTGGTCGGCAGCGGCAACTTGCGTTCCCTGTCCGATATCGGGGTGGTGGTCGATGGCGGCTCGGGCAACGTGACGCCCAATGGCAACCTGCGCCTGGACACCACGAAGTTCGACAAGGCCATGGCCAATCCTGACGACGTGAAGGCGTTCTTCCGCGGGCCCGACGACGGCACGACGACCGATGGCTTCGCCGAGAAGTTCAAGGTGGTCACCACCCGCCTGCTCGACACCAGCGGCTTCTTCGCCACCAAGTCCAAGACCTACGACGCCGCGCTCAAGCGCAATACGCAGGACACGCAGACCCTCCTCGACCGTGCCGATCGCCTGCAAAAGAGCCTGACCGACCGCTACACCGCACTCGACACCAAGATGGCGGGCCTGAACGCACTCAACACCTACATCGGACAGCAGGTCACCGCCTGGAATAAGTCGCGCTGAAAGGCTTCAGTTTGGCGGCCGCGTGCCGATAAACTGAATAACAAGTCCAGGAAAGAAGACCGCCATGTTCAGCGCCTCCAACCCTCGTGCCGCATCCGCTTACCAACGCATCAATGTCGAAACCAGCATGCACACGATCGACCAGCACCAGCTGGTCAGTCTGCTGTTCGCCGGCGTGCTGAACTCCATCGCCACCGCCCGTGGTGCCATGGCGCGCGGCGACGTGGCCGGCAAGTGCGGCGGCATCAGCAAGGCCGTGCGCATCCTGGAAGAAGGCCTGCGCACCGCGCTCGACCGCGAAGCCGGCGGCACGCTGGCCAGCAACCTGGACGCGCTCTACGACTACGCGCTGCGCCGCCTCATCCTGGCCAATGTGCGCAACGACGATGCCATGCTCGTCGAAGTGGCTCAGCTGATCGAGCCGCTGGCGCAGAGCTGGAACGAAATCAAGAAAGCCGGGGCAACCAACGCCAAGGCGGCCAACGACGCCGCCCACCCCGTGGCGGCGGAGGCCTGATACATGCCAGAAATGCTGATTGACTACTACAAGGCCATCGAAGACAGCAGCGCCAAGATGCTGGAGGCCGCCAAGCTGAAGGATTGGGACGGCGTCGTCCGCTACGAGGGCACCTGTGCGGTGTTGATCGAGCGCCTGCGCTATGAGTCCCAGGCCCAGGAACTGCTGCCGGAACACCGCCGCGAGAAGACCCGCATCATGCAGCGCATCCTGCGCAACGATGCCGAGATCCGCTGCCTGGCCGAGCCCTGGCTCTCGCAGTTCGAGCATCTGTTCGAGCGCCAGCCGATCGTGATGCACTGACCTCCAGCGACAAGGGTTGGCGCTGCCGCAGATGCGGCGGCTTGCCCAGCGCCGGTCCCGAAACGCCTTGCCGTCCGTTCTGCGGATCGCAAGGCGTCGTCGTTTGTGGCGGGGCTTCGCCTCGTGCGGGGTTCGGCTGGAGGTCGGCTGGAGAGGGCGGAACGCCGCGCATCGCTGGCTTGGGGCGTGCCGCGCCGATGCGCCATCGTGAGCCATCGACCATCAGGAGGGATGGCAGAAATGGCTGTAGCGCTTGTCAGTCAAGCGCTATCTGCTATCAAAAGATGAGTTCTTGTGCCTGTGGCACGGCAAGCGAGGCCGGCGGTGGCAACGCGGCAGGCGATGCGGCTTGCCGGGCGGGGTGGGCGCTGCGCCTCACACCTGCATGTTCATGATGTCGGTATAGGCCTGCACCATGCGGTTGCGCACGTGCAGCGTGGCCTGAAAGCCGATCTGCGCCTTCTGCATGGCGACCATGGTCTCTTCGATGCTGACGTTGGGGTTCTCCATCTGCACTTCGCGCTGCATGCTGCTGGACTGGTTCTGGGCCGCGCTCACCGACTGCAGGGCGCCTTTCAGCGCCGAGGAGAAACCGACGTCCTGCGCCCCGCCTTCCTGCGGAGCCGTGACGCGGCGCACCAGGCCGGTGCCTGACAGCGGGGCGATGGGGCTGGAGATGCGGAGGTCCATGGCGGTGTTCTCGGTGGAGGAGGTGGGCGGTCGTGGCTATTGCGGGATGGTGCAATCCTAGGGCGCGGGGCGCGCTCCATCTTGGGGAAATGATGGACAAAGGCGCGCTTTATCCAGCGAACGCCCGAGGGGGCTTGCCGAATAATCGCGGCACCGCCAGAGCCCCGCCATGGCCTGACATACTGGAAAGCCCATGTCCGCAGTCGCCGAAATTCCTGCCGTTGTCCCTCCTGCCAGCCCTCCGTCGTGGATGCAGCGTATCGCTGGCCTCGACCGGTCGGTGCGCATGCGTCTGGGCCTGGCTCTGGCCCTGCTGGTGGGGGGCATCGTGGCGGCGGTGTTCTTCAGCCGCCAGCCGGACTACCGGGTGCTGTTCACCAACCTGACCGACAAGGACGGCGGCGCCATCGTGGCCCAGCTGGCCACGATGAACGTGCCCTACAAGTACACCGATGGCGGCGGCGCGATCATGGTGCCGGCCGACCGCGTGTACGACGTGCGCCTGCGCTTGGCCACCCTGGGGCTGCCCAAGGGCTCGGTCGCCGGCTTCGAGCTGATGGACACCAGCCGCTTCGGCGTGACGCAGTTCCAGGAACGGCTGAACTTCCAGCGCGGGCTGGAGGGCGAGCTCACCCGCTCCATCCAGGCGCTCTCCTCGGTGCAGAGCGCCCGTGTGCATCTGGCGCTGCCCAACCAGAACGGCTTCTTCCGCGAACAGCAAAAGCCCTCGGCCTCGGTGCTGGTCAGCCTCTACCCCGGCCGCTTCCTCGACCGCACCCAGCTGGCCGGCATCGTCCACCTGGTGTCGTCCAGCGTGCCCGACATGGACCCCAGCGCCGTCAGCGTGGTGGACGACACCGGCAAGCTGCTCTCGCAGTCGCCCGACGGCGCCTCCGGCACGGGCGTGGACGCGCAGCAGCTGAACTACGTCAAGCAGATCGAGCAGGACTACACCCGCCGCATCATGGACATCCTGGAGCCGGTGGTGGGCAAGAACAACGTCAAGGCGCAGGTGACGGCCGACGTGGACTTCAGCCAGACCGAATCCACCTCGGAGCAGCACCGCCCCAACCAGACGCCCGACTCCGGCGCCGTGCGCAGCCAGCAGACGCTGGAGAGCACCGGCCAGCAGACGCCGCAGCCGCCCACCGGCGTGCCGGGCGCCACCACCAACCAGCCGCCTCAGCCTTCCACGGCGCCCATCAACGGCGCCAACCCGGCGCCCACCGCGGCCGGCCAGGGCGCCCAGGCGGCCACGCCCAGCAAGCGCGAATCGATCATCAACTACGAAGTGGACAAGACCACGCGCGTCACGCGCGGCAGCACCGGCTCCATCAAGCGGGTGAGCGCGGCCGTGGTGGTCAACTACCAGCCGCCCGCCGAGAACGGCAAGGACGGCAAGCCCGTGGACAACAAGGCCCTGACGGCCCAGCAGATCGAGCAGATGACCGCGCTGGTGCGCGAGACCATCGGCTTCAACAAGGACCGTGGCGACTCCGTCAACCTGATGAACACGCCGTTCCTGGTCGATGCCACGCCCAAGACCGACTTGCCGCTGTGGAAGCAGCCCGAGATGATCGAGCTGGCCAAGAGCCTGGGCTGGCCCGTGGGCCTGTCGCTCTTCGCCGCCATCGTGCTGCTGGGCTTGGTGCGGCCGGCCATCAAGGGCCTGAAGGCGCCCAAGGAAGTGGCCGAGCTCACGCCGGTGCAGCTGCAGGCCCAGGGCGGCCAGCTCGATGCGCTGGAATCCGAACAGCTGGAGCGCCCGGCCTTGCCGGCGCCTGGCGCCACCAAGCAGGAAGACCTGCCGGCCACGCCTGAGCAGCAGCGCCTGGAAGATGCCCGCGCGCTGGCCATGAGCAACCCGGTGGCCGTGGCCAATATCCTGAAAACCTGGGTCAACGGCGAATGACGCCCTGGCCGGAGCGAGACCACCATGGATGAGCAGGGACTCAACGACGCGGCGATCATGCTGATGTCTCTCGGCGAGGAAGAAGCCGCCGAGGTCTTCAAGCACTTGTCGCCCAAGGAAGTGCAGAAGCTGGGCGAGACCATCGCCCGCATGAAATCGGTGTCGCGGGAGAAGGTGGACGAGGTCATCAACCGCTTCTCCAACGACGCCGCCGCGCAGAGCCTGCTGGTGTCCGACACCGGCAACTACGTGCGCTCGGTGCTCAAGCGGGCCCTGGGCGACGACAAGGCCGCGCTGCTGATCGACCGCATCCTGCAGGGCGGGGACGTGTCGGGCATCGAAAGCCTGAAGTGGATGGACCCGCTCTCGGTGGCCGAACTGCTGCGCAACGAACACCCGCAGATCATCGCGGCCATCCTCGTCCACCTGGACCCGGACCAGGCCTCGGCCATCCTGGTGCAGCTCAGCGAACGCCAGCGCGGCGAGGTGCTGCTGCGCGTCGCCACGCTCGAAGGCATCCAGCCGACCGCGCTCAAGGACCTGAACGAGGTGCTGTTCAAGGTGCTGGCCGGCGGCGACAAGATCCGCAAGAGCTCGCTGGGCGGCATCAAGTCGGCGGCCGAGATCATCAACCTGCTGGGCTCCGGCATCGACGCCACGGTGCTCGAATCGATCCGCGCCCACGACCCCGACCTGGCGCAGAAGATCATGGACAAGATGTTCGTGTTCGACGACGTCGGCAAGCTCGACGACCGCGCCATCCAGACCGTGCTGCGCGAAGTGGCTTCCGAAACGCTGGTCGTGGCCCTCAAGGGCGCCCAGCCCGAGCTGCGCGAGAAGTTCCTCTCCAACATGTCCTCGCGCGCGGCCGACTCCATGCGCGAAGACCTCGAATCGCGCGGCCCGATGCGGCTGTCCGAAGTCGAGGCGCAGCAGAAGGAAATCCTCAAGACCGTGCGCCGCCTGGCGGACGAAGGCCAGATCGTGATGGGCGGCGGCGGCGATGACGCACTCATTTAATCGCCAGTACACGCGCTTCATCCCGAGCGAGGAAATCCAGGGCGTCACGCACTGGCAGTTCGGCACGGTGGACAGCACCGGCGTGATCCCCCCGCGCGACCTGGAGGCCAAAGCGGCCGCCGCTGCCGCCGCCGAGTCGCTGCCCCCGCCCGGCATCGACCCCGAAGAGCACGAAGCCCTGCTGCAGCAGGCGCGCGAGGCCGCCCATGCCGAAGGCGTGGAGCAAGGCCGCGCCCAGGCCGCGCTGGAATGGCAGCAGCGCATGGACGACTACATCGCCGACCAGGGCCGCGAGGCCGCCGAGCGGCTCGAGCGCCTGGCCCTGTCGGCCCAGGACGCGCTGGACGGCATGCAGCAGCGCATGGCGGGCGAGTTGCTGGAACTGGCCTGCGACCTGGCGCGCCAGGTGGTGCGCCGCGAGCTGGCCGCCGACCCGCAGGCCCTGCTGCCCGTGGTGCGCGAAGCCCTGGGCCTGCTCGTCGCCGAAGGCCGGCCCGCCACCGTGCGGCTGAGCCGCGAGGACTGGGCCGTGCTGGAGCAGCCCCTGAGCCAGGAGTTTCCCGGCGCCAAGATCCACTGGGTGCCCGACGCCCAGGTGCCGCCCGGCGACTGCCTGGTGGAATCGGCCGGCACCGTGATCGACGGCTCGCTGGACAAGCGCTGGCGCCGCGCCATCGCCGCGCTGGGGCTGACCTCGGCGTGGAACGAGCCCGCCCCGGGGGGCGATGCCGCGGCCCCTGAATCCGCCGCAGCCTCCGCGCACGAAGACGACGAGGAGGGCGCCCATGCCGCATGAGCCCGGCATCCAGGGCGAAGCCTGGGACCGCTTCATCGGCGATGCGCGCGCCCGCGCCGCCGAACGCGTGCCGCTGGAGAGCCGGGGCACGCTCACCCGCCTGACCGGGCTGGTGCTGGAGGCCGCCGGCATCCGCGTGCCCGTGGGCTCGCAGTGCCTGGTGCAGATGCCTGCGCACGAGCCGGTGCTGGCCGAGGTGGTGGGCTTTTCGGCCGACAAGGCCTTTCTCATGCCGGCAGGCGACATCCATGGCCTCTCGAGCGGCGCCAGCGTGACGCCCGCGCCGTCCTACGTGCCCGCACCGCGCCTGGGCGAGCCGGACGAGGCCGCCAGCGCGCTCTCCGCCGCATCGGGCGTGGGCGCGCTGCGCCTGCCCATGGGCGACGGCCTGCTGGGCCGGGTGATCGATTCGCAGGGCACGCCGCTGGACCATGCCGGCCCGCTGGCGGGCGTGACCTCCGAGCCCATGGACCGCCGCCAGATCAACGCCATGGACCGCGACCCCGTGCGCGAGACCCTGGACACCGGCGTGCGCGCCATCAACACCCTGCTCACCGTGGGCCGCGGCCAGCGGCTGGGCCTCTTCGCCGGCTCCGGCGTGGGCAAGAGCGTGCTGCTGGGCATGATGGCCCGCTACACGCAGGCCGACGTGATCGTGGTGGGGCTGATCGGCGAGCGGGGCCGCGAGGTCAAGGAATTCGTCGAAGACATCCTGGGTGCGGGCGACCGCAGCCGCGCCGTGGTGGTGGCTGCGCCCGCTGATGCGCCGCCGCTCCTGCGCATGCAGGGCGCGGCCTATGCCACCGCCATCGCCGAACACTTCCGCGACAAGGGCCAGCACGTGCTGCTGCTGATGGATTCGCTCACCCGCTACGCCATGGCGCAGCGCGAGATCGCCCTGGCCATCGGCGAGCCGCCGGCCACCAAGGGCTATCCGCCCAGCTGCTTCGCCAAGCTGCCCGCGCTGGTCGAGCGCAGCGGCAACGGCCTGCACGGCGTGGGCTCCATCACCGCCTTCTACACCGTGCTCTCCGAAGGCGACGACCAGCAGGACCCGATCGCCGACTCGGCCCGCGCCATCCTGGACGGGCACATCGTGCTCTCGCGTGCGCTGGCCGAGACCGGGCACTTCCCGGCCATCGACATCGAGCAATCGGCCTCGCGCGTGATGCACAACGTCGTCTCGCGCGAGCATTTCGACATGGCGCGGCGCTTCCGTGCCGTCTATTCGCGCTACCAGAAGAGCCGTGACCTGATCCAGGTCGGCGCCTACATGAGCGGCTCCGACCCGCAGCTCGACGAAGCCATCCGGCTGCAGCCGGCGATGGCCGAATTCCTGCAGCAGGACATGTTCGAGGCCGCCTCGCTCGACGAGAGCCTGACGGCCATGGCCGCCGTGCTGGGCCAGTGACGCCCGCTGCCCCGCAGAGAGCCGCCCCATGTCCTCGCTTCAAGCTTTCCTCGTCGCCGTCGAGATGGCCGAACGCCAGCGCGACGCCGCGCGGCAGGCGCTGCAGGACATCCGCCGCACGCGGCATGCGGCGCAGCAGCAGTTCGACCAGCTCCAGGGCTATGCCGAAGAGATCCAGGACCGCTGGGGCGCGCGCGAGGACATGGTGGTCAAGCCCGAGGTGATGCACCACCAGTACCAGTTCATGGACCGGCTCGGGCAGGCCATCGGCATGCAGAACGGCGTGCTCGACGAGCAGGCCGGCCGCGTGCACGCCGCCGAGCAGCGCCTGCTGCAGGCCGAGCTGCGCCTGGCCAGCCTGAAGAAGGTGGTGGACAAGCGCCGCCGCGAGCTGGAGCAGCTGCAGGCGCGGCGCGAACAGAAACAGACTGATGAGCGGGCGGCGATCCAGGCCGCCCGTGCCGACAGGCGCCCGATGGGCGAGGAAGAATGACCATGGAAACCCAACGCACCCCTTCCGCTCCCCAGCGCAGCGGCACCCACGAAGCCCACGCCGCCCGCCACGCCGACAAGTCCGGCAAGGCCACCAAGGCGAACGCCAAGGCCACCGACGACGACGGCAGCACCACCGCCGCCCAGGCCACGGGCGCCTTCTCGCAGCTGCTGGCCTCGCTGGGCATGAGTGCCGACGGGCTGGCCGATGCGCTGGACACCGGCACCGACGCGGCACTGGGCGCCCTGGGCGCAGGTGTGGATGCCGGCGCCGCCCTGGGGCAGACGCCGCTGCAGCTGGTGCCGGGCGCGCTCAGCGGGCTGGACGCCATGTGGGCGCGCGGGCAGGGCAAGGCCGGCATGGACAGCCTGGTCGGCCAGACGGCGCGGCTGGACGGCGCGGCCGATACCGCGGCCGTCAACGGCACGGGTCTGGGGACGACGGCGGCCTCCATGCGGGGAACGGCTGGCCGCTTCCCCGCGGCCTGGGCGGGGGCTGCCGGCTCCACGGCGGCGGGCGGTGCTGGCGCGGCCGGCGCCGGCCAGGCTGTTGGCGGCGATGCGGCCGGCAGCCTGCAGAGCGCCGCCGGGGGCGAGCATGGCAAGGCCACGGCGCAGAGCGCCTTGGCGGCACTGACGGCCCAGGGCTCGGCCGCCGCAGCCGGCGCGCAGCCGGAACACCGCGATACCGCCGCGCTCGGCGGCGGCGCGTCCGCGCATCGCGGCGCGGTGGAGTCGGCCCCGGCCGCGCTGCCGCCGGCCCTGATGGCGCAGGCGCCCGACGCAGCGCAGGCCGAAGGGCGTGCGGGCAGCCGGGGCGGCGAGGGCACGGCCCAGGGCAACGGCACGCTGGCGGCCGTGCCGGCATCCGAGGCCTCGCGCGACACGGCGGGCGCCACCTTCAATGCCGACCTCTCCGGGGCGGCCAGCGCCGATGCGGCCCAGCGCGCGGCCGAAGACCAGATCACCGAGCAGCTCGCCTACTGGGTCCACCAGAAGACGCAGAACGCCGAACTCACGCTGGACCGCGATGGCCAGCCGGTGCAGGTGACGGTCTCGCTCACCGGCAGCGAGGCGCATGTCGCCTTCCGCAGCGACCAGATCCAGACCCGCGAGATGCTGGACGGCAGCGTGGCGCAGCTGCGCGAGCTGATGCAGGCCGAGGGGCTGCAACTGTCCGGCGTGACCGTGGGCACCTCGGGCGATTCTTCCGGGCGGGATGGCCGCAGCGGCTCTGAAGGCGGCGACCGCGGCCGCCAGGGCGCGCGCCAGGCGAGCGTGCAGGCCGCCGTGCCGCTGGGCGCCGGCATGCGGGCCGCCCGCGGCGGCTCGGCCAGCTCGTCGCTGGACGTCTTCGTCTGACACCTGCCGCCCGCCCCGCGCGCCAGGGGCGGATGGCGGCACGGCTCGCCGCCGCGCCCCGGTGCCAGCGGGGTGAAAGCGCTGTTTTTGGGCTTTTATTCTGGCTATCATGCCCCGATCCCCTGCCCAATAATCGGGTTCCTACAGCCTGCGCCGCACTGAACCCGCTGCGCGCCTGTTCCCCTCTTTTTCCGCATGCCTCGCGGAAGGAAAGCCCAACGTGTCCGCTCCACCCGCCGCCGCCCCCGCCGCTCCTGCCAAGAGCAAGAAGATGCTCATCATCCTGGTGGTCGTCGTGTTGCTCCTGGTGGCCGGCGGCGGTGCCGCCTGGTTCTTCCTGTCCAAGCGCCACGCGGCCGATGACGAAGGCGGCGACGCCGCCGCCGCGCAACCCGCGCCGGCCGCGCACCATGTCGATCCCAAGACGCCTCCGACCTTCGTGCCCATCGACAACATGGTGGTCAACCTGGCCGACCCGGGCGGCGACCGCTATGCGCAGATCGGCATCACGCTGGAATTGTCCGACCCCAAGGTGGAAGCGCAGATCAAGCAGTTCATGCCCAGCATCCGCAGTGCCGTCCTGATGCTGATCTCGCAGCGCACCAGCGACGAGCTGCTGACCAAGGAAGGCAAGCAGAAGCTGGCGCTTGACATCCGCCGCGAAGTCTCCAAGCCGCTGGGCTACACCGTGCCCAAGCCGCGCAAGAAGCGCGCCTCCGAAGACGAGGACGACGACGAAGATGCCGCGCCCGCCCGCCCGGACAACAACCCGGTGCGCGGCGTGCTCTTTTCCAGCTTCATCATCCAGTGATCCTGGCGGAAGGCCCCAGCCATGAGTGAATCATTTCTGTCACAGGAAGAGGTCGATGCCCTTCTGGAGGGCGTCACCGGCGAGAGCCAGAAGACGGCCCAGGAGGAAGTCGATTCCGGCTCGGTCCGCAACTACGACATCTCCAGCCAGGAGCGCATCGTCCGCGGCCGGATGCCGACGATGGAAATCGTCAACGAACGGTTCGCGCGCAACTTCCGCATCGGCCTCTTCAACTTCATCCGCCGCAGCCCCGAGATCTCGGTCGGCACGGTGGCGGTGCAGCGCTACAGCGCCTTCCTGCGCGAACTGGCGGTGCCCACCAACTTCAACATCGTCGCCATCCGGCCGCTGCGCGGCAGCGGGCTGATCGTGTGCGAGCCCTCGCTGGTGTTCGGCATCATCGACACGCTCTACGGCGGCGTCGGCAAGTTCCAGACCCGGATCGAAGGGCGCGACTTCTCGCCCACCGAGCAGCGCGTGATCAACCGGCTGGTGGACGTGATCTGCGCCGAATACAAGAAGGCCTGGCACGGCATCTATCCGCTGGAGCTGGAATACCAGCGCTCGGAAATGCAGCCGCAGTTCGCCAACATCGCCACGCCCAGCGAGATCGTGGTGTCCACCGCGTTCCAGCTGGAAATCGGCGACTTGTCCGGCGCCATCCACGTCTGCATGCCCTACGCCACGCTGGAGCCCATCCGCGACGTGCTGTATTCGTCCACGCAGGGCGACTCGATCGAGGTGGACCGCCGCTGGGTGCGCGTGCTCACGCGCGAGATCCAGGCGGCCGAAGTGACCCTGGTGGCCGAATTGGCCCGGGCCGATGCCACGGTGGAGCAGCTGCTGGCCATGAAGCCGGGCGATTTCATCGAACTCGACCGCGAACCGCGCATCCGCGCGTCCATCGGCGGCGTACCGATCTTCGAGTGCCAGTACGGCACGCACAACGCCAAGTACGCCATCCGGATCGAAGAATGTCTGCGCAGCTCCGACGCGAGCTGGCTGGGAGAAAAAGATGTCCTCTGAAGATAACAAGGAAGGCGGCGGCGACGATCCGTTCGCTGGCTGGGCCGAAGCGCTGGAAGAACAGAAGACCACCGACGGCAAGCCGGGCGATGGCGACCAGGGCGGGCCGCTGTCCGGCGAGTCCATGCGCCCGTTCTCGGGCTCCGGCAACGACGCGCCGGTCAACGACATCAACATGGTGCTGGACATTCCCGTCCAGCTGTCCGTGGAGCTGGGCCGTACCAAGGTGCCGATCAAGTACATCCTGCAGCTCGCGCAGGGCTCGGTGGTCGAGCTCGACGCGCTGGCCGGCGAACCCATGGACGTGCTGGTCAACGGCTACCTCATCGCCCAGGGTGAGGTGGTGGTGGTGAACGACAAGTTCGGTATCCGCCTGACCGACGTGGTCACGCCTTCGGAGCGCCTGCGCCGTGTCAGCCGGGGCTAGCGGCGGCGGCATGGCCCAGACGCTGCTCTGGGTGGTGCTCTTCGTGGCCGCCATGGCGGCGCTGCCCTGGCTCGTGCGCCGCGTGCAGCAGCGCACGGCCGGCCGGCTGTCGGCCGGCGCGGGCGTGGGCGCATCGCGCGTGCTCTCGGCCGTGGCCGTGGGCCCGCAGCAGCGCGTGGTGACGGTGGAGGTCGGCCCCGAGCAGCAGCGCACGGTGCTGGTGCTGGGCGTCACGGCCCAGCAGGTCAACTGCCTGCACGTGCTGCCGCCCCGGCCTTCGGTGCCCGTGCCGGGCGCTGGCCGCGAACGCGCCGAACCGGCCTTCGCCAGCGCCATGGCCGCCGAGATGTCGGCGGCGGCGGCGGCGCCGCAGGAGCCCCGCATCCATGGCTGATCGTTTCCCCCTGCAGCGCGGCGCCGTGCGCTGCGCGCTGCTGTCGCTGGCCGCGCTGGCGGCGGCGCCCGCCGCGCTGGCCCAGACCGGCGGATCGCTTCCCCTGCTGATCGGCTCGGGCGCCGGCGGTGGCGGCAACAGCTATTCGGTGCCCATCCAGACGCTGCTGTTCTTCACGGCTCTGTCCTTCCTGCCGGCCGTGCTGCTGATGATGACGGGCTTCACCCGCATCGTCATCGTGCTGTCGCTGCTGCGCCAGGCCATCGGCACGCAGTCGGCGCCGCCCAACCAGGTCATCGTGGGGCTGTCGCTCTTTCTCACCTTCTTCGTGATGGGGCCGACCTTCGACCGCGTCTACCAGGACGCCTACGTGCCCTACACCAACAACACGATCAGCTTCGAGCAGGCGCTCGAGCGCGGCGAGGCGCCCATGCGCGCCTTCATGCTCAAGCAGACGCGGCAGTCGGACTTCGCCCTGTTCGCGCGGCTGGCCAAGCTGCCCGCCGATGCGAAGGGCGAGACCGCGCCCCTGCGCGTGCTGGTGCCGGCCTTCGTCACCAGCGAACTGAAATCGGCCTTTCAGATCGGCTTCATGATCTTCATCCCGTTCCTGGTGATCGACATGGTGGTGTCCAGCATCCTCATGTCGCTGGGCATGATGATGCTTTCGCCCGTGCTGGTCGCGCTGCCGTTCAAGCTGATGCTGTTCGTGCTGGCCGATGGCTGGAACCTGCTGATCGGCTCGCTCGCCGCCAGCTTCGCCACCTGAGGCGGGCCCGCGCCCGCCCCCGCCCTTTTCTTCGCCTGACCGCCGACCGACCCGGACCGCTGCCATGACCCCTCAATTCGCACTCACCGTGGGCCGCGAGGCGCTGACCCTGCTGCTGACCATCTCCATGCCCCTGCTGGGCGTGGTGATGGCCGTGGGCCTGCTGGTCAGCATCTTCCAGGCCGTCACGCAGATCAACGAGGCCACGCTGGCCTTCGTGCCCAAGCTGATCGCCGCCGTGGTGGTGTTCGCCATCGCCGGGCCCTGGATGGTCACCACGCTGGTGGACTACCTGCGCCGCACGATCGAAGCCATTCCCACGGTGGTCGGCTGACCGCGCCGCGGGCGGCCGGGCGCGCGCATGGGCTGAAGGGGCAGGGCGGGTGATCACCTTCACCGAGGCGCAGATCATGGCCTGGCTCACGCCGGTGCTCTGGCCCTTCCTGCGCGTGCTGGCCATGTTCACCGCCGCGCCGGTGTTCTCGATGCGCGCCATTCCGCTGCGCGCCAAGATCGGCCTGGCCTTCCTGGTGGCGCTGTGCGCCCAGGCCGTGCTGCCGGCCGCGCCCATCATCGACCTGAACGGCCGCGGCGCCCTGGGCGCGGTGGCGCAGCAGGTGGCCGTGGGGCTGGCGATCGGCTTCGCGGTGCGGCTGGTGTTTTCCACCATCGAGCTGGCCGGCGAGGTCATCGGCCTGCAGATGGGGCTGAACTTCGCCTCGTTCTTCGACCCCATGAGCAACGGGCAGGTGAGCGCGGTGGGCCGCTTCTTCGGCAACATGGCGACGCTGCTCTTCATCGTCATCAACGGGCACCTGCTGGTGCTGATGGCGGTGATCGAGAGCTTCAAGCGCTTTCCGGCCGACGGCAACTTCCTCGCCGCTCTGGGCCAGATGCGGATCCACGAGCTGGGCGCTTCCGTCTTCGCCAGCGCGCTCTGGATCGCGCTGCCCATGGTGGCGCTGCTGATGTTCGTGAACCTCGCGCTGGGCATCATCTCGCGCGTGGCGCCGCAGATGAACATCTACGCCGTGGGTTTCCCGGTCACGCTGGCCGTCGGCATGCTGGGCATCACGGCCACGCTGCCGATGCTGGAGCAGCCCGTGCTGAGCCTGCTGCAGCAGGCCATCGATCTGTTCGCGATCACGCGCTGAGTCCTGATGCGGGGCTGCACCTTGGCTCGCGCCTGCCCGCCCGGAGCGCTTCGCGGGCAAGGTATTTCGGGTGTTTTCGCCCTCAGGCGCGCAATACACCTGGGTTGTTTGCTATAGATTTGTGAGCAAGAGAATGCGCTGCGAGGCGCGTCACACCAGCTGGTTGCGGATGGCGTACACCGTGAGCTCCGCGTTGTTCGAGAGCTTGAGCTTTTCCAGCACCCGGGCGCGATAGACGCTCACGGTCTTGGGGCTGAGCATGAGTTCCTCGGCGATGTCCGAGAGCCGCTTGCCCGAGGCGATCTTGACCAGCGTCTGCAGCTCGCGCTCCGAAAGCGCCTCGTGCGGCATCTCGCTGGTCGGCTGCGCCAGGCTGTCGGCCAGCATCTGGGCCACCTCGGCCGTCAGGTATTTGCGCCCCTGCACCACCGTGCGCACGGCGGCGATCAGTTCCACCGGGTCGCCCGCCTTGTTGGCATAGCCTTGCGCGCCGGCCCGCAGGCAGCGCAGCGCGTACTGGTCTTCCGGGTACATGGAAACGATCAGCACCTTGAGGGCGGCATGCGTTTCCTTCAGGCTGGCCAGCACCTCCAGGCCGCTGCGGCCGGGCAGGTTCAGGTCCAGCAGCAGCACGTCGCAGGGAGCGGAGCGCAGAACGTCGCGCAACTCCGCATAACTGCCGGCTTCGCCCGTCACGGAAATGTCGGGCGCCTCGGTCAGCGTGTCGCGGATCCCCCGCCGCAGTACCGCGTGATCGTCACAAAGCACCACATGAATCACTGTGCAGCTCCTCCATCCGTGTCCACAGGCATGGCCGATGGTAGCTCCAGCGGCACCGACAGGATGATGGAGGTCCCCCGCCCGGGCTGGCTGCTGATGTCCAGCCAGCCGCCGACGGTGCGCGCGCGCTCCTGCAGGCCGCGCAGGCCGAACGAGCGGGGCTTGGCGCGGCTGGCTGCCAGGTCCATGCCTCGGCCGTTGTCGGTCACTTCCAGGGTCAGCGTGCCTTCGGTGTCGCCCAGGTCGATCCGCACCAGCGAGGCGGCGGCGTATTTGGACACATTGGTCAGCGCCTCCTGCGCGGTGCGGTAGGCCACCAGCTGCACGGCCGGCGGCAGTTCTGCCGTCGCGGGCGATGCGACGACGCGGGTGGCCACGCCCGTGCGGCGCTCGAAGCTCTCCGCCAGCCATTGCACCGCCGCCACCAGGCCCTGGTCGAGGATGGGCGGACGCAGGTTCATCATGATGCGCTGGCTCGCGTCGATGGCGTGCTGCAACATGTCCACCGCCGCGCCGGCGTGGCCGCGCATGGCGTCGGACTCGGTGTGCCGGCCGATCCAGGCGAGGTCGAACTTCACCGCCGTCAGCGCCCCGCCGATGTCGTCGTGGATCTCGCGGGCGATGGCGGCGCGTTCCTGTTCGATGGAGGTCTGCAGGTGTTCCGTGAGCTCGGCCAGGCGCCGTTCCGACTCCGCCAGCTCGGCCGCCGCCTGTTCGCGGGCGCGGCGCGCTTCGGCGACTTCGATGGCGCGGGCGATCACGTGCGGCAGCCGGCCCATATCGTCCTTGAGCAGGTAGTCCGAAATGCCCAGGCGCATCGCGTCCACCGCCGCGGCTTCGCCGATCGCGCCGGACAGCAGCACGAAAGGCGGCGGCGCGACGCGCTGCTGCACGGCCTTCCATGCATCCAGCGCGGTGAACCCCGGCAGGTGGTAGTCGGCCAGGATGAGATCGAAGGGCTCGGCGTCGAGGCTGTGCCCCAGAGCCTCCAGCGAATCGACGTGGCGGATTTCCGACACCACGCCTGCGCGCCGCAGCGTCAGGCGGGCCAGATCGTGGTCAATGATCGAATCTTCGAGGTGCAGAATGCGCAAGAACTTTTTACCTACACCGGAAGCCATGGGAGTCGGTATCATAGGATACATATTGGAACAAAATGGACCGGTCATCCGGCAGGGTTTGGTTCAGTCTCGGGTGCCACGTGCCGAACATGACTCATCAGAGGTGTGCCACATTGCCGCCTGAAGTCCTCATCGGAGTGTCGCGTGCCTTGCTGCCGCCTATAACGACGGAGAAACGATGCAATCTACGCTAACGCCGCCTGGGGAGCCAGGCGTACAGGTTCCGGTCATGGTGGCGGCAGAGTTGCAGGATTCGCTGCTGGTGGTCATGCACGACCTGCATCGGCTGGAAGGCCTGCTGAGCCATGCCACCGACAACCTGATGGACCGCTTCAGCGAAGCCAACAAGGCGCTCACCGACGACGTGGTGGGCGACTCCGCGCAGCTGGCGGCGCTGCGCACGGCGCTGCGCAGCGCGGTGACGGAGCTGCAGTTCCAGGACATGGCCTCGCAGCTGATCTGGCACACCACCAAGGTGTTGCAGGGCTGCGCCTTCCGGCTGGCGTCGGAAGCCATGGGTAGCGAAGAGGGCGAAGAAGCCGCACCGTTTGCCGAAATGGCACCCGACCGGCCCAATCCCGTCACGCAAAGTGAGATGGACGCCGGATCGATCGATCTTTTCTAAGGGCTTCCAGCCCCCGGTCACCTATATATTCAAGTCAGTTGGAGCCCTTACATGCAATCGATTCTCGCCGTTGATGATTCTCCGTCCATGCGGAAGATGGTGGCCTTCACGCTGACCAGCGCGGGCTATCACGTGGTGGAGGCAGTGGACGGCCAGGACGCCCTGGAAAAGGCGGAGTCCCACGACATCCACCTCGTGCTGGCAGACCAGAACATGCCGCGCCTGGACGGCATCGGCCTCACGCGCCGCCTGCGCGAACACCCGCGCTTCAAGACCATCCCCATCCTGATCCTGACCACCGAGTCCAGCGACCAGATGAAGCAGGCCGGCCGGAGCGCCGGTGCCACGGGCTGGCTGGTCAAACCCTTCGACCCCAATCGCCTCATCGAGGTGATTCAGAAAGTGATCCGCTGAGTGGACCGTTGCACGCAACGCCGTCTCTTCAGACCATCCCAAGCACACAGGAGCCCACAATAATGGCGGAAAGCTACCAAGAGGGCGCCGGCGGCGGCGCCGACTTCGACCTCAGTCAGTTCTATCAGATCTTCTTCGAGGAAGCCGGCGAGAACCTGGACCAGATGGAGCACATGCTGCTCGAGCTGGACCTGACGGCAGCCAACGACGAAGAGCTCAACGGCATCTTCCGCTGTGCGCACTCCATCAAGGGCGGGGCAGCGACCTTCGGCTTTGCCGACGTCGCCGAGCTGACGCACCAGATGGAGTCCTTGCTCGACCGTCTGCGCCGCCATGAACTGCAGCCCATTCCCCAGATGGTGGACGTGCTGCTGGAATCGGCCGATGCATCGCGCAGCCTGCTGGCCCGCCACCAGTCCGGCGGGCACGGCGAAGCCGTGTCCACGACTGAACTGGTGCGCCGCATCAGCGAACTGGCCGCCGGCGGCGTGCCGGAACTGGCGCCCGCTCCGGTGGCAGCGCCGGCCCCGGCACCCGTTGCCGCCTCGGCGCCTGTCGCCCAGGCTCCGGCGGCCCCGGCCAGCGCCGGTGGTGCGCGCTCGCTGCGCATCGACATCGGTCCTCTGAGCCGCCCCGAGCAGGCCGACCCCATCAAGGAACTGTTCCGGGACATCAACGGGCTGGGCACGATCAGCGACCTGCCCGCGTCCGCGACCGGCATGCGCTCGTTCGCGGTGGAGACCTCCTCCACCGACGAAGACCTGCTGGATCTGTTCGCCTTCCACGTGTCCAAGGAGCAGGTGGCCATCCGCCCGGCGGACGCGCCCGAGGCCGGTGCCGCAGCCGAAACGTCTGCAGACGCCTATGGCTTCTTCGCCGATTCGCCGGGCCTGCCCGTCGATGGCGTCGCCGCTGCCGCCCGCGTGCAGGCACAGCCGGCCAAGGCCGAGTCTTCGCGCGCCGTGGCCAGCGCCGAACCCAAGGCCGTGAGCCAGGCCCAGATGGAATCCACCACCATCCGCGTGGCGGTCAACAAGGTCGATCAGCTCATCAACCTGGTGGGCGAGCTCGTCATCACGCAAGCCATGCTGGCGCAGAACAGCCGCGGCCTGGACGGCGGGGTCTATCAGCAGCTGCTGGCCGGCCTGGCCGACCTGGACCGCAACACCCGCGATCTGCAGGAATCGGTCATGTCGATCCGCATGATCCCGATGACCATCGTGTTCAACCGCTTCCCGCGCATGCTGCGCGACCTGGCCAACAAGCTGGGCAAGAAGGTCGAATTCGTCACGCACGGCGAAGCCACCGAACTGGACAAGAGCCTGGTCGAGAAGATCACCGACCCGCTGACCCATCTGGTGCGCAACAGCTGCGACCACGGCATCGAAATGCCCGCCGAGCGCCTGGCCGCCGGCAAGCCCGAGCACGGCACCATCACCCTGTCGGCTTCGCACCAGGGCGGCTCGATCGTGATCGAGGTCCGCGACGACGGCAAGGGCCTGTCGCGCGAGAAGATCCTGCGCAAGGCGCGCGAGCGTGGCCTGGACGTGTCCGACCAGATGACCGACGCCGAGGTGTGGAACCTGATCTTCGCGCCCGGCTTCTCCACCGCCGAAGTGGTGACCGACGTGTCGGGCCGCGGCGTGGGCATGGACGTGGTCAAGAAGAACATCGCCGCGCTCAACGGCTCGGTCGAGATCGACTCCGCCGAAGGCTACGGCATGCGCGTGTCGGTGCGCCTGCCGCTCACGCTGGCCATCATGGACGGCATGTCCGTCGGCGTGGCCGACGAGGTGTACATCCTGCCCCTGTCCTCCGTGGTCGAATCCTTCCAGGTCAACCCGGACGACGTGAACACCGTGGCGCAGGGCTCGCAGCTGGTGAAGGTGCGTGACGAATACATGCCCGTCATCTCGCTGGAGCGCGCCTTCCAGGTGCCCCGCGGCGACAGCGGCAAGTCCAGCAACATCATGGTGGTGGTCGAGGCCGACGGCAGCCGCGTGGCGCTGCTGGTGGACGAGCTGCTGGGCCAGCACCAGGTCGTGGTCAAGAACCTCGAAACCAACTATCGCAAGGTGCCGAACGTATCGGGCGCGACCATCCTGGGTGACGGCACCGTGGCGCTGATTCTGGACACGGGCGCTCTGGTGCGCCGTGCCCGGCATTGATTCGCATGAACCCCGCTAGCGTGGAGCAACAAGGAGCCTCGGCATGAACGTAATGGAAAAGACGGATGAGACTGCGGTCGCCGGCGCAAGGGAGTACCTGACCTTCCGGCTCGACCAGGAAGAGTACGGGATCGACATCCTGAAGGTGCAGGAGATCCGCGGTTACGAGCCGCCCACCCGCATCGCCAACGCCCCGGCCTTCATCAAGGGCGTGACCAATCTGCGCGGCACCATCGTGCCCATCGTGGACATGCGGCTCAAGTTCAACTGCTCGCAGGCCGAATACAACAGCTTCACGGTGGTCATCATCCTGAACCTGCGCACGCGCGTGGTCGGCATCGTGGTCGATTCGGTGAGCGACGTGATGGAACTGGCGGCCGAGAACATCCGTTCCGCACCGGACATCGACAGCGCGATCGACAACAACTGCATCCTCGGCCTGGGTTCGGTGAACGAGCGCATGTTGATCCTGCTGGATATCGAGAAGCTCATGTCCAGCGTGGACATGGGCCTGATGTCCGAGCAGGACTGATCGGGCGACGGGGTGGGCCGGGGTCTCCCGTCTCCATCCCGTTCCGGCTGGCCCCCTGCGGCAATTGAAGCGCCGCCCCACCTTTTGAGCGGAGACGAACCGAATGCGCCCCCACATCAGTCCCGCCCCCAGCGCCAGCGATGCGCTGACCGCGGCACCCACCGGCCCCCTGGCGCAAGGCCGTGAGTTCGTCTGGACCAATGCCGATTTCTCCCGGGTACAGGCGCTGATCTATCAGCGCGCCGGCATCAGCCTGCACGACGGCAAGCACGCCATGGTCTACAGCCGGCTGTCGCGCCGGCTGCGGGAAACCGGGCATTCGAGCTTCCACGAATACCTGGGCTGGCTGGAAAAGCACGACGGCCCGGAGTGGCAGGAGTTCGTCAACGCCCTCACCACGAACCTGACGGCGTTCTTCCGCGAGCAGCACCACTTCGAGATCTTCGCCCAGCACCTTCGCACGCGGCCGGCGGGGCCGTGGCATGTGTGGTGCAACGCCGCCTCGACGGGCGAGGAGCCTTACTCCATCGTCATGACGGCCTTCGAGAGCCTGAGCTCGGCGTCCAGCTTCAAGCTCACTGCCAGCGATATCGATTCGCGGGTGCTGGCGACGGCGTCCGAAGGGGTCTATCGGCTCGACAGCCTCAAGGGCGTCAGCCCGGAGCGGATGCAGAAGTTCTTCCTGCGCGGCAAGGCCTCCAATTCCGGCCTCGTGCGGGTCAAGCCCGAACTGCGCCGGGCCATCGACTTTCTGAGCGTCAACCTCATCCGGGACGACTGGCCCTTCCGCGAGCCCTTCGACGTGGTGTTCTGCCGCAACGTCATGATCTATTTCGACGGGCCCACCCAGCGGCGGGTGCTCGAGCGCATCCACCGGGTGCTCAAGCCGGGGGGGATGCTGTTCGTCGGCCATGCCGAGAACTTCAGTGAATCCCGCGACCTTTTCACCCTGCGTGGCAAGACGGTCTATGAACGTCGCTGACTGATCCCATGGCCTCGATCCAGAAAAAGCTTCCATGACCACCAACCGTCCAGGATCTCCCCCCGCGTCGCCCGCGCAGCCTTTCGGTGCCCTGGAGCGGCGCCGGGCGCCCCGCATCGCGCCACTCAGTGCCGACATCTACTCCCCGGGCGGCGCTGCAGCCGGCCCCGCCAAGGAATCCACCCTGCAGGAGCTCAAGTCCGCGCCGCGCAAGCCGGGTGAAGCCTCGTTTTTCTTCCTGGACCATCACTTCCAGCACAATGCGGTCAAGGTGCTGCCGGGCGAATACTTCGTTTCCAACGAGAGCCTGGTCATCATGACGGTGCTGGGTTCGTGCATCGCGGCGTGCCTGTGGGATAGTCGGTCCCGCGTGGGCGGCATGAATCACTTCATGCTGCCGGACGGGGACTCCAACGACGTGTCGGGCCGTTATGGTTCGTACGCCATGGAATTGTTGATCAACGAGATGCTCAAGCTCGGCGCGCGGCGCGAGTCGATGCAGGCCAAGGTCTTCGGTGGCGGGCAGGTGATGCACAACTTCACGACCATGAATGTCGGGGAGCGCAATACGCAGTTCGTGATGAACTACCTGCAGACCGAGCGCATTCCCATCGTGTCGGAAGACGTGCTGGACATCTACCCGCGCAAGGTGGTTTTCTTCCCGGTCACTGGCAAGGCCATGGTCAAGCGCCTGGCGCATGCCCATCCGGAAGCATCCGCGGCGCAGGAGGTGCGTGGCAACGTTGTCACGGTGGCCAAGGCGACGGCGGGCGGCTCGGTGGATCTTTTTTGAGTAGGTCTAACGAAAGTTGTACGGAATGAGCAGGAAGATTCGCGTCATCGTGGTGGACGATTCCGCACTGGTGCGCAGTTTGTTGGCCGAAATCATCAACCGGCAGCCCGACATGGAGTGCATCGGCACGGCCAATGACCCGCTGATCGCGCGCGAGATGATCCGGGAGACCAATCCCGATGTGATCACGCTCGACGTCGAGATGCCGCGCATGGACGGCATCGACTTCCTGGGCCGCCTGATGCGCCTGCGCCCCATGCCGGTGGTGATGATCTCCACGCTGACCGAGCGCGGGGCCGAAGTGACCATGCGCGCGCTCGAACTGGGCGCCGTCGATTTCGTGGCCAAGCCGCGCGTGGGCCTGTCCAGCGGGCTGACGGAACTGGCCGCCCAGATCGTCGAGAAGATCCGCGTGGCGGCCGTGGCACATGTGCGGCGCGCCCCCGTGCGGGATCCCGCCACCGCCGCGCAGTCATCCGGCGGCTCGGGCGCGGCAGCCGCTGCTGCGCCCGTGTCGTCGGCCACCTTGCTGGGCCGCGTGTCCACCGAGAAGCTCATCTGCATCGGCGCCTCCACGGGCGGCACCGAAGCCATCCGCGAAGTGCTGGTCCAGATGCCGGCCGACTCGCCCGCCATCGTCATAACCCAGCACATGCCGCCAGGCTTCACCACCAGCTTCGCGGCCCGGCTCAACGGGCTGTGCAAGATCACGGTGAAGGAAGCCGTGCACGGCGAACGTATCCTGCCGGGCCACGCGTACATCGCTCCCGGCGGCACCCAGTTCCATGTGGCACGCAGCGGTGCCAACTACGTGGCGGTGGTGGATGACGGCCCGCCGGTCAACCGCCACAAGCCATCGGTCGAGGTGCTGTTCAAGTCCGCAGCCGCCGTCGTGGGCCGCAATGCCTACGGCATCATGCTGACCGGCATGGGCAATGACGGCGCGGCCGCCATGCGCGAGATGAAGAACGCCGGCAGCTACAACTACGTGCAGGACGAGGCCACCTGCATCGTCTTCGGCATGCCCCGCGAAGCCATCGCCCATGGCGCGGCGGACGAGGTGCTGCCGCTGACCCAGATTGCGCCGGCACTCATCGCACGCCTGCGCGGCTCGACCGATCGGGTGCATCACCGCATCTGAGGTCTTTCAGCCCCGGGTTGCCACCCGGGGCTGCTCCGTTCGCTCAGCCTGCCAGGATTTCCCAGCGCTCCAGTGCCTGCAGCAGCAGCGTCTCGATTTCCGCATCGCGTGCATGCAGCATGGCACCCCGGGCGGCATCCCGCGCATAGATGCTGCCATCCGCCAGCTCTTCCTGAATCTGCTTTTGCTCCTGTTCCAGTGCGGCGATCAGTTCGGGCAACTGATCCAGTTCCCGCTGCTCCTTGTAGCTGAGCTTCTTTTTTGATAGCGGCTCACGCGCGCCCTGAGCGGGCTGCGATGCATTCGGGCTGGAAGAAGAGGCTACCACCGTCGGCGCCGTGGCCGGTGTTTGCGCGGCGGCGGGCTGGGCGCCGGCCTGCGCCGCCAGGGCCTTGGTGCGGCGGGACTGCGTCAGCCAGTCCTGCACGCTGCCCTCGTATTCGCGCCACTGGCCCTGGCCCTCGCAGGCGATGGTGCTCGTTACCACGTTGTCCAGGAAGGTCCGGTCATGGCTGACGAGGAACACGGTGCCGTCGTAGCTCTGCAGCAGTTCCTCCAGCAGATCCAGCGTGTCGATATCCAGGTCGTTGGTCGGCTCGTCCAGCACCAGCACGTTCGCGGGGCGCGCGAACAGCCGCGCCAGCAGCAGTCGGTTGCGCTCACCGCCCGAGAGCGACCGCACCGGCGAGTGGGCGCGGGCGGGAGAGAACAAAAAGTCGCTGAGGTAGCTCTTGACGTGCTTGCGCTGGTTGCCGATCTCGATCCACTCGCTGCCGGGGCTGATGAAGTCCTCCAGCGTCGCATCCAGATCCACTGCATTGCGCATCTGGTCGAAATAGGCGATCTGCAGGTTGCTGCCGCGCCGAATGGTGCCGGCATCCGGCATCAGCTCGCCAAGGATCAGCTTGAGCAGGGTGGTCTTGCCGGCGCCATTGGGGCCGATCAGCCCGACCTTGTCGCCCCGCAGGATGGTGCCCGTGAAGTTGGTCACGATCGCCTTGTCGCCGAATGCCTTGGTCACGTTCGACAGCTCGGCCACGATCTTGCCCTGGTAGCCGTTCTGGCTGCCCGAAGCGACATCCATCTTCACGCTGCCCAGGGCTTCCCGCCGCTCGGCGCGCTGGGCCCGCAGTTCCTGCAGACGCCCGATACGGCTCTGGCTGCGCGTGCGCCGTGCTTCCACCCCGCGGCGGATCCAGACTTCCTCCTGTGCCAGCAACTTGTCCGCCTTGGCTGCGATCACCGCTTCCTGTGCCAGTTGCTCTTCCTTCTGCGCGACGTACTGTGCGAAGTTGCCGGGATAGGAGCGCAACTCTCCGCGGTCCAGCTCGACGATCCGGGTGGCGACCCGGTCCAGGAAGGCGCGATCGTGGGTAATGGTGACCACGCTGCCCTTGAAGTCGAGCAGCAGTTCTTCCAGCCACTCGATGGAGTCGAGATCCAGGTGGTTGGTCGGCTCATCTAATAAGAGAACATCAGGGCGAGCCACCAGCGCCTGGGCCAGCGCCACCCGTTTCTTGGTGCCGCCAGAGAGATCGCCCACCTTGGCATTGCCGTCCAGGTGCAGGCGATGCAGCGTCTCTTCGACCCGCTGCTCCCAGTTCCAGGCGTCGTAGGCCTCGATCTGCGTCTGCAATGCGTCCAGATCGAGTCCCTCGGCGCCAGAGAGATATTGGTCACGCACGGCGATCACGGCGCTCAGGCCCTGGGAGGCTGCCTCGAATACCGTGGAGGCCGGGTCCAGCAGCGGCTCCTGCGCTACATAAGTGATACGGGCGTTCTGCTGGACATGCATTGCCCCGTCGTCCGGCTTGGCGATGCCGCCCAGAATCTTCAGCAGGGAGGACTTCCCGGCGCCGTTCCGTCCGATGAGGCCGACCCGCTCGGCGACCTCCAGGGAAAAGCCTGCGTGGTCGAGCAGCGCGACATGCCCAAAGGCCAGTTGCGCATTGATAAGTGTGATGAGAGCCATGGCCCATTATCAGTGGGCCCCCGTGGCGAGGGCGTTGCAGGGGGCCATGGGCCTGCGCCAGAAGTCTGTAAGACAAATTTCAAGAACTTCGTGCGACAGCACCAAAAACGTCGTACACTAGCGGGCTTGGCGCAGTCGAGGCAACGAAAGGAGCTTCGAAGGTGTTGAGAAAAAAGGTTGGTTTTGAGTTGCGGCTGGTTGAAAAATCGGTGTAGAATTCAAGGCTTCGCTGAACGGGGTTGGTTGCTGATGCGATCGGTTCTGTGAAGTGAAAATAAAGACCTTCGGTCTTGACGGTGTTTAAAAAATGCTGTTATAATCGAGGGCTTCGCTGAAAGCGGTTTGCGAAAGCAAGTTGATTAAAGCGAATAACCTTCAAGTTTGACAGGACTTTAAAAAACCTGTTAGAATTCAAGGCTCTGCTGATCGCAGCAAAGCTTGAAAGAAAAGAAGAGATTCTGATCTTTCGGTTCCTTAAAA
>NZ_FONX01000021.1 GCF_900113035.1 Paracidovorax wautersii | reverse complement strand
CAGCGCCAACTACGGCCAGCAGAGGATCAACAGCGACTACGCCAGCGTGACCGAGCAATCGGGCATCCGGGCCGGTGACGGCGGCTTCCAGATCGACGTGCGAGGCAACACGGACTTGAAGGGCGCAGTTATCGCCAGCACGGACAAGGCCGTGCAGGACGGAGCCAACCGCCTGAGCACCGCCACGCTCACGCACAGCGACATCCAGAACCGGGCCGACTACCGGGGCAGCAGCCTGGGCATCGGTGGCGGCTACAGCATGGGCAATGGGGGCATGATGCCCATCGGAGGCTCGGGCGGGTCAGGAGGCTCCACGGCAGGCGGCGTCGGCACCAACCAGCAAGGCCAGGCCAGCACGGGCGCAGGCAAAGTGCCCGGCAGCAACCTGCCCAGCAGCGGCAATTGGAGCGCTACGCCTCCCGTGGTGATGGGCGCCTCCGGCAGCGCCGGCAGCGCCGGCAGCGGCATCAGCGGCATCAGCGGCGGGGCCCTCCGCATCACGGGCGAAAGCCGGCAATAGGCACACCGTGCAACTGCACACCCTGTTTGCTCTGTCGAACCCGTGGATGGTGCGCCGGACATTGATGGTTGTGGGGGCCATAAGTGCGTCCGCTGTGGGCCAAACCAGGGCTTGATGGGTCACTAACCTTGCAGTCAGCGCGCCCGGGCACCTTCAGCTCGCATGCCCGATCGCTTCACACCGATCTGTCACGCCGCGAAGTGAATTGCGCAGGACTTCTCTAAGTGCCTGCTCCAGCACGCTTATTACGCGCAGGCCAGGCTCGCTCTACTTGCGCCAGTATCCATGCACGTTCTGCCATTTAGGAAAGTCCGGCTGAAGAAGCCTCCACTGGGAGCCTGTGCGCAACCGGTACAGCCCCCCAAAGAACACCTCGTAGAGCTCCGGCTATACCGGCTAGGTACTGCGTCGAACGCTGCGCAGCAATGGCTTGATCTCGGCGAGCTTTTGGGGGCTGATGTCGCTTGAGTGGGGCTTTCTCTGCACCGCGAAATTGTCAGTCCTGAAAAGATCGTAAACAGGCCCTCACGGCGCGCTGGCCTGCGGCAGCAACGGCGAGCGGGGCAGGAACCGGAAGGCGGTGGACGCCGCCGCCAGCATGCCGGCGATGCAGAGCATCACCGCCTGGAAAGGGTCGTGCCCATGGTGCTGCGCCCAGGCCGCCAGCAGCCCGGTCAGCCACTGCATCAGCGCCACCCCGAAGAACATCGACATGGTGAAGAGCGACAGCGCACGGCCCGTCATCGCGGCGGGGTAGGAGGAGCGCACGTCGGCGTACTGCAGCACGCTGTAGCCCGACAGCAAGCCCATCACGAAGATCAGCACGACCGTCGCCGCGGCATGGTGCAGGAACGCCATCACGAGGAACAGGCACCCCATGAGCAGCGAGAAGAACGTGACCCAGCGGCGGCGGTGCAGGGGCCCCGGGTCCAGGCGGCCGAAGAGCGCCGGAACGAACAAGGCGATCAGCGACAGCACCAGCGCGACGTTGCCGCTCTCGACCAGCGAGAACCCGAAACGGCTCATCAGCAACGGCCCCAGCCACAGGCCGCGCAGCGAGAGGAAGGCGGCATAGCAGCACATGCCCAGGATCAGGATGCCCCAGGTATGCGGCATGCGGAACAGGTCGCCGAAGCGGCTCGCCGCCTGCACCCATGATTCCTTGGGCCGATCCGCCGCCTGCGGCAGCGCCGGCTCATGCACGCGCAGGTAGATCAGCAGCCACGACAGCAGCGAGAGCACGGCCAGCACCCCGAAGCCCAGGCGCCATCCGCCGTGCTGCACCAGCCAGGCCAGGGGCGTGCCCGTGAAGATCAGCCCCAGGCCGCCCACGCCCATCCCCACGCCCGAAAAGAACGCGAAGCGATGCGCGGGAAAGTGCCGGGAAATGAACACCGTGCAGGCCAGGAAGGCGGGCGAACAGCCCACGCCGATCAGCAGCTGCCCCAGCATCAGCCAGCCATAGCTCGGCGCGCCCGCAGATACCGCCGAGCCGATCACCGCCAGGGGAAACGCCGTCAGCACGGTGCGGCGCAGGCCGTACAGATCCATGCCGATGCCCATCAGCAGTTGCGTCACCCCGAAAGACAGGCCGAACAGCCCGGCGAAAGCGCCGAGCGAATCGGGCGAAATGCCGAAGTCTGCCTCCAGGCCCGTGGCGATGATGCTGGTGACCGTGCGGAAGGCCTGGCTCAGCGCGAAGCCCGACAGCAGGCACAGGAACATGGCCCACAGGGCGCGCGATGGGGGCGCGGAGTCTGCAGCGGGAGAGGGAGTGGCGGATTCGGGCACGGCAGGAAGGGGCGGGGAAACAGAGGTGTGGGCGAGCTTTGCGGGGAAGATTTTCAGCGGTAGCGCGTCTGGGGGACGGTCACCCTTGGCAGGCCAAGCCTAGCCTAACGAATCTCCGCCGGGCCGGCGGTCTCGCCGCCGACATGCCCCGCGCTTCGCCAAGACCCACTTGAGCGGAACAGGGGGATATGGGCCATCAGTCGGCTCGGGTGGAGGCACTCCGGCAACACTCCGCAACTCGCTTGGTGCTTGCCGCCCCGAATTTGGTGGTTTTGGTACGTCTCTCCCCTATGCTCCTGACTTTTCCTGCGACTTCCATGACCTCAACACCCCACGATCAGGCCGCCAAGGGCGGGCATGGAGCGCCCGGCATGGGTGCGGCATTGACCATCGCCGCACTGGGTGTCGTCTTCGGCGACATCGGTACATCGGTGCTGTATGCCTTCAAGGAGACGCTCAATCCCGAACACGGGGTGGCGCTCGCGCCGGCATCGGTGCTGGGGCTGCTCTCCCTGATCTTCTGGGGCCTGATGGTGGTCGTGACCCTGAAGTACGTGGTGTTCGTGCTGCGTGCCGACTACGACGGCGAGGGCGGCATCCTGGCCCTGCAGGCCCTGGCCCGCCGAGCGCTGCCCGTGCAGACAAGCCACCCGCGCATCTGGAAGGGGCTGGGTTTCCTGGGGCTGGTGGGGGCTGCCATGTTCTATGGCGACTGCGCGATCACGCCCGCCATCTCCGTGCTTTCCGCTGTCGAAGGCCTCGAAGTCCAGGCGCCGCAGCTGGAACGCTTCGTCCTTCCGATCACCATCGGCATCCTGCTCGGCCTCTTCGCCGTGCAGCGCAAGGGCACCGAGAAGGTCGGCAAGATCTTCGGCCCGGTGATGCTGCTGTGGTTCGCCGTCCTGGCCATCAGCGGGCTGTGGCAGATCATTCAGGAGCCTCGCATCCTGCAGGCGCTCGATCCGCGCCATGCGCTGGGCTTCCTGTGGTCGCACAAGCCCCAGGCGCTGTCCGTGCTGGGGGCCGTCTTCCTGGCGTTCACCGGCGGCGAAGCGCTGTATGCGGACATGGGGCATTTCGGCGCGCGGCCCATTCGCCAGGCGTGGCTGTTCGTGGCCCTGCCTTCGCTGGTCCTCAATTACTTCGGGCAGGGCGCGTTGGTGCTGACGGACCCGGCGGCCATTGACAACCCCTTCTACCGCCTGTTCCCGGCCTGGGCCGTCATCCCCATGGTGGTGCTGGCGGCGATGGCGACCGTGATCGCCTCCCAGGCCGTGCTTTCCGGGGCCTTCTCGCTGACGGCGCAGGCCATCCGCATGGGCTATCTGCCCCGCATGCGGGTGGTCCAGACCTCCGACAACGCCATCGGCCAGATCTATCTGCCCGCGATCAACTGGATCCTGATGGTGGCCGTCATCATCCTGGTGGTCCGGTTCGGCAGCTCCAGCGCCCTGTCGGCGGCCTACGGCATCGCGGTGTCGATCACCATGGTGACGACCACGCTGCTGGCGGGCGTGGTCGCCTTCGGCCTGTGGCGCTGGAACCGCATCGCGGTCGTGGCCGGCGTCATCGTTTTCGCTGCGATCGACCTGGCGTTCGTGACGGCCAACAGCCTCAAGATCCACGAAGGCGGCTGGCTGACGCTGGCGATCGCGGGCGTGGTGATGGCGATTTTCACGACCTGGGCCAAAGGCCGCCGACTGGGCCTGGCCCTGGTGGAAGAGGACCAGATCCCGCTGGAGCCGTTCGTGGAGTCTCTGGCCGCACACGTCCCGCACCGCGTGCCGGGCACGGCAGTTTTCCTCCACGGCAGCGAAACGTCGGTTCCGTATGCCTTGCTGCATAACCTCAAGCACAACCACGTGCTGCACGAGCAGGTGTTGATCATGGTCGTGCGCGCCATGCCGGTGCCCCGGGTCGACGCCCGCGACCGCATCGTGGCCCGCCAAATGGACCTGGGCATCTGGACCGTCATCGCCCACCACGGCTTCATGGAAACGCCCAATGTGCCGGAGTTCGTCCGCGTGTTCGCGTACCAGAACGGCGCTGCATGCGATTCGATGACGACGTCGTACTTCATCTCCCGCGCCTCGCTGGTGGCCGGCGACCTGCCCGGCATGAGCAAGCCGCGGCAGGCGCTGTTCACCTGGCTGCAACGCAATGCCAGCCGTGCGTCCGATCACTTCTTGCTGCCTGGGAATCGGGTGGTCGAGATGGGGCAGCGCGGGTAGGTTGCGAGGCTTGGGAATCGGGTCCGGATTCCCCAGACACTTTTGAGCCGTTGGGAAATGGCGCCGTTCGACTCGTCGGGGGTGTACCTGCAGATGCAAGCACATGCGGTGCACGCTGATCGCCTCAATTCCTTGGGACGTTCAGTATGGCGTGCCCGAACATGCTCGGGGATCGAAAGGCGCAGGTACCAGATGCCATTGACCCCCTTCGAGAGATGCGTGGCATTGATGCGCGGCTGCCACACAGCATTGGGCGCACTGGAGGCATGTTCCCCGGTCGCCTCTGCGGTGGCGTCGCAGCCATTCGGGGCGGCAGGATCTGCAATCGAAGTTGCGGGGGCGACGTCCAAAAAGTGGGTGTCTGCCGCGGAGTTCTTGGACATGAATCGAGCAAAAGTTGGACGTTGGTCGGAAACAACGTCGAACTCGCCGGGTCCAGGATGAAAAGTCATTGAAAATCAATGACTTAGAGCGTTTTGGCGGAGACTGTGAGATTCGAACTCACGGACGGTTGCCCGTCGGCAGTGTAGGGTAAGACGACCAGGACCCTGCTCTTGCGAGCTGTAGGTGCCCAGAAGCTCCCCTCCGAACCGTACGTGCGACTTTCATCGCATACGGCTCTCCATTCATGACTCAAGGTGAGGCAACCGCTGGAGGAGAGTGAGGGATTCGAACCCTCGGAAGGCGCAAACCTTCAGCTGATTTCAAGTCAGCCGCATTCGACCACTCTGCCAACTCTCCAGTATTCACTAGCTTATCACATCTACATCGCCGCCAATTCCGGGAAAGTGAAGTCGGACAGTGATAAACCGTCGTATTCACCTCGATGGATTTTTTGATGGCACGGAGGACAGACTGGTATCTGTTTCCGATTGATGGCAGACATGACCCGCGAGAATCCCTTCGATTTCCCTTTGCGGACGTGCCGTAGATGATGCATTTCTACATCATCTGGGCTACCGCAAACGCAGCACTTTGCTCCGAGCTTGCTTCGAGTGCGCAAGTTCATGTAGGTGTCCACACGGTCTCGAGGACCTTCGCCCTCAAGGAATCGTAGTGGTCTCGCTGCCCATTTCGTCTCCAACTTCAGAGAGGTAGATTTCTCTTCCCCGTTCTTCGTCTTCCACTCGATGCGCAACGAGGGGCCGAACCGTTTGTACAGTTCAGGTTTTCTCACCTGCAGTTTCCTGCCAAAGGTGTGAAGCGCCGATTGTTGCAGTATGTGCTGGATTAGCCTCAGTCTAGAGTAGTTGTTCGCAAAACTGTAGTAGTTCAGGAACCCCCAGAGGACCGAATTGTACTGAAGCACAATTTGGTCAAGACTGTGAATTGTCCAAGCCGTTCTTGCTTTCGGCATTCCTCCCTTGTCACAAAACCCACGCTCTGACAGCCTGTCAATGATTCTCTGGATGGGCGCTTCCATTTGGGTTTGCCATCCGTTGACGCGTTTACGAAACTCCCGACCATCCTTCCATTTGACCAACTGCTGCATCTGCTGACCCTTACCCACCGAGACGTACGTTCCAAGAAAGAACGCTCGTTCTGTGCGAGCATTGCGGATGTGCGTCTTTTCGACACTCAGGCGTAATTTCAGGTCGTCTGCAAGGAAGTTTTTGACATCTTCCCGCAACTGCTCTGCCAATTGTTTGGGGCCGTCGATTCCGATAATCCAGTCGTCGGCGTATCTGACATACTTGATACGAATGAAGGTCGGGTCATCGTGCATCAGACTCGGGGTTTCTCGGAGTCGGCGCTCGAGAGCGCGTCGTTCCTCGATAGTCGCGTCCTTCTTGCCTTTCGCAATCCTGTTTCGTTCCTTGACAATGGCTGTGTACGCCGGGTTGATGCGTTTCCGCTCTCCCTTCTCATACTTCGCCTTGAGCTGCTCGACGAAGAGGTCAAGCTCGTGTAGGTACACGTTCGCCAGCATGGGGCTGACGATGCTCCCTTGGGGCGTGCCTGATAACGAGTTCACGGGGGTCTTCCCCTCCATGTAGCCCGCATTCAGCGCCTTCTGGATTAGGTCAAGAAATCGTCCATCCGAAATACGTTTGGACAGGACCTTGATTAGCTCACTATGGTCGACCTCATCAAAGCATGCTTTGATATCGCCTTCAATGAACCAACTGACGTTTTGCCAGCTTCGAATCTCCTTCAAACAAGAGTGCGTACCTCTTCCTGGGCGAAAACCGTGGCTGCAGTCGCGGAACGTGGGCTTGGAGCCGTCGTAGATGTTTTCCAGTATGAGCCGGATAACCTCTTGAACGACTTTGTCCTTGGCGGTCGGAATGCCGAGTGGTCTCAATTTGCCGTTCGCCTTCGGGATATACACCCTTCGGGCTCTGTCAAATTGATAGCTTTCGTCTCTCAGTGAAGAGATGATGGCCTCGATTTTGTTCACCGAGAATCCATCAATCGTTCCGCCGTCGGTCCCCGCAGTCATGTTGCCAGGACTGCTTTTGATGCGTTCATACGCTAACACGTACAGCTCAGGCCTATACAACAGCCTGTAAAGGTCTTCGTTGACCCAGTTGGGGTCTGCGTTAAGCTCCTCAAGTTTCGACAGCCTTGTTATGCCGTAATTGCTCATCCGAGCCCTCATAATTCGACTGTCGATTCACGAACTGTATCCCTTCCCCGTGTCCGCGACTTTCATCGCGGCATTTGAGTAATATGGATACTCCGTTGCCATGGCGATTGCTCGCTGTAGGCAATCCCGTAGTTCACTCGATACGTGGTGTCTTCGTACTTAGGTCACCCGTTCGTCGCTTGTTCCCCTCCTCGGGGTAGTCTGCCGATGTTCTTTTAGCGTTGTCTTGAAAACCTACAACACTACATCTGCAACTTAGGTTTCAGTGCCTTTCCTAAGTGGACGCGGTAGAAATCCGACGCGACTGGGTTTCAGCCAGTTTAGGTTTAACCATATACGACCTAGCTGACGTTTCTATTGCTCTGTTTGGCACTGGAGCGCAAACGCCTTTTCCTAGCATGCTGTTTTCACGTTCTCCTTTCGGCGAATCGCTTAGCTAGGTGCTTTAAACACAAGTTAAGAAAGTGTTGACGATTTTTCGCCACACATATCGAGCGCACAACGGCGCACTTTCAAGACTGCTGGTTTAAACCGCTCACCCAAGTCTCCGCAGGCTGCAGGAGCCGCATTCTAGCTGGGCCGCGGCCCGGCTTCCGGGGCGCGGCGGCCAGTGGCTCCGGATGGCCTTCTTCACGCCGACGGCGGCGCGTGCGCGACGACGGTCTGGTCCAGGCTGCCGAACGGGCCCGGCTGGCCCTTGGCGTCGAGGGCGGTCATGCGCACCCGTTCTCCGAAGTGTAGGAAGGGGGTGCTGGGCTTGCCGTCCGCCAGGATCTCGATCATGCGGCGTTCGGCGATGCAGGAGGAGCCGGCGTCCGCCTCGGCGTTCGATACCGTGCCTGAGCCGATCACGGTGCCGGCGGAGAGGCGCCGGGTGCGGGCTGCGTGGGCGATCAGTTCACCGAAGTGGAAGTGCATGGCGCGGCCGTGGGGGTGGCCGAACCACTGGCCGTTGCGCAGGGTCTGCAGTTGCAGGTGCACGCGGCCGCCGGCCCAGGCGCTGCCCAGTTCGTCGGGCGTGACGGCGATGGGCGCGAAGGCGGTGGAGGGCTTGGCCTGCAGGAAGCCGAAGCCCGAGCGGGCCTCGCGGGGGCCGAAGGCGCGCAGGCTCCAGTCGTTGATGAGGACGATCAGCCGCACGTGGGCCAGCGCCTGGTCGGGGGCGATGCCCATGGGGGTTTCGCCCACGACGACGCCGAACTCGCCCTCGAAGTCGATCTCGTCCGCCTCGGAGGGCAGGGGCACGGGGTCGTGCGGACCGAGGAAGTCGTCCGGCGCGCCCTGGTACATGAGCGGGATGGTTTCCAGATCGGGGACGGGCGGCACCTTGAAGGCGCGCTCCATCAGGCGGCCGTGGTTGAGGAAGGCCGAGGCGTCCAGCCACTGGTAGGTGCGCGGCAGCGGCGCCATGCACTGCGCGGTGTCGAAGGCTTCGAGGCCTGCCGTGCCGGGCGTGTCGGCCGCGCGGGCGAGCGCCTGCAGCCCGGGTTCCGCTTCGGTCCAGCGCTGCAGCGCATCGAGCAGGGTGGGGGCGACGCTGCCGGCGTCCAGGCAGTGGCGGGCGTCGCTGGAGACGACGACGAGCCGGCCATCGGGCCGGCCGTTGCGCAGGGTGGCGAGTTTCATGCGAGGGGCCCCTTGGTGCGAGATGGTCAGCGGGCGCTCAGAACGTGTTCACGATCCCCTGCGAGATCGTGAACACGTTCTTAGGCCGGCTGCAAGGCCGGGTCGAAGATGGCGACGGCCCGGGTCCAGCCGGCCGAGGCGCCGCGCACCTTCACGGGAAAGCACGAGACGTAGAAGCCGTGGTCCGGCAGGGCCTGCAGGTTGTGGAGCTTTTCCAGGTGGCAGTAGCCGATGTCGCGGCCGGCCTTGTGGCCTTCCCAGATCAGCGAGGCGTCCTGGCTCTGCGCGTAGCGCTGGGCGGTGTAGGTGAACGGGGCGTCCCAGCTCCAGGCGTCGGTGCCGGTCAGGCGCACGCCGCGTTCGAGCAGGTACATGGTGGCCGCGTAGCCCATGCCGCAGCCGGCGCTCAGGTAGGCCGGCGTGCCGTAGGCGCTGCCTGCGCGCGTGTTGACGAGGACGATCTCCAGCGGGCGCAGCGTGTGGCCGATGCGGGCCAGCTCGGCCTCCACATCGGCCGGCTGCACGATGTAGCCGTCGGGCAGGTGCCGGAAGTCGAGCTTGACGGCGGGCTGGAAGCACCAGTTGAGGTCCACCTCGTCGATGGAGAGGGCGCGCTGCCCGCCGTCCATGGTGGAGGCGAAGTGGTAGGGCGCGTCCAGGTGGGTGCCGTTGTGGGTGTTGAGCCGCACTTCCTCCACCGCCCAGGCTTCGCCGTCGGGCAGGTCTTCGCGCTGCAGGCCGGGGAAGAACTGCGCGAGGCTGTCGAAGCTCATCCGGTGGTCGATGTAGTCGATGCGCGGGCCCAGCCCGGGCGGGTCGGACACCACGTCGTTTTCCAGGGGCATGGAGATGTCGATGAAGTGGCGCGGGGGCGGTGCTTGGGTCATGGCGGGTCAGTTTTCTGCGCGGGGCGATGGAGGGCGGGGAGAGGTTCAGGATTCCGCGGTGAAGCCGGTCTGGCGGATGAGGCCGCGCCACTGGTCCGCGTCGGCGCGCAGCATCTGGCCCAGCTCGGCCGGGGTGGAGGAGCGCACCTCGAGGCCGTATTGCTTGCCGTATTCGATGACTTCGGGGTGGGCGAGGCCCGCGCGCAGCGCCTCCGATGCACGCTGCACGGTCTCGGGCGAGGCCTTGCGCGGCAGGAAGAAGCCGTACCACTCGTGCACCTTGAGGGGGTAGCCCAGCTCCTGCAGCGTGGGCACCTGGGGCAGGAAGGGCGAGCGCCTGGCGCCGGCCGTGGCCAGCACGCGCAGCGTGCCGGGCTTGATGTGCTGCAGGTAGTCGCCGATGGGGCCCCAGAAGGCCGGGATCTGCCCGCCCAGCAAGTCCTGCACGCCGGGCACGGTGCCACGGTAGGGAATGCTGCGCAGCTCCACCTTGGCCATTTGCGAGAGCAGCACGCCGACCATGTGCGGCATGGAGCCGGCGCCCGGGTTGCCGTAGTTGGCCTCGGTCGGATGGGCCGAGGCCCAGGCGAGGAAATCGGCCAGGGTGCGCACGCTGGCCGGCACGCCGGGGCCGACGGCGATGCCGTGGTCCATCATCGCGCCCAGCGACACGGGGGCCAGGTCGTCCAGCGAATAGCGCAGCTTGGGATAGGTGTAGGGGTAGATCGAGAGCATGGAAGAGGGCGTCACCAGCAGGGTGCTGCCGTCCGCAGGGCTGTCGCGCAGCGTAAGGATGCCGATCTGCCCGCCCGCGCCGGGCTTGTTGTCCACCAACACCGTCGAGGCATAGCGGTCGCGCATGCGCTCGGCAACGCGCCGGGCGAGCGCATCCAGCGTGCCCCCGGGCGGAAAGCCCGTGATGATTTTGGCCACGCCAGGCAGCGGCGGCGGCGATGCCTGGGGCGCTTGCGCCCAGCCCGGGGCGGCCCAGAGGGCGGGGGCCAGTGCGGCGGTGAGCCGGGTGAATTGGCGGCGGTCGATCATGCTTGTCTCCTGTGGATTTCTTGCTTTGTGCCGGCGCTGCGTTCCGGCGCCCGGGAGGGGCTGGAGCGGCTGCGCTGCAGGAATTGTACGAACGTACAAAAAATGAAGTGCACGGGGTTTGTACGAATGTGCAATTTTTTGTACGAACGTATAAATCCGGGCATGACCCGTTCGTCCAAGATTTCATCCCCAGCTTCTTCTCCGGTCGCGGCCAAGGCGGCATCGCCGGCCGCTTCCCGCAAAGGGGGCAAGGCCGGCGCTGCTGCGGTGCCGGCCACCCGTGCCGCGAAGCCCGCCAGCGGCACGCGGGACGACGGCATGGCGCAGAACCGCCAGGCCAACATCCTCCAGGCGGCGGAGCGGCTGTTCGCGTCGCGGGGTTTCCATGGCGTGTCGATCCGCGACATCGCCGAAGAGGCCGGCGTTCCGCTGGCGCTGGTGGGCTACTACTACGGCCCCAAGCTGTCGCTCTACCACGCCATCTTCCGGGCCCGCGCGCACTACATCGAGGCCCGGCTGAGTTCGCTGGAGCGGGTGCAGCGCGAGGCCGAGCCGGGCCGGCTGCTGGAGGAGATCGTCCAGGCGTTCGTGCTCCCGGTGCTGGAACTGGCCCGGGAACCTGCGGGCGCCACCTTCCTGCGCCTGCTGGCGCGCGGCATGGGCGAACACCTCGAAGAGGATGAGCCCATGATCCGCGAGATGTTCGACCCGCTGGCGCATGCCTTCATCGACGCCATCGCCCGGGCCGTGCCGCAGGCCAGCCGTGCCGATGCGGCCTGGTGCTACCAGTTCGCGCTGGGGGCGCTGCAGCACCACGTGAGCGATACCCGCATCGAGCGGCTGTCGAGGGGCCAGAGCCAGGCGAGCGACCACGACGTCGCGGGCCCGCTGCTGGTGCGCTTCATCACGCACGGCATCCGGGGCGCCTGCGGCGGGCTCGCGCACTGACGGCGCACGCCTGGTTGACTGACTGACTGACTGACCCACCCGCGACCCCGGCCCGCCATGCGCCCCGCTGCCAGCGCCAGCCCCCGGAGCGGTTTCCTGCGCTCGACCGGCCCGCCCTAGGCCCCGTCCGGCCGCTTGCGCGGCTTTCGTCGTTTTCCCCCGCCCGTACCGACGGCGCAGCGCCAGCCGCCTGCGCCGCGGACGAACTCAGCCTGAAAAAACCACAAGGAGACAAGCATGTACCAGCGCCTTTTCAACGCCGTGCCCCGGGGCACTCTTCATCACGCCGCCCGGCCTGCCGCGCGCAGGCTGCGCGGGTCGCTGGCCGTCGCCGCCGGCTGCGCCCTTGCCGGCGCCGCGCAGGCGCAGCCCGCCACGGCCCCCGGCCTGCAGCTCTTCGGCCAGGTGGATGCGGCGGTGGGCCGCTTCGCCGGCCCGGCCACGGGCATCAATGCGCAGGACCGGGCCACGACGCGCATGGAGAGCAGCGCGCTTTCCACCAGCCACTGGGGCGTTCGCGGCAGCGAGGCGCTCGGCGGCGGTGCGACGGCGGTCTTCGAGCTGTCTTCCTTCATCCGCAACGACACGGGCGCCCTGGGCCGCAGCGACGCGCTGCCCGCGCCGGTGAACGTCGCGGGCGATCCGGTGTTCTCGCGGGCCGCGTGGGTCGGGCTGGCGCATCCGGTCTGGGGGCGCGTGCGCCTGGGCACCATCTCCACGCAGCTCTTCATCCAGTCGATTTCCACCAATGCCTTCGGCGATTCGACCGTGTTCGGGCCGATCAACCTGCTGACCTTCATCGGCGGGCCCTTGACCGGCGGCACCTCCTGGGCCAATTCGGTCGTCTATGACAGCCCGATGGTCGCGGGCTTCAGCGGCTCGCTGGCCTACGCGCTGTCGGAGCGCCAGGGCGGCGGCAACCAGGCCGCGCGCCTGCAGTACGCGAAGGGGCCGCTCGCGGCTTCGGTGGCCTATCAGAACGTGCGCCGCAACCCGCAGACCTTCGCCGATGGAACCTCGCCCAACGACACGCGCACATGGCAGCTGGCCGCGTCGTACGACTTCGGCAGCGTCAAGCTGATGGCCCACCTGGGCCGTATCCAGAACCGCGGCACGTCGGCGGCACCCCTGGATGCGAAATACAACGTCTGGGATCTGAGCGCGGCCGTGCCGCTGGGTGCGGGCACGCTGCTTGCCGGCTACGGCACGCGCCGCACCTCCGATGCCGTCGCGCCCGTGCCGGCCACGGTGGCGGGCGGCAACCTGGAGCGCAAGGTGCTGACGCTGGGCTACACCCATGCGCTGTCCAAGCGCACGGACCTCTACGCGCTGGCGATGCGCGACGACACGCGCACGCGGACGCTGGGCAACCCTCCGGCGGAGGTCGGCGCGCAGGGCAACAGCTTCGCGGTGGGCATGCGGCACCGCTTCTGATGGCGCCAGCCGCCCGGGGCGGTCGCGCCGCCCCGGAGGCTCAGGCCTTGGCCGGCTGCAGCAGGCCCTTCTTCTCGATGAACTCGATCACGCCGTCCAGGCCCTGCAGGGTCTTGAGGTTGGTCATCACGAAGGGCTTGAGGCCTTGCGCCGTGGTGCGCATGCGGCGGGTGTCGGCCTCCATCACTTCCAGGTTGGCGCCCACGTGGGGCGCCAGGTCGGTCTTGTTGATGACGAAGAGGTCGCTCTTGGTGATGCCGGGGCCGCCCTTGCGCGGGATCTTCTCGCCAGCGGCGACGTCGATCACGTAGATGGTGAGGTCGCTCAGCTCGGGGCTGAAGGTGGCGGCCAGGTTGTCGCCGCCGCTTTCGACGAAGACGATGTCGGCATCGGGGTACTGGGCCAGCATGCGGTCGATGGCCTCCAGGTTGATGGAGCAGTCTTCGCGGATGGCGGTGTGGGGGCAGCCGCCGGTTTCCACGCCCATGATGCGCTCGGCCGGCAGGGCGCCGCTCACGGTGAGCAGGCGCTGGTCTTCCTTGGTGTAGATGTCGTTGGTGATGGCGACCAGGTCGTACTGGTCGCGCATGGCCTTGCAGAGCATCTCTAGGATGGTGGTCTTGCCGGAGCCGACCGGGCCGCCGATGCCCACGCGCAGCGGGGGCAGGGTCTTGGTGCGGTTCGGGATGTGGTGCAGCGGCGTGGCGTGGGCGGAGGCGGTGTGTGGCTTGTCGGTCATGGGAATGCGGTCCTCAGGATCTGAATAGGCGCGAATACTGGGTTTCGTGCTGCGCCGAAAGAATGGCGAGCATGGGGGAAAAGGCCTGCCGCTCGGCGTCGCCGGTCTGCAGGGCCTCGGCCACCGCCTGGGGGATGGCGGCGGCGAGCCGCGACAGGATGCGCTGGCCCGCGCTCTGGCCCAGCGGCACGGCCTTGATGGCGGCCTGCACCATGTTCTCGGCCCAGCCGAAGGTGTAGGCCAGCAGCACGTCGCGCGCGCCGGCCTGCGTGGCGGCGGCCGCGAGCGCGAAGGCGATGGGGTAGGTGGGCGGCAGAGCAGCGAGCAGGGCCACGTCGCGCAGCCGGTCGGCATCGCCCGCATGGTGGTTGCGCAGCCAGTCGCCGAAGGAGCGGCCCATCTGCTCGGTCTGCAGGCGCATTTCGCTGCTTTCGCGGGTCTGCAGCACCCAGTCGTTCAGGGCGCGCACGCGGGCGTGGTCGCCGTCGCGCCAGGCGGCGAGCGCCTGCTGCAGCACGGCCATGTCGCCGCGTGCCTGGGTGAGCTGCAATTGCGCGGCCAGCCAGTCGGCGGCGGCGGCTTCGGTGCTGACGCCTGCGCGGTCCACCGCCACTTCCAGCCCTTCGGAATACGAAAAGCCGCCCACCGGCAGCGCGGGGGAGGCGAGCCAGATCAGCTGCAGCAGGCTGGCGGGCGGCAGGGCGGATTCGGGCGTGGGGGCCGTCACGGGGCGGTCAGTGGCCGTGGTGGTGATGTTCGTGGCCGCACTGGCTGTGGTCGTGATCGTGGGCATGTTCGCCGTGCTTGTGCTCGTGCTCGTGCCCGTGCCCGTGCCCGTGTGCGTGGCCATGCCCATGGTCGTGGCCGTGATCGTGGTGCTCATGGCCGTGTCCATGGTGGTGGCCGCCGCCGCCATAGGCGCCGTTCTCCGGCTCGAACGGGGCCTGCGTCGCGGTGACGATCAGGTGCATGGCGCGCAGCATGTCGGCCAGCACGTGGTCGGGCTCGATCTGCAGATAGGTGGGCGCCAGCTCGATCGGCACATGGCGGTTGCCCAGGTGATACGCGGCGCGGATGAGGTCGAAGGACGAGCCGTGCTGCGTGCAGTGGGTGATGCGCAGCACGGACTGGGGGGCTGCGATCACGCGGACCATGCTGCCGTCTTCGGCCACGAGCACGTCGCCGCCGCGCACCACGGTGCCGCGCGGCAGGAACACGCCGAGTTCGCGCCCGGTGGAATCCGTGGCGGCGAAGCGGCTTTTCTGGCGCACATCCCAGTCGAGTTCGACGGTGGCGGCGCGCTTGAGCAGGACGGGGGCGAGGCCGTGGCCCTGGGGAAGGAGTTTGTTGGTGGTCAGCATGTCGTCGTGGAATTCATGGGGGGCGGCAAGCCGCCATTGTCCGGCGTCCGCGCGTGGCGGGGCCTTGGGACACGTTCCTAGAGGAGGCGTGTCATGAAGTGGCTGGCGGGGTCCGGGCCGTAGCTGCCGAACGGCGCGCAGTCTTCGAAGCCGTGGCGTGCATAGAGCGCCCGCGCCGGAGCGAAGAAGGGCTGGCTGCCGGTCTCCAGGCTGATGCGCGCATGGCCTGCGGCGCGTGCTTCAGCCAGGGCGTGGGCCAGCATGCGGGAGGCGATGCCCTGGCCGCGCAGGTCGGCGTCCGTGCGCATCGACTTGAGTTCCGCATGCTCGGCATCCAGCCGCTTGAGCGCCACGGTGCCGGCCAGGCGGTCGCCGCCGTCCGGCTGGTCCAGCCACGCGCTCCAGAAGCGGATCTCCGGGCGGCGCAGGCCGTCCAGGTCGAGCGCGTGCACGCTCTCGGGCGGGGAGATGCGGTGCATGTCCGCCAGGTGCTCCTGCAGGAAGGCGGCGACGCGCGGATCGGCCAGGTCGTCCAGGCGGATGCGCAAGGCGGCCGGGGCAGCGTCGGGGCGTGGCTCCATCGCGCCGGTTCAGAACAGGAAGTAGCGCTGCGCCATCGGCAGCACGGTGGCCGGCTCGCAGGTCAGCAGTTGCCCGTCGGCGCGCACGGTGTAGGTCTGCGCATCGACTTCCATGCGCGGCGTGTAGCCGTTGTGGATCATGTGCTGCTTGCGCACGCCGCGGATGTTCTTCACGGCCGACAGCGGCTTGGCGAGGCCGAAGCGTTCGCCGATGCCGTTCGCCAGGCCGGCCTGCGACACGAAGGTGAGCGAGCTGCGCGCGAGCGCCCCGCCGAAGGCGCCGAACATGGGCCGGTAGTGCACCGGCTGGGGCGTGGGGATGGAGGCGTTGGGGTCGCCCATCGCGGCCATGGCGATCATGCCGCCCTTGAGGATCATCGAGGGCTTGACGCCGAAGAAGGCCGGCTTCCAGAGCACGATGTCGGCCCATTTGCCGACTTCGATGCTGCCCACCTCGTGGCTCATGCCGTGGGCGATGGCGGGGTTGATGGTGTACTTGGCCACGTAGCGCTTGATGCGCGTATTGTCGTTGCGCTCGCCATCGCCGGGCAGGGCGCCGCGCTGGGCCTTCATCTTGTGGGCGGTCTGCCAGGTGCGCAGGATGACTTCGCCCACGCGGCCCATGGCCTGGCTGTCGCTGCTCATCATGCTGATGGCGCCCAGGTCGTGCAGCACGTCTTCGGCGGCGATGGTCTCGCGGCGGATGCGGCTTTCGGCGAAGGCCAGGTCTTCGGCGATGGCCGCGTCGAGGTGGTGGCACACCATGAGCATGTCCACATGCTCGTCCAGCGTGTTCACCGTGTAGGGCATGGTGGGGTTGGTGGAGGAGGGCAGGAAGTTGTCCTCGCCCACCACGCGCAGGATGTCGGGCGCATGGCCGCCGCCCGCGCCTTCGGTGTGGAAGGCGCAGATGCCGCGCCCGCCCACGGCGGCGATGGTGTTTTCGACGAAGCCGCTTTCGTTGAGCGTGTCGGAGTGGATGGCGACCTGCGTGTCGGTCTCGTCGGCCACGTCCAGGCAGTTGCTGATGGCCGCGGGCGTGCTGCCCCAGTCCTCGTGCAGCTTCAGGCCGATCACGCCGGCGTCGATCTGCTCGCGCAGCGCCGCCGGCTGGCTGGCGTTGCCCTTGCCCAGGAAGCCGATGTTCATCGGGAAGGCGTCGGCCGCCTGCAGCATGCGTTCGATGTTCCAGGGGCCGGAGGTGCAGGTGGTGGCCAGCGTGCCGGTGGCCGGGCCCGTGCCGCCGCCCAGCATGGTGGTGATGCCCGAGGCCAGGGCCTCTTCGATCTGCTGCGGGCAGATGAAGTGGATGTGGCTGTCGATGCCGCCGGCCGTGACGATCAGGCCCTCGCAGCTGATGATCTCGGTGCCCGGGCCGATGATGATGTCCACGCCCGGCTGCGTGTCGGGGTTGCCGGCCTTGCCGATGGCAGCGATGCGGCCGTCTTTCAGGCCGATGTCGGCCTTGACGATGCCCCCGTGGTCGATGATGAGCGCGTTGGTCAGCACCGTGTCCAGCGCGCCTTCGGCGCTGGTGCGCTGGCTCTGCGCCATGCCGTCGCGGATGGTCTTGCCGCCGCCGAACTTCACCTCTTCGCCATAGGTGCCGGCGCGCAGGGTGTAGTCCTGCTCCACCTCGGCGATGAGGCCGGTGTCGGCCAGGCGCACGCGGTCGCCCACGGTGGGGCCGAACATCTCTGCGTAGGCGCGTTTGGAAAGGGTAGCCATGGGGTGATCTCCGGCGCTCGGGCGGGGCCTGGTGTTGTCGTTCTGATTGCGGTGGGGCGGGGGATGTGTCAGCGGTCCGCTGCGGTATCCAGCGGGCCTCGCGTCAGCCCGCGGAAGCCGTGCACCACGCGGCTGCCCGCGTAGTCCACCAGCTCCACGGTGCGCTGCTGGCCGGGCTCGAAGCGCACGGCCATGCCGCTGCCGATGTTCAGGCGCATGCCGTGCGCGGCGGCGCGGTCGAATTCCAGCGCGCCGTTGGTCTCGGCGAAGTGGTAGTGCGAGCCGACCTGGATGGGCCGGTCCGATGCATTGCGCACCACCAGGCTCAGCGTGCGCCGGCCGGTGTTGAGGGCGTGCTCGCCCTCGTCGATGAGGAGTTCACCAGGGATCATGGCGGGGGCCTGTCGGGCGAAGTGGGAGGCTGGTGGGTGGAGCGAGGTCAGGCCAGTTGGGCCAGCAGCGATACGCCCAGCAGCGCGGTGGCGCCGCCGCCTGCCACGGCCATCCAGCGGTGGCGCGCCATCACCACGCGGCCCAGAACCACGCCCGTGGCATGCAGCGCGGCCGTGGCGATGACCATGCCGGCCAGCGCCTGCCACTGGCTGCCGCCCGCCAACTCGGCGCCGTGCGCCGCGCCGTGGAAGAAGGCGAACACGCCCGCCACGCCGGCGGCCACGGCCAGCGGCAGATGGCGGCGCCAGGCCACCAGCAGGCCCAGCACCAGGAGAGACGCGGCGATCATCGGCTCCACCGCCGGCACCACCACGCCCGCGAAGCCGGTGGCGGCGCCCGCGGTCAGCAGGGTCACGAAGGCGGCGGGGGCCAGCCACACGGGGCGCACGGCCAGCGCGCTCCACACGCCCACGGCCAGCATGGCGGCCAGGTGGTCCAGCCCGGTGAAGGGGTGGATCAGGCCGTCCATGAAGCTGGCGCCGGCATGCTGGAAGCCGTCGGCACCGTGGCCGGGGTGGGCCAGCGCCAGCGCGGGCAGCATCAGCAGGGCGGCCAGGGCGAGGGCGGGGCGGGAGGCGATGGAATGTTGTGCTTCTTTTTTCATAGCTGTATGCCTAGGTAGGACGGGCGCTGGAGGGGTATTGGGGCCTATGCGGCGGTTCAGACGATGGGCTGGTGCACGGTGACGAGCTTGGTGCCGTCGGGGAAGGTGGCTTCGACCTGGATGTCGGGAATCATCTCGGGCACGCCCTCCATGACGTCGTCGCGCGTGAGTACGGCGCGGCCTTCGCTCATCAGCTGGGCCACGGTCTTGCCGTCGCGGGCGCCTTCCATCACGGCGGCGCTGATGAGGGCCATGGCCTCGGGGTAGTTCAGCTTGAGCCCGCGTGCGCGGCGCCGCTCGGCCAGCAGGGCGGCGGTGAAGATGAGGAGCTTGTCTTTTTCGCGGGGGGTCAGTTCCATGGGGAGTCCGTCGGTCGCCTCAATCGGGGCTGGCATCGTAAAGCAGGAATCCTGCCAATTGCCCACCCGCGCGGAGCTGCCATCCGGACGTCTGCCATGCCGCCGGCAGGGCGCGGCGCATGGGCGCCGGCCGAGGCGGAGAGCGATGACCGCGCCGCCTTCCTGCGCGTCCGTGCGCCGCCAGCAGGTGGCATGAATGCTGCACCTGCGGGGCGTGAGTTCCGCCCCCGTTCCCGCTCCCCTGGTCCCTGCGCATGACGCCGCCACGCCCGCAGACGGCGAGGCGCCGCAGCGCATCGTCAAGGTGCGCCGCGACTACAACAGCTGGGTGGGCAGCGAGACGCTGGAGGACTACGCGCTGCGCTTCACGCCGCAGCGTTTCCGCAAGTGGTCCGCCTGGCGGGTGGCCAACACGGCCTTCGGCGCGGCCTCGTTCCTGATCCTGGAAGCCGTGGGCGCCACGCTGCTGGTGCAGTACGGCTTCGCCAATGCCTTCTGGGCCATCCTGGCGACGGGGCTCATCATCTTCCTGGCGGGCATGCCCATCAGCGTCTATGCGGCGCGCTACGGCGTGGACATGGACCTGCTCACGCGCGGCGCGGGCTTCGGCTACATCGGCTCGACCCTCACCTCGCTGATCTACGCGAGCTTCACCTTCGTCTTCTTCGCGCTGGAGGCCGCCGTGATGGCCTATGCGCTGGAGCTGGCGCTGGACATTCCCCCCGCCTGGGGCTACCTCGTCTGCGCGCTGGTGGTGATTCCGCTGGTCACGCACGGCGTGTCGGCCATCAGCCGGCTGCAGGTGTGGACGCAGCCGGTCTGGCTGCTGATGCTGCTGGTGCCCTTCGGCTTCGTGCTTGCGCGCGATCCTGGTGCATTCGCAGGCATCACGCACTATTCCGGTGATCTTGGCGGCTCGGCTACCTTCGATTTGCACCTTTTTGGCGCAGCGCTCACCGTGGGCATCGCCCTCATCACCCAGATGGGGGAGCAGGCCGACTATCTGCGCTTCATGCCGGCGCGCACGGCCGCTAACCGCTGGCGCTGGTGGGCGGGCGTGCTGGCCGGCGGGCCGGGCTGGGTGGTGCTGGGCGTGTTCAAGATGCTGGGCGGCGCGCTGCTGGCCTATCTGGCGATCGGCCTGAGCGTGCCGCCCGAGCGGGCGGTGGACCCGAACCAGATGTACCTGGCGGCCTACGGCTACGTGTTCTCGGACTACCGCTGGGCGGTGGCGGCCACGGCGCTCTTCGTGGTGGTCTCGCAGATCAAGATCAACGTGACCAACGCCTACGCGGGCTCGCTGGCCTGGAGCAACTTCTTCTCGCGCCTCACCCACAGCCACCCGGGGCGCGTGGTGTGGGTGGTGTTCAACACGCTCATCGCCTTCATGCTGATGGAGATGAACGTGTTCACCGCGCTGGGGCAGGTGCTGGGGCTGTATTCCAACATCGCCATCGCCTGGATGATGGCGGTGGTGGCCGACCTGGTGGTGAACAAGCCGCTGGGCCTGTCGCCGCCGGGCATCGAGTTCAAGCGCGCCCACCTCTACGACATCAACCCGGTGGGCGTGGGCGCGATGGCGCTGGCCTCGCTGCTCTCGGTGGTGGCGCACCTGGGCCTGTTCGGGCCGGGCGCGCAGGCGTTCTCGGCGGTGATCGCCATGGTGACGGCCTTCGTGGCGGCGCCGGCCATCGCCTGGGCGACGGGCGGGCGCTACTACCTCGCGCGGACCGCACCGGCCGTGCAGGCCTGCGGCCAGGGCGGCTGCGAGGGCTGCAGCGGCGGTGGGGGTGGAATGGGGGCGGGTGCCGCCACGGCCGCGCTGCCCGCCATGCTGCGCTGCGTGGTCTGCGAGCGCGAATACGAGGCGCCGGACATGGCCCACTGCCCCGCCTACCGCGGCCACATCTGCTCGCTGTGCTGCACGCTGGATGCGCGCTGCGGCGACATGTGCAAGCCCCACGCGCACCTGGCCGTGCAGTGGGCCGGCGCGCTGCGCTGGCTGCTGCCGCGCAGCGCCTGGCGGCTGCTCGATTCGGGGCTGGGCCACTTCCTGCTGCTGATGCTGGTCATCGCGCCGCTGCTGGCGGCGGTGTTCGGGCTCTTCTACCACCAGGAGACGCAGGCGCTGGGCGTGCGCGCGGCCAGCGCCGCGGCGCTGCGCTCGGGCCTGCTCAAGGCCTATCTGGCGCTGCTGGTCATCTCGGGCATCGTCGCCTGGTGGCTGGTGCTGGCGCACAAGAGCCGCAAGGTAGCGCAGGAGGAATCGAACCGCCAGACCCACCTGCTGCAGCGCGAGATCACCCTGCACCGGCAGACCGACCAGGCCCTGCAGGAGGCCCGCCGCACGGCCGAGCAGGCCCGTGGCGTGGCCGAGGAGGCGCGCGAGGAAGCCGAGCACGCCCGGCGCCTGGCCGACCAGGCCAACCAGGCCAAGAGCCGCTACATCAGCGCCATCAGCCACGAGCTGCGCACGCCGCTCAACAGCATCCTGGGCTATGCGCAGCTGATGGGCGAAGACCCGTCCGTGCCGCCGCACCGCCGGCAGGCCGTGGGCGTGATCCGGCGCGGTGGCGAGCATCTGCTCACGCTCATCGAAGGCACGCTGGACATCGCCCGCATCGAAAGCGGCAAGCTCACGCTGCAGGTGCGGCCCATGCGCTTTGCCGACTGCGTGCACGAGATGGTCGAGATGTTCGAGCCCCAGGCCCGCGCCAAGGGGCTCGAGTTCCGCTTCGACCCGCAGGGCGTGCTGCCCGAGGTGGTGCGCGGCGACGACAAGCGCGTGCGGCAGATCCTCATCAACCTGATCGGCAACGCCATCAAGTTCACGCCCGCCGGCCACGTGCGGCTGGGCGTGCGGCATGCGCGCGAACTGGCCCTGATCGAGATCGAGGACAGCGGCCCGGGCCTGACCGAGGCCGAACGCGCCAGCATCTTCGAGCCCTTCGAGCGCGGCGCGGCCAGCAGCCGGGGCGCGGCGCCCGGCGCCGGCCTGGGGCTGACCATCGCCAAGATGCTGACCGAGCTGATGGGCGGCGAGATGACGGTGGCCAGCAGCCCCGGCGCGGGCGCGCTGTTCCGCATCCGGCTCTTCCTGCCCGAAGTCCACCCCGGCGCCCTGGGCGCGGCCGAGCTGCGCGCCGCCGGCCCGCGCCCCGTGCGGCGCGGCTACGTGGGCCCGCGCCGCCGCCTGCTGGTGGTGGACAACGAAGAGCCCGACCGCGAGCTGCTGGTGCAGCTGCTCGCGCCCCTGGGTTTCGAGCTGCGCACCGCCGCGAGCGGGCACGACGCGCTCGACCTGCTGGCCGCCGGCTACCGGCCCGACGCGGTCTTCATGGACCTGGCCATGCCCGGCATCGACGGCTGGGAGACCATCCGCCGACTGCGCGCCGCCGGCCACACCGCCACGCAGGTGGCGGTGGTCTCGGCCAACGCCTTCGACAAGGGGCTGGAGAACGACGCGGGCATCAAGCCCGAGGATTTCCTCGTCAAGCCCGTGCGCCACAGCGAGCTGCTCGACTGGCTGGAGCGCCGGCTGTCGCTGCAGTGGCTGCAGGAGGCGCCCCCGCCGCCCGCCGAGCTGCCGCTACAGTCCGCCTCAGCAGCGGCCACCGCGCCCGACGCTGACCGGCTCGCCCCGCTGGCCGAGGCCGTGGAGCTGGGCTACTACCGGGGCGTGATGGCGCAGCTGGCCGAGATCGAGGCCGCGCAGCCCGAATGCGCCGACTGGGTGGCCCAGGCGCGCGCGCTGGCGCGGCAGTTCCAGTTCGAGGCGCTGGCCCGCCTCATGCACCCCTCTTCCCCAGCCCGATGACCGCCGTCTCATTGCCTCCCGAACCCGCGCCGGCCCCGCGCGCCGTGCCGCTGATGGACCGCGACAGCGCCGACGTGGTGCTGATCGTGGACGACGTGCCCGACAACCTCGCCGTGCTGCACGACGCGCTGGACGAATCCGGCTACACCGTGCTGGTCGCCACCAGCGGCGAGACCGCTCTGGCCCGCGCCGCCCAGGCCATGCCCGACGTGGTGCTGCTCGACGCCATGATGCCCGGCATGGACGGCTTCGAGGTCGCCCGGCGCCTGAAGGCCACGCCCGCCACCGCGCACATTCCCATCATCTTCATGACCGGGCTCACCGAGACCGAGCACCTGGAGGCGGCGCTCGCCGCCGGCGGCGTGGACTACGTCACCAAGCCCATCAAGCCGCGCGAGGTGCTGGCGCGCATGAACGTGCACCTGCAGGGCGCGCGCCGTGCGCGGCAGGACATGCGCCAGGCCGGCCAGGCGCGCAATGCGCTGGATGCCTTCGGCTACGCCAGCATCACCGTGCGCGCGGCCGACGGCCGGCTGATGTGGCAGACCGCGCTGGCGCGCACGCTGCTGCGCGAATACTTCCCGCCGCAGGAAGACGCCGCGCCCGATGCCGCCGCCGCCACGCCGCAGCCCGTGGCCGACTGGCTGCGCGGGCTGCTGCCGCAGGTGCCGGCCTTCGCCGCGCAGCAGATCGAGCCGCCGCGCCTGGTGGTCGAGCGCGGCGCGCGGCGCCTGTCGTTCAGCCTGCACCAGCAGACCGGCGACAGCGAAGGCGGCGGCGACTGGCTGATCGTGATGCGCGAGGTGTCGGACGCCGCCGTGATCGAGGCCCTGGCGCTGGGCTTCAAGCTCACCGCCCGCGAGGCCGAGGTGCTCTACTGGCTGCTCAAGGGCAAGACCAACCGCGACATCGGCGACATCCTCGGATCGAGCCCGGCCACGGTGAAGAAGCACCTGGAGCGCGTCTATGTGAAGCTGGGCGTCGAGACGCGCACGGCAGCCGCCGGCATCGCCATGGCGCGCATCCGGCAGACGCATCCGCAGTTCGAGGGGTGAAAGACGGGGGGTGAAGAAGGGGACGCACGGGAATGGGTGCCGTGCGTTGCCCATGCCGCCGCCTGCGGCGGGCGGCATGGGAAGGGCTGCGCCCGGTTCACCGGGCGCGCGGCATCACCAGATGTGGTACATGCCGAAGCGGCGTTCCTCTACGTTGGCCGTCCAGCTGCCGTAGTGGATGTTGCCGTCCCACCAGTAGCGGTTGCCCGCGATGCCTCCGGCGCCGCCGCGGCCCGGTTGCGCCGCCCAGCAGCCGCCGTTGTTGACCTTCCACCAGCCGCCCTGGAAGTAGCCGCTCTTCCAGCGGCGCACCACGACCTGCACGGGCTGCGCGTTCTGGCCGCGGCGGATGGTCTGGGTCCAGCCGAAGGTCTCGGTGTAGGTGGAGGTGTACTGGTACTGGCCCTTGAGGTTGAACATGTTCAGGGTGCTGCCGATGATGGGCAGGTTGTCCAGCTTCAGGTCCACGCCGGCCGACCATTGGTAGCTCTTGGTGTTCGACTGCGTCCAGTTGTAGGAGCAGTCGCCCCCGGCCGGGTTGCAGTAGAACGCCGGGCCGCGCCAGATCCAGTCGTCCCAGGTGCTGCTGGCCTGCTGCGTGGGAATGCCCCAGGAGGTGCGGTCGCCCAGCTGGTTCGCGTAGTTGTTGCTCTGGTCCTTCGAGAAGCAGGCATCGCCGGCATGGGCGAGCGGCAGGGTGGATGCGGCCAGCACGAAGGCCAGTGCGCTGCCGATATGGGTGGCCTTCATTGCGCGGACTCCGTGTTCTGGATGCCGAACACGCTCTGCACGGAGTTGCTGCTCGGGTGGGGCTCCTGGGCGCTGGCGAGCTGGAGCTTCTTCATGGCCAGCACGGGCGCGTCGATGGGCGTGACGTAGTAGCCCGGGTCGGCCTTCTGCACCCGCACCGCGGCCGCGTCGATGGTCGTGCCCACGAGCGTCTGCAGGGTCTTGGCGTGCGCCGGCCGCTGCGAGCCGTCGCTGGCCGCATCGAACACCACTTCCTTGCCGGCCTCCAGTGCCTTGCGGGCCAGCTCCAGCGTGGCGCTGCCGCCCTGGTCGGCGTCGCCGATCACCAGCACGTCGTAGCTGCCTTCGCTGCCGGCCGGCAGCGATGCCGCCAGGGCCGTGGCGACGAAGCCCTTTGTGGAGCCGGCGAAGTACACCTTCTGGCGCACATCGGCGCCGATGGGCACGATGTCGCTCGCCTTGGGGGCGGTGGTGGCTGCGGCGTTCGCCGCCACCGGCGAGGCGGCGGTGCCGTCTCCGCCTCCGCAACCCTGCAGCAGGGCCAGCAGGGCTGCGCTGGCGGCCAGCGTGCCGATGCGGGCGCTGCCGCGCTGCCTCAACCTCTCGATAGATCTGTTTTTCATGGTTTTGTGGAATGAACGGGAGCGCATGAAGACTGGGCTCCGGACAGCCGCGACCGAGCGGCGATGCGCCCCCTCCCAGGCGCACGACCTTGGGGTCGCAGCCGAAAACTAACCGGTCACGGCGACAGCGGCGTGAATGCCGATGCACCGCCGGGCGGCCCGGGCTCGTTCGCCCTGCGCGCCCACCGGCATCACCGCTGCCGGCCACTTGTATCCATTCGTTCTGGGAGAATCCGGCGTTCGGAGACCCGTACACCTGCCCACGCCGCCGCGGCCATGCGGCCCGCCCGGCCGGCCCCGGCCCTTTGCCTTTCCATGAACGACACCGCCCCTTCGCCTCGGGCCCCCTCGCGCCGCGAACGTGCCTTGCTGCGCAGCCTGCTGCCGGCCATCTGGGCCATGCTGGTGCTGGTGGGCCTGGGCGGCTATCTGCTGGTCACCAATGCGCTCAGCCAGGACGCCGACGTGCTGGAGCGCTCGCGCCTCTTCATCGCCCGCAGCCTGGGGCAGCAGCGCGACGAGGTCGGCCGCAACATCATCAACTACAGCAAGTGGGGCGAGGCCTACCGCCACCTCCACCTGAAGGTGGACAAGTTCTGGGCCGACGAGCAGCGCAACGTGGGCGACATTCCGTTCGACCTGTACGGCTACAACGGCGTCTGGGTGGTGAACGGCGCCAGCCGCACGGTCTATGGCGTCATCGACGGCCGGGCCACCGAGCAGCCGCTCACCGACTGGCTGCAGGGCGACGTGGCCGGCCTGGTCGCCGCGGCGCGCCGCCCGGGGCTGGAAGACGGCAGCGAGGTGCGCGCGATGGAGGTGGGCGGCGAGCCGGCCATCGTGGCCGCGGCCACCATCACGCAGGGCTGGGATGCGACCGTGCCGGTGGCGCCGGGGCCGCCCTCGGTGATGATCTTCGTCACCGTGCTGGACCCGGCCCGGCTGGCGCAGCTGAGCCAGACCTACGGCCTGCCCGCGCTCACCGCGTCGCGCCAGCCGCTGGCGGGCTACGAATCCATGCCGCTGCTCGACTCCGGCATCCAGCTGAACTGGCACCCGCCCCAGCCGGGGCGCGATCTGCTGCGCAAGACGCTGCCGGTCTTCGCGGGCGGCGTGCTGCTGTTGCTGGGCGTGCTGTTCCTGCTGCTGCGCAACGCCCTGGCCTCGGCGCGCCAGATCGACGCGCAATTGCTGGCCCTGCGCACCAGCCAGGCAGAGCTGCAGGGCAGCGAGCGGCGTTTCCGCGACATGGCCGAGACCTCGTCCGACTGGCTGTGGGAGGTGGATGCCGCCGGCCGCCTGACCTATCTGTCGGACCGCTTCACCCAGGTCACCGGCCACGGACGCGGCGAATGGCTGGGCCGGCCGCTGGCCGAGCTGCTGCGGCCCGAGGGCGCCCAGGCGCTGCAGCCCTGGCTGGAAGGCGCCGATGAGCAAGTCACGCAGGCCACGCAGGCCGCAGGGGAGGGCACCGGCAGGGAGGCCGCCGACCCCGCCCGGCGCGGCACCCTGCTGTGCCACACCGAAGACCGCAGCGGCCAGACGCGCATCTGCCGCATCACCGCGCGGCCCATCGGCGGCGGCCAGGGCTTTCGCGGCACCGCCACCGACCTGACCGACGAGTGGCGCGCGCAGGCCCGCGTGCGCCATCTCTCGCTGCACGACGCGCTCACCGGCCTGCCCAACCGGCGGCAGCTGCAGCAATGCCTGCGCACGCTGCTGGAGCCGGCCGGCGAGGCGCCGCGCCCCCTCATGCTGCTGTGCCTGGACCTGGACCGCTTCAAGCCCATCAACGACGCGCTGGGCCACGCCATGGGCGACCGGGTGCTGCAGGAGGTGGCGCGGCGCCTGCAGGCGCAGCTGGGCCCGGGCGACATGGCGGTGCGGCTGGGTGGGGACGAATTCGTGCTGGTGCTGCCCGGCGCGGCGCAGCCGGGCGACATCGACCGCCGCTGCGCCGGCGTGGTCGCGGCGCTGGGCGAGCCGTTCGCGCTGGGCGGCCCGCCGGTCTTCATCGGCACCAGCATCGGCGCGGCGCTCGCGCCCCAGCACGCCTGTGCGGCGGACGAGCTGCTGCGCAAGGGCGACATCGCGCTCTACGACGCCAAGGCCGCCGGCCGCAACACCTGGCGCTGCTACACCGACGCGATGGACAGGCAGGTCACCGCGCGCCTGCAGCTGGAGCAGGAGCTGCGCGCGGCGCTGCGCACCGGCCAGCTGCGGCTGCACTACCAGCCCTGCTACGCGCTGGGCGATGGCGCACTGCGCAACCTGGAGGCGCTGGTGCGCTGGCAGCATCCGGCGCGCGGGCTGCTGTTGCCCGAGGCCTTCCTGCCGCTGGCGCAGGAGGCCGGGCTGATCCGCCCGCTGGGCGAATGGGTGATCGCCACGGCCTGCCGCGACGCCGCCGGCTGGCCGGCCGAGGTGCGCGTGTCGGTGAATCTTTCGGCCGGGCAGTTCGGCGGCTCCGGCCCCGAAGGCCGAGGCCGCGACCTGCCGGCGGTGGTCGCCCGCGCGCTGGAGGCCAGCGGCCTGCCGCCTTATCGGCTGGAGCTGGAGATCAACGAAGGCATCCTGCTGGCCCATGGCAGCGACGCGATGCTCACCCTGGGCGCGCTCAAGCGCCAGGGCGTGCGCCTCACGCTGTGCGACTTCGGCTCGGGCTTTTCGTCCCTGGCCTATCTGCGGCATCTGCTGCCGGACGGCATCAAGATCGGGCGGGGCTTCATCGCCCAGCTGCCCGAACGCCCGCAGGACCAGGCCATCGTGCAGGCGGTGAGCGGGCTGGCCCGGTCATTGGGCCTGTCGGTGCGCGCCGAGGGCGTGGAGACCCAGGCCCAGCTCGACTGCCTGATGCGCCAGCCCTGCGACGAGGTGCAGGGCTTTCACTTCAGCGCGGCGCTGCCCGTGGATCAGCTGGAGCCGCTCTGGGCTGCACGCGGCGCTGCCTGATGTGAGGCCCGGAGGCCCGTCGCGCGCGTATTTGCTGGGTAGTTTGCTATTGAATGTATAGCGAATGAGCGGCGCCGTCAGCGCGCCAGCGCCTTTTCCAGCTGCGCCTTGTTCATCTTCGAGCGGCCTGCGATGCCCTTGCGGCGCGCTTCTTCGTAGAGCTGCTCGCGCGTGCGGCCCTGGGCGCCGGTGTGCGAGCGCCGGCCGCCGCGCACGGGCGCGGGCGTGTCGTGCAGGGTCTTGGGGTTGGCGGTCTTGGATTCGCCGTGCTGCGCGCGTTCCTTGTTCACGGTGCGCGCGGCGATCTCCTCGGCCGTCCGCGTGCTGCGGCCGCGTTCCTGCAGGCTTTCCTTGATGTGCTCGTACTGGCGTTCGCGCTTGGCGCTCCAGGCGGTGGTGGGCATGGCGGACCTTTCGGGGGGGTGGACGTCGTGGCTTCCCCGATCAGACGCCGGCGCCCGGCCCCGCCCGTGTCGGCAGCGGGCAGGGCGCGGCGTAGGACGCCGCAGGGCGCCGCCGGTCAGAGATAGCTGGCCGCGAAGCCGCCATCCACCGGCAGGTTCACGCCGTTGACCCAGCGCGCGTCGTCGCTGCAGAGAAAGGCCAGCGCCGGTGCCACCTCGTCGGCGAAGGCCGGGCGCTTGATGCGGGTGGCGTCGGCATCGACGCGCTCCTGCCCCAGCTGGGTCACGAAGTCGCCCAGGATGGGCGTGAACACCGGCCCGGGCGCCACGCAGTTCATGCGCACGTCGCGTTCGCGAAAGAGGCTCTGCGCGCGCAGCTGCGTCCAGACGATCAGCGCCTCCTTGAAGTATTCGTAGCAGCCCGTCTGCGCCACCGGGTGCGCCTGCAGCCACGCCTGGCCGGCCTCGAAGCCCTCGGCCTGCGCCAGCGCCTTGTGCTGCGCCAGCCGCTCCGGGTAGAAGTAGCCCAGGATGGACGAGACCTGCACGATGCTGCCGCCGGCCGGCATGCGCTCTACCACCCGCTCCGTCAGGTGGCGCTGGCCCAGGTAGTTGACCCGCTCCAGCAGCTGCACGGGCGCCGTGCCCGGCACGCCCGCCACGTTGCACAGGCCGTCGATGCGCTCGGGCAGCTGCTGCACGGCGGCGTCGATGGCGGCGGGCTCCGAGAGGTCTGCCTGGACGAAGCCGTCCAGCGTCAGCTGCGGCGCGTTGCGGTCCACGCCGATGACGCGGGCGCCGCGCTGGCGCATCAGCCGCGCGGTTTCCGCGCCGATGCCTGATGACGCGCCGGTGATGACGATGGTCTTGCCGATGAGGTTCATGGTGTTGTCTCCTGTCGTTGTGGATGGCTCGGAACGGATGGGGTCAGAACGGATACGCGGGCGCGGCCTGCTTGACGGTCAGCCAGCGCCAGGTGGTGAAGGCCTCCCAGTCGGCCGGGCCGCCGTGCACGCTGCCGTTGCCCGCGATGCCGGGGCCGCCGAAGGGGTTGGTGGCGTCGTCGTTCACGGTCTGGTCGTTGACGTGGACCATGCCGGCGCGCAGCCGCTGCGCCAGGGCCATGCCCCGCTCCAGCGAGCGGGTGATGACGGCTGCGGCCAGCCCGCCGCGGTGGGCGTTGGCGAGCTCGGCCGCCTCGTCGTCATTGCGGAAGGTGTTGAGGTTCAGCACCGGTCCGAAGACTTCTTCGTCGTGCACGCGCATGCCGGCGCGGGTGCCGGTGAGCACCGTGGGGCGGTAGAAGAGCCCTTCGTAGGTGCCGCCCGCGAGCAGCTGCGCGCCGGCCTGCACGGCCTCCTGAACGGTCTGGTGGACGCGGTCGCGCTGGCGCGCATCGATCAGCGGCCCGAGCGGGAACTGGCCTGTCGCTCCGTCGCCCACGGGCAGGTGCGTGGCCTTGGCGACCAGGCGTTCGATGAGCGCGGGCGCGATGGATTCATGCACTAGCACCCGGTTGGAGGCCATGCAGATCTGCCCCTGGTGCAGCCAGGCGCCCCAGGCGGCGTTGCTGGCCGCGAGGTCCAGGTCGGCATCGTCCAGGATCACCAGCGAATTCGTGCCGCCCAGCTCCAGCGAGGCCTTCTTCAGATGCCGCGCCGCCAGCTCGCCCACGCGCCGCCCGGCCCCGGCCGAGCCGGTGAAGGAGACCATGCCTACCTCTGGCGCGGTAATGAGCGCCTCGCCCACGTCGGCACCGCCGGGCAGCACGCCCAGCACGCCCGCCGGCAGGCCGGCCGCTTCGAACAGCTGCGCGATCAGGTGGCCGCCGCTCACGGGCGTGCGCGGGTCGGGCTTGATGAGCACCGCGTTGCCGGTGGCGAGCGCGGGCGCCGCCACCCGCAGCGTGAGGATCAGCGGGAAGTTGAACGGCGAGATCACTGCGACCACGCCGTGCGGAACGCGCTGCGCCAGGCTCAGCCGGCCCGGCACGCTGGGCAGCACCTGGCCCTGCGCCTGCATCGGCATGGCGGCGGCCTGCAGGCAGAAGGCGATGGCTTCGCGCACCTCGTGCTGCCCCTTGAACAGCGCGCCGCCGGTCTCGCGCGTCACCCACAGCGCCAGTTCGTCGAAATGCTGCTGCAGCAGGGCGGCGGCGCGGTGGAAGACGGCGGCCCGCTCGCGCGGAGCCTGGGCGGCCCAGGCGGGCTGGGCCTGCTGCGCGAGCGCGGCGGCCTGGGCCACGTCTTGCGGGCGCGCCTGGCCGGTGGTGGCCAGCCGCTTTCCGGTGGCGGGCTCCACGATGTCGAGCCGCTCGGGCGCCGGCTGCCAGCCGCCGCAAAAGAGGTGCTGGCTCCAGCGCTCGGGCGAGAGGAACGGGGGGATGGATGTCATGCGAATGTCTCCTCTGATGGGCGTGTGATGGTGGTTGGAGGCGGGGCGCGCGGCCTTCGCTGCCGGCCTTGCATTGCAGTGCCCATGCCAGCGGCGGTTGCTGCGCTGCAGCATCCGGCCGGCGTGCGGCTTCGCGGCCGGCCGGCTTCATTGGGGGCCGGGCTCGGAACTCAGGGCTTTCCCGGGTATGCCGAACGGCCGCTCGCGCCCGGTCCGTGACAGCATGTCGGCCGGGCGCGAATGGCGCAAATCAGCAAATGAGCCACGGCTCCGCATCGATGGATTTCACGAAAACATGAAAAACCCGCAGGCGCAAGAACGCATCTCCCTGGCCGAAATGGCGCGCCAGTCCAGCTCCGTGCTGCGGCGCGGCGACAGCGGGCATTTCAGCTGGTCGGCCAGCGCCGCCGCGCCCACCCTGGCCGATCTCACCGAGTCGCTCTGCTTCTCGCCCGGCGATGGCCGCATCTGGCTCGACGATCAGCGCATGCTGCTCATGCACAGCGCCGCGCTCGGGCATCTGCGGCGCGAGCTGATCGACACGCTGGGGCTGGCGAGCGCGCGCGGCCTGCTCACCCGCGCCGGCTACGTGAGCGGCGCGCGCGACGCGCAGCTGGTGCGCGCGCGCTGGCCCGAGGGCGATGCCGCGGCCGTCTTCATGGCCGGCGCGCGGCTGCACGCGCTGGAGGGCATGGTCAAGGTCACGCCCGTGGCCTTCGACTTCGACATCGACCGCGGCGTCTATGCCGGCGAGTTCATCTGGGAGCATTCGAGCGAGGACGACGAGCACATCGCGGCCTACGGCATCGGCGCCGACGCGGCCTGCTGGCAGCAGATCGGCTATGCCACGGGCTACGTCACCACGCTGTTCGGCCAGCAGGTGATCTTCCGCGAGGTCGAATGCCGCGCCACCGGCGCCGCGGCCTGCCGCGTGGTGGGCCGGCACGCGGCCGCCTGGGGCGACATCAGCGAAGACCTGCGCTACCTGGAGGCGCACGACTTCCGCGCCCGCGTGCGGCCCGGCGCGCCGGCCGTGCCTGCCGCCACGCCCGGGCAGCCGGCGCCGGACGAGGCCGCGCCCGGCGCCGCCTCTGCCGACCGCCATGCCGTGGTGGGCGCATCGCCCGCCTTCGTCTCGGCCTGCCACCTGCTCGACCGCGTGGCGCGCACGCAGGCGGCGGTGCTCTTCACCGGCGAATCGGGCGTGGGCAAGGAGGCCTTCGCGCGGCGGCTGCACGGCTGCAGCACGCGCGCGCAGCAGGCCTTCGTCGCCGTCAATTGCGCGGCCATTCCCGAGGCGCTCTGGGAGGCCGAGCTGTTCGGCGTGGACAAGGGCGCCTACACCGGCGCCACGTCGGCGCGGCCCGGCCGCTTCGAGCGTGCCCACGGCGGCACGCTGTTCCTCGACGAGATCGGCACGCTGAGCCTGACCGCGCAGGCCAAGCTGCTGCGCGTGCTGCAGGAAGGCGAGATCGAGCGCGTGGGCGGCACGCGGGTGCTGCATGTCGATGTGCGGCTGGTGGCGGCCACCAACGTCGATCTGCAGACCGAGGTGCAGGCGGGGCGCTTCCGCGCGGATCTGTTCTACCGGCTCAACGTCTTCCCCATCCACCTGCCGCCGCTGCGCGAGCGGCGCGAGGACATCCCGCTGCTCATGAACCACTTCCTGCAGCGCGAGAGCCGCCGGCACGGCCGGCGCGTGGCCGGCTTCAGCGCCCGGGCGGTGCGCGCCCTGCTGCACTACGACTGGCCGGGCAACATCCGCGAACTGCTCAACTTCATCGAGCGCGGCGTGATCAGCGCGGAAGAGGGCGGCGCTATCGACGTCCACCACATGTTCCGGGGCGAGGCGCGCGCGGCCCTGCCGGTGCTGGCCGTGTCGGCGCGCGGCGGGCTGGTGGATACGGGCGAAGGCGACGGCCTTGGCGAGGGAGGCGGCGCGCCGGGCGTGGGCAACCTGCTGGCCCACCTGCGCGACGCGCTCGCCGCGCCCTCGCTGGACCTGCCGCAGCTGGAGGCGCGCCTGCTGCAGGAGGCGGTGCAGGCGTGTGACGGCAACCTCTCGGCCGCCGCCCGGCTGCTGGGCCTGAGCCGCGCGCAGCTGGCCTACCGCCTGGAGCGCGGCTAGCAGCGCTGCGGCCCGGCGGCCCGGCCGGGGGCTGCCCTGGCGTGCGCCCATCCATAGGGTTTGCCCCGAGTTCCGGCCGGGGGCATTCGGCTACGATGAAAAAACGTTATCCAAGCTAATCATTTGTTGATGATACTGGATTCGATCTTTCAGCCTCCGCCCCGATGCACGCCATGTCCCAAGAACCGAACGCCTACCAACACGTCAGCGTGAGCCACCACGGCGCCGTGACCTGCGTGACCCTGAACCGGCCGCACAAGCGCAATGCGCTCAGCCTGCAGGTGATCGCCGAGCTGCGCCACGCCTTCGACCACCTGCCCGCCGAAACCGGCGCGGTCGTGCTGGACGGCGCGGGCGAGCATTTCTGCGCCGGGCTCGACCTGAGCGAGCTGGCCGAGACCTCGCCGGCCGAGGGCCTGATGCATTCGCGCGTCTGGTACGAGGCGTTCGAGCGCATCCAGTTCGGCCGCTGCCCCGTGGTGTGCGTGATGCACGGCGCGGTGATCGGCGGCGGGCTGGAGCTGGCCTCGGTGGCGCATGTGCGCGTGGCCGAGCAGGGCGCCTATTTCGGCCTGCCCGAGGGCCAGCGCGGCATCTTCCTGGGCGGCGGCGGATCGGTGCGCGTGTCCAAGCTGATCGGCGCCTCGCGCGTGGCCGAGATGATGCTCACCGGCCACGTCTATACCGCCGACGAGGGCCTGGTGGTGGGCCTGGCCCACCACGTCGTGGCCGCGGGCGAAGGGCGCCGCAAGGGCATGGAGCTGGCCGCCCGCATCGCCACCAACGCGCCGCTTTCCAACTTCGCCATCATGCATGCGCTGCCGCTGATCGCCGAGCAGCCCATGTCGCACGGCCTCATGACCGAAGGCCTGATGGCCACCATCACCCAGTCCGACGCCGAAGCCAAGGCCCGCATGCAGGCCTTCCTGCAAAAGCGCGCCGGCAAGGTCACCCCCCAAGCAAACGAAGGAGTCCAATGATGGACGCGCAAGTGACGTTGACGAACGATCTCCAACCCCTGGTGGCGCCGCGTTCGGTGGCCATCGTGGGCCTGTCCACCAAGCCCGGCTCGGCCGGCCTGGTGGTGCTGCAGAACCTGCTGACGGCCGGCTTCGATGGCGACCTGCACCTGGTGGGCCGCAGCGGCGGCGAGGTGGAAGGCCGCACCGTCAAGACCTCGGTGGCCGAGCTGCCCGAGGGCGTGGACCTGGCCATCCTGCTGCTGCCGTCCGATGTGGTGCTCGACACCGTCAAGGCCTGCGTGGCGCGCGGCGTGCGCGCGGCCGTGTGCTTCGCATCCGGCTTCGCCGAGATGGGCGACGAGGGCCGCGCCAAGCAGCAGGAGATCGCCGACACCGCCCGTGCCGGCGGCATGCGCCTGCTGGGCCCCAACACCATCGGCTTCTTCAACAACGTCGATGGCTTCCACGTCTCCATGGTCAAGCTCACGCTGCCGCCCCGCCTGCGCCCCGAAGACGGCCCGGCCGTGGCGGTGATCGCGCAAAGCGGTGGCATCGGCGTGCACGTGTCGGCCGCGCTGCAGTCGCGCGGCGTGCCGGTGTCCTATGTGCTCGCCACCGGCAACGAGGCGCAGATCGGCGTGGCCGAGGTGCTGCGCTTCCTGGCGCGCGACCCGGCCACCGCCACGGCGGTGATCTATGCCGAGCAGATCCGCTCCGTGCCCGAAGTGCTGCAGGCCCTGGCCGACATGCGCGCGGCGGGCAAGCGCGTGGTGCTGCTGCACCCCGGCCGCAGCGAACTCGCGCAGCAGGCCACCAGCTCGCACACCGGGGCCCTGGCCGGCAACCATGCGGCCATGCGCCTGGCGGTGGAACGCGCCGGCGTGCTGGTGGTGGACAGCCTCGAAGAAGCCATCGACCTGGGCGAGCTGATGCTGCGCTTTCCCGTGCCGCCCGTGGGCGGGCTGGGCCTCATCACCGCCTCCGGCGCGCTCTGCGGCATCGCGCTCGACTACCTGGAGCCGCTGGAGCTGGGCATGCCGCCCATGTCCGCGGCGCAGGCCGAATCGCTGCGCGAGCATCTGCCCGTCTATACGCCGCCGCGCAACCCGCTGGACCTGGGCACGCTGGTCGATCCCCGGCCCGACCTGATCGGCCTGGGCGTGATCGCGCAGCAGGAGGACCCGGCCATCGGCAGCCTGCTGGTGTCGCTGCCCATGCCCTCGCCGCAGCTGGCGCCCGTGTGGCTCGACTCCTTCCTGCAGGGCATGAAGGGGCGCAGCAAGCCCGCCATCTTCGTGATGCAGAACGAGGGCGTGCCGCTGCCCGCCGCCGTGCAGGAGATGGCCGTGCGCTCCGGCACCGTGCTGATGCGCTCGCCCGAACGCGCCCTGCGCGCGCTGGCGCGCTTCGCCCGCCATGGCCGGCTGCAGGCCGAATGGCAGGCCAAGGCGGCGGCGCCCGCCGCGCCTGCGCTCGCCGGCCTGCCCGCACTGCCTTCGGGCACGCTGCCCGAATGGCAGGGCAAGGAACTGCTGCGCGCCGCGGGCCTGGCCACGCCGGCCGGCGCGCTGGCCACCACGCCCGACGAGGCCGCGGCCGTGGCGGCGCGCATCGGCTACCCGGTGGTGCTCAAGGCCCAGGCGGGGCGCCTGGCCCACAAGACCGAGGCCGGCGGCGTGCTGCTGAACATCCGTGACGAAGCCGCGCTGCGTGCCGGCTGGCAGCAGCTGCATGACAACATCCGCCGCCACGACGCCAGCCTGGTGCTGGACGGCGTGCTGGTCGAGGCCATGGGCGAACGCGGCGTGGAGCTGGTGATCGGCGCCGTGCGCGATCCGCAGTGGGGCCCGGTCGTGATGGTGGGCCTGGGCGGCATCTGGGTGGAGGCGCTGGGCGACGTGCAGCTCGTCTCCGCCGACCTGCCGTTGCCGGCCATCGTCTCGCGGCTGCGCGCGCTCAAGGGCGCCAAGCTGCTGCAGGGCTTCCGCGGCGCCCCGGCGGTCGATCTGCAGGCCGTGGCGCAGGCCGTGGCCACCGTGGGCGCGCTCATGGTCGCCCGCCCCGACATCACCGAGATCGACATCAACCCGCTGGTGGCCTATGGCGAAGGGCGCGGCGTGCTCGCGCTCGACGCCCTGGTGGTCGTGCGATGAGCAGCGACTTCCTCGACGGGGTGGTCGCGATCGACATGCACACGCATGCAACGCGCTCCACACGCAACCCGCCCGACGAAGTCGCCATCGCCATCGACGCGGCGATGGACGCGTATTTCAAGCAGTCGCTGCCGCGCCCGACCATCGACGAGACGGCGGCCTACTACCGCGAGCGCCGCATGCTCGCGGTGATCTTCCCGGTCGATACCGAGCGCGAGACCGGCCAGTTCCGCATCAGCAACGAAGAGGTGGCCGAAGACGCGGCGCGCCACCCCGACGTGCTGATCCCCTTCGCCAGCATCGACCCGATGCGCGGCAGGATGGGCGCGCGCGAAGTGCGGCGCCTGGTGGCCGAGCACGGCGTGCGCGGCTTCAAGTTCCACCCCTCGGCCCAGGGCTTCTACCCCAACGACCGGGCGGCCTACACCGTGTACGAAGCCATCGCCGAAGCCGGCCTGCCGGCCATCTTCCACAGCGGGCAGACGGGTGTGGGCGCTGGCCTGCCGGGCGGCGGCGGCATCCGCCTGAAGTATTCCGACCCCATGTACCTGGACGACGTGGCGGTGGACTTCCCGGTCATGCCCATCGTCATCGCACACCCGTCCTTCCCCTGGCAGGACAACGCGCTGGCCGTGGCCACGCACAAGCCCAACGTCTACATCGACCTCTCTGGCTGGTCGCCGCGCTACTTTCCGCCACAGCTGGTGCAATATGCCAACACGCTGCTCAAGCACAAGGTATTGTTCGGCTCCGACTACCCCGTCATCACGCCGGACCGCTGGCTCAAGGACTTCGAGGCGCTCGATATCCGCCCCGAGGTACGTCCGCTGATCCTCAAGCGCAATGCCATCCAGCTGCTGGGCCTGGACCGCGACCCGGTGCTGGGCCGCTACCAGCGCCTGAAGCCCCCTGCGGGCCCGGGCTGCTGCTGACGGCACTGCGGCAGCGGCGGCCGGACGACGGCGGGGCCCGCAACGAGGACAAGGAGAACCGACATGGATGAGCGCGCGACAAACCTGCCCCTGGTGCTGCTGCCTGGCCTGCTGTGCGACGAGGCGGTCTGGGCGCCCCAGCAGGCCGCGCTGGTGGCGCAGGGCGTGCCGGTGGAGACCGGCAGCTACGGCACCATCGACCGCATAGAGAGCATGGCCCGCTACATGCTGGCCCAGGTGGCTGCCCCGCGCTTCGCGCTGGCCGGCCATTCCATGGGCGGCCGCGTGGCGCTGGAAATGGTACGGCAGGCGCCCGGGCGCATTGCCGGGCTGGCGCTGCTGGACACCGGCACCGCGGCCCTTGCGCCGGGCGCCGCAGGAGAGCAGGAGCGCCAGGGGCGCCTGGAGCTGCTGGCGCTGGCCGAGCGCGATGGCATGGAAGCCATGGCCCGGCGCTGGGTGCCGCCCATGGTCCACCCCGACGTCTGCGGCACGCCGCTGTTCGAGCGCATCGTGGCCATGGTGGCCCGCAGCGACACGCGGCGCTTTGCCGCACAGATCCATGCGCTGCTGGAGCGCCCCGACGCCGAGCCGGTGCTGCGCGGCCTGCACTGTCCCCTGCTGCTGGTGTGCGGCAAACAGGACCAGTGGAGCCCGCCCGAGCGGCACGAGGCCATGCAGGAGATGGTGCCCGATGCCATGCTCCGCCTGGTGGACCATTGCGGCCACATGAGCCCCATGGAGCAGCCGCAGGCCGTGGCGACCGCGCTGCTCCACTGGTTCGAGGACTTCCGCCATGACGGCTGAAGCTCCGGCTTCCGGGCCGGATTGCGCCGCCGCCTGGCAGCGGCTGCAGGCCGAACAGGCCTGCCGCGACCTGGTGCTGCGCTCGGCCGCGCTGTCCGACGCCGGCGATGCCGCTGCGCTGGCTGCGCTCTTCGCCGAAGACGCGCAGCTGGTGCGCCCGGGCGCACCACCCATCTCCGGCCGCGCCGCCATCGAGCAGTCCTACCGCCAGCGGCCCGCAGGGCGCATCACCGCCCACATGGTGCTGGGCACGCTGTTCGACGGCGCCATCGGCGATGGCGACGAGGCCAGCGCCACCAGCCGCGTGCTGGTGTGGACGGCCGATGCCGGCACCGAGCCCGGGCCGCATGGCCGCCCGGCCGAGCCCCGGCAGCGGCTGGGCTTCTTCGCCGACCGCTTCGTGTACACGGCCGAGGGCTGGCGCATCCAGCAGCGCCGCGCCGGCTTCGAGATGTTCCGCGACTGACGCGGCGGCGGGCCCTGGCGCCGTTCCCCGGCCCTTGCCCCGGGGCTTTGTCAGCGCGCGGGCTTGGCCGTCCCCCACTGGCCGCAGCGCCTGCCGGATTGCGGCTTTTCTCACTCGCGGCGGCCTTCCCGCAGGGCTGCAGGCTTCCCGCATCTATGATCGTTATCTCGGATAAGGAGTCTGCATGTATCGAAACACGGAGCCGGAGTCGCCCGCCACGGCCAAGCGCACCCCCGCCAAGTCACGCAGCCGCAAGGCGGCGGTGGCCTCCTATGACTTCCAGAGCGATGCGCTGGGCTACAAGCTGCGCCTCGCTCAGGTGCGCGCTTTCGATCTGTTCTTCGAGATGCTTTCGCCGCTGGACATGTCGCCCGCACGCGTGACGGCGCTCTCGCTCATCGCCCTGAACCCGGGCACCAACCAGGCCGCGCTCGCCAAGGAACTGGGCGTGGCCGGCCCCAGCGTGCTCAAGCTGGTCGATGCGCTCGAAGGCGCGGGCTGGATCCGGCGCGTGGAAGTGGAGGGCGACCGCCGCCGCTATTCGCTGGAGATCACAGAAGAAGGCCAGCAGCGCCTGGGCACGCTCAGCGAGCGGCTGGAGGAATACGAAGTCCGCATGTCGGCCGGCCTGTCGGCCGAGGAGCGCGAGACGCTGATGAACCTGCTGGACCGCGTGGCGCGCTGAGCGAAGCGGAAAGCAAGGCCAATCAACGACAAAGGGGGCACCGCGGTGCCCCCTTTGTCGTTGGACGAGCGCGCGGCGGCTCGTCGCCCGCTTTCTTCAGCGCGGCGCCATGCGCAGCGCGCCGTCCAGGCGGATCACCTCGCCGTTCAGGTGGCCGTTGCTGGCGATGTGCAGGGCCAGCGCGGCGAATTCCTCCGGGTGGCCCAGGCGCTTGGGGAAGGGGATCGATTCGGCCAGCGACTGCTGCACGGGCTCGGGCAGTTCCTTGAGCAGCGGCGTGGCGAAGATGCCCGGCGCGATGGTGCAGACGCGGATGCCCCACTGAGCCAGGTCGCGCGCCAGCGGCAGCGTCATGCCGGCCACGCCGGCCTTGGAGGCGGCGTAGGCTTCCTGCCCCACCTGGCCGTCGAAGGCCGCGACCGAGGCGGTGTTCACGATCACGCCGCGCGCGCCGTCTTCCAGCGGCTCCAGCTTGGCGGCGCGCGCCGCCATCAGGCGCACCATGTTGTAGGTGCCCACCAGGTTGATGCGCACGGTGCGCTCGAAATCGGCCAGCGGCGCGGGCGCGCCGTCGCGCTGGATCACGCGCTTGGCGCCGCCGATGCCGGCGATGTTCATGAGGATGCGCGCATCGCCATGGGCCTGGGCCGCGGCCTCGATCGCGGCGGTGGCCGAGGCCTCGTCGCTGATGTCGCACTGCAGCGCCAGCGCCTGGCCGCCCTGGGCGCGGATGTCGGCGGCCACGCGCTCGGCGCCGGCCAGGTTGATGTCCAGCAGCGCCACGCGGGCGCCGGCCTGGGCCAGCGCGTGGGCCACGGCCTCGCCCAGGCCGGAGCCCGAGCCGGTGACCAGGGCGGCCTGATTCTCGAAATTCGTTGGCATGGTGTGTCGTCTCCTTGTTCGGGGTGGTGTGGGCGGTCAGGCGGCCTTGACCACCTTGGCGGCGCGGCCCTGCAGGAAGTCCGCCAGCCGCTGTTTGGCGGCGTCGTCGCCCTGGGCGATGGCGGCCATGAGCGATTCGACGAAGAGGCCGTCGGACTGGGCCATGTCGGCGATGCGCGGCAGCGCCTGCACGATGGCGTAGTTGGAAAGCGGCGCATTGGTGGCGATGCGGCGGGCCAGCGCGATGGCCTTGTCCAGCGCCTCGCCCTCGGGCACCACGTATTGCGCCAAGCCGCGCTCGCGGCCTTCTTCGGCGTCCAGCACGCGGCCGGTGAGCATCATGTCGCTCATGCAGGCCACGCCCACCAGGCGCGGGATGCGGGCCGAGCCGCCGCCGCCCACGAAGATGCCGCGCTGGCCTTCGGGCAGGCCGAAATAGGTGGTGGCGTCGGCCACGCGCACGTGCGTGGCGGCGGCCAGTTCCAGCCCGCCGCCGACCACGGCGCCGTGCAGCGCAGCCACCACGGGCACGCGGTAGTACTGCAGGGCATCCATCACGGCATGCCAGCCGCGCGAGTGGGCGATGCCTTCGGCCACGGTGCGCTCGGAGAGGTCCGACAGGTCGAGCCCGGCGCAGAAGTGCTGGCCTTCGCCGCTGATGACCAGCGCCTGCACGGAGGCGGGCAGGTGGATCAGCGCGGTGTGCAGCTGCTGCATCAGCGCCTCGTTGATGGCGTTGCGCTTGGCCGGGCGGCTCAGGCGGATGTGGGCGACCGCGCCGCTGAAGCTGATCTGCAGCTCGTTCAGCTGGGCCAGCAGGCCGTCGGCGGGGGTGAATTCAGGCGTGGTGGTGCTCATGGGGGTGTCCGGTCAGAGGTCTTGGGGGAATTGTGCGGTGGCGGCTGTACTGGCAAGGGGCAATCAGCGGGCGCCCAGCGCGGCGGCCAGGCCGCCCCAGCGTTCGCTGAAGAGGCCCGCCTCCATGGTGCGCAGGTCGCGGATCAGCGGGCGGAAGCCCATGTGTGCGAGCACGTCGCGTTCCAGGTCGATGCCCGGGGCGATCTCGGTCAGCTCCAGGCCCTCGGGGCGCAGGCGCAGCACGGCGCGTTCGGTGATGAAGCTCACTTCCTGCTGGCGCAGCGCGGCATCGCGGCCGTTGAAGGTGAGCTGCTCGACCTGCTCGACGAACTTGCGCGAGCGGCCTTCCTGCACGATGGTCAGCCGCCCGTCGCCCACCTCCAGCTGCAGGCCGCCGGCCGTGAAGGTGCCGCAGAACACCAGGCGCGGCGTGGAGCGGGTGATGTTGATGAAGCCGCCGCAGCCCACGGGCCGGCCGTTGAACTTGCTCACGTTCACGTTGCCGGCCGCATCGGTCTGCGCCAGGCCCAGGAAGCTGCAGGCCAGGCCGCCGCCGTCGTAGAAGTCGAACTGGGACGACTGCTCGATGATGGATTCGGCGTTGTAGGCCAGGCCGAAATCGCCGCCATAGGCCGGCACGCCGCCGTTGGCGCCGCATTCCACCGAAAGGCTGAGCAGGTGGGCCGCGCCTTCTTCGGCGGCCACGGCCGGGATGCCGGCCGGAATGCCCACGCCCAGGTTGGTGAGCGCGCCGGGCTGCAGCTCCATGGCGGCGCGGCGGGCGATGACCTTGCGCTCGTCCAGCGGCAGCGAGGGCACGGAATGCATGGGCATGCGCACGTCGCCCGAGAGCGCGGGGTTGAACCCGGTGGTGATGGTCTGCAGGTGGTTGCGCGGCTCGGCCACCACCACGTAGTCCACCAGGAAGCCCGGCACCTTCACCGACTTGGGATGCAGGCTGGCGGCCTGGACCACCGCCTCGACCTGGGCGATGACGATGCCGCCCGAGGCGCGCGCGGCCTGGGCGATGGAGAGCTGTTCGAGCAGCAGGCCTTCCTTGTCCAGGCTCAGGTTGCCGTTCTCGTCGGCATAGGTGGCGCGGATCAGCGCCACGTCGATGCGCGGGCAGGGGTAGAAGAGGCATTCCTTGCCGTCGAATTCGACCAGCTTGACCAGGTCTTCGCTGCAGGCCTTGTTGAGCTTGCCGCCTTCGATGCGCGGATCGACGAAGGTGCCCAGGCCCACCTGCGTGAGCAGGCCCGGCGTGCGCGCCGCGATGTGGCGCGTCAGGTGCGAGAGCGAGCCCTGCGGGAAGTTGTAGGCCTCCACCTCGCCGGCATGCACCAGCGCCATCATGCGCGGGCCGGTCTGGCCGAAGTGGCCTGCCACCACGCGCTTGACCATGCCGGGATGGGCCAGATGCGCCATGCCGCCGTCGCCTGCGTTGCCGATGGCGCCGCAGGCCCAGGTGGTGAGCTGGCGCGGGTGGCCGGTGGCCAGGAAGTGGCGTTCCAGCCCCTGCAGCACCTCTTCGGCCAGGCCGGTCATGGCGATGCCGCCCAGGAACACGGTGGCGCCGTCGCCTATCAGTGGGCCTACCTCGTCTGTTTTGATGACTTTCATGCTTCGGTCTTTCTCTTCAGGGGTCCAAGGGGCAGTCGCTGTCGGCTGGGGCTTTCGCAGTGCCGCGTTCTGTTGCGTCCGATGGCCGCGGAGCAGGCCAGGCCAGCGGACGCCGTGGAACTGGCTTCGCCAGGCCACCGGCGTCGTCCCCCTCGGGGGGAAGGCGCCAGGGGGGATTCACAAGCCCGTGTTCTCGATCAGCAGGGCCATGCCCTGGCCGCCGCCCACGCAGGCCGAGACGATGGCCCAGCGGCCGCCGCGCCGGCGCAGCTCGTGCGCGGCGGTGATCGTCAGGCGCAGGCCGGTGGCGGCGAGCGGGTGGCCCATGGCGATGGAGCCGCCGTTCACGTTCAGGCGGTCCATGTCCAGCTGCAGCTCGCGCGCGCAGGCCAGCACCTGGGCGCCTTGCGCCTCGTTGATCTCGATCAGGTCGATGTCGGCCAGCTGCAGGCCGCAGCGCTCCAGGAGCGCGCGGATGGCGGGCGCCGGGCCGATGCCCATGATCTCGGGCGGCACGCCGGCCGCGGCGGCGCCGGCCAGCCGCGCCAGGGGCTTGAGGCCTTCGGCGCGCACGCGGGCGCCGGTGGTGACCACGGCGGCGGCGCCGCCATCGACCAGCGCGGCGGAGTTGCCGGCGGTCTGCACGCCGCCTTCATAGACCGGGCGCAGCGTGGACAGCACGTCCAGCGGCGAGGGGCGCACGTGCGTGTCGCGCGCCTGCACGCCGGCCTTGCGCGGCAGGCGGATGCCGCGGGCCTGGTAGCCCTCCAGCTCGAAGTGCGTGTCCTGCACCGGGGCGATCTCCGCATCGAAGTGGCCGGCGGCCTGCGCGGCCACCGCACGCTCGAACGAACGGGCGGCATAGGCGTCCACCTCGGCGCGGGTGATGCCGTACTGCACGGCCAGGTTCTCGGCGGTCTGGATCATCGACACGCGGGCGGTGGGGTCGTCCAGCGCTTCCCAGAGGAAGTCCTTGAATTCCACCGGCGCGCCCAGGCGGAAGCCGCTGCGGTGGGTGTAGGCGCAGATGGGGTTGCGGCTCATCGATTCGGCGGCCACGGCCAGCACCGTGTCGGCATAGCCCAGCGCGATCTGGTCGGCGGCCTGGCGCAGCAGCTCGAAGCCGCTGCCGCAGATGCGCTGCACGCCGATGGCCGGCGCCTGCAGCGGCACGCCCGCATAGAGGCCGATGTGGCGCGGCAGCATGTAGGCGTCGAAATCGGCCTGCGCCATGGAGGCCGCGACGGTGGAGCCCACGCTGGCCGCGGCGATGCCGCTGCGCTCCAGCGCGGCGCGCGCCGCGTGGATGCCCAGGTCGGTGGGTGACACCAGGCCCAGCGGGCCGCAGTAGTCCACCCACGGCGTGCGGGCCCCGGAGAGCAGCCAGGTGTCTTCCAGGCGGCGGGAAAAGAGGGTGGTGGTCATGGCTGCGGTCGCTCCGGGAATTGATTTTTTAAGGTATCAGTTAGTCTAGCTAACGATTTGAAAAAAACAACGCCTTCAGGGGCGGTCGCAGGCTGGGGTTTTCCCCCGGTGCGGCTGCGGAGCCATGGGGGAGGGGGCTGGCGCACGCCGGCAGGGCGGCGGCGCGCAGCGAGGCTTCAATGCCTTTTCAGGCTGCAGCGCTCATGGGTAAAGCGCTGTTTGCTATTGAAAAAATAGCAAATGTGCCGGCGGCCCGGCCGGTCACATGCCCAGCGAACGCAGCAGCTCGTCGGTATCGGTCGCGGCGGCGGGAGCGGGCGCCGGGGTGTCGGCAGGCCGCGAGGGGCTGTGGCCGTCGCCCTGCGATGCCATCAGCGCGTCGGGGTCGGGCGTGTCCTGCGGCTCGAAGTCCATCACCTTCACGAACTCGGTGCGGTCGATGGCCAGCTCCAGGTAGAAGATGTTGTTGGACGCGGTGTAGAAGGTCACGCGGCGCGCTTCGGGCTTGTCCATGTTGGCGTCCACGGCCAGCACCACCTGCTGGTTCAGCACCAGCATCTTGGGCTGGTTCTGCGTGATGTGGGTCTGCAGCTCGCGGCGCACCTTGCCGGTGAAGTCGCCCACCACCTGGTTCATCAGCTCGCCCATCACGTTGGCGACTTCGTCGGAGGTGTAGGAGCTGGCCAGGTCGTCCTGCGACATGCCCATGCTCAGCAGGTAGCTCTGGTAGATCTCCATCGCCGCCTCTTTCGAGAAGTTGATGATGACTAGGCCCGAGAAGCCGCCGTTGAACAGCACGAAGCAGCCGATGTCGGGCTTCAGGCAGGTCTTGGTGATGCGCTGCACCATGCCGGAGTAGTGCAGGGGCTTCTGCGTGGCCACGGTCAACACGCGCGTGACGGAGTTGCAGAGGCTGACGAGAAGGTCTTCGGTGCCGTAGACGACGGCGTTTTCGTTGGACTGCATGGCGTGCCTGATGTGAGTTCGGTGTTCTGCTGCGTCCTGCCGCCCGGGTTGCGGCGCGGCAGGGGCGGTGCGAGCGTAACGCAGTGTATCGCCGGCTCGGCGTTCTCAGCGTTCGGAAATGCGCCGCGCATAGACGGCTAGCACGATGCGCTCGGAATGCACGAGGTAATCGTGCAGCGCGGCCGATGCTTCCTGCAGCTTGCCGGCCTCGAACAGCTCGACGATCTTCACGTTCATCTCCACGTAGGGCGCGTGCAGGAATTCCGCGTCCTTGAGCAGCCCGAAGGCCAGGCGCAGCTCGGCCAGCAGGTGGGAGAACATCACGTTCAGGCGTTCGCTGTCGGCCAGTTCCACCACGGCCATGTGGAACTCCATGTTGGCCGTGCCCGCGCCCTGCCAGTCGCCCGCGTCGCGGCAGCGCTGGGCGGCATCGACCGCATCGCGCAGATGCTTCTTGGCCGGGTGGCGCGGGTAGGCCTGGGCCAGCGCCTGGCATTCGATGAGCCGGCGCACGCGGTAGATGTCGATGATGGACGCGATGCTGGGCACGGCGACCGACACGCCCCGGTTGGGCTCATGCTTGAGCAGCCCTTCCTTGCTCAGCAGGCGGAAGGCTTCGCGCAGCGTGTTGCGCGAGATCTCCAGGCTCTCGGCCAGCGCGGCCTCGGACAGGCGCTGGCCCGGGACCAGCTCCCCGGCCACGATGCGGCGGCGGATCTGGTCGCTGACGCGCTCCGTCAGGTTCTGGGTGGGGGATTCGCTCATCGGCAGCTGGCAGGCGGACAGGAGGGGTAAGGCGTGCCGCCGACGGAAAGCAAGCAAGCGCGGCAGCACCAGGCAGCCAGTGTATCGGGACCGGCCTGCGCGCCGCGCGCCGCACCGCCGCGGTGCCATGGGCGCACCAGCGAAATGCGGGTAATCCCCATCAACGATCAAAAATCAATTGTTCAACAATCCAGATAAATGATTCATCAATGCATGGCTCTTTGATGAGACGTTGGCGCGGGAATTGCTCTGCGCTCTGGGCCTCCACCCCTTCCACCGAACCCTTCGCACCTCGCACCTCGCAGAAACGGAACACGCACCATGTGGCTCAAGGAAACCAGCAAGGAAGAGCGCAAGACGCTCTTCGCCGCCTTCGTCGGCTATGGCGTCGATGCGTTCGACTACATGATCTACACCTTCATGATCCCGACCTTCATCCTGGTCTGGGGCATGACCAAGGCCGAGGCGGGCTACATCGCCACGGGCGCGCTCATCAGCTCGGCCATCGGCGGCTGGCTGGCGGGCATCCTGGCCGACCGCTACGGGCGCGTGCGCATCCTGCAGCTGACGGTGCTGTGGTTCAGCTTCTTCACCTTCCTGAGCGGCTTCACGCAATCGGCCGAGCAGCTCTTCATCACCCGCATGCTGCAGGGCCTGGGCTTCGGCGGCGAATGGTCGGTGGGCTCGGTGCTGATCGCCGAGATGATCCGCGCCCGCCACCGCGGCAAGGCCGTGGGCCTGGTGCAGAGCAGCTGGGCGGTGGGCTGGGGCCTGTCGGCCGTCGCCTTCTGGGCCGTGTATGCCGTGCTGGACCAGCAATACGCCTGGCGCGTGCTGTTCTGGCTGGGCGCGCTGCCGGCGCTCTTCATCCTCTACATCCGCCGCAACATCAGCGAGCCGGCCGTGTTCCGTGAAACCAAGGCCGAGCTGGCCCGCACGGGGCAGAGCGCCAGCTTCTGGCTGATCTTCAGCCCCGGCGTGCTGCGCACCACGGTGTTCGCCAGCCTGCTGGCCACCGGCATGCAGGGCGCCTACTACGCCGTCACCACCTGGCTGCCCACCTATCTGAAGATGGAGCGCCACCTGTCGGTGCTGGGCACCAGCGGCTATCTGATGGTGCTGATCTTCGGCTCGTTCGCCGGCTACCTCACGAGCGCCTGGCTGTCCGACCGCCTGGGCCGCCGCCGCTGCTTCATCCTGTTCGCGGTGTGCGCGGGCGTGCTGGTCACCTGCTACACGCAGCTGCCCATCAACGACGCGGCCATGATGGTGCTGGGCTTTCCGCTGGGCTTCTGCCTCTCGGGCATCTTCTCGGGCATGGGCGCCTATCTGTCGGAGCTGTTTCCCAGCCACATCCGCGGCTCGGGCCAGGGCTTTTGCTACAACTTCGGCCGTGCCGTGGGCTCGATCTTTCCTGCCATGATCGGCTACATGAGCGCCACCATGCCGCTGGGCGTCTCGATCGGCTACATGGCGGCGGGCGCCTACCTGATCGTCGTCATCGCCTGCCTGCTGCTGCCCGAAACCCAGGGGCGCGAACTGTCGGCCAGCACCGGCCGCTGAAGCTCGCCCCTTCCACTTCTTCCAACAGGTCTTTCACACATGCACATCGACCTCAACAGCGACCTGGGCGAGAGCCTGGGCGCCTGGCACATGGGCGACGACGCCGCCATGCTCGGCATCGTGACCAGCGCCAACGTGGCCTGCGGCTTCCATGCCGGCGATGCGGCGGGCATCCTGGCCACGCTGCGCGCCGCCCGGGAGCGCGGCGTTTCCGTGGGCGCCCACGTCGCCTATCCCGATCTCGCAGGCTTCGGCCGCCGCAACATGGACGTGGCGAGCGCCGACCTGGTGGCCGACGTCATCTACCAGATCGGCGCATTGCAAGGGCTGGCCAAGGCCGCCGGCACGCGCGTCGCCTACGTCAAGCCGCACGGCGCGCTCTACAACACCATCGCGCACGATGAGCGGCAGGCGCGCGACGTGATCACGGCCATCCGCGCCATCGACCCGTCTCTCGCGCTGGTGGTGCTGGCCGGCTCGCCGCTGGCGCAATGGGCGGCCGACGCCGGCCTGCGCGTGGTGGCCGAGGCCTTCGCCGACCGTGCCTACACGGCCCAGGGCACGCTGGTGTCGCGGCGCGAGCCCGGCGCCGTGCTGCACGATGCCGAAGAGGTGGCCCGCCGCATGCTGCAACTGGTGCGCGAAGGCACGGTGCAGGCCATCGACGGCAGCACGACCCGCGTGCGGGCCGACTCCATCTGCGTGCACGGCGACAGCCCGGGCGCCGTGGCCATGGCCCGCGCCGTGCGCGAGGCGCTGGAGCGCGAGGGCGTTGCCCTGCGGGCCTTCGCATGACGGGCATGAGCGGACGGAGCCACCCATGAATTCGCCCCTCGAAGCCGCCCGCGCCGCCGCCATCCAGGCCGCCCGCGAAGCCCGCGCCCGCTACCGCGCCGGCCTGGTCGAGCCCACCGCCGGCCGCGCCCCGGGCCTGACCCAGGCCAACATGATCGCCCTGCCGCGCGAATGGGCCTGGGACTTCCTGCTCTACGCGCAGCGCAACCCCAAGCCCTGCCCGGTGCTCGACGTGATCGAGGCCGGCCGCCACGCCACCGTGCTGGCCGAAGGCGCCGACCTGCGCACCGACATCCCCCTCTACCGCGTCTGGCGGGGCGGCCGGCTGGCCGAAGAAGTGGCCGACGCCAGCGCGCTCTGGGCCGGGCACCCCGACCTCGTCACCTTCCTGATCGGCTGCAGCTTCACCTTCGAAACGCCGCTGCAGGAAGCGGGCATCGAAGTGCGCCATATCGCCCAGGGCTGCAACGTGCCCATGTACCGCACGCAGCGCCAATGCCGGCCCGCAGGCCGCCTGCACGGCGAGCTGGTGGTGTCGATGCGGCCGATTCCGGCCGACCGCGTGGCCGATGCGGTCTCCATCTCGGGCCGCTTCCCTTCGGTGCACGGCGCGCCCGTGCACATCGGCGATTCGGCGGCGCTGGGCATCGCCGACCTGTCCCGGCCCGACTTCGGCGACCCGGTGGAGATCCGCCCCGGCGAGGTGCCCGTGTTCTGGGCCTGCGGCGTCACGCCCCAGGCGGCGGTGATGGCCTCGGGCGTGCCCTTCGCCGTCACCCACGCGCCGGGCCACATGTTCATCACCGACGTGCCCGACAGCACGTACCACGTCTGACGGAGCTTTTCGCTTGCGCTTTCTTCCCGTCAACCTGGACGCCCTGCTGGTCGAGCTCGACGACCTGCCGCAGAGCCTGGCCCTGCATGCCTCGCTGCAGCGCGATCCCATCGCCGGCATCGAGGAGCTGGTGCCGGCCGCGCGCACCGTGCTGGTCCGCTACCGGCCCACGGCGCAGAGCTTCGCCGCGCTGGTCGAGGCCATCGCCCGGCGCGACGTGAGCGGCGCGGCGCGGCGCAGCGACACGCTGGTGGAGATCCCCGTCCGCTACGACGGCGAAGACCTGGCCGAGGTGGCGCAGCTGCTGGGCATCACGCCCGAAGAGCTGATCCGCCGCCACACCGGCAGCGAATACACCGTGGCCTTCACCGGCTTCGCGCCCGGCTTCGGCTACCTGGTGGGCGGCCACCCCAGCCTGGACGTGCCGCGCCGCAGCACCCCGCGCACCCGCATTCCCGCGGGCGCGGTGGCGCTGGCCGGCACCTTCAGCGGCGTCTATCCGCAGGCCAGCCCGGGCGGCTGGCAGATCATCGGCACCACTCCGGTGGCGATGTGGGACATCGACCGCGACCCGCCCGCGCTGCTGCAGCCCGGCTGGCGCGTGCGCTTCGTCGATATTGCTACTAAAAACATAGCTGAATGCGCAGATAGGACAAGCGCTGCAGCCGGAAAACCCTCTGAACCACCCGCGCAGGGCCCGGCGCTGCAGGTGCTGGGCGCCGGCCTGCAGACCCTGTTCCAGGACCTGGGCCGGCACGGCCAGGCGGGGCAGGGCGTATCCGCCTCCGGCGCCATGGACCAGTGCGCCTGCCGCGCCGCCAACCGCCTGGTGGGCAATGCGGTCACGCAAGCCTGCCTGGAAGCCGTGGGCGGCGGCCTGCGCCTGAAGAGCCGGGGCGACACCGTGGTCGCCATCACCGGCGCCGCCGGCCCGCTCACGCTGACCGATGCCGTGGGCCGCAGCTGGCCCGTCCACCGCTGGCAGCCGCTGGCCCTGGCCGACGGCGACGTACTGGCCGTGGGCGAGCCCGCTGCCGGCCTGCGCAGCTATGTGGCGGTGCGCGGCGGCTTCGCCGTGCAGCCCGTGCTGGGCAGCTGCGCCACCGACACCCTGGCCCGCGTCGGCCCGCCCGCCCTGGCCGCTGGCGACCTGCTGGCCGTGCGGCCCGTGCCGCACGGCGCCATCGTCGGCGCGCCCGAAGCCGCTCCCCAAGACCTGCCCACGCTGCAGGCCGACGTGGTGCTGGACGTGGTGCTCGGCCCCCGCACCGACTGGTTCACGCCCGAGGCAGTGGCGCTTCTGAGCGCCCAGCGCTGGCAGGTCACGCCCCAGTCCAACCGCATCGGCCTGCGCCTGGCGGGCTCCGAGCCCCTGGCCCGCGCCATCACCCACGAGCTGCCCAGCGAAGGCACCGCCACCGGCGCGATCCAGGTGCCGCCCAGCGGCCAGCCCGTGCTGTTCCTGGCCGACCACCCGCTCACCGGCGGCTACCCCGTGATCGGCGCCGTCGCGCCCCACCACCTGGACCTGGCGGGCCAGATCCCCGTGAACGCCTGGGTGCGCTTTCGGCCCATCCGGGCCTTCGAACCCGTGACCCGTTGCTGAACGCCATGGAAGAAATCCTGATCGCCCACCCCTCCATCTGCTAATGGCAGAAAACCGATCCATGAAAAAAGTCCTGATCGCCAACCGTGGCGAAAACGTCCGCGCAGCGGGCGTTTCTGCACATCGCCGGGCCTGCGCAGCAGGCGGCGGCGATCTCGCCCACCCCTCCATCTGCTAATGGCGGAGAACCGATCCATGAAAAAAATCCTGATCGCCAACCGTGGCGAGATCGCCGTCCGCATCGCCCGCGCCTGCACCGACTACGGCCTCGCCTCCGTCGCCGTCTATGCCGATGCCGACATCGACGCCCTGCACGTGCGCATGGCCGATGAAGCCTGGGGCCTGGGCGGCGACCGCCCGGCCGACACCTACCTGCACATCGACAAGCTGCTGGAGGCGGCCCGCAAGAGCGGCGCCGATGCCGTGCACCCGGGCTACGGGTTCCTCTCGGAGAACGCGGGCTTCGCGCGGGCCGTGACCGGCGCGGGCCTGACCTGGATCGGCCCGCCGCCCGAGGCCATCGAGCGCCTGGGCGACAAGGTCGAGGCGCGCCGGCTCGCGCTGCAGGTGGGCGCGCCGCTGGTGCAGGGCACGGCCGGCCCGGTGCAGGACGTGTCCGAGGTGCTGGCCTTCGCCGAGCAGCACGGCCTGCCGATCATCATCAAGGCGGCCTTCGGCGGCGGCGGGCGCGGCATGAAGATCGCTTGGCGCATGGACGAGGTGGCCGATCTCTACGCCTCCGCCGTGCGCGAGGCCACGGCCGCCTTCGGCCGCGGCGAATGCTTCGTGGAGCAGTTCCTCGACCGCCCGCGCCACATCGAGGCGCAGGTGCTGGGCGACACCCACGGCAACGTGGTGGTGCTGGGCACGCGCGACTGCTCGCTGCAGCGCCGCAACCAGAAGCTGGTGGAAGAGGCGCCCGCGCCCTTCCTCACGCCGGAGCAGCGCGAGCGCATCCACACCGCCGCGCGCGACATCTGCGCCGCCGCCGGCTACACCAGCGCGGGCACGGTGGAATTCCTGCTCTCGGGCACGGGCGCGATCTCGTTCCTGGAAGTGAACACGCGCCTGCAGGTGGAGCACCCCGTCACCGAGCAGACCACGGGCATCGACCTGGTGGTCGAGCAGTTCCGCATCGCCGAAGGCCTGCCGCTGCGCATCACGCGCACGCCCGAGCCGCTGGGCCACTCCTTCGAATTCCGCATCAACGCGGAAGACGTGGGCCGCGGCTTCCTGCCCACGCCGGGGGGCGTGACCCGGTTCGAGCCGCCGTCGGGCCCGGGCGTGCGGCTGGATACGGGCGTGCAGGCCGGCTCCATCGTGCCGGGCACCTTCGATTCGCTCATGGCCAAGCTCATCGTCTCCGGCGCCACGCGCGAGCAGGCCATCGCCCGGGCGCGCCGCGCGCTGCGCGAGTTCCGCATCGGCGGCGTGGCCTCGGTGCTGCCCTTCCACCGCGCGGTGATGCAGCACGCGGATTTCACCAACGGCGAGAGCCTGCGCGTGCACACCCGCTGGATCGAGACAGACTTCGCCGAAACCCTGGCCGCGGAGGCGCGCGCCGAGCCGCTGCCGGATACCGCGCTGGTGCGCACCGCCATCGAAATCGACGGCTGCCGCGTGGCGCTGGGCCTGCCCGCGCTGCTGCTGCAGGGCCTGCAGGCCCTGCCGGGCGCGCAGGCTGCGGGCGCTCCGGCAGCTTCTTCCGGCGCGCCGGACGAAGGCGCCGTGCCCGCGCCCGTGGCCGGCACCGTGCAGGCCTGGAAGGTAGCCGAGGGCGACACCGTGGCCGAAGGCGACCTGGTCGCGGTGATGGAGGCGATGAAGATGGAGATGCAGGTCACCGCGCCGCGCGCGGGCCGCATCGCCGGGCTGGTGGCCGTGGGCAGCTACCAGGCGGCCGGGGCGCCGCTGGCGCGCATCGGCGACTGAAGAGCCAGTGAGATAGCCCGTCTCTGGAGCGGGCCCGTCTGCCTTGCCGGCCTATTTGCCGCGCTGCTCCGGCTGCGCGTGCGTTTCCCACTTCACCGGGCGCGGGTCGGCGATGGTGTTCACCTCCTGGCTGAAGCGCCCGTCCTGCGGCGCGATGTGCGGGTCGTCTTCCCAGGTGGCCTGCTGCGTGAAGCGGCCGGTCTTGCGGTCGAACTTCAGCGCGTGCATGGCGGTCTTGCCGCCCCAGTCCGACGAGGGCAGGGAGATGAAGTTCACCGCGTACTCGTCGTCGGTGAGCTTGCCGCGCACCACGTACACGCCGTAGTGCTCCTCGCCGGGCGAGATGATCTTGTACACCCCGTTGTCGTAGTAGTAGAGGGTCGCGTCCTCGAAGGGCTTCTTCTCGTACATCTTTTCGTAGAAGAGCTTCTGCGTGAACGTGGGCTTGCCGAAGCGCACATCGACCGACGGCGCCTGCGCGGCGCCCCCGCCGCCTTCGGCCGACACGATGGAGGCCATGGAGCAGGCCAGCAGGGAAAACAGCACTTTCTTCAAGGGACTCACCTCGCCTTTCAGTGGATGGTGTGGCGCGCGCCGCGGAAAGCCCCGCAGGCGGTCGGGCGATCGTAGCCACGGGCGCATGGGCCGCCGGGATGATCCGGTGCAAGCAATTGAATCAATGCCCCCAATTCATTGCGCAGGTTTCGCTGGGTGGCAATCCCGCGGGAAAGCCGCCGGCCAGCCGTTCGGGCATGGGCGGATGGATTGATATCGGGCATGGATTCACAAAGATTGAATCAAAACATCAATTCCATTGAAGTTTTCCGGACAGTCTGACCCTAGACTGCAGACGCATAGCCCGGCCGCATTGCGCGGCCCTCCGAATAACACTGCTCCACGATCCATGACTCCGTCCCGTCCGGCCCGCTACACGGCCACCGCCATCGCCCTGCACTGGCTGCTGGCCATCGCCATCGTCGGCGTGTTCTGCGTCGGCCTCTACATGACGGGGCTGCCCTTTTCGCCCCAGCGGCTGAAGCTCTACAACTGGCACAAGTGGGCCGGGGTCACCATCCTCACGCTGTCGGTGCTGCGCCTCGTCTGGCGCATCACGCACCGCCCGCCCGCGCTGCCGGCGGCGATCGAGCACGCCATGCCGCGCTGGCAGCAGGTGGCGCACCATGCCACCCACCATCTGCTCTACGCGCTCTTCTTCATCGTGCCGCTGGTGGGCTGGGCCTATAGCTCCGCGGCGGGCTTTCCCATCGTGTTCCTGGGCATCGTGCCGCTGCCGAGCTTCGTGCCCGTGAGCCCCGAGCTGGCCGAGGCCATCAAGCCCTGGCACGAGATCACGGCCTACGCGCTGGCGGCGTTGGTGGTGCTACATGTGGCGGCTGCGCTCAAGCACCATGTCATCGACCGCGACGGCCTGCTCTCGCGCATGTTGCCGGGCCGGGGCTGAGCGCCTCGTTCCCCCCGCCTTTCCCTTCTTTCCCGTTTCCCTTTTTTCCTGACGGAGTTTCTCCATGCGTCTTCTCACCACTTCCCTCGCCGGCCTGGCCTTCGCCTCCAGCGCACTGATGGCGGCAGCGCCCGCCTGGGCACAGCAGGCCCTGGTGCCCGCGCAGAGCGAAATCCTCTTCGTGAGCAAGCAGATGGGCGTGCCGGTGGAAGGCCGCTTCAAGAAGTTCGACGCGCAGATCGCCTTCGACCCCGCCAAGCCCGCCACCAGCAAGATCGCCTTCACCGTGGACACGGGCAGCGCCACGCTGGGCGTGAAGGAAAGCGATGCCGAACTGCCCAAGGCCACTTGGTTCAACGTGCCCAAGTTCCCGCAGGCGACCTTCCAGTCCACCGCCATCAAGGCCGCGGGCCCGGGCAAGTTCGACGTGACCGGCAAGCTGAGCATCAAGGGCGCGACGCAGGACGTGACCGTGCCCGTCACGCTCACGCAGAGCGGCAACATCACCACCGCCACGGGCGCCTTCGCGATCAAGCGCCTGGCCTTCAAGATCGGCGAGAACGAGTGGGCCGACACCTCCATGGTGGCCGACGACGTGCAGGTGAAGTTCAAGCTGGCGCTGACCGGCGTGGGCAAGCTGTAAAGCGCTGCGTTTCCTTTTTTCCTTCTTCCCTTTTCGATCCCGTTTTTCTTTCTTTTCAACCTGGAGTTATCGACATGCGTCAATCCTTCTTCGCCCTGGCCGCTGTGGCCGCCACCCTGGCTGCCGGTGCCGCTCAGGCCCAGACCGCCACGTATGCCGTGGACCCGACCCACACCTTCGCCACGTTCGAGATCAGCCACTTCGGCGCCAGCGTGAACCGCGGCCGCTTCGACAAGAAGGAAGGCACGATCCAGCTGGACAAGGCCGCCAAGACCGGCAAGGTCGAGCTGACCATCGACATGACCTCCATCGACACCGGCACGCCGGCTTTCGACAAGCACCTGCAAAGCGCCGACATCTTCGACGCCGCCAAGTTCCCCACGGCCAAGTTCGTGGGCGACAAGTTCGTCTTCGACGGCGACAAGCTGGCCTCCGTCTCGGGCGAGCTGACCATCAAGGGCAAGACCCAGCCCGCCACCTTCAAGGCCAACCAGTTCGCCTGCTACCAGAACCCCATGCTCAAGCGTGAAGTCTGCGGCGGCGACTTCGAGACCACCATCGACCGCACGGCCTTCGGCGCCGACTACGGCGTGCAGTACGGCTTCCCCAAGACCGTGCGCATCGTCGCGCAGGTCGAAGCCGTCAAGCAGTAATCGATCGGCTGAGGGCTCGGCTGCCGCCAGTTCGCTGGCGCGGCCGGGCACGAAGGGCTGGCTCCGGGCAACCGGGCCGGCCCTTTTTCCTTCTTCACGCTCAGGTCTGCGGGCAGGCCTGGAAGGCCGGCAGGCGCTCGGCCGCTTGGGTGAAGGCCGCGATCTGCGGATGCTGCTCCGCGCCTAGCTGGCCTGGCAGCAGCAGCTGCGTGAAGCTCCAGGCCACGGCGGTGGCCACGCTGCCGTGCGTCATGGCTGCGGCCTCGGCCACCAGCGGCACGCGCGTGATCTCGGCCTCCAGCGCGCCGAAGGCCGCCGCGAGCTGGCCCTGCACGCGGTCCAGCCAGGGCTGGTGCTGCTTCTCCGCCGGCCGCAGATTGCGCTCATAGACGATCTGCATGGTCTTCTCGCACCCGGCCAGCGCCAGCCCGGCCAGGCGCATGTCGTGGCGCAGCGCGGCGGGCTCGGCCGGCGCCAGGCGCCGCGCGCCCAGCGTGTCGGCCCACTGCAGGATCAGGGTGGAATCCATGAGCACCTCCTCGCCGTCGCAGACCAGCGTGGGCGCCTTGACCACCGGGTTGATGCGGCCGAAGGCCTCGAAGGTGCTGAACACCGAGAGCGGCTGGTGCCCGAACGGCAGGCCCAGCAGGTGCAGCGACACGCCGACGCGGCGCACATAGGGAGAATCGAACATTCCGATGAGTTGCATGGCGACGAGAATCCAGGGAGGTTGAGTCCGGCAACGATAGCCCGGGCCCGCCGCCGGCCGGAAGGGGCAGGCATCGGAAATGGCCGGCCTGCACCGATGACTCATCGGCCAATCGAGAAAGCGAAGCGATGGAACTGGACAAGAAAGACCGGCTGATCCTGCAGGCGCTGCAAGCCGATGCCCGGCAGAGCCTGGCCGCGCTGGGCAAGCGCATCGGCCTGTCGCAGCCCGCGATGAGCGAGCGGGTGCGCAAGCTCGAGGCCGCGGGCGTGATCGAGGGCTACGGCGCGCGGGTCAACCTGCGCGCCATCGGCGTGGGCCTGCAGGCCATCATCCGCATCCAGACCACGCATGCGGGCATCGCGCCCTACGTGCAGCTCTTCCAGCAGATGCCCGAGGTGCTGGAGGCCGACCGCGTGACCGGCGAGGATTGCTTCATCGTGCGCTGCGCCATCGCCCAGCCGGCCGATCTGGAGCGCGTGGTGGATGCGCTGGCCGTGCACGGCGCGGTGACCACTTCGCTGGTGCTCTCCAGCCCGGTGCGCAAGGCGGTGACGGTGCCGGCCTAGCCGAGGCCAGCCGGCCTGCGTCATTCCGGGGCGTGCCGGCTGCGCTCGGCCTTGCGGTAGCCGGCGATCTCCTCCAGCCGCAGATCCGCCGGCAGGCCAGCCGCCTGGTGCTTGCTCTGCCCCACGCGCTGGGCGTGATAGATGCCCGCATGCCCCGAGCACAGATAGCTCGCGACGCAGGCGATGGCGGCCAGCGGGCCGATGTCCGGTCCGAACAGCTCCACGGCCATGACCGTCGTCGCCACGGGCGTGTTGGCCGCGCCGGCGAAGACGGCCACGAAGCCGAGGGCGGCCAGCATCGGGAAGGGCAGGTGCAGCAGCGGCGCGAGCGCATTGCCCAGGGTCGCACCGATGTAGAAGAGCGGCGTGACCTCGCCGCCCTTGAAGCCCGAGCCCAGGGAGGCGACGGTGAAGGCGAGCTTGCCCAGCCAGTCCCACGGCGCCAGCGGCTCTTGGAAGGCCTGCACGATGGTGGGGATGCCCAGCCCGATGTAGCGGTAGCCATCGAGCGCCCAGACCGCCGTCGCCACCACGGCGCCGCCGACCAGCGGGCGCAGGGGCGGGTAGGCGATCCACCGCTTCATGAGGCCGCCCAGCCGGTGCGTGGCGCTGGCGAACGTCAGCCCGGCGAGGCCGAAGACGATGCCCGCCACGACCACGGCGGCCACGCTCCAGAACGCCACCGGCACCACCTGCGCCACGGCGTAGTGCGTGTGATGCACGCCCCAGGCCAGCCCGACCTGGTCGGCCACGATGGCGGCCACCACGCAGGGGAAGAGCGCGTCGTAGCGCATGCGCCCGATCGCCAGCACTTCCAGCCCGAAGAGGGCCCCGGCCAGCGGCGTGCCGAACACCGACGCGAAGCCCGCGCTGATGCCGGCCATCAGCAGGATGCGCCGGTCCTCGGCCTTGAGCCGCAGCAGGAGCGTGAGCTGGTCCGCCAGCGCGCCGCCCATCTGCACGGCCGTGCCTTCGCGGCCCACGGAAGCCCCGAAGAGATGCGAGACCACCGTGCCCCCGAGCACCAGCGGCGCCATGCGCAGCGGCACGACCTTCTTCGGGTCGTGGATCTCGTCGAGCAGCAGGTTGTTGCCGCGATCGACGGATTTGCCCAGGCGGTGATAGACCCAGCCCACGGCGAATCCGGCCAGCGGCAGCAGCCAGATCGCCTGGCGGTGCGCCTCGCGCCAGCGGGTGGCCCAGTCCAGGGCGAAGAGGAAGAACGCGGACGCGGAGCCGGCGAGCACGGCGACGGCGGCGGAGATGGCGAGCCACTTGCCGATATAGGGCAGCAGCTCGGCCTGTTCGATGCGGTGGAATCTGGTCATGGCGATCGGTGGAGGTGTGTCGTAACGAACCTGATCGACCAGCGGAGCACGGGGGAGGGGACGATGAGCGCGAAGCGGACGCGCGCGCCTACAGACCTGCCGTGAAATCAATCGATCCATCAGGTGGCTGTAGGCATCATCAGCAACGGGCGATGCCGTCGCGGTTCAAGGGAGGAATGCCATCTCCCGGCGCGGATCATAAACCCGCGCTGGCTGCCTGGAGGCGTCTACAGCGCGCGGAGCACCTCGTCCAGACGCTCCACCAGAAAGTCCGCATGCTCGCGCTGGAACACCAGCGGTGGCCGGATCTTGAGCACGTTGGCATCCGGCCCGGTGGCGCTGAGCAGCACCTGGCGCTGGCGCAGGCCGTTGACGACCTTGGCGGCCAGGGCCGTGGCCGGCGCGCGCGTGGAGCGGTCGGCCATCAGTTCCAGGCCCACGAACAGGCCCGCGCCGCGCGCCTCGCCGACGATGGCGTGGCGCTCGCCCAGCGCGGCGAGCCTCTCGCGCAGATAGTTGCCCACCTGCAGGGCATTGGCCTGCAGGCCGTTGTGCTGGATCACGTCGAGCACGGCCGAAGCCGCGGCCATGGAAACGGGATTGCCGCCGAAGGTGTTGAAGTAGCGGCTGGCCCGGCCGAAGGCCTCCATGACTGGGGGCCGAACGGCGAGGCCTGCGACCGGGTGTCCGTTGCCCATGGGTTTGCCCATGGTCACGATGTCGGGCACCACGCCGTGCCGCTGGAAGCCCCAGAACGCCTCGCCCGTGCGGCCGAAGCCGGGCTGCACCTCGTCGGCGATGAACACTCCTCCGGCCTCATGGATGGCCTCCACCGCCTCGTGAAGGAAGCCCGCCGGAGCGGTGAACACGCCGTCGGAGGAGAACACCGTGTCCACCAGCAGCGCGGCGGGCTTCAGGCCGTGGGCCTGCAGGTCGGCGATGGCTGCGCGCACGCCATCGGCGAAGCGCCGGCCTGTGTCCGCGTCGCCGCCTGCGGGCGCATCGACCAGCCGCACGTGGTCGCCGATGCGCACGTACTGTCCCAGCGAGGGCGAGGCGCAGGCCAGCGCCGAGGTCACGCCGTGGTAGGCGAAGCGCGTCACGATGAGGCCGGTGCCGCCCGTGTGGGCGGTGGCGATGCGCATGGCCAGGTCGTTGGCCTCGCTGCCCGTGCAGGTGAAGGTGGCGTGGCCGAGTTCGGGCGGCATGGTCGCCAGCAGCCGTTCGGCGTAGTCGAGGATGCCCTCGTGCAGGTAGCGCGTGTGCGTGTTGAGCACCGATGCCTGGCGCGAGATGGCTTCCACCACCTCGGGCCGCGAGTGGCCCAGCGGAACGACGTTGTTGTACGCGTCCAGCCAGGGGGTGCCGGCGGCGTCGTAGAGCCAGACGCCCTCGCCGCGCACGGGGTGGAAGGGCTCGTCGTAGAACAGCCGGTAGGCCGGGCCCAGCAGGCGTGCGCGGCGGGCCAGCAGGCCGGCGGTGGTGGTCTCAGGCATGGGCCGGCTCCTGGGTGCTGCAGGCGGTGTGGATGGCGTCCTGGAGCTGTTCGGGCGTGAGCGTGGCGCAGGCTGCAAGGCGTGCCCAGGAGATGGCGTTGTTGCGCAGGAGGTAGGGTGCGTTGCCGGGCTGCCTGGCGGCGCGCCAGCCGCTGATCGCCACCACCATCGCCAGGCGCGCCCGCACCAGGTCGAGCAGGGCGAAGGTCTCGGCTTCGGCCAGCGGCGAGACGGCGTGGTAGTCGGCCGCGAACTGCGCGATGGTGGCGAGCGCGTCGCCCGGCGCCTGGCTGTCGGCATCGAGGTGGTAGGAGGCCGCGACGGCCAGGTCGTCCACCAGCGGTGCATGCACCATGTCGCCGAAGTCCAGGATGCCGGCCACGCGGGAAGGCTCCGCTGGGTCGACGAGCAGGTTGTAGAGGTTGAAGTCGTTGTGGATCGGCTGGCGGCGCAGGCCGGCCAGGGCCGGCCTGGTGCGCTGCACGAAGCCGTCGAGCGCGGCCTCGGCCAGTGCGCGGCGGGCTGGATCGGCCACGTGCGCCAGCAGCGGGCGCACGCGGTCGGCGCGCTGGATGTCCCAGGGCAGTTCGTGCGCGGCGGCGGGGTGCTCCAGGCCGGCCAGGGAACGGTCCAGCCGGGCCAGCATGCGGGCCACGCTGCTGCGCTGCGCCGCCGAGCGCGGGGCCTGCGGCATGGGCTGGCCTTCCAGGTAGCTGAACACGCGTGCTACCCGCGTGCGGCCCTCGGCGTCCTCGATCTGCACCGACGGCGCGCCGTGCCGGTCGGGCAGCAGGCGCTGCACGGGCAGGCCGGGGTCGGTGCGGGCGATGTGCAGCAGGGCCTGTGTCTGGAAGTCCGCGACGACGGGGTCTTCGTCGGGGTGCGAGAGCTTGAGCATGCAGCGCGCGCCGCCGCCCTCTGCGCTTGCGGGTTCCAGCAGGAAGTTGGCATCGCGCTCGCCGGTGAGCGGCTCCAGGTGGCCTTGCAGGCCATAGAGGCGCTGCAGCAGTCCGGCCGCCCAGTCGGTGGCAACCGGGGCGGGTGGCGCCGTCAGCACAACCGCTTCAGGCAGGATCGCGAGGATCGCTGCGTCCAGTTCGTGCATGCTCATGCCGCCCCCTCGAAGCCGCCCAGCGCACTCGCGAGGTTGAGGCCCAAGTCTTCGGACAGGTAGCCGCCTTCCTGCACGAGCACGGTGGGTAGCCCCAACCGTGCGATCTCGCCGAGGATGCGGCCGAAGCCTGGCGTGCTGACGGCCAGCATCTGGTATGGGTCGTGTTCGTGCGCGTCCAGGCCCAGCGCCACGACGAGTGCGCCGGGCGCATAGGCGCGCACCGTGGCGGTGGCCGTGGCCAGTGCCGCGAGGAAGCCCTCGTCCCGCGTGCCTCGCGCCAGCGGCAGGTTCAGGTTGTAGCCCAGGCCTTCGCCTTCGCCTATCTCGTGCGCATGGCCCGTGAAGAAGGGCGTGCAGAAGTGCGGGTCGGCATGCAGCGAGATGGTGAGCACGTCCCTGCGGCGCCAGAAGATGCCCTGCGTGCCGTTGCCATGGTGCACGTCGATGTCCAGGATGGCCACACGGTCGTGCCTTTGGCGCAGGTGCTGGGCGGCGATGGCAGCGTTGTTGAGGTACGTGAAGCCATTGGCGCGATCGGCATAGGCATGGTGGCCCGGTGGGCGGCACAGCGCATAGGCTGCGCGTTCGCCGTCCAGAACGAGCTGGGCCGCGTGCGTGCCCACGTGGGCCGACCAGGTCGCCGCATGCCAGGTGTGGCGGCCGATGGAGCACGCCATGTCGCCCATGTGGTAGCCGGCCTGGCCGACCAGGCTGTCGGGATAGGTGAAGGGCTGGCCCGGGAAGGGGTGGACGTTGGGCAGCACCTCTTCGGAAGCGCCTTCGAGCTGTTGCCAGCGTTCCCACGCCGTTTCCAGGAAACGCAGGTAGTGCGGCGTGTGGATCGCCGCGCGGGGCCCAGGGCCGAAGTCTTCGGGCGCGAGGATATCGTGGCCCTGCCGGCGCGCGGCGTCCAGCAGCAGTGTGCCGCGCTCGGGCTGTTCGTTGCTGCGCTTCATGCGGCCGCGCACGATGAATTGCTGCGGATCGTGGCCGACGTGCTGGTCGCTATAGATGACTTTCATGCAGGTTCTTCGTGTGCGGTGGAAAGGAATTTCTTCAGGTTCTGAACAGTCCGGCGGCATGCGCCTTGGCATCTTCCAGATGGAAGCGCAGCGCGTGCTGCACGGCCTCCACGTCGCGCCGCGCCAGCGCGTGGGCGATCGGCCGGTGTGACTCGGCCAGCAGCTTCAGGTCGCCGTAGCTGCCTTCGCTTAGGGCGAGGAACATGCGCACCTCGGTCTGCATGTTGTCGAAAAGCCGGTGCAGGTAGTGGTTGCCCGACAGCGCGCTGATCGTGAAATGGAAGTCCAGGTCCAGCGCCACGCGCTCGGCTGAGGGCAGTGTCTCGGCGCGTGCGACCATGTCGTCCACGCGCGCATCGAGCGCAGCCAGGTCGGCGTCGCTAGCGTGCTGGCAGGCCAGCGCGGCGCCCAGCAGTTCGAGCTGGATGCGCACGTCGTACAGGTCGCTCACCTGCTTGGCCGACACGGTGCGCACCGCGAAGCCGTGGCGCGGGCGCGAGACCAGCAGGCCCAGGCTTTCGAGTCGGCGCGCCGCCTCGCGCACGGGGGCGCGGCTCACGCCCATCTGACGTGCGAGTTCGGCCTCGACGATGCGTTCGCCGGGTGCGATGCGGCCCGAAAGGATCGCGTCCTGCAACTGGGCCTCGACCACTCCGACCAGGTCGGGCACCTGGATCGAGGAGAAGGCGGGCGCCGGCACGGCGGGATTGCTGGTGATCGTGCTCATGGGGTGTTTCCTGTCTTGCGTCTGCCCGGAATCATGCCGGACGGCGCGCACGGGTGAGGGACACGCCGGCGATGGCGATGAGCAGCATGCCCAGTAGCGCCGGCGCGTCCGGCGGTCGTTCGAACCAGAGCGTGCTGATCAGCACGGCCAGCAGCAACTGCACGTAGTTCAGCGGCGCCAGCGTGGCCGCACCCACGCGGCGGAAGGCGGCCAGCAGCAGCAGCTGGGCGCTGCCGCTGATCGCCCCGCCGGCGGCCAGCACGGCCATCTCGGGCCAGGGCGGCAGCGCGGTGTGCGCCGCGAAGAGCATCGGCAGGTTGCTGATCAGCAGGCAGGCCAGCGCTGCGTGCGCGAACTGCACGGGCGCGGGCACCAGACCCGAGAGCTTGCGCGTGAGCAGCTGGAAGACGGCATAGCAGGCGGCAGAGATGGCCATCAACAGGGTGCCGGCCAGCGGCAGGCTGCCGCCCGGGCGCACGATGCAGAGCATGCCCGCGAAGCCGATCAGCACCGCCGTCCATTGGGTGCGGCCGACACGTTCGCCGAGCAGCCAGGGCGACAGCGCCACCATGATCAGCGGCGCCGTGAAATAGATCGCCGTGGCCTCGGCCAGCGGCATGGTGACCAGTGCCGCCATGAAGCAGGTGGCCACGACGGCCAGCGCCACGCTGCGCGCGGCGAGCAGCCTCTGGTGCGGCTGGCGCCACAGGCGCAGGTCGCCATGGCGCAGCAGCAGCACGAAGGCCAGCACGGCGATGGCGCTGTACCGACCCAGATTCACGACCGCCGGCGGGTAGTGCGTCACCATGTGCTTGGCGAACGCATCGTAGGCCGCGAACAGCACCAGCGCGCACAGGAAGAGCGCGACGCCTGCGGCCGTGCCCCCGCCGCGCACGCCGGATGCGGGGGCGGTCACAGGGAGCGCACTCATGCGGCAGCGGGCGTCATGGCTGGAGCCCTTCGAGGAAGGCATCGAGCGCCGCGCCAATGGCGCCGACCATGTAGCCGCCTTCCTGCACGACCACGGTGGGCAGGCCCAGCGCGCGCACGCGTGCGCCTGCCAGACGGAAGGCCTCCATGTCGAACTTCAGCACGCTGATCGGGTCGTCCTTGTAGGTGTCGAAGCCCAGCGGCATCACGAGTGCCTGGGGCTGGAAGCGCTCGATGGCGGCCACGGCCTGGTCCAGCGCCTGCGCGAATTCGGCGTTGCCGCTGCCGTGCGCGAGCGGCAGGTTCAGGTTGCAGCCTTCGCCCTCGCCCGTGCCGCGCTCGTGCGCGTAGCCCGTGTACCAGGGGTAGTAGTTGGCGGGATCGGCGTGCGTGGAGATGGTGAGCACGTCGCCGCGCCCGTAGAAGATCTGCTGCGTGCCGTCGCCGTGGTGCGCGTCGATGTCCAGCACGGCCACGCGCGCATGCGTCTGGCGCAGCGTGGCGGCGGCGATCGCGCTGTTGTTCACGTAGCAGAAGCCGGCCGCCCGTGCGCGCTGGGCATGGTGGCCCGAGGGTCGGCACAGCGCGTAGGCCACGCCGCCCGATTCGCGCACCGTCTCCGCCGCTGCGAGCGCGGCATGGGCCGAGCGCAGCACCGAGCGCCAGGTGTGCGGGCCGATCGGGCAGGACAGATCGCCCACGTACCAGCCGGTCTGCGCGAGCATGGCGGGCGACGGGCAGGTGCCTTCGCGCGGGCCGTGCGGCGACATGTTGGGCAGTACCTCGATGCCCGGTTGCAGGCCGAACGACTCGATCTGCTGCCAGCGCTCGAACGCCGTCTCCAGGTAGTCGAGGTAGTCGGTGGAGTGCACCAGCCCCAGCGCATCGCGGCCGGCCTCGGGCGGTGCGGCCACGGTGATGCCGCGCATGCCCAGCGCGCCCATGAGGGCCTCGGCGCGCGTGGGCAGGTCCGCGGGCTTGCAGATGCGGCCCACGCGCATGTACTGCTGCGGGTCGTGCAGCAATTGGTCGTCGGAGAAGAACGCTTGCATGGGGTCAGCCTTCCATTTCGGCGTCGAAGCGGTCCATGGCGCGCGTGAAGCGCGCGAACAGGTTCGCCAGTTCTTCCGCCGTGATGATGAGCGGCGGGCACAGGCCGATGCTGTCGCCCATGGCGCGCACGATCAGGCCCTCTTCGAGCGCCAGCGCGGCGAAGCGGTAGCCGGCCTTGCGCTCGGCCGCGAACGGCATGCGCGCGGCCTTGTCGGCCATGAGCTCGACGGCACCGATCAGGCCCACGCCGCGCACGTTCCCCACCCACGGCCGGCCGGCGAAGGTGCGCAGGCCATCCTGGAACGCCGGCGCCAGCGCTCGCACATGGTCGAGCAGGTTCTCGTCCTCGTAAACCTGCAGCGTCTCCAGCGCCACGGCGCAGGCGACGGGGTGGCCCGAATAGGTGTAGCCGTGGCCGAAGCTGCCCAGCTTGCCGCTGTGCGCCGCGATGGCGGCGTGCACCCTGTCGTTGACCATGACGGCGGAGATCGGCACGTAGCCCGACGACAGCGCCTTGGCGCAGCACAGGATGTCGGGCTGCAGCCCGAAGGTGGTGGAGCCGAACATGTTGCCGGTGCGGCCGAAGCCGCAGATCACCTCGTCGGCGATCAGCAGCACGTCGTACTTGCGCAGCACGGCCTGCACCTTCTCGAAGTAGCCGGCCGGCGGCACCAGCACGCCGCCTGCGCCCATTACCGGCTCCGCGATGAAGGCAGCGACGGTGTCGGGGCCTTCGGCCATGATGCGCTCCTCGAGCTGTCGCGCCAGGCGCGTAGAGAAGTCCTGCTCGCTCTCACCGTCTTGCGCGTAGCGGTAGTGGTGCGGGCAGTCCACGTGCAGGAAGCGCGCCTCCGGGGCCGTCCGGATGGGCAGGTCGAAGTCGCGGTGGTTGCCGTCCAGTCCGCCCAGGCTGGCCGCGGCCACGGTGACGCCGTGGTAGGCATTGCGCCGCGCAATGATCTTCTTCTTAGCCGGCTTGCCGATGGCGTTGTGGTAGTACCAGACCATCTTGACCGCGCTGTCGTTGGCCTCCGAGCCCGAATTGGCGAAGAACACGCGCGCCATCGGCACGGGCGCCAGCACCAGCAGCTTCTCGGCCAGGTCGGCCACTGCCACGTTGGTGCGCTGGTTGAACGTGTGGTAGTAGGGCAGGGTGGTCAGCGCCTTGGCGCCGGCTGCGGCCAGGCGCCGGTTGGAAAAGCCCAGCGAGGCGCACCACAGGCCGGACATAGCCTCCACATAGCGCTTGCCCTGGTCGTCGACGACGTGGATGCCGTCGCCGCCCACTATCACGAGCGGCGACGTCTGCGGCAGCGCGGCCAGATTGGTGTAGGAGTGCAGGTGGGTGGCGACGTCTTTGGCGCCGGTGTTCATCGTGTCGTTGGCCATGGGGCTCCTCGTGGTTCGGTCGGGCGGCGCTCAGGCCATCACGGAAAGCTGAGCGAGGTGGTTTCCGGTCAGCCGCGCGATGGTCTCGGGGCCGGTACGCGTGGCGATGTGCGGGGTGACGGTGATGCGCGGGTGGTGCCAGAACGGGTGCGAGGCGGGCAGGGGCTCCTGCACGAAGGCATCAAGCACGGCCGAGGCGATCCGGCCGCTCTCCAGCGCCGCGAGCAGGTCGTCCTGGACCAGCTGCGCGCCGCGGCCCGCGTTGACGAGGTGCGCGCCGTAGGGCAGTTGCGCGAACAGCTCGGCGTTCAGGATGCCCTGCGTGTCTTCGTTCAGCGGCAGCAGGCAGACCAGGGTGTCGCAGCCCGCCAGGAACTCGGCGCGCCCTCCGTCACCATGGAAGGCCTGCACGCCGTCGGGCAGGGCGCTCTTGGGGCTGCGGCTCCAGCCGCGCACCGGGTAGCCGATGGCTGCGAGCGCGCGCGCCGCCGACTGGCCCAGCACGCCCAGCCCGGCGATGCCCACGCGGTGGCGGCCCGGTGGTATCACCGGCGCCTCCTGCCAGGCGGCGCTGCGCTGGTTCGCGATGTAGCCGGCCATGTGGCGCTGGCCGTGCACCACGGCCCAGGCCACGTAGGCATTCATGCCCGCGGCCATCTCGGTATCGACGATGCGGCGGATGGGCACGCCGGGCAGCGTGGCGTCGCGCGTGATGTGGTCGGTGCCCGCGCCCACGGACTGGATCAGCCGCAGCTTCGGCATGCGGGCCAGCAGGCCGGGGGGCGGCGACCAGCAGACCGCGACGTCGATATCGGAGAGCGCGCCGTGCGCCTGCACCTCGGTGTCGAAGCGGTGCAGCGCCGCCTCCGGGAAGCGCGCCGCGAAGGCCGGGCGCAGGTAGTCCATGGGTATCTGGTCGGAGACCAGGGCGATGTTCAGGCGCATGCCCGGGCTCCCTGCGCCGCGGCCGACAACCGGGGCTGGGCGTCGATCAGCGTGCGCGTGTAGGGGTGCTGCGGGTCTGCCAGCACCCTAGCCGTTTCGCCGTATTCCACGATCTCGCCGCGCTGCATCACGGCGATGTGGTCGCACATCCCACCGGCCACGCGCAGATCGTGCGTGATGAAGACCATGGCCAGCTGGAAGCGCTCGCGCACTTCGGCGAACAGCTTGAGCACCTGGGCCTGCACCGATACGTCGAGCGCCGATACGGGCTCGTCGGCTACCAGCAGCTCGGGCTCCATGGCCAGTGCGCGGGCGATGCCGATGCGCTGGCGCTGGCCTCCCGAGAATTCGTGCGGGAAGCGTTCGGCCGCGTCGGCCTTGAGGCCCACCAGCTCCAGAAGTTCCATGGCACGGGCCATGGCCTTGTCCGGAGCGAGGCCTTGTGCGATGGGCCCCTGGGCGATGGCTGAGCCGATGCGGTGGCGCGGGTTCAGCGAGGCGTAGGGGTCTTGGAACACCATCTGGATCTTGCCTTGCGTCTGCTGGCGGAACTGTGCGCCCGGCTGCAGAGTGCGGCCCCGGAACAGGATGCGCCCGCTGTCGAACGGCGCCAGTCCCACGATGCAACGGCCCACGGTGGACTTGCCCGAGCCGGATTCGCCCACCAGGCCCAGTGTCTCGCCGCGGCGCAGGTCGAACGACAGGCCCTTGGCGGCCTCCACGCGCCGGCCCTTCTTGAACAGGCCGCCGCCCGTGACGTAGGTCTTGCGCAGATCCTGCACCTGCAGCACGTGGGTGATGTCACGCTCCCCAGACGGCTGGCGCACCCGGCCGTCGGGGATGGCAGCAATCAGCTTGCGCGTGTAGGCGTGCTGGGGATGAGCCAGCACGGTGGCGGCAACGCCGGCCTCGACGACTTGCCCGGTCTGCATGACGACCACCTGGTCGGCGATCTCGGAGACCACGCCGAAGTCGTGCGTGATGAACAGCACGGCCGTGCCCTTGCGTTGCTGGAGTTCGCGGATGAGCTTCAGGATCTGCGCCTGCGTGGTCACGTCCAGCGCGGTGGTGGGTTCGTCGCAGATCAGGAGGGCCGGCTCCAGCACCAGCGCACAGGCGATCATCACGCGCTGGCGCTGGCCGCCCGAGAGGCGGAAGGGGTAGCTGTCGATCAGCACCTCGGGCTCGGGCAGGCCCACGTCTTTCAGGGCGGCGAGGATGCGCTGGCGCTTCTCGGCCTTCGGCAGGCTCACGTGCGCGTCGAACACCTCGGCGATCTGGTCGCCGATTCGCATGACCGGGTTCAGTGCCGTCATGGGTTCCTGGAATACCATGCCCATGCGCCGGCCGCGCAGCGTACGCAGCTGGGCTTCGTTCAGTTGCAGCAGGTCGTGTCCATCGAACAGGATGCGGCCCGCCACGGGTTCCACATGCGGCCTGGGCAACAGGCCCATGATGGCGTTGGCGATCATGGATTTGCCCGAGCCGGACTCGCCGACGACGCAGAGCGTCTGGCTCGGCAGCAACTGCAGCGAGGCGCCCTGCACGGCGAGCCGACGGTCAGCGCCCTGGGGCAGGCGGATGTCCAGGTCCTGGATGTCCAGCACCGGCGTTTGGATCGCTTCCATTTTTATTTGCCTCTCCCGTCGGCGCGCGCATTCAGTCCGTCGTTCAATCCCTCGCCCACCAGGTTCAGGGCCAGCACCGTGAGCAGGATGGCCATGCCCGGGAACACGGCCATCCACCAGGCCTGGCGCAGTACCGTGCGAGCGGAGCCCACCATGTAGCCCCAGCTCATCTGGTTCGGGTCGCCCAGGCCGAGGAAGCTCAGGGACGATTCGAGCAGGATGGCCGTGGCCACCATGAGCGAGGCCATGACCACGATGGGCGAAGCCGCGTTCGGCAGGATCTGCGTGAGGATGATGCGCGGCGTGGACTGTCCCGCGAGCTGGGCCGCGGCGACGAAGTCACGCTGGCGCAGCGTGAGGAACTCGCTGCGTACCAGCCGAGCCACCGGGGGCCAGGAGACGACCGCGATCGCCGACACGATGGAGCCCACCGAGGGCTCGAAGATGGCTACCAGCACGATGGCCAGCGCGAAGCTCGGCACGGCTTGGAACAGCTCGGTGAAGCGCATCAGCGTGGCGTCGACCCAGCCGCCGAAGTAGCCCGCGATGGCGCCGATCGACACGCCGATCAGCAGCGAGACCACAGTGGATACCACGCCGATCAGCAGCGACACGCGGGCGCCGGCGACGATGCCCGCGAAGATGTCGCGGCCCATGGTGTCGGTGCCCAGGGGCAGTCCGGGCTCGGCGCCTGGATGGGCGAACGGCATGCCGACCATGTCCCACGCGGTGTTGTGCACGATCAGGGGGCCCAGCGCGGTGAACAGGCCGACCAGCATCAGCACGATGAGTCCGAAGACGGCGCCCTTGTTGCGGCAGAAGCGCCGCCAGAAGCTGCTTTTCATAGTGCGTTGCTCCTCAGCCGAGTTCGATCCGGGGATCGGTCAGCGTGTAGACGAAGTCGGTGATCAGGTTGAACAGCACGGCCATGGCCGCAGTGAACAGGAAGCAGCCCAGCAGCAGGTTGTAGTCGCGCTGCAGCAGGGCGTCGAACATGAGCCGGCCGATGCCCGGCCACGCGAACACGGTCTCGGTCAGCACGGCGCCGCCGATCATTCCGCCGGCCTGGATGCCCGCTAGCGTGACCACGGGCAGCAGCGCGTTGCGCAGGATGTGTCGGCGCTGAATGCGGCCGGGAGTGACGCCCTTGGCGCGTGCGGTCTTGACGAAATCCATCTGCGCCACCTCCAGCATCGAGGCGCGCGTCATGCGGGCGTAGACCGCCATGTAGAACAGCGCCAGCGTGAGCGCGGGCAGCACCAGGTGCTTTCCGATGTCCAGCGCCTTGTCGATGCCGGTGAGATCGGCGCCCACGGTGAAGAAGCCGAAGGCCGGCAGCAGGTCGAAATGCACGGTGAATAGCAGCACGGCCATCATCGCGAGCCAGTACAGCGGCGTGGCGTAGAAGACCAGGGCCACCACGGTGACCAGGCTGTCCTGCCATTTGCCGGCGTGGCGGCTGGCCAGCGCGCCCAGCACGATGCCGAACAGCAGCGACAGTCCGAAGGCCGTGCCCGTGAGCAGCAGCGTGGCGGGCAGACGCTCCAGGATGAGGTCGGCCACGGGTTGTTGCTGGCGGTAGGAGTAGCCCAGGTCGAGCTTGACCACATGGCGCAGGTAGCTGACCAGTTGCACGAGCATCGGCTGGTCCAGGCCGAACTGCGCGCGCAGCTGGGCCACGAACTGCGGGTCGGACGCGCCGGCCTCGCCGGCCATGATGGACACCGGGTCGCCGGGTGCGGCCCGCACCAGCAGGAAATTGGCGGTGGCGATCACCAGCAGGGCCAGGAGGCCCTGCAGCACGCGCACGGACATGAACTGGAGTCGTTTCATCGCAAGCTCGGGTTCGGGCGTGGGGCGGCCCGGCCTGGCCGGCCCGCCGCACGCGGGGAGTGGGTGGGAGTCGTCAGGCCGGACGGATCACGCCAGCTTGACACGGCCGAGGCTGTCGTTCAGGCCGATGCCGGAGCTCACGATGTTCTGGACCTTCGTGCGGTAGAGCGTCGGGAAGTTGATCTCGTGCAGCCAGGCCACGGGCACTTCGTCCACGAGGATCTTCTGCACTTCCAGGTAGATGGCGCGGCGCTTGGTGGGATCGCTCTCCGTTGCGCCGGCGGCGAACAGCGCGTCGACCTTGGGGTTCGAATAGCCGGCCACGTTGTTGAACGGCGAGCCCTTAGCGATGTTGCTGCTGGTGTAGTTGCGGCCCACACCCAGTGCCGGATCCCCGTATTGGTAGACGTAGGTGAAGGCCAGGTCGAAGTCCCACTCGTTGCAACGCTGGTTCCAGCCGGCCACGTCGGTGGCGACCATCTCGATCTTTACGCCGGCCTGCGTGAGGTTCTGGCGCACGATCTCGGCCTGGCGCTGCCAGGATTCGCCGTAGGGCAGGGGAAGCAGGCGAAGGGTTTCGCCTTTGTAGCCGGCCTCGGCCAGCAGCTTCTTGGCTTTTGCGATGTCGCGCGGGTACTTGGCGACGTCGTCGCTGGCGTAGGCGATGTGGCTGTTGAACGGGCCCGTGGCCGGCTTGGCGAAGCCGTACCAGGCGATCTTGGCCATGGCCTCGCGGTCGATGGCGGTCCAGATGGCTTGGCGGAATTTCACCTGGTCCATTGGCTTGGTGCGGTTGTTGATCCACAGCCAGCTCTGAGGCGCGAAGAATTCCCAGCCCTTGGTGGTGACGGCCGCGCCGGGCAGCTTGGACAGTCGGTTCACGTCGAAGTACTCCACCGTGCCGCCTGGCGCGATGTCGACCTTGCCGGACTCGAAGGCGGCTGCGCGCGATGCGGCGTCCGGTATCACGTGGAAGTACACGCTCTCGATGGTCACGACGCCGGCCTGGTGGTAGTTCTCGTTGGCCACCAGATGGATGTAGGAGCCTTTGGCCCATTCCTTGAACTTGAGCGGCCCGGTGCCTATGGGGGTGGCGTTGGCCGGGTTGTTCAGGAAGTCCGTGCCTTCGTAGATGTGCCTGGGCACCATGGGCATGGTGCCGTTCTCGAAGATGCCCAGGAAAGGGCCGAACGGTTGCTTGAGCTTGAACTCCACGGTCAGTGGGTCCAGCGCCTTGATCGTTTCCACGTGGGCCAGGCTGGCGCGGAAGCGCGCGTGCGTCTTGCGCAGGAACACGTCGCAGGAGAACACCACGTCGTCGGCCGTGAAGGGCTTGCCGTCGTGCCATTTCACGTTCGGCTTGAGCTTGAAGACATAGGTCTTGCTGTCCGGGCTCACCGTCCAGGAGGTGGCCAGCTGGGGCTGCGGCTGCAGCTTCTCGTCGTAGCGCAGCAGGCCTTCGTAGATGTTGCCCGCGATCAGCTGCGTGGGGCCGTTCTGCACGATGCCCATCATGAGGCCGGGTGGTTCGGGCTGCACCAGCACGTTGACGATGCCCTTCCTGGCCTGGGCCAGGCTGTGCAGGGGCACCCCGGCGATGGTCATCCCGAGGGCTGCGGGAACGGCTTGGATCAGGTGGCGGCGTTTCATCGTGGCGGACCTTTCGTGATCAGGGAAGTGGTAAGGCTCGGGGGCGAGATTCATTCGCGGATGGGGAGGGCGCTGGGTGGCTCCAGGCGCTGCAGCAGCGCGCGCCATTCGCGGGCATAGGGGTCGGTTGGGAGGGCGGCTAGGCGGTTCGTGTCGCCGCTTTCGTACTGGCGTGCCGTGAGTTCGCACACCGCTTCCGGCACGGGGTTCACGGCCTGCCCGGTGCCCTGGATGGCGACCTGCACGCGGCAGGCGCGTTCCAGGTTGTGCATCAGGATAAAGGCCTCCGCCACGCTGCGGCCCAGCGTCACGAGGCCGTGGTTGCGCAGGATGAGCGCCCGCGAGGTGGGACCGAGGTCGGCGACCAGGCGCTCGCGCTCCTCCAGGTTCAGCGCGATGCCTTCGAATGTGTGGTAGGTGACCCGGTTGTGGAATTGCAGCGCCCACTGGTTGCAGGGCTGCAAGCCGCCGGCCAGCGACGACACGGCCACGCCCGCCACGGTGTGGGTGTGCAGCACGCAGACGGCATCGTGGCGCGCGGCATGCACGGCGCTGTGGATCGTGAAGCCGGCCGGGTTCACGTCGTATTCGCCGGGCTCCACGAGGTTGCCGTCCAGGTCGATCTTCACGAGCGAAGAGGCTGTGATGTCGCGGAACAGCATGCCGAAGGGGTTGATCAGGAACTGGTCCTCGGTGCCCGGCACGCGTGCCGAGATGTGGGTGTAGATGCTGTCGTCCATGCCATAGAGGGCGACTAGGCGGTACGCCGCTGCGAGGTCCCGGCGAATCTGGCGTTCCTCCGCCGAGGTGGCGGCGCCGTGTCCATGTCCGTAAGCGGTGCGCGGTGCGCTGCGTTCTGCTGTTTCCAAGGGGCCTCCAGAAGTCATCAACTTGCAATGGGATGATTGCTGTCGTCTGTCGACAGGCGACATGATGCAACTCGTGTGCCAGGCTATGCATGGGTGAAAACCCGGCGAGAACCCCACGGGATCCCGGTTGGCGGACCGACTTGGTGCGCTCCATGCATAGCCTGCAGGATCGCTGCTCCGGTCTGGGGCGCGGCGGGCCCGGCCGCTCCGCTCGACCAGGTGCGGGGGAGCAGGCGGGTGCGGGGCTTGGTAGGCCGGTGACGTACGCCCTCTGGCGTATTCCGGCATATCCGGGACATCCCTAGGATGACCTCCATGTGCCGGACCGGGCCTTCAGGGCGGTTCGGCAGATGCCATCAACCACCACTGGAGCACCTGCACATGCAACGTCGATTCACCCTCAAGGCCCTCTCTGCCGCCGTGGCGCTGGCCAGCGCCGGTATCACCGCGCATGCCGCCGACACCATCAAGGTCGGTGTGCTGCATAGCCTCTCGGGCACCATGGCGATCTCGGAAACCGTGCTGAAGGACACGGTGCTGATGGCCATCGATGACATCAACGCCAAGGGCGGCGTGCTGGGCAAGAAGCTCGAGCCCGTGGTGGTGGACCCGGCCTCCAACTGGCCCCTGTTCGCCGAGAAGACCAAGCAGCTGCTGGGCCAGGACAAGGTCGCGGTGATCTTCGGCTGCTGGACCAGCGTGAGCCGCAAGTCCGTGCTGCCGGTGGTCGAGGAAATGAACGGTCTGCTGTTCTACCCCGTGCAGTACGAGGGTGAGGAACTCTCCAAGAACGTGTTCTACACGGGCGCCGCGCCCAACCAGCAGGCCATTCCCGCGGTCGATTACCTGATGAGCAAGGACGGCGGCGGCGCCAAGCGCTGGGTGCTGCTGGGCACCGACTACGTCTATCCCCGCACCACCAACAAGATCCTGCGCGCCTACCTGAAGTCCAAGGGCGTGAAGGATTCCGACATCGACGAGAAGTACACCCCCTTCGGCCACAGCGACTACCAGACCATCGTGGCCGACATCAAGAAGTTCAGCCAGGGCGGCAAGACGGCGGTGGTCTCCACCATCAACGGCGACTCCAACGTGCCCTTCTACAAGGAACTCGGCAACGCCGGCCTGAAGGCCAAGGACGTGCCGGTCGTCGCCTTCAGCGTGGGCGAGGAAGAACTGCGCGGCGTGGACACCAAGCCGCTGGTGGGCCACCTGGCGGCATGGAACTACTTCATGTCGATCAAGAACCCGACCAACACGGCCTTCATCAAGCAGTGGAGCGACTACGCGAAGAAGAACAACATCCCCGGCCACAAGGACAAGCCGCTGACCAACGACCCCATGGAAGCCACCTGGATCGGCGTGCACATGTGGGCCCAGGCCGTGGAGAAGGCCAAGAGCACCGACACCGACAAGGTGATCGCCGCCATGGCCGGCCAGACCTTCCAGGCGCCCAGCGGCATCGTCTCCAAGATGGACGAGAAGAACCACCACCTGCACAAGAGCGTGTTCATCGGCGAGATCAAGGCCGACGGCCAGTTCAACGTGGTGTGGAAGACGCCCGGCCCGGTCAAGGCCAAGCCGTGGAGCCCGTACATCGAGGGCAACGACAAGAAGAAGGACGAGCCTGAAAAGAAGTGACACCCCCCTGAGCGGCTGCGCCGCTTCCCCTCTCTCTCACGCTGCGCGTGGGAGGGTGGACGACGCCAGCGGCCGGGCGGAGCCCGCTCCGCGGCGTCTGCTGGCCTGGGGTTAGGTCACCGCTCTGCTTCTTTCTGACGTTTCGCTCCGGGTTTCATTTCCATGCTTCTTTCCATCTTCCATCGCTTGATCGCCTGCCTGCTGCTTTGCGCAGCGGTGCAGGCGCATGCGCTTACGGCGGAGGCCGCGCGGGCCATGGCTGTGGGCGATACCGACGAGCGCATCGCGGCGCTGCAGCAGGCCATCGCCACGCCGGACGAGGCCACCGTCGCCTTCATCCGCGCCATGGCGGACGATGCGGTCAAGGTCGCGGGCGGCAAGGCCATCGTCATCAAGGACGACAAGGGGCTGGACCCGGTGACGGGCTCGCAAGTGCCCGTGCCGGCCGATGCCGAGGACATCGTCAACAACAACCGCATGCGTGGCGAATTCGATGCCGCGCTGGCTTCGCTGCAGCTGCTGTCGCCCGACGTGGCCCAGCGGCGCGCCGCCATCGATGCGCTCAAGGAAGAGACCGACGAGGCGCGCCTGCCGCTCATCGAGAAGGCCCTGGCGGCCGAGCACGACGCCGGCCTGAAGGCGCGGCTCGAAAGCATCCGCGCGCGCATGCTGCTGGCCAGCAGCGATGCCGCCCGCCGCACCGAGGCCGCCCACTACCTCGCCGAAAGCGGCGACCCCGCCACGCGCACCGCGCTGCTGGAGCAGCTGCGCAACGAGCAGGACCCGAAGGCCAAGGCCGCCATGGGCGCCGCGCTCAAGCGCGTGGAAGACCGCCTGCACTGGGGCGAGCGCCTGGCCGCGCTGTTCTCGGGCATCAGCCTGGGCTCCATCCTGCTGCTGGTGGCGCTGGGCCTGGCCATCACCTACGGCCTGATGGGCGTGATCAACATGGCGCACGGCGAGCTGATGATGATCGGCGCCTACGCCACCTTCGTCATGCAGGGCCTCTTCCAGAAGTACCTGCCCGGCGCGTTCGACTGGTATCTGGTCGCGGCGGTGCCGGTGGCGTTCTGCGCCTCGGCGCTGATGGGCGCGGTGCTGGAGCGCGGCGTGATCCGTTTTCTCTACGGCCGCCCGCTGGAGACGCTGCTGGCCACCTGGGGTATCAGCCTGATGCTGCAGCAGCTGGTGCGCACGGTGTTCGGCGCGCAGAACGTGGGCGTGGAAAACCCCGCCTGGATGAGCGGCGGCGTGCAGCTGATGGACAACCTGCAGCTGCCCTGGAACCGCATCGTCATCGTCGCCTTCGCCTTCGCCGTGCTGGCGGGCGTGGCCTATCTCATCAGCCGCACGCGCCTGGGCCTGTTCGTGCGCGGCGTCACGCAGAACCGGCCGATCGCCTCGTGCATGGGCGTGAACACGGCGCGCATCGACACCTATGCCTTCGCGCTGGGCTCGGGCATCGCGGGCCTGGCCGGCTGCGCCCTGAGCCAGGTCGGCAACGTGGGGCCCGACCTGGGCCAGGGCTACATCGTGGATTCGTTCATGGTGGTGGTGCTGGGCGGCGTGGGCCAGCTGGCCGGCACGGTGTATGCCGCGCTCGGCCTGGGCGTGCTCAACAAGTTCCTCGAAGGCTGGACCGGGGCCGTGCTGGCCAAGATCGCCGTGCTGGTGTTCATCATCATCTTCATCCAGAAGCGGCCGCAGGGCATCTTCGCCGTGAAAGGCCGCACAGCGGACTGAGGGGCGATCCACATCATGACCACCAAGCTTTCTTCTACCTCTGCCGTGCAATTGCCCGCGCCAGCACCCCTTCTCACCCGCACCGGCTGGACGGCCTTCATCGTCGCGCTGATCGTGGTCTGCGCCGTGGCGCCAGCGCTCAACCTGTGGGTGCCTTCGGGCAGCCCGCTGCACCTGAGCGACTACGCCGTGGCGCTGCTGGGCAAGATCATGTGCTACGCCATCTGCGCGCTGGCCATGGACCTGATCTGGGGCTACACCGGCATCCTGAGCCTGGGCCACGGCCTCTTCTTCGCGCTGGGCGGCTACGTGATGGGCATGTACCTCATGCGCCAGATCGGCCGCGACGGCAACTACCAGAGCGACCTGCCCGACTTCATGGTGTTCCTCGACTGGAAGGAGCTGCCCTGGCACTGGGCGCTGTCGGACAGCTTCATCGCCACGCTGGTGCTCATCGTGGCCGTGCCGGGGCTGGTGGCCTTCGTGTTCGGCTACTTCGCCTTCCGCTCGCGCATCAAGGGCGTGTACTTTTCCATCATCACGCAGGCCATGACGTATGCGGCCATGCTGCTCTTCTTCCGCAACGAGACGGGCTTCGGCGGCAATAACGGCTTCACCGACTTCAAGCGCATCCTGGGGCAGCCCATCGCCACTCCGACCATGCGCATGCTGCTCTTCGTGCTCACCGGGCTGACGCTGCTGGGCTTCTTCCTGCTCGGCCGCTGGCTGGTGCGCAGCAAATTCGGCCGCGTGCTGCAGGCCGTGCGCGACGCGGAGACGCGCGTCATGTTCTCGGGCTATTCGCCGCTGCCCTACAAACTCACCATCTGGACCATCAGCGCCATGATGTGCGGCGTGGCCGGCGCGCTCTACGTGCCGCAGGTGGGCATCATCAACCCGGGCGAGATGAGCGCGGCCAACTCCATCGAGATCGCGGTCTGGGCCGCGGTGGGCGGGCGCGCCACGCTGATCGGGCCCATCGTGGGAGCTTTCCTGGTCAACGGCGCCAAGAGCTGGCTCACGGTGACGGCGCCGGAATTCTGGCTGTACTTCCTGGGCGCGCTCTTCATCGCCGTGACCCTGTTCCTGCCCAACGGCGTGGTCGGCCTGCTGCGCCGGTCCAAGAAGGAAACCAAGGCTGTTGCTGCTGCTGCCCCTGCTGATGCTCCCACGACGGCTGCCGTTGACGCCAACACCGAAAGCCTGCGCAAAGAGGAGGGCGCGGCATCATGACCCCCGATCTGATGGAAGAAGGCGTGCGCCGCGTAGGCGCCGCGCAGGCCCCGGCCGATGCCGCCGGCCAGACCGAATCCGGCGGCCGCGCCGCAGGCTTTTCGCGGGTGGCCGTGCCCGGCGAGGTGGACGTGACGCACGGCCGCATCCTCTACCTCGAAGACGTCCACGTGAGCTTCGACGGCTTCAAGGCCATCAACGGCCTGAACCTGGACATCGCCCCCGGCGAGCTGCGCTGCATCATCGGCCCCAACGGCGCGGGCAAGACCACGATGATGGACATCATCACCGGCAAGACCCGGCCCGACCGGGGCACGGTGTTCTTCGGCAGCACCATCGACCTGCTGCGCCACAACGAGCCGCAGATCGCCGCCCTGGGCATCGGCCGCAAGTTCCAGAAGCCCACGGTGTTCGAGCAGCTCACGGTGTTCGAGAACCTCGAACTCGCCCTGAAGACGCACAAGGGCGTGGCCTCGTCCATGTTCTTCAAGCTCGACTCGGCCCAGAAAGACCGCTTGGCCGACGTGCTGCGGACCATCCACCTGGCCCACCAGCCGGCCCGCCCGGCGGGCGAGCTGAGCCACGGGCAGAAGCAGTGGCTGGAGATCGGCATGCTGCTGATGCAGGACCCGAAGCTGCTGCTGCTCGACGAGCCGGTGGCGGGCATGACCGACGACGAGACGGCGCGGACTGCCGAGCTGTTCCTTTCCTTGAAGGGCAAGCACTCGCTGATGGTGGTGGAGCACGATATGTCGTTCATCCGGACGATCAGCGAGAAGGTGACGGTGCTGTGCGATGGGGCGGTGTTGGCGGAGGGGACGTTGGATGAGGTGCAGGGGGATGAGCGGGTGATTGAGGTTTATTTGGGGCGGTGATGGGGGGCGTTTCTGGCTGCTTTTTCAGCTGCTGCTGGGTGATTGCTTCCCGGGGCCGGGATGTGCGCCCGGCGGCGCACTCACTTTCTTTTGCTTCGCCAAAAGAAAGTAAGCAAAGAAAAGGCGACCCCCAGTCTGCGACCCCTACGCATTCGCTACGGGGCAGACCTGCG
>NZ_FONX01000019.1 GCF_900113035.1 Paracidovorax wautersii | reverse complement strand
GAACGTACCAAGCCCCACGTCAACGTGGGCACGATCGGCCACGTGGACCATGGCAAGACGACGCTGACGGCAGCGATCGCCACGGTGCTGTCCGCCAAGTTCGGCGGCGAAGCCAAGAAGTACGACGAAATCGACGCGGCTCCTGAAGAAAAGGCCCGCGGCATCACCATCAACACCGCTCACGTGGAATACGAAACGGCCAACCGCCACTACGCCCACGTGGACTGCCCCGGCCACGCCGACTACGTCAAGAACATGATCACTGGCGCCGCCCAGATGGACGGCGCCATCCTGGTGTGCTCGGCCGCTGACGGCCCGATGCCCCAGACCCGCGAGCACATCCTGCTGGCTCGTCAGGTGGGCGTGCCCTACATCATCGTGTTCCTGAACAAGTGCGACATGGTGGACGACGAAGAACTGCTGGAACTGGTGGAAATGGAAGTCCGCGAACTGCTGGACAAGTACAACTTCCCCGGCGACGACACCCCGATCATCCGCGGTTCCGCCAAGCTCGCCCTGGAAGGCGACAAGGGTCCCCTGGGCGAGCAAGCCATCGACAAGCTGGCCGAAGCCCTGGACACCTACATCCCCACGCCTGAGCGCGCTGTGGACGGCGCCTTCCTGATGCCCGTGGAAGACGTGTTCTCCATCTCCGGCCGCGGTACCGTGGTCACGGGTCGCGTCGAGCGCGGCATCATCAAGGTCGGCGAAGAAATCGAAATCGTCGGTATCCGCGACACGCAAAAGACCACCTGCACCGGCGTGGAAATGTTCCGCAAGCTGCTGGACCAAGGCCAAGCCGGCGACAACGTCGGCCTGCTGCTGCGCGGCACCAAGCGTGAAGACGTCGAACGCGGCCAAGTGCTGTGCAAGCCCGGCTCCATCAAGCCCCACACGCACTTCACCGCCGAAGTCTACGTTCTGAGCAAGGACGAAGGCGGCCGTCACACGCCGTTCTTCAACAACTACCGCCCTCAGTTCTACTTCCGCACGACCGACGTGACCGGCGCCATCGAGCTGCCGGCCGACAAGGAAATGGTCATGCCTGGCGACAACGTGTCGATCACCGTCAAGCTGATCAACCCCATCGCCATGGAAGAAGGTCTGCGCTTCGCCATCCGTGAAGGCGGCCGTACCGTCGGCGCCGGCGTCGTGGCCAAGATCATTGCTTAATTGAAGTTCGAAGGGGTATAGCTCAATTGGCAGAGCGTCGGTCTCCAAAACCGAAGGTTGTAGGTTCGATTCCTACTGCCCCTGCCACCTGAGTGTGGCCACCAACAAGCCCGCCAAACCCTGGCGGGCTTCGGTGTCTTAGGGACGCCGAATGTCGTAGCAGGAAAAAAGTCAGATATGGCCACTTCTCAAGTTGAAACCGTCAGTACCGGGGCAGATAAGGCGAAGCTTGCCGCAGTGGCTCTGCTCGTGATCGCTGCTGTTGGTGGTTTTTATTTGCTCGCCAAGCAAGGCCCGCTGGTTCAGTGGGCTGCGCTGTTGGTGGGCCTTGTGCTTGCCGCGGGCGTGTTCCTGGTCTCCGAGCCCGGCAAGCAGTTCATCGGTTTTGCCCGCGATGCCTGGCGAGAGGTCAAGAAGGTGGTTTGGCCCACGCGCAAAGAGACGTTGCAGATGACTGCTTACGTCTTTGTGTTCGTTGTGGTCATGGCATTGTTTCTTTGGTTTACCGACAAGACCCTGGAGTGGGTGTTGTATGACCTGATCCTGGGCTGGAGAAAATAATGACGGATGCTGTGCAAGCTGGTGATCTCGAACACGCGGCACCTGCCAACCCCGATCTTCGCTGGTACATCGTGCATGCCTATTCCGGCATGGAGAAGGCGGTCGAGCGGAACATCACCGAGCGTATCCATCGCGCAGGCATGAACGACAAGTTCGGCCGCATTCTCGTGCCCACCGAAGAAGTGGTGGAAATGAAGAATGGCCAGCGCAAGACGACGGAGCGGCGCCTGTTCCCTGGCTACGTGTTCGTCGAGATGGTGATGGATGACGATACCTGGCACTTGGTGAAGCACACCAACAAGGTCACGGGTTTTGTCGGCGGTGCGAAGAATCGCCCGGCGCCCATCTCCGAGGACGAGGTCCAGAAGATCGTCAGCCAGATGCAGGAAGGCACCGACAAGCCCCGCCACAAGGTGGAGTTCATGGTCGGCGAGCTGGTCCGCGTCAAGGAAGGCCCGTTCACGGACTTCAATGGTTCCGTGGAAGAGGTCAACTACGAGAAGAGCCGCGTGCGGGTCTCCGTGATGATCTTCGGCCGCTCGACCCCCGTGGAGCTCGAGTTCGGCCAGGTCGAGAAGACCTGAGGTTTTTGTTTGGTTGCATGCGGCACTTCTCGATTCGGTGCGCATGTGGAGAGAAAGAGTCGTTAACCCCGGGGAGCCTGTGCGATAGCGCAGGCGTTATCACCCGCAAGGAGTAAAGCATGGCGAAGAAAATCGTCGGTTTTATCAAGCTGCAAGTCCCAGCTGGTAAGGCCAACCCATCCCCACCGATCGGTCCCGCTCTGGGCCAACGTGGTCTCAACATCATGGAGTTCTGCAAGGCATTCAATGCGCAGACCCAAGGTGTCGAACCCGGTCTGCCGCTGCCCGTGGTCATCACGGCATTTGCCGACAAGAGCTTCACCTTCATCATCAAGACGCCTCCGGCGACGACGCTGATCAAGAAGGCCATCAAGCTCGAGAAGGGTTCCGCGAACGCTCTGAGCACCAAGGTCGGCAAGATCACCCGCGCTCAGCTGGAAGAAATCGCCAAGACCAAGATGAAGGACATGAACGCCGCTAACGTGGACGCTGCCGTCCGCACGCTGGCTGGTTCCGCTCGCTCGATGGGCGTGACGGTGGAGGGTCTCTAAATGGCTAAGTTGACGAAAAAGCAGAAGGCCCTGCAGGGCAAGGTCGACAGCACGAAGCTGTACGCTTTCGCCGAGGCTGTCGCCATCGTGAAGGAAGCCGCTACCGCCAAGTTCGATGAGTCCATCGACGTGGCCGTGCAGCTCGGCATCGATGCCAAGAAGTCGGACCAAGTGGTGCGTGGCGCCGTCGTGCTGCCCAACGGCACCGGCAAGACGACCCGCGTCGCCGTGTTCGCGCAAGGCGCCAAGGCTGAAGAAGCCAAGGCCGCTGGCGCTGACATCGTCGGCATGGACGATCTGGCAGCCATGGTCAAGGCGGGCGACATGCCCTTCGACGTGGTGATCGCCGCTCCCGACGCAATGCGTGTCGTGGGTACGCTGGGTCAGATCCTGGGCCCGCGTGGCCTGATGCCTAACCCCAAGGTCGGCACCGTCACCCCCGACGTGGCTACCGCCGTGAAGAACGCCAAGGCTGGCCAAGTGCAGTTCCGCGTCGACAAGGCCGGTATCGTTCACAGCACCATCGGCCGTCGTTCGTTCGACAACGAGAAGCTGCAGGGCAACCTGTCCGCGCTGATCGAAGCCCTGAACAAGGCCAAGCCTGCCACCAGCAAGGGTCTGTACCTGCGCAAGGTGGCCGTGTCCTCCACGATGGGCCTGGGCGTCCGCGTGGACACGCAATCCATCGCTGCGGCGTAATTGCAAGAAATCTTCGACGCCTCTCGGGGCGTCGATGTGGTGGGCTGACGGCGCGCAAGTGCCGGCAGGCCATCCAAGACCGTTGGTGCGCAGGGTGATTGCGCTTAAATCCACGTGATGCCAACGCAGATGGCGATCCCGCTGCAGATGGAATTCATTCCTTCCCAGTTGGTCGCTGCAACAAGAGCGCACAGAAGGGGTTCGCCCCGGATGTGCAATTTAAGGAGTAGACCTTGAGTCTTAATCGCAGTGAGAAAGAAGCGGTCATCAATGAAGTGACCAGCCTCGCCGCTAAAGCTCAAACGCTCGTGATCGCGGAATACCGTGGCATCACGGTCGCTGACATGACCAAACTGCGTGTCGATGCTCGCAGCAAGGGCGTGACCCTGAGTGTTCTGAAGAACACCCTGGCTCGCCGTGCTGTGACTGGCAGCACGTTCGAAGTCGTGGCCGACCAGATGACCGGTCCTCTGATCTATGGCTTCTCCGAAGACGCTGTGGCCGCCGCCAAGGTGGTGGCCGACTTCGCGAAGACCAACGACAAGTTGGTGATTCGCGGTGGCGCCTTCGCAGGCAAGGCCCTGGACGTGAACGGCGTGAAGCAACTGGCCAACATCCCTTCCAAGGAAGTGCTGCTGGCTCAGCTGTGTGGCTTGCTTATGTCCCCGATGTCGCGTACGGCCGTTGTGCTGGGCGCATTGGCGGCAAAGAAGGGCGAAGGCGCTGCCGCCGAACCGGCAGCCGAGGCAGTTGCGGCCTGATTGGCCCTCTGTTAACCAACGATATTGTTAGGAAATCAAAATGGCATTCGATAAAGACGCATTCTTGACCGCTCTGGACAGCATGACGGTTATGGAACTCAATGACCTGGTGAAGGCCATTGAAGAAAAGTTTGGCGTGAGCGCTGCCGCTATGGCTGCTCCCGCTGCTGCTGGCGCTGGCGCCGGCGCTGCTGCTGCCGAAGAAAAGACCGAATTCAACGTGGTGCTGCAAGAAGCTGGCGCCAACAAGGTGTCGGTCATCAAGGCAGTGCGCGAAATCACCGGCCTGGGCCTCAAGGAAGCCAAGGACCTGGTGGACGGCGCTCCCAAGAACGTCAAGGAAGGCATCGCCAAGGCCGACGCCGAAGCTGCCGTCAAGAAGCTGGTGGAAGCTGGCGCCAAGGCCGAACTCAAGTAATTCGGCTGAACGCCAAGGCTGGGGGCTCCAAAAGGGCTCCCAGCCTTTGGCGCTTATGGAACCTGTTTCCAGAGCGCACCAGAAAGCAGTCCGTGCGGCTGCTTTCTAGTGTCTTCTGATCCCCCCGACAGCAGAAGACGCCTTGGTTCGGGTGATGTGCAACGCATCACCGTCCGCCATGGTTGGTAGTGGCCAACCGCCAAGCCTGCAAGGAATGCGCCCTTGCAGGTCAGTAGTCGTCGAAGACCCAGGACTCATGTCTTTGCCCGGAGATCTCATGGCCCCAACATCCACGTACAGCTATACCGAACGCAAGCGGATTCGCAAGAGTTTCGGCAGCCGCGATAGCGTGCTCGAAGTGCCTTACCTGCTGCAGATGCAAAAGGATGCCTACACCGCATTCCTGCAGGCAGACAAAGCCCCCCAAAAACGCACCGTCGAAGGCCTGCAAGCCGCCTTCAACGCTGCTTTCCCCATCGTCTCGCACAACGGTTTTGTGGAGATGAAGTTCGTCGAGTACAACTTGGCGAAGCCTGCTTTCGATGTGCGCGAATGCCAGACGCGCGGGCTGACCTTCGCTTCCGCCGTGCGCGCGAAAGTCCAGCTGATCATCTACGACCGTGAGTCTTCCACGTCGCAATCCAAGGTGGTCAAGGAAGTGAAGGAGCAAGAGGTCTACATGGGCGAAGTGCCCCTGATGACCGACAAGGGTTCCTTCATCATCAACGGTACCGAGCGCGTGATCGTGTCGCAGCTGCACCGTTCGCCTGGCGTGTTCTTCGAGCACGACAAGGGCAAGACGCACAGCTCGGGCAAGCTGCTGTTCTCGGCTCGCATCATTCCCTACCGCGGCTCCTGGCTGGACTTCGAATTCGACCCGAAGGACATCCTGTACTTCCGCGTGGACCGTCGCCGCAAGATGCCGGTCACCATCCTGCTGAAGGCCATCGGCCTGAACCCCGAGTCCATCCTCGCGAACTTCTTCGTGAACGACAACTTCCGCCTGATGGACAGCGGCGCGCAGATGGAATTCGTCGCCGACCGCCTGAAGGGCGAAGTGGCGCGTTTCGACATCACCGACAAGGCCGGCAAGGTCGTCGTCGCCAAGGACAAGCGCATCACGGCCCGCCACACGCGCGAGCTGGAGCAGTCCGGCACGACGCATATCAGCGTGCCCGAAGACTTCCTGATCGGCCGCGTGGTCGCCCGCAACGTGGTGGACGGCGACACCGGTGAGATCGTGGCCAAGGCCAACGAAGAGCTGACCGAAGCGCTGCTCAAGAAGCTGCGTTCCTCCGGCGTGAAGGACCTGCAGGTCATCTACACGAACGAGCTGGACCAAGGCGCCTACATCTCGCAGACCCTGCGCATCGACGAAACGGTGGACGAGTTCGCCGCCCGCGTGGCCATCTACCGCATGATGCGCCCCGGCGAGCCGCCGACGGAAGACGCCGTGCAGGCCCTGTTCCAGCGCCTCTTCTACAACCCGGACACGTACGACCTGTCGCGCGTGGGCCGCATGAAGTTCAACGCCAAGATCGGCCGCGAAGGCGCCACCGGCCCGATGGTGCTGTCCAACGAGGACATCCTGGCCGTGGTGAAGATCCTGGTGGACCTGCGCAACGGCAAGGGCGAAGTCGATGACATCGACCACCTGGGCAACCGCCGCGTGCGCTGCGTGGGCGAGCTGGCCGAGAACCAGTACCGCACCGGCTTGGCTCGTATCGAGAAGGCCGTGAAGGAGCGTCTGGGCCAGGCGGAGCAAGAGCCGCTGATGCCCCACGACCTGATCAACAGCAAGCCGATCTCGGCCGCCCTGAAGGAATTCTTCGGCGCGTCCCAGCTGTCGCAGTTCATGGACCAGACCAACCCGCTGGCGGAAATCACGCACAAGCGCCGCGTCTCGGCCCTGGGCCCGGGCGGTCTGACGCGCGAGCGTGCCGGCTTCGAAGTGCGCGACGTTCACGTCACCCACTACGGCCGCGTCTGCCCTATCGAAACGCCTGAAGGCCCGAACATCGGCCTGATCAACTCGCTGGCCCTGTACGCCCGCCTGAACGAGTACGGCTTCATCGAGACGCCGTACCGCCGCGTGGTGGACGGCAAGGTGACCGACCAGATCGACTACCTCTCCGCCATCGAAGAAGGCAAGTACGTCATCGCCCAGGCCAACGCCACGCTGGATGCCGAAGGCCGCCTGACCGGCGACCTGGTGTCTGCCCGCGAACAGGGTGAATCCACGCTGCTGTCCGCCGACCGCGTGCAGTACATGGACGTGTCTCCCGCGCAGATCGTGTCGGTGGCTGCATCGCTCGTGCCCTTCCTAGAGCACGATGACGCGAACCGCGCATTGATGGGCGCCAACATGTCGCGTCAGGCCGTGCCTGTGCTGCGTCCGGAAAAGCCCATGGTGGGCACCGGCATCGAGCGCGTGGCGGCAGTGGACTCCGGCACGGTGGTGACGGCCAACCGCGGCGGCGTGGTGGACTACGTGGATGCCACCCGCATCGTGGTGCGCGTGAACGACGCCGAAGCCGTTGCCGGCGAAGTGGGCGTGGACATCTACAACCTCATCAAGTACCAGCGTTCCAACCAGAACACGAACATCCACCAGCGTCCGATCGTCAAGCGTGGCGACGTGCTGGCCAAGGGTGACGTGATCGCCGACGGCGCCTCCACCGATCTGGGCGAGATCGCCATCGGCCAGAACATGCTGATCGCGTTCATGCCCTGGAACGGCTACAACTTCGAAGACTCGATCCTGATCTCCGAACGCGTGGTGTCCGAAGACCGCTACACCTCGATCCATATCGAGGAACTGGTGGTTATGGCCCGCGACACGAAGCTGGGCGCCGAAGAAATCACGCGCGACATCCCGAACCTGTCGGAACAGCAACTGAACCGTCTGGACGAGTCCGGCATCATCTACGTGGGTGCCGAAGTGCAGCCCGGCGATACGCTGGTGGGCAAGGTCACGCCGAAGGGCGAAACCACGCTGACGCCGGAAGAGAAGCTGCTGCGCGCCATCTTCGGCGAGAAGGCTTCCGACGTGAAGGACACCTCGCTGCGCGTGGACCAAGGCTCCTCGGGCACCGTGATCGACGTGCAGGTCTTCACCCGCGAAGGCATCCAGCGCGACAAGCGCGCCCAGCAGATCATCGACGATGAACTCAAGCGCTTCCGCCTGGACCTGAACGACCAGCTGCGCATCGTGGAGGCCGACGCGTTCGACCGTATCGAGAAGCTGCTGAACGGCCGCGTGGCCAACGGCGGCCCGCAGAAGCTGTCCAAGGGCACGAAGATCGACAAGGCCTACCTGGCTTCCGTCGAGAAGTTCCACTGGTTCGACATCCGCCCGGCGGAAGACGAGGTGGCGACGCAGCTCGAATCCATCAAGAACGCTCTGGAGCAGACGCGCCACAGCTTCGACCTGGCTTTCGAGGAAAAGCGCAAGAAGCTCACGCAAGGCGACGAGCTGCCCGCTGGCGTGCTGAAGATGGTCAAGGTGTACCTGGCCGTCAAGCGCCGCCTGCAGCCTGGCGACAAGATGGCCGGCCGTCACGGTAACAAGGGTGTGGTGTCCAAGATCGTTCCGGTCGAAGACATGCCCTACATGGCCGACGGCACGCCTGCCGACATCGTTCTGAACCCGCTGGGCGTGCCTTCGCGGATGAACATCGGGCAGGTGCTGGAAGTCCACCTGGGCTGGGCTGGCAAGGGCATCGGCCAACGCATCGGCGACATGCTGCGCGACCAGGCCAAGGCGTCCGAGATGCGCGCGTTCCTCGAAGAGGTCTACAACTCGCGCGGCCGCAAGGAAGACCTGTCGGTGCTGAGCGACGACGACGTGATGGCGATGGCAGCCAACCTGACCAACGGCGTGCCGTATGCCACGCCGGTGTTCGATGGCGCCTCCGAAGCCGAGATCAAGGACATGCTGAAGCTGGCCTATCCGGACGACATCAAGGAGCGCAAGGGCCTGACCGATACCCGCACGCAGGCTTTCCTGTACGACGGCCGCACGGGCGAGCGCTTCGAGCGTCCGACGACCATCGGCTACATGCACTACCTGAAGCTGCACCACTTGGTGGACGACAAGATGCATGCCCGCTCGACCGGTCCGTACTCGCTCGTCACGCAGCAGCCGCTGGGCGGCAAGGCCCAGTTCGGTGGCCAGCGTTTCGGGGAAATGGAAGTGTGGGCGCTGGAAGCCTACGGCGCCGCCTACGTGCTGCAGGAAATGCTGACCGTGAAGTCCGACGACGTGCAGGGCCGTACCAAGGTGTACGAGTCCATCGTCAAGGGCGAACACGCCATCGAGGCAGGGATGCCCGAATCGTTCAATGTGCTGGTCAAGGAAATCCGTTCCCTGGGCCTGGACATCGAACTGGAACGCTCTTAAGTATTTGAAAGGGAAAGAGTCACATGAAATCGCTACTCGACCTGTTCAAGCAATTCACGCCCGATGAGCATTTCGATGCCATCAAGATCGGCATGGCTTCGCCCGAGAAGATCCGTTCGTGGTCCTTCGGCGAAGTGAAGAAGCCGGAAACCATCAACTACCGCACGTTCAAGCCCGAGCGCGATGGCCTCTTCTGCGCCAAGATCTTCGGCCCCATCAAGGACTACGAGTGCCTGTGCGGCAAGTACAAGCGCCTGAAGCACCGCGGCGTCATCTGCGAGAAGTGCGGCGTTGAAGTCACGCAGACCAAGGTGCGCCGCGAGCGCATGGGCCACATCGATCTGGCCGCGCCTTGCGCCCACATCTGGTTCCTGAAGTCGCTGCCGTCGCGTCTGGGCCTGGTGCTCGACATGACGCTGCGCGACATCGAGCGCGTGCTGTATTTCGAAGCCTACGTGGTGACCGACCCCGGCATGACCCCGCTGAAGAAGTTCAGCATCATGTCCGAGGACGACTACGACGCCAAGCGCAAGGAATACGGCGATGAATTCATCGCCAAGATGGGCGCCGAAGGCATCAAGGACCTGCTCGAGTCCATCGACATCGACATGGAGATCGAGCGCCTGCGCGGCGATCTGACCGGCTCCGAAGTCAAGGTCAAGAAGAACGCCAAGCGCCTGAAGGTGCTCGAGGCCTTCAAGAAGTCGGGCATCAAGCCCGAGTGGATGGTGCTCGAAGTGCTGCCCGTGCTGCCGCCGGACCTGCGTCCGCTGGTGCCGCTGGATGGCGGCCGCTTCGCCACGTCCGACCTGAACGACCTCTATCGCCGCGTCATCAACCGCAACTCGCGTCTGCGCCGCCTGCTGGAGCTGAAGGCTCCGGAAATCATCGCGCGCAACGAAAAGCGGATGCTGCAGGAAGCCGTCGATTCGCTGCTGGACAACGGCCGCCGCGGCAAGGCCATGACGGGCGCCAACAAGCGTGCCCTGAAGTCCCTGGCCGACATGATCAAGGGCAAGTCCGGCCGTTTCCGCCAGAACTTGCTGGGCAAGCGCGTGGACTACTCCGGTCGTTCCGTGATCACCGTGGGCCCGACGCTCAAGCTGCACCAGTGCGGCCTGCCCAAGCTGATGGCCCTGGAGCTGTTCAAGCCGTTCATCTTCTCGCGCCTCGAAGCGATGGGCATCGCCACGACCATCAAGGCCGCGAAGAAGGAAGTCGAATCCGGCACGCCGGTGGTCTGGGACATCCTGGAAGAGGTCATCAAGGAGCACCCGGTCATGCTGAACCGTGCTCCCACGCTGCACCGTCTGGGCATCCAGGCCTTCGAACCCATCCTGATCGAAGGCAAGGCCATCCAGCTGCACCCGCTCGTCTGCGCTGCCTTCAACGCCGACTTCGACGGTGACCAGATGGCCGTTCACGTGCCGCTGTCGGTGGAAGCGCAGATGGAAGCCCGCACGCTGATGCTGGCCTCCAACAACGTGCTGTTCCCCGCCTCCGGCGAGCCGTCCATCGTCCCGTCGCAAGACGTGGTGCTGGGCCTCTACCACGCCACCCGCGACAAGGTCAACGGCAAGGGCGAAGGCCTGGTGTTCGCCGACACGGGTGAAGTCCAGCGCGCGCTGGATGCCAACCAGGCCGAGCTGCACGCCCGTATCAACGTGCGCCTGACCGAGTGGACCAAGAACAAGGCCACGGGCGAGTTCGAGCCCTCGACCTCCCTGGTCGCCACGACCGTGGGCCGTGCGCTGCTGTCCGAGATCCTGCCCAAGGGCCTGCCCTTCAGCAACATCAACAAGGCGCTGAAGAAGAAGGAAATCTCCAAGCTCATCAACGTGAGCTTCCGCAAGTGCGGCCTGAAGGAAACCGTGGTGTTCGCAGACAAGCTGCTGCAGAACGGCTTCCGCCTGGCCACGCGCGCCGGCTTCTCGGTGGCGATCGACGACATGCTGGTGCCGCCGCAAAAGGCCGACATCCTGGCCCGCGCCGAGTCGGAAGTGAAGGAGATCGAGCAGCAGTACGTCTCCGGTCTGGTGACCGCTGGCGAGCGCTACAACAAGGTGGTGGACATCTGGGGCAAGGCCGGCGACGACGTGTCCAAGGTCATGATGGACCAGCTCAAGGTCGAGAAGACCATCGACCGCCACGGCAACGAAGTGACCCAGGAATCCTTCAACGCCATCTACATGATGGCGGACTCGGGTGCCCGGGGCTCCGCAGCCCAGATCCGCCAGCTGGCCGGCATGCGCGGCCTGATGGCCAAGCCTGACGGCTCCATCATCGAGACCCCCATCACGGCGAACTTCCGTGAAGGTCTGAACGTGTTGCAGTACTTCATCTCCACCCACGGTGCCCGTAAGGGTCTGGCGGATACGGCGCTGAAGACCGCGAACTCCGGCTACCTCACCCGCCGTCTGGTGGATGTGACGCAGGATCTCGTGGTGACCGAAGAGGACTGCGGCACGACCAACGGTTCCGTGATGCGCGCCATCGTCGAAGGCGGTGAAGTGATCGAGTCCCTGCGCGACCGCGTGCTGGGCCGCACCACGGCCGAAGAAGTGCTGCACCCCGAAACCCGCTCCGTGCTGGTGCCGGCCGGCCAGATGCTGGACGAGGACACCCTCGAAGAGCTGGAAGCCGCTGGCGTGGACGAAGTGAAGGTGCGCACCGCGCTGACCTGCGAAACCCGCTACGGCCTCTGCGCCAAATGCTATGGCCGCGACTTGGGCCGTGGCGGCCTGATCAACCTCGGCGAAGCCGTGGGTGTGATCGCTGCCCAGTCCATCGGCGAACCCGGCACGCAGCTGACCATGCGTACGTTCCACATCGGTGGTGCCGCTTCGCGTGCCGCCATCGCCTCGAGCGTGGAAGCCAAGTCCAACGGCGTGATCGGCTTCAACGCCACGATGCGCTACGTGACCAACAGCAAGGGCGAGCTGGTCGTCATCGCGCGTTCGGGTGAAGTCATCATCCAGGACGAGCATGGCCGCGAGCGCGAACGCCACAAGGTGCCTTACGGCGCCACGCTGACCGTGAAGGCCGACCAGACGGTCAAGGCCGGCACGATCCTGGCCAACTGGGACCCGCTGACCCGCCCGATCATCACGGAATTCGCCGGTCAGGTGAGGTTCGAGAACATCGAGGAAGGCCTCACCGTCGCCAAGCAGGTGGACGATGTGACCGGCCTGTCCACGCTGGTCGTGATCGATCCGAAGCGCCGCGGCTCCGCCAAGGTGGTGCGTCCTCAGGTCAAGCTGATCGACGGCAACAACGCCGAGGTGAAGATCCCCGGTACCGACCACTCCGTGACCATCGGCTTCCAGGTCGGCGCGCTGATCCAGGTGCGCGACGGCCAGGACGTGGGCCCCGGCGAGGTGCTGGCGCGTATTCCGGTCGAAGGCCAGAAGACCCGCGACATTACCGGCGGTCTGCCCCGTGTGGCCGAACTGTTCGAAGCCCGCTCGCCCAAGGACAAGGGCATGCTGGCCGAGATCACCGGCACGGTGTCGTTCGGCAAGGAGACCAAGGGCAAGGTGCGCCTGCAGATCACCGATCCGGACGGCAAGGTCTGGGACGAACTGATCCCCAAGGAAAAGAACGTGCTGGTCCACGAAGGCCAGGTGGTCAACAAGGGCGAGTCCGTGGTGGACGGCCCGGCCGATCCGCAGGACATCCTGCGCCTGCTGGGCATCGAAGAGCTGTCGCGCTACATCGTCGATGAAGTGCAGGACGTGTACCGCTTGCAGGGCGTGAAGATCAACGACAAGCACATCGAGGTGATCGTTCGCCAGATGCTGCGCCGCGTCGTGGTCGAATCGTCGGGCGACTCCGGCTACATCGCCGGCGAACAGGTCGAACGCTCGGAAATCCTCAACACCAACGAACGTCTGCAGGCCGAGGGCAAGATCCCCGCGACCTACACCAACGTGCTGCTGGGGATCACCAAGGCATCGCTGTCCACCGACTCGTTCATCTCGGCCGCGTCCTTCCAGGAAACGACCCGCGTGCTCACCGAGGCTGCCATCATGGGCAAGCGCGACGAGCTGCGTGGCCTGAAGGAAAACGTCATCGTGGGTCGTCTGATCCCCGCTGGTACGGGTCTGGCCTACCACCAGGCACGCAAGGCCAAGGAAGCCATGGACGACGCCGAGCGCCGCGCCATCGCCGAAGCCGAAGCCGCCGAGCTGCAAGGCTCCAGCGATGACGAAGCCGCCGAAGTGACCGGCGACACGGGCGGCGCTGCGGCCGAATAAGCCGACAGGAACATCCGTTCCGCCGACCCAGAAGCTCCCGCCCTGTCGTCCCCGGCAGGCCGGGAGCTTTTTCATGTCATGGGCGGTTTCGCGCGCTGCGCGCAGCGTGCGCCCCTCGCCCCGGTTGCCTCGTTACCTTCAATGCAGCGCGCCGCGATCGATCGCTGAACGCGGCCGCGCCTGACTAGCTGCCATGCTGACTACCTGGATTCTTCTGGCCGTGCTGCTCTTCTGGGCAGTGGGGGCCTACAACCGGCTGATGCGCCTGCGCTCGGCCGCCATCCAGGCCTTCGGGGGCCTGGACGCGCACCTGGTGCGCACCATCACCATGCTGGGCGAATACGAGGCGACGCTGCTGCCCGAGCGCTCGCCGTCCGACGCCCGGGCCGCGCTCTGGGCCGCCACCACGCAGTTCGGCGCGTCGCTGGCCGCCGCGCGGGCACGCCCGCTCGATACCGCCGCCGCCGCCGCGCTCTCCACCGCCGAGCAGGTGCTGAACGTCGCCTGGCAAGCCGTCGTGCGCGACAGCGCCGGCGCTCCGGTGGATGGCGCGGGCGATGGGACTGCGCCCGGCGCTGCGGCGGATGAGCCGCCCGACGACCAGACCATGGCCGCCTGGATCATCCGGCGCGACCAGCAGGCCGCCCACAACGACCTGGCCCGGCAGCAGTTCAACGACGCCGTGGCGCAATACAACCGCGCCATCGCGCAATTTCCCGCCAACGTCCTGGCATGGCTCTTCGGCTTCCACCAAGCCCGCCCGCTGTGACGATGGCTTTCCTCTCGCTTCGCTGATCGCCCGACATGCCCTCTGACCGTTCCCAGCCCCGCCCACGCCCTCCGGCCGGCCCTGCCGCACAGCCGCCCCGTGCCGAAGGCGATGCCGGCGCGGGCCCCGCAGGCCACGCGCTCGCCCCTGCGCTCTGGAAGCTGCTGCAGGCCACGGCCGAGGCGCTGCAGGCCGTGCAGGGCGGCCAGTCGGGCACGGCGGCCCTGGCGGCCGTGGCCCCCGGGCTGCGGCCCGGCGTGCAGGCCCTGCTGTTCCAGGCCCTGCGCAACCTGGGGCGCGCCCAGGCCCTGCGCCGCCAGCTGGCGCCGCGCAACCCGCCGCCGCGCATCGACGCGCTGCTCTGCACCGCGCTGGCGCTGGCCTGGAACCCGGACGAGGCGCCCTACGAGCCCTTCACCCTGGTGAACCAGGCGGTGGAAGCCGCCAAGCGCAACCCGGCCACGCAGGCGCAGTCGGCCTTCGTCAACGCCTGCCTGCGCCGCTTCCTGCGCGAGCGCGAGGCCTGCGTGGCCGCGACCGATGGCGACCCGGTCGCGCGCTGGAACCATCCGGCCTGGTGGATCGAGCGGCTGCGCAAGGACCATCCCCAGTACTGGCAGCAGATCCTGCAGGCCAACAATGCCCACGCGCCGATGACGTTGCGGGTTTCAAGGCAAAAAAGCACGCCAGCGCAGTATCTGCAAGCGCTGGATGCTATGAATTTGGAAGCAAAGGCGGTGGGCGCCGACGGCATCGAGCTGGGCCAGCCCCAGCCTGTGCAGCAGCTGCCCGGCTTCGCCGATGGCGTGGTCTCGGTGCAGGATGCCGCCGCCCAGCAGGCCGCGCCACTGCTGCTGCAGGGGCTGGACTTGTCGGCCCCGCTGCGCCTCCTGGATGCGTGCGCGGCGCCCGGCGGCAAGACGGCGCACCTGCTCGAATACCAGCCGCCCGGCGCGGCATGGCAGGTGACCGCGCTGGAGATCGACCCGGTGCGCGCCGAGCGCATCCACGACACGCTGCAGCGCCTGCGGCTGGCGCCGGCGCAGATCCTGGTGGCCGATGCGGGGCGGCCGGACGACTGGTGGGCGCGCAGCGGCGGCGAGCCCTTCGACGCCATCCTGCTCGACGCGCCCTGCACGGCCTCGGGCATCGTGCGCCGCCACCCGGACGTGCGCTGGCTGCGCCGCCCCACCGACATCGCCCAGCTGGCCACGCTGCAGGCCCAGCTGCTGGAGCGCCTCTGGCCGCTGGTGCGCCCCGGCGGGCGGCTGCTCTACTGCACCTGCTCGGTGTTCCGCGCCGAGGGCGATGCCCAGGTGCAAGCGTTTCTTCAGCGCAACACCGATGCGGTGGCGATGCCGTCGCCGGGACATTTAATTCCCGGCCAGGCGGACAAGGCCGGTGCCGTCCCGGACAATCCGGCAGGTGACCATGACGGATTCTTCTACGCGCTTTTCCAGAAAGCCCTGGCCTGAGGCTGCTCGCTCCTCGCCCGCTGCCTTCGGCGGCTGGCTGGCCCGGCTGTGGCTCTGCGCCTTGCTGGCCCTGGGAATGGCGATGGCCCCCGGGCTGGCACAGGCCCAGTCCAGCGGCCCCGGCACCGTGAGCGACCTGCAGCTGGACTACAACGCCGACGGCCTGTTTCTCTCGGCTTCGATGGATTTCGAGCTCCCGCCCCTGGCCGAGGAAGCGCTCTACAAGGGCATTTCCATGCACTTCGTGGCCGAGGCCGTCGTGGTGCGCGAGCGCTGGTATTGGTCCGACAAGCAGGTCGCCCAGGCAGTGCGCTACCTGCGCCTGAGCTACCAGCCGCTCACGCGGCGCTGGCGCGTGAACCAGTCCACCACCCCCTTCGGCGCCGCCGGCCTGGGCGTGGCGCTGGGGCAGAGCTATGACGAGCTGGGCGACGCCATCGGCGCCATGCAGCGCATCGCCCGCTGGCGCATCGCCGAGCCTGGCACGCTCGAGGCCGGCACGCCCTATGTCGTGCATTACCAGTTCCGCCTCGACATGTCGCAGCTGCCGCGGCCGTTCCAGATCGGCGCCATGGGGCGCTCGGGCTGGTCGCTGTCCATGTCGCGCAGCGCCGAGCTGACGCCGGCCGAGCCCGCCCGATGACCGCCTCCGGCCCTGGCCAGACGCCGCCGCCCTCGGCCGCCTCCGCCCGATCGCGCGCCGCACGCCAGACCCGCCTCATGCGCTGGGTGGTCGGCACCGGCGTCGCCGTCATGAGCGCGATCGGCCTGGTGCTGATGTTCCTGCTCACGCTGGCCACCAACAACCGGGCACTGTACGAGCGCAACTACACCTGGCTGCTGGGCGTGAACGCCTTCGTGGCGCTGCTGCTGGCGGTGATCCTGGTGTGGGTGTCGGTGCGGCTCGTGGTGCGGCTGCGGCGCGGGCGCTTCGGCAGCCGGCTGCTGCTCAAGCTGGTGGGCATCTTCGCGGTGGTGGGGCTGGTGCCCGGGCTCATGATCTACGTCGTGTCCTACCAGTTCGTCTCGCGGTCGATCGAAAGCTGGTTCGACGTGAAGGTCGAGGGCGCGCTCGCCGCCGGCGTGAACCTGGCGCGCGTCACGCTCGACACCCTGGCCAGCGACCAGGCCAACAAGGCCCGCGCGGCCAGCTCCCGCCTGGCGACGGTGCCGGACGCCGCCGCCGGCCTGGTGCTGGAGCGCGTGCGCGACGAGCTCGGCGCGGACGACGTGGTGCTCTGGGGCGCCTCGGGCCAGTTCGTGGCCAGCGCCGGCCAGTCGCGCTTCAGCCTCAATCCCGAGCGGCCTTCGCTGCAGCAGTTCCGCAACGCGCGGCAGCAGCGGCTCACCTTCCAGATCGACGGTCTGGAAGACCTGACCGACCCGGCCGGGGCCGACCGCGTGCGCGTCAAGGCGCTGGTCGCGGTGGACAACCCCAGCCTGGGCGTGCTGACCGAGCCGCGCTACCTGCAGGCCACGCTGCCCCTGCCCACGGCGCTGGTCGCCAACGCCATCACCGTGCAGGAAGCCAACCGCGAATACCAGGAGCGGGCCCTGGCGCGCGGCGGCCTGCGGCGCATGTACATCGGCACCCTCACGCTCAGCCTCTTCCTGGCGGTGTTCGGCGCCGTGCTGCTGGCGGTGCTGCTGGGCAACCAGCTGGCGCGGCCGCTGCTGCTGCTGGCCGAAGGCGTGCGCGAGGTGGCCGCGGGCGACCTGAGCCCCAAGGCCGTGCTGCAGCGCAAGGACGAGCTCAGCGGCCTCACGCGCTCCTTCGCGCTCATGACCCAGCAGCTCGCCGATGCGCGCGGCGCCGTGCAGCAGAGCATGGACAAGGTGAGCGCGGCCCGGGCCAACCTGCAGACCATCCTGGACAACCTGACCGCCGGCGTCATGGTGCTGGACGAGCACGGCACCATCGTCTCGTCCAACCCCGGCGCCACGCGCATCCTGCGCGCGCCCATGGCCGCGTTCGAAGGCCGGCGGCTGGCCGAGGTGCCCGGCCTGGCCGAATTCGCCACCGCCGTGCAGACCCAGTTCGACATCTTCCTGGGCGACCGCGACCACCACGGGCTGGACCACTGGCAGCACCCCTTCGCGCTGCACGCGCCCGGCGGCGGCGTGGTGCCCAACGGCACCAGCCTGATCGCCCGCGGCGCCGAACTGCCCGACACCTCGCGCCTGCTGGTCTTCGACGACATCTCCGAAATCGTCTCGGCCCAGCGCGCGCAGGCCTGGGGCGAGGTCGCGCGCCGGCTGGCCCACGAGATCAAGAACCCGCTCACGCCCATCCAGCTGTCGGCCGAGCGGCTGGAAATGAAGCTCTCGGGCAAGCTGCCCGATGCCGAGCAGGCCGTGCTCGCCAAGTCGGTCAAGACCATCGTGGACCAGGTGGACGCGATGAAGCGGCTGGTCAACGAATTCCGCGACTACGCCCGCCTGCCGGCGGCCGACCTGCAGCCGCTGGACCTGAACGCCCTCATCGCCGACGTGCTGCATCTCTACGGCGAGGAAAACGCCCACGTGCGGGTCGAGTCCGAACTGGACCCGAAGTGCCCCGCCATCGCCGGCGATGCGCAGCAGCTGCGCCAGGTGGTGCACAACCTGCTGCAGAACGCGCAGGACGCGACCGAGCAGGCGTGTGTGCAAAACGGGGTGCCGGTACCCTGGCCGCCGGTGCGCATCGGCACGCGCTGGAGCGAATCATCCCGCCGCGTGCGGCTGACCGTGCAGGACCAGGGCGGGGGCTTTCCGGCACACATCCTGCAACGGGCGTTCGAACCCTACGTCACCACCAAGGCCCGCGGCACCGGCCTGGGGCTGGCGGTCGTCAAGAAGATCGCCGACGAACACGGCGCGCGCATCGACCTGCTCAACCGCATGGACGGCGACACGGTGATCGGTGCGCAAGTGTCGCTATCATTTGCCCCTGAACATACGGTGGTGGTTTAGCAACACGCGGGCATCACACACAAGGCGGATCGAAGTACATGGCAAATATTCTGGTGGTGGACGACGAGCTGGGCATCCGGGACCTGCTGTCCGAAATCCTCAATGACGAAGGCCACAGCGTGGACCTCGCCGAGAACGCCACGCGCGCGCGCGCCGCCCGTGCCGCACAGAACTACGACCTGGTCCTGCTCGACATCTGGATGCCCGACACCGACGGCGTCTCGCTGCTCAAGGAATGGGCCACCGCGGGCACGCTGACCATGCCGGTCATCATGATGAGCGGTCACGCCACCATCGACACCGCCGTGGAAGCCACCCGCATCGGCGCCTATTCGTTCCTCGAAAAACCCATCACCCTGCAAAAGCTGCTCAAGGCCGTGGAGCAAGGCCTGGCCCGCAGCGCCAACCAGCCCCCTGTGTCCGCCACGCCGCCGGCAGCCGCTGCCGCGCAGGGCGGCGCCGGCATCGGCAAGCCTGGCGAGAGCGCCAGTGGCGCTCTCACCCTTGGCGGCGCGGCCCCGGCGGCCGCTCCGCTGGGCGCCGTGGCGGGGTCCACCATCGTCTCCGCCGATGCGGCGGCGGCGGGCTCCGGCCCCCAGTCGCGCCAGGGCTTCGACCTGGACCGGCCCCTGCGCGAAGCACGCGACGGCTTCGAAAAGGCGTACTTCGAATTCCATCTGGCCCGCGAAGGCGGCTCCATGACCCGCGTCGCCGAAAAGACCGGCCTGGAACGCACCCACCTCTACCGCAAGCTGCGCCAGCTGGGCGTGGATCTGGGCCGCGGCAAACGGGGCTGAGAGGTCATTGCAAGAAAAAATCTCGCTTCTTTCTGGAAGTCGATTTTTTCTGGCTATAATTTAAGGCTTAGGCCCGGTAGCTCAGTCGGTAGAGCAGAGGATTGAAAATCCTTGTGTCGGCGGTTCGATTCCGTCCCAGGCCACCACTCACATTTCTGCGGAAGTCCAAGAACTTCGCGGATGTATCCAAAAGCCCTTACGTGACAACACGTTAGGGCTTTTTTGTTGTCCAGGGAGATCCAGAATCTTCCAGCCCAAACCAGTCGTCCTGCAGCAGTTACTGCAGTAGCAGCCAGAAGAATCGGTGCTGTTACTGCAGGGCTACTGCGGTGCATCGAAACGCATGCGCTACTGCGCGGAAGGCTGGAAAAAATGGCATTGGAACTGATCACAAGCGAACAAGTCATCAAGAACATCGCCCTCGGCGGACGGGTGTTCGACGGAGGCGGGCTGTACCTGCTGGCGGCGAAGAAGAGCACAGGTCAGCACGGCTGGCGTTTCGACTACTCCTTCGAGGGGAGTCGAAAGACCATCAGCCTGGGGACTTATCCCAAAGTGGATCTCAAGATGGCACGCGAACGCGCCACCGAGGCCCGCAAGCAAGTTGCAGCGGGCATCAATCCCAGCGAACTGCGCAAGCAAAAGAGGGCTGTGATCCTCGCAAAGGCGGAAGCTGAGCGCCGGGTGTCGGAGGGCCTGCCGATCGTGGGGTCCTTCGAAGATGTGGCTCGAAGGTGGTTCGATATTCGGCAGAAGGGCTGGATGGAGTCCTATAGCTCCAAGGTGATCCGGCGCCTCGAAATCCATGTTTTCCCTTTCATCGGGCACATGCCGATCGCCTCGATCGAGCCGATTCACCTGCTGGAGATGTGCCGGCGCATCGAAAAACAAGGGACGGTGGAAACCTCGCACCGGGCTCTCGAGCATTCCTCCAATGTGTTCAGGTTCGGCATCGCCGAGACACTCCTGAAGACAGATCCGTGCCGGGACCTGCGTGGTGCCCTGGAAAAACCCACCCCTCAGCACTTCGCCGCCATCACCAAGCCGCGGCCGCTGGCCGAGTTGCTCAAAGCCATCGATGGCTACCACGGCTCCATGATCGTGCGGTCGGCGATGAAGCTGATGCCGCTGCTTTTCCTCAGGCCTGGCGAGCTGCGCAAAGCCACCTGGGATGAAATCGATCTTCCCAACGGGTTGTTCTTCGTCTCGTCGATGCGTATGAAGCGCACCAAGCAGCAGAAGCTGGATGGTGACCCACACTTCGTCTCGCTGCCGCGGCAGGCGGTCGACATCCTCTGGGATCTGCATGCGCTGACCGGGCGCGGGGAATTCGTGTTCCCTGCCGAAGGTCGGTTTGGCAGGCCGATGTCGGACGGGACGATCAACGCTGCACTGAGGTCGATGGGCTACTCATCCGACGTTGTCACTGCCCACGGATTTCGGGCGACGGCGCGGACGCTCCTTGCCGAAGCGCTCTCGATCGAGCCGGCGGTTGTTGAGTTGCAACTGGCGCACGAGGTGAAGGACCCCAATGGCAATGCGTACAACCGTGCGGAATACATTGAGAAGCGCAGGGCGATGATGCAGGTTTGGGCAGACTACCTTGACCAGTTGCGGGATGGCACTGCGGACTTCCGCAGCCATGCGGCGCTGCCGGAGTTTCGGCCCATGACATTGAGGCGGTATAGTCAAGCGGATCAAACGCATGTTTGACCAGTTCAGGGGCAGAAGGGGCTAGCGCCCCTTTGATGTGGATAAGCTCTGAATGGAAATGGCTGACCTTAATGGCGCAGATTTCGCCGGAAATCAACACCACAATATGTTCGACTTCGTTAACCAGTAGAGCTATGAACCTTCCCGCCATCATTCAGTCGCCCATCGATGTTGTGCGTGCGCTATTTGGATCTATGTTTGGCGTTGACGTGGCTTACTACCCGCGGAAGGCGGACGGGGGGGCGAACCTCAGCCCCGAGGACATGCTTAAGGGAATACAGGATTCGTTTGGCGGATTTGCATTTAGCCCTGATGAATTGATCAAATCTGCTGACCCCAAACTGCTGCTAGACCGTGCAAAGGATTCTCTGGATGAGGCGAGGAAGCAGACCGAGTACCAGGATGCAAAGGCGGGTCGATTGCTGACGATAGTAGCCTTTCTTACGGCCGCGATTGCTACTGTATTCGGCAAATTTATAGACTTTTATCCGCTACATAGTGGCCAAGCATCGGTGCGCGATGCCGCTCCATGGGTAATGATCACCTATGGACTGTTTGGCCTTTACCTGTTGTTAGTGGCGGCCGGAGCGCTGGTGACATTTCATGCTATGTCAACGCGATTTGTCTGGCCTGGTGGGAAAGATCAGGCTGATAAGCCAGAGGTCGGGTCGGTGCTGTTTTTCAAGCAAGTCATACGAACGCGGCCGGAGTCATGGGGGGAATTGTTTGCTGGCGATCGAGGTGAGCTACTGCGGACATACTACAAGAACTACGTGACTGAGGCGTATCTGATCTCTGCGAAAGTGGCAGACAAGCTTCGTTATCTTGACCCCGGGCAGCGCCTCCTGCTTTGGAGCATCCGCATCCTGCTTGGGCTGTTTTGCTCGCTCATTATGACGTTCGTCATTGTGGCGCCGCCGCCCAAAGCTAATGCCGAGACAGTGGGCTCCGGCGTTGCGGCAACTTCACCACCGCAGGCTCTCCCTGACTCTTGTGCTTCTATTTCCACGGCTACTCTACAGCTGCCCGAAAAGCAGATTGCAGAGTCTCAGACCGTCACCAAATCACCCCAACGCACTAAGACCGGAGCTGGCTCTACGTCCAATCCGACGCCAAAAAATTCTGTTGAAAAGAACTAGTTGGCTTATTTGGTCAGCTACCAAGTTCGTATATTGGCCTCAATTCATCTACGGAGTCCAAACCATGTCGCGCAATCCCACGGTCGCTCTAGTAGACGCTGACAACACTCTCTGGGATACCGATGCGGTGTTTCGGGATGCTCAACTGCTGCTGCTCTCTCTCGTCGAGAAACAGACGCAAAGCAAATGCACGGACGCTGATCGTCTATCATTCATTCGGGCCTACGACCAGGCATTGGCTCAGAGGCACCACCTGCATTTGCGCTACCCACCGCAGCTACTTGTGCGGAGCGTGGAGGCGGGTTTGGCAGGGCACAGTCCAGAGGCTGCATCACAACAGGCCATTGCCGGTCAATTGACTCTGAGTGTTTTGGTTAATCAGGTTGCGGTGGATGCGATCGTCGCGCAGTACCAACGGGCGCTAAGCAGCAATCCACAGCTGCTCCAAGGTGTTGTTGATGGGGTGTGTACCGCAAAAGCTGCCGGACTCAGGTTGTTTGTGATGACAGAAGGACGCGTCGAAAGACAGAAGACGCTTCTCGATTTTCACGGATTAACGGAGTCGTTCGATGGTGTCTGGGAAATGACCAAGGAGCAGAGTCAGTTTGGCCGTATCGTTGCCAGATTCTCTGAGTCTCAGGTTGTGGTCGTCGGCGATCAACCTGATCGCGACATAGTTCCAGCGAAGGCAGCCGGGTGTTCTACGGTCTTGGTCCCTAGCCGCTTTAAGCCGGCGTGGCAAAAGGATGGCGATCACGGGGCCGTGGACTATCTCGCTATGGACTTCCTCGATGCAGTCAAGTGGTGCATTGGAATCGATAGGGATGAATCAATCGCGGCTCAATAGCGTGGCCATTGAGTTACAAGGCTCTCGCCGTTAGACGGAATAGCTACGGCCACGATGCTGATCACATGGCGTACTGTCGCTGCCCGGATATCGACTCGCTCCTAAATAGCCAACGATGATCGCTATTCAGCCTGAATGTTGATGCGTGGTGGACCCGACGACCTACGTGTCTGCGCGCAGGTGCTTCACCTATCTTCATCCAACAGCTTGCGGCTGCAACACGAAAGTCCCTGCCTGTTAGCCAGGCGGCGCATCGCGCGCGTGCAGGGGTTTGTCTCTATGAGATGGTGAGGCTGTACAGCACAATGTGACGAAAAGTACAAGGAGTCCTAGTGATACCTATCGAAGAATTTCTGGCTACCGTCGATGAGCTGCTGAAGGGGCTCAATGAGCCGCAGGAGCGCTGCGTAAAGCACGGGACGGACATAGCGCTGATGATTGTCGCTGGGCCTGGCTCAGGTAAGACCCGGGTACTAGTTCTTCGTGCGCTTAGGCATGTCTTTGTTGATGGCATGCCGCCGGACCAAGTTCTCATTACGACCTTCACGCGCAAGGCCGCTGCCGAAATTTCAAGTCGATTGATTGGCTGGGGCCTGCGCCTGGCATCCCACTTCAGTGAATCCGCTAAGCTATCAGGCGACGTTGATCGTCAACGTTGGCTGGCGGCGCTGGATATCAACGCGATTCAGGCTGGAACTCTCGATAGCTTCTGTCAGCGGTGGCTGGGGGCGACGAGGCAGGTGGGTGAGCCGGCGCCCGTCATGTTGGAGCAGTTCGCGGCCGACTTCGTATATGCGCGAAAGGTGTTCGGTCCGACCTACCGCGATGGTGGTGAGGCGACGCTCAAGACCTATCTGCAAAGGTTCAATTTCGGGCAGGACGAAATTCGCAGTCAGGGTGAAGCCGCGCGGGTCTCCACGACTGTGAACAACCGCATCGTGCAGGACTTAGTGGACATCGATGCTCTGCGTGCCAGCGGGCGTGGGGAAGCGCTTCAGGTCAAGCTACTGCAAGACTACCGGGAGTATTTGCAGAAACAGCACATGTACGACTTCGCGCTCTGTGCTGAGCGAATCCTGCATGGGTTGACGGCGGGTCGCCTGTACGAACAATTGACACCTGTCAGCGCAATACTTGTCGACGAGTACCAAGACACCAACCCATTGCAAGAGGCGATCTATTTCGCGCTGGCGAGAGCTTCAGGTGCTTCCTTCTCGGTCGTTGGTGACGACGACCAAGCGCTCTATCGCTTCCGTGGGGCCACGGTTGAACTGTTTACAAGCTTCCGCGGTCGCTATGCAGCTGATGTGGGCGGTAAGACTGAACTCGTCTACCTGGTAGCTAACCACCGTTCGTCGCCGGAGATCGTCAGCTTCTTCAACGCCTTCGCGTCGTTCGACGAGGCGTTCCAAGGTGCCCGAGTCGCGGACAAGCCGGCCATCAAGGAGGTCAACGACAGTCGGCACATCCCTGTTCTCGGAATGTTTCGCGACTCCCTGGAGGACCTTGCCGAAGATCTGACGAAGCTGCTTTCAGAGGTGTTTAACGGCGCTGGCAAGACTATCGAAGGCGTACTCATCAAGAAGGGGGAGCCTCACGGCGCCATCGGTGACGCGGTTCTTTTGGCTTCAACTGTGCGAGAGTTCAAGCCTGACGGTCGGACGGGCGGTCTGACTCCCTGCTTGCCCGCGCTCATTCGGGAGAAGCTGGAAGAGCAAGGTTCCGGAGTCTTTAATCCTCGCGGTCAGGACCTTCGAGACATCTCGCGCGTTGGCGAACTGCTTGGCTTGGTAGCGCTGTGCCTGGACAACACCGACTACCTCGAACAGGGCATGACCGTCACTGGCGATGCCAAACGGTACATCTCTCAGTGGCGCCAGCAGGCGCGTCAATTCATTGCGTCCAACCCCATGCCGCACTCATCGAAAGGGTCGCTGCAGGCCTACGTGAAGGGATGGCGTGAGACGAGGGCATCTCGAGGCGAATGGCCCGGGGAGATTCCGCTGCTGGACCTTCTCTACAAGCTCATCGTCTGGATGCCAGAGTTTCAGAACGATCCGGAGCACCAGGTCTACCTTGAGGCCATCATGCGGTGCGTATCCCAGGGTACGAACTTTTCAAGCTACGGCTTTTCCATCATCCACAAGGCGCCGCACAACGAGCGCAGTAGGGCGGCGGTGTTCCGCGACCTGTTGGCCGCCGTTGCCGACAAGGTCATTGACATCGACGAAGACCTCCTCTTCGCCATTCCGCGCCATAGGCTGAGCGTGATGACAATCCACCAGTCAAAGGGGCTGGAATTCCCGCTGGTCATCGTCGATGTCGGCTCAGAGTTCAAGATGGACCATCGGATGCAGCGCTTCAAGCGCTTCCCGGTCACCGCATCGGCCACCGTTGAGATGGAGACCAGCCTGGCACCGTTCACGGACGTCGGAGAGTTGCGCATGACAAGGTCTGACCTGGATCGCACGTTCGACGATCTGATGCGCCTGTACTACGTGGCCTACAGCCGGCCTCAAACCATCCTGCTGCTCGTGGGTTTACGGAAGAACATCGAGTACGCGACCTCAGTAAAGAACGTCGCGACCTTCTGGCGGCGCGACGCGTCGTGGGCCTGGCGAGTGGAGCCTCCACGTAAGAAGGGCGCGCCGACAGCGCCCGAGAACATGCTTATCAAGAACATCTAAGGAGACCGACCTTGAGCCTCGACGTCCGCCAAGAGCCAAAGACCGTTCCCGACTACAGCCTCACCGGTGACCTGCTGTCCTACCTTCGGTGTGGCCTGCAGTACCGGTATCAGAACGGGAGCGCGCTACCACCTGCTCGCCCAGTTCAGTTGTGGTTCGGCGAGTTCATTCACGGCGTAATGGAGATGGCCTACACGATGTGGAAGGAGCGCGGGCTGGCCCTGCCGTGGCCGTACACGCCCATTGCCTGGGAAGACAGGGAGATGGGCATGGGCCTGCCGGACAACGACATTGGCGAGATCGGACGTCGCATCGAACTCGTGCTCGCGGTGCAGGGCAAGATTGCTCGCAGTAGCGACGCCCGAAGGATGGCGTACGACCGCGCCGCAGCGGCCGTCAATTTGATTGGGCCAGCCCTGTTTCCGTTGGTCGCCTTCGCCGAGGAGCCGCTGTCTGGTTCCCGCGCGTTGCCGAATCCTACGAACGACTCGCTTCGTGCAGAGCGATACGGGGTAACGGGCGTGGCGGACGTTCTGACCAACATCACGCTCAGCGCGGTTCCCGAGGACAACCTGATCCGCGCTGCTGTCACGAAGGCTCTGGAGGCTGCGGGTCAGTCAATTCCGCCAGAGTTCGAAGTGATCGTCGACTATAAGGGTGCAGCCAGGCCGGATGTAGGAACCGGCAAGCGGGACTACTGGCAGCAGCACGATTGGCAGATCCAGATGTACGCATGGCTTCGCGGCCGAAAGGTCGACGCCAAACCCGTTGTCGCCGGGATTGTCATCTATGTCAACGAATTGCTCCCGGGCGTGGCTGACGCCGCCAAGATTCGGGCCCAGATCACCAACAGGCTGACCGACATCATTCCGGCACGTGGAAGTCCCGACGACTACGTGCTCTCAATGGCTCGCCCAGGAACACGGCCCGGAGGTGAGTTCTCCGAAACGTTTCGGATCGGGCGCGCGCTTCGCGTGATTCCGGTGACTTCCGCGAGCATTGAGCGTGCTGGCGCAGCCTTCGACGAAGTTGTGCTCGAGATTGAAAAACGCATCAGCGACGAGATTTATTGCGAGGACATCAGCAAGGCTTGGGCTCCAAATTGTCAAGAAGAGGAAACGTGCTCAGCATGCGATTTCCGCTACTTCTGTCCCAAGCCGTTTGGCGTAGATCCTGGCTACGTGGTGGCCGCCCCGCACGCCCCCTGAGAGCGTGTTCAAAGTCTCCTGATCAGCAGAGTCAGGAAGGCGAGGTGGATGAACTGCAGGCTGGTGTTGAGCCAGCGCTCACAGTTCTTCCACTGCCGTCGGTTCTTCTCCAGCCACGCGAAGCTACGCGCGACCACCCAGCGCTTGGGCATAACCTGGAAGCCCCGCAACTCGCTCTTCTTGGCGATCTGCATAGTCGCCTGCTTCCCCACGATCTCGCGCACGCCTTGGGCGAACGGCTTGCCCACGTAGCCGCTGTCGCACAGCACGCTCTTGACCCGCTCCAGGCTCGGCTTGCAGCGTCCAAGCGCCTGCAGCGGCCCCTTGCGGTCGGTCACCTCGGCCGTCGTCACCGCCACCGCATGCGGTAGCCCCTGGCTGTCCACCGTCACATGGCGCTTGATGCCCGAGACCTTCTCGCCCGCGTCATAGCCCTTTGCGCCCGCCGTGTCCGTGTTCTTCACACTCTGCGCGTCGATGATCAAGAAGCTGCTGCAGGCGTTGCGCCCCTGTTGCTCGCGGGCCGCCAACCTGATTTTTTAAAGCCCGCTCCAGCAGGCTACCGCCTTCGCGCGGCTCGCTCCAGATCTTCCAGTACGAGTGCACTGTGCGCCACTTGGGGAAATCGCTCGGCAGGGCTCTCCACTGACGGCCAGTGCGCAGCAGGTAGAGCACCGCGCAGAACAATTCATAGAGCTCCAACTTGCGCGGCGCGGTCTTCCTGCGAGCGCTTTCCAGCAACTCCCTGATCTGCTCGAACTGCTCGCGCTTGATGTCGCTTGGATAGCCTTTTCTTATCTCCCGAGCTTCTCATGCTTGCACGGAAACTTTGAACACGCTCTGAAATCCGCGCACCCCGCAATGCAGTCGGGTTACCGCACTTAGCCGGTGGAAAGATATGCAAGAAATTGCGCATCGGAGATACTATGCATCCTACAGTTTCTCTGCCATGATAATTCTGTCCTCCTGCAGTTCCACAAAACGGGTTCACGTGAATCCGACGCTGACCGTAGCTGCCGTGCGCGAGCAGCACTTACAACCTTTCGCCCGTGAGTGGGTCAAACGCGTCAATGCTGCTGCGCCTGCAGGGCGTGCCGGGGAAATCTACGGCGGCCCGGGAGTCAAGGCGGCGCTGGCGGCAGCCCGGCGTCTTGGATGCTCTGCCTATTTTGTTTCTGCAGGGCTCTCGCTATTGCCTGAGTGGCGCCAGATCCCTAGCTACGACCTCAGCGCCGTGGCCGGTGAGTCATGTCCCCCTGCGCTGGCTAGCAGGGAAGCAAGCGCGGCGCAGTGGTGGAGCGCGCTCAACAACGAACTGGGTCGGGACAGGCCAATAGCATCTTTGGTGTGTCGTACGGACGGCCAAGTCTTGATGGCGTTGCCAGGGTCATACCTGAGCATGGTCGCCGATGACCTGTTCTCGCTGTCGAACTTCCAAAGGACCAAACTGCGACTGATCGTCTCCGAGACAGCATCAGTGCCGGTGTGGCTGGAGCCCTACGTCATTCGCTATGACCGCCGACTTTCGGGCGTCCCGACGGCGCCAAAGGGCGCCAATGCGTATTTTTCCCAACGAGCCCTCGGCCACTTCGCCAACCTGATCGTCCGTCACAAACTGGAGGCCGCTGAAATCGCTGTGCAGCGAGAGAAGGTAATGCAGGAGTTAGGGAGCGCATCCGTCGCACCGGCGCCGAAGCGGAAGAGCCAGTCAGACGCGCAGATTTTTCATTGGATTGAGTCGGTCGACCCGAGACGAACGAGGTCAGCAACAGCGCTGCTCAGCGAGTTTCGCCGTATTGGATTTGCTTGCGAGCAGGTCCGCTTCCGCGGTGTCTATGAACAACGAGGGAAGGCTCTTTGATGGCCACGAATCAAGTTTCACCAGCCAAGGGTAGCGGTTCGAAGCCGCGAACAACCTCGCTGACGCTCAACGCCCTGCGGTTCCGCCAAGGCGACGCCAAGGTCTACAGCTTCGTGCTGCCAGGCGACAGGATTGCGCAGATTGCCGACATGAGCCGGGTTAAGCGTGAGGGGCAGGACAATAACTTGGTCGGCTTCCAACGCGCCGAGATTCAGACACATGTGCGCCAGATCGCTGAGTATCTGGACAAGGGCCCGGGGCTGTTCCCAAATGCGGTGATCCTCGCGATCGCTCCTAGCGTGACCTTCCAAGCGAAGCGAGGCCCGAAGGGCGACCAAGTCACCGTCGAAGGGGTTGAAGCAGGGCGCCTCACGCTGCCCATTCGTCCCGACGGCCAGAAGGTTGCCTGGATCGTTGATGGCCAGCAGCGTTCCCTTGCACTGTCCAAGTCGCAGAACGGACAATTGCTTGTGCCCGTGGTGGCGTTCGAGTCCGCATCCATCGAGACCCATCGCGAGCAGTTCATCCTGGTCAACCGGGCTCGCCCTTTGAAGCAGCGTTTGATTGACGAACTGCTGCCCACCACCGATGACTCCCTCCTTCCGAGGGACTTGGCGGCGAACAAGATACCCAGCGAACTGTGCAACCTGCTGAACCAGCGGCCAAAGTCCCCCTTCTATGGGCGCATCTCGCGCACGTCGCTGAAGCCCGACCGAGCTGACGTCTTTGTCGACTCGGCCATCGTGCGGATGATTCGCGATCGCCTCAACGGAACCAGCGGTGCGCTGCTGCACCTGAAGGTCAGCGGCAGTGGCGGAGCCGACTTGGCGGAGATGTACCGCTTGCTGAGCGCCTACTGGTCCGCGGTCGCGGCGACCTTTCCTCAGGCTTGGGTTCTGTCCCCCGACAAGAGCAAGCTGACGTCAGCCGTCGGTATCACGGTGATGGGCGTGATGATGGACCGCATCTGCGCACGCGTGGGCTTCTCGCACAAGAACGCCCAGGCGGTTTACGCGTCCGAGCTGAAGAAGATTGCGAACGAGTGCGCGTGGACATCTGGAAGCTGGCGGGGCATCGATATGCCGTGGAACGCGCTTGAGATGACGAGCAAGAGTTCCAATCGCATCATTCAGGCGCTTAGCGCTGCCTACGTCAAGGCTAGCGAGCCGTGAAGTTCATCTACGCAGATTCAATCGACCAGATTGACCCGGACTACGACTTCGTGCGGGATAGGAGTGCTGCTGGCCGGAAGCCCTATTGGTCGGACCTCTATCCGCACGAGTATTTTCCGAAGCCACCTTACGATGGCGTGCTCGTGTCCCGCGGCATCGTCGGCGACAGTCGAGTCAAGGGTAAGTACAGCGATGCCCATGCCATGAGGTTCCGGCGCGAGGGAGCGCGCGCGTTCCTGCGGATGGACACGCCGGTGCTGAAGTCGCTTCCGATCTATGGCGACTGCGGCGCATTCACATACGTCAACGAGAAGGTGCCGCCTTATTCAGCTGAGGAGATGTCGCGGTTTTATGCGGAAGGGCAGTTCACCCACGGGTGCTCCGTCGATCACATCATTTTTGGGTTCCGGCCTGAGGCCAAAGGGCTGAGCGGCGCTGAAGGCGACGAGCGTGAGCGTTTCGATATCACCCAGGAGAACGCCAGCGTCTTCTTGAAGGCAACGAAGGGAATTCCAGGCTTCACCCCCCTGGGGGCAATTCAAGGCTGGTCACCGGACAGCATGGCTGAGGCTGCTCGACAACTGGAAAAAATGGGCTACGACTACCTGGCTGTTGGAGGAATGGTCCCGCTTGCTGCCAGCGAGATTCACCTTGCACTGCGAGCCATCCGCAGCAAGCTCAAGGCGACCACGCGGCTTCACATCCTCGGTTTCGCCAAGGCGGAGCAGATCAGCGAGTTCTACGACTACGGTATCGAGAGCTTCGACACGACGTCGCCCCTGTATCGGGCTTTCATGGACGCAAAGTCGAACTACTACGTTCCGACTGCCGGACTGGGGCTCAAATACTACACCGCCATTCGCGTGCCGCTTGCCGTCGAGGACCCAGCGCTGATTCGAGCCAGCCTCCGTGGGGAACTACGCCAAGAAGACGCAGCCAAGACAGAGCAGGCGGCGCTTACCGCACTGCGTGCCTTCGACGCCGGCAAGCTGAAGCTGCAAGCGACCGTCGACGCCGTAATGGCTTACCAGCGCATGTACCAGACGGCGAAGGCGAAAACTGAGAAGGCGCTCGCTAAGGCGATCATGGAGACAGAGGACCGACTGCGCGTGACACTTGAGGTGGCTCCCTGGAAGGACTGCACCTGCCGCGCGTGCCGCGAGGCGGGCATTGAGGTCATGATTTTTCGGTCGTCGAACCGCAACAAGCGCAGAGGGTTCCACAACCTGCACGTTTACTCCGAACACGTGGCCCGCATATCCGGCAAGCTCCAAGAGCGAAAGTAGAAGATGTCCAAGAAGATTCGGTTTGATGGCTTCCTAGCGGTCCAGGGTGGCCGCAGCGTTGTGATGATTCGCGCCACTGCCGCACAGGTGGTTGAGGTCGCTTCCATCGAGCGCCTGTCTCGCGACAGCGAGGGACGTGCCGTCGGGTTTCAACGTCCGCAGGTCGCTGGCCACATCAGCGAGATCAGATCTTACCTCGAGCAGGAAGATGCAGTCCTTCCAAATGCGCTCGTTCTGGCGTTTGTGGGGACAGCCAAGGTGATCTCCGGCAAGGGTGCTCAGTGCGTCTTGGAGGTCACCGTCGACGAGCGCCCTCCCGGCTTTGTGGTCGATGGACAGCAGCGCCTCACCGCGCTTGCGTACACTGGCCGGGAGGACTTCCAGATCTTCGCTTCCTGCCTGATTTGCAAGGACATGGAAGAGCTTCGACGCCAGTTCATTCTGATCAACAACAGCAAGCCGCTGCCTAAATCGCTCATCTATGAACTCCTGCCGGGCGTGAACGAACTGCCGGGGCGCCTGACGTCGCGGGCGTTGGCTGCTTCTCTCACTGAAACCCTGAATTTCGACGAGTCCAGTTCACTGCACGGGTTGATCAAGATGCAGACACATCTAGGCGGCTTCCTCAAAGACACAGCGCTTCAGAAGGTCATCATGAACTCGGAGGCGGCGGGCGCCGTCCAGGTTCTGATGACTCGCAAGGATGGCTTGAGGGAAAGTCACACGCTGCTCAGCAACTTCTTCGAGGCTGTACAGAAAGTTTTCCCCAAGGCCTGGGAAGGCCACAAGCCAACCACCTCTCGTTTAGTTCACGGGGCGGGCATCGTTGCGATGGGCTTCGTGATGGACGAGATCTACGCCAAGTCGCACAGCATTTCGGCTACCTCCTTCGTCAAGGGCTTGGAGCCACTGGTCGGGAAGACCGCGTGGACGGAGGGACACTGGCAATTCTCAAATGGGGAACGCGTCGCATGGAATCGCGTTGAGGTGACCTCAAGGCAGATTCAGCAATTGGCTGAGCACCTTGTTGCTCTGGTGAGGCATACCAAGAGCGCCAAGAGGGCGAAAGTTGCGTCTGCCTGACACAGGTGATTGAGAAAGGGGGGCCTATCTTTATGAAGGAAGAGGGGCTCAGCCGATCGCGATTGCGGGGTCGCTCTCCGCGCGCATTTTCTTCTTTAGCGATTTGGAATGCACATGTTCGAGCGCAGCCAAAAGGCACGACTCTTCCGCTTTCTATGGCGAGCTAGCGCACTAAAAGCCTCAGCTTTTAAATGGCACCGCTGCACGGGTACTGCAGTTCGAGGTAGTCCTCGATGCCGTAGTGCGAGCCCTCGCAGCCCAGGCCGGACTGCTTTAAATTACCGAAGGGTACGTCCGCTTAGAGGGGAGTTCGGGCAATTGGTGCTGGAAGCCGAGGCGCGAATGTCCTTGCAGCCGATGCCGCCAAAATAATAACTGTAATTACGTAGAACGCTCAGGTACCAGCATGGCTCTTCCTCGTGATCTACCGACTTCGGTCGAGGATGATATTTCTTCGCTCATTGCAGAGCAAGCAACAGAGGGGACCTACCTTGATTTCAAGCGAGATATTCCTGGACGCAACGATGCAGCCAAGCATGAGTTCCTAGCCGACGTATCCGCTTTCGCGAACAGCGCTGGTGGTGACCTCATTTACGGCGTAGAGGAGGATGGTGAGGGACGGGCTGTCACCGTGGTAGCTCAGGCTGGAAACCCCGACCAAGAGGCTCGCAGGCTGCAGGACGTGCTACTGCACGGCGTTCAGCCGCGCATCCCCGGTGTTCAGGTTCAGCCCGTGCAGGTTGGTGGAGGCTTTGTTCTTGTAGTGCGGGTGCCGCAGAGTTGGGCAGGGCCGCATCGTGTGAACACCAATCAGCACTTTTTCGTCCGTGAGGGAGCTCGCAAGCGGCAACTGGACGTTCCGGAGATCCGGGGGTTGTTCCTTAAATCCGAGCGGCAGGCCGAAGCGGTAAGGAACTTCAGGACTGAGCGCTTGGGGCGGCTGATGGCTGGGGAGGCGCCACACCGACTGGTGCCTGGCGCCTTGCTGATCGGTCATTTTGTACCTACACAGGCGGCTCTTGGCCTAGTTCAAGTCGACCCAATCCCTTACATGATAGACCGGGCGTTGCCAATCCTCGGGGTCACGATTCCCGGCGCGCGAGTAAATGCGGATGGCGCCTTGGTGGTGAGAAATCCGGGGCCAGAAGGCACACATGGCTATTCCCAATTATTCCGCAATGGCTATTTCGAAACCGTTAAAGTACTGACATATGCGGCGGGCGAACGCGCTCCGCTAGGAAGTCTTGCATATGAGGAGCACTTCATCGCTTTGCTAGATCGCTTGCGCGCCGAGTACCAGCATCTCGGCATAGGGCTTGAGATGACCTGCATGATCTCGATCATTGATGCAAACCACGTTGAACTCGGTCTTGATCGCTGGCGCTACAACCTCGACGATCACCAGGGCTTCTTTGACCGTTCCATACTGGTATTGCCTGACACTTTGCTTCCAGCCGATCAGACCGCACCGCAGGCGCTGCACCAAGTATTCGACCTTGTTTGGCAATCCGCCGGACTGATTCGCTCATTCAACTACAATGAAGCTGGCGAATGGTCGCCTCAACAGCGGCGGTAGGTGAACGACGGCTCGCTGGAACGGCGGGCTAAGCACCGCCAAAGGCTTTAGTATTTTCAAGCGCCGCATCTATTCAGTCGACATTGAAAATGCCCGGTTGGCGTCATTCCCATCGACAGACTGAGTTTAGAGGGCAGATTTTAATCAGTGTGTGGAACACATTGCTGCTTGAGTATAAAATAGTTTGAAAGTGGTGATGTCGCTGAGCGTCTCTACAGTCAAGGGTGCAGAGCCTGACGTCGTTATTCCATTCGTGCTTCTAGAGGGAGTGGTACCCCACTTCAGCGGCATTAACAGTGATTCCGCTGCGAGTATGTTGCTGTCAGTCTTTGCTCGTGTACTCGCAAACACCTGCAACTAATCTCAGAATCTAGTCGATCTCGTGGAAGCCGCTGAGACTATGAGCCAACTGAAAACACTGCTTCGCTGCGAGCTTGATTGCAACGGTTACAGAAACCTCACTGCGAGCCAGCCCCATTCTGGCCTTCAGCCCTCAAGGCCTACAAAGTTCGTCCAGGATTTTCGCAAATGGGGCAGAAACGGTCTATCGTTCAAGGCGCAAGCACCCATTGGCTGTCATGCATCGCAATAGTCGCTTCATTTCTGATACTGAAAATTATCAGAAGTGAGAAATCTGGCTTGGCTCTCAATGCGCCGATCTCAAGCCTCCCGAGAGCGGTTCCATCTCCGCCCACACCACCTCAGTCCAATCAATCATCGGCCCGCGCAGCCCCCGGGCGAGGACAATCCCCGCAAGCCGCTCCGGCGTCAGAAACTCCCCCGGCGGTAACGCCGTCCGGTAGACCCGCCCCGACTGCGTGGACCACGTACGCTGCCCGTGATCCCACGACACCACCGGCGTCGAGATCCTGATCCGGTCGGTATCGACATGCAGCCCTATCAGCAGCAACTCGGCATCCCTGTCCTCCAGCACCCGCCATTCCCTGAGCTCCATAACAGGCTGTTCGGCGGTGGACGGGGCTTGGGTCACAAGCACTGGGGTTGTCATGCCATCGCCTCCAGTGCGTGCCGATGTGCAGATAGTGCGTGGGCGGCCCGCAAGCAAGGCTCCTCCACCAATCGTCCCTCACGCATCCGCAGCACTCGATCCGCCATCGCGAAGTATCGTTCGTCATGGCTGATCACCACGAGCAGATGCCCCCGCTCCCGCAACTCGGGCAACAGCTCGGTGTAGAACCTTTCCCGGAATCCCGGATCCTGATCCGCAGCCCACTCATCCAGCACGATGACCGGCCGTTCTTCAAGATAAGCGTGCAGCAACGCCATCCGCTTGCGCTGCCCCGTCGATAGATCCGTCGTGCTCAGTCGCCCATCCTGGATTGACACCTTGTGCCCAAGTCCCAGCCGCTCAAGATGGCGTGCGGCTTCTGATGCTAGTGACGTCGCATCCCGCCTGCGAGCCACCAGTTCATCAAAAAGATAAAAGTCGGACAGCACCGTGCTGAATAGCTGCCGATAGTCGTCCTGCATCTGGGGTGTCACCCGCTGCCCATCCAGCAGGATCTTCCCGTCCGTGGGCGCATACAGGCCCAGCAGCAACTTCATGAGCGTGGTCTTGCCAGCGCCGTTGTCGCCCACGATGAAGACCAGCTCACCCTTGTGCAGTTCCAGATCGATCGGACCCAGCGCGAAGCTGGAATCCGTTGGCGTGTCTGCCGCAAACCGGTACGTGACACCCCGCAGTTCGATGAACTCCATGGCCGCAGGCGCTGGCGCGGTGGTCTGCTCTGCGGCCTCGCTGTCCATCCCGCTCGGCGCGAAGTGCCCCCGCAACTCCTCGATCCGCTGCAGCGCGACTCGCGCCCGCCCGAACGTTGGCAATCCCGTCGCGATCTGATCGATCGGCCCCTTCAGAAACAGCAGCACCAGTACGAACCCGCTGAGCACCGCCGCCTCGATTTCCTGCCAAGTGCCCCAGGCCAGCACCAGCGCGATCAGCAGAAAGAAGATCGCCGCTCCGAATGCCTTCGCCAGCACGTAGACATTGACCGCCTGGCCGTTGGCCGAACGGATCGCCTCCACGGTTTTCGTGATCTGTGCCAGCAGGCGTGTCCGCCGCTCCCGATGCAGCCGCAACTCCTTCGCCCCATCGCTCAACGTCCGGTAGTTGCCGTGCAATTGCTCTTCTTGTCCTCGCGCCGACCAGAACCCCCGCATCCCCCGCGCCTGCGCCAGGACCTGCAGTCCGGTGCCCACTACCAGGGCCGCCAGCATCAGTCCGAACAACCCCGGCGACAGCACCGACAGATACAGTAGACACCCCATCGTCACGGCGGCCGAGATCAGGGTTGCAGACAGCGTGAAAGCAAAGTGGCTCACGATCTCCACATCCTGCGTGAGCACCGGCAGTAGCCGGTGACTCCCAAACCTTTCCACCGCCTCCAGGGGCGCGTGCAGGATGTCTGCAGCCAATTGCTTGCGCAGCTGCGCCACGATGGCTTGACCTACCCGATTGGTGCCCACGTCCGAAAGTCCGCGGCCCACCAGGGCCACGCCGCACAGACCTAGGTAAGCCCATAGCATTGATCCCGACAACGCAGCGCCATCGTGCAATGCTGCGTTGACCGTCGCCAGCAAGCCCACCGTGGCTGCGCCGGCGCACAGGCCCGTGAGAACCGACACCGAGATCCAGCCCAGGTGCGGACGCAGCAGGTAACGCAGATTCAAGACCAGCGATGGCGCTGGGTGGGCAGTGTGGCGTGCTGAAGGCATCCGGCAGCAGTCAGGAGGGCAGGGCGGTAGGGTGACGATCCAACACCTGCTCAGATCAGGATGGCCTGCGCCAAACCCCGCACATGCGCACGTGCGTCCTGCACGATCCGCAGTCCACGCCAAGTCCGCCACGCGAACCACCAGAACAGCAGCCCGGCGCCAAAGAGCGGCAGCAGAAACAGGCCCAGTACGAGCGCCCCGGCGATCGTGATGTAGCCCAGCGAGGTGCCGCTGCCACCCAGATCCACCGCAAAGGTCCTGCCATCACGGCCCTTGAGGGCGATCACCAGATCGGACTTCTTGCCCCCTTGGGCCAGGTGCAACTCCACAGGACCTTCATCGTCCAGTGCTGCATCCAGCTTGCCCTGCAGCCCTCCCAGCACACTGATGTCGCGCAGGACGCGCCCATCTTCGAATTCAATGTAAGAAAACTGCGTCGAGCCGATGTGCCCTGACGTCTGCTGCACGCTGGGCCCGAGCTCCTGCAGGACGCCGGTGATGATCGAAACAGCCATTCTTGTTCTTCCTCTTGGATGTAGACACGCGCACGCCGGAGGGAAGTGCGCCGCGGCACGCGGCAGCACTGCAGTCCGGACATGCCATTGGATTTATCGCTGCAAGGCCTGGATGTCTTGGCGCAACTGCCACTCGGCAAAGCCCACGTAGCCCAGCGCCAGCAGAAAAGCCCCGATGCAGACCGCCACAAGCCGGGAACGGAACCAGGCCTCATCCCGCGCCACCTCTGCCTGCAGCTCCCGCAAGCGCTCCTCCCGGGCATTCGCTTCGCGCTCCAGCACTCGCCGGCCGTAGCCGCGCACATCCGCGCTGTTGACGCCGTAGCCATCGCCCACGCGATAGACCACGCTGGTATCGATGTCCGCGCTCATGACGATCCTTCCCATTGCAGTTCGCAGTCCAGTTCGCACACATCGCCGGGCGCAACCCCCTCATCCATCTCATCCACCGCTGCCCAGGCGGCGTCCCGCGCCAGCAGCACTGCGCACTTCGCGTGCGCCCACTCCATCAGTTCCGGATCGAAGTGATTCGGCCGCAGGTTCATCACATAGGTTCGTGCCAGCGCACTGCGCTCCAGGACCGAGAGCAAACCCTCCCTGTCCCGCAAATACAGATGGCCGTCGGCCCGGGCCCCGGGGTGGATGTCATCCCAGTCGAGATGGGGATGCGCCAGCAAATTGGCGAGACGGGCCCGCTGCCCGTAGTTTGCGCACAGGCACAGACTCATCTCCACGCTGGAGTGCTGGCAGATGACGGGCTGATGCGTTGGCGAAACGCACCAGGCTGCATCGCGCGGGTAGGGCACGATCCGGCCTGCGCAATACCGGTCCCAGTCAATTGACGGGATCGGTGCCCACACCGTCCCCCCGCACTGTTGGGCGGAGGGCCATGTGTAGCCCGTCGACGCGAAATGCTCCCACTCGTACTTACAGCTGGGCATTGCTGGTGCGGGGCTTGTCGCCAGGCAGGGTCCCGGAAGCGGATGCCAGAGTGCGCATAAACGCGCGGCCCTGCTCCAGATCCACGAGTTGCACATGGCCCGACGCGAAGACCTTCACACCGCCCTCGATACGCGGCTGGTAGCTCCAGTGGAAAGCCTTGTTGCAGGCGGGATCGAGCGAAATCTTGTCACCAGACGAAGAACTCGCCAGCGGCGGAGCCAGGCATTGACCCGCATACAACTGCAGCCCGTCGATCGCCGGTGGCCCTGGCTCTCGGCTGATCGTTCCGCCATTGACCAGCATGAAGGCGCTGGGAATCGGCATCGCGCTGCGGTACTTGGCCTGCACCTCGGCCACCGTCTGCTCGTATGGGTAGCGCGCACCCTGGTCATCCCGCCACACGGCCCAGACCCGTCCTTCATGGACCAGCAACTTGATGAAGTTGAAATTGCTCGCACCCGACGACCGGCCGGGCGGGAGTTCCGGGCCCAGATCGAAGCGCACGCCGGCGCGCACCCGCGCATTGGTGCGGGGACTCGTGAGCTGGTAGTCAGAAACGCGCAGGTTGATCGGTTTCCCGCTCGCATCTTTGGTGCCCGCAGGAAAGCGCTGGCGGATGGCGGCCACGGCAACAGCTTCGCTCATGCCCAACCGCACCCCCAGGACTTCGTACGAGGCTAGGGCGCCGGTGGTGTCCTGGGGGCGGTAGATGGTCTGGGCGAACGAAGGGGCCAAGGGCAGCAGCAAGGCAGTGGCGGTCAGTGCAAGGGCAAGCTGCTTCAAGGAGGGGCGCATTGGGTGGTGATCGATGGGGTGGCGGGTAAAGGGCTCGAAGAGGAGGGAGCAATGGGCTTGCCCTACTGCTGAGAGGTGCTGCTTGAGATCTCATCCTTGATGGAGCCGTTGAACTGGGGGTCGGAATCCTGACGGGCTGCAACCGCAGCCGTTAAGTCTGTATCCGAGGGCGCTGCTTGCGATGGCATGGTCAGAGGCATCGTGGCTGCAGTGGAGAGAGGCTCCTGTTGCTGCGCGCTGGCAGGTTGAGGCAGCAGCGTGACCATCATTCCGATCAGTGGGGCGGCTGCGGCATACAAGCGAAATTGCATTCCTGATCCTTTTGACGAGGGTTGGGGACGGTGCTTCCCATCTGTATGGCACCAGATGGATAACTGTACATCAAAAGAGTTTGTTTAAACGTCGTTTTTTTAGGCTCATGCAGGAAGGCTGGTCTGCATGCAGAAAAACCTAAAAAGAGGGCGGCCTGAAGGCTCAACAACTTTCGATCCTGTGGTCGCTCATTGCTTCGGCAAAGCCGTTGTGGAAGTCCGTACCGCGAAGGGCATGTCACAGCTCAACCTCGCACTGGAGGCCTCTATTGAGCGAGCGCATATGGGGCGCATCGAGCGCGGCGAACGCGTTCCGAACCTCGTTGCAATCGTCAAAATTGCAGATGCGTTAGGGTGCAGCGCAAGCGACTTGATCGGCCGATTCGAGACCAATAAGGCGGCGGTTTCTCAGGCTTCATAGCAGCGGCTGGGCTCCAGCCGCCACCCTAGCCTTGAATTTAGGAGTGCGCCACGCTCGTCAGCTGACTCAGTTGACAATCTGCCAACCGCAGCGAATGAGTTCCGCCATGGGCCACAAATCGGAGACAGGCATTTCAGCAGACCAAGGGACACCCAAGCCTGAGCCGGAGACGACGGTACAGAGTGGTTTGCAGCAGGCACGGATGCGAGTTCTAGTGGCCGAGCCTGTCGTTCCTCTTAACGTAGAACTACACCAACGCCTGTCCATGTCCGGTGGGGTGAAGGCGTCGACCTTGGAGTCGGCCATGACTTCGCTGGAGCGTTCGCGACAGGCGCGCGGGACTCATTGACCATAGGACTGCATGGCGAGGTCGAGTCCTCAAGATGGCTGACTGGTCATCCCACTCACAGCGTGTCGCGTTGCGGCAGCAGTGGTGACCTCGGCAGGAGCCGAAAACTGCCCCAGCATCAGCAAGCCATTGCTGGGCGCGCCAGCAGACACCGCCGCCGCGATCTCCACCAGCGGAAACGCCGTCAGCACCATGCGGCGCAGGCCGTACAGATTCATGCGATGCCCATCAGCAAGTGCATCACCCCGAACGACAGGCCGAACAGCCCCGAGAAAGCGCTCAGCGAATCTGGCGAGATGCCGAAGTCCGCCTCCAGATCTGTGGCCATGATGCTCGTGAACGTGCGGAAAGCCTGGCTCAGCGCGAAGCCCGACCGCAGGCACATGAACATGGCTCACAGGACGCGTGATGGCGGCGCGGGCTCTGCCGAGGAAGAAGATGGGGTGGCGGATTCGGGCATGCCAGAGGGCGAGGGTCCAACCAATGCGGAAGGGGCAGCTATCTAGACCGAGATTCTGACTGGCGCTAGGGCCCGCCGGCCGGAACTCCCCTCCATTTCTTGCACCATGCAAGATATCGGTACCTGTATCCGCGTGGTGTTCACGGCCCAAATGAACCGTCCCCAAACGCCCCGCCTCGCCCCACAAGCGTCTCTGAAATTGCTAAATTGCCTCCTGCACAGGCAATAGCAACGCAGCGCCGCTTCGGCGGCACCCCAAATTCCGTGGCCAGCCTGTGCACCGCAGAGCTGGTCCTGCAGCAACCCGGTCCATCCCCGGGTGCTGCAGCCGTGCGCGTTGTCTCGCTGCAGTTTCCCGGAGATGGGCCCCCTTCGTGCCCCAGCTTTCGGAGCTTCCTATGGAACAGACTGCATCGCCTCAACCGACGGCCCCTTCGTCTACCTCGCCCACCTCGCACCCGACGCGCATGGTCCTGTATCTGGACCCTCATGCAGTCATCATCGCCCCCACGCCCAACCGCAGCGAGATCTCCTACAACACGCCCCGCTTCCACGCGCTGCTCTCCAGCATCCAGGCCAGCCGCGGCAATATCGTGCCGATCGAGGTCCGCCTGATCCCTGGTACGCCCGACCGGCATGTCCTCATCAGCGGCGAACGCCGCCTACGGGCCTGCCGCCTGGCGCAGGTCCCCGTTCTGGCAATCATCGCCAGCGAAGGATCGGCCGCCGACGACAGCCTCAACCGCCTGCGCGAGAACACGGGACGCCAGGACCTCACGCCCTGGGAGTCAGCGCAGCAGGTGAAAGCCCTCCAGGCTCAGCTGCAGCCCATCAAGAACTACGAGATCGCTGCGCTCCTGGGCGTGAGCGCCTCGATGGTCAGCCGGTCACTCGATCTCTGCAGCCTGCCCGGGGACGTCATTCAGGCCTTCACATCACCAAGCGACATCCAGTACGCGTATGTCCCCAAACTCAAGGCGGCACTGGCCAAAGACGCGGATGCGGTCCTGCTCGAAGCCGCGGCGATTCAGGAGGAAACCCCGCGGCCCACGGCCCGGAGGGTGGTCGAGCGCATCGAAGAAGCCGTGGAGGCGGCAAGGCATGGACGGATGCGGTCCGAAGAAGCGCCTCCGGCAGCGACAGCGCAAAAGTCAGAACCATCAACATCGCCTGAAGCCTTCCCGCTGGAATGGAACGGCCAGCCCTTGGGCCACTGGCAGCGCGATGCGCAGGGCAAGCTCGATCTCCACATCGACAGCCGGATGACCGATGCGCTGCAGGCGCTGCTGATGGAGAGCGTGGTGCAATTTCTGGCGGACAACGTACTCAAGGCGCACACCACGAGCAGGACCGCCAGGGCCGCTAGGACCACCCAAAGCACGAAGGACCTGAGGCCGAGTGCCCCGGCGGCTGCTATTCCGGCAGCACAGCCTACTGCTCCGCCTGAAGATGCTGCCGTTTGAAAGCACGCCGGGCAAGGCTCGAACGGGAAGGGCGGGGCGCATAGGCGAGCAATGGAGCCGATCTCGGATCAAGGTCCGGAAGATGGGCTGTAGTCTGTTCATAAGCGCCATCTTTGACCCACCTGGACCCAGGTGGGACCCGGCTTCGACAACGAGGGATCTTCGGCTGCGATGCAGTGCGAGATCGCAGTACCGGTGTCGGGGCTTGCGTTCACGCAGCAGGCACTTCGGTGCCGAAGAGGCCGGATCCGTAGTGGCTTCGGTTGCGATGGGCCTCGTCTCCGAAGAGACTCGACATCGATCTTTCAATCTCCGGAAGCGCAGATGCGGCTGCAACATCCGACAGGACACAAGCCCTGGAGCAACGGCAGCGAAGGGGTCTCGCCCTTCAGGCAAGTATCGGCTGCTCAACAATGCACTAGCACGATTTTCCAGACACCGGTTGAAATGCCTATGCGCCGCAATTGCCGTGCAGACTCGTCATTAGACTGTGCTACCTCGGCTCCGCAACTCCTAACATATGGCTACGCAGAACAACGCGCTGTACGCCGACTGCCCCTACCTGCACTACGACCCTAGGCTTGGAAGAAGAGTCCTCGCCAACCACCGTTATGGCGGGTTCCGAGTGCTGGCCCGGCTACTCAGTATTACGGGGCCTGCGGAGGGGGGCGAACCGCGCTCGGAAGACGGGGCGAAGGCAAGCATTGCCACGTTCGAAGTGATTGGCGCGGACTGGGCCATGGACTGGTTGGAGCTGTCCTATCGGGACTGGATCAACGACGTCAAGGGCAAGCCCACTTACGGTCAGGTCACGTTGGGCAACGCACAGATCGGGCGCTTCACGTACCAACCCAGCGGCGCACGCTGGCACATGATGCTGCTGAACGCCTCGCTGGGCGGCGGCTTGGCCACTCCCGACGACGCGTTGCGTCGCTGGCGGCAAGGCATCACGCCGGACTGGTTTCAGGCGCGGGTCACTGTCGGCAAGATGGCTGACATACCGTTTTGTCGCGTTACCTACTTCGCTTCAATCTTCGATGCGGGCCTTCCCGCCGCGATCGACGCTGTGAAGGCCTTGTCTAAGACATCCCTGGCCAAGGCCGGCCGACGATTCAGGATGCCAGCCATCCTCAAGCAAGCGGCACGGAGGGCCGGCGCACGGCTAACCAAGCATGGGTTGTGGGCGGAGCACCTGGCTGTGTATGACGTTGGCCAAGGCGCAGCCCAGGCGCTTGTGCGGCTGGACCAGTCCCACGTTACGCCAGAGCTTTACATCGACATGGGCTGCGGCAGAAACCACGCCTTGGACGCGGCTCTGCCAGGGCTTAGGTTCTGCACCAGCGCGTCGCCGCCGGTCATCCTGAGCCATGCGGACGAGGATCACTGGTGCGGCGCCGTCACAAAGGCCATGGCCACCGCGGGTTACCCTGCGCATAAATTGGAATGGACTGCGCCTGCCACGACAGGCAGCGCAGCCTTCATGACGTTCGCTCACTCAGTGTGGGCCCAAGGCGGTAGTGTCCGGACACTCGACTTGACCGGGCCGCCTCCTAACACCATCACTGCTACGACGAAGACTGGCAAACTGCTGATTGCACAGGGCGCCAGCAAGCAATTCAACCATTCTGGCCTTATCGTCGCCGTGGTACGCCAGGACAACCAGCATTACTGGCTGCTGCCCGGCGACTGCGACTATCATTTCTTCCCTGCCACGCTGAAGTCCATGGCGATCACGCCGTGCTGCGTGGCCCTCACTGCCTTCCACCATGGGGCCAAACCGACGACACAGGTGGCTATCCCCCGTGCAGTAGGCGGCGACTACCGGCGCCTTGTCTACTCGTTCGGCTGCGGGAATGACTATGGGCATCCGACGCTTCACGCAACAGCGGGGCACCATGCCGCTGGATGGATACACGACGCCGGTTGGCTTGCGAAACCGGGCTTGTCGCTGCCGGGCGGTGGCTCGTGCGCCCGCGCTACGGCATGGACACCAGTCGCGCCCCCGCCCTACACGCATGCCGGTGGTGTGCTGATCGGCTGGTCCATAGCGCCGACGCTTCCACCTGCGGCGGTCTGCTGCCACTCCGGGTGCCGCGCGGTCGTACCGGCACAGGTATGAGTTCGTCCGCCGGTGGGTCGCCGCTCGCAAGGACTTCAGGGAGGCCAGCATCGCCTCCCAGTCTGCCCTCGGCGGCGCCATGCCGTAGGATGACCCTGGTCAGCGTCAGGGCGCTGCTGACCACCTCATGCAAGATCAGTCGCTTGAGCCAGGAACTGCACCGACCGAAATTCAGAGAACGGTTCTGGAGGTGCGCTGGTTTCATCTCCGGAGGGGCCCGACATCGATCCCCTCGGAATCGCAGGTACGGCGACGAAGCACGACAGGGCGCAAGCCCTGGAGCAACGGAAACGAAGCCTCGCTGTCGCAGGTAGTTCGGTCACGCGGTTGCCTCGATCACGCAGGGGTTTCGCCGACGTTGAGCACCGGCGTCAATTCGAGCCGTTGGCGAATCCAAGAGCCATTGCAGGAAACAGCCAAATGAAGAGCCCCTTCGCGCACGAAGCCCGGCCTTCTGGATACAGCGGGTGGGCACAGTGGGATGCATCGATCTCACCGAAGACCCGCTATGCCCATCGCCTTTTATCAACGACTCGTCCGAAGCCCCATCGCTGCCGCAGTGGCTGCGGTGGCGAATCCACCATCGTTGCCGAAGCCTTCCTCCCAACCGCTGAGGCCCACAACTTCACAACATGCGCTCGTCGCAACGTCAGGCTCTTTGCGCACGAAGCGGTCGTCGACATCGAAGAAGACTTCGCGCTCGCAGTTGCCTCCGCCGCCGGTGCTGACGTCACTGCTGCCTAGGGATGAGTATCGTCCGCCCGCGCAGTTCGTACGGGTCCACATCTATGCGATCCAGGGCGTGGCTTCGCGGGCGAAGAGTGGGGCGGTGCAGCAGGGCAAGCCTGCCATTGCCGACATCCTGAACGAGGCGTTGCGTGCATCGGCCACTGGGTACCGGCACTTGATTGCCCAGGGCCTACGGCCCCAGCAGCCACGGATCCTGCATGGTCCGCAACCCCAGGAGCTCTGGGCGTGGTACGAGGCGCATAAGCAGCGCGCCGCCCGGAACACCGTGCCCTATGTGGTGAAAAAGACCGGCCGCGTCACCCAGCGCAGGCAGGACGTCCGGGTTCCAACGGTGCTCGCGGAAGTCATGTCGTATCCGGGGCCGCCGGACGACCGGGATGCCAAATACGTGGAGTGGCGCGCGCTGTGCGTTGCGCGGCTTCGGCGCATCTATGGAGACATGCTCGTCTCGGTGATCGAGCACACCGATGAAGCCCATGGTCATCTGCACGCGCTGGTCGCGCATCCCGATGGATCGCCCGTGCGTGCCTTGCATCCGGGACACAGTGCTGCCGACAGAAGTAAGGCCGAAGGGGGCGCGCCCAAGGAGCAGCAGGCCAGCTACCGGGCAGGGCTGAAGGAATTCCAGAGCGACTTTTACAGTCTGGTGGGGTTTCCTGCGGGGCTGGCGCGGCTGTCCGCCAAGCCGAAGGCACGGGTCAGCTATCAGCAGGCGCAGGCCAACCGGCAGGCCGAAAGGGAGTACGCCGACCGGGTTGCGGCGCTGCTCAAGCGGGAGAAGCAGTTTGAGGAAGAGCAGGCGCAGTTCACGGCGATGTTGCTGGCTCGAGCCCAAGAGATCGAGGCAGAGGGGCAGAACATGATGCAGCGGGCTTTTCAACGGGCGGCCGAGAAAGTCGAGGCCCAGAATGCGAAGCGGGCGGCAGAGCTCAACGCGGAAGCGGAGCGGCTGGCGTCGTGGCAGGCGCGGCTGGACGAGACGGAAGCCCTGCATCGGCGGGAGAAGGACGGCTTTGCTGCGCTGACCGAGCATGTTCGAGTACGGTTGCGAGACGCGGATAGACGTTACGCACTGCTGCTCGAGGCGATTTCAGTTGCTGTTGACCTGCAAACGTACCAACACATCCTTGGCGCCGCGGAAGGGGTGTCAGCGAGTCTGAAGTCAAGTGTGCTGGGCAAGTTATGAGCTATGGGGGATGGCCACTTTTGGATAAGAGCTTGTAATAACTGAGACCGGCTGGCTTGATGCAGGTGCTAGTGGGCTGCAGAACGAACACGATGCCATTCAGAGCCGCCTCGCTCTGGCAGGGTCCACCTTTGGCCGAAGCGGTGAACGCGGTAATCAAGGGCTGCAGTTGCTGCCGCAACGTGCTGCTGAAGGGATGTCGAGCCATAAGGGCGTGTAGCCTACCGGCTTTCGAACAACCTTGGCAGGGGCGCATTAGCGAGTCTAAAAACCGCTTCGATGGACTAACTGGCAATCGGTAAAAGCGTCGTTGAAATTTGCGGTGCGCGCATGTCGAGCGCTGGCCGAAGGAATGCGACAACATCCTTCTCCATCTCACGCCCCAACAACCCCCTTCCCGTCCCACCTACGGTCTTCGACGTTGTACAGGGTATTTGAATTTCCCGGTACCTTCAGCGCTTTCTATGTTGATGCGGCAAGGAGTTCCTGAACCCAATAGTCTGCGCTGTCCTTCATCTCGGCTTCGTTCTTGTCGCGTCCCAATTTGTACAACCAATTGAACACGAGCGGGCTGGAAGCGCGGTGGTTGAAAATCGCATCCTGCAACTCGCGGGACTTGTGCGTCAGTTCCTGGACGGGCGTTTGGTTCTTTGCGAGGTTGAGAATGTTTTGCACTTCACCCTCCAGGCGATCTAGCGTTATCGTCGTGTCCAGATGCCGATTGTTTTCGCGCAGAGCCCAAAGAGCAAAGGGCGACAAGGGAGCAATGGCAAGGACCAGAGGAACGAGATGCGGATCGGTAGCGAGCGATGCGATTCCACCAGCCACTGCAACCCCCACAGCCACGCCGAGAAGAATGCGGCGATAGAGGGTGCGCTGGCTGCGATCCCATACCAAGTTTGCACGCTGGCAAACGAGCCGTGCTTCATAGATCGGTAGTTGGCTAAGAAGTGGGGTGGAATACCAATTCGGGTCGGGCAAGTTCTTCTTCTTGATCTTGCGCGCCGCCGTGCCAATCTCCTCGGGCCGAATTTCCTTGCCCGTGAGGAACTTGTTGCGCTCAAGCTGCAGCACGCTGCAGTCGAAAAGCTCGGCCAGCTTGGCATCCTGTTTGACCTGTGCCTTTATCCAGCGATCAACCATAGCAACATCCAGGATGCTTACAAAGAGGGCGGCTACGACCACGTAAGGCTTGGCGCCCTCCCACCAGATGCTCGCGGCGATGGCTGCTAAGCACAGACCCAGTGATACGGTCACCATCAGGCCCTGCACCAATTTTGCGCGACCGGTGGTGACACTTCGCGCCTTCAGAAGTTGTTGCGCCGTGTCGTCGCTTTGCCGTGTGGAAATGTCGCTCATGGGATACAAATTTGCATGTTGGTGGGATCTCGACAAACGTAGCCTGACGCAGCGGTGATTCGCAAATCGATTGGGAAGGCGCGATAGTGCTCGCCTTAGAGTTTCTGCTCAGCCGGCTCTGGGTGCACACCACCGCCTCGCCATTCTCCCGTGGCAAGCCACAATTCGAAGTAGGCAAGCCATTCGGCCGTCCAAGCAACGTAAGTGTCACCCAGCGACATCTCTGCCCGCCACTCCCGATTCGCCGGTAGCCACAGGCAAAGCCGCACCCCCGGGCCGTTACTCGGATACACATGTGGCAGCCGCTTCGCGCCGGCCAAGAGTTGTAGATCGGGCGAAAGTACGAACATCTCAGGGAACCCAAACCCCGGCTTTATTCGAAGTTCGCAACGATAGGCTCGCCCGAACGGCCCACTGGCGATGCTGAAGCGAAAGCGCAACTGTCTGCCGGCGTAAAACTGGGTCTCCGATTGCGGCAGCTTAAGCGCCTGCAGTTCGTGCGCACGCTGCGCAAGCGTCGGAATGCGCCGTGGCGGCATTTTCGTGGGTACGCCCATGGTTCCGTTCGACTCGAGAAGATCGGCCGCAGTTCAGGAACCGAAGAAGGTGTGTGGGCGCGAAGGGATGACGCGAGCACTGCTCGCGATGGACGTGCTCGCCGCACCGGAGGCGGCGGCCCGCGTTACTACAGGCTCGAAGATGCCGACCGTTTGCGCGGAGCGGCGCGATTCCTGCAGTTTTGTTGCATCCTCGCTCACCGCTTCGGAGGCGCGTTTGCCGAACGCCTTTTCCACATGTTTGCAGAGCTGGTCGAAGCCTTCTGGCTGCTCGATGGACTGGACGATGGCGCGCAGATCCATTTCGAACATGCGATGCCACTTTTCGAAGGCCTCCTGCTTTGGCGGACTGTTCATGTCTTCGGCCAGATTGCCGTGCGGCACCGCAGGATTCGCAAGGTGCCAACGCGAGGCACCGTCGCTGCCTGCTCTAGTGAACCGGTTTGGCATGTCAACAACGATGTCCAGCAAGAGCGACAAAGGGCTCGCATGGGGAATAGGGGCCTGGAACTTGTAGGCTTCTGCCACGAGCGTTGTCAAGAAGACGGAAGATGGCGCCAGGTCATCTGCGTCGGCGGTGGGTGGCCCAAAGGTGGTGTTTCGGTGCAGCTTGACGAGCTGCACAAGGCGGCTGAGCAGTTGGCCAAGCACTTCGTCTGCCTGCGGCAGCGGCTCGACCGCGGCTTCGCGGATCGATTCCATGGCGATGACGAACTCGGTGAAGTAAACCGGACTGATAGTCGCCGCTTCCTTGAAGTACCGGGAATACCCACGTGGGTTCGTCGGTTCGTATTGATGAAATTCGTGGTCGGGAATCAAGCCATGGGTGTCGCCGTACGGTGCGGCCTGCAAGGGGCTGTCGATCACGGGAGCTATGTCGGCTGTCATGCCGCCCTCATAGTTGATCGTGATGCATCGCGAGTAGCGCTTGATCTCGAGGCGGTGGGCCCGGGCATACCGATCCATGCAACGCTCCAGTTGGTCGAGCAGCTTGCCCGGGCCATGCGGCAGGTCGTATGCCAAGAAGGCATCGGTCTCGAAGCTGGCGATCAGGTCCACATCGAAGCCTTGGCGGCCGCCGTCGCGAGGGCGCACGATCGTGCCCAGATGACGGGAGCCGTGCGAATGCACGGTCGTTAGCAACCCTGCGAACTCGGGTTGTTCGCAAAGGAAATTTCCGGTGCTTTCGTAGGAAGAGTCGAGCGCTTCGAGCTGGCTCGCGGTTGGCTCGTGTGCCTTGGCGATCACATCGACCAGATAGAAAAACCGCGTCGCAAACGTCGGCGAACGGCTCGGGGGGGCAATGGCAATCGCTGGGTCGCGCTTCATGACCAAACCTCGTCTCTCTGTTTTTGTTGGGTATCTGCCTACTGCAGGGCGCACAGACCAAAGTCGGTGTTCACTCTAACGAAGCTTGGGGAGGTATCAAGCACGTTCAAAAAACGCGCTTAGTTTATCGACTGTGAGGGGTAATGCCTGAGTTTCAAGGCCTGCGAGCAAGAACTTAGGCGTCGCTGACGCGACCCCCGCCAAGGTTGCTCCAAAGCCGATAGCTGCACGCCCTTCTAGCTCGACACCCCATTAACAACACGTTGTGGCAGCAGCTAGGCCGCCAACGCGAGGATGGCGACGGACCACAGCTAATGCGCCATAATGCCTAGGATTGAAGGCATTGTATGGTTTAGCGATCAAAATGGGAGGTACTATGGCTAAACTTGCTCTCCCCTCCCAAAGGGCTACCTCCGCGCTGCAAAAGCTGGGACACGACGTCCAGATCGCGCGCAAACGGCGTGAATTCACTCAGCAGCGTCTGGCAGACGGGGCGGGTATCAGTCGCGCCACCCTGCAAAAGGTGGAGGCGGGCGATCCAGGCGTCTCACTCGGTGCCCTTGCCATGGTGCTGCTCGCCCTTGGCGAGAGCGATCGCTTGAGGCAGTTGCTGGACGTTGCCCGTGACGATGTGGGCTTGGCGATCGCAGTAAGGGATCTGCCGCAGCGCGTTCGCAGTCCTCGTTCGCAAGCCAAGCCCAGCGGGCCACGCACCACGCCGGACGCGACGGTTCGCCCAAACATACCGACGGCTTCCGGCAGCGAGCCCGAGGTGTTCTGATGGCCCAGACAAGGCTGCATGTTTGCTTGGGCGCCGCTGAAACGCTGGTGGGCTCGCTGACCTTCGAGAGCACTGGCAACCGCGAGCACAGCGTGTTCCAGTATGCCGAAGACTGGCTGGAGAACCCGCGCGCCTTCGCGCTGGAGCCGGGGCTGCCGCTCGACGACCAGAGGCGATTCTTCAAGGCCGAAGCGCCGCGAGGCTCGCCCCTGCCTCACGCAGTCGCCGACTCCCTTCCGGATTCGTGGGGTCGCAGCATCATTCGCAAGGATGCGACACTCTACCGCGATCGCGGCGGGCCGCTGACCGAAGTGGACTACCTAGCGTCGGTCGACGACTTCAGTCGCATGGGTGCTCTGCGGTACCGCCTGGATGGGCGAGACGGCCCCTTCCTGGCGGGAGAGCCTGCCGGCCGGCACGTGGTGCCACCGCTGCTGCAACTCGACCAACTTAGCCATGAGATCGCCGCCTTCGAGCGCAACGAGCCCGACATGGTCGCGTTGCGCCGGCTTCGGCAGATCGGTACGGTCTTCGGCGGGGCCCGCCCGAAATGCTCGATCCTCGACGCGGACGGCAGTTTGGCGCTGGCGAAATTCACCAGCATCACCGATACGATGGCAGTCGAACGCGCAGAGGTGATGACGCTCGCGCTGGCCAGCCGTTGCGGCTTGCGGGCGGCCCAGGCCCGCATCGAGATGAGCGCCGGTCTGCCGGTGGCAATCCTTCGCCGATTCGATCGGCTCAACGGTGGCAGGCGCCCTTACATCTCCGCTCAGACCCTGTTGGAGGCCCCGACGGCTGATGGCTCGACGTACGTGGAGATCGCCGAGGCGATCCGGATGCACAGCATTGACCCGACCGCTGCGCTCGAAGAGCTGTTCAAGCGAATCGCGTTCACCATCCTGGTGTCCAACGTTGACGACCACCTCAAGAACCACGGGTTCCTGTACGTGGGGCAGAAGCAGTGGGAGTTGTCACCGCTGTTCGACGTCAATCCTGCACCGGACCGTTTTCGGGAGCTCAAGACGGCGATCGCCGATGTAGCGGAGCCAGAGGCGTCGGTGACCTTGCTGGTGGACAGCGCGGTCTTCTTCGATATCGACCGCGATACGGCCGCGGCCTCGATCCAGTCCATGGCACAGGCGATCGCCGAGAGCTGGCGTGGGCTGGCGGACAGCGTGGGGATGACCCGCAAGGAACGCGATGTGTTCGAGGGCGCCTTCGTGCACTCGGAAGCCAAGGCAGCTTTGGGCATGGCGCCGGCACCGGCTACCAGAGTTTTACCGAGGCCCTGACGGTAGGCAAAGGTGTTCCGCGTCACCGACCATTCGGATCGTATTGATTGGCGAATCAAAGCGCTGCCGAGCCCCGGTTCATGCTGGCGATGCACGCGTCGATTTCCGATTCCTTCCATGCGACGGTGCGTTTGCCTACACGAATCGGTTGCGGGTATAGCCCTGTTCGCATGCCGGCATAGAGGGACGCCCGGGAAACCGGAAGGCGCTGCAGCACTTCTTGGAGGCGCAGCAGGATGTCACGGGTCGGCTTTGTGGATTGCTTGTTGAGGCTCATCGGATTTCCTTTCATGGTGTCGCCCGTCTGCACGATTTCGCCCATCGCGGACTGCAATGGATGTCTGACGGATGAAAGGATTCTTCCGAAAAAATGCCCTCTTGTGGGCCGAGGTGCGTCGTTAGCACCCTGTTCATTTTGACCCTTCTGAAGAGGCTTTTTGGGCCTCCACGTTTCGTTGGTTGCGTTGTTTTCGCGCGATGCAGTCGCCGCGCTGCTTGCGGTCATGCTGTGCTGATTTGGCATCTTTCGATGGCCCCTATAAACTGTCCGCACGACTGGCTTTCGGTGCATGCGAACCGAGGCCTTCTGCACCTCTGGAGGCGCTGCAGTAACGCGTGCAGTAGCGCTCAAAGGAGGGAAGTGAAAGAAGTGGATCAGATGCGGCGGAATCGATATCTTGTCGATCCGTCCCAGGCCACCAGACAGCATTCCTTATCAACAGGAATGAAAAGAACCCTGATGCAGCGATGCGCCAGGGTTTTTTTTCGCCTCGGTGCCGCTGGATTCGCGTTGCCGCATGCGCATGCTGCGCGCAGGGCCTGGGCTCGGTGGGCGGGGTGCGCCCCGCGCATGCAGACCGCGCCGCAGGGCGGGTTCGGGGCGTTGCCGTAAGATTGCCGTAACGCTCCGGGGTGCACATGCGTGCTGAGATCCACACCCGAGAACTTGAACCGGGTCATTCCGGCGTAAGAAGAGCTGCCATTCGCCGCCCGGCCCGGGGTGGCCATGGCAGGGCCCGTGATCCTCGGAGCATCCGTTCACAGGTACAGCAGGTCACGAAGGAAAGAAAGCCCCATGGACAAGGTCGCCGCGCTGGTCGCGGACATCCTCGCATTCATTGCGATGGAACCACCACAAGAAGAACAACAACCAGAAGGCGGCGAGGGCGGGTCCATCGATGCGCAGTTCAATGCACTCGCGCTGCGGCTCTTCACGCATCAATACACCTCGAACCCGGCCTACCGCACCTTCTGCCAGCGCCGCGGCGCGACGCTGCGCAGCGTGCAGCGCTGGACCGACATTCCCGCCGTGCCCATCGACGCCTTCAAGGCGATGGAGCTGCGCTGCGAGCCGCCGCGCCCGGACGAGCGCGTCTTCATGACCAGCGGCACGACCCGCGGCGGCGAGGTGCGTGGGCGGCACTTCCACCCCCAGCTCGACGTGTACGACATGTCGATGGCGCGCAACTTCCAGCGGCGCTTCATGCGCGGCGCCGGGCCCATGCCGATGGGCATCCTGTTTCCTGACGAGCACCTGATGCCGAACTCGTCGCTGGCGCATTACCTGGCGCTCGCCAAGGACGTCTTCGGCAGTCCGGTCAGCCGGCACTTCGTGGGCACGCACGGCATGCATGTCGTGAGCCTGTGCTCCGCGCTCGAAGCCGCCGAACGCACCGGCACGCCCTACGCGCTGCTGGGCGCGAGCTACAGCTTCGTGCACTTGATGGAGTCGCTGCACCAGCGGGGCCGCCGCTTCAAGCTGCCACCGGGCAGCCGCGTGCTGGATACGGGCGGCTACAAGGGCCAGTCGCGCGAGGTGCCGCCCGAAGAGTTCTACGCCGGGCTGTCCTACATGCTGGGCGTGCCGCGCGAGCTCTGCATCAACATGTACGGCATGACGGAACTCAGCACGCAGTTCTACGACGACGGCAATGCCCGGGTGCCCTCGGTCAAGTCCGGCCCGCACTGGATCCGCTCCCGGCTGGTGGACCCGGCCACGGGCCGCGACGTGCCGCCCGGCGAGCGCGGCATCCTCGTGCATTGCGACCTGGCCAACTACAACTCCGTCACCACGATCCTGACCGAGGACGTGGGCGAGTGGGCCGACGGCGGCTTCCTGCTGCTGGGCCGGGCCGAAGGCGCGCAGGCCAAGGGCTGCTCGATGGCGGTGCAGGACTTCATGCGGGCTGCCGGCAAATGACGCCCAGGGCGGCGGCCGCCGCTGCCGTGCCGCGGGTGCGTGCGGGCTATCTGCCCGGTATCGATCCCGCAGACATCGCCTGGCAGGTGCTGCCCTTCGCGCAGGGCGGCGCCCGGCTGGAGGTGGAAGTACCCGTGCTCACCCCCGCGCAGATGGAGGCCCTGGCCCTGCGCGTGCGCGAGGCCGCCGCCCGCCATCTGCAGCCCATGGCGGTCGAGCAGATCATCGCCGTCATCGACCAGGCCATCGCGCGCCTGCTGGACCGCCGCGATCCGCTGCGCCGGCAGGCCGAGGCGCTGCTGCCCCTGGTGAGCGGCTACGACGCCGAGATGGTGCGCCTGGGGCTGACGGGCTTCTTCAAGAATTTCCGCGCGCCGCAGCTGCGCCGCTTCGTGGCCGAGGATTTTTCCAACCCCCTGGTGCTCGACGGCTTCCAGCCCGCGCCCAAGGGCGGCGCGGTGCGCGCCTTCGGGCCGGGGCTGCTGGTGCACAGCTGGGCCGGCAACGTGCCGGCGCTCGCGCTCTGGAGCTTCGTGTGCGGCCTGCTGGTCAAGGCCGGCAGCATCGGCAAGCTGCCCAGCGCCGAGCCGCTCTTCGCAGGCTGGTTCGCGCAGCTGCTGGCCGAGGTGCATCCGCCGCTGGCCGATTGCTTCGCCGTGGTGTGGTGGAAGGGCGCGGGCGGCGACGACGCGGCGGCACTCTATGCCCAGGCCGACACGGTGCTGGCCTATGGCGGCAACGAATCGCTGGACGCCATCCGGCGCCGCCTGCCCGTCACCACGCGCTTTCTGCCGCACGGGCACAAGCTGGGCTTCGGCGTGGTCACTGCCGCTGCGCTGGATGCGCTCGACGCCCCGGCCGTCGCCCGCCGCGCCGCGTGGGACGTGATGCGCTACGACCAGCAGGGCTGCTATTCGCCGCATGTCTTCTACGTGCAGCGCGGCGGCGCCGTGTCGCCGCGCGCCTTCGCGGGCTATCTGGCGGGCGAGCTGGCGCAGCTGGCACGGCGCTTTCCGCGCCGGCCGCTGGACGTGGAGGAATCCGCCGCCGTGGCCGGCTGGCGGCAGGCGCTGGAATGGCGCGGCCTTTCGGCGCCCGGCGGCGCGGCGGCGGACGAGCTCATCGGCACGCCCGAAGACGCCTGGAGCGTGGCCTATGGCGACGCCCCGAAGCCGCTCGCGCCCACCGCGCTGCAGCGCAGCGTGCAGGTGGTGGCCGTTGATGCGCTGGACGACGTGCGGCGCGCCATCGCCGGCCACGGCGCGTTCCTGCAGACCGCCGGCGTCGCCGCCACGCCTGAGGAACTGCAGCGCCTCGCCGCGCTGCTGGGCGCGGCGGGCGTGACGCGCATCAGCGCCATCGGCGCGATGAGCACGCCCGAAGCCGGCTGGCACCACGATGGCCGCTTCAACCTGCTGGACCTGGTGCGCATGGTGGAGATCGAGCCCTCCGCCGAAAGCGCCGCCGAGGCCTTCGCGCCCTATGCCGACTGAGAGGGAAACGGCGATGGATGCCATGGCTGGAGCAGCTCGGCTTGCGGGCGATGCCTTTCTCGACATCGATCAGGCCGTGTTCGCCTACCCCGGCCGCGCCCCGGTGGTGGACGGCGTGAGCTGGCGCATCGCCGCGGGCGAGGTGCACTGCCTCGTGGGCCGCAGCGGCTGCGGCAAGACCACGCTGCTGCAGCTGGCCGCCGGCCTGCTGCGCCCGCAGACGGGCCATGTGCGCATGCAGGGCCGCGAGGTGGTGGCGCCCGGGCCGCAGCTGGGCTTCATGTTCCAGGCGCCCACGCTGCTCGAATGGCGCAGCGCGCTCGACAACGTGCTGCTGCCCGTGTCGCTGCAGCACCGGCCGCAGCCTGCCGACGTGGCGCGCGCGCAGGCGCTGCTGGAACAGCTGGGGCTGGGCGGCCATGCGCAGCGCCACCCGCGCCAGCTCTCGGGCGGCCAGCAAAGCCGCGTGGCGCTGGCGCGCGCGCTGGTGCTGGAGCCGGCGCTGCTGCTGCTCGACGAGCCCTTCGCCGCGCTGGACGCCATCACCCGCGCCGAGCTGCAGGACGACCTGCTGCGCACCTGCCGGCAGCGCGGCACCACCGTGCTGTTCGTGACGCACGACATCACCGAGGCCGTCTATCTGGGCGACCGCATCGCCGTGCTGCAGGCGGGCCGCGTGGCGGGCGACATCCGCATCGACCTGCCCGCGCCGCGCACCCAGGCCATGCGCCACGATGCCCCGTTCAACCGCCTGTGCGCCCGCGTGCGCGCCAGCCTGGACGGGGTGGGCGCATGAGCCGGCCCGGCCTGCCTTCCCGTTCCGCCTGGCCCTACCGCGCCCTCGGCGCTGCGCTGCTGCTGGCGCTGCTGGGCGCGTGGGAATGGGTGGCGCGGCATTCGGGCCTTTCCGCACTGGTGCTGCCCGCGCCCTCGGCCATCGCCGCGTCGCTGTGGCAGGGGCTGCGCACGGGCTACTTCCTGCCGCATGTGCGGGCCACGCTGTCGGCGCTGCTGCTGGGGCTGGCGGGCGGTGGCCTCGCGGGCCTGGCGATCGGCATCGCGCTTGCCGAATCGCCGCTGCTGGAGCGCGTGCTGCGGCCCTATGTGGTGGTCAGCCAGGTCGTGCCCAAGCTGGCGCTGGCGCCGCTCTTCGTGCTGTGGTTCGGCTTCGGCATTCCATCCACCGCGCTCATCACCGGGCTGATCTGCTTCTTTCCGCTGATGGAGAACACCTTCACCGGGCTGCGGCAGGCCGATGCGCAGCGCCTGCAGCTCTTTCGCATGCTGGGCGCCACGCGCGGGCAGACGCTCGTGCGCCTCAAGCTGCCGCAGGCGCTGCCGGCCATCCTCGCGGGCCTGCGCATGGCCGTGGTGCTGGCGCTGGTGGGCGCGGTGGTGGGCGAATTCATCGGCGCGAGCCAGGGCCTGGGCGCGGTGGTGATCGCCGCGCAGGGGATGATGGACACCTCCCTGATGTTCGCGGCGCTGGTGCTCATCGCGGCCATCGGGCTGCTGCTCTACCAGGCCACGCTGCTGTTGGAGCGCCGGCTGCTGCGGCCCTATGCCGACCGTGCCTGAACTTTCTTTTCCCTTCCTCTTTCGACGACATGCAACGATCTGAATTCCTCTCGCGCCGCACGCTGCTGGCGGTTTCCGCAGGCATCGCGGCCACGCGCTGGGCCGGCGCCGCAACGCCGGCCGCCGCCCCGCTGGGCAAGATCACCGTGGCGGGCTGGAGCAAGCCCATCAGCGAGATCACCAACCTGCTGGCCGAGCCCGAGAAGGGCTTCTTCAAGGCGCGCGGCGTGGAGCTGGCCTACCTGCCCGGCGCAGGCGGCGGCGATGCGCTGCGCAACACGCTGAGCGGGCAGGGCGATGTGGCCTTCACCGACCCGGGCTCGTTCTTCATGGCGCTGGACAAGGGCGAGAAGCTCACCGCCATCTACGACATCTACCCGCAGAACGTGTTCAACGTGGTGTCGCTGCAGTCCTCGGGCATCCGCACGCCGGCCGACCTGAAGGGCAAGCGCATCGGCGTCTACAGCCTCTCCAGCGGCACGCGGCAGAACCTGCTGGTGCTGCTGCACCAGGCGGGGCTGAAGGAATCGGACGTGACCATCGTGGTCACCGGCCTGCTCAACTTCGCGCCGCTGCTGCAGGGCCAGGTCGATGCCACGGCCGCCACCGACACGGGCCTGGCCGTGGGCCGCCGCAAGGGCCTGGGCGCGGTCAACGTGATGCAGGTGCGCGACTACCTCAACGTTTCCAGCGATCTCTTCGTGGTGCGCAACGAGGTGCTGGCGCAGAAGAAGGCGCTGCTGCGCGCCTTCCTGCAGGGCTACCGCGACAGCGCCGCCTGGATGATGGCGCACCCCGAAGACGCCGCCGCGCTGGCCGTGAAGGTCGCCATCGACGGCACGCAGCAAGACGCGAACCTGGAGGTGATCCGGCTGCGCAACGCCTCGGCCCAGCCCTCGGTGCCGGGCCAGCCGCTGGGTGCGTTCAATCTCGCATCGCTGCAGAAGGCGGCCGATGCCTACCGCGCCCTGGGCCTGGTGCAGCACGGCATCCGCGTGGCCGACGTGGTGGATGCCAGCCTGCTGCCCGTCGCATGACGCCGCCGGACCACCAGGAATCAGGAGCGAGGAGCACGCCATGAAGTTCAAGGGCCAGGTCGTTCTGGTGACGGGTGCGAGCCGCGGCATCGGCGCGGCCATCGCCCGCGCCTTCGCGCAGGAAGGCGCCACCGTGGCGGTCAACTACCTCGCCAACCACGCGGCGGCGGACGAGACGGTGGCGGCCTGCCGCGCCGCCGGCGGCGATGCCTGGGCCGTGCAGGCCGACGTGGGCGATGCCGAGGCGGTGCGCGCCATGGTGGATGGGGTGGTGCTGGAGGCCGGCCGCATCGACGTGGTGGTCAACAACGCCTTCCGGCCTTATGCCTTCGATCCCCGCCACCGCAAGCTGTTCGGCGACGTGCCGTGGAGCGACTACCGGGCCCAGTTCGACGGCGCCGTGGGCGCGGCCTTCAACGTCTGCCAGGCGGTGCTGCCGCACCTGCGCCAGCGCGCGCGGGGCAGCATCGTGAACATCGCCACCAACCTGGTCGAAAACCCGGTGGTGCCCTACCACGACTACACCACCGCCAAGGCCGCGCTGGTGGCCTTCAGCCGCAACCTGGCGGCCGAGCAGGGGCCGCTGGGCATCCGCGTCAACTGCGTGGCGCCGGGCCTGGTCTATCCCACGCAGGCCAGCCAGGCCACGCCCGAGGCGCTGCGCGAGGCGATCACCGCCGCCACGCCGCTCAGGCGCATCGCCCGGCCCGAAGACGTGGCGGGGCCGGTGCTGTTCCTGGCGTCGGAGTGGAGCGGCTTCATGACCGGGCAGGTGCTGTTCGTCGATGGCGGGCTGGTCATGAAATGACCCGGCGCTGAAGAGGCGGCATCGGCCTACAGCGCGCGGCCGTGGCCGGCATTCCGTGCGGGCCGCCGTTTGCGGATATTCGGGGGCATGTCCGAAAAACTGCGCTTTCTCCTGCAGCGCCTGGTGCGCAAGACCTGGCTGCGCTGCTCGCTCTTCGCCCTGCTGGCCTTCGCGGCCGTCATGCTGGCTACCTGGCTCGGGCCCTACATCCCCGACGGCGTGGCGCTCAACCTGGGCTCCGACGCGCTGGACAGCCTGCTGAACATCCTGGCCTCCAGCATGCTCACGGTGTCCATCTTCTCGGCGAGCACCATGGTGGCCGCATTCTCGGCCGTGGCCAACAGCGCCACGCCGCGCGCCTCGCAACTGCTGATCGAGGACTCCACCGTGCAGAACACGCTGGCGGTGTTCATTGGCGCCTTCCTCTACGGCGTGGTCGCGCTGGTGGGGCTGCACGTGCATGTCTATGGCGATGGCGGCCGGCTGGTGCTGTTCGGTTTCACGCTGCTCATCCTGCTGGGCGTGGTGGTGGTGCTGCTGCGCTGGATCGACTACCTCTCGGTGCTGGGCCGGCTGGGCGAGACCATCCGCCGGCTGGAGGAAGCCACCTGCAAGGCCATCGACCAGCGCGTGGCCAAGCCCTTCCTGGGCGGGCGCCGGCAGCGGCCCGGCGAGCGCGGCGCCCATGCCGTGCGCAGCGACGCCGCCGGCTTCGTGCAGCACGTGGCCATGGACCTGCTGCAGGCCCGCGCCGAGGCGCTGGACGGCCACCTGCACCTGCACGTGCTGCCCGGTGCCTTCGTCGCGCCCAATACCGTGCTGGTGACCAGCGACCGGCCCATCGACGCCGAGGAGCGCGAGGCCATCCTGCAGGCGGTGCTGATCGGCAACGGGCGCAGCTTCGACCACGACCCGCGCTACGGCTTCGTCGTGATGGGCGAGGTGGCGGCGCGGGCCATGTCGGCCTCCATCAACGACCCCGGCACCGCGATGGACGTGATGGGCGCGGGCGTGCGCACGCTGGCCCACTGGGCGCATCGCCAGCAGGCGGCCGAGCGCGAGGCCGATGCCGCGCCGGCCCCCTGCGACCGCGTCACGGCGCCCGCGCTGCGCGAGGCCGGCATGGTGGAAGACGTGTTCGAGCCGCTGGCGCGCTATGCGGCGGCCTCGGTGGAGGTGGGCGTGGCGCTGCAGCGCGCCCTGCATTCGGTGGGCGCCCTGCACCCGGCGCTGCGCGAGCCTAGCGAGCGGCTGTCGGCCTATGCGCTGGAGCGCGCCGCCCAGGCCGACCTGTGCGCCACCGACATGAAGGCGCTGCAGGGCGCGGCGCGGGAGGCCGAAGAGGGGCTGTAGCCGCCCCGCGCCCGCGGTTTCAGAGGTTTTCGGCCTGCAGCGCTTGATGGATCTGCGCAGTTCGCTATTAAAAATATAGCGGAATGGAGTGCGCGGGCGATCAGAACCCGATCGTGCGCCACACGGCGAATGCCGCCGCGCCCAGTGCCGCCACGGCCGCCAGGCCCAGCCAGAGGCCGCCGCGCTTTTCGGCGAAGGGGTCGTCCAGCATGCGGCGCGCATTGGGCGGCACGTGGGCCGTCTGCGAGAGCGAGCCGCCCAGGCGCGTGTTGATGCGCATGCGGCCGTTGATGGCCCAGCCGCTCGCGTCCAGCAGCGGCCCCAGGCTGCGCTGGCGCAGCTTGAGCCAGGCGATGAGCATGCTGGGCCCCGAGATGGCGAGCACGATGCCCGCCAGCGCCATCGGGATCCACGGGCCCAGCTCGATGAACTTGCCGAAGATGCCCACCAGCACCGCGCTGATGCTGCCCAGGGCCACGCCGATGGCGGCCACCGTGCCCACGTCGGTGCGGCGCAGGCTGGTGTCGGCCGCAGCCGCAGCCGCCGCCGGCTTGGCGGCCGCTGCGGCGGCGGATGCCGTGAGCGGCGTGGCCGCCAGGCCGCCGGCCTGGGCGCTGAGCGACTTCTCCACGCGCGCATCGCTGGTGGCGGCGCGCTTGGCGACCTGCTCCTCGATCATGCGCAGGAACTTCTTGTAGGGCGAGAAGAAGGCCTGCGCGATGCTGGTCGGGTTCTCGATGATCTTGGTGATGGTGGCGTCCCAGTCGCGGCCCTGGCGGTCATAGAAGACGCCGTTGCGGCCCGTGAAGAGGAAGTCCACGTCGCCCGCGGTGAAGGCGGCCACCACGGTCATCTTCTCGGTGGCGCCCTTGTCGCCGCGCCGCGTGCAGTCGCAATAGGCCAGATAGCTCTTGGCCAGGCCGGCGAGCTTGGCGTGCGCTGCCGCGTCGCGCACCTGCACGGTCAGGTCGCAGCTGCGCGCATCCAGGTAGAGCGTGCCGGCCTGGAAGATGGCGCCGTGCCGCTGGTAGAAGGCCGAGAACGACACGAAGTTGTTCAGCAGCGCCATCAGGTCGCGCTTGAAGCGCAGCAGTTTCTCCAGCGCCAGCGTGGCGTCGTTGTGGGCCTTCTCGGCCTCGTCCTGGGTGATGAGGTCCATCACGCGCGGCTCGGCATCGCCGCGCAGCACATCGTCGAAGAGCGCCTCGCCCTCGATGGGCGCGAGCGGCGTGGCGGGCTTGGCCGCCAGCCATTGCTGGCAGGGCGCCACCGCCGCCTTCACCTGCTGCCATTGCGCTTCGGTCAGGCTGTCGGTGCCCGCGCCCAGCAGCGGCTCCACGGCCTGGGCGCGCAGCGTGGCCAGGGCGCTGGCCCAGGCGGGGTTCACGCCCTCGGAGAGCGGCAGCACGCCGTGCGGCCCCACGGCCGAGATGGGCGCGATGGGCAGCGCGGCGATGGCGTCGGACGACAGGGCCAGGTCCTGGCCCGTGGCGAGCGCGGCGTAGGCCTCCTGCGAGGGATTGAGCGCGGCGGCGGCCTTGAGGTCGTAGGCCGCGAGCCGGCTGCGCGCGAAGAAGTCTTCCACCTTGGCGCTGACCTGGTTCACCGCGCGGGTGGCGGCCAGCGTGCCTTCGCCCAGCGGCAGGCCGGCGGTGGCCTGCAGTGCCGCGTCGTGCCAGGCGCGCAGCTTGGCCACGTCGGCGAAGAAGGCCTCGGCCAGCTTGCGGTTCACGCCGGCGGGCTGGTCGTCCACGGCGGGCGCGCTGCCGTGCGTCTGCATGATCCAGCGCAGCGTCTGTGCGGCGAGGGTGTCGTCCTGCGCGGCCTCGGGGCTGACCACGCCGTCGCCGTTGAAGCGCTGCGCGCCCAGCACGCCGCTGCGCGCCAGCACCTCGGCCAGCGTGATCGCCTCGGCATCGGGCCGTTCGGCCATCGCCAGGATGCGCTGGGCCTGGGCCCGCAGCGCTTCGCCTTCCGCGCTGCCGGTGGCCAGCGCCTGCAGCGGCAGGCTGTCGCCGGGGCGGGCCAGTTCTTCGGGGTCCGCCAGCAGGCGGCAGGCCCAGGCGCAGGCGGCCAGCAGCTCGGGCGGTCGGATGCGGCCGTCCTGGTCGGTGTCGATGAGGTCGAGCGTGCGCGTGTCGAATTCGATGCCGCGCGTGGGGCAGGCCAGCGCCACCCAGAGCTTCTGGTCCAGTTCGGGCAGATGGACGATGTCCTGGCCGCTGCGGATGATGACCTGGTCCACGCCGCCGGCGCGGAAGAACTGCCAGCGGTAGGACGATGCGGGCGTGTGGCCGCCGGCGGAGGAAGGGGAGGGGTTCTGCGAGGAAGTCTGCACGTTCTGTTCGGAAGGCAAGGCGGAGAGCGGGGGATGGAGGCAAGCGCCTGGGCGCGGCGCCCGACAGTGTCGAATCCGCCGCGCGTCACGGCTGTAGGGCGATGGCGCGTCTGCCGCGCCGGGCGGCTGCCGCAGCGGCGGCCCAGGCGATCGTGGCATGCGTGTGAAGGGCGCGATTATTCCGTGTTGCCGAGGTGATTGCGAACGCGGCGGCGCTTTCGCTAAAGTGCCTGCCATGTCTTCCTACACGCGTTCACTGCCCCTGTCGGGCGCCACCAATTTCCGTGACCTGGGCGGCTATGCCGGGCAGGACGGCCGGCCCGTGCGCTGGCGCCGGCTGTTCCGCTCCGACCATCTGGCCTCGCTCACCGCGCAGGACACCCAGGTGCTGGAGCCCCTGCGCCTGGCGCGCGTGATCGACTTCCGCGGCGAGGCCGAGAGCGCGTCGCTGGCCTACGCCATGCCCGGCGTGGCCTACCACGCGCTGCCGATCGAGCCCACCGTGGTGCAGCGCTCCAAGGAGATGGCGCTGGCCGGCGAGCAGCTCACGCCGGCCATCGCCGTCGCGCTGATGCAGGACACCTACCGCGCCTTCGTCTCCGACAACGCCGCGCAGTTCGCCGCGCTGTTCGAGCACCTGCTGCAAAGCGATGCGCCGCTGGTCTTCCACTGCACCGCGGGCAAGGACCGCACGGGCTTCGCGGCGGCGCTCATCCTGCTGGCGCTGGGCGTGCCGCGCGACGTGGTGATGCAGGACTACCTGCTCACCAACGGTCTCTACCAGCCGCCGGGCCACTTCCTGCGCGCTGCCCCGGCCGAGGTGATGAACGTGCTCTGGCGCGTGCAGGAAGACTTCCTGCACGCCGCGCTGGACGTGGTCGAGCGCGACCACGGCGGACTGGACCGCTATCTGCAGGCCCGGCTGGGCGTGGGGCCGGCCGAGCGGGTGCGGCTGATGCAGATGTACCTGCAAGGGCCGGGCGGCTGAACCCGCGGCGCGCGGCCCCTGAACGAAAAAAGCCGGCTCGACGAGCCGGCTTTTCGTTGGCGTGCCCCGGTGGAACCGGGACCGTGCCGCGCTCGATCAGAGCGTGGCGTCCTTGAGCTTCTTCAGCGCGCGGGTCTTGATCTTGACCGAAGCGGGCTTGGCGGGGAACCAGCGCTCTTCACCCGTGAACGGGTCCTTGCCGAAGCGCTTCTTCTTGGCGGGCACTTGCTGCAGGCCGATCTTCATCAGGCCGGGCAGCGTGAATTCGCCGGAGCCCTTCTTGTGCACGGAGCCCAGGATGGCGCTTTCGAGCGCGGCCAGCACGGCCTTGACGGCCTTGGGCTCGACACCGGCTTGCGTAGCCAGGTGGGCCACCAGCGTGGTCTTGTTGAACACGTCCTTCACGGGCTTCAGGGCTGCGGGCGTGGCCTTGGCGGCGGCAGGCGCTACGGCCTTCTTCACGACGGCCGTGGCCTTCTTGGCGGGCGCGGCAGCCTTCTTCGGCGCGGCGGCAGCGGTGGTCACCTTCTTGGCTGCGGGAGCGGCCGTCACCTTCTTGGCGGCTGCAGGAGCAGCAGCAGCGGCGGCGGTCTTCTTGGTGGTGGTGGCGGCCTTGGTGGCCGGCGCGGTGGTTTTCTTTGCAGTTGCCATGATGTTGATTGATCTCTTCTGGATGATATGGAGCAGAACTTTCCAGCGAGGCTGGTCGGCGAATTCTAGGACCTTTGCCCGGCGTGCTGCGGGCCGCGGGCGCAAAACGCCGCGCCAGCCCGCATGGACAGGCGCTTTGCACGCCGCGCACCGCGCCGGCAGCAGGCCTGCGCGGGAATGCGAGGGGCTGCCTGGCGCGGCGGCCGCGTTAAGCTGCGCCCACCACGTGCGGCAGTGGCGCCGCGCACCCTACGAGACAAACCCTCTTTGCGAAGGACTGCCATGAGCGACAACACCCCCTTCGGCTTCGGCCGCTTCGTGCCGGGCTTCGACTTCCTGCAGAACCTGGCCAAGAACTCCGCCGCGGGCATGCCCGCCATGCCGTCGATGCCGGGCATGCCCAGCTGGGTCGCGCCCACCGTGAGCGAAGAAGAGCTGGAAAAGCGCATCGAGGAACTGAAGGCCGTGCAGTTCTGGCTCGACCAGAACTCGCGCGCGCTCACCGCCACCGTGCAGGCGCTGGAAGTGCAGAAGATGACCCTCGCCACGCTCAAGGGCATGAACGTGGCCATGGGCGACCTGGCCAGCGCGTTCACGCCCAAGCCGGCTGCTGCGGCCGATGCGCCCGCGCCGCGCCCTGCGGCAGCGCCTGCGCCTGCACCGGCGCAGCACGCACCGCACCGCGCTGCAGAAGACGCCGCCGGCCCGGATGCCGATGAGCAGGCCGATGCCGCCGCCGGCGCGGACCAGCCCGCCGGCGTGGTCGATCCCATGCAGTGGTGGACGGCGCTGGGCACGCAGTTCCAGCAGATCGCGGCGAACGCGCTGAAAGATGTGGCGCAGCACCAGGGCGCGTTCGACGCCACCCGCGACATGGCCGCCGAAGCCGTGAAGAGCGCCACCGACATGGCCTCGCACCTGGCCGCGCAGGGGCTGCAGGGCGTGCAGGAGGCCACGCGCAGGGCGGCAAGTGCCGCGCCTGCCGCCGATGCATCCAAGTCCTCCACCAAGCGCCGGGCGCCCGCCAAGAAGGCGGGCAAGGGCACTGCGGCCAAGGCCCCCGCCAAGAAGGCCCCGGCCAAGGCCGCCACCCCGTCCACCGCGCGCAAGCCTGCGCCCGCACCGGCGCCGGCGCGCACTGCCAGCGGGCGTTCGCGCACGGCACGCTGAGTCCGTCTTCTTCGGCCGGCCCGCGGGCGGAGCGCGGGCCCGGTCCGCTTCGTTTGCCCCTTCGCCTTGGGCCTTCGCGGCCCTTCCCCGACAATCCCTCCATGCCCCTCTTTCCCCACGGACACGCCACCCATCCGCAATGGAACATGGCCGCTGCGCTGGTGCTGGCGCAGCTGCGCGCGCAGATGGCCCTGCCGCAGTACGCCTCGGCACCCACGCTGGGCTTGCTCTACATCACCGACCACTACGCGCATGCGGCGGCGGAACTGCGGGACTGGCTCGCCTCCGAGCTGCCCGAGGTGACCGACTGGAGCGGCACTGTGGGCGTGGGCGTGGCGGCCAACAACGCCGAATACTTCGACGAGCCGGCGCTCTCCGTCATGCTGCTGGACGTGCCGGCCGATCAGTACCGCGTCTTCTCCGGCGTGGCGCCGCTCGCGCGCAGCGGCGCGGCGGCGGGGGGCTTCGCGGCGCACACCGCGCTCGTGCATGCCGATGGCGGCACGCCCGAACTCGCCGAGCTGATCGCCGAGGTGGCCGACCGCACCGCCACCGGCTATCTGTTCGGCGGCCTGGCGGCCAGCCGTGCGCAGAGCGTGCAGTTCGCCGTGGCCGGCAACGGCAACATCGCGGGGCAGGGCGCGGCGGGCGGCGTGTTCGACGGCGGCCTCTCGGGCGTGGCCTTCGGCGCGGGCGTGCAGCTGCTCTCGCGCGTCACCCAGGGCTGCCAGCCCGTCGGCCCGCTGATGACGGTGACCGCCGCGCAGGACAACGTCGCGCTGGAGCTCGACCACCGGCCCGCGCTCGACGTGCTGCTGGAGACTTTGAAGATATCGCTCGACGGCGACCCGCAGCCCGCGTTGCAGAAGGTGCGCGCCACGCTCGCTGGCCTGGTGGACGCGGGCGCGCAGCCGCAGGGCCGCACCGGCCACTTCGGCACCGACGTGCGGGTGCGCCACATCGTGGGGCTGGATGCCGCGCGGCGCGGCGTGGCCCTGGCCGACCGCGTGGAGCCCGGCATGCGCCTGGCCTTCTGCCAGCGCCACGTGGCGGCGGCGCGCGCCGACCTGATGCGCATCTGCGCCGAGATCCGCGAAGAGCTGGCGCCCGAAACCTACGACGAGAACGCGCTCACCCGCGCGCTGGCGGGCGCCGACGCGCCGGGCGAGGCGCAGCAGCGGCAGATCCTGGGTGCCATCTACGTCAGCTGCTCGGGCCGCGGCGGGCCGCATTTCGGCGGGCCCAGCGCGGAGCTGCAGATCGTGCGCCATGCGCTGGGCGACGTGCCGCTGGTGGGCTTCTTCGCCGCCGGCGAGATCGCGCACGACCGGCTCTACGGCTACACCGGCGTGCTGACGGTGTTCATCGGCAACGCGGCGAACTGAGCGCCCAAGGGGCGCCCTCGCTGCCCAGGCCTCAGGCCGGCAGCAGGTGCGGCGCGGATGCCGCGGGCATCCCGGTGAACGCGAAGTCCAGCTCCGGTGCCAGCCCGCTCACGATGCGCGCGATCGACTTGCCCGAGCCGCAGGCATGCGTCCAGCCCAGCGTGCCGTGGCCGGTGTTGAGGTACAGGTTGGGCAGCCTGGTCTTGCCGATCAGCGGCACGTTGCTGGGCGTGGCCGGGCGCAGGCCCGACCAGAACTGCGCGCCCGCCGTGTCGCCTGCGCCGGGAAAGAGCTCTTCCACGCGCCGCACGATGGCCTCGCAGCGCACGCGGTTCAGTTCGCGCCCGTAGCCGTTGAGCTCGGCCGTGCCGGCGATGCGCATCACGTCGCGCGCGGGCTGGCCGTCCTGCGCGGGGCGGGTGTAGCGCGAGAAGACCAGCTTGTATTCGTCGTCCGTCAGGCTCGTCGTGTAGGCGGCGGAGGCATCGCGCACGGGCAGCGTCACCGAATAGCCCTTGGCCGGATAGATCGGCAGGCGCAGGCCCAGCGGCTCGGCCAGCAGCGGGCTGAACGAGCCCATGGCCAGCACGTAGGCGTCGGCGCTCACGCGCTCGTAGCGGCCTTCGGCATTGGTGATCTCCACGTGGTCCATGGCGTCGCCCGCGGTGCGCAGCGCGGTGATGTGGCAGCCCATGCGGAACTGGACGCCGGCCGCCTCGGCCAGCCGGGCCAGCTCGCGGGTGAAGAGGTTGGCGTCGCCCGATTCGTCCGCGGCCGTGTAGGTGGCACCGGCCAGCTGAGGGCGGATGGTGGCCAGCGCCGGCTCCAGCAGCACGGCCTCGTCGGCGCCCACCACGCGGCGATCGCAGCCGAGCTGGCGCATCTGCTCGGCCGGGGCCAGGGCCGCGTCGAACTCCTTGGCGCTGGTGTAGAAGTGCAGGATGCCCTGCGCGCGCTCGTCGTAGCGGATGCCGGTGTCGCGGCGCAGCTGCTGCAGCGTGTCGCGGCTGTAGGTGCCCAGAGAGACGATCTGCTCGATGTTGTGGCGCGTGCGCGCCGGCGTGCATTCGCGCAGGAACTGCAGGCCCCAGAGCCACTGCCGCATGTCGGCGCGCAGCCGGAACAGCAGCGGCGCATCTTCGCGGCCCAGCCACTTGAGCAGCTTCAGCGGCGCGCCCGGATTGGCCCAGGGCTCGGCATGGCTCACCGAGATCTGCCCGCCGTTGGCGAAGCTGGTCTCTGCGCCGGGCGTGGCCTGGCGGTCGATGACGGTCACTTCGTGGCCGAGCTGCTGGAGGAAGTAAGCGGAGGTGGTGCCGAGCAAGCCGGCGCCGAGGACGATCACGCGCATGTTGAAGCCTTCGAGGGTTCAAGTGCCGGACACACGTGCGCAAGCAGCTATGAATTCAATAGCGTGCAGCAGGCGCGTGGCCCAGCTGCCGCTCCCCCTGTCCTTGGTACCTGAGAGATTCACCGCACGCCAACACGGCGCAGGGCTTGCTCCTTCGGTGCGCCATGGCTCCGGGCCCGCCTTCAACCGGCTCACGTCGCTGGAGCGCCTCACTGTGCTCACGGCACTGTCTGCGGCGTCCTGACTCGCTATCCGGCTGAATGCAAACCCGTAGGGAGCATGGCGGCTCTCCAGACGGCTTTGATGATGGTGCAGTACGGGACCTGAGCGTGTATGGGAGTTTGCGCCTTCGGTGGAACGCCAGCGGGGCTGGCCGTTCGCTCTTCTGCGGGGCGCATGGTAGCAGCGAAATCGCGCTCTGCAAAGCGCGGCGGTGGCTTCAGCCGGCCTGCGGGAAGACGGCTTCGCCCAGGTTCAGCATCAGCCGGTTGGCCCAGGCGAAGAGGGCGGCGGCATGCAGCGCGTCCAGGATTTCGAGGTCCGACAGGCCGGCATCGCGCAGCGGCTGCAGGTGCTGCGCGCCGAACGCGCCCGGCGTGCGCGTGAGCGCCGCGCTGGCCTGCACGATGGCCCGCTCGCGCGCATTGGCGCCGGCGGTATCGGGCTCCGTGAAGATCTGCGCCATCACGTCGTTGCGCTTGGCGAGTTGCTCGAAGCGCTGGGCGTGCACCGAGGCGCAGTACACGCAGCCGTTCACGCGCGACACCACGGTGCTCGCGACTTCGCGCTCGGCGCGCGAGAGGCCGCCCGGCGCATACATGATGGCGTTGAAGGCCTGCGAGCGCTCGGACAGCACGCGCGGCTGGTGCGCCAGCAGCAGGTAGAAGTCCGACGTGCGGGCCTTGGGATGGCTGAGGTCCAGCACGGCGTTCTGCTCGGGCGTGGCAGCGGCCGGGTCGAGCACGGGCAGCCAGGCCTTCCAGCCCAGCGTTTCGCTGGTGTAGCCGTTCACGCGCAGCGGCTCGCCGGGCGCGGGCAGGTTGGCGGGGTGGACGAAGGGGGCGGCGTCCGCCGCCTGCGCCGCTGCCGCAGCAGCGGGAGCGGCGGCACCTGCATCGCCCAGCTGCGCCAGCGCGGCCACGCCGGCCACCACGCGCAGCTGGTAGGTGACGAAGCCGATCAGCTGCGCGAGCAGCACCGTGTCCGGCACCGAGAGGCCCGCGGCGGGTAGCGCCAGCAGGGCGGCCTGGTCGCTTTCGGCCGGGTGCGCGGCGAGCGTGCGCGCGAAGTGCACGATGGCCTGCAGGCGCGCATCGGCGATCGCGGCGCCGGGCGCATCGACGAGCGCCTGCACGGCCGGCGCGGCATGCAGCGGCTGCAGCGCCGCGCGGTAGTGCTCTGCCAGCGCGGGCAGGCCGCTCGCGTGGGCGATGTCGTGCGCCACGGCCAGGCGCTCGGCTTGCGAGAGGCCGCCGGGCAGGCCCGGGCCGAAGAGCGCGTCTTCGCAGCCCTGCGTGGCGGTGGCGACCTTGTCGCGCTGGTGGCGCACGGCGTGGGCCGCGCCGCCGGGGGCGAGGCCGGCGATGTGGTCGATGGTGTCGTGGGCTGCGATGGAGGTGTCGGTGGCGGTCATGGGCGATGCGATGCGGTGCGTTGCGGTGCGATGGGGCCGGAAGGAGATCGTGAACACGTTCTCAGCGGGGCAGGACGCGCCGGGCGGTGTCCGCAGGCGTCCATTCGTCGCCCAGCAGTTCGGGCTCGGCATAGGCCTGCAGCACGCCGAAGTGGTAGTCCACATCTTCGCGGTAGAACAGGCTGGCGAGGCCGGTGGCCAGCCGGCGCGCGCCGTCGCTGATGGCCGGGATGTCGCCCGAGACGGTGCCGTGCGAGAGCGCGGCGGGGTAGCAGAAGCAGTGCACGCGCTCCAGGCCGGGGCAGGCGCCGGGGGCTTTTTCGCGGAACTCGAACACCGGGCCCAGGTCGGGCGAATCGGCCAGCTCCTGGTCCTCGTCGCCCGGCGGCGGCGTGTAGCGCTCGCCCCAGGTCAGCACGTGGGACGCGAAGGGCGCGAACTCGGGCTTGCGCGCCCAGTCGATGGCGAAGCCGGTGGAGACGATCAGGAAGTCGAAGGCGAAGCTGCCGTGCGGCGTGGCCACGTGCAGCGCGCCGTCGGCCGGGTTCTCCTGCACGCCCTGCACCGGGCAGCCCAGGTGGAAGAAGGCGTTGGCGTGGCGCGATACGCGCAGCGTGCTGCCGTGCGGCGGCGGCACCTGGGTGGTGTTGATGTAGTGGCGGATGCGCCATTTCCAGGCGTCCGGCAGGTCGTGGTGGCCGTGCGTGAGGCCGGGCACGCCCGAGCCCTTGGATTTGTTGATGCGCGGCAGGTCGGCGCGGCGCACCAGCAGGTCCACGCTGGCGGCGCCGCACTCCAGCGCGGTGGCGGCGCTGTCCATGGCCGACGAGCCGGCGCCCACCACGCCCACGCGCAGGCCGCGCAGCGTGGCGTAATCCAGCACGTCGGACGAATGCGCCCAGCGGCTGCGGTCCACGCCCTGCATGAAGGCCGGGATCTGCGGCCCGCCCAGGCCGTCGCGGCCCGTGGCCAGCACCACGCGCCGCGCAAACCAGGTCGTGGAGCGGCCCTGCGCCTGCACGTCCACCTCCACCAGCCCGTCGCCGCGTGGCCGCACGGCGGTGACCGCATGGCCGTTGCGCACGTCGGCCCGGGTGACGCGGCGGTACCAGCGCAGGTAGTCCATCCACTGCAGGCGCGGGATCTTGTCGAGCGCGGCCCAGGCGGCGTCGCCCCACTGGGCCTCGAACCATGCACGGAAGGTGAGCGAGGGAACTCCCAGCGCCGGGCCGGTCAGCTCCTTGGGCGAGCGCAGCGTTTCCATGCGCGCCGTGGTGGCCCAGGGCCCTTCGTGGTCGTGCTCGGCGCGGTCCAGCAGCACCGCATGGATGCCCTGCTGCGCGAGCGCCATGCTGGCCGCGAGGCCTGCCTGGCCGGCGCCGATGATGAGCACGTCGATGACCGGCTGGCCCGCGTGCGTGCGCTGCGGCAGCCAGTGCCTGGCGCGCCAGTTGAGGGTCAGCAGATCGTGCTGCAGGCGTTGTTCGAGGGCGGCCAGGCCGGCGGCGGGGGAGGGGCTGTTCATGAAGGGCGGGCTGGGTGCGGTGGGGCTGGCTGCGGTCGGCGCTGCGATCTCAGTCGATGGATATTCTTGCGTCCTTCACGACCTGCGCCCACTTGGCGCGGTCGGCATGCACGGTCTGGCGGAACTGCTCGGGCGTTTCGATGCGCACGGCGTTGCCCTGCGATTCGAAGCGCTCGCGCACAGCGGGCTGCTCCAGCACCTCCTTGAGCGCCGTGTTGAGCTTCTTCACGATGGCCGCATCCGTGCCCTTGGGCGCGAAGATGCCGAACCAGATCGCGCTGTCGAAGCCCTTGGTGCCGGGCAGGCCGCTGGAGGCGATGGTGGGCACCTCCTTCACCGCCGCCACGGGCCTGGCGGTGGTCACGCCCAGCAGGCGCACCTTGCCGGCCTTGTAGTGCGGCAGCACGGTCTGCACCTGGTTCATGATGCAGCAGGTCTCGCCGCGCACCACCGATGTGATGGCCTCGGGCCCGCCCTTGTAGGGCACGTGCACCATGTCCAGGCCCAGGCGCGCGTTGAATTCGGCGAACGCCATGTGCGTGCCGGCGCCGTTGCCGGTGGAGGCGTAGTTGTACTTGCCCGGGTGGGCCTTCACCTCCTCGACGAACTCCTTGAGCGTCTTCACGTCGATCACGGCGGGGTTGATGGTGAGCACGTTCGACACGTCGATCAGCGTGCCCACGGGCACGAAGTCGGCCTCCACGTCGAAAGGCAGCTTCTTGTAGAGCGCCGCGTTGCTGCCGTGCGTGGCGGCCGTGCCGAAGGCCAGCGTGTAGCCGTCCGGCTTGGCGCGGGCCACGTACTCGCTGGCGATGTTGCCGGCCGCGCCGGACTTGTAGTCGATGATCACCGGCTGGCCGAGCTTGTGCGACAGCGGCTCCTGCACGGCACGGGCCACCACATCCACGCCGGAGCCTGCGGGAAAGCCCATGATCAGCGTGACGGGCTGGCGCGGCCAGTCCGATGCGGTTTCGGCGGCAGCGGCACCCGCAGGGGCCGAGAGGACCGCCGCGGCGCAGGCCAGGGCCGCGGCGATGGAAGGAATCGAGCGGCGGCGGAAGGTGGCGGCGGATGCGGGATGTGGCATGGCGGGTTCCTGTGGCGGGGGCGGTGGTGCCGGGAAGGCGAGGGCGCGATTGTGGGCAAGGGCACATCGCCGCGCGCTATATGCATATGGTGTGCCCGGGGCGAGTGCCGGTCCACCGCGCAGCATCGCAGGGCTCCCATAATCCAGGCTTTCGGGCCTGCCGCGTGTCCGATCCCACCCCCGGCCCGTGGACACCTGCGCGCGGCCGCATACGCCTCACCCTCGCAGCCCATGCCCGCCGACTTCGATCCCCGCCCCGCCGCCGACTGCCTCATCCGCGCCCGCACGGGCGTGGTACCGCGCCCCAGCGATCTGCCCGCCGCGCTGCGGCCTGCCGATGCGGCTCAGGCCTATGCCGTGCAGGATCGGGTGGCTCTGGCGCGCGGCGCCATCGCGGGCTGGAAGGTCGGCGCCGCCTCGCCCGAGGCCGAACCCTCGCGCGCTGCGCTGGCCTGCGACAGCGTGCACGTGGCCGGCGCCGACGGCGTGGCGCGCCTGCGGGCGCAGGATTTCCTGGTGATCGGCGTGGAGGCGGAGCTGGTCTTCCAGTGCATCGCCGACCTGCCACCGCGCGGCGAGCCCTATTCGCCCGGCGAGGTGCTGGACGCCTTGGGCTCCGTGCATGCGGCCATCGAGGTCTGCGACACCCGCTTTGCCACCTGGGGCGGGCAGGACCCTTTGAGCCGGCTGGCCGACCAGGCCTGCCACGGCGCGCTGGTCGTGGGCACGGGGCGTCCTGATGGCGCGGCGGTGGATGTGCTGCGCCAGCCCGTGCGGCTGGAGGTCAACGGCGGCACCGTGGTGGCGCACGACGCCGGCGGCAACCCGGCCGGCGAGCCGCTGCGGCTGCTGGTGTGGCTGGCCAACTTCGGCGCGCACAGCCTGGGCGGCTTGCGCGCCGGGCAGTGGATCACCACCGGCTCATGGACCGGCACGCCGATGGCGATGCGGGGCGACAGGGTGGTGGCGGACTTTCCCGGCATCGGCCGCGCCGAACTGCGGATCGACTGACGGCCGCTGCCGCCGGCCCGCCGTGCCGTGCCGGGCCGTGGCCTGGCTGCGCCCGGCGGTGCGGCCCCTCTCGATGCGGCCTCTCTCAATAGCGGCGCGGGTCGTTCGGGCGGCGGTCGTGCCGGTCCGGTACGCCATCGCCATCGCGGTCCCAGCCGCCGCGCTGCATGACCCAGCGGTCGCCTCGTTGCTGCCAGTGCGGCTGGCGGTAGGCGTAGCCGTGGCGGGCCTGCAGCCACCGGCCCGGCACCCAGGCATAGCGGTGGCCGCGCCACTCCCAGTGGCCGCCTTCCCACACCAGGCCCCGGCGCGGACGCGGCACCGCCTCGTGGCGCGGCGGTGGCGGTGCGCGGTAGTGCGGCGGTGCCACCACCACGGGCACACCGTACGGCGGGGCGCCGGCCTGGATCACGACGGTGGGCTGCGGACCGGCGTGGGCGCTGCCGATGGCGGCGAGCGACAGCAGGGCGGCGGCCGTGGCAGCGGCGCGGGCAAAGACGCGGTGGGGCATGGGAGGTCTCCGGTAGGACGCAGGGTCGATGGCTGCATCCTGCCCCGCCTGTGTCAACGCACCTTCGGCCTGCTTGGCGCGCAGGCAAAGCCTTGTCACCGGGTGTTTCCGTGCGAAATGCGGGTCGATTGCGCCGTTGGCCCAGGTGGATGAAGCGCGGGTAGCTATGAATTCAGTAGCTTGGGTGCCGTGCGAACTCCCCGCTGCGCCTGGCCGGCAGCGCGGTGCAGCCCTCGCTTTCCCGCTCGGCCGCGCGCCGATCTGCCGGGCGCTGCATGTGCTTCCGAAAAGGCGGAGGGGGGAGCCGGCCGGCATTCGTTCCCCGTCGGGGCGACCGGCGACCGGCGGCCGGCGGCGTCTTGGCCCGATACCATCGGCCCCGCGGGCACAATCGCCGCCGGCACGGGCGGCATGGCCCGGGGGCGCACGGTTCCGCTGCGCCGCACATCCAGCCCCCACCCATTCCACAGGAGCATGGCATGAGCCAGGAGCAGGCCCCCAGGGCGGCCACCGCCGATACCGTTTCCGCCGCCGTCCCCGCCGGGGAGGGTGGCGGTGCCCACCCCAACCAGTTCGCCCTGCTGCGCCAGCGCCGTTTCGCGCCCTTCTTCTGGACGCAGTTCGCGGGCGCGGCGAACGACAACCTGTTCAAGTTCGCCTTCACGGTGATGGTGACCTACCAGCTCGGCGTGGCGTGGATGCCGCCCAGCCTCGCGGGGCTGGTCATCGGTGCGCTGTTCATCCTGCCGTTCCTGCTGTTCTCGGCCACGGCCGGGCAGCTGACCGACAAGCTGGAGAAGACGCGCCTGATCCGCTTCGTGAAGAACCTGGAGATCGCCATCATGCTGGCGGCCGCGGCCGGCTTCGTGCTGGCGCTGCCCGCGCTGCTGCTGGGCTGCGTGTTCCTCATGGGCGTGCATTCGACTTTGTTCGGGCCGGTCAAGTTCGCCTATCTGCCGCAGGTGCTGCACGAGCGGGAGCTCACGGGCGGCAACGGCATGGTGGAGATGGGCACCTTCGTCGCCATCCTGCTGGGCAACGTGGCCGGCGGGCTGCTGGTGGCGATCCCGGAGATCGGCCACGGCGCCGTGGCGCTGGCCTGCCTGGCGCTGGCCCTGGCCGGCCGGCTGGCGGCGCAGCGCATTCCGCCCGCGCCGGCCACCGATCCGGGGCTGTCCGTCAACTGGAACCCGTTCAGCGAAACCTGGCGCAACCTGCGGCTGGCGCACGGCAACCCGGTGGTGTTCCGCTCGCTGCTGGGCATCAGCTGGATGTGGTTCTTCGGCGCGGTGTTCCTCTCGCAGTTCCCCAGCTTCGCCAAGGAGGTGCTGCACGGCGACGAGCGCGTGGCCTCGCTGCTGCTGGTGGTGTTCTCGATCGGCATCGGCGCGGGTGCGCTGCTGTGCGAGGTGCTCTCGCGCCGGCAGGTGGAGATCGGCCTGGTGCCGCTGGGCGCCATCGGCATGAGCGTGTTCGCCATCGACCTGTATTTCGCCTCGCGCGGCCTGCCGCCCTCGCCGGTGATGGGGCTGGCGGCCTTCCTCGCGCAGCCCGCGCACTGGCGCGTGATGGCCGATCTGGCGCTGCTGTCGCTGTTCGCGGGGCTCTACAGCGTGCCCATGTACGCGCTGATCCAGCTGCGCAGCCAGCCCACGCACCGCGCGCGCATCATCGCGGCCAACAACATCCTCAACGCGCTCTTCATGATCGCCAGTGCGCTCATCGCGGGCGCGCTGCTGGGCGCGGGCTTCACGGTGCCGCAGGTCTTTCTCTTCACCGGCATCGCCAACGCCGTGGTGGCGCTCTACATCTTCCTGATCGTGCCGGAATACCTGCTGCGCTGCCTGGCCTGGGTGCTCTCGCGCTGCATCTACCGCTTCCGCGTGGCGGGCGACGAGCACATCCCCGTGCAGGGCGCGGCCGTGCTGGCCTGCAACCACGTGAGCTTCATCGACGCGGTGCTGCTGATGGCCGCCAGCCCCCGGCCCATCGTGTTCATGATGGACCACCGCATCTTCCGCGTGCCCGTGCTGGGCGCCGTCTTCCGGCTGGCACGCGCCATCCCGGTCGCACCGCAGAAGGACGACCCCGCCGTCTATGAAGCCGCCTTCGAGCGCGCGGCCCAGGTGCTGCGCGCGGGCGACCTGCTGGGCATCTTCCCCGAAGGCGGCATCACGCGCGACGGCACGCTGCAGCCCTTCAAGGGCGGCATCATGAAGATCGCCGAGCGGGCCCGCGCCGACGGGCTGGAGCCGCCCGTGATCCCCATGGCGCTCACCCATCTGTGGGGCTCGTTCTTCAGCCGGGTGGAGCAGGGCAATGCCATGGTGCGGCCCTTCCGCCGCGGCATGTTCAACCGCGTGGGGCTGAACGTGGGCGCGCCGGTGGACGCCGCCACGCTCACGCCGGAGACCCTGCGCAGCCGCGTGGAACTGCTGCTGCAGCGGGGCTGACGCGCGGGCGCCTCGCGCGCCTGCGCCGCCGCCCGTTCATTCGAAGGTCACAGGGCCAGCGGCAGCTCCGTGGTGGACAGCACGTTGCGGATCGTCATGAACGACCGGATCTGCCGCACGCCCGGCAGATAGAGCAGCTGCTCGGCATGCAGGCGGTTGAAGCTCTCGCTGTCCTGCGTGCGCACCAGCATGAAGTAGTCGAACTCGCCCGTGACGACGTGGCATTCCATGCAGCCCGAGATCTTCGCGGCGGCTTTCTCGAAGGCGGCGAAGGAGTCGGGCGTGGAGCGGTCCAGCACCACGCCGATCAGCACCAGCATGCCCGCGCCCACCGCGCGCGGGTTGAGCAGTGCCACGATGCCGTCGATCAAGCCCAGGCGCTTGAGCCGCTCCACCCGCCGCAGGCAGGCCGGCGCGCTCAGATGTACCTTGGCCGCGAGCGCCACGTTGGAGATCGAGGCATCGCGCTGCAGCGCACGCAGGATGGCCTTGTCCGTGCGGTCCAGATCGGTCGTGCGATCGGCGGTGCCGGCGTCATTCGGGCGGTTTACTTTTGTTGCGCACATGGTGTCCTTGAAGAAATTGCAGTGCGTGGTATTGGAAATCGGTGGATTTCGATGAGGTGGATGGCCGTTGATTCGCAGCCCTGTTGCGCAGGCATTTTCATACTATTTGCCCCACGGATGGGCGCGCCAGGCGCAATCCGTCCACCTCCTCATCCACCGCTTCGCAACGCCGGAAGGCCTCCCATGAACCTGCAGAAATTCGAACGCTATCCCCTGACCTTCGGGCCCACGCCCATCCAGCCGCTCAAGCGTCTGTCGGCCCATCTGGGCGGGAAGGTGGAGCTGTATGCCAAGCGCGAGGACTGCAACTCGGGCCTGGCCTTCGGCGGCAACAAGACCCGCAAGATGGAATACCTGATCCCCGAGGCGATCGCGGGCGGCTACGACACGCTGGTGTCCATCGGCGGCATCCAGTCCAACCAGACGCGCCAGGTGGCGGCCGTGGCCGCGCACCTGGGCATGAAGTGCGTGCTGGTGCAGGAGAACTGGGTGAACTATTCCGACGCGGTGTACGACCGCGTGGGCAACATCGAGATGAGCCGCATCATGGGCGCCGACGTGCGGCTGGACTCCGCGGGCTTCGACATCGGCATCCGCCCCAGCTGGGAGCAGGCCATGGAAGACGTGAAGAAGGCCGGCGGCAAGCCCTTCCCCATCCCGGCGGGCTGCTCCGAGCATCCCTACGGCGGCCTGGGCTTCGTCGGCTTCGCCGAGGAAGTGCGCCAGCAGGAAGAGGAACTCGGCTTCAAGTTCGACTACATCGTGGTCTGCTCGGTCACCGGCAGCACCCACGCCGGCATGACCGTGGGCTTCGCGGCCGATGGCCGCGCTGACCGCGTGATCGGCATCGACGCCTCGGCCAAGCCTGCCCAGACCCGCGCCCAGATCCTGCGCATCGCGCAGAACACGGCCAAGCTGGTGGAACTGGGCCGCGACATCACCGACGCCGACGTCGTGCTGGACGAACGCTTCGGCGGCCCCGAATACGGCCTGCCCAACGAGGGCACGCTGGAGGCCATCCGCCTGTGCGCCCGCATGGAAGGCATGCTGACCGACCCGGTCTATGAAGGCAAGTCCATGCACGGCATGATCGAGAAAGTGCGCCTGGGTGAATTCCCGGCCGGCTCCAAGGTGCTCTACGCCCACCTGGGTGGCGTGCCCGCCCTGAACGCCTACAGCTTCCTCTTCCGCAACGGCTGACCCGGGCCAGGCGCGCGGGGCCTCGTCTCCGCGCGTGGCCCGCTTGCGCGCTGGGGTCCGACGGGCCCGCCGGTTTTCTCTGTTCCTCCAAGGAGCTTCGCGATGACGACAACGACCTGTCTGCTTCTCCCATCGCGCCGGCGAGCCTGCGCCTTCCTGTCGATGGCCGCCATGGCCATCGCCGCAGGCCTGGCGGGCACGGCGGCGCACGCGCAGGGCTATCCGGCCAAGCCGGTGCAGCTCGTCGTGCCCTTCCCGCCGGGCGGCGCCGTGGACATCACCGCCCGGCTGATCGCCAAGCCGCTGGGCGAGCGGCTGGGGCAGGCGGTGGTGATCGACAACAAGGGCGGCGCCGGCACCATCGTCGGCGCGTCGTACGTCGCGAATGCGCCGGCCGACGGCTACACGCTGCTCATCAGCTCGGGTTCCACGTTCACCATCAACCCGGCGCTCCATGCCAAGCTGCCCTACGACCCCGTCCGGAGCTTCGAGCCCATCGGCATGGTTGCGCGGGTGCCGCTGGTGCTGCTGGCCCATCGCGACGTGCCCGTGAACACCGTGGCCCAGCTGATCGCGGCCGTGAAGGCCGCGCCCGGCAAGTACGTCTATGGCTCCTTCGGCAGCGGCACCACCGGGCATTTCGCGGGCGAGCTGATGTGGTCGGCCATGGGCATCCAGCTGCCGCATGTGCCCTACCGTGGCAGCGCGCCCGCGATGAGCGACCTGATCGGCGGCCAGATCCCCTTCACGGTGGATACCGTGGCCGCGGCGCTGCCCCAGCTCAAGAGCGGCAAGATCAAGGCCATCGCGGTGACCGGCGCCACGCGCGCGCCTCAGCTGCCCGGCGTGCCCACCGTGGCGGAAAGCGGCTTTCCCGGCTTCGCGGCGGATTCCTGGCTGGCCGTGGTGGCGCCGCGCGGCGTGCCGGCGGAAGTGAAGGCGAAGCTGGAAAAGGCGCTGGCCGACGCCATGGCGGACGCCGACATCCGCGCCCAGCTGCTCTCCAGCGGGCTGGAGCCGGCCCCTGCGCCCGCGCAGGCCGTGGCTGCGCGCATCGCCGACGAACTGCCGCGCATGCGCGCCGTTGCCCAGAGTTCAGGCATCAAGGCGGACTGAGCCTTTTCCGCTGCCGCCGCATCCGGTAGTCCCCTCGGCGCGGCCGTCATGGGGAGCGATGCGTTGCGCGTCCCCACCCCGGCAGAAGCGCCGCTGCTTCGGCCCGCGCGCGCCCGAAGCATCCACTCATCGCTATGACTTTCCACCGCGAACTTCGGGGGAGCGTCAGCGATTTCCAGAGCCCAAAAATAACGAGATGGCTATCCCCTCAGGTGCGCTTGTGTTTATCAAGCGAAAGGGTTATTTGATGTAAGAATGAATGCTGATTGATTTTTTCAATGAAGAAGGGGCGTTGCCGTATGAACGTATTCCGTCACATGAAAGTCGGCGCCATGCTGGGCGCGGGCTTCACCACTGTGATCCTCCTGGGCATCTTGATTGCACTGGTGGGCAACCTGCGGCTGAACATGCTCAGCAACAGCATCGATTCCCTGGCCACGGTGCGCATGACCGACGTCATGCGGGCCCAGGAGATCAAGGACAACGTGAATCTGGTCGCTCGCGTCGTGCGCAACATCGTGATCCTGCAGGACACGGAGGCGATGGCTGCCGAGCAAAAGCGCATCCAGCAGGCGACCGAGAAGAACAGCGAGCTCTTCAAGTCGCTGGAGACGAGCACGGAATCGGAAGAGGGGCGCCGATTGCTGCATGACGTGGTCCAGTCGCGCGGCACCTACAACGCTGCGGTGCTTCGCACCACGGCCTTGGCCCAGGGCGGCGACTCCAGCGCCGCGCAGGCGATGGTCTTCAAGGAAGTCCGGAACCTGCAGAACGTCTATTTCGACGCGATGGACAAGTTCCTCGACTATCACAAGCGCGAGATGGTCGAAACCAGCCGCGAGGCGCAGTCGCAGGCCAAGAGTGCGGCCACGCAGATGGCCCTGCTGGCCGTCGCTGCCGCCCTGATCGGCGGCCTGCTGGCCTGGGCCATCACGCGGCGCATCAAGGGCCAGCTCGGCGGCGAGCCCGCCGAAGCCGCCCGCATCGCCCAGGAAG
>NZ_FONX01000047.1 GCF_900113035.1 Paracidovorax wautersii | reverse complement strand
CCGGAAAAAGTACCGCGTTCCTACTCCTGCAGGAGGGGGGCGCTCCGATCCCGTTCGTGAATGCGGACCTGATCGGGAAGGTGGTGGGGGCGGCACCGTCGCCGGATGTGCTGGCCCAGCAGATCGCCGAAGTGACGCGCGAGCACTTTCTGAACAACCCAACGACATTTGCGACCGAGACGGTCTTCTCAGATGAGGTCGGTTCCAAGTTGGGCTACCTCCAACGCGCCGCGGAGAAGGGGTTTCGCGTTGTTCTGCTTGCGGTCTGGATTCCCAGCGCCGCCCTGTCGATCGCACGCGTGCGCAGGCGCGTGGCCAATGGTGGTCACGCCGTGCCCGAAGCCAAGCTGGCTCGGCGGTATGTGCAGTGCATGAAGAACCTGCAGGCAGCGCTCGGCTTCGTCGAGGCTGCAGTGGTCCTGGACAATTCCGGGGCGATCGAGGAGGGGCCGAAACTCGTGGCCACCCTGAACAAGGGGAGGGTGATCTGGACGGCGGCGAACCTGCCGAAGGGGATCGCTGACTTGCTGCCTGGAGGGGGGCGAGCCGATACATGAAAGCGCCCGCATGGTGCGTCGTGCGGGATCTGGGAAGACAAAACCCAAAGCCACTTCAGCGACTGCTGCGGTGGCTTTGGGTTTTTTCGTTGCATCGTCCGTTCAGGAAACTCGGTGCGAAAATTCCTGATTTGAGGAGAGCACCGAATGTGGAAAGACAAGGTCAAGCTCGAAGAAGGGCAGGACCCGGTGGAATTCCAGCACTCACAGCCAACCATGCGCGCACGCTTTCCGACTTTGTGCCAGGACAATGGCTACACAGGGCCTGCTGCGGCGCGGGACGCGCAATGGATGGGGACCTTGTATCGCACCCTCACGAGCCTCCACATCGGCGAAAAACGGGTCAACTACGTGGATCGTTTCGCCTGAGCTGAAATCTGGTCGTCACAGCACTGGGACTCTGATCAGTTCAGGCTTAGGCAGTCGGTGCATTCCATGAGTCGGCCTTGGCGATCGTGATGGCCCGCTCGATGTCGGCGATGGGCAGTTCATCGTCTTCAACGAGCGTGCCATTACGCAGCAGCTCGACGATCGCGGCGGCCCGCTTACCCGACAAGAACTGGGAAGCCGATACGACACTGCCCCCGGCGAAGGTGGCGTGGATGATTTTGTTCCATTTTGTGGTCGCCGCCTGCTTGCAGGCTGCATCCGGCGCATCGGCCAGTTCGAGCACTGCCCCGGTGAAGACCTTGGTTCGGTGCCAATCCGAGGCGGTCTTCGTGCTGCTGACCCGTTCGCGCGGAAGCTGTCCAGCCAGGACCTGGGCGTGGTGGCTCGCGGAGTAGAGGATCAGCTGGTCGCCTGGCACCTGGTGCGTGCCGCCGACCGTGCTGACGATGACGTCGCATTTCCGAATGCTTCTCGCAATGGTGCAAGCAGCCTCGGCCGCGGCGCTCTCCTCCCAGGCGAGCAGCGGCATCAGCTTTGATCCGCTTGCTGACCAGAAGCCGAAGGAGTTGAGGTATCTCGCATGAGGTGCGCCGCCGTACATCCGATCTTCGCGTCCAGTTGAGCCGTGAGATTTGTTTTGAAGAACGAAGAACTGTCGGATCTCTTGATGCGTCATCGGAGCTGTCATATGAATCGAGAATGTAAGGCTCATACAAAGAACCTATGCTAGAAAGCGATGGGTCCTCGGAAGAGGATTGCGCAGTATCAATAGCAAAGGGGTATCGCAATGCAACTGCAAATTAAGGCGCTGGTCGCGGCCAGCATGATCGCTGTGGCGTGCATCGGGAGCGCAAATGCCAAGGGGGTGACCGCCCCCGAAGATCTCGACGATGTGGACTGCTCGCAGCAGCAGGATTCCATGATCGGCATGAAGGTCTGCGCGGCCAGGAAACTGGATGAGGCTGAGAAACAGCTGGCTGCTAATCGAAAGAAAGCGCTGAAGGCCGCGGACAAGGCAGCGCGCAACGCGCTCACCAAGCTCTTCAAGGCCTCCGATGTCTACACGGAGGCCTTGTGTACAGCCGAGGCGCAGTCCAGCGAGGGCGGCTCGATCTACAGTCTTGTCTACGGCATGTGCCGAATTGGCGAGACCGAGCGCCAGATCAAGGTCCTTGATGGGATGGTGAACCGCCCAGAAGGCAGCTGAAGCTGATCCAGCGCGTCGCGCCCAAGCCGGCAATGCTCCCATTGCCGGCTTTTTTGCGGGCACGTGGCGCTGGCACATCCTTGCTATCAGAAGCTTGGCCCATCAGTGTCGAGGTCGATCATGCTCCACTCGTTCGTTGCACGACCTTCCTTGACGGGCATCTCGGCGAAGCGCTTGTGCTGCGGTTCAAGCACCTGGCGTTTCATGGCCTTCACGGCGCTTTCGGTGGGCGTGGCGTAGGCCTGATTCGAGATGAAATCTACCGGCGTCATCTGTGTGATGCGCTTCTGCATGATGTCTTCACGAGCTGTAGCTTCGCCAAGCCTGGACGTGATCTCTTCGAAAAGCTCGTCATCTGTGACGCCGCGCTTGATCAGGTCCAGCAGGGGTTCGCGCAGGGGGGTGTTGTTCTGGTCGATCAGAGGCACGCGATTGAGCGCCGCCGTTAAGGCCTTGTGCAGCCGCTTCATTGGCATTGGGAAGCCGAAGGCGCTCAGATGAGGCGACTGCTCCGGAGACGCCTCTGGGTATGGGGTTGCCATGCCCATGGACCGAAGAACGCTGAAGGTTAGATCGCTCATGTGCCTCACCCCATGAAGTGCGAGCGAATGTGGTCGCTCTCTGTAACGTTCTCGGCACGCTCCCGGGCTTCATAGGTGGAGCGCGTTTTGAAAAGCGGTGTGCTGTCAAGAGTATGGAATACCGGTACGGGCGCACCGGGGCGAATCAGCGTCACCTCTTGAATGTCAGCCACATTGGCTGCTGCGTAGAACTGCACAACCTTCTGGTTGCAGAGCTTGGCGAGCAGTTCGCTCTCGCACATGGCGCCAAGCGAGATGCCGGTGGCGGGCATTTCTGAGTTCAGCCAGGTGAAGCTCTTGGAAACAAAGAAGACCTCCTTGCTGCTCACCGCCACGAAGTCGAAGGGGAACACATTGATCCAGGCCTTGTGTTCTTTGGGAACAGCGATGCCAATAGTCAAGTCTTCCAACTCGACCACTGTGAAGCATGCTCCGAGCGTGGGAACCACCAGGCAGTCCGGATGGAAGGTATGGCTGCTCACGCCGCCATGCGGTAGCCGGGCGACCATGCTGTCGAATCCGGTCAACCCGAGGAATGCCTTCGTCCGCTCCGCGTACGCCTGCGTCTGCTCTTCGGTGGG
>NZ_FONX01000048.1 GCF_900113035.1 Paracidovorax wautersii | reverse complement strand
GCGCAGGCAAAGTGCCCGGCAGCAACCTGCCCAGCAGCGGCAATTGGAGCGCTACGCCTCCCGTGGTGATGGGCGCCTCCGGCAGCGCCGGCAGCACCACGGGCAGCGGCATCAGCGGCGGGGCGATCCGCATCACCGACGAAGGCAAGCAGCAGGCGCTCACCGGCAAGGATGGAGCGCAGACCGTCGCCAGCATCAACCGCAACGTCAGCACCGAGCGAGACAGCAGCAACGCGCTCAAGCCCATCTTCAACGAACAGGAGATCAAGGCAGGCTTCGAGATCGTCGGCGCGTTCCAGCGAGAGACGGGAGCCTTCCTGAACAACCGGGCCAAGGAAGTCGATCAGAGGAATGCGCAGGCCAAGGAAGCCGACGCCAAAGCCTCCGACCCGAGCAACGGCCTGACCGATCAGCAACGTCTTGCGCTCCGAGACCAAGCCTCAGCATGGCGCACCGAAGCGCAGTCCATCAGCGACAACTGGGGCGCAGGCGGCACCTACCGGCAAATCATGATGGCTATGGCCGCCGGCGCGGGCGGCAACGTCAGCGGCAGCACGGCGCAATTCGTGCAGAACATGGTCGTCAACTACGTGCAGCAGCAAGGCGCCAGCTACGTGGGGCAAATGGTCGCCAACGGCACGCTGACCGAGGGCAGTCCCGCCCACGCGGCGCTGCACGCCATCGTCGCCTGCGCAGGGGCGGCCGCCAGCAGCCAAAGCTGCAGCGCAGGCGCCCTGGGCGGAGCCGCCAGCAGCCTGCTGACTGGCCTATTCAGCGAAACCAGCCCTGACGAAACCGCCGCCCAGCGCGAAGGCAAGCGCAACCTCATCACCAGCCTGGTGACCGGCATCGCCGCCGTGGGCGGGTCAGACCCCACGGCCGCCACGCAGGGAGCCATCGCCGCCGTGGACAACAACTGGCTGGCGACGCAACAGATCGTGCAGATGAAGAAAGAACTCTCCAATGCCAAGACGACATTGGAGCAGGTCAAAGTGGCTGGCAAGTGGGCCTACATCTCGACCAAGCAGGACGTGCTGACCACAACAGGTATCGGCAAGGGCCTGGCGGAAGCGGGGTGGAACGACGTTAAGGGCGTCGCCGAATTCCTGGCGCACCCGATCGAAGGGCTCAATGGACTGAAGCAACTGATCAGCAGCCCGGAGGCGCGCCAGCAGATGGGCGAGGCGATGTTCAAGGAACTGGACGCCAAGATCGACCGCATGAGCCGGGCTCTGGATCAGGGCGGTGATGCGAATGCGGAGCAGTTGGGTCGGGACCTGGGTGGGGTGCTGTGGCAGGTCGGTAGTGTTGTTACCGGTGCTGGCGCTGCAGCCAAGGGCGCGGTCAGGCTCGCGGAGGTGGGGATCAATGTCAGCAAGGAGACGCTGGCTGTCTTGGTGACCAAGGGGCCAATGAATGCTGCAGAGGCTGCGGAGCTTGGGAAAGGGGCTGGTGCAGGGATTAAAGGTGGTGGTGCAGCAACCATAGAAGGCGGAATCCCGGCCCTGCGTGAAGTCAATATCAGTTCCGGAGTCAAGGGCGATTGGAGTAAAGAACTTAATAATCCTCAGCCTAATACAATTTACAAGGTGGACGATGTCAACGTCTATCAAACCGATTCGCTTTCAAGAGTCACCAAAGTGGAGAGTGATCTTTCGCTGACGAAGCAAGATCGCAACACTTACCAGCAATGTAAGGCAGGGAAATGTGGCGTCTCTGGGGATGAGGGCGGTCACCTTATCGCCAGCATCCTGAATGGTCCGGGCGAAAAGTTAAACCTCGTTCCAATGAACGCGAATTTGAATCGCGGAGCCTGGAAAAGTATGGAGAATGCCTGGGCAAGTGCCCTCAAGGATGGGCAATCGGTTCGAGTTATGATTGAGCCCATATACGAGGGGGCCAGTGTGAGGCCGGGATCATTCAATGTGACCTACTCCATTGGCGGTACTCGCCCAGTTCGAGTCAATTTTGCAAATGCGCCAGGAGGTTGAGTTGATTAGCAAGGATGTGGAAATTTGCAGGGAGATTGGTCAAATCTTGTACGAGGCTGCTCCTGATGGGGCGAAAAAAATAGCAATGAAAGCTATTTTGGTGCCTGAGGGTGATGTATGCACGTTCGAGTATGACTATGTCAAATCGGACGGCAAGAGTGACTGGTTTCTTCCCTCTGATGGCTTGGTTGATCAAAATCTTAGAAAGCTTCTTTTTGCCCACCGGGAATTTTTTGTTTCGCAGAACCAGCATCCGTGGAAAGTATTTTTGTTTTCTATGGATGTTGATTCCGGAAAATTTTCCTTGGAGCTTTCTTATGATGATTAAATTTGCGTAATAAAAATTTGCTTTTTAAAATTATGTGTGTTTTGTAGTTTACGCATGCTTTGAGCAAGGTGTTGGGGTTGCGATCTTGGCGCAAGCACGAGTCTGGCAATGGAGTTGCGATCTCGTACTGCAATTCCATTTGCCTTTTGGCCTTGTGAATAAGTTCCGTTGAGTCGTTATTTGCCGACAGCGCCAACTACGGCCAGCAGAGGATCAACAGCGACTACGCCAGCGTGACCGAGCAATCGGGCATCCGGGCCGGTGACGGCGGCTTCCAGATCG
>NZ_FONX01000050.1 GCF_900113035.1 Paracidovorax wautersii | reverse complement strand
TAAGGAGCCCGATATGTCCGCTTCCGTCTGTGAGCTGTATCCCCGCACCCTCCATCTGTGGACGAAGTCGGATGACAAAAGGCTGTTGCAAGCCCTCAAGGCGGGAGACAACCTACTGGTGCTTGCGGAGACGCTACAGCGAGAGTACGTTTCGGTAGTAAACCGGCTCAACTCCCTCGACCTGTTTGCCTTCGATTGCGGAAGCGAAGAATGGGTGGAGGTGATGACCCTGGCTTTGGGCGGTGCGCCGCTCGGTGCAGTGGTGGACTGGTGCAATGGTGCAGAGGCACGGCTTCCGTATGCAGAAATCGAAGCATCCCTGGTGGGTGATTTCCGGAGCGAGTTCGAGCTGGCTCGCGATTTGAGGCTCGACGTCACCAACTTCGAGGCCATCGCGGATCTCACCTGGCTCTTGGCGCAGCCAGAGGCCATCATGAGTGGTTATGCAGCTGCTGCCGAAGCGGTGAACAACCGCTTTGACGTGCTCACTCCTGCCACACTCAAGGCGCAGGTCCTGGGGCTTGTCCCTGCCAGCGCGCCGTGGCCATTGGTCCTGCCGGTGCGTGAAGCAACGAAGCGCAAGAGGCCGCAGACCAAGGCCTTCAGGGGAACGAAGACCTACCGCCGTCGCCGTTCGAGTAACTCCAGCGCTGGACATGCGAAGCGCAAGTCCAATGGGCGCTCCTCGACGGGCAAGCGGGGCTACGTTCGGGATTGAGACAATTGAGGCAAGGGGCGGGCTCTGTCCGCGCCATAGTCATGCATTGAACGAAGAAGGGATTGAGGATGGGGCAGGCGAAGCGCCGGAAAGAGGCCATGCAGGGCTTAATCGCTGATGTGGCATCCATCGCGCATGCGATGAGGGAAGTGGTGGGGGCCATGACGCATGGCCACGGCGCGGACTGCGTGGCGTATGCGCTCGCTGGTGCCGAAGTGTTGCGAAGGATGGGCCATCCGGCCGTGGCCGTCGCCGGCAGTGCGGTGTGGCGTGTCGGGCCAGGCGATGCAGATTCTTTAGTGCACGCCCTTGAGCTGTTTGGAAAAGACCCCGATGTCTCTGGTGCGGAGGACCAGGGGATGTTCCACGCCTGGATCGAGGTCGGCCCGTATATCGTCGATTTCACGACGTTCGCCTTCGCTGACAAGGCTGCTCGCTTGGATGAGGTCGATGGGCAAACCACCAGTGTCCAGTGGTGTCCAGAGTACCTGGTGGTGGAGGCTGCCTCCAGCCGCCGGCTGCAGGAAGTGACGCAGGCGAGCAATGCCGGCGTGTACGCCTATGTCCGTCATTCCCGGGTCGAGCAAGTGGTGCTCACGGGTAACGACGAGTTCGATGTGAAGGGGCACGCTGATCTCATCCAACTGGTGGCACGCCACGGCAAGAACGCCACGGTCGCCACGGTCGATCCATCCGGGGAACTGGTCAACGGACTGGAAAGTGCGCGTGCGCGTAGCAAGGAGCAGGGGCTGATCACCGTATATACGCCAAAGTAGCCACTATGGCGCGCGTTGGTGGAATTCTCGGGTATTCGTAAAAGTGGGTTGTTATGCGGATTGCCACGGCAGAATCTTCAGTTGAGCGGATCGTCCGCTTCCAATCCTTGCAAGCGGGCCAGTATTGGCGCGCACAGCGCACCATCGTCGAGGAAGGCATCGACGAGGGCACCGTCTTGCTGATCCAGTCGATCCGCTGGGTTGACGACGCACCGCACACGATCATCCTGCGCCCGCACCCGTCGAAGATCGGGCAGCGGGTGTACTTGGAAATTCCGCAGGATGATGGCTCGACGCGGCGCAGCTACTTCGTCTACGACGAGCACCGCTTCCTGCTCAACGACTTCCTCGGTGCGTTCGAGTTCGAGCCGGATCACCAGCGCATTCGCAGCAACGAAGTGCGCGAGGTGCAGAACCGGATCAACACCCTGCAAGCCGAGTTGCTCGAAA
>NZ_FONX01000051.1 GCF_900113035.1 Paracidovorax wautersii | reverse complement strand
ATCTCCAACGCCCAGATCCGCCACGCCGCACATGCGCTACCTTTTTCATGGCTGCATGCGCTCGCCCCACCGTTGTCTCCAGGCAGTCCAGGGGAGGGCAAGGACACCCCCCTCATCGCTCAGCTGCTCGCCCTGCAGATCCTGCAGGCCCTGGCCTTGGGCGTGCGCCCGAGGGGCGGTTTTCAGGGGCTGTGGGGGCTGTTCGCGCTGGCTCACCAGGTGGCTCTGCACAACGCGCTGCGCGTGCCCGCGTTGACACACCTGGCTCTCCCTCCAGACCCTCACGCCGCGCTGGCCACGGCCGCCGCCGGCGCCGCGCATTCTCATTTATCGCTGTCCTGGCAGCAGTTTTCTCAAATAGCGCTGCCCGATCGCCAGCAGGGCCCGCGGCCACCTTTAGACAACCCATAGAACCCACCGCAGGGCCTTGATGATCCTCCACCGACCCCGCCCCAAGGAAGGGTCGGTCCAAAGGAGGGCGATTTCACCACCCCAGGGGGGGGTCAACCGACAACGACCACCTGACATGGCCACCAGATCCCCCTCATCGACGTCCACCACCAACGGCTGCGCAGGCGGCTCGATGGCGCCAACCGCCTCAAAGGCCCTGGTTCGGAAAAACCCGCCGATGGCTGCTCTGCAGGGGCCACATCATGGTGTTTTCACACCCCGGAGCTTCACCATGTCTTCCTCTGTCGCCCATCTGCCCGCGCCGGCTGCGCTGCCGCCCATGTCTGCCCTCGATCTGCAGCTCGCGCTGTTCGTCCTCCTGGACCTGGACCGCCGTACCCACGGGTTTTTCACCTCCATCCAGAACGCCGTCCAGCTCGTGCCTAGCCCTCGACCCACCTCCACCTCAAGCACCAGGTCCTGCGCCGGCTCCAGCCCCACCTGGCACCTGGCCATCAACCCCACTGCCGCGCTGCCCCGCACGGTGATCGACGCGATCGACGAGGCATGCGATATCGCCCACCAGCAGTTCATCCTCGGCATCTGGCGCTTCAACGCCCACGCCTGGCAGTCCTGGCAGGTGGCCACCCCATATCACCACGAAGGCCAAACTCCCTATTGTTTCAATGCGCTCACGAAGGCACGGACCTGAGCACCATACTTTTTCTCGCATTCGGCATGCTGCTGCGCTCGAACTGAGTGCGCGGCGATTTGCTGCTCACTCATCATTTCTTGTCTTCGCGCCCACTTTGCAAAAGTCTGCAGGGTTGATACACCAGAGTCGTGGCCAGAGGTCTTTGCTGCACTTACCCAACTTACGGCAACAGTTCCATCAGCCCGGACAGTGAAAGCATCAACGACGCGCACGCCGCTGTATTTCTCAGTCTGATTGCTGTACATGGCTCCAACGCGGATTTCGCAGATCTTCACATTCTTCCCCATATATTAATAGACGCCAAGAGGGTGAGAGGCGATTTTCGCGAACAAATCATTTAACACTCTTAAAATTCACCACCTTCATATAATTATCTATAGGCACAAATACCTTTAATCCCATTTTCTCAAGGGCTTGATAAACCATATTCGCATACACGCCAAGCGCATCCAGCGTCAAATTTCCGATCCAGAACGCTTGCTCGACATTGATCTCCGATCGGACAACATCCATGCCAAGCAAAGATGCAAAGACTTCGCTCTCCACCCTCCCTGGGATAACCACCATGGTCTTTAAAGGGTCAAATATAGGGGCCGGCCGCGCAAAACACGCACGGAGTCGATTAGCCCCCTCATCGTACTCCCGCGATGGACGACCAAAATATATGTATGGCTCAGCGCCCTCAAATACCCATCGGGTAGGATCCACCAAAGATCCGTCATCACATTCTATCCAACCATGCCGAACAACGGATTTTCCATAAAAGATGCTCGACTCATCGACAGCCCCC
>NZ_FONX01000053.1 GCF_900113035.1 Paracidovorax wautersii | reverse complement strand
CCCCGAGACCATGTCCAAGGCGCTGTATCTGCAGCTGGACCAGCTGGAGCAGATGATGGCCATGGATCGTGCCCAGGGTCAAGATGTCGCCGATGACTTCGATGAGATCCAGAACGAAGTCGATCGCTTGCTATCGGCCGCGCCATGGACAAGCAATCCGGACTACGGCGTCATCCGGGCCGCTGCTGAGGCCCAGATCGACGCGGATGTCCGAGCGATGGAGTCCGAGCGCTTTGAAGTGCGCCTGACCGCGAGTACGGGCCGAGTCATGCATTCGGCGTTCTTTGCCGGTCCGCGCGATGCCATGGTGGCCTTCATGCGCCTCGGCCGCTCGGGTTTCGAGCCGTCGCAGGGTGATGGGTCGAATGTCGCGCTCGTGGACAAGCTGGGCAAGCTCAGTGCAGGCATGGTCTACGAGGGGCGGGGTGTCACACAAAGGAAGTTTGCTCATCCCGAAGGGCGCGACCTCTTCGCCGCGGTGGAGTCCGAAGTCGATCGCGCAACGCGTATTCCCGTAACGGTCACCCATGCTGTCCCGGTCGATGACCTTGCGTTCGAACGGCTGGACTGGGCCGCGGCGCAGGCCCTGGGCTTCGAGTTGGCGGGAGCCAACTGGCAGATGGCTGGGAAGTCCTATGGGGTGTCTGGCCTGATTGGAGGTCGGGCGCCGTTCTTCAGCCCCACCAGCGCGCCTCACCTCGCGGTCTCGCTGACGGATTCGGAAAATATCACCGTGGCGCCAGCTGACTTTGGTCAGTGGCGAGCGTCCACGCCCGATGGCGCCTGCGCAGCAGAGGGGCCTGATGCGACCACTGCACGGTTGCGCGCACTGGTTAAGTTCCGTGTCGGGGACGAGGTTCAAGTTCCGGTCACATTGCCATGTCGCGCGCATGGCAATGAGGTTCTTGATGAAGCGGTGACCGCCCGACGTGTTGCGGCGATGGTGAGCCACCATCACCGTGGTGAGCGCATCACCTGTGTTCCCGATGGCGATGTGTTTCGTGTGGATGGGCTGGTGAGCGCGCAACCGGGCAGCCGCGATAGCACGCTGACGGTGGTGGTTCAGGAGGATCTTCCGCGCGATGCCGCTGTGGAGCTGGCTCGTCGTTGCCCGGCGGTTTGTGCTGAGCGCGCGGTGCGTGCGGCTGACCTGACGGGCATGCAGTTCGTAGGATTGCCTGGCCAGGTCGAGTCGAAGACCCTCCGTGACGCGCGGCAGGCACTGGCCAGCGCGCACTACTATGTTGCCAACGAGAAACGCGTGCCTCCGGAGGACCTGCGCCGTTGGGCCGTGATCGAATGGATGGCGGCGTCCCAGCTGCTTACGTATGACGGTGCCAACGCGCGAGATGTGGTCTTGGCGTTGCGCGAGCTGAGCCCGGTATGCATCACTGAAACGGAGAGCGCAGTGCTGATGGCCCACGCATGTGACCATCTTGCCGTCTTGCAAGAGGTTCGGGCGAAGGTGGCCGCAGGCCGCGCTGCGAATCCTGACGAAAATTTCGCGCCCTGACATGGCAGCCCCTTTCACCCTGCAGGT
>NZ_FONX01000054.1 GCF_900113035.1 Paracidovorax wautersii | reverse complement strand
CCTAGGCACCCGAAAGGCGCATTGCCTTCATTGTGTTTTCGAAGCCCAGGATGCTGAGGACGCGTTTGAAGTTGTACGCCAACACGCTCAGGCTCATTTCGGTGGACACGTTCTCGATGCCTCGAGTCAGGAAGTGCGTCCAGCCCATCCAGTGCTTGAGGGTGCCGAAGACATGCTCGACGGTGCTTTTGCGCACCGTCATGGCGTGAGGCATCCGGTCCAACCGTTGCTGGACCCTGTCCATGACCTCCTCGTGTTCCCATCGCCTGATGCGCCGGTACTGGCTCGTTGTGCATTGCGCTTTCATGGCGCAGGCGGGGCAGGCGCTGGACCAGTAGATGCTGATCTGCAATCCAGCTTCTTCTCGGCTGAAGCGGCGGATCGCTCGCTGGCCTGCTGGACATTGGTATTCATCGTCGCGAGCGACATAGATGAAGTCGGTTTTATCGAATCGGCCTTCGAATCTCGCATTGGATGTCATGGGCTTGGGAACCAGCGCGGCAACGCCGGCATCCTCACAAGCCTTGAGTGCATGGCCGCTGTAGTAGCCACGGTCGGCGATGGCCTTCAATCGCCGCTTGCCCATCGCATCGCGTGCCGCCAGGGCCATCGGGCTGAGCTGCGCCCGGTCACTGCCGTTGTTCGTGACCTCGTGGGCAACGATGAGATGGTTCTTGGTGTCTACCGCAGCTTGCACGTTGTAGCCCACCATGGCCGTGCCTTTGGCGCTGTAGGTGGTCATGGCGCGCGCATCAGGATCCGTCTGGGATATCTGACGATCCGGCACGGTCTCCAACTTCGCCTTGATCACCTGCAGGCCTTGAAGGCGTTGGCGCATCTTCTGGATCTTGCCTTGCAGCCGCTCGGTCTTGGCCTGCATCTCCACAGGCTGCGTCCGGTCTGCCGTCTCCAAGGCATCGAGGTAACGTTGGATGCTCTCCTCCAGCTCGCGTTCTCGGCGCTCGATCTTGCCGGGCGTGAAGTTGCGCTCCCGGTTATTGACGGCCTTGAACTTGCTGCCGTCGATGGCCACGACGGACTCGGTGAACAGCTTCAATTCGCGGCACAGCACCACGAAGCGGCGGCAAACGTTGCGGATGCCCTTGCTGTTGTCGCGCCGGAAGTCCGCAATCGTCTTGAAGTCGGGAGCGAGTCGGCCGGTCAGCCACATCAGTTCCACGTTGCGCTGGCACTCACGCTCCAGCCGGCGACTGGACTGGATGCGGTTGAGGTAGCCGTAGAGATACAGCTTCAGGAGCACTGCGGGATGGTACGAGGGCCTGCCGGTTGCAGCCGGTGTTGCACCATGGAACCCCAGAGCCACCAGGTCCAGCTCGTTGATGAAGGCATCAACGATTCGAACCGTGTTGTCCTGTGCAATGAAGTCATCCAGGCTCTCTGGCAGCAAT
>NZ_FONX01000055.1 GCF_900113035.1 Paracidovorax wautersii | reverse complement strand
CCCGTGTGAAAGTAGGTCATCGTCAGGCTCTTACAGCCCAAATCGCCCCGCGTACGTAAGTACTCGGGGCGCTTTGCTTTGCAGCGTTGAAATGCGCCAAAGCAGTGAAAAAACTCGCAAGCACTGAGATTTGGGTGCTCAAGCAGGGTGCGGAAGTGGCTCAAGCGTCAGCCTTAGTGGCTGGCAAGGAGCAAGCTAAGCTGCCAGTTCGCCTGAGTCGGTAGGCTGGCCTATGCTGCTGCTTGTTCTATTGCGAAGACGGTGCAGTGCATCGGGTGGATCTGTCGGGTTGCGCTGCAGATGTCCGTGCGGAGCGCACAGTTCATGCTTGACTGAGCGTGTTGGGGCCTCTGTCCCGGGCGTTCTATGCGGTTGGAGTGCTCCGGCAATGTGCGGCTCTAGCTTGCCGTGCCCTTGAACAAGGTGGCTCCTTCTGGGGCACTTGCTTTGATGACCTTGGGTGAGATCGTTGGCTTCCCGTGTGTCCTTAAAGCTATGCTGGACTTGGGTCGATGGGGACATGGATGGGGCGCTGCTTCCCTTGCCGCGCAATGAGTCGGCTGATCAGAACACTCGGCGTCAGATAAGGCATTGGGGCTTGCATCGCAGCCCTTTGCCTACCCATCGGCCTACCTGTTCCCGATCGGCTCTTTGTCGCACTCCCACGGAGTGCTGGGTGCGCAGTGTGGATGGGTAGGGCGCTGCTGCCGGTTGACCAGCTGCTGTTGCGCAGCCGAAGGCATGGCTTGGGCGACCTGGCGAGTGGCGAGACCCTCATCCAGTGTTCGAAGGTGCGGCCCCGGCAGCCGATGCGAGAAATTTTAGAAAGATTGCCGCCGAGCCGAATTGTGCTGCTATAATTTGAGACTCTCCGGAGGGGTGCCCGAGTGGCTAAAGGGGGCAGACTGTAAATCTGTTGGCTTACGCCTACACTGGTTCGAATCCAGTCCCCTCCACCAGATTTGAGGTTGCGCTGAGCGCTGCTGTGATGGGTCGAAAGGCTTGTGCGGGAGTAGTTCAATGGTAGAACCCTAGCCTTCCAAGCTAATGACGCGGGTTCGATTCCCGTCTCCCGCTCCAATCTGGCAAAGAGAGAAGTTGTGGCCTAGTGTCAGCAAATGCCCATGTGGCTCAGTGGTAGAGCACTCCCTTGGTAAGGGAGAGGTCGCGGGTCCGATTCCCGCCATGGGCACCAAATTTTGTGGTGCGTCCGGTTGAGATTGCGCCAATATCCAGTGTGTTGGTATAGTTTTTTCGGAGTCGAAAGATGGCAAAAGGTAAGTTCGAACGTACCAAGCCCCACGTCAACGTGGGCACGATCGGCCACGTGGACCATGGCAAGACGACGCTGACGGCAGCGAT